>WACF01000001.1:0-304878 GCA_026192395.1 Proteobacteria bacterium 005FR1
CTGCGAGAATACAACGAAGAGCGGCCACATGACTCCCTTGAAGACCTTACGCCTTGGGAGTATCTGGCTTTACACGAACAAATGGAAAGCTCTAGTTATGCCTGACCCTAAAAAGGGGAGGTTTACAGGTGCTTACGTAATCATGGTCGCAAATGAGCGCGTTTGGAATCTGCAATCTCACAGTGTGGGATGCCGTCGCAAGAATCTTAGGTAGCTCCTCGCAATCTACCGTTCATGCAAAAAACGACCGAATCAGAAAACAATCTGAAAAAAATTTAAAGTAACGGTGCAATCTGCCGATATTAAATTGGAGTAGCGATTGTTTTCGGCTTCTCTCAGATCGCCGGAGGCTTACGCTCTGACATGCGAGCTTTACGATATCGGAGTGACTACATGAAGACGAATGACGCGCTAGATCGACTGGCATTTGTGTTGCGATCTCACCTGCGGTCGCAACGGATATTCGGCAGTGAGATGGCTAGGCGCTTGGAAGTAGCACCACCGACGCTGGCTCGGATGCTGGATGCTGGGCGGGAAGGTGCTGGCGGCGTTTGCCTACGCACCTGGTGCCGCGCCCTCAAGGAAACCGGGCATTTGGAGCCGTTAGTGTCGGGGCTGGAGGACCACCTAAAGGCTCGAGATCACCAATTCGTTCCTGTGCCCCTCGAAGCGAAAGCTGCCCCTGATGACACGGCTTTACTGAGGATCGGACATGTACTGCGCCAGGCGATCCGGACGAGTAGGATCTCATCCGCGCGCCAGCTTGCAATGACAATCGGTGTCACGCAGCCCACCATAGCCACGTTGCTTGGGAAACAAGGTCCACATGCAGGCGGCAGCGCAATTAAGTGTTTCCTTCGCGCCGCCGCGATTTTGGAACTCAGCAACGTTGTCGAACAAACGCTGCCGGAACCTAGCCGCTTGTACACGCCGCCTGCAGGTGGCTCAACAGGCGCGTATCTTTCACCTAGTTAGAGGAAGATTCTAGAGAGAATTCGGCATTCGCCTCGGCCCTAAGCGCTTCCCCGTGAAAGCTGCCAGGCGTTTGTCGAGATGGCGCCCGATCGCGGCTGTATTTAACGTGGAGGCGGTAGGAAGAAGAAGCTTCCATTCCGCGCTCCGCTATGAGCACAACGCAGGAGAGATTGGCAGGCAACCTAGGGAGCTAAGAGCACGGTGTTCGAACGGAGCTGCAAGTGCGAAAAGTAGCCGACTTTGCCCGCCTGTTTTGCCGCTCGGCTGTGGGAATGTAATCACAAGGCTATCCACAGCAGTTGTGGACAAACATCAGTACCGCTGACTGCTATGATTTTAGCCAAGGGTCCACAAGACGAGTTCGCATGGAGCGGGACGGGCAGCTCGGGGACGGCATCGGCCGAAGCCACATGGTCGACTACACGTGCCTTCGCCCTCGAAATGGTGAAATCCTCTCGTCGCGCCCCCATACCAGACGCCTCGCTCCGTCACCATCTTTCGTTACCAGGTGCACCAGCCCGAACCTTTTCAAAATTCTTTAAAATGCAGTCGAGAATGCCGCCCCCGATCATATCGCAAAGAAGTTGCGAGATTCGCCGCATTAGCGCAGAAGCGAAGCACACATGAACACACACTGGGCATTTCGCGCCGCAGGCGCGGCCCCCGGGTCGAGTACCTCAGAAGTTCGCTCACAGCCGCTGTAATCGCTCACAGCCGTTGCTCGAAACCATGTCTAACCGTTCAGGTGTTGACCTATCTACCAACTCCACGCAGACGCCAGGCGCAGTTTTGGCATCAGCGGCCCGGGACAGCCGTTCTTCGCAGCGCCAAAAGCAGAACCCCGGAGCCGGGTTGTCCGTGCATTCGGTCAAGAGCGTTTACTTTGCACGAAGTGGCCAGTGTGCGCGCAGGGGGAGGGGGGTAGGCTATCTCGATCGGTGTTTAATGTTCACCCCGCAACACCCTGACTAGAAGGGAACTGCGCTTTACTCTCCCTCACCCCGGCAGCTCGAAAATTAACCGCACAAGAACTACCCGCTGGGCCGTGAAACTCGGGCTGCAAAGCTGGGATGCTCCTGAACACTTTCTGGCCTCCAAGCCTCCCGCTACCACGGCACTCGATTTTTTGTCTTCTAAATATATATAGGGTGTCGTTTTTTAAGTTCATATAAGGGCTAGACAAAAAAAAATTTTTGTGCACCAGATAATTTCATTTGCAATTATTAATTATTGCATCTACTTGGTCCAGAACGGGTCCCACCTTGGACCAAGTTGTCCCGGGATGTCCCGGGTTGGCCACCTTCGGCCCAGTGCGGCCAAGATCGTTTTTTGGGCAGGTAAGTTGGAGGCAGACCGGAACTTGCGTGTGCATGGCAGGCTACGAGGATAAAAATGGGCGGGGTCCAAAGGTGAGGGAACACGAGCAATCGGTACTGACGGAACGCTTTTTGATCGGCAAAAGTTTGGCGCGAAGCGGAAATATCAGGTACACACAGCTAGCCCGCTCGAAGCCGTCGACTTGATTTGCCATCGTCGGTAAAGCTCATATGAATCGCCGATAAACACCGAGTAGATACATGGGCGACTGAGCACAAGGGAAAATCAGAGCCGCCAATATCGGCGGCGGACATCCGAAGCCCCGCAGGAGCTTGCGTCAGGGCCGGCATCCGGCGATGCGGGAGCTGATCATTCAGCTCGGCGCCAAGTTGGAAACTAACATCCACCTGTCTGCGCGACTGCTACACCAAAGAGCTTGATCCTGCCGTCTGCCGCCGGCCCATCAGCGTCGGGGCAGAATGTCCTTCAGTTTGTCGCGGGCACTGCGTAGGACCCGTTCGGTAGTGTCCCAGCCAATGCAGGCGTCAGTCACGGAAACCCCGTACTGTAAATCCGCGAGCTTTGTCGGTGATGCTCTGCTTGCCCTGGTGGAGGTTGCTTTCCACCATCAGGCCGATGATCGACTAGTTACCCTCGAGGATCTGATTGACCACGTTGTCTACAACCAATGGCTGCAGTTCGTGATTCTTGTTGGAGGCTGCAGTCCACCATAATGTTGGTTGAAATGCCGGCGTTCCCCAGCTCCTGCTCAGCCATGGCGACCGAATCTTAGTTGGGCTTGTCGCTCCCGCCGCGCAGCACGATGTGGCCGAGACGGCGAGCGTACTCATGGGCTTCATTCACGTTGTGAACGGAGCAGGGACCGACCACCACAATCAGGCGATGGTCGTTGTGATCGAGAATATCCCGACTGGCTTGTCGGCCCATCAGGACCGATTCGCGAACGCGGCCGCTCAGGGTTAGGGCTTTTTTTATGTCGGCAGGAGTGATCTGCACTTCCTGCGAAACGATATTAAGATTTTCAATCTCTTGGCTCATGGTGCTCCGATTCCGATCCTTTACCTACCCCCAGCACAAGAAAACCAAGGCGAAAAGCGATTCGGGCGAGCTAGCCTATTCTTCACGTGATTTCTGATGAACGCAACCACGAAGCGAAATTCGACAGATTAGGCAAGGTGCTCGTCGAAGCGTGCCGCTTTGGCGAATTCACGGCCGCTTGTAACTCCGTAGAAGTCAGGTCTTGGTGGCATCTAAGCGAGGCCGAGTCGTGCGCCGCTGGTTCGCGCTGAAGCCTGGAGATTCGAGCGCGATCGAACGCACAAAGGGCTCAGGTACAACTCAGGCCTTGAACTCCGGCCGTCAGGCGAGTCGGCAGGGGGCGCCTGCCGTGCTCGAGCCGCACCAGATCTTGTCATCAAAATGCACATGATGGCGTCTACTAAGTTCATCCGCCGTTTAGAGCATTGCAAATGCAGCCTTGTGTTCCGTGCTGTCCTTTACTATATGCCCGTATAATGACTGATTGGTCTCAATCGGAAAAAGAATAAGACCCCGGAGGATGTAGTGGTGCTAAACCAAATCCCAGCCTTTTTCTGGTATCTGTCTCAGTTATGTGGACGTGTTGGAAAAACGAGCATTCTGCCTCGAAGCTCCGAAATTTCCGTCGTCGTTGCAGGGATCGCCGCACTGCTGGCAAGTTCTTCGTCCCACGCCGATATTCCCGAAATGATCAAGCTTGGTGGCGATGCCACCTATCCGCCATTCGAATTTTCTCGAAAGGGGGAAGTTAGAGGTTTCAATGTGGAGCTGGCGAGGGCATTGGGCCAAGCTGGAGACAGGCAGGTTACCTGCGAGCTCGGCGACTGGCCAGAGATCATGGCCGAGTTCGAGAAAGGGAATCTCGATATCGTACCCATGCTTGTTTCGGAGGAGCGGGCCGAGCGCTTTCTCTTCTCGCCGCCGATCTATGTCGTTAACCACGCTATCTATGCGGCGGAGGGTACCACACCCATTTACGGCGTTGATGAGCTCGAGGGTCGACTAGTTGCAGTCGAGGATCGTTCGTACGCGCAGCAGCGATTGGAGGAGCTCGGCATAGATGCGGTCACGATATTGGCTGCAAATACCCCGGAGGCTTTGGAAGCTGTTCAGCAAAAGCGAGCGGACTATGCTGTTCTTGCAACTCCAAGTGCCAGCAGATCGATAGGCGATCTGGATCTGAAGGTGGACAGGCTTGGGCCTCCCTTTTGGTCGAGGCCTTATGCCTTCGCTGAGCTTTGTGAGCGCAAAGATTTGCTTTTGTGGATGCAAGATGCCCTCGATTCGGCAGTTGCGAGCGGCGCTTATCGATCTGTTCACGATAAATGGCGCAAAGACCTACCCGATGCCTACGTCGGCCAGTACGGCCCACGATTGTGGCCGCCTATCGCGGGCGTTCTCCTATTGCTTGTGGTGGCAGGCTTCGTATATTTGCATCGCTTGCGCCGCAACGCAGAGGCTCGGGCCGAGCAGTTTCGCCATCGAAGCGATGCGGCTGAAGCCGTAGCCGCATACCTGCACGATAACGACGGCGAAACGGGGCTGGCGAAAACGAACGCCTTTCTTGACCAGGTAGATCGGTCAATAGCGGGTCGCCGACATGAAGTTCTGGACGACCCAACCCGGGACATGCTGGTGGTGGAGCTAACCCGGCTTAGCGAACTGCTCCACATTCTCGGTCGAGAGCGTGTGAACGAGCTTGTCAAGGAGTTCGCGGCCAATCTCCGGTCACGCTGCAAAGGTCCGGTCGGCTACCTGGGGCGCGGTGTATTTGCACTTTTCTCGTCACGGGAAAATATCCGGGATCTTCACCAGCAAATGCTTTTGACGCAGGGGAGGGCGGATCAGACACTATACTCTCGCGCTGTGGCGGGGCTGGCGCGCTTCCCTGAGCACGGCGGCAGTGCGGTCGAGCTGCTCAAATCAGCTGAGACGGCTCTGACGGTCAGCCGCGCCACAGGACGCCAATGGGCGATCTATAGCCCGGCTATGGAACCCGATGAGAACGACTTTGAGATACTGGAGTGTCTGCGAAGCGGGCATTTGGAAGGGCTTCATCCAGTTTTTCAGCCCAAACTCGATCTTGCGAGCGGCACGATAACAGGCGCCGAAGCGCTGGTCCGCTGGAACCACCCCAGGCTCGGAGCGATTTTTCCGACCCAGTTCATTCCCCTTGCCGAAAGGGCCGGACTCGTGTCGTTCGTGACCAGCCGGATGATTGATGAAGCGGTTCGGCTTTCATCGATGCTTCGCAAGGAGGGACTGCCAAGCTCGATCAGCGTTAACATCAGCATTTCGGACCTTACCGAAACAGACCTGTCGAATGTTGTTCAAGAGGCGCTTCAGCGACACGGGGGGAACGCCGGAGACCTGCACCTGGAGCTGACAGAGACCAGCGTCGCAAGCGACTTCGAGCGCACGAGGGATGTACTCGTACAGCTACATGCATTAGGTATTGGCCTGTCAGTGGATGATTTTGGTACGGGCTTTGCGTCGCTCTCCTATCTGAGCGTCTTTCCCATTGATGAAGTGAAAATTGATCGGACTTTCGTGGCCGATATGGTCACCAACGCGAGGAATCGCAGCATTGTCCGTTCTACAGTGCTGATGGCAAAGGAGCTCGGCTTGAGAACTGTCGCCGAAGGAGCAGAGGACGCAGAAACTCAAGCGATGCTCTCTGCCTTCGGTTGCGACCAGTTGCAGGGATACGTGCTGTCGAAGCCCCTGGGCGAAGTGGAGTACCGCCGGTTAATCGAAGAGCGTGCAAACTCTTCCGCATGTGACTATGCAAGTGTCTGCACTCCAACAGCCGATCATTCGCCTGATCTTTCCGGCAATCCTTCCAGATCTGTAGAGTCCACTCGCCATTGAGTAAGTCCTTGGCCACCAGATTCGATCGGAGCCCAACTCGCCGACTGCCTGTATATGCCATTTGGCTATCGAGTTCGTCTCTTCTAGAGCCACATGAAAGTGGACACACGCGTATCTTCTGCTCAGAATCTGCCGTTCGAAAAATGTGAGCTGCGTCACATTTCTCCTTGATCGAAGCAGTCCCCTGCCGCCATCCCCTCAAGCCGGTACAAACGCGATCCACGCGATGTGGGCTGAGATTCAAAAAGCTCCGGGGAATGGCGCAACCAAGAAACTCCCCCTCATGCCCAACTGTATGCTGACTACCGCCACTCGCAAACTCGGCGGCTCATGCGGAGCGGCAAGCTTAAGTAGCCGGGCCCTTAAGGAACGACTCGTCGACTGACTATATGAACGTGAAAGCTTCAGAACCCCAAAACGGTGCTTCCCGAGCGCAATGCTATCGAGACTGGATCACCCGACAGTCCCGAAAGCACGCAGCAGCTATGGTCAGCTTGTTGTATGCCGCCGCTGTGATCGCCAGCATGCAGCTCGCAGGTTTGACCTTGAACGTGAGCACAGTCTGGCTGCCAGCCGGTGTTGGATTGGTTTTAGTGCTACTTTGGGGCTATTGGTTGCTACCCATTCTCATGTTGGTGCACATTTTCGTAAGTTTCACATTGGGAGACTTGTCGCTGGTTGCGCGGATCGGCATGGGGGCGATCGCGACTACGGAAATCGCCACGGCCGCCTACCTGCTGACTCGAGGCAGGGAGCGCCTCGGGTTCAGATTCGACCTTTCCGGCACAGCACGTTTCGCAGCCATTTGCCTGCTTTTGGTGCCGCTCGCGGGGGGACGACAGCGGCAGTCTGGTTGTGGGCAATCGGGGAAATTCGAGGGGATGAAATCGTGGTGATCGCCCGTAACTGGTGGCTGGCTGTGGCGGTCGGGATGCTCTGTATCACGCCACTAGTAATAAACTGGATGGTGGAGGGAAGCCCCCGCATTTACGGGCAGCTCAGAGAAGCACTGATTGTGCTAGCGGCTTTCACCGCACCATCCGTTTTTACCTTCGCCAGTCAGCTCGCCAAGCAGGACCCCGTAGAAGGGGTGCTCTATGCGTCTCTGCCGATTCTACTCTGGGCCAGTTTCTTCCTGCGCGAAACAGGCGCGGGTATTTCACTGGTCGCCTTCACCGTACTGGCGATTGGTGCCAACGTTCTCCTACCCGAACATGCTGTGCCGATCTGGATTACTGCCGCGCATATCGTTGCATTTGGACTCATTTCCCTCGTGACTGCGAGTGCGCATAGCGAGCTTGAGCGTGCGATCTCGGCGAGAGCGCGGCAGAGGGAGCTCGAATCACTTGCCTATACCGACATGCTGACCGGACTGCCCAATCGTAACTGGCTTTTAGAGACACTCCAGAAGGCGATGATCGCTTGGCAAGTACATCGGACGCCCTTCGCTCTATTGATGATAGATCTTGACGACTTCAAACCCGTAAACGATCAATTCGGTCATCGTGCTGGAGACGAGGTGCTTCGGATTATTGGCGAACGGCTGAAAAGCATTTGCAAAAAAGATGACCTGATCGCTAGGTTTGGGGGCGACGAATTCGTTGCGGTACTCGGGACTGATGATACGGCGACAGCACAGTCGATTGCAGATAGAATCTTATTTGCGATCCGTCAGCCCATCTCAGTTAAGCTCCGCGAAACTGAGGTCAATAGCTTGCAGATCGGGGCCAGTATCGGAATAGCTCACAGTCAGTGTGGAGCTAACACCGTGGACGCCCTTTTGAACCAGGCTGACATAGCTTCGTATCAGGCCAAGCAGGCCGGCGGTGCACGGGTAATCGCTGCGTGACCCGGGAACGGAAGCTGACTGAATGGGATAACACCACGATTTTATCCCTCGGTTTGGTGTGCCGTGGCCGCATCGGTGCCAAAGCCTTCTGCGGATTCGGAAGGTTCAGAGAAAGGCCTTTTGTGAGAAATCGTTTTGAGCAGTAGGGTATGTGGCTGTCTTGCAAGCCTCGGCAGAGGGCGGCTCGTCCTGAGGATGAGTAAGATTCGCAATCGCTTTTCTTAATAATTCTCGTAAGTGCGTGTTAGCATCGTCGGAGGAAAGGTCTACTACACCTCGACGTACATGTACGGCGATTTGCGCACTGCAGGCCCAATCCCCGGACTCTTCGTATAGATAAATTGTATTCTCGGTTTCCCCATTTACTACCGCTATTTTCAAGTTCCCGCCTCAACAATTGAAGGTTCTGTTCTGGAGCATAGATCGGGTAGAGGGAATTTCAAGGCGTGAGCAAGTTGGGCGCGGCCCGGATGGTTTCTGGTAAGAAGCGTATGCGTCCTGATCCTTCAGATCGAATGCAGGCAATGCCCTGCCTGGGGACGCTAGCAGACAGCTCCTTGCTACTGAGCCGACACTCAAGGTCTGCAAGGTGATCCTCGACGCACCTCTCCTTTTGGCACGCGTCCGGAAATCTATGAGGCGCAAAGCGAGTGCGCTGCACTAGTGCATTCTTGACGTTGAACTCTCGATGAACTCAACCAAAGAAGCAAATTCAACAGGTTTAGCAAAGTGCTCGTTAAAGCCTGCCGCTTTGGCGAGTTCACGATCGCTCGTTTGGCAGTACCCTGATATCGCGGCAAGTATCGAACTCCTTGTTCTAGGGTTCTGACGCAGCTGGCGCGCCACCTCGTAGCCGTCCATCCCCGGAAGACCGATATCGATCAACGCGACTTCGGGGCTGAATCTCTCCGTCTCCCTAAGTGCGTCGATGCCGTTATCTACCACAGATACATCGTTGCCAAGCGCCTCAAGCAGTTCTTTCAGAGTTTCTGCAATACTGCAGTTGTCCTCCACAATAAGTATACGCTTCTTGCCAGGATGGGGATCTGAGTGTGCTCTCACCGGCTTTTCCAGAAGCACCTCCTTCGGGGCGAGGGGCAGCTTGACGGTGAACTCAGCGCCTTTTCCCTCTCCTTCGCTCTGCAACTGGATCTGCCCCCCGTGAAGCTCGACTATGTTTTTGGCAATGGTTAGTCCGATACCGAGTCCTCCTTCGGATCGATCAAGGCCACGTTCCGCCTGTCCGAACAAGTCGAAGATATATTCTTGTACATGGATGGGGACGCCGATTCCGGTATCGCGTACTCGCAAGTCTGACCACCCATCGCCGGCTTGAAGGCTAAGAGCAACTTCCCCACCTGGGTCAGTATATTTGATTGCATTGTTAAGGAGGTTTGACAGAACCTGGTCCAGACGTATGGCGTCCCCGAGAACGACTACCGATCTATCCGGCAGGTTTAGTTTAGGTGCAAGCTGTTTTTTGTTCAGCATTGGTAGGGCGGTATCGAACGCTTCCCTGGACAAAATGGTCAAGTCGACTGGCTCGTTCTTGAGAGCAATAGAGCCTCGCATCACCCTTGACACGTCCAAGAGGTCGTCGACCATCGACGTTAGCACTCTGACTTGTTTTCGCAGCGCTTCTGTGTAGCGCTCTCCGGCCTTTGGCACCACGCGCCGAATCAGTTCGACCGTATTCGAGATAACCGCCAGGGGATTGCGGAGCTCATGCGCCAACATGGCTAAAAATTCGTTTTTACGCTCATCGTTTTCGAGGAGTTGCTGGTTCGCTTCATGGAGTGCCTGCTCCATTTTTCGACGCTCGGTGATGTCAAGTAGCGAGCTTACCGTCCGTTCAGGTGCTCCTGAGGAGTCATAAGCTATATAGGAGCGGTCGAGTAATGTAAGCCAGCTCCCATCGGGTTTGCGAAATCGGTACTCGACGCTGGGCAGAGATGCCTTCTCTGAGATAGCGCGCTCAAGCCTTTTGCGCACTTTTGCTTGATCTTCTTCGTGTAAGCAGGAGACAAACGCATTCCGAGTCCGTATATCTCCGGGAGCGTAACCTAGGACTGACGTGGCTACTTCATTCCATTCGATCACATTCGCCTTCATATCCCAATCGGCGATCACATCGTTTGTGGCCTTGCTCACCAAGCGATAGCGCTCCTCGCTCTTGCGTAGCGCCGCCTCTGAGGTGGCTCGCTCGATGGCTAACCAAACGCGTTCACCGGCCTCGGTGAGAAGGTCTAGCTCCGTTCGAGACCACTTCCGTGGCTCGGTATGCGCCGCAGTCAAGAAACCCGCAAATCGGGATCTTCTAAATAGTTTGACCGACGCAAGTGAAGCTATACGTAGGCGTAGAAAACCAGTTTTGTCTTGGTCCGAGAGACCGGGTGTTGTGGATGTATTTTCAGCAACCCACAACCGGTTAGAGCCATTCTCCTTTATTCCCCTGTAATTCGGGGTCGGATGCAAGCCTACAGCGCTCGGAAGGCCGGGTGCGTACTCTTGTTCGACTACTAGCAACCCGGATTGAGACGAAAGCGTCGAAAAATTAACTCGCCCGACTGCGAAATGTTTGGCGATGAGCTCTGCTGCCTCGCGCTGTATCTCATCAGAGGTTTCAAGTGAGCGAAGTGTATCAGCCAATGCGACACGCAATCGATCGGCATCAGCTTCAGATTTCGGATGTACTGCTCTTCGGCTCACACTTCCTGGTTTTCGCGTCATCTGGATATTCGCTGCTACCGAGGCGGAAGGACTGGAGAAAACAACTTTAGTCATCGAAGCATATGTCGAACGTGTTTTCAACGTAATTATTGTTGAGCAAGGGACGTTGCTGGGACCACAGGGCACGGGCAGACCGATAGATATGCAAGAGAAACCGGAAACTGCCTCTCTTTTTAAAAGGATGGAGCTCTCAAAACTGCCGAGGTTTTCTGGATGTGCTGCGCAGGTGTGGTTGAACGCGACTCATCCAACACTTCACACAGCGCGAGATTGACTTACAACGCATGTGCGGATGACGTCCCGCCAAGGGACGGCAGACGGGCACACTCCAAAAGGGGTGAGCCGAAAACGCGTGACTCGCGGTCACAAACAATCGATTTCAGTTGCGCCGTATCTCGCTTCATCATTCTCTGGATGGTCCGCCGTAAATATTCCGAGGAAGGGCCAGCTGTGGCTCGTTCGAATGCGGGGGCAGCGGGGATCGACACCCGCCAGTTACACGGTCGGAATAACACTGTTATCTCTAGCTACTGCATCGAAAAACAACTGGACTACCGGTGCTTGGAATTGCAGATCACAGTTGGATATCCGCTGATTATAATCGCTTACGTGAGGCGGCGATTGTGACGGTAGTGGCCGCCCAAGGACCCAGTGCGCAGTCGTCAATGTTGCTTAGCAAATCTTCAACGGCCAGTAGCCTTAGTTCTCCAAGGTCTTCTTTCACATTGATCTGATAACAGCCTTGGCCTTCGATTTCGCTGAAAGTCGTGATGATAGAGCCTCCGGAAAACGCCCCGGGTAGCTCTGATATTTAAGACCTTTTTCCGTGGCCTCCCGCAATGTGGCACAGCTCATGATCAAATACGCCAGCTGGTCATAAGTTGCCAGTGAACGCTGGACTCCAAGCTTCAGGCCGAGCCCAGTATCCCCCGTCCTATGCAGGGCTTCCGAAAGCAGTGCTCGATGGGTGGTACTGGAGATCGACGTATCCAGCCTCTCGAGATCGACAAGGCGATGCACTTCGCGTGTTGCCTGCGTATCAATCCCTCTGCTACTTAGGAAGTCGAGCAACCAGATGATGTAGCGAGCGTCGGTATTCATGAGGGGAGTTCAGTGCTAATGGGAATAACTCCGGGGTTCATGCACCTGCAACATCTTTTGCCTGAATTCCCTTCTCGCCGGTCTGAATTGTAAACTCAACTCGTTGACCCGCATTGAGCGAGCGGAAGCCACCTCCGCGGATTTCCTTGTAGTGCACAAAGATATCTTCGTCGTGATCAGATCGCTTGATGAATCCATAGCCCCGTGCGTTGTTAAACCATTTAACAGTGCCCGTTACTCGGTCGTACATACCGCCACCTCTTTTCTTATAGGAAATGCCCAGGGAAAAAGGAGATATACACCCGCCTCGGTCTGACCAGGCGCTTTTTGCAGATTATTTCTTTATTAGCTCTATTCACCTTAGGTCTGCTCCACGGCTAGCTCACTGCTGCGACTGCAGCAGATAATCGGTCGCCAGCGAAGATAGCGCCTCGATGCCTGTTATCAGGGCCGCATCATCGACCAGGAACTCGGGTGAATGATTTGGGGCGGCAGTGCCGTAGTCCGTAGGAGGGGTCACTCCTAGAAAGAAAAACAGACCCGGTACTTCCCGAGCATAATACGAGAAGTCTTCGGAGCCGGCACCCAAGGGCGCTTCAACGAGGTCTGCAGCACCTCGCTTCAATGTCGGAAGCATGTCGGCAGTGAGTGCAGGGTCGTTGACGGTAGAAGCATAATTGTCAATGATTGTGACTGTGGCCTCGGCGCCGGCAGCTTTGGCGATGTGCTCCGCTGTGTCCCTGACACGTTGATTGACATGCGATTGTGTTTCGTCCCCGAAGGTTCGGATCGTGCCAGTCATTCTCACTTTGTCGGGGATAATGTTGTGGCGCGTGCCGCCCTCGATAGTGCTGATGCTGACAATGACGGGACCACTGCGAATATCGGTCTGGCGACTCACAACCGCTTGCAGACCAGTGATGATCTGGGCGCTCGTGAGGATTGGGTCGACGCCGTCCCAGGGCTGAGCGCCATGAGTCTGGCGGCCGGTCACTTCGATGTGGAGGTCGCCACTGCTCGCCATGACGGGGCCGCTGCGATAGTAGATCACCCCAGTGGGAACGGCAGACGTGACGTGAAGGCCAAAGATCGCATCCACGTCCGGATTCTTCAGCACGCCTTCTTTCACCAGCTGGTGCGCTCCGAACAGGCGCTCGCCATCGAACACGTAGTCGCTTGGACCTTCCTCGGCCGGCTGGAAGATGAACTTCACCGTTCCCGGAAGTTCGTCCTGTATACTCGCAAGGGCTTCGGCGGTCGCCATGAGGATTGCCACGTGAGCATCGTGGCCGCAGGCATGCATGACGTATTGCTCCTTGCCTAGATACTTCTGGCGTGCCCTGGAGGCGTAGGGGAGTCCGGTCTGCTCCATTACGGGCAGCGCATCCATATCCGCGCGTAGCGCTACCACTGCTCCTGGCTTTTCGCCGCGCAAGATGCCGACTACACCGGTTGTGCCCACACCTGTTTCCACTTCCATTCCGAGGCTTCGCAAGTGCTCGGCGATGATCGCGGCCGTGCGTGTCTCCTGGTTGCCCAACTCGGGATGTTGGTGGATGTCATGGCGCCAAGTGATCGCCTTGTCGTGGAGCACTTCGGCTTGCGCCAGCACTTTGTCAGTGAGCGTCTGTCCGACTGCAGTTGTGAACGGAGCCGCGACAGCAGCGATAACGAGAGGCAGGTGCGCCAGGATCTTGATCATGGGAATCTCCTTCTTTCGAAAGGGACAAAATGGCTGCAGAAATTCGCTCATCGTTGGAATACGACGCGCCCTTCCTTGATAGTCGACAGCACTTTGATGTGGCGCAGCTCAGAAGGGTTTACCTCCAGAGGATTGCGATCAAGTACAACCAGATCTGCAAGCTTTCCTGGCTCCAGCGATCCCTTGTCGTTCTCTTCGAACAACTGATGTGCGGCGTCGATAGTAATTGCCCGAAGGGCGCTAGCGACGTCGATGCGCTGCTCAGGCCCGAGAATCGCACCCGAGCGAGTCTCGCGAGCAGCCGCTGACCACAGTAGCAGCATCATATCCGGTGGCACGATTGGAGTGTCATTGTGCAAGGTAAACGGAATTCCCAAGGCCGCAGCCGACCGTAACGGGCTGATTCGGGCCGCTCGAGCATCACCCAAGACTGAATCGCGGTGCCAGTCGCCCCAGTAGTATGTATGTGCAATGAAGAAAGAAGGGATAAGGCTTAGACGTGCAGCAGTGTGCAATTGATCATCGCGCATTGTTTGTGCGTGGATGATCACTGTTCGTCTGTCTGCGCATCCCTGTGTCCGGACGACTGCCTGTTCGGCGCGGAGTAACTGGTCGATAGCCGCGTCTCCGTTCGCATGAGCCTGTACTTGCCAGCCTAGCTCATAGAAGAACTTCAGTTGACCTTGCAGCTCTTCGTCCTCCATTGCAGGATAGCCCTGGTATGTCTCGGATTCGCCGGGCGGCGGCACATGGTAGGGCTCGCTCAGCCAGGCGGTCTTTCCCTGAGGGGAACCATCCAGAAGCAGCTTTATACCGCCTACGCGAAAGCCGTTCTTGTAGTTCAGCGAAGGAGAATATTTTTTGTGCACCACCGCCCCGTGCGTGTAAAACGGATACGCAACGATGTCGAGGAACAACTTATTCTTTTTCGCGGCAGCGGTCAGCACCGCGAGATCCGCAGGGGTGGTCGCTGCATCCTGGGCCGTGGTAAGCCCGTAGCTGGCATAATATGTCTGGGCCTCCTGCAGCAGCCGGATACGATCTTCAAACGATGGCTGCGGAAAACCGCCCTCGAAAACGAACTTAAGTGCCTGCTCTTCCACGATTCCGCTCGGATCGCCGGTGCCTTCGTGTCGGCGGATTACACCACCTGGGGGGCTGACGGTGTTCGCCTCGATCCCGGCCATTGCAAGACACCTTGAATTGCAGACACCGAGGTGACCGGACACATGGAATAGGAAAATTGGATGCTCCTCGCTGACTTTGTCCAGATCGAACCGTTTGGGATGACGCCCTTCGGCCAGCAACGAGTCGTCGTAACCATAGCCGATGATCCATTCCCCCTTCGCCTTTTTGTCGGCTTCCGTCTGCAATGTGGCCTGTAGTTGGGAGATATTCTTCACTTCACCGACTGGTGGTGAAGCAACATTGACATAGCCAGTGAACACCGCTGCATGCGCAATGTGGCCGTGTGCATCGATGAATCCGGGCACGAGGGTGGCGCCAGCCAGGTCGACGTCTTCTGCAGTGTTCCCAACAGCAGCACGTACGATCTCTTCATCCCCGACCGCCACAATCCTTCCGGCTCGGACGGCGACTGCCTCAACCTGAGGATTACTATCATCCATCGTGATGATATTGCCACCATGATAAATGCGGCCAATCGGCTGCTGTTGATCGTTTACTGGTTTTCCAGTATCCCCATTTGCCCCAGCTATAAACGCAAGCAATACGAGGGTGGTTAGCCGACGACATGTTACGAACATGAAGATATCCTCTAAGATTCTAATTTCTCGTTTTCGAACTATAGCCGACATCTGCTACCGAATGCTTGGGTCTGCAATTGCATCCACCATACTCGTGACGGAAACGAGGCGGCATGGCCGGGCGGACCGGTCGGGATAGCCGGCCAATGGATATTGTTATGAGCTCACGTTTGCATCTCAGGGAAGAATCTGTGCTAGTGACCCGTGTTGTCGCAAAGCTGTATAAGTACAGAAGCTAGCGATAAACCCTCCCAAGAATGTGCAATAGGTGATTTTGAATGCTACAAAAGTATGCACCGGAACGGTTTGTGCCAGAAGGAAATTCCAGATCAGTAGCGTGGGGACAGTAAGAATCATTGTCGTACAAAGGGCGATGGCAGTACCCATTGCCAAAGGGGAATAGTTTTGCCAGAACGGGATGCGGAAGTCAGGGAATATACCCTGCAATCTTCCGGCTCTCAGTTTTTTGCGAGTAAGGCCGAAGACGATAGGAGCGGCGATGATCGGCAACAAGATGGTCGTCAGCAGCGTATCTATGACAATATTCGGGGTTTCTCCCCAAAGACTAATGGTTTTCTGGTCCTGAAAGAGCAGGAATGCAATCGCACCGTTGATCAAGCCGTTGATTGAGCCGGCAATGAGAAACTGATCAAACCACAAGAGCTTCCGTAGATCTTTGCGCATAACCTTTTTTCAGTGGAGGACGGGAGGGTGTCGTAGCTTGCACCGACGATAGCTTGACGTAGCATTAGAAGCAGCCTAGTTCGGCCATGGCTGCTTGGCTTCCTCCATACAGACTAGGGAAGCTGTTGAGAATAGGTTGTGCGGCAGCAGGGTTGGCGTCAATTCCGGATTTGCGAAACAAGCAGCGTACGTGGTCACGCTGGCAAAGAAAGGGGCGAAATAAAAAAGCCCCTGTCAGAGTCAGGGGCGGAAGGAGAGGAAGTTCTTGGGCATGGTGGTATTACTGTTGTGAGTAGGGCTCGGCACCTTTTGGTACGTACACGCCTTCGCACTTGCTCACAAACTCGTTTTTGCGTTCGCGCGGATTGAAAAATTGCTTGTACCAGATACGCGCCTTCATGAAGGGGCCATCACTGGGGATGAACATGCCGTTCAGGCAGGGAGCCTTATTGGTCCAGACTTCGAAATCCTGCTTGAAGGCGAGCAGACTGGCATGCTGGAACTGGCCAGCAGCGATGGTGTCCTCGACTGTCACTTCCGATTTGCCGCTGGGCGACTTTACCAGAAGCGCATGCCACACTTTGATGAGCCCATCGTCGATGGGCGTATGGTTGATCATCAGGATCGATTCATAAAAGCCGGTCAGATATGAAATCAGTACGCCCGGCCCGTGGTAGGTCGTATCCGTGTGCAGAATCGGACTACCGCCGTCTTCGCTCACAAGAGTGCGATGGGGCCCGCACTGGCGCTGAATGGCAAGATGGCCCTTGAACTCATTTTCGTAGCGCTGCACCGTGGAGCCGTGGATCGGGCCCAGGTGGCCGTAATCGCAAATGTTATCTATGACTTCCTGAGGGTGCTGCTTCAGCTCGCCCAGATCGTCGAATTTCCAGCGCACCCAGGCGGGGTCATCCCATTCGGGGAGCGAGGGGTGATCCCATTCAGGTTCGCCACCTTCCGGGTCGTGCCAGACCCACACTGCGCCCAGGCTTTCAACAACTGTCCACGAACGTACACAGGCGGTTTTGGGAATGGGGCCCTCGTGGTAAGGGATGTCGTTACATTGCCCGTCGGGACCGAACCGCCAGGCATGATAAGGACAGCGGATGCTGTCGCCTTCGATGTTGGTGCCGCCGCCGTCGAGGATTACGTAGGAGGTGTCGTTGGGTGCGGCCAAGTGGGTCTTCATGTGCGGACAATAGGCATCCAGCAGAACAACTCTGCCGGTTTCTCGCCCGCGGTAAAGCGCCAGGTCCTGGCCGAAAAAGCGTACGGCCAGCGGCTTGTGAGTGTTGATATCGTCGGACGTGGCGATCATGAACCAGCCGCGTGGAAAGGTGAATTCGCCGAGACGGTAGTCCTGGGTTGTTGCCATGGAAGAACTCCTGGTTTTCTGGTTACCCATTTGGTTGTGGTTGATTCTGGGTTGCGGCTTTTCCGCGGACATACTCTGTTTGGACGATATGGCCGCTTTAAGCTGACATGAATCAACTTTTAGCCATTTTGGTGTAATCGACTGTGGTCAGCCGTCGGTGCTGGCTTCGCCCGCGAGAAAATCTTTTCTCAGCAGGTTTTTGTCGACTTTATTTGAAGCGTTTACTGGCAGGCTCGAAAGCGTTCGCACTATCCGGGGTACTTTGTAGTTGGCCATTCTTTGCCGGGACCACTGAATGACCTCCTCCTCACTCAGCTCCGCATCCGGTCGTTTCACAATGAATGCGCAGCCCACTTCTCCCATCCGCTCGTCGGGCACCCCTATCACCGCGACCTGAGCGACGGCTGGGTGTCCCGCCAGGGCGTTCTCGATTTCCGCCGGATAGCAGTTAAACCCCCCCATGATGAACATGTCCTTGAGGCGGTCGGTTATTCGCAGGTAGCCTCTTTCGTCAAGTGTCCCTACGTCGCCGGTATGCAGCCAGCCGTCATCATCAATGGTCTCCGCTGTGGCTTGGGGATTCTCGAAATAGCCTTCCATCACGTGGAAACCACGAATACATATTTCCCCGACTTCACCGGGGGGCAAGGTTTCGCCGTGTTCAGATCGAATACTGACCTCGGTGCCCGGAATTGCCCGTCCGCTTGTGCCGGCAATCACCTCGGCCGGATCCGAGGGATCGCAAATGGTCGCGAGACCCCCGCATTCGGTCAAACCATAGGCTGTGGTGACCACATCGAATTCCAGCTCTTGGCGCATGCGTTCGATTAGAATCGGCGGGATGGTAGAGGCCCCCGTGGAAGCAGCCCGCAGACTGCTCAAGTCCGTTTCCTTCAATTTCGGATGAGCGAGCAAGGAAAGATACAGGGTGGGAGGGCCGGGCAGGACGCTGACTTTGTCTCGCTCTATCCGCTCGAGCACCGCATCTGCGTCGAAAACCGGGTGAGGCAGAATGGTGGCCCCGGAGAGCAGACAGCTCAGCCATCCCGCCTTGTAGCCGAAGGCATGGAAAAACGGGTTCACTACGAGGTAGCGGTCCCCGGGCCGAAGGCCGAGTATGCGGACGAACTCCGAAAACGCCCGAATGGCCGCACCATGGCTGCTCATCACACCTTTAGGTTTGCCGGTCGTCCCGGAGGTGAACATCAGATCAGAAAGAGAGTCGCCCTTCACCCCGGCGGCACGTTCCCGCGCGACTGATTCGGAGACGACCTCGCCTCGTCCAAGGAAGTCATCCCAGCCTAGAGTTCGAGGCAGAAGTGGGGAGTGGCGGTCAGAAATGAGGACCTGGCGTTCCAGTGCGGGCAGGGAGTAATCGGCCAACATGGCGGGATAGTCCGTACCCAGGAATTCCCCCACTACGAACAGCACGCGCGCTCCGCTGCGGTCGAGAATATCCGCCGCCTCCGTGCCCTTCATGCGGGTGTTGATGGGGACGAGCATCGCCCCAGCCATTTGCAGGCCAAGAGCGGCGAGTACCCAGCGAACACTGTTTGGAGCCCATAAAGCCACTCGGTCTCCCGGCTGAATCCCATGCTCTAGCAGCGCTCGGGTAACCTCAAGTGCGCGGGAAGGTAAATCCGCATAGTCGATGACTTCGCCGCCGCCTTCAATGGCGCTCAGGCCGGCGAACTGTTGGGCGGCTTTGAGGGCGAGGTCCGGAATGGATTCGGCCCGGACCGGAACCTCGATTTTGGCATTGTCGGTAGTTTTCATGTGCCACAGATTAGTGGAGGGACTTGCATCGGTCATCGTCCAAACGAATTACCAGCGCCCTTCCTTTAGTCCATTTCAACGATGTGGTCGGCGGCCATGATCTGGGAGTCTCTCCCATGCCGGTGCCGAATGTTGCGGTACTTGTGTTGAGATCCTGAGGAGTAGCAGCAAGCATGGCCACGTCCCACTACCATTCGCTTGAGGTGGCTGAAATCGTCGATGAAACTGCCGATGCCAAGTCAATTGTTTTTCGGCCGTCAGCGGATCAGTCGAGGCGCTTCCAATACCAGCCCGGTCAGTTCCTAACGTTGAGGCTGCCCTGGCAGGACGGACACCTGCTGCGATGCTATTCAATGTCCAGCACCCCCGAGTTGGACGAGGGCCTTCGGATCACAGTTAAGCGGGTGAAGGATGGGCGGGGTTCCAACTGGATTTGCGATAACGTCCAGCAGGGAGACATAATCGAGGTGTTGCCGCCAAGCGGGGTCTTCGTGCCTCAATCGCTGGATGACAATTTTTTGCTGTTCGCCGGCGGCAGTGGCATCACTCCCGTACTGTCGATTCTGCGGGCCGCCCTTTTGAAGGGCAAAGGTCGTGTTCGCCTGATTTACGCCAATCGGGACGAACATTCCATCATATTTCGTGAGCTGCTGAAAGACTTGCAGTCTGACTACGGCGAGCGCCTGGACGTCATTCACCTGCTGGATTCAGTGCAGGGGATACCGAATGCTCATCTGCTACAACGTTTGGCTGAAGCCATGCCCGATGCCCAGGCTTTTGTCTGCGGTCCCGGTCCTTTTATGGAGTCGGTCGAAGCCGTTTTGCGCGACCTGGGAATACCCGACGAGCGGCTTCACATCGAGCGTTTCATTTCGCTGCCGGACGAAAAGGCTCTCGAAGAAATTGCTCGGAAGCGAGAGCAGCAGTTAAATGAAAGCGTGGGTGCTTCTGCCCGCGTTACCGTAGAGATCGACGGTGAAACTCTGGAGTTCGATTGCGAAAGCACCGAAACCGTACTAGAAGCCGCTGAGCGGGCAGGCCACGATCTGCCGTACTCATGCCGGGCCGGCATGTGCGCCTCGTGCATGTGCGAGGTCGCCGAGGGAGAGATCAAGCTGTTGCACAACGAGGTGCTGGACCAGCGAGATCTAAATAACGGCACAACCCTTACATGCCAGGCGGTCCCGGTCTCCAAGTCTGTCAAGCTGACGTTCACCTGACGAAGAGCAGGATCACAGGAAATCCATTCGCAAAGGCGACTTCACTCGTGTAGTCCCCTCGGACGATGGCAGTCCACAGCCTCCCCCGTAACCTGAAAACGTTTTTCCAGCGGAATCGATTCTGCTGTCCATTCCGGGCAGCGTGCTTTGTTTTCCGCGCAAAAAATCGCAATTTGGGGGGAAGTGATTCATGAAAGGCTGTTTGGATGGAAAAGTGGCATTCATTACTGGCGGCGGCAGCGGGATCGGTGCCGCCACAGCAGAGCGGTTTGCACAAGAAGGCGCGAGGGTAGTCGTCTGCGGCCGCCGCGCCGAACCACTGGACGAAGTGGTCGCCCGAATCCGAACACAGGGAGGCGAGGCGGAGAAATTGCAAGTCGACGTGAGCGATGAACACGCTTTCGTGGGCGCGCTGGAAGATGTGGCCAAGCGCCTTGGCGGTCTGGATATTCTCGTCAACAACGCGATGGCCTTTACTTGGGGAGCCATCGAGTCCATGTCCACCGAAGAGTGGCGTTCCAACTTCACCACTTCTGTCGATGGCACCTTCTGGGGTACTCGCACCGCACTTAAGCTGATGAAGCCAAAGGGGGGAGCCGTGATCAATGTGGCTTCAATCTGCGGAGAGCTGGGTACACCCTGGATGTCCGGTTATTCTGCATCCAAAGCTGCCGTTATCAATTTTTCCCGGGCGGCCGCCGCCGAAGGTGCGGCGGACGGTGTGCGGGTTAACGTGGTGGTTCCCGCAGTGGTGGAAACACCTGCAACCGCTGGCATGCTGTCAGATGAGAAGTCCCGGACCAGCACCGAAAAGCTGATTCCCATGGGACGGGTCGGGCAGCCCGAAGAACTGGCGAATGCCATACTCTTCCTGGCCAGCGATCAGGCCTCTTACATCACCGGTGCTGCCTTACCGGTGGACGGCGGCCGATCCGCTGTACTGATTACCGCATTGGATTGAAGGAAGTATTATGACGAGTGCGGATGCTGAGAACGATCAAGCCGCAGTGCTTGCCCCGAACTCCCTGTTTGAGCCCGTGCGTTTGGGAGCCATTGAGCTGAGCAATCGCATAGTGATGGCTCCCATGACCCGCAACCGTGCTCACGACCACGGACTGCCTTCAGACCTTATGGTTGATCACTATGCCGCTCGCGCTGAGGCCGGATTGATCGTGGCAGAGGGGACCTGGCCCAGCGTCACCGGGCAGGCTTATTGCCGCCAGCCGGGCATTGAAACCGCAGATCAGGTGGCGGCCTGGCGCAAAGTCACCGAGGCCGTTCACGCAAAAGGCGGGCGCATCGTGTTGCAAATCATGCACGCCGGCCGGATCGGCAGCCGACACATCAAGCCAGAAGGCGTGGACACTGTCGCTCCTTCCGCTATCCAGGCGCAGGGAAAAGTGTACACCGACGCGGCTGGCATGCAGCCTTTTGATGTGCCTCGCGCCCTCTCCACCGAGGAGGTGGAAGAGGTGATACGTGAGCATGGTCGTGCCGCGCTCAATGCTGCCGAAGCGGGTTTCGACGGTGTTGAGTTGCACTGCACCAGCGGCTATTTGCCCATACAGTTTCTCTGTTCAGGCACCAATAAGCGAAGCGATCAATACGGCGGCAGTGTGGAAAATCGGGCTCGTTTCGCCAGAGATTGCCTGGCAGCCATGAGCGACGCAATCGGCGCGGATCGCGTGGGCTTTCGCATCAACCCCGGCAATACCTTCAACGATACCAGTGACGAGGACAGCGTGGCCAGCCACGTGGAGTTGATGAGGCGGGCCAGCCAGCTCGGAGTGGCGTTCCTACATATCATGCGTGCGGCCGATTCCGCCATTGACGCCTTTGGCTTGGCTAGGGAGCATTTTCGCGGCTCTCTGATTCTCAATGATGGTTTCGATCCAGAGAGCGCTGCGGAGGCAGTTGAAGCAGGGGCGGCCGAGGCTGTTTCATTCGCGCGTCACTTTATCGCCAATCCGGACTTGGTGAACCGAATCCGCAAGGGCTTGCCACTGGCGAAATTCAACCGAAAAACGCTTTACACACCTGGACCCGAGGGTTACACCGACTACCCGACTGCAGCGGACTAGTTATGAAAAAAGTAGCATTTATCACCGGTGCCAGCCGCGGGATAGGCCGCGCGGCGGCCTTGGCTTTCGCCCGGGCTGGCTACGACCTGGCTCTGAGTGCGCGAACTCTGGAAGAGGGAGAGATTTTCCAGCATGCGGTCCGTCAGCCTGACGGCAAACCTTTGCCCGGCAGTCTCGAGAACACGGCGGAGTTGGTACGCCAGTATGGGGTTGATGCGCAAGTGATCCGAATGGATCTGCTGGACCGAGAGTCGGTGGTGTCAGCGGGTCGTCAGGTGCTGGAGCATTTCGGCCGCGTGGATGTGCTGATCAACAACGCCGTCTACCAGGGCCCGGATTTGAACCTTCCTTTCATGTCCTTGGAAGCTGAAACCCTTGAACGCGTGGCTCAAGGCTACATAGTGGCTCCTTTCCTGTTAACCCGCACCTTGATGCCGGCCATGCTGGAGCAGGGCGGGGCAACTGTTATCAACGTGACTTCCGGCGCGGGAGAAACAGATCCACCGATAGCCGCCGATCAAGGGGGGTGGGGCTATGCCTATGGCGCGGGAAAAGCCGCCGTGTCCAGGCTATCCGGTGTGATCAGTCGCGAATTGGGAGGGCAGGGCATTCGAGCTTTCACGGTCAATCCGGGCGTGGTTGCGACGGATACTCTCAAGGCCACTATCGGCGAAAAGGGCATTGCTGCCCTCGGCGGCGGAGCCGCGCCGCCGGAACTGCCGGCCGCCGTCTTCCTGTGGTTAGCTGAGCATGCCGAAGCGAACGAGTTTCAGTTCCAGACCATCCGCGCCCAATCTTTTGCCACGAAACAGGGTATCACCGCGAGCTGAATCCAGTAGTGCGGAGCTCTCGTAGTCTTGTCGGACGATGCCGCCGGGGCGGAGCTCGCAGAACATAAAGACGAATCAAAACTTATCTCGACCGCATTTGGAGGAAAACATGAAACACAAAGACCAAGTGGTATTTGTCACCGGTGCCGGACAGGGCATGGGGCGAGCGGTCGTACAGCGCTTCGCGGCCGAAGGCGCAAAGGTAGCCGCGGTCGACATCAATGAGGAAGCCGTGAGGGAGACGGCGGAATCGAGCGAGGGCGAAGTCATTGCCCTCGGCTGTGACGTTTCAAACAGCGAATCAGTCCGGCAGGCAATGAGCAAAGTCAAGGCGGCTTTTGGTCGTCTGGATGTGGTGGTGAATGTTGCAGGCATCGGATCAGTGGACGAATTCGCCGAGACTCCCGATGAAAACTGGCACCGAGTGATCGGAGTGAACCTGACAGGTAGTTTCTTCTGCTGTCGTGAAGGGGTCCGCCTTATGAAGGAAAATGGCGGCGGTGTAGTGATCAACGTGTCCAGCTCCGCCGCGCAGTCTGGCGAAGGCCCAAGCCATTACGTAGCCTCCAAGGCAGGAATCATGGGCCTGACCCGGAGCATGGCTCGGGAACTTGCGTCGACCGGAATTCGTGTCAACACCATCGTGCCGGGTGCCACCAACACACCCATGATGGCCGGAATTCCAGAGGAGTGGATGGAGGCAATGATCAACGGCATTCCGCTAGGTCGCATGGGTGAGCCCGAAGAAGTGGCCCGGGTAGCGTCGTTCCTTGCCAGCGAGGATGCCAGTTTTATTACCGGACAAAACATTGCCGTAAACGGCGGCATGGTCTTTATCTGAGGTGGCTATGTCGGGACTGACTCTTGAACAGAGAATCGACCGTCTGGAATCGATCGAGGCCATCCGGCAACTGGCAGGGAAGTATTCACTGTCGCTGGATATGCGTGACCTGGACGCACACGTAAACCTGTTTGCGCCGGACATTCGCGTTGGACGGGAAAAAGTCGGACGCAATTACCTCAAAGCTTGGGTGGACACGACCTTGCGTGACCAGTTCACCGGTACGTCACACCACATCGGACAGCACATCATCGAATTCACCGATCCCAATCACGCCATCGGTGTGGTGTATTCGAAGAACGAACACGAGACCGGTCCTGAATGGGTCATCATGCAGATGCTCTACTGGGATGACTACGAGCGCATCGATGGACAGTGGTACTTCCGCCGTCGGCTGCCGTGCTATTGGTACGCCACGGACCTGAACAAACCTCCCATTGGCGACCAGAAAATGCGCTGGCCGGGCCGGGAGCCATACGAAGGCACATTCCACGATCTTTTTCCGTCTTGGAAGACTTTCTGGAGCAACCGGCCGGACCAATCGAAACTGCCAGAAGTTGCGCCGCCGGCGCAACTCGATGAGTTCCTCAAGACGATGCGGGGTGATACGCCCGCTCCCAAGATCCGGGTGCGCTGATTCCCCAGGGCCGGTGATCGCGGCACGAGCAGTGCCGCTGCCGGTGCCTCACCATCAGCAAAAAGCCGATCGCCTATCGGCTCAGCGCAGGTCGAAAAACTCAGCTTCGGTATCCGAGCCTCTCGTCCGGATTGACGATGCCATCATTCCATTCTTGGCGGATGCTGATCCGCCGCCGCAGCCCCATTGCCTTGATCGCCGGACCGCGGTCCATCGGGGCCGCGGCCGGCCGCCGCTGACTGCGGCAAATCTTTTTGGACAGTCACTTGGAGAAACGAAAATGCCAATTACGGCCGTATCGGGATCTGCTTCAGGCATTGGAGCGGCGATTTGTGAACAGCTTCGTCAGGAAGGGCACACGGTGATCGGAATCGATCTCGCTGGCGCCGATGTTGAGGCGGATCTCTCAACCCCCGCAGGACGGGACGCAGCCGTTTCTGCCGTACTGGAGAAAAGTGGCGGGGTGCTGGACCACCTTGTACTTTGCGCGGGTCTCGGCGTTTCCGCGCCCAGCCCCGGCCTAATCGCCTCAGTGAATTACTTTGGCGCAACAGCTCTGCTCGAGGGTCTATCGCCGGCGCTGGAGAAAGGAAGCCAAAAATCGGCGGTGGTAATTGGCTCGGTAGCTTCGGTTCAGCCGGGCTCGGACCAGTCTCCGATCGTCGAAAGACTGCTGGCGAACGACGAGGCGGCCGCGGTGGCGATTGCAAATGAGTCGGGGGAATCCATGGCGGCCTACGGCGGTTCCAAATACGCGATCACCTGCTTTGTACGAGGCAAGGCAATTGAGTGGGGCAAGCGGGGTATTCGCCTCAATGTGGTGGCGCCCGGGGCGGTGGAAACGCCCCTGTTTGAGGCATCCAAGGAACATCCGAAATACGGCGAAGCCACCCGGAACTTTGTCGCTCCGCTGGGCCGCAACAGTAAGCCAGCTGAAATTGCCAGCGCGGTTCGATTCCTGCTATCTGAACAGGCGAGCTTTGTTCACGGGACGATCTTGTTCGTGGACGGGGGAATGGATGCGATGATGCGGCCGAAGCGGTTCTGATATTGACGAGGCAAGAAAGGTGAAGCGGCATCCGTGCCGCTTCTTTCAGTTCTTTACTGCACCGAGCTGTTCTGGCGCTGTTTGAGGAGCGTCAAGGCAGTATCTTCGATCATATCTTCCTGGCCTCCCACCATGCCCCTGCGTCCCATCTCCACGAGAATCTCTCGAGCAGAAACGCCGTATTTCTGTTCCGCTCTCTTGGCGAACAGCAGGAAGGAACCGTACACGCCCGCGTAACCCATCGTGAGTGCATCCCTGTCGCTGCGGATAGGGAAGTCCATGATGGGCACCACCAGGTCCTCCGCCACGTCTTGAATGCCGAACACGTCCACGCCGGTCTCGATTCCCATTCGATCGCAGACCGCTACCAGGATTTCCATGGGGGTGTTGCCCGCACCCGCGCCCAGGCCGGCACAGGCGGCATCGATTCGGCTAGCTCCCGCTTCGATGGCGGCGATGGAGTTGGAGACACCCATGGAGAGGTTATGGTGGCCATGAAAACCGATTTCTGTCTCTGGTTTCAAGGCGTCCCGCAGCGCCTGAACCCGATCGCGGGCACCGTCCGGGAGCAGATAACCGGCCGAATCGGTGATGTAGACGCAATTGGCTCCGTAGCTTTCCATCAGCTTCGCCTGTTCGGCGAGACCTTCCGGGCTGTTCATGTGCGCCATCATCAGAAAGCCTACCGTGTCCATTTCCAATTCTCGCGCAAGAGAAATGTGTTGCTCAGATACGTCCGCTTCAGTGCAGTGAGTTGCAACGCGAATCGTATTGACGCCCAGTTCGCGAGCCATTTTCAAGTGATCCACTGTCCCGATGCCCGGCAGAAGCAGTGCGGAAACCTTTGCTTGCTTCATTAGCGGGATGACCGCGGACAGATATTCCTCGTCCGAGTGGGAAGGGAACCCGTAATTGACCGAGGCGCCCCCCAGTCCGTCGCCGTGAGTGACTTCGATTAGCGGTATGCCCGCGGCATCGAGCCCTTGGGCGATGCTCTTCATCTCTTCCAGGGAGATCTGGTGGCGCTTCGGATGCATGCCATCGCGAAGGCACATGTCGTGAACAGTGATTTTTTTGCCTTTAAGATCCACAGCGCGCTCCTTAAGCTACTGTCTGCTTGAGTAATTCCTCGGCAAACATTTCCGCCGTACGGGCTGCTGCCGCGGTCATGATATCGAGATTGCCTGCATATTTCGGCAGGTAATCGCCGAGGCCTTCCACCTCCATGAAGATCGAGACACGGTTGCCGTCGAACACCGGTCCGTTTACCAGTTTGTAACCCGGAACGTATTTCTGGACTTCGGCGATCATGTCGTGAATGGATTCGGTTATCGCCTTCTGGTCCGGTTCGCCTTCGGTCAGGCAGTGGACTGTGTCACGCATGATCAGCGGTGGCTCGGCGGGGTTGATGATGATAATGGCTTTCCCTTTCTTCGCGCCGCCCACCTTTTCCACGGCGCCGGCGGTAGTGCGAGTAAACTCGTCGATGTTTTTGCGAGTCCCGGGCCCAACTGACTTTGAGGCGGCGGTGGCGATGATCTCAGCGTATTCCACTGGCTGAATTCTGGATACTGCGGCAACCAGCGGCACAGTGGCCTGTCCGCCGCATGTCACCATGTTGACGTTGGTGGCGCCTTGGCTGAGGTTTTCTCTGAGGTTTACCGGTGGAATGCAGTAGGGACCGATCGCCGCAGGAGTGAGGTCGATCATCAGCACGCCGAGTCCGGTAAGTTTCCGGCTGTTTTCCTGGTGAACATAGGCGGAGGTTGCGTCAAAGGCTATGCGGATATCGTCTTCCTTGACGTGGGGCAGCAATCCATCCACACCATCGGAAGTGGTTTTAAGGCCCAAGTCTGCGGCACGCTTCAGGCCGTCGGAGGTGGGGTCGATGCCCACCATCCAGACCGGTTCCAATACTGCGCTGCGCTGCAGCTTGTACAACAGGTCAGTGCCGATATTGCCGGGCCCGATCAGGGCGCAGCGAATTTTATTACTCATGCTTGTCTCCGGATTTACCGCGTTCAATCGGTGAAAGTCAGGCTGGTGGAACCCAGGCCACTGATGGTCATTTCAATTTGATCGCCGGCCTGGACGGGGACCAGCGGAGCCAGGGCGCCAGACAGAATGATTTCGCCCTTGCGGAAGGGAATCCCGAGTTCGCCCAGCGTATTGGCGAGCCAGGCTACCGCTTCACAGGGGTGACCCTGGACAGCGGAGCCCAAGCCCGAACCCGCCGGTTCCCGGTTTCTCCACATCTGGAGCTGCACTTCGGCCAGATTCAGGCTGCGTGGATCGACTCTCTCTTTTCCCAAGGCGAATACGCCACAAGAGGCATTGTCCGCGACCGTGTCCTGAATTTTGATTTGCCAGTTTTCGATGCGCGAATCGACGATTTCGAAACAGCTGGTCACCGACTCAGTAGCTGCCAGTACATCCTCGGCTTTTATACCGGGGCCGTTCAGGTCTTCCGCAAGGATGAAGGCAATTTCGCCTTCTGCCCGTGGCTGGATAAGGCGGTGTTCCACCATGCTGACTTCCGAACCGCTGGCCACATGCATCGCGTCGGTCAGAAAGCCGAAATCCGGCTGATGGACGTCGAGCATCTCCTGAACAGCCTTACTCGTCACGCCAATCTTCTTTCCCACGACCTTTTGGCCCAAAGCTTCGCGCTGACTGAGGAACCGGAGGGAAATACGATAGGCTTCTTCGATCGTGATTCCTGGATGCCGCATGGTCAGGGGCGGCAATGTTTTGCGGTTCTGGAGGGCATCGAAAAGTTCATCCCCTAGGGATTCGATGATGGGGTGCTTGATCATTTTTGTGTTCCTCAACCAGGAAATACGCTCTGCTCGGCGCCGCCATCTACCTCGATGATTTTGCCCGTGACCCATTTCGAAGCGGGCGTGGCTAAATACAGAGCCGCGGCCGCGATATCCTCAACCTCGCCCAGACACTGCATGGGCGTGTGTTCTTCCATATACTTTCGCACATCGGGCGGCATGACCTTGTTCAGCGCATCAGTGAGAATCGGACCCGGCGCAATGCCATTGACGCGAACGGCTGGGGCGAACTCCTGAGAAAGCAACTTCGTCAGGTGGCTGAGGGCTGCCTTGGCGGTGCCGTAGCAGCTGAATTGCTTCTGCACGTAGCGCGCTGCCCCGGAGGTGATGTTGATGATGTTGCCTAGGCCCGTTTCGCGCATGAATGGTACGCACAGCTGAGTGAAGTGGTAGGCCGTGGTCACATTGAAGTGCATGTAATGGTCGAATTCCTGCCACGACAACTTCAGGGGGTCTGTCGGCCCGGCACCGCCGACATTGTTTACCAGATGTGTAATGCCGCCGAACTTGTCGATGGCGGCTTTCACCACTGCTTCGCGATCTTTGCCGTCGGTGAGGTCGGCGGCCACGGCAAGCGCTTGGCCGCCTTGAGAGTGAATTTCCCCGGCCACTTTATCAACATCCGCCAGAGTGCGCGCGGCGCAGACCACACGGGCACCAGCTTCCGCGTAACTCAGCGCGATCGCCCGGCCAATGCCGCGGCCGGCGCCGGTTACAATGGCAACATTGCTCGAGTCCAGTTTGAATCGGTCGATCAATTTCACTTACTTTCTCCGTCGGGGGTTAGGCGGACTCCAGCTTTTTGTCATCCGTGGACCATAGATCCGGCAGGCCAGGGTCGGTCACGCGAATCAAACCTTTGAGTAAAAGCTTCAAAGCCTGGACATCACCGACCCCCAGGTAGTCAACCACGCTTTGTTCGACGGCCTTGGTCTGCGCAATCTGCTCCAAGGAGACCTCCCGACCGGCTGCGGTCAAAGCAAATCTGATCTGGCCCAGCTTTTCCTCGGCAGCCACATAGCCCTGTTTCTCAAGGAAGCGCATGAGGGACTGGTTCGCTTTTATTCCGGTGTATTCCACATAACCATTGATTTCATCGAGCGTGAGGTGGTCTCGATTACAGAGCACGGATAGCACGAAAAATGACTGCTGGTCTAACTGCTGACTTTGTAGAATCTCGTTCAATTTCCCCAGAAGCTGATAGTGTGCTCGGCCGATGAGATAGCCCAAGAGGTCCTCGGTATAACTGCACTCGGGAGGCGGATCGCCGGAAAGGCGAAAACCCTCGCGAGGTTTGCGGGCCGCGAGGGCGTATTGGCCGCTTTGGAATGCCAGTGGCGGCAAATCGCTTTTGTCGAAACCCAAGACTTCTCCCACGAAGATAACGTGATCGCCACCCTCGTAGATGTAGGCCGTTCGGCACTGGAAGCGGGCGGTGCAATTGGGCAGAAACGGAATGTCGTTGATGCCCTCGTCCAGCTCCAGCCCCTTGAACTTGTCCATGCCGCGCGAGGCGAAGCGGCCCGAGAGTGCTTCCTGCTCAACCGAAAGAACATGCACGTTCCAGTGCTTATTGTTGGTGAACGCAGGCAGACTGAAGGCGGACTTGTCGAGGCTCCATAGTACCAGAGGTGGATCCAGAGACACCGAATTGAAGCTGTTGGCGGTGATCCCGATGGCTTCGCCTTCCTCAGTGCGAGTGGTGATGATGGTCACCCCGGTTGTGAATGTGCTCAACGCGTCGCGAAACGCTCTGCGGTTGAAGTTCGCTTGAGCCATCGTGGTCTCCTCGCTTGGTTCTTTAGCTGGATGGTTGAATAAGTATCGTGGATTTGGCTCCGTCAATTCATCGTCTCTATGGACTAACGCATTGGCGTGGCTTTGGTCCGAATGGACGAGGCGATTCGCGTCAGTACACACTAGCTTATCAGTCAATATAAACAGTACGAGCCAAACGGGAGATTCTATGGGCGCCTACCTGCAATCATTAGGGCAGCTGTCCGATCTGCTCGCCAGACAGCGACAAACTTCTGATCGCGAGGGCGCTGTCAGTGTCGGTATTCGACGTAAGCGCATCCAGGCGGTGATCGACCTTCTTGTGGATGAGCATCAGGCCCTCGCTGAGGCCATGGACGAGGACTTTGGTGGTCGACACGTCGGGTTTGGCCTGATGAATGATGTGCTTGGCTCGCTCAGCTCCCTGAAGCATTGCCGCGATCACCTCGAAAGCTGGATGGCCCGGCAGACGCGAAAGCCGCCCGTGCCATACGATCAGCTGGGAGCGGAAGCCTGGGTTCAGTATCAGCCCAAGGGCACGGTAGGGGTGATTGGAACCTGGAATGCACCGCTGTTTACGCTTTTCAGTCCGCTGGCCTCGGCATACGCCGCGGGCAACCGGGTAGTCCTGAAACCGTCGGAAGTGACGCCGAAGACCGCTGAATTGCTCGCGCGAGCTATCGACGAGCGTTTCGATCCGATGGATTTGGCAGTGATCACGGGTGGGCCGGAGGTTGGGCAGGGTTTTGCCAGTCAGCCTTTCGGGCATCTCGTGTTCACGGGTAGTACCTCGGTGGGGCGGGAAATCATGCGGCGTGCAGCAGACAATCTGGTGCCGGTCACCCTGGAACTCGGTGGCAAGTCGCCGGTGATTATCTCCCGACAGGTGAATCTGGCCGAGGCGGCTCGGCGGCTCGCTATCGCTAAGGGTAGCAATGGAGGGCAGCTCTGCATTTCCCCGGATCGAGTGTATGTGCCGGCGGGATTGCTTGAGCAGTTCCTGGCCGAGTTCGCCAGCGCGTTCAGAGGGCTCTATCCAAGCGTTGAGAACAATTCTGACTTGGTTTCGGTTGTCAACGACCGTCACCTGAACAGGATTGAGGATTATCTGGCGGAGGCCCGAAAAAGAGGGGCGAAAGTGATTACCTGCCCCGATGCGCCGTCGGCCGGGCGCAAGCGACCCCTGAGTCTGGTGGTGAATCCGCCTTCCGACACGCGCATCATGCAGGAAGAGATCTTCGGCCCCGCCATGCTGGTACTCAGCTATGAGTCGCTGGATGAGGCTCTTGCCGAAATCAATGGCGGCGAACGCCCATTGGCTCTCTATTACTTCGGCGACGCTCGCGCGGAACAGGAATACGTGCTGGAGCGCACGCTGTCCGGCGGGGTCACCCTGAACGATGCCTTGATGCACGCGGCCATGGAAGAAGCCCCCTTCGGCGGAGTTGGCGCCTCGGGGATGGGGCATTATCACGGTATGGAAGGTTTTCGGGAATTCTCTCATGCCCGTACCGTCTTCCGCGGAGCACCCGTGGACCCGCGCGGCGAATGGGGACTGCTCCCGCCGTGGCCAGACCACTTCTACCAGGCAATGGCTTCCCAAATCACTCGGGACTAGTCATCTCTGGCGAGCTCTGAGGCTCGCCATCGTTTATTCAGGTGCGGCTTGAAAACCGATCTTCGGTTCGGATCACCGGGGCCGGCACCCTTCGCTCGCTTCTTTCTTGCCCACCCGCGTCAGCCGGCCGTTTCTTGCGCAGATCGGCGAGCTTTTGTTCGGTGCTGTTGTGGTCAGGCCAAATCACCGGTGGGTTTCGGTGAGCTGATAGTCCGGTTTGACGATGAACTTAGTTCGGCGGCTCTCGATAATCCGACCAACCCTGCACGGTGAACGTGGGGACATTCTGGAGGACACCATGGCTGCCACTTACGAAAAGTCTGAACTAGAACTTGAGCTGATTGAAAGGGCGCGGAACCTGATTCCCGTTCTGAAAGAACGCGCCGATCAGGCGGAAAGAGATTTGAAGGTTCCCGATGAAACCGTTGCGGAAATGCAGGAGGCGGGTCTGTTCCGCGCACTGCAGCCGAAACGTTTTGGTGGCTATGAGGTTGACCTCCGCACTTTCGCTGAGATTCAAATGGCTTTGGCGGAAGGTTGCATGTCCACCGCCTGGATTTATGGGGTTATCGGGGTGCACCCCTGGCAACTGGCGCGTTATCCGGAACAGGCCCAGCGAGACGTGTGGGGTGAAGATCCGTCCACCCTCGTAGCTTCCACCTATATGCCCGTGGCCAAGGTGACGCCGGTCGAAGGCGGATATCGAATTAGCGGCCGCTGGGGTTACTCCAGTGGCAGTGAACATTGTCAATGGAGCCTGCTGGGCGGAGTGATTCCCCCCGACGCGAACGGAGAGGGCCAGGAACACGGTACATTCTTGGTGCCCCGGCGCGATTACCGAATCGAGCGGAATTGGGACGTACTCGGTCTGCGCGGAACCGGCAGCCATGATGTCGTCGTGGAAGACGCCTTCGTTCCCGCTCACCGACTGCAGCGTACAAACAACAACAGTCCGGAAGCTATTCCGGGACTGGAAGTTAATACCAACCCTCTGTTCGCAATCCCGTTTGCCCAGGTTTTCACCCGCGCGGTTTCCACCTCCGCTCTGGGTGCATTGCAAGGCGCGATCAATCAGTTCAGGGACAATGCGGCCCAACATATTGGCAAGCATGGTGCGAAAACCGCGGAAGATCCCGTCGCACAGCACGCGGTGGCGGACGCCGTTCTGACGTTGGACATGCTCAAGCTGGTACTGGATCGCAACTACGGCCAGCTTTTGGAGCTTGCGAGTAAGGGTGAGTTTCCTGACGTGGAAACGCGCCTGCTCTACCGCTACCAGTCTGCCTATGTCACGAACGTTTGCGCGGAAAAGGTCAGTGATTTGCTGAAATCAATGGCGGCATCGGGCCTGTACAACACCAATCCGGTGGCGCGCATTTTCCGTGATCTCCACCAAGCCCGGGGGCATATCTCGAACAACGTGGCCGCTTTCGCACGAACCTACGGAGCCGTACAACTGGGACTTCCGAACCCGGATCCCTACGTGTAAGCGAGGTTGCGCGCGTTTAAAACACAGGCAAGGGTCTAGTTCAACCTGCGAGTGATTTCAATCATGACAAAGAATAGCGATTACGCCTGCGAATTCGACCTTGTGGTTGTCGGGTCCGGGGCAGGCGCAATGACCGCTGCGATCACCGCTGCAGACCACGGTTTGCGTGTACTCATGGTGGAAAAAACCAACCGCTATGGTGGCACATCGGCGATTTCCGGGGGCGGGATCTGGGTTCCGAATAATCACTACTTCAAGGCGAAGGGAGGCAACGACAGCGAAGAAAAAGGATGGACCTATTTGAAAGCGTCAGTGGGCGACGACGTGGATGAAGCTCGCCTGCGTGCCTATCTGGACAAGGGACCGGAGATGATGGAGTGGATGGAGAAAAACACGCGTCTCCATTACACAGTGGCTGAGAAGTACCCGGACTACTACCAGCATCTGCCCGGCGCTCTGCCAGGGGGGCGTTCTCTCGACCCGGAACTGTTTGATACCAGCGTGCTGAGAGAGGAGCTGCACAATCTGCGCGAGGCCACTCCGGCCACCTTGCTAATGGGACGCGTTGCCTGGACTGCTCGCCACGCTCACACTGCCATGTCCAAATCCCGAGGCTGGCGTCTGCTGGTGATGTGGTTGATGCTGCGCTACGCCCTCGACTTTCGCTGGCGAAAAAAAATGGATACCCGCCGCGACCGGCGCGCTGCTCTGGGCAATGCGCTCGTCGCCAGCTTGCGAGCATCTATGATGGATCGCAACATCCCGCTTTGGTTGAACACTGAATTCAAGGAGTTGATCGAGGAAAACGGTCGGGTATGTGGATTGGTGGTAAGCCGAGAGGGCAAAACCCAGCGCATTCGGGTCCGCAGGGGCGTCGTCCTGGGCGCAGGCGGCTTCGAACAGAATCAGTCTCTGCGGGAAAAGTATCTGCCCAAACCTACCTGCAGCCGATGGAGCGCGACTCCGGCGGGAGCCAACACGGGCGCAGCACTTGAAGCGGCCCAGGCCATCGGGGCCGCCACCGATCTGCTTGATTGGTGCTGGTGGACTCCTAGCATCACGGTCCCCAACGAAGATAAGGCACGTGGCATTTTCGCGGAGCGGGCCTTCCCCGGTGCTATTGTCGTAAACGGTCTCGGCAAGCGCTACGTCAATGAGGCCGCGCCTTATTTGGAGTTCGGTGAGGCCATGTACAAGGACAACGAGAAGACCGGAGGCAGAAGCATTCCCTCCTGGGTTGTTTTCGACAGCACATTCCGCTTCAACTACGCCATGGGTCCCCTGATGCCGGCCCAGGTGATGCCGGATAGCCGCTTGCGCAAAGAATGGAAAAACAACGTCTATTTCAAGGCAGACAGCCTGGAAGAACTGGCGGCGCAAATCGATGTGGACGCGCAAGGACTAAAGGAAACGGTCCGCAACATGAATCGTTACGCAGCGACCGGCGTCGACGAAGAATTTCAGCGGGGCGGCAACGAGTACGATCGCTACTACGGCGATGTGAACGTCACGCCTAACCCATGCCTTGCGCCTCTTGAGAAAGGACCTTTCTACGCCATGCCCATGCAGGCGGGTGATATTGGGACAAAGGGTGGTCTGCTCACCAACGAGAAGGGTCAGGTGATGCGAGATCAAGGGGGAGCTATCGAAGGGCTCTACGCAATTGGCAATACGTCGGCCTCTGTCATGGGCACCCGCTATCCCGGGGCGGGCGGCACTCTCGGGCCGGCGATGACTTTTGGCTATATCGCTGCGCTGCATGCGGCAGGTAAGGAGTGACGATGGGCGAACGATTGAAAGGTAAAGTGGCGGTGGTTACCGGCGGCGCGAGCGGCGTCGGCGAGGCTACGGCGCGGCTTTTTGCTGCCGAAGGAGCCCGGGTTCTGATTACCGATGTGAACGAGAAAGATGGAGAGCGGCTTGCCGGCGAACTTCGAGGAAAGGCAGGGTTCTACCGGCAGGACGTAAGTGATCCGAAGCAATGGGATGAGCTGGCCAAGCTTGTAACAGCGCGAATCGGAAAGTTGGATATTCTGGTTAACAACGCGGGTATTCTGATTCCCGGCACCATTGAGGAGACTTGCCTGGAAGACTGGCATAAACTCCATCGGGTCAACGCCGACAGTATTTTTCTCGGCTGCAAGACCGCCATCGCTTCAATGAAAGAAACGGGCGGTGGTTCGATCGTCAATATGTCTTCCATCGCCGCACTGGGAGGTATCCCCAACTACCTGGCGTACAGCGCCAGCAAGGGCTCTGTGGCCGCTCTCACCCGCAGCGTCGCGGTCCATTGCCGTCAGAAGAAATACCGGATCCGCTGTAATTCTGTGCACCCGGACGGCGTACTGACACCAATGACGCGCGCAGTTTATCCCGAGGATATCGATCCGGAATCGCTGACTATCGATGTGGACCCAATGAACCGGGCCTGTCGTCCCGAGGATGTGGCTGAAGGTATTCTTTATCTGGCTTCCGACCAGGCGCGGGCTGTGAACGGGATTGAATTGCGGATCGACAGCGGCCAGTTCGTCATGAGTATCTGAACTCAACATGCGAAACCGAACATGAGTTCAACACGCTGCTCGCCGGAAAATCTGCCGCAAACGGTGGCCCAGTTGCTGTTCGAGGCCGCGGCAAAACACGCTGACCGGATTGCAATCCAGGAAGCGGATATCGAGATTCGGTACAGGGAATTACCCGAGCGTGTCATGGAGGTGACTCGCGCACTGATTGCGGAAGGGGTCCGCAAAGGCGACCGCATCGCCGTATGGGCTCCCAACGGGATAGACTGGATAATCCTGGCACTCGGACTGCAGTGTGCAGGCGCCATACTGGTGCCACTCAATACGCGTATGAAAGGAATCGAGACGACTGATATTCTTGATCGCAGCGGAACAAGTCTGGTCTTCGCGCAAAGGGAGTTTCTTGGCAACGACTATCCCGCAATGCTGGCCGAGCATCGCACCGGCAGACTCCAAAAGGTTGTCGTGATTGGTTGCGGGGCAGCTCGAACTAGGGAGCAGTCTCTGAATGACTTCCTGCGACAGGGCGAAGACGTCTCGACCGAAGCCGCCCGGAATGCCGCCTCGAACTTGCGAGCCGAGGATACGGCCGATCTGTTGTTTACCTCCGGCACGACTGGCAGGCCCAAGGGGGTGATGTACAGCCACGGGCAGAACATGCGGATGTATCATGTTTATGCGGACGCCCTGGGCTATCGCGCGGGCGACCGATATCTGATCGTCAATCCTTTTTTTCATTCCTTCGGTTATAAGGCTGGGTGGCTCACCTGCCTGACGGTAGGCGCCACTATCCTGCCCGAGCCGGTCTTTGATGCCGAGCGGGTCTTTCAGCGCATAGTCCGGGAAAAGATCACACTCCTGCCCGGTCCACCAACGCTCTACCAGACCTTGCTTAATCATCCCCAGCGTGACGAGACGGATCTCTCTAGTCTCAGAATGGCGGTGACGGGTGCTTCCACCATACCGCCCGTGCTGATTGAGCGGGTTCGTTCCGAGCTGGGCTGCAATATCACAACCGCCTACGGCTTGACTGAGTGTGGCGGGGTGGCCACCATCTGCGACCCGAACGAGAGGGCGGAAGTGATAGCCGGCACCAGCGGTAAGCCGATTCCGGGCACGGAACTGCGAATTGTTGATCAACAAAACCGGCCAGTGCCCCAAGGCGAAACAGGCGAAATCTGCTTGCGCGGTTTCCATGTAATGCAGGGTTACTTCGACGATTCAGATGCGACCGCCGAAGCCATTGATGCCGCTGGCTGGCTGCACACGGGTGATCTGGGGAGTCTCGATATAGAAGGCAATGTCCGCATCACCGGTCGTCTCAAGGACATGTTCATCGTAGGTGGCTTCAACTGCTACCCGGCCGAGATCGAGGCGGCCTTGCTCGAGCATCCCGCCGTTGCTCAGGCGGCGGTAATCGGAATTCCGGACGAACGAATGGGAGAGGTAGGTTGCGCTTGCCTCGTGTTGCGACCTGGGCGGCTCTTGGATGAGCAAGAAATGATTGCTTGGAGCCGGCACCGCATGGCCAATTACAAGGTGCCGCGGAGAGTGCTGTTTTACGCGAGTTTTCCGGTCAATGCTACCAACAAGGTGGATAAGCTGACTCTGAAGAAGCTCGTTTTACCCCAGATAATTTAATATGCGCACGGCCCCCGCTTTTCAAGATCCTTCGTCCTTATCGGCGTTCTATTCTCCCTTGAATTCAGGCTTACGTTTTTCGATAAACGCCTGCATACCTTCTTTCTGGTCGCGCGACGCAAACAAGATCGCGTTGGCTTTGCGTTCCAGCGCCAGACCGGCTTCCAATGAGGCGTCCATCCCCGCAAGGATCACTTCCTTGATCTGTTCGGCGGCAAGAGGTGGCATATTAGCGATCAGCTCCGCCTGCTCCAGTGCGTGATCTTGCACCCGTGAATCTTCCACCACCTCACTGACGAGACCCGCCAGCCAGGCATCCCGGGCGGTGATCGGCTTTCCGGTCAGCGCCATTTGCATTGCCTTGGCTTTTCCCACTGCACGAACCAGCCGCTGGGTACCGCCGATGCCGGGCATAATGCCAATACGGATTTCGGGCTGGCAGAACTTTGCGCTTTCCCCGGCGATGATGATATCCGCATGCATCGCCAGTTCACAGCCGCCGCCATAGGCGTAGCCGCACACAGCTGCAATCACCGGCTGTGGGCAGTGCTGGATTGGAGCCCACAGCCGTTCGGTGTGGCGCTGGACGATATCAATGGGTCCCACTCCAGCCATAGTGGATATATCGCCTCCCGCCGCAAAGACCTTGTCACCGCCAGTGAGCACTATGCAGCGCACCTCCGGGTCGGTTCCAAGTTCGGCGAAACGATCCGAAAGGAGCTTCTGAACTTCGAGGCTCAGTGCATTGGCTACATCAGGACGGTTCAGTCGCAGGCGTGCCACACCCGGATGAGGCCGATCCATCACCAGCAAGGAGTCTGATTCTTTATTCATGGGACGGGCCTTTTTTAAAGGTGGGGGGGGCGCAGGTGTTGCCGAGAAGTCTCCGGTGCAGGAATTGTTGGGAAAGCAGCTACGAGCATCATCGTCCATTTAGACGACGAGTGTTGTGAAGTGAACAAATAAAGTGCGTCCTACGATGTGAGAGGAGTATCCCATGCAAGACCGGAATCTGATTGATTTCACCGGCCAGGTGGCCTTGGTGACCGGTGGCACCAAGGGAATTGGTGCCGGAATCGCCCGCTCCTTTCTTGAGGTCGGTGCTGAAGTCGTTATATGCGGACGGTCGCAGCCGGAGCAGCTGCCGGAAGTGGATGGACGCAAGGCGCACTTTGTTGCGGCAGACGTGCGTGATTCCACTTCCCTGGATGCGCTGTTCGCCGAGATTGAAAGCCGCTACGGACGGCTGGACGTGGCCGTCAACAATGCGGGAGGCAGTCCGGCAGTTGACGCGGCGACCGTATCCCCACGGTTCAGCGAGAGTATCATCAGGCTCAATCTCCTGGCCCCGTTGAATGTGGCGCAAAAAGCCAATGCGCTGATGCAAAAGCAGGAGGGGGGCGGGGTGGTGCTGTTCATCGGCAGTGTCAGTGCCCATCGGCCTTCGCCCGGCACCGCGGCTTACGGTGCTGCAAAGGCGGGCATTTTGTCACTCGTGAAATCCCTGGCTGTCGAATTTGCTCCCAAAGTCCGTGTTGTGTCGGTGAGTCCGGGTTTGATTCACACCGAGCAGTCCCAGCTTCACTATGGTGATGAGGCTGGCATTCGCGCCGTAAGTCAGACCATCCCGGCGGAGAGGATGGGAGATCCGGAAGATATTGGTCGCGCCTGCCTGTGGGCGGCATCACCAATGGCGAGCTATCTCAGTGGCACAGACGTGCTGTTACATGGCGGTGGAGAAAAGCCTGCTTTTCTCAACGCTTCCAATGCAGATGCAAATGGATAAGGTCCACTGGACCGCGTTCATAGAGATCAGGAGTTGAACTTGGCTGACCAGCAGTTGCTAGACAAAATCAAGGCTTTCGAGGGCCGGGAATACGGTCGCGTTTACGCATGGGATCCGGTCAATGCACCGATGATCCGTCACTGGTGCGAAATGATGGGGATAACGAATCCGCTGTATACCGATCGGGAATTTGCTCGGGAAGCAGGATACCCCGATATCGTGGCCCCACCTGCCATGTTGCAGGTGTGGTGCATGGCTGGACTGGATATGGAGAACTATCCGCCCGGCTCCACTGACGAGAACTCTTTCGAAGTGCTTAAGCTCATCGAATCGCATGGTTTCGAGTCGGTCGTAGCCGTTAATTCCGATCTGAAGTTCGACCGATATGTGGCAGCCGGGGAACGCCTTTACTACACCAGCCGGGTGGATGCGGTGACCGAGGAGAAGGCAACCGGGCTAGGCACGGGCCACTTCGTAACAGTCATCATGACCTACTCGGTCGAGAGAGCGGAAGGGCGAGAGGACGAAAAAGTCGGAGAGCAGCTCTTCCGTGTATTCAAGTTCAAACCAGCCGTCCGCCCCAAGCCCGAAACCGGAACGGACTCCGCGATTCCGAAAATTACCCGGCCCAGGCCCGGTATCAGTGACGACTCACGTTTTTTCTGGGAGGGCTGCGAGGCGGGCAAGCTGCTGGTTCAGCGCTGCGCAGATTGTCAGACCCTGCGCCATCCACCGGCGCCGGTCTGCGCCAAGTGCCATAGCTTCAACTGGGACACTGTGGAGGCGAGCGGCAAGGGCCATCTTTACTCGTTTGTGGTCATGCATTATCCGGAAATTCCTCCCTTTGAATATCCCAACCCCGTTGGACTGGTGGAACTGGATGAAGGCGTGCGCCTGATTGCCGGGCTGGTTGGTGCGGATCGTTCGGAGCTGCAAATCGGTCAGCGTCTGCAGGTGGAGTTTGCCCGATTCCAAGATGAAGAGCTGACGTTGCCGCAGTTTCGGCCTGTTGCGCAATAAGGGGGACAGATGGACTTTTTACTGACGGACGAGCAACGCGCAATCGGTGACATGGCAGGCAACCTGTTTCGCGATTATTGCACCGACGACCGGATGCATGCCTTCGATGAAGATCGTCAACCTTTCATGGAAGATCTCTGGAAGACCTGCATCGAGACTGGATTACATAGTCTGTCCATTCCCGAGGAATTCGGAGGTAGTGGGCTGGGAATCACCGAGCTTTACTGTGTCCTGAAGGCACAAGGTGCGGCACTGGGGCATGTGCCCCTGTGGCAGCATCAGCTCAGCGCTGCGTGTCTGGCGAAGTTTTCTCCCGAAGTCCATAGGGAACTGGTGGAGCAGGCCGCCGCCGGAAGCTGCATCTTGATCGCATCGCTTCACCAGCTTTCTTCATCGAACGGCCCCGGACTGTATTTGCGAAATGGCAAGCTGCAGGGCAGAGCGCCGGTCGTGGAGCTGGCTGGCCAAGCTCGAGGGCTGTTGGTGCCAGCCGAAACGGATGCGGGTATCCGCCTGATTCTGCTGGATCCCAAAGCCGACGGCGTTGAGCTCGCGGAGGGTATCTTTACTCACGGTCTGGCTGTGGCAGATGTTTGCTGTAACAACGTTTCGATTCAGGAATCGACCATTCTCCCGAAGTCGGCGCTTCCCTGGCTGGAGCAGCGGGCAATCGCGTCGGCAGCTGCCCTGCAGCTCGGCGTCAGCGAAGAGCAGATTCGCCGTACCGTGGAATACGTCAACGATCGTGAACAGTTCGACCGTTCCATTGGAGCCTTTCAGGCGGTGCAGATGACCATGGCGGATACTCATATCGCGGTGGAAGCGCTACGCAGTGCCCTTTTTCAACTTTGCTACCGGCTCGATGCCCAGTTGCCCTGTGACTCGGAGGCGCTCTCCACCCGCTGGTTAAGCTGTGAAGCGGCCCATCTGGTAGGACACAAGACGCAGCACGTCCACGGCGGCGTCGGCGTGGACCTGAGTTATCCGATTCACCGCTTCCTTTACTGGAGCCGCTACCTGAACACTCTTCTGGGAGGTTCAGGCGCCAGTCTCGAGCGACTGGGCGACTGGCTGGCCAAAAACGATACGCTGGGATGGAAATATGACCTTGAAGAAAACCAGATCGATTGCTGACGTAAGCCTCGGGGAAAGTCTGCCCGAGTTGGCGATTCCGATTACCGTCACTCTGATAAACGGTGGCGCCATCGCCACTCGGGACTATTTCCCCGGGCATCACGACAAAGACGCTGCCCAGCAGCTGGGTTCGCCGCACGTTTTCATGAACATTTTGACAACCACCGGCCTGGTGCAGCGCTACGTGGAAGATTGGGCTGGCCCGCTGGCCCGATTCCAAGACATCAAGATCAAACTGGGCGTCCCGAATTATCCCGGCGATACCATGACCTTCAAGGGCGAAGTGAAGGAACGTGACGAGTCGGAAAAAACCATCGAAGTCAGCTTCGCGGGCAAAAATTCCATGGGCAACCACGTAACCGGCTCGGCTGTTGTGGTTCTGCCGTGAGTAACTGGAGAAGCATTCATGAGTGATTTACCCCTTTCCGGCAAAGCGGCGATTGTGGGCCTGGGCGCAACCGAATTCTCGAAGAATTCAGGGCGCACCGAATTACGGCTTGCAATGGAAGCCACGTTGCAAGCCCTCGCCGACGCCGGCATCGATCCCAGGGAAGTGGACGGCTTCAGTTCCTACAGCATCGACAAGGTGCCGGAATACGAAATTGCCCGGCTCCTGGGGTGCGATGATGTTCGTTTCTTTTCCACTGTTCCCCACGGCGGCGGTGCAGCATGCGGGCCTATCATGCATGCTGCCATGGCAGTTGCCACCGGTGTGGCGAAAACCGTCGTAGTGTACCGGTCCATGAACGAGCGCTCCTGGTACCGTTTCGGAAATGGCCAATACGGTTTTGGCGATACGCCCATCTTCGAAAACGTGAATTACGGCTGGTACATGCCTCACGGCCTGATGACGCCAGCGTCATGGGTGGCGATGTTTGCCCGTCGATACATGCACACCTACGGCGCCACTTCGGAGGATTTCGGACGAGTATCCGTGGCGGCTCGGGACTTTGCAGCCACCAATCCCAATGCGTTCTTCTATGAGAAGCCCATCACACTGGAAGAGCACCAGGCCTCCCGTTGGATTTGCGAGCCTTTGCACTTGCTGGACTGCTGTCAGGAATCCGACGGCGCAGTGGCCATGATTATCACCTCGGTGGAAAGGGCCCGGGATTTGAAGCAAAAGCCTGTAATCATCAAAGGTGCGGCCCAAGGTATTGCGGACGGTCAGCAGAGCATGACCTCATTCTATCGGGGCGACATCACCGGCCTGCCTGAAATGGGTGTAGTGGCGAAAGAAGTCTACCGACAGTCTGGTCTCGGACCCGGAGACATCCAGACGGCGGTTATCTACGACCATTTCACTCCCTTCGTGCTGCCGCAATTGGAGGAATTCGGCTTTGTTCCTCGGGGCGAGGCCAAGGAATTCGTTCGTGAAGGCCATCACGCCCGCGGCGGAAAGTTGCCCATCAACACACATGGGGGGCAGATCGGTGAAGCTTACATCCACGGCATGAACGGTGTCGCAGAAGGTGTTCGTCAGGTACGGGGTGCGTCCGTGAATCAGGTGGACAACGTGGAAAATGTCCTCGTGACCGCAGGCACTGGTGTGCCCACCAGCGGCCTCATTCTTGGGGTGGCCTAAGGAGAAATCATGTTTGTCGATTTGACCGAGGAACAGAAGGCGCTCCGCATCAAGGTGCGGGACTATTTTACCCATCTGATGAGTCCGGAACTGCGCCGCAAGGTGCGCGACGCAGAAGGCGTGGAAGCGCGGGAAGTGGTCCGCCAGATGGGGCGAGACGGATGGCTAGCAGTCGGCTGGCCGAAGGAATTCGGAGGTCAGGGTTACGGTCCCACCGAACAGCTGATCTTTTTCGAGGAAGCCAATATAGCCGGAGCGCCGCTGCCCTTCGTCACCATCAGCACCGTGGGACCGGCGCTGATGGCGCACGGCACTGAAGAGCAAAAGCAGAAATTCCTGCCCGGAATCGCCGCTGGCGAAATCAATTTCGCCATCGGCTATTCGGAGCCGGGTGCAGGTAGCGACTTGGCGGCCCTCAAGACCACGGCACGGGTCGAAGACGATCATTTCTTGGTGAACGGACACAAGCTCTGGACATCCGGTGCTAATGCTGCCGATTTTATCTGGCTTGCAGCGCGGACCAATCCGGAGGAGCCTCGTCACAGAGGTATTTCCATTTTGATTGTGGATACTTCGGACAAGGGCTTTTCATACACGCTTATTCCTACTTCCGGCAACTGTACCGCGGCGACTTATTACAACGATGTTCGGGTGCCGAAGGACATGCTCGTGGGAGAACTGCACAAGGGCTGGAAACTGGTTACAGCCCAGCTGAACCACGAACGCCTTGGGCTTGGCTCCTGGTCCGACCGTGTGGTGGGGATGTTTCGCCGGGTTTTTGTCTGGGCGAAAACCGAAGATGAACAGGGCCGTCGCCCCATGGATAAAGCCTGGGTGCGCCGTCACTTAGCCGAATGTTACTCACGCCTTGAAGCGATGCGCCTGATTAACTTCCGCATTGCGGCGGACCTGGAGCAGGGGCAGATGGATGTGGGCCTTGCTTCGGCAACCAAAGTCTACGGTTCCGAATCGGTCATCGAAATTCTTAGAAGTTTGTCTGAAGTTGTTGGCGCGAATGGCCTGGTGCGGGAAGGCTCCGCCGCCGCGGCCTTGCTGGGTGAGCTGGAATATGAAGTCCGCGCCGCACCCACGCTCACCTTTGGCGGTGGAACCAACGAGATTCAGCGGGAACTGATCGCTCAGTTCAAACTCGGCATGCCGCGGTCCCGCTAAGTGGGTGATCGGGCGATTCGTTCAAGTGTGGTAATCAACTAGGTAACTCACTATGGCGCACAATAGTCAATCCAAACCAAGCTCGCCATTCAGCCCCTTGCAGATCGGACCGCTGACTCTTCGCAATCGGGTCATCAAGGCCGCCACCAATGAAGGTATGGCCAAGGGTGGCGTGCCGTCGAAGCAACTGGTGAAGTTCCATGAGTCCATGGCGGCCGGCGGAGTCGGCCTGACTACCGTGGCTTACTGCGCGGTGAGCATGGACGGACGAACGTTTGTGGATCAGGCTGTTCTCGACGAGAAAACGGTGCCTCTACTCAAGGCGGTAACGGATGCCGTACACCAGGAGGGAGGTGCCGTCTCGGCCCAGATCACCCATGGGGGCTGTTTCACCTTCCTTCCTGAGCTGTCCACCAAGTACCCAAAGTCGGCTAGCGGTGGTTTCAACAAAGTGGGGGTGATGAGCGGCCGCTTCTTCAAGACACAAATGACCGAAGAAGATATGGAAAGAGTGGCCGGGGAGTTCGAGCGAGGCGCGAAGCTGGCCCGGGAAGCCGGATTCGACGCGGTGGAACTTCACATGGGGCACGGCTATTTGCTCAGCCAGTTCATCTCGCCGTTATACAACAAGCGCAAAGACCAATATGGCGGTTCAATCGAGAACCGCGTCCGTTTCCCTCGCCAGGTGCTGCGCCGTGTGCTCGACGCGGTGGGCAAGGATATGGCGGTGATCTGCAAATTCAGCATCACTGAAGGTGTCAAGGGCGGTCACACGGCAGAGGATGCTGCCGAGATTGCACGGCTGTTGGAAAAAGAAGGTGCTCATCTGCTCGTGCTGAGTGCTGGTATGAATGTGGAATCGATCACAACGATGTTTGGTTCGTCTTTTCCCAAGGAGAACCGGGCGAACGTATCGAACCCCATCGTCAAATTGGGCATGTTCATCCAGGGGCTGACGGAAAAGCCAATCGAGTTCAAGGAAATGTACTTGCTGGAGCACGCCCGCAAGATCCGGGCGGCGGTCAACATGCCATTAGCTTATCTGGGCGGCGTGAAATCCGCAGACAGTATCGAGCGAGCTATGGCCGAAGGTTTCGATGCGGTGGCTATCGGGCGGGCTCTGATATTCGATCCGAATATGGTCAATGAGATGCAAAAAGGTGCTGTCAGAGAATCCGGCTGCACGTCCTGCAACCGCTGCGTATCCATGATGTACACCCCAGGCGGTACCTCGTGTGTGCTGGGCCAGCCGGGCGATGCAAAACTCAACTCCACTCCCGCCAACGCCTGACAATCGTCGTCGCTCCCCATTCCTGGGGGGCGATCGTCCGGCTTCCCCCTCATCGTTCATTTAGAGTATGTCCGTCACCCGTGCGACGATTAGTATCGGGAGTAGTCGATCTGTCGGAGTACGCTATGACTATCACCTATGGACCCGACCGGCCCTGTCCGGTTGAAGAAGTACCCCAGTGGGACATCGAGACCGATGTGGCCGTCGTGGGCTTTGGCGCGGCGGGCAGTTGCGCGGCCATTGAGGCTCGCAGTTCCGGTGCAAAAGTGGACATCTTTGAATTGTCTTCCGCGGCCGGCGGCAGTGCGGCATTATCCGGCGGAGAGGTGTACGTGGGAGGTCAGGGTGGTACCGACGTCCAACGCTCCAATGGCTTCAAGGACGAGACCGAAGATTTTCACACTTATCTGCTCATGTGCGGTGGCCCGATAGCGGATGCAGAACGGGTCCGGATCTACGCCGAGCGCGGCGTTGAACATTTTGACTGGCTTCGCGATCAGGGCGTCCCTTTCAAGGGTAGCTATCTGCCGGGCAAGCTGATTGAACCGACTACGGATGACACACTGGTCTGGAGCGGCAATGAGCAGGCTTGGCCCTTCGTAGAAAAAGCGAAACCGGCACCGCGGGGCCACACGGTCCAATTTGTAGGTTGGGGTGGCGGTCAGGAGCTCATGAGCAAGCTCAGCGAACGGGCGCTGTCGATGGGCGCCCGGGCCCACTTTGATTGTCGCGCTGTGGCCCTCATTACCGAGCGCAAAGGCCAAGTGGCCGGTGTGGTGGTCAAGATGGGCGGCAAGCAAGCCTTTGTCCGAGCTCGGGGTGGCGTTGTTCTCTGTGCAGGTGGATTCATCGGTAATGCCGACATGGTGAACGAGTTTGTGCCTGAGGCTGGCCGCTGCGATCACCAGGTCACTGGCGGAAACGATAACGGATCCGGTATTCGCATGGGCATCAGTGTAGGCGCTGCGACGCTCAACATGCAGGAGTTTTTCGCCACCATCCCTTTCTACCCGCCCGAGTCACTCGTGAAGGGCATTTTTGTGAACAACCGAGGGCAGCGCTTTATCAATGAAGACGTCTACCATGGGCGCGTAGCGCATTACGTGCTGCGGCAGCCCGACAGGCAGGCATGGTTGCTGGTGGACAACAAGGCATTTGCCCGCCCCATGCTGCAACAAGACGTCACTATCGCCGCTATTGGGGAGAGCTGGGAGGAGGTGGCCCGGGAACTCGGGCTTCCGGTCGGGGCCCTGGAGCATACGGTGGAGCGCTACAACCAGCAGGCCGAAGCGGGCGAGGACCCGGATTTCCACAAGGGGCCCAGTTGGCTCTATCCGCTTGTGGAGCCTCCTTTCGCCGCGATCAGTTATTGCCCGGCGGACATTCAAACCCACGCCTTCACTCTGGGTGGCTTGTCCACGCGGCCCTCCGGCGAAGTGCTGGATGCAGATGAGAAGCCGACCCCCGGTCTCTACGCAGCAGGCCGCACTGCCTGCGGACTGCCCCGCTGGGGCGAAGGATATAGCTCGGGATTATCCCTGGGCGATTCCACCTTCTTCGGTCGACAGGCTGGAAAGAGCGCAGCCGTACGCCGAAGCGTGGTCGGAGCCGGTGAACGATAGCAGCTGTTCGTACCGCGAACGTCCAACTTTATTAATCAGGAACGTCCATGACCGATATTGAACAATTCCGTCTGCAGACCCGGGAGTGGCTTGAAGCCAACTGCCCGACGTCCATGCGTACCCCCATGCCGATTGATGAGATGGTTTGGGGTGGTCGCAACCTGAGCTTCGTGTCCGAAGATCAGCGGCTTTGGTTCGAGCGCATGAGAGACAAGGGCTGGTTCGTTCCGGACTGGCCCGTTGGATACGGTGGCGGAGGGCTGGACCCGCAGCGACTGGCGGTGCTGGAAAGTGAGATGCGTCGGCTTCGATGCCGCCCACCCCAGATCAATCTGGGAATTTGGATGCTCGGTCCGGTACTGCTCGAGTTCGGCACTGAGGAGCAAAAACGCGAACTGTTGCCGCCGATGGCTCGTGGTGAAATCCGCTGGTGCCAAGGCTTTTCCGAGCCCAATGCCGGCTCCGATCTGGCCAGCCTTCAAACCAGTGCTCGGGAAGACGGCGATGCATTCATCATCAATGGAACAAAAATCTGGACATCCTACGGCAACATGTCCGACTGGATGTATGCGCTGGTGCGAACCGGCCCGAAAGAACCAAAGCACGCGGGTATCAGCCTTATTGTGCTGGACATGAATTCAGCCGGCGTAAACGTTGAGCCCATCGATCTTATCAGCGGAAAATCCAGCTTCTGCCAAGTTTTTTTCGATGACGTTCGCGTTCCCAAGCGGCAGCTCATCGGCGAATTGAACGGTGGCTGGCCCTTGGCCAAGGCTCTGTTGCAGCACGAGCGCCGGGCCATGTCCAAATTCAGCGAAATCAGCCTACCGACGCATTTCGACTTGCTGGAATATCTGCGCCGATACCTTCCAGACGCCAGTTCACCTGGAGAAATTGCTCTGCAGCAGCGTGCCGTGTCCTGCCTTATGGAAGAGCACGCTTTTCGTCTCACCCATCGGCGTATCAACGAAACAATGCGGGCGCGGCAGGATGCGTCCGGTCTGATGGCCATCTCCAAGCTGGTTCACAGTGAGCAGGAGCGGGATAAATTCGAGGTTTTGCTGGACGTGATGGGCCAGCGTGCTTTGGGGTGGAGTGGAGACGGATTCAGCGAGAGAGAACTGGCTTTAACCAATACTTGGCTCAATAGCTTTGCTCAGACCATTGCCGGAGGGTCTTCCGAAGTGCAGCTAAATGTTATCGCCAAGCGGGTGCTTGGCCTACCCGAGGCTAAGTGAGGAGTTTGCAATGGGCTTGATATACAACGAAGAGCAGCAACAACTGCAGGATAGCGCCCGAGAGTTTCTGGCCGCCCGCTCTCCGGTTGCGGAGCAGCGCAGGTTGCGCGACGAGGCAGTGCCGGAAGGTTTCAGCTTGGGTATCTGGAAGGAGATGCTGGAGCTGGGCTGGGGTGGAATAGCCGCCCCGGAACAATACGGCGGACTGGAATTCGGTTTTCAGGGGTTCGGCCCGGTATTCGAGGAAATCGGTCGACACTTGAGCTCCGCACCTTTGTTGTCGAGCGTGGTCCTGTCGGCTTCTTTGCTGGAGTCTATGGGCAGCGAACAACAGCGGGAGAAACTTATTCCTGAGTTGATCAATGGGCAGCGTCGCCTCGCTCTGGCTCTCGACGAAGACTGTCGATTCAGGCCAGAGCGCGTGGGTTTGAAAGCACGGAAAGATGGCGACTATTATGTTTTGGATGGAAAGAAAACTTGGGTCGTCGACGGCTTCGGTGCCGACGGCTGGCTCACTGTTGCACGCCTGGAAGACGAGTCGCTTGCGATCTTCCTGGTGGACGCGACGGTAGAAAGGGTGCAGGTGGATCATCTAAACTTGGTAGATTCGCGCAATCACGCGGCCCTCACCTTCGATGAGGTACGCCTGCCCGCAGAGGCGAAGCTGCCCGGCAAGGACGCGTTACTTGCACTTGAGACCGTACTCGACCGGGGCACTGCCTGCCTGGCAGCAGAATTACTCGGCATGTCGGAAAGCCTTTTCGAGAGGACAGTCGACTACCTGAAAACACGGGTTCAGTTCGGCGTGCCGATCGGCAGCTTTCAAGCCTTGCAGCATCGCGCCGCCCGGCTCTACGTGGACTTGCAACTGGCCCGCAGCGCAGTATTGGCGGCATTTGAATGTCTGAACGATCCGGAAGCTTCGGCGACGGAGCGCTCGTCCCTGGTCAGCCTCGCCAAATGGAAGGCGGGTGAGATGGCTCACCGGGTTAGTAACGAGGCCGTGCAAATGCACGGTGGTATCGGAGTGACCGACGAGTTGGATGTGGGCCTTTACCTGAAACGCATCCGGGTCGTGCAAGTCCAGCTCGGTGATAGTGATTATCACTGCGAACGATACGCGGCGACTTTGCGGTGACCGCATCAGACAGCTTTGAGGAATCTACGTGAGTGACATCATCCAACAATGGCGATCATCCTGGCACCAGCTGCTTTCGCCGGGGTCACCTTTCGAATTGCGAAGTGGCGAACAAGGCGAAAAGGAATTCACGCAGGCCCCCGCGGACCTGATCGAAGCGATACAGGCAGGGCGGAGACATGGACAAATGCCATTTTTGCTTTGGCAGGACCAGAGCTACACGTTTGAAGAGTTCTTCCAGGTGGCGGATCAGCTCACCGCCGCGCTTCAGCAGGTGGTGAAGGTGCAGGCGGGTCAACGGGTGGCTATCGCCATGCGCAATCGTCCGGAATGGATGATCGCTTTTGTTGCTGCAGTTCAGGCCGGCGCGATTCCCGTGCCGCTGAATAGCTGGGGAACGGAGGAGGAACTCTTGTATGCGCTGAACGATGCGCAGGCGAGCGTTCTGGTCTGTGACCTACAGCGTCTGAACAGCGTGGCGGCGCGGGCGTCGGCGGAGCTGAAGACCATTGTAGTCGACGCAGCTGATCCGCGAGCCGATTATCATTGGGAGTCGCTTCTCAAAGCAGCCCTGCGACCGATGCAGTTGGCGGCAGTGAATCCGGACGATCCGGCGTTGCTATTGTATACCTCCGGAACAAGCAGCCGTGCCAAGGGGGTGTTGTCATCCCACCGTGCGGTTGCCCAAGCGCTCTATTCGCTCGAGTTCCAAGGCGCTTTCGCGTTTATGACGTCGCCCGCACGTATAAAGCCAATTCTGGATTCCGGACTTCAGCCTACCGCGTTACTGGCTTTCCCTCTATTCCACGTCAGTGGCTTGCATTCCCAGTTTCTGAATGCGCTTCGCAGCGGCCGCCGCATGGTGGTACTTTACAAGTGGGATGTGGATCAGGCGCTGAACTATATCGAAGAGGAGCGTTGTACTCAGTTCAATGGCGCGCCGGTGATGTTGCAGCAACTTCTGAATCACCCCAGGTTTAACACCGGGGCCACCGATACGCTCTTCTCGCTCGGTATTGGAGGTGGCGCCGCTTCCCGAGCGATTCTTGAGAAACTGCTGGAGTTAAAGCCTATGGCCATGGCCGGCAGCGGCTACGGAATGACAGAAAGCAACGGAATCGGTGCAGCCCATTCAGGCGAGCAGTTCATCCGGTTTCCCAGCTCTGCCGGTTGGCCGCTGCCTCTAGTTGACATGGTGGTGGGGGAGAGTCCGGACCAGCACATGGCGCCGAACGAAGCAGGGCCGATCTGGATCCGTTCGCCGGCGGTAATGCAACGATATTGGAACCGTCCGGAAGAGACCGCCGAGACTCTGGTCGACGGATGGCTTTACACCGGCGACATAGGTTATCTGGATAACGATGGAATGGTCTACATCACTGATCGTATTAAGGACATCGTCATTCGCGGTGGCGAAAATATCTCCGCTCTGGAAGTGGAGCACTGCGCTGGTGAACACCCGGAAGTGGCGGAGGCGGCGGTCTTTGCCGTTCCCGATGAGCAGCTTGGGGAAGCGGTAGGTATGGTCGCGCGAATCACAGGCAGCGGCATTAGTCCCGAGCAGTTGAGGGAGTACATGGGAAAACGTCTGGCTGCCTACAAGCTACCCACATCCATTTGGTTCACCACAAAGGCACTGCCTCGCAATGCAACGGGCAAGCTGCAGAAGCGGGAAATCAAGACGCAGTTTGCCAATCTCTAGCGAGCGGCCGTTTGGGGCCGACCGCTTGCAGGTGCCCAGTGCAGTCCGGTGGGACTGCACTGACCAACTCAGCACTCTTCCAAGAATTCCAGGCACTGCCGGTTGAATAACGCTTCGTGTTCCACCTGCACCCAGTGTCCGCAGCGATTGAGTAGGGTGAATCGGGCGTTCTTCGCATGATCCAGGACCTTGAAAGTCCCGCTGGGAGGATTGAACTTATCGTTGGCTCCCCAGAAGCCCAGTATCGGACAGACAAGCTCGGCCAAGCGCTCGGTCATGTTCGGGACCATCATGGTGGAGAAAAGGTTTGCCGGCTGGGTTACGGCTACTGCGACACGCTCTTCCAGTAGCTTGTCCTGCAACTGACTGCTGTCAAACAGCTGAAGGCTCATCACCTTTCGCATTTTCTCGATGTTCATCGGACCTGCGCCATATTCCTCCACCATCCGCTTGATGCCTTCCATTTGGAAGTAGGTCTCGCGCTCCTCCACGCCGCCCGGAGCCATCAGGATCAGCTTTTCGACCTTTTCCGGATGTGTGAGCGCCGTACCGAGCGCGATAGCCCCACCCAGGGAGTTGCCCAGCAGCGTGCAACGTTCGACGCCGATGGCGTCCAGCAGCAGGACGAGATTGCTGACGAAAAAATCCAGATTGTACTGAGCGTCTGCCGGCTTATCGGACCGACCAAAGCCCGGCAGGTCGACCACGATGTTGCGAAAGCCGGCCTTCTCGAAAACCGGGTAGTTGCCTTTGAAATTGCTGTGCCCGCTGGCCCCTGGCCCGCTGCCGTGGAGCCATACCACGACAGGGCCCTCGCCCGCGTCAAGATAATGAAGATTCAGCCCGTTCAACAGTTCGGCATAGTGTCCGATGGGCAGGGGGAAATCATCGTGCTTTGGGTCGCTCATGGAAATTCCTGCTTTTTGCTTTGAGAATAGCCGACCGGGCACCATGCCGAAACGGTCAGACCTTGTGAGGTTTTTTCACTCCGCTCCATGATTCCGCTGACGCCTCCGCGCATCATCGTCCATTCAGACCATCTGGTCCGCTGAGGCATTTCCCGTTAGTCCCAATGGACGATGATGTTTCCCGGGCTGGAGTTTAACGTTCCTCCGGCTGAATCGCTCTGATGAAGCGGTGTTCAGGCTTGGTGTTCGAGGCGCGCGAGCGCTAGCCAGCAAAGGAGCAGACGTGATTAAAACTGAAACCCAGTCCCTTATTGGACAGCAAGAAGTTCCCTCGCGGGAGGAAACTCAGCGCAAGCTGGACCTGCGGTCGGAAGCCGCCAACCGAATCAAGCCGCTGGATTTCTATACGCTGGCCGATCGCATCGAAGCCCGAGCGGATGCCTATGGCGACCGGGATTTCCTTGTCTACGGCAAGGATCGCTTCAGCTATGGTCAGGTAGACGAACGGGCAAACCAGTATGCTCGCGTATTTCTGGAACGCGGCATTGGACCGCGGGATGTTTGCGCCATCGCCATCGAAAACCGCCCCGAGTTGTTCTTTTGCTGGTTCGGTCTTGCCAAGATCGGAGCCATCACGACCTTTATCAATTATCACCTTACCGGCAGGCCCCTCCAGCACGCGCTGGAGACCACCCATGCCAAGGCAGTCGTGGTAGGCGAAGAATGCCTGCAGGCTTTTGCGGACACGCCGGAAGCCGAGAGCCTTTCGTTTTGGCTCCTGCCCGACCGCGAGAAACCCGCATCGGCGACTCTGCGTAAAAGGGCTGATGAATCTTTCGCCCAGGATGTCGAGATGGCGGAGAAGACCCGACCGGATCGTGCTCCCCGGGCCGACATGCGGGCAGAAGAGGACATGCTCTACATCTTCACTTCGGGTACCACGGGGCTGCCCAAAGCGGCCAAATACAGCCATATGCGATGGATGTCCTCCGGGGATGTGATGGAAGTGACCTTGGATATCACTCCCGAGGATGTCTTTTATTGCTGCCTGCCTCTTTATCACGGTGCCGCCGCCACATCGGTAACGTCCACCGCCTTGGCGGGGGGCGCTTCCATCGTAGTCCGTCGGAAATTTAGTAGCAGCCGTTTCTGGGACGACGTTCGGGAGTATGGGATTACCATTTTTCAGTACATCGGCGAGATCTGTCGATACCTGCTGAATATGCCTCCGCAAGCCAACGACAAGGACCACCCTCTCCGCTGCATGCTGGGAGCAGGCCTGACCTCTGAGGTGTGGAAACGCTGGATCGAACGATTTGGCGATATCCGCGTGTTTGAAGGCTGGGGGGCCACTGAAGCCAACGCGGCCACGATCAACCTGGATAATTATCTGGGTTCTTGCGGGCGTGTTCCAGACTGGAACAAAACCAATCTGCGTTTACTTCGTTACGACCAAGAAAAGCAGGACTACGTCCGCGACGAAAACGGTTTCTGCGTTCATTGTCAACCGGGGGAAGTGGGTGAAGCGGTGGGCTACATCGTAAACCATCCGGAAATCGGCGGAGGACGTTTCGAGGGCTACACGTCCGAGGCGGCCACCGAGAGCAAGATCCTACGGGACGTCTTCCAGACAGGCGATGCTTGGTGGAGCTCGGGCGACCTGTTGCGCTACGACGAAAACGGCTACTGCTTCTTCGTAGATCGGATGGGGGACACTTTCCGCTGGAAGAGCGAGAACGTGTCTACTCAGGAAGTGGCGGATACAGTGGGCGACTTTCCCGGCATCGAAATGATCAATATCTATGGTGTGCGGGTGCCCGGACATGAAGGCCGCGCCGGGATGGCGGCCATCGTCATGCAGCAGGGCTGCGAGTTCGATCCGAAGGCTTTCTATGATGTCGTTTGTGAACGTCTTCCACACTATGCGAGGCCGGTATTCGTGCGTGTCGCACAACAGGCGGATATGACTACCACCTTCAAAATGCGAAAACTGCATCTGCGCCGGGAAGGCTATGACCCACAAAAAGTGGACGGTCCACTGTACGTGCTCGATAACACGACAGGAACTTACGAGCCTTATGACGACAAGGTACTGCATAGGGTAGATCTGCCGCCGTTTGCCGGAGATGCGGCGTGAGCCGTCCTGAAAGCGGGAGGGTGCTCTACAGCGAGCTCGAGTATCCCTGGGGAAAACCTCCTTTACCGGGGGAAGTGCAGGAAGTCGCAGACGGTGTACTCTGGCTGCGTATGCCCATGCCGCTCGGGCTAGACCATATCAATCTGTATCTGCTGCAGCACGGTAACGGCTGGGTAATCGTCGATACGGGTCTCGCGCTGGACCAGAGCCGCTCGGTTTGGGAGCGCGTGTTTGAAGAAGTGATTCACAATGAACCGGTGGTGGGCATCATCGCCACACATTTTCACTTCGATCACAGCGGATTGCTGGGTTGGTTGTCCGAGCGTTTTCGATGTCCTGTCTACATGACCCAGGGAGAGTACCAGTCGCTTTTTATCAGCCCCTCGGAAAGCAGCGAAGCTAACTGGGAGTTCAGGCAGTTTTATCAGCTCTGCGGAGTGTCCGACGCGCAGATTTCCGAATTCTACAAAGGCCTTAAGCGAGGCCATTATCAGCGAATTTACCCGCGTAGTTATCGGCGCTTGAAAGAAGGCTCGGTGCTCGAGATCGGCAAGCGTCGGTGGAGGGTTGTGGTGGGCTCCGGCCATTCTCCGGAGCACGCGTGTCTTTACTGTGAAGATGATCAACTGTTCATATCGGGGGATCAGGTTTTGCCACGCATCTCGTCCAGTGTGTCAGTAGTCGCCATCGAGCCGGATGCGAACCCGCTGGCTGACTGGCTAGCGAGCTTGCAGCATTTGCGGAAGGTCGCCGACGAGGTCTTGGTTTTGCCGGCACACGAACGTCCTTTTTATGGATTGCACAAGCGCCTGGAACAGCTGGAAAGGCATCACCGGCTGCATTTGCAGACAGTTGTCGATGCACTGGGCAGCAAAAGCATGACAATCAATGAGCTTCGCCCGCTGTTGTTCCCGAAAGTGAAAGACAACTTTGATCTGATGCTGGCGACTGGCGAAACTCTGGCGCACTTGAATTTTCTGTGGGACGAAGGCGTCGTGCATCGCGCACAGCAAGGCAATTGCTACCGCTATGGGCTAGCCCAGCGTGAAGATTCGGCCCTAGAATCCAACGGACTGCTTGTTTCAGCTTAGAGATTTCGTGCTCTGAACTTTTTGTCGGCACTTGACCCGTGTCACTTCTACATGGGTCTTTTTTATTCTGACGACCGTGCCGCTGAAGCGCGGTTCAGTTGAAAGCAGGGCCGCCCGCGTTGTGGGTGAAAAGGCAATGCACCGCCGCCAATGTCGGCGTGCGACATTACAGAGGGCAAGATATGGGATTGAGAGGACAGGCGGCCATCGTTGGCGCTGCCCAATATAAGCCGGAGAAGTACCAGACGGCGCCGCAAATGTTTCACTTGGAACAGGTGGCAGATTTGGCTTCTCGTGCGCTCGCGGATGCGGGCCTGCAAGCCAGCGACCTTGATGGGCTCGTGATAAACGGTGCGCATTTTCACGAGGCCTCAGTCTTTGTGCCGGCGATGGCCGCTGAATACCTCGGGATTGAGGTCAACTTCGCGGAAGTGGTAGATCTGGGCGGTTGCACCCCTGTGGGAATGGTCTGGCGTGCCGCGGCAGCAATCGAGATGGGCTTGTGTCAGGCCGTCCTCTGCGTCATTCCCATGCGCATGGCGCCTTTTGGGCCCGACGACGACCCGACCGCCATGGCGCGGGCCATGCGCTACGGAGGTCACAGCACTACCTACGGCGCGCCAGAAGCCGAGTTTGACTTGCCCTACGGGCACATGGGTCAGAACACTGGCTACGCGATGATTGCTCAACGCTACGCGGCCCGTTATGGCTATGATTCAAAAGCCATGGCCAAAATTGTGGTCGATCAGCGCAGTAATGCACAGCTTCATCCGGATGCGATTTTCCGAGGGCAACCGCTGACAGTCGACGATGTACTGGCCAGCAAAATGGTGGCGGATCCGCTGCATGTGCTGGAGATCGTAATGCCCGTGGCCGGCGGGGCCGCCGTTATCGTCACCTCGAAAGAACTCGCCGCTAAAACGAAAAATCGACCAGCGTACGTCACCGGTTTCGGTGAGCGGCTTGGGTACAAGTCTCCCAGTTATTCGTCGGATATGACCGAAACTCCCGTCGGTCCAGCCGCGCGTCGCGCCTTCGAAATGGCCGGGCTGAAGCCGCAGGATATGCACGCAGCCCAGATTTACGACTGCTACACCATCACCGTGCTGCTCAGCTTGGAAGACGCCGGTTTTTGTCCAAAGGGCGAAGGCATGAAATTCGTGCTGGAGAACGATCTGACCTGGCGCGGCAACTTCCCACTAAATACTCATGGCGGTCAGCTTGGTTTCGGGCAAGCGGGTTCCGCCGGCGGGTTTTCTCAGGTGATTGAAGCTTTTCACCAGATTGCCGGCCGGGCCGGTGAACGGCAATTGAAAACCTGCGATCAGGTCTTCGTCTCTGGAACCGGGGGCGTGATGAGCGAGCAGGGCGCGTTGATTCTTCAGGGGGGCTGATTATGTCGACCAACAAACCAATGCCGGTGGCGACTTCCATCTCGGCTCCGTTCTGGAAAGGGCTGAAGGAAGGCAAGATTCTCTTGCAGCAGTGCAAGGACTGCGAGCAGTGGACCTTCTATCCGCGCCGCCATTGTATGCACTGTCTATCACACGATCTCGAGACCAAGGAAGTCTCCGGCCGAGGCGAACTGTATACATTCACCATCGCCCGCATTCCGACTTTGCCGGAATTTGCCGGCCCGGAGCCGCAGATTCTGGCCGTCATCGAGCTTGAAGAGGGAGTGCACGTCAATACCACTCTGGTAGGGCTGAAACCGGAAGAGATCGAAATAGGTATGGCGGTCAAGCCTGTTCGTGCCCGGGTCAATGACGACGGCACCGTGCTGCTGCGTTATACCGGGGTGGACGTCGAGTTGAAAGAAGTGGACGAGGTGCCGAAAGCGCCGCCCGCCGGCGATAAAAGCGCCGATCCGCCCAAGCGAAAGATCAGCGTCGATGACGAAGCCGCCTTGCACGCTCTCGTGTCGGACGAATACAGCGAGTGGAGCAATCAGGTTCTGATCGATCAGGAGCTGATTAATCAATTCGCGGAGCTTTCGGGGGACGATTACTGGATCCATACCGATCCGGAGCGGGCTCGAAAGGAAGGTCCCTTCGGCGGCACCATCGCTCATGGAGCACTTGTTCAGGTGCTCATGTCCCGGATGGAGGTGCCGCTGGAGTTTGAGATCACCGGTTTCACGAACATGGTGAACTATGGTTCGGATCGCCTGCGTTTCCCCTCGCCCGTCCCGGCCGGTTCGCTGGTTCACTCTCGGGCCCGAGTCAAATCCGTCGAGCGTAACAAGCGCGGAACGCAGATGACTCTGGAGATCAACGTTCACGTGGTAGGGCAGGAGCGTCCAGCTGTAATCAACGATTTGGTGATTCTATACATGTAGTAAACGGCCATCCAAATGGTTTTTGCTGCCCACATGCTTCTTTGCCGCCCGGTACATAGCCGGGCGGTTTTCTTTCTGGTGGATAGATTCGACCCTCTCACTTAGCTCGTCTTATCTTAGTCTCAACGGACGATGTGTCCGAACCTCCCTGACAGGACAATTTCCCGGAGTCCAAGCCCCCTTTTTCCGGCGCAGAGGAGCAGCCCATGAGCGAAATCCAGTCCCTCAGTTATTTCGTCGCCCAAGTCGAAGATCTCGAATCCTGGCGGCGTTACGCCGAAGACGTCCTCGGGATGATGACAGGTCCTGCTCCCAACGGTGGCCTCTACGTGAAAATGGACGAGCGTCCTTTCCGAATGCTGATTCTGGAAGGTCCCGCCGGCTACGTAGCTTCCGGCTGGGAGTTGGCTAGTCGGACCGATTTCGAAGCGATGCTGGCGCGCCTGGAAGAACACGGCGTCGAATACGAGATGGCGGACCAAGCGCTCTGCACTCAACGCGGCGTGCAGGCCATTGCAGTGGTCAATGATCCGGTGGGCAACCGCAATGAACTCAGCTGGGGGCACATCTCCGACTGCCAGCCCTTCGCATCACCTCAGGGAGTGCCGCGCTTTCTAACCGAAGATATGGGCCTGGGCCACACTGTGCTGCCAGCTCCCCGTTTTGATGATTGTCTGCAGTTTTACTGTGAAGTGCTGGGCTTTCGGCACTCTGACATTTTTAACTTTCGTCCCGATCCAAATGCCGACCCGGTCCGCATTCACTTCCTGCACTGCGCCAACCCCAGACACCACAGTCTGGCGATTGCTGAATACGACGTGCCCAGCAAGTGTGTGCACGTGATGGTGGAAGTAGATTCCATGACTGAGGTGGGGCGCGCTCACGATCGTAGAATTGCTCATCAGGTGCCCCTGTCGGCCACTTTGGGTCAGCACCTTAACGACCGCATGACTTCCTTTTACATGAAGACGCCTTCGGGCTTCGACCTGGAGTTCGGCTGGGGTGGTCTGCAAGTGGATTGGGACGATCACTCGGTTTTCGAATTCAACCGGGTGAGCTTGTGGGGACACGACTTCGGTGCGGGCCAGTAGGAGATTGCTGATGAACAAACTTACGACGACCAGCGGTGTGGTGGAAAGCCTTCGCGATGGTATGACCATTGGCATAGGCGGCTGGGGGCCCCGGCGCAAGCCCATGGCCCTGGTGCGCGAGCTACTGCGAAGCGATCTGAAGGATCTCACAGTGGTAGCTTACGGTGGTCCCGAAGTGGGCATGCTCTGTGCCGCCGGCAAGGTGAGAAAACTGGTGTTCGGTTTCGTCACGATGGATCCAATTCCTCTCGAGCCCTACTTTCGGAAATTACGGCAAGCGGGCCAGTTGGACGTCATGGAGCTGGACGAGGGTCTGTTCCAATGGGGTTTGAAAGCCGCCGGATTGCGAGTGCCCTTTCTGCCGGCCCGTGCTGGACTGGCCAGTGGTGTGCTCACACACAATCCGGAACTGCGCACAATCACCTCGCCCTACAAGGACGGCGAAGAGCTGCTTGCCATGCCTGCTCTCAATCTCGATGTGGCCCTGCTTCACGTTAACCGTGCTGACCGGCTGGGAAACACTCTGATCACCGGAAACGACGTCTATTTCGATCACTGCTTCGCGCGAGCGGCAGAAAAGTGCTACGTCTCGGCTGAAAAGGTGGACGATCGTCTCGACTTGGATGCGGCCACGGCTCGCTTCAACACTTTCGAGCGTTCCCTGGTTACCGGCGTAGTAGAGGCGCCCCTGGGCGCTCATCCCACCAGCTGCGGCCCTGAATACGGCTGGGACATGAAGCATCTGAAGGAGTACAGCGATGGGGCCGCCGAGGAAAGCGGCTGGCAGAGCTATCGGGAAACCTACATCCAGTGTGACGAAGCGGAATACCGTCAGCGGAACGGCGGTGATGAGCGCATCGCCAGTCTGCCACTGCCAATCTTTTAAGGAGAGGACATGAGTAATAACTCTTTCAGCCTGGCTGAATTGATGATTGTCGCCGCCTCCGAAGCCTGGCGAGGCAGTGGAGAAGTGCTGGCCTCCGGGTTGGGCATTATCCCGCGCTTGGGCGCGAGCCTGGCGAAGGCGACGCACAGCCCGGAGCTGTTGATGACCGACAGCGAAGCCTTCTTGGTAGAAGAGCCGATTCCTGTCGGCCCTCGTGGCGACTATGTGCCGAAGTATTCCGGCTACATGCCATTTGAACGAGTGTTTGATTGTGTCTGGCACGGTCGCCGCCACGCTATGGTAGGCCCTACTCAGATTGACCGTTGGGCTCAGAGCAATCTATCGGTGGTGGGCGATTACAAGAATCCGAAGGTGGCTATGCTCGGCGTACGCGGTCTGCCCGGCAACAGCATCAATCACCGCAACTCCTTTTTTGTTCCCCACCACAGCAAGCGCGTATTCGTGGAAGGCGAAGTCGACATGGTTTCTGGCGTCGGCTTCAAGCCCGAACGCTGGAACTCCAGTATGCGTTCGGACTTGATGAGCATCGGTGTCGCAGTGACGGATTTGTGCGTCATGGACTTTGACGGTCCGGATCACTCAGCTCGAGTGGTTTCCCTGCACCCGGGCGTTAGCTTCGAAATGGTTCAGGAAAACACCGGATTTCCTTTAGGTCAGGTGGTGGGCCTGAGCGAAACCTCTCACCCTACTGCCGAGCAGCTCGCGGTGATCGACAAACTCGACCCTCATGGGCTGCGCCACAAGCAACTCAAGGGGAATCCGCCCGGCATCCGAAAACCTGAGGAGGTGCGCTCATGAGCGAATTTGTCGAAAGAGAAGATACGGCCGTATACGAAACGGACGAACCGGTCCTGTATCGGGTGGAAAACGGCGTGGCCATCGTCACCATGTGTCGGTCCCGGTACAACAACGTGCAGAATTCGCAGATGACATACGCGCTGGACGACTGCTTCCAGCGTGCGATCAACGATGACGCTGTAAAGGTCATCGTCCTGGGCGCCACCGGCAAGCACTTTTCCGCCGGCCACGACATCGGCACTCCGGGACGTGACGTCACGAAGTCTTTCGAGCGCAAACACTTGCTGTGGGACCACACTAACAAACCAGGTGGTGAGTTTCTCTACGTGCGCGAGCAGGAAGTCTATTTAAACATGTGCCGCCGCTGGCGGGATATGCCGAAGCCGACTATCGCGATGGTGCAGGGAGGCTGTATCGCCGGCGGTCTGATGCTGGCCTGGGTCTGCGATCTGATCGTGGCCAGTGAAGACGCTTTTTTTCAGGATCCGGTGGTCCGCATGGGTATTCCGGGCGTTGAGTATTTTGCTCATGCATTCGAGATGCATCCGCGTATTGCCAAAGAGTTCCTCTTCCTGGGCGAGCGCATGCCGGCCAGTCGGGCCTTTGAGCTTGGAATGGTGAACCGCATCGTTCCCCGCGACGAATTGGAAGCGCAGACGCTGGAGATTGCACAGCGCGTTGCCGAGCAGCCGCGTATGGGGCTTGCGCTTACAAAGCAAGCGGTCAATCACATCGAGGATCTGCAGGGCAAGCGCACCGGAATGGAAGCGGCTTTCGCCTGGCACCATTTCGCCCACGTGCACAATGAGCAGGTGTCCGGTGACAAACTGGGCGGCTTCGACGGTAAGGCGATGGCGGCTCGCAACAAGGCTCAGGCGAAAGAGAAGGGCGGCGACCAATGAGCATTTTGGTCACACCCGTGACCGAAGCACTGGGCTGTCGTTATCCGATTGTACAAACGGCCATGGGCTGGGTGTCCGACGCCAACCTCGTGATTGCCACCACGCGGGCAGGCGGCTTCGGCTTTCTCGCCGGCGCCACGATTCCTGCCGAAGAGGTGGAAGGTGAAATCCAGCGGGTGATTGAGGCCACTGGTGGCAGTAACTTCGGTTTGAACTTCCACATGTTTCAGGAAAACGCCTCGCAATGTGTGGATCTGGCCGTTAAGTACCGCCTCCGCGCGGTGAGCTACGGCCGCGGTCCCGACCAGCAAACGATCCAGCGCTTCAAGGATGCCGGAGTGCTCTGCATTCCCACAGTGGGCGCTCTGAAGCATGCGGTGAAAGCGGTGGATCTCGGCGCTGACATGATCACCATTCAGGGGGGCGAAGGCGGCGGACACACCGGCGGTGTACCTACCACGATCCTGCTGCCTCAGGTCTTGGACGCAGTGAAGGTGCCGGTCATTGCCGCAGGAGGCTATTCAAGCGGCCGCGGGTTGGCTTCGGCCCTGGCTGCCGGAGCCGGGGGAATTGCAATGGGCACTCGGTTCATGATGACCTCCGACTCGCCCACGCCACAGACGACCCTGCAACGCTACCTGGCTATCCAGGATACCCAGAAGATCCGCGTGACGACGGCAGTGGATGGTCTGCGTCACCGAATGGTGGAAAACCCCTTTATCAAGCGCCTCGAGTCCGCCGGGCCCATAAAACGACTGTGGATTGCCCTGAGCAGTGCCCGCAAGTGGAAGGCTCAGACCGGCATGAGCACCACTCACATGGTAAAGACGTTTTTTAAGGCCATCGGCGAAGACGCGGCAGCCCTTTCCCAGGTGGTCATGTCAGCCAATCAGCCGGTTCTGTTGCAGCGCTCCATGGTGGAAGGGTATCCGGATGAGGGAATTCTTCCCAGCGGTCAGGTCGCCGCGGTTCTCGATGACCTGCCTAGTTGCCGAGAGCTGATCGAGCAGGTCGCCCAAGAAGCAGAACAATGTCTGCAGCGTCTCTGCGCACAAGCGCAGACATCGCAGCTAAAAGAAGGACAGGAGAAGACCGAGGTATGAATTCCGCCTTTCGTGTTGAGTTGAATGAGCACATCGCCGAATTGGTGCTGAACAAGCCACCGGTTAACGCCCTGAATAGTGACGAGTGGCTCTCGTTGGCGGAGAACATTTCTGCACTGGGAACCAACCCGGATGTGCGGGTAGTGATCATTCGCGCCGAAGGTCGGGGGTTTTGCGCCGGAGTGGATATCAAAGAGCTCGACGCCTATCCGGAACGCATTGTCAGGGTGAACGCGGGCAACTATGCCACCTTCAAGGCGGTGCATCGTTGCGCAGTGCCGGTTATCACCGCCGTGCACGGTTTTGTGCTGGGCGGCGGCATCGGTATCACCGGGGCCAGTGACGTCGTTTTGGCATCGCATTGCGCTAGCTTTGCACTGCCGGAGGTGGATCGCGGGGCGATGGGAGGGGGTGCCCATTTGCAGCGGCTGTTCCCGGTGCAGAAGGTTCGGCACATGTTCTTCACGGGCGAAGCAGTCAGCGCTTCAGACGCCATGCAATACGGCTTCATCGAGCGTTTAGTAGAAAAAAATGAACTGCCGGAGGCTGCCCGAGAAATTGCGAGAAAAATTGCGGCCAAGAGCCCGGCCATGATCCGCATCGCCAAGGAAGCCCTCAATGGCATTGAGGACGGAAATTTGGAGGACAAATACCGCTGGGAACAGGGATTTACTTTGGAAGCGTACACCCAGCCTGATTCCGCCGAGACCCGACGGGCGTTTGTGGAGAAACGCGAAAGTAAATTCTGAAAAGCCGGGAAAACTTCTATGCAGCTTACCTATACCGCCGAACAAAATAACTTCCGTGCCGAGGTGCGTGCTTGGCTGAAAAAAAATACACCCAAAAAGCCGTTGGTCAGCTATGACACTCGCGAGGGCTTTGAGCAACACCGCGAGTGGGAGTGCAAGCTTTACGACGCCCGCCTGTCAATGGTGATCTGGCCGGAGCATCTGGGTGGCAGGGGCTGCGATCTCATTGAGTGGTTGATTTTCGAAGAAGAATACTACGCTGCCGGCGCGCCCATGCGAGTAAATCAGAACGGGCAACTACTGCTGGGGCCGACTCTCATGGAGTTCGGCACTGAAGAGCAGAAGCGCCGCTTTCTGCCGCGCATTGCCTCGAGCGAAGATATGTGGGCTCAGGGCTGGTCCGAGCCGAACGCCGGCTCGGACATGGCCGCAATTCGTAGTAGGGCGGTGCGTGACGGCGACGATTTTGTTATCAACGGCCAGAAAACCTGGTCCACCCGCGCCATATTCGCCGACTGGATTTTCGGCTTGTTTCGAAGTGATCCGGAAAGCAAGCGGCACCATGGCTTGAGCTATCTGCTGGTGCCGTTGGACACGCCCGGCGTCACCATCCGACCCATCAAGGCGCTAAACGGCAAAGAGGCTTTTGCCGAAGTTTTCTTCGACGATGTGCGTGTGCCAGCGGCGGAGAACCTGGTCGGGGAGGAAGGGAAGGGCTGGCAGGTAGCCATGGCCACTGCCGGTTTTGAACGGGGCTTGCTGCTGCGCTCGCCGGCTCGTTTCCAACAGACAGCCAAGCGGCTGATAGAACTGTACAAAGCCAACCCGGAGGTGGCGGAGCGAGATCCCGGTCTGCGCGACGCCGTTATCGAAGGCTGGATGGGTGCGCAAGCCTACGCGCAGGCTGCTTACCACACAGTGGGACTGGTGAATAAAGGCGCAAAGATCGGCGCTGAAGCGAGTATCAATAAGGTTGTCTGGTCGGAGCTCGACCTCAAATTGCACGAAACCGCGATGCGAATACTCGGCGCCCGCGGCGAACTCCGCGGCAGCGCCCGAGAGGCGGTCGACGGTGGAAGTTGGCTGGAGGGTTTCCTCTTTGCCCAAGCTGGTCCTATCTACGCCGGCACCAACGAGATCCAACGCAACATCGTCGCTGAGCGCATGCTTGGCCTGCCGCGAGCCTGAGGGAGCTGATCATGGATTTTACTTTCAACGAAGATCAACTGGCCTTCCGCGAGGCCATCAGCCGTTTTCTGGCTGCGGAGCTCCCACCCGAAGTCCTGCGCAAGAATTGGGAAACCGAAGACGGCTGCTCGAGAGAGTTGCACCGCAAAATGGTGGAGCAGGGGCTGACGGGCCTCTCCGTTCCCGAGGCCCAAGGCGGCTTGGAGATGGATGATACAGCTTGGGTGCTGCTGACCCCGCTGCTGGGTTATTACGCCATCGCGGATTCGGTTGTGGACACCGCTTATACCGCAACCGGTCTGTTATCCGCATTGCCCGAAGGCGATCATCGGCGGGAGGAATTGCTGACCGGCATCGCGGGAGGTGATGTCGGAGTCGCGGTGGCTCATCAGGTCAATCCACTCGTAGTTGATATGGATCTGGCCGATGTGGTGCTGGTGGAGTTTGAAGGCGAGATTCACGCGCTGAACCAAGAAGCGGTCAGCTACGAATGCAACACGAGCATCGACAGTTCCCGTCGCCTTGGCCGGATCAGCGTCCAGCCGGCGCCCGAATCCCGACTACTGGAAAACGGCCGGGACATATGGGCCGAGACATTGAACCGTGGCGCCGTAGGGGTGGCCGGGCAGGCACTCGGGCTGGCTCAGCGCATGCTCGACATGAGTGTGGAGTATGCCAGCCAGCGACAGCAGTTCGGCAAACCCGTAGGCAGCTTTCAGGCGGTTAAGCATCACCTGGCTGATGTAGCCGAGAAAATCGAATTCGCCAAGCCGGTGCTGTATCGCGCGGCTCACGCGCTCGCAAACAATGAACGCGGCTCCGACCTTTATTCATCCCACGCAAAACTGGCCTGTTGCGAAGCGGCCTGGCTCGCGGCGCGTCACGGCATTCAGGTATACGGCGCAATGGGTTACACCTGGGAGGCGGACCTGCAGATTTTCATGAAACGCGCCTGGGCTCTGGATTCCTACTGGGGCGATCGAGCCTTTCACAAATCCCGCGTGGCCGAGGCCGTTCTGGCTGACGACGCCCTGATTGGGCCGCAACATACTTTCGAGGAGTAACACCGTGGCTGAAGCCTATATTGTTGATGCACTGCGTAGCCCCACGGGCAAGCGGAAGGGCAGCCTCTCCGATGTGCACGCGATCGATCTGGGTGCGCATGTGCTGAAAGCTCTCGTCGAGCGAAACGCTATCCCCGCTGAAGAATACGACGATGTCGTCTTCGGTTGTGTGGACACCATTGGCTCTCAAGCCGGGGATATCGCCCGCACCAGCTGGCTGGCGGCCGGTCTGCCGCTGAACGTGCCCGGTACCACAGTTGATCGTCAGTGCGGTTCGTCCCAGCAGGCTTTGCATTTTGCCGCGCAGGCGGTCATGAGCGGTACTCAGGACGTGGTGGCCGTCGGCGGCGTCCAGACGATGACCCAAATCCCCATTTCCGCAGCCATGCTCGCCGGTCAGCCGCTAGGATTCTCCGACCCCTTCTCGGGCAGCAAAGGCTGGCAGGCTCGCTTTGGCGACCAGCCGGTAAACCAGTTCTACGCCGCTCAACGGATAGCCAGTCATTGGAATCTCTCCCGGCAGGACATGGAAGAGTTTGCATTGATGAGCCACCTACGGGCCTTGAAAGCCATGTCGGACGGTCGTTTCAAGGCCGAGATTGTCGGCCTCAACGGCTTAGAAGTGGACGAGACTCCGCGTCAGACCAGCCTGCAGAAAATGGCCGATCTTGAGCCGGTCGATCCGAGCTTCCCGGACATCACTGCGGCCGTTTCCAGCCAGACCTGCGACGCCTCTGCCGCCCTGCTGGTGGTTTCGGAGGAAGCCCTGAGACGCTACAACATCGCGCCTCGGGCCCGCATTCACCACCTCAGCGTCATCGGCGACGACCCCATTTGGCACCTGACTGCCCCGATTCCGGGCACCCGGGCCGCCCTGAAGAAAGCGGGCATGAGCATGACTGAGATTGATCGCGTGGAAATCAATGAGGCTTTTGCATCCGTGGTGATGGCGTGGCAGAAGGAGCTGGATTGCGATCCGGACCGAGTCAATGTCAACGGCGGGGCTATTGCCCTTGGCCATCCACTGGGCGCTACCGGCGCCCGGCTCATGACCACCCTGATCCACGAGCTCGAGCACAGTGGTGGCCGCTACGGCCTACAGACCATGTGCGAAGGCGGCGGTCAGGCCAATGTGACTATTATCGAGCGGCTGGGCTAATCAGCCGTGGAGGAGAAAATATCCATGGGAATCTTGCACGATCGTATCGCCATCATAACCGGAGCTGGCGGCGGTCTCGGCGCGGCTCACGCCCGAGTTTTTGCCGCCGAGGGCGCCTGTGTTGTAGTCAACGATATCAACGAAGCTGCGGCCCGGAAAGTCGTGGACGAAATCGAATCCGCTGGCGGTCGTGCGGTGGTGAATACCTCAGATATCACCAGCTACCAGGACAGCGAAAATGCCGTCCGCCAGGCTCTCGATACCTGGGGCGATCTGCACATTGTGCTCAACAACGCCGGCATCAATCGGGATCGCATGTTCGCTTCGATGACCGAGGCGGAATGGGACGCGATTATGGCGGTACACCTCAAAGGTCATTTCTGCATCAGCTCGCACGCGGTTCACTACTGGCGGGATCAGGCCAAAGCCGGAAACCCGGTTAACGCGCGCATTCTCAATACTACCTCCGGGGCCGGGTTGCAGGGCTCCATCGGCCAGTCGAACTACGCAGCCGCCAAAGCCGGCATTGCCGCCCTGACCTTGAACCAGGCGGCAGAATTGCGCCGCTACGGCATCACCGCCAATGCTGTCGCGCCCGCGGCGCGTACCGGGATGACAACTGCCGTTCAAGCCATGGCGGAGCGGATGGCTCCACCGGAGGATGGTAGCTTTGACTACTGGGCGCCGGAAAATGTGTCGCCGTTATTAGCCTGGCTGGCCTCCACTGAAGCGGATCACATCACCGGCCGCGTCTTCGAGGCCGAAGGCGGGAAGATCTCCATTGCCGACGGCTGGCGTTCCACTGAAGGCGTGGATAAGCGCGATCGTTGGAACGCAAACGAAATCGGCTCCGCTATTGATGCCCTGCTGGAAAAGGAAGTGCCGGCTCAGAAAATTTACGGCACCTGAGCGGAGACGTCTGACCGTGAAATTCCGTTTTACCGACGAGCAGAACATGATCCGCGAAACTGCGGCGGGGTTTCTGCAAGACGTATCTGGTCCTGCCGCCGTGCGTGAAGTAATGGCTACCGAATCCGGCTACGATCGGGCTCTCTGGCGCCGCATCTGCGAGGAACTGTGTTTTCAGGCCATAACAGTGCCGGAAGAATACGGAGGCATGGGTCTTGGTTACGTGGAACTGGCCATTGTTCTCGAGCAGATGGGCCGGAACCTCTTGTGCTCGCCATTTTTTGGCACTGTCTGCCTGGGGGGCAATGGCTTGCTGGTGGCGGGCACGGAGCAGCAGAAAGCGCGTTATCTGTCTGAGATCGTGGCGGGTGAGTTGACGGCGACCATGGCATGGACGGGCCCGGAAGCGGCCCACGGGGGCGGCGAATGGGGTGCGGAAGCGGTGACCGCCACCTGGGAAAAAACCAGCGAGGGCTATCTCCTCAATGGCACCTTGCGATACGTCATAAATGGCCATACCGCAGATTTACTGATTGTTGCGGCCCGTGAGGCGGGCACTCGGGGAAAGGATGGGGTTTCCCTGTTTACAGTGCCGGCGGACCTGGCAGGCATTCAGCGGTCTTGGCTGCCGACCATGGACCAGACCCGCCATCTGGGCGAGGTTGTCTTCAGCGAAGTTTCCCTGTCTGCCGACAGCCTCATGGGCGAAGCCGGCAAGGGCTGGCCCAGCCTCGAGAAAATCCTCGATCTTGCGAAGGTTGCGATTGCCGCCGAGCAGCTGGGCGCCGCCCAGCAGGTGCTCGATATGAGCGTCCAGTACATGCAGGAGCGAGTGCAGTTCGGTCGTACGATTTCCAGCTACCAGGCTCTCAAGCATAAAGCAGCGGACATGAAGCTTAAGTGTGAGGTGGCCTATTCGGCTGTGTACTACGCCGCCTGCGTCGCGCTGGAGAGCTTGGATCCGGACGGCGATCCCGCGATCGCTGCGCAGCTCCGGGAAGCGGCGGCCATGGCCAAGGGCTATTGCTCCGATACTCTGTTTTTCAACGCCGGCTGCGCTCTTCAGTTGCACGGCGGAGTGGGTTTTACCTGGGAATACGACGTCCACCTGTATTTCAAACGCGCCAAGGCCAGTGAGTTGTATCTCGGTAATGGTGCTGCGCAGCGAGAGCTGATCGCGGGCCTGCTACTGGATGAGGAATTTCGCACGTGAAACTGACATTCAGCCCGGAAGACGAGGCTTTTCGCAACCAGATCGCCGGGTGGCTACGCAACAATCTGGTGGGCGAATTCGCGGAGCTGAAATTCCGCGGCGGCCCTGGCGACGAGCACATGTTTCCCGAAGAGCGCAAGCGTTGGGAGCAGAAGCTGGCTGAAGGGGGTTGGACCTGTGTCGGCTGGCCAGAGGCATACGGTGGGCGAGGTCTGTCCATCGAGCAACAGGTCATCTTCTTCGAGGAATATGCCCGGGCCGGTGCGCCCGGGCGGATGGGGCACATCGGAGAGGGTCTCGCCGGACCGACTATCATCGCCTTCGGCAGCGAAGCACAAAAAGAAAAATATCTCCCCGGCATCGTCGCGGGCACCGAACTGTGGTGCCAAGGCTATTCCGAGCCCAATGCCGGTTCCGATCTGGCCAACGTACAGACCCGTGCAAGCCTCGAAGATGGCAAGTGGAGAATCCACGGCCAGAAAGTCTGGACGTCACTGGCTCACGAATCGGACTGGTGCTTCGTCATCGCTCGTACCGAGCCTGGCTCAAAAGCTCACAAAGGCTTGGGCTTCTTTCTCGTCTCCATGCACCAGCCTGGCGTTACGGTGCGACCTATCGAGCAGCTTACCGGCACGTCCGAGTTCAACGAAGTTTTCTTCGATGGTGCCGTGGCCGAAGATATCGTGGGCGCACCCGGAGAAGGCTGGGCAGTGGCCATGGGCCTGCTCGGCTTCGAGCGCGGCGTTTCCACCCTGGGCCAGCAGATGCAGTTTCAGAATGAGCTGGATGAAATCATCCGCCTTGCCAGGGCGAACGGCGCCGCCCGCAATCCGGGTATTCGCCAGCGAATCGCCGAGGCCCACACTGGTCTCCGGCTGATGCGGTACAACGCGATGCGCATGCTGTCCAGTTCGCAAGATGGTCAGGCGGACAGTTCGGCGCTTGTTTACAAGCTTCACTGGGCCAGTTGGCACCGGAACTTGGGGGCACTCGCAATGGACGTACTGGGGCCGGAGGCAGAGCTGATCGACGATGCACCCTACGAGCTGAGTCGCCTTCAATCGCTATTCCTATTCACCCGCTCGGACACCATTTACGGCGGTACCAACCAGATTCAACGCAACATCATTGCTGAGCGCGGCCTCGGCATGCCCAAGGAACCGAAAGGCAGATAGCTATGAATAACCCTATCCGAAATCCTGAGTATGTACCCGGTCACGGCCTTCTGAAGGGTAAATCCGTATTGATCACCGCCGCTGCGGGGGCGGGGATTGGTTTCGCGGCTGCCCGCCGGGCGATAGAAGAAGGTTGTCGCGGAATTGTGATCAGCGACATACATGATGGTCGGTTGCGGCAGTCTGTGGATGCATTGAAAAAGGAGACCGGCTTCGATGCGGTATGGGGAAAGTTGTGCAATGTTGTCAACGAAGATAATGTCCGGGAACTGATCGACTTCGCGGAAGAAAGGCTCTCAGGCACTGACGTGTTGATCAATAACGCGGGGCTTGGTACCAGCCGAAAATTAATTGAAATGGAAGACGACGAATGGAACAGAGTCCTCGATGTTACGCTCAACGGCACGATGCGAATGACGCGCTACATGCTGCAGGTGATGCAGAAACGCGGAAAGGGAGGATCCATTGTCAACAACGCGTCGGTGCTGGGCTGGCGAGCGCAAAAAGAGCAGGCTCACTACGCCGCCGCCAAAGCAGGCGTCATGGCTCTGACGCGTTGCAGTGCACTTGAGGCGGTGGAGATCGGGGTGCGCATCAACGCGGTTGCTCCTTCTCTCGCCATGCATGCAATGTTGCGTAAATCCGCGCCGGAGGAGCTGCTGAAAGAACTCGAAGACAAGGAAGCTTACGGCCGTGGCGCGGAAGTATGGGAGGTGGCGAACGTAATGATGTTCCTTGCCAGCGATTACGCGTCCTACATGACTGGGGAAGTGCTCTCGGTAAGTTCCCAACAGGCCTGAGGAGGCGATTAATGACCGTTGTATTTTCCAGCGCGGAAGAACTCGAACGCGCAGTGGGCAAACCCCTGGGTGTCACTGAATGGCTCACCATCGATCAGTCGAGAATAGACATGTTTGCCGATGCAACCGGCGACCACCAATGGATTCACGTCGATCCTGAGCGAGCGAAGAACGGCCCGTTTGGCAGCACAATCGCTCATGGATATTTAACCCTATCTCTGGTCAACTTTTTTCTGCCACAACTAATGCAAGTTGAAAATCTTCTGATGGGGGTGAACTACGGAAGTGATCGTCTTCGCTTCCCGGCACCCGTGAAAGTGGAATCCCGCGTGCGTGGAGCGGGGGAGATTACTTCCGCTGAACGGCTGCCCAACGGCTCGGTTCAGGTGGTGGTCCGCATTGCGGTGGAGATCGAAGGGAGCGACCGTCCCGGCTGTGTAGTCGATACGATCAGCCGCTATACATTCGCGGAGTGATTTCATTTCAAGGGATTCTGACCGCTGAGTGGCGGAAGGTCCTTGAACCTGTGCTTCGAGTCGCTCGCGGCTAGCACCCATTTCAAAATTTAAAATGCGGCTTTTGGCCGGTTTCTCAGACTGTCCAAGCTCCTGTTGCAAGCCGACAACCTGTCCCCCTCGGAAGTCGCAAATAAACTGTAGATTTGGCTCCGCCTTAATCCAAACGAAGTATGTGGAATTGTTAGGGCCTGACTAAACTCGCCGAAATTGACATAATCCAACTATAACGAGGTCATTGTCATGCAAGCGAGAAAACCATTAGCGCTGGCGATTGCTGCCTGCTTCACCGCAGGTGCCGGCTCTGCCTCCAGCCAAGTGCTGGAAGAGATCGTGATCACTGCTCAGAAGCGTGAGCAGTCCCTGCAGGAAGCGCCCATCTCCGTCGCCGCTTTCGGTGAGCACGAGCTTGAGCAACAAGGTGTCAAGGACCTCACAGACTTGGCCTCCGCTGTTCCTAATGTGAAAATCACACCGTCCCCCGGCAGTTCCTCGGCCGCCACCATCGCGATTCGCGGCTCTGTCACCGGCAATCCGGCGATTCAGTGGGAGCCCACGGTGGGCATTTACATGGACGGCGTTTTCATTGCAAAGAACATCGGCGGCGTTTTTGACGTGGCTGAGCTGCAGCGGGTTGAAATCCTCCGCGGCCCGCAGGGGACACTGTACGGCAAGAACACGGTGGGCGGTGCCGTTAACTTGGTTACGAAGAAGCCCACCGGGAAATTCGGCGGTGAGGCGCGGGTCGGAGGCGGCGACTACAACCTGGTTACCGGCTATTTATCATTGGATACGCCGACCTTGGATCTGGGGGGCGCGGGCCAAGTGATGGCCAAGTTTGCCGGCTCCTATCGGAAGCGCGACGGCTTCTATGAGAACAAGCCTGATCCCTTCGGCATGCCCCTTGCCCAAACCCCAAAGGTGGATGACCTCAACAGCCTGGATAATACTGCCTGGCGCTCCGACATTCTCTGGGACGTGACGGACAGAGTCAGCCTTCGCTGGACTTACGACGATAGTGAAATGGACCTGCACGGCACCAAGGCGCAGCTGACCTGGCTCGACCCGGCGGACCCTTACGGCATCAACGCCCTGCTGCAACCCTACGTGGTGCCTGAGACTGAAAACGCGGAAACCGTGCACCTCGACCAGGCGGATTTCGAGTACAGCCGTTCCAAGTCGCACTCGTTATTCGCTGACTACGACCTCGGCGAAGTAGGGACGTTGGGAGACGTGATACTGCGTTATATCGGCAATACCCGCGATCTGGAGTGGAACGACTTCATTGATATCGACGGTTCTCCGATCGATCTTTTCCACTCCTTTCGCGAGATCGCTTACGAACAGAACTCTCACGAAATCCAGATGCTTGGAGCCACGGCTCGCACTGACTATGTGCTAGGTCTTTACTACTTGGAAGAAGACGCGGATGTTTATAACCCTCTCACCTTCTTCGGTGTCTTTGGTGCGCCGACATCTCGCAATCGCTACGGCTTTTTGACCGAGTCCGTGGCCGCCTTTGGCCAAGTGGAGTGGCGGCCGGCCTGGGCCTGGGCCGATGACCGACTGGCGTTGACGGTCGGTGCCCGCTGGACTGAAGAAGAAAAGGATGTTTGGGTAAACCATCCGCCTCGTTTCCCGGGAGATCCGTCGGCCTATCAGGCTCGGGATAAGGAGAGTTTCGAGGACTTTTCTCCCTCTTTTGTAGCGTCATGGAAAGTGAGTGAAAGCGTTAACACCTACATGAAGTTTGCCCAGGGGTGGAAGTCTGGAGGTTTCAATGCCGAGGCAGCGACGGAAGCCACGTTCAACCGTCCCTACGATTCTGCCGAGATTCGGTCCACAGAGCTGGGTCTGAAAGGTCGTTGGCTCAATAATCGCCTGCAGGTGAATGGTGCGGTGTTCCACAACGTCACCACCGACATGCAGATGTCGATTTTCCTAAGTGATTCCAGTGCATCCTCCATAATCGACAACGCCGGTGAAGCAACGGTAAACGGGGTGGAATTGGAAGTCGTGGCCTTGCCGCATCACAATCTGCAATTGACGGCCACCTACGGTTATCTGGATGGGGGTTATGATGAGTTCATGATCAATGGCGTTGATGTCAAGGACCAAAAGGACTTCTCCTGGACACCGGAAAACAGTGCGACCGTCTCAGCTGAGTGGACAATGGCGGAAGGGGGCTGGGGTGACCTGGTCGCTCGCTTGGATTGGCAGTATGTCGACGATCACGTGGCCTATACCGAACCGTACCAGAACGAGAATCTGAAAATCGAAGCCTACGACATTCTTAACGGTCGCATCACCCTGGCCAATCTGCCCATCGGCAGCAGCACTGCCAAGGTCGCGCTGTGGGGTAAAAACCTGACGGATGAGGTTTATCGCATTCACGGCATCCCATTCGGTCTCTGGAGCGCTACCTATTTTGGCGATCCTCGCACTTACGGGTTAGAGGCGACTCTGGACTTCTAAAGCTGCCTTGGCGGAGCGCCTCGTGAGGGGCGCTGCTTTACCGCTCCCATTAAAAATCTTATCCCTTAGGCAGGCGGTGGTGAATTCCATCGCTTTTCTCGTTTTGAGGTATACAGGTTTGATTGCTTCCGGCGCAAAGCCGTGTGATTGTCTTCGAGGGCCCTAACCCTTCTTATTTCTTTCCTTCTGATCTACCTCTCAAACGCATTTCGTCCTTAAAAGGAATCCGCAAAAAAGTGCAAATCCGACTTCGTTTAATCCAAACGAAGTATGTGGGATTGCCGACGGCTCACTAGACTCGCCTACATTGACATAATCCAACTATAACGAGGTCATGATCATGAGAGCTAGAAAACCTTTGTCACTGGCGATAGCCGCCTGCTTCACTGCAGGTGCCGGCTCCGCCTTCGGCCAAGCGCTGGAAGAGATCGTGGTTACTGCTCAGAAGCGTGAGCAGTCCCTGCAGGAAGCACCCATTTCCATCGCCGCTTTCGGTGAACACGAACTGGAGCAACAGGGAGTCAAAGACCTTACCGACTTGGGCTCTGCCGTTCCGAACGTGAAGATCACACCCTCTCCCGGGAACTCCTCGGCTGCCACCATCGCTATTCGCGGTTCCGTGACCACTAACCCGGCGATCCAGTGGGAGCCCACGGTGGGTATCTACATGGACGGCGTCTTCATTGCCAAAAACGTTGGCGGCGTTTTCGACGTGGCCGAGTTGCAGCGGGTTGAAATTCTGCGGGGCCCTCAAGGCACACTGTACGGCAAAAATACCGTGGGCGGTGCCGTTAACCTGATTACAAAGAAGCCCAGTGGTCAATTTGGCGGCGAGGCGCGGGTTGGGGGCGGCAACTACGATCTGGTTACTGGCTATCTGTCAGTGGATACGCCGTCATGGGATTTGGGCGGCGCGGGCCAGGTCATGGCCAAGTTCACCGGCTCATATCGGAAACGCGACGGCTTCTATGAGAACAAGCCTGATCCCTACGGTATACCCCTTGCCCAGGCGCCGAAGGTGGATGACCTCAATAGCCTGGACAATACTGCCTGGCGCTCTGACATTCTCTGGGATGCGACGGAAAGGCTGAGCGTTCGCTGGACTTACGACGATAGCGAAATGGACCTGCACGGCACCAAGGCGCAGCTGACCTGGCTCGACCCGGCGGACCCCTACGGCATCAACGCCCTGCTGGAGCCCTACTTGGTACCCGAGACAGAAAACGCCGAGACCGTGCATCTGGATCAGGCCAACTTCGAGCATAGCGGTTCCAAGTCGCACTCACTCTTCGTCGATTATGACCTGGGTGAAGTCGGTGTGCTGGGAGACGTAACGCTTCGTTATATCGGTAATGATCGTGATCTGGAGTGGGATGACTTCATCGATATCGATGGTTCTCCAATTGATTTTTTCCACTCCCATCGGGGCATCGCCTACGAACAGACTTCCCACGAAGTTCAGCTGGTGGGGGCCACAGATCGTACTGACTACGTCGTGGGCCTGTACTACCTTGAAGAAGAAGCGGATGTTTACAACCCCATCAGCTTTTTCAATGTATTTGGCGCCCCGACGTCCCACAATCGCTATGGATTCCTGACAGAGTCCGTGGCCGCCTTCGGCCAAGTGGAGTGGCGGCCAGGCTGGGCGTGGGCCGATGAGCGACTCGCGCTCACGTTCGGCGCCCGCTGGACTGAGGAGGAGAAAGACGTCTGGGTCAATCATCCGCCCCGTTTCCCGGGAGATCCGTCAGCCTATGAAGCTCGGGATGAGCAGACATTTGACAACTTTTCTCCCTCCTTTGTGGCGTCCTGGGAAGTGAATGAACGTATTAATACCTACTTCAAGCTCGTCAAGGGCTGGAAGTCCGGGGGCATTAATGCTGAAGCGGCTACGAAAGCCACATTCGACGTGCCTTACGAATCTGCCGAGATTCGGTCTACCGAACTGGGCTTCAAATCCCGTTGGCTGGATAGTCGCCTGCAGTTGAATGGTGCGATGTTCCACGACGTCACCACCGACATGCAAATGTCTATCTTCCTAGGTGATGCCAGTGCTTCTTCCATCATCGACAACGCCGGTGAAGCGACGGTAAACGGGGTGGAACTGGAGCTGGTGGCCTTGTTGCATCCAAGCCTCCAACTCACGGCCACCTACGGTTATCTGGATGGGGGATACGACGAGTTCATTATCAATGGCGTGGACGTGAAGGATCAGAAGGACTTCGCCTGGGCCCCTGAAAACAGCGCGACCGTTTCAGCTGAGTGGACAGTGGCACAGGGAGGATGGGGCGATCTGACTGCTCGTCTGGACTGGCAGTACGTCGACGATCATGTGCCCTACATTGAGCCCCACCAGAATGAGACTCTGCAGATCGAGGCCTACGACATTCTCAATGGTCGCATTACCCTTGCCAACCTGCCCATCGGCGACAGCACCGCCAAGGTGGCGCTGTGGGGTAAAAACCTGACGGATGACGAATATCGCATTCACGGGATTCCATTCGGACTCTGGAGCACCACCTATTTTGGCGATCCTCGCACCTACGGTCTGGAAGCGACGCTGGATTTCTAAGTGGCTTGCGGCTTTCCCGCCGGCGGGTAGCGTCGAATCATCCTGCAGTCCGGACTACAACGTTTTGCTTTTCAGCAGGCGGTGGTGAATACCACCGCTTTTTTTATTTCAAGCTTCCCAAGAGGTATACCGATGCAAGATGCTGTGATTGTCTCAACCGCCCGGACTGCACTCGCCAAGTCCTTTCGCGGCTCCTTCAACGACACAGAAGCCCCGGTGCTGGGCGGCCACGCAGTTCGCGCGGCAGTAGAAAGGGCCGGAATTGCCCCTGAGGAGGTTGACGATGTCATCATGGGGGCTGCCGTCCAGCAGGGTACACAGAGCTACAATATCGGTCGGCTCTGCGCTTATACCGCAGGCCTGCCAGACACGGTGCCGGGCATGGCCCTCGACCGTATGTGCGCCTCCGGATTGATCGCCATCAGCGCTGCCGCCCGGGGGATCGCCTGTGGTGAGCTGAACATCGCAGCGGCCGGCGGCGTAGAGTCCATTTCTCTAACCCAGACTAAGCACAAAAACAGCTATCGGGCTCAGTCCGAGGCGGTACTAAAAGCCATGCCCGCCGCTTACATGCCGATGATCGAAACGGCTGAAGTGGTCGCGAAGCGCTACGACATCAGCCGGGATGCTCAGGACGAATACGCCTTGCAAAGCCAGCAGCGGACCGCAGCCGCCCAAAAGGAGGGAAGATTCGACGACGAGATCGTGCCCTTGACGGTGAATAAGTTGTTGTTCGACAAGGAAGGCAATCCGGCGCGTCACGAACGCGTAACTGCAGATCGGGACGAATGTAACCGACCCGGTACTACACTTGAGGGACTACAAAGCCTGAAACCGGTTTGGAAGAACGGTCAGATAGTGGGTGAGGGGCAACATATAACGGCCGGCAACGCCTCCCAACTGTCCGATGGCGCGGCCGCTTGTTTGCTGATGAGCCGCGCGGAAGCAGACCGTCGCGGGCTGACTCCGCTTGGCACTTACCGCGGTGTCGCCGTAGCGGGCTGCAGGCCGGAAGAAATGGGCATCGGCCCCGTTTACGCCGTGCCCAAACTGCTGGAGCGTTTCAAGCTCAAGGTCTCGGATATTGATCTCTGGGAGATAAATGAAGCTTTCGCTTGTCAGGTCCTCTACTGCCGCGACGCCCTGGGGATCGATAATGATAAATTGAACGTCAACGGTGGAGCGATATCCATCGGCCATCCTTTCGGAATGACCGGCGCGCGGATGGTGGGTCACGCTCTGCTGGAAGGCCGTCGTCGCGGTGCGCGCTACGTTGTGACCTCGATGTGTATCGGTGGCGGTATGGGCGCGGCCGGTCTGTTCGAATTGACCTGATGGTTCCCTACAGCGGGCGCCATCCGGCGCCCGTTTCTACATTTGTTTTCTATTTCCTCCTCGGGGTTAACGCTTCTCAGCTGACTCCCCGATATGGATGGCCGTAGTGCTCCGGCGCAAGAAGGCACATTCGTCTAGGCCATATGGACGATGCCCAGAGTTTTCGGCACTAACAGTATCTAACGGTGCAATAGTGCACTTGGCAGGGGGTCGCGAACGTGAGCCCGGCGATCTAGATTCCGGCCGCCAAACAAGTCATGATCGTCGGGGACCCCTAGCAAAACCTCGCTTTTCGCCTAAGCTTTGATCAGATGCTGATGGATGCAGTAGTGAAAAACCTGTTGGTCGCGGGACTGGACCCAAGTTCACGAGGCAAACGTATGAAAATCACGGCTTCCGATTCAAAATCCATCACTCCCCCTGATCTCATCTCTCTCACTGAGTACGACGAACTGGTTGGCGCGATCCTCGATGGCGGACTCGACGACCAGGCGATGGGGCGCGCTCTGGAAGCCCTCCGTAAGCGTTGCCGTGCCAACTACGTGACTCTGATCTTGCGAATTCCCAGCGTCGGCGATGTAGGCCTGATGCTGGTGGCGGGGGATATCGGTGCGCCCGGACAGGTCTCTCGCCAGCCTTATCATCATGGCGTTACTCCGTTTCGCAGCCAACCCGTGGATACCATCTACACGGAGCAGGACATCATGTCGAGCGAACAGTGGCAGTCTTCCTCCTATTACCGCGAAGTATGCAAAAAGCAGAATGTGAACCATGTGATGGGCGCTGACATCTCTCTGCCGGATGAAGGCGTGTTTCGCTTTCGCGTGACTCGCCCCCATGGTGCGGAGCCTTTTTCTGACAGGGACCGGGCACTTTGTCAGATGCTCTTGCCGCACCTGCGCCGTAGCCTGCGAATTCACAATCAGCTCGATCGCAGTGAATCTCTCGGCGGCTTGTATGCACGAGCCATCAACCGTCTCTCTGTGGCAACCATCGTATTGGATGAAACCGGCACGGTACTGCAGTTGAACGATGTCGCCAAGGGAATGCTCGACAACTGCGACGGCTTGAAGTTGGTCGGTGGCCGCCTGGAAGCCAGTTACCCGAGCGATAACAAAGAGCTCTATAGGCGTGTTAGGGAAGCTTTCGAAGCCCAGGCCCGGGGCGAGCGCTTGCCCCTGGATGCGCTGCCCGTTGCCCGACCTTCCGGCGAAGTGAGTCTCGGGGTTGTGGTGGAACCGGTGCCAGAGCAAAGCTGGGCAGAGACTAAGGGTCAGCCGGCTCTGGTACTCTACGTGCGCGATGCGGTGGGCAAATCCCAGGTGAGCAATGTGGCCGCCATGCGCTTGTTCGACTTTACCCCGGCCGAGACTGCCTTGGCTCTTGAGTTGGCGAACGGTCTCTCCCTGGAGGAGGCTGCGGAAAATCTCGGGATTATGCGCAACACCGCCCGCGCGCATTTGCGGGCAATCTTCTCCAAGACCGGCGTCCGTCGGCAGGCGGAGTTGGTCCGAGTGATTCTCAATAGCGTCATCACTCTGGGTAGCGACGCCGTGAAGCCTCTCGCGAGCAACGAGGTTCAGTGAACCGAGCCGACGCTGACGACCTTGCGGAGATAGCGGGCAGCACCTTTCTCCGGCTGGAAGGGCAATCTTTTTGAGCAGTTGGTCTGTTGACAGGATGTCCGGGCCAGCTCGGGTGACAAAGGGTCAACCATGAAAACGATCGCTTGCGATGCAGGAATCAAGACGCCCCGCGACTTGCTTCCTCTCGAAGAATACGACTGGCTGGTGCAAACGATTCACGAGGGCAGTCTGGACTCCAAAGCCTTCTCTCGAGCTCTTGAGGCGCTGCGATTTCGATGGCGTGCGAACTACGTCGCCCTGATTGTACGCATACCGGGAATGGAAGGACCTGCGCTGATGCTGCTAGTCGGCGATGTCAATACCTCGGGAAAGCTGTCCTACATGCCTTATCAACGCAGCACTGTCTTTTCCGGCTGCCCCGCCGACAAGGTCTTCACCCAAGAAGATCTGATGTCCGAGGAAGAGTGGCAGCGTTGTGAGTATTACTTGGATCACTGCAAGGATGCGGATGTTTATCATCTGATGGGAGCCGACATTTCCCTGCCTGACGGTGGGGTTGTTCGTTTCAGGGCCACCCGTCCTCATGGTGCCCCGGCCTTTTCGGAAGAGGATCGCGCACTGTGTAGCATGCTGTTGCCCCATTTTCGATGCAGCCTCCGCATTCATAATGAATTGGGGCGCAGCGAATCACTCGGCAGCTTGTATGCACAGGCGATCAACCGTCTTTCAGTCGCCGCCATCGTGCTGGACGAGCGAGGCTGCGTACTCGAACTAAATGAAGTAGCTGAGGAATTGCTGGCCAAGGGTGACGGCTTGAAAGTGGTTGGTAGTCGCCTGGAAGCCAGCTACCCCAGCGACAATAGCAAGCTTCATAAGCGGATTCAGAAAGTTTTCGAAGCCCAATCTAAAGGTGAACTTCTCCTTCCCACGCTTCTGCCCATTGCCCGGCCCTCCGGCGAGGTGAGCCTCGGGGTGGTGGTCGAACCTATTCCCGAGCAAAGTTGGGCGGAAGCCAAGGGCCAGCCGGCACTGGTGCTCTACGTGCGTGACGCCGTTGGCAAGCCCCAGGTAAGCAATGTGGCCGCCATGCGCCTTTTTGAATTCACCCCGGCCGAGACTGCATTGGCGCTGGAACTGGCCAACGGCCTCTCTCTGGAGGAGGCTGCGGAGAATCTCGGTATCATGCGTAACACCGCCCGCGCACACCTGCGGGCAATTTTTTCGAAAACCGGCGTTCGCCGGCAAGCCGAGTTGGTCCGTGTGATCCTCAATAGCATAGTCACTCTCGGTCGCGACGCGGTCAGGCCGCTCGAGAGCAATGACGTGCAGGTACCCCAGCCCGCACTGAGACCATTGCGGAAATAGAGTCCTGCCGCTCCTCCCTGGATGCCGCTGGCAGCGCATCAATTTGTTCTCCTTTCTCTCCCGGCGTTTCGGTGTTTCCTTTTGCAGGAATCCTGAATAGTCCGTTCACAGGATGTTTCTTTGCGGAAATATCCTGATGATATCCGTACCCGAGTTGGATAAAGCAACAGAGCAACGGCTGACCAGCGGCTCTATCGTTGCTAGTGCCCAGGAAATGTCACCTGAGTAAGCGGTGGCCTGGATAGGTATAAATTCAAGCGGGCTAGAACACACTAGCGTGGAACTGGTCGGGCTCGGTTGTTGTGGTAAGCAATCGGTAGATTCGAATTCTCGTGTGCACTGAACAAGCCACAAGACCTGCTCGATCGAAGCCTTCGGCGACTGAGTAAGGACTATCAAAATAGGTATCGCAATGTCAAAGCATGTGTCACCAGGTTCAAGATTCAGAAAACTCCTCACCGGTAAAAAGCCGGCGCAGGTCGTAGGCGCATTCAACGCTTACACTGCGATGATGGCAGAGCAGATTGGCCACGATGCAATCTACTTGTCTGGTGCGGGCGTTGCCAATGCCTCGTATGGTCTGCCGGATCTGGGCGTAACCTCCCTAAATGATGTACTGATTGACGTCGACCGCATTACCAGCGCCTGCGGCTTACCGCTGTTGGTGGACATCGATACCGGCTGGGGTGGTGCCTTCAATATCGCGCGCACCATCAAGGGCATGGAGAAGGCCGGCGCTGCCGCCGTTCACATCGAAGATCAGGTTGCCCAGAAGCGCTGTGGCCATCGCCCTAACAAGGCAATCGTGACGCAGGATGAAATGGTGGACCGCGTGAAGGCCGCCGTGGATGCGCGCCAGGATGAAAGCTTCTTCATAATGGCCCGTACAGACGCCTTCGGGCAGGAAGGGCTGGAAAAAGCCATTGAGCGCTGCAAGGCCTACATCGAAGCGGGCGCAGACGGAATTTTCGCGGAAGCTCTGCAGAGCGGCGACCAATACTGCGCTTTTACTGAGGCGCTGAAAGTACCGGTGCTCGCAAACATGACCGAGTTCGGGAAGACGCCGCTGTACACCCTTGAAGAACTGAAGAGCTGGGGAGTGGCAGTTGCCCTATATCCTCTCAGCGCTTTCCGCGCGGCCAACAAGGCGGCCGAGAATGTCTACCGGCATCTACTGGAGGACGGCCATCAGAAAGCAGTAGTGGATACCATGCAGACCCGTCAGGAGCTGTACTCCTATCTGAATTACCAAGAGTACGAAGACAAACTCGATGCATTGTTTGCGAAAGACAGATAATTGGTTGGGCAATCAACAATCCGGCACAAGGACAATAGGGGAGAAATACGATGGTAGACAAGAAACTGGGTGGCGCCGGCCTGCGCGGCCAGGTCGCTGGGAAGACTGCATTATGCACTGTGGGTCAAGAAGGCAGCGGCCTGACCTATCGCGGCTACGACGTCAAAGACCTCGCAGAGAACTGCATTTTCGAGGAAGTGGCCTACCTGATCTTCCACGGTGATTTGCCAAACAAGCAGGAACTTTCGGAATACCAAGTACGTTTAAAGGGGCGACGCGCGTTGCCACAGCCATTGAAGGAAGTGCTTGAACGCATTCCCGCAGATTCCCACCCGATGGATGTTCTGCGAACTGGTTGCTCTGTCCTGGGTAATCTCGAAACTGAAGATGATTTCAGCGAGGAGCAGGAGGCCGCGGATCGTCTCCTTGCCACTCTGCCTGGCATGATCTGCTACTGGTACCGCTTCGTCACGGACGGTGTACGCATAGATACTGCGACCGATGACAACACCATCGGGGCTCAGTTCCTGCACATGCTACACGGAGAGAAGCCAAAGCCGCTGTATGAAAAAGTGATGAACGCTTCGCTGATCCTCTACGCTGAGCATGAATTCAATGCATCGACGTTCACCGCACGGGTTTGTGCATCCACACTCTCCGATATTCATTCGTGTATCACTGGTGCGATCGGATCGCTCCGCGGACCTCTACACGGCGGCGCCAACGAGGCGGCAATGGCCATGATCGAAAAATTCGATAATCCGGACCATGCCGAGCGGGAACTGCTGGAAATGCTAGAACGCAAGGAAAAGATCATGGGCTTCGGGCACGCCATCTACCGCGAGTCTGACCCGCGCAATGCCGTTATTAAGCAATGGGCGAAGAAGCTGGCGGAAGACGCCGGCAATGACCGGCTTTATCGCATTGCGGAGCGTTGCGAAGCCGTGATGTGGCGGGAAAAGAAACTGTTCTGTAATGCAGATTTTTTCCACGCTCCGGCGTACAACATCATGGGTATTCCGACCCCGCTGTTCACTCCTATCTTTGTCTGTTCGCGAGTCACGGGGTGGGCAGCGCACGTCATGGAGCAGCGCGCCGACAACCGCATCATCCGCCCGAGCGCCGAGTACGTCGGGCCGGAGCTGCGCAAGGTGAAGCCGATCGAAGATCGTTGATGGAAAGTGGGGAGTGGGAAGTGGGGAGTCGGGAGGACCGGCGCTCGGCTTCCCACTTTCCGCCTCCGACTTCCCACTACCGACTTTCCACTGCCGACATCCCTCTCCCGAGTGAAAAATGAATACTGATCATCGCAAGCCCCTGCCGGGCACCGAGCTCGATTACTTCGACACCCGCGAAGCCGCGGACGCGATTCAACCCGGCGCCTACGACAAGCTTCCCTATACTTCGCGCATCCTGGCGGAAAACCTGGTGCGTCGTTGTGAGCCGGAAACACTGACCGACTCGCTCAAACAAATCATCGAGCGCAAGCGCGAGCTGGATTTTCCCTGGTTTCCGGCGCGAGTGGTTTGCCACGACATTCTCGGACAGACCGCGCTGGTGGATCTGGCCGGCCTGCGTGACGCGATCGCGGAAAAGGGTGGCGATCCCGCTAAGGTGAACCCGGTGGTACCGACGCAATTGATCGTCGACCACTCGCTTGCGGTGGAACACGCCGGTTTTGAACAAGACGCCTTCGAAACAAACCGCGCGATTGAAGATCGCCGCAACGACGACCGTTTCCATTTCATCAACTGGACCAAGACCGCGTTTGAGAACGTCGACGTGATTCCCCCCGGCAACGGCATCATGCACCAGATCAATCTCGAGAAGATGTCACCGGTGGTGCAGGTTCGGGATGGTGTCGCTTTCCCGGACACCTGCGTGGGCACCGACAGCCATACGCCGATGGTGGATGCGCTCGGTGTGATTTCCGTCGGTGTGGGCGGCCTCGAAGCTGAAAGCGTCATGCTCGGCCGCGCCTCCTACATGCGACTGCCCGACATCGTCGGTGTGGAACTGACCGGCAAACTGCAGCCGGGCATCACCGGCACCGACATGGTGCTGGCCCTGACCCACTTCCTGCGCCGCGAGCGCGTGGTAGGTGCCTATCTGGAATTCTTCGGCGAAGGCGCCGATGCGCTGACCGTCGGCGATCGCGCAACCATCTCCAACATGACCCCGGAATACGGCGCCACCGCTGCGATGTTCTACATCGACGGCCAGACCATCGACTATCTGAAGCTGACCGGCCGCGATGACGAGCAGGTAAAACTGGTCGAGCAGTTCGCCAAGCACACCGGCCTCTGGGCGGACAGCCTCAAGAACGCCGAATACGAGCGCGTGCTGACTTTCGACCTATCTTCCGTTGGCCGCAATCTCGCCGGTCCTTCCAACCCGCACGCACTGCTGCCCGCCTCCGAACTGGCCAGCCGCGGTATCGCCGGCAAGGTGGAACTGGAAGAGGGCAAAATGCCAGATGGTGCGGTGATCATCGCTGCCATCACCAGCTGCACCAACACCAGCAACCCGCGCAACATGGTGGCCGCCGGTCTGATCGCCCGAAACGCCAATAAACTGGGCCTGACCCGAAAGCCTTGGGTAAAAAGCTCGCTGGCGCCCGGCTCCAAGACCGTGAAAATGTATCTCGAAGAAGCCAATCTCCTGCCGGATTTGGAAAGTCTCGGCTTCGGCGTGGTGGCCTTTGCCTGTACCACCTGTAACGGCATGAGCGGCGCGCTGGATCCAACAATTCAGCAGGAAATCATCGACCGCGATCTTTATGCAACCGCAGTGCTTTCCGGTAACCGCAACTTTGACGGCCGCATTCATCCCTACGCGAAGCAGGCCTTCCTTGCTTCGCCGCCCCTGGTTGTGGCCTACGCCCTTGCCGGCACCATTCGTTTCGACATCGAAAAAGATCCACTCGGCTTCGACCAGAACGGCAACCCGGTAACACTGAAGGACATCTGGCCCAGCGACGAAGAGATCGACGCGATCGTCAAGCAGGCGGTCAAGCCGGAGCAGTTCCGCAACGTCTACATTCCGATGTTCGAAATCAAGGACAAGTCCGAAGCCGGCAAGCCGCTTTACGACTGGCGTCCGATGAGCACCTACATTCGTCGTCCACCCTATTGGGAAGGCGTGCTCGCCGGCGAACGCTCGCTGAAAGGGATGCGTCCTCTGGCCGTGCTCGGTGACAACATCACTACTGATCACCTGTCGCCTTCCAATGCAATCCTCGCGGACAGTGCTGCCGGTGAATACCTGGCGAAGATGGGCCTGCCGGAAGAAGACTTCAACTCCTACGCTACCCACCGAGGCGATCACCTCACCGCGCAACGCGCGACCTTTGCCAATCCAAAATTGCTGAACGAAATGGTTCGCGATGAGAATGGCAAAGTCGTGCAGGGTTCACTGGCGCGCGTCGAGCCGGAAGGCAAAGTCACCCGCATGTGGGAAGCCATCGAAACCTACATGGATCGCAAGCAGCCGCTGATCATCGTCGCCGGCGCCGATTACGGCCAGGGCTCTTCACGAGACTGGGCCGCCAAAGGAGTACGTCTGGCCGGCGTGGAAGCCATCGTCGCCGAAGGTTTCGAACGCATCCACCGCACCAACCTGATCGGCATGGGCGTGCTGCCCCTGCAGTTCCAGCCGGGCACTACGCGCGAAACCCTGAGCATTGATGGAAGCGAAACCTTCGATGTGGTCGGCCAGCACAAGCCGGGCGCTACGCTCGCGCTGGTGATCCGCCGTAAGAATGGCGAGGTTGAGGGGGTGCCGGTAATTTGCCGCCTGGACACCGCCGAGGAGGTATCGATTTATGATGCTGGCGGTGTATTACAGCGGTTTGCCAAGGACTTTTTGGAATCAGAAGCAGAGGTCGAAGATGACTTGAAAGTTAATGCTGAGTTCTGGGTTGGCTGTTAAGTCAGTCGACGAATGCTAGGCGACTCGCCAGTTGCACAAGTAAATTACGAAAGCATGAGAGAAAATACGTGTATGCCTCACGCACCGCAAACCAAAATCCCCGCTACCTATATGCGAGGTGGAACGAGTAAAGGTATTTTTTTCCGTTTGCAGGACTTGCCTGAAGCGGCACAGAAACCCGGACCTGCGCGCGATGCCTTGTTGCTGCGCGTAATCGGTAGCCCCGATCCGTACGGGAAACATACCGATGGTATGGGAGGTGGAACGTCGAGTACCAGCAAGGCGGTAATCTTGTCGAAGAGTGATCAGCCCGATCACGACGTAAATTATTTGTTCGGTCAGGTTTCCATCGACAAACCCTATGTCGACTGGAGCGGCAATTGTGGCAATCTGACCGCCGCCGTGGGCGCATTCGCGATCAGCAATGGACTGGTGAGCCACGACCGCATTCCTGAAAACGGCACTGCCATTGTTCGCATCTGGCAAGCCAACATCGAGAAAACTATCGTCGCCCACATCCCCATCACCAATGGGGACGTGCAGGAAACCGGTGATTTCGAACTGGACGGTGTGACCTTCCCAGCGGCGGAAGTGCAGGTGGAATTAATGGATCCCGCCGATGGTGAAGGCAGCATGTTCCCCACTGGCAACGTGGTGGACGACTTGGAAGTGCCGGGTGTTGGCACCGTGAAAGCGACCATGATCAGCGCGGGTATTCCCACCGTTTTCGTCAATGCCGAAGATATCGGTTATACCGGTACCGAATTGCAGGACGCCATCAACAACGATAGGAACGCGCTGGCCATGTTCGAAACCATTCGCGCCCACGGTGCGCTGCAAATGGGTCTGATCGAACAAATCGAAGATGCCGCAGAACGGCAGCACACCCCTAAAGTGGCGTTTGTTGCTAAGCCGGCGGACTACGTCGCCTCTAGCGGCAGGAGAGTCGCGGCTGAGAACATCGATCTGCTGGTGCGTGCGCTTTCCATGGGTAAGTTGCACCACGCAATGATGGGTACCGCAGCGGTAGCTATCGGTATTGCCGCGTCGGTTCCGGGTACACTCGTAAATCTCGCCGCTGGTGGCGGTGAGCGCGACACCGTGCGTTTCGGTCACCCTTCCGGGACGCTCCGCGTAGGCGGAGAAGCTAAAAAGGTGAACGGGGAGTGGACGGCCACAAAAGCGGTTATGAGCCGAAGCGCCCGGGTCTTGATGGAAGGGTCGGTCCGAGCCCCAGATACGTGGTCTAGATAATCTCCTTTAGCCAAGGTCACACTCCGACGGCACCTCTCACTTGCGGGCCTTGGCTCTTTTTATTCCCCCGAAACTCACTTAGATCTTGAACGGCTAGTTACGCCAGGAGTTCGTATGCAAGAGGACTTGGATCCGCTCGAAACCAAAGAATGGCTTGACGCGATGTACGCTGTCATTCGCCACTCCGGCAAAGAGCGTGCGGCCTATCTCATCAAGGAGCTGGCGAGATCCGCCATTGCCGCCGAGGTGGCAATGCCGTCGGCGATCACCACGCCCTTTCGCAACACCATCCCCTTTCATTCCGAGAAGCGAATGCCCGGCGATTTGTTCATGGAGCGCCGCATTCGTTCGCTGATCCGCTGGAACGCGTTGGCCATGGTGATTCGGGCCAACGACAACAAGGAGGGTCTTGGTGGCCACATCGCCAGCTTCTCGTCTGCCGCAACGCTTTACGATGTGGGCTTCAACTATTTCTTCAAGGGCAACGAAGGGGATACGCTGGGGGACCTAGTTTACTTCCAGGGCCACAGTGCGCCCGGCATGTACGCGCGTTCCTATCTGGAAGGACGTCTCACCGAAGAGCAGCTGGACAACTTCCGCCGCGAAGTGGATGGCAACGGCCTGTCGTCCTACCCGCATCCCTGGCTGATGCCGAACTATTGGCAGTTCCCTACGGTGTCGATGGGACTTGGCCCCATTCAGGCTATCTACCAGGCGCATTTCATGCGCTACATGTCCGCGCGCGAACTGGCGCCGCGAAGCGACCGGCACGTCTGGGCCTTCCTGGGCGACGGCGAGTGTGACGAGCCGGAAACTCTGGGCGCGATTTCGCTGGCGGGCCGCGAACAACTGGAAAACCTCATCTTCGTCATCAACTGCAATCTGCAGCGCCTTGACGGCCCGGTGCGTGGCAACGGAAAAATCATCCAGGAACTGGAAGGCATCTTCCGTGGCGCCGGCTGGAACGTGATCAAAGTGGTCTGGGGCCGCCTCTGGGATCCGCTGTTCGAGAAGGACAAGACCGGGCTGCTGCAAAAGCGCATGGACGAAGTGGTGGACGGCGAGCTGCAAAACTACAAAGCCAATGGCGGCGCCTATACGCGCGAGCATTTCTTCGGTCGCTATCCGGAATTGCTGGACCTGGTGAAGGATCTCAGTGATGAAGACATCATGTATCTCAATCGCGGTGGCCACGATCCTTTCAAGGTGTATGCAGCTTATGCCGCCGCAGTGGAGCACAAGGGTCAGCCTACGGTTATTCTCGCGCACACCGTGAAAGGCTATGGCCTTGGCAGCGCCGGTGAAGCCACCAACGAAACGCACTCGGTGAAGAAGCTCGACCTGGAAGAGCTGAAGAGATTTCGCGATCGCTTCGGCGTGCCGATCGCGGATGAAGATCTCAAGGACGTTCCCTATTACCGACCAGCGTCCGATTCGCCGGAAATTCAGTACATGCGTAAACGGCGCGAAGAGCTGCACGGGCCTCTGCCGGCCCGACGCAGCGAATTCCAAGAACTGGAGGTGCCGCGCCTGGACGCCTTCAAGTCCCAGGTCAAGGGGACGGGTGATCGCGCCATTTCCACCACCATGGCCTTCGTGCGTCTGCTGTCCACCCTGGCCAAGGACAAGAAGATTGGCCAGCGAGTCGTGCCGATCGTGCCGGACGAAGCGCGAACCTTCGGCATGGAAGGCATGTTTCGTCAGCTCGGCATCTATTCATCGGCAGGTCAGAAGTACACGCCTCACGATGCCGATCAGATCATGTATTACAAGGAGGACAAGAAGGGCCAGATTCTGGAGGAAGGAATCAACGAGGCCGGGGCCATGTCCGCCTGGCTGGTGGCGGCGACCGCCTACAGCAATTACGGTCCGGCGATGATTCCTTTCTACGTTTTCTACTCCATGTTTGGCTTCCAGCGCATCGGCGATCTCGCCTGGGCGGCGGGGGACAGTCAGGCGCGTGGCTTTCTGATCGGTGCCACCGCCGGCCGCACAACCCTGAACGGCGAAGGCTTGCAGCATCAGGATGGTCACAGCCACACCCTCGCCAATACCATTCCCAACTGTCGCAGTTACGATCCCACTTACAGTTACGAGCTGGCAGTCATCATTCAGAATGGTCTGGAGCGCATGTACGAGAAAAAGGAGAACTGTTTTTATTACATCACCACGATGAATGAAAACTACGTTCACCCGGACATGCCACCGGGCGCGGAAGAAGGCATCATCAAGGGCATGTACCTGCTGCGCCGCTGTGACGTCAAATCCACGAAGATGGTGCAGCTGCTGGGCAGCGGAACCATTCTGCGCGAAGCGGAAGCGGCCGCGGAGATTCTGCGCGACGACTATCAGGTGATGGCGGAAATCTGGAGCGTCACCAGCGCCAACGAACTCACCCGGGAAGGTCAAAGTGTGCAGCGCTGGAATCTGCTGCATCCAGAGAGCACGGCGCGCGAAAGCTACATTGAAAAACAGCTGAAAGGCCATGCAGGACCGGTCATCGCAGCGTCGGACTACGTCAAAACCTACTTCGAACAGCTACGCGCCTTCATTCCCCGCTCCTATACCGTGCTTGGAACCGACGGCTTCGGACGCAGCGACACTCGATCGAAGTTGCGGGCCTTCTTTGAAGTGGATCGACATTACATTGTGGTTGCCGCGCTCAAGTCCCTGGCCGAGGAAGATAAAGTGAGTGCGAGCGTAGTCAGCGAGGCCATGAAGAAGTTTGGCATCGATCCGGAAAAACCGGACCCCGTCACCTTGTAATGGCCGGCGTGTCGAGACTGAATAGCCGAAACGAGCACCAATCGAATCAAGGAATTCATCTGTGTCCAAGCAAACCGTAAAAGTCCCGGATATTGGTACCGACGAGCCCGCCGAGGTGACGGAAGTTCTGGTTTCCGAAGGCGATTCCGTGGAGGTTGAGCAGTCGATCATCGTATTGGAAACGGACAAGGCCTCGGTGGAAGTGCCCAGCAGTCATGGGGGCAAGGTGGTGTCGGTTCTGGTCAAGGAAGGCGACCAGCTGAAAACCGGCGCGGCGATTATCGAAGTGCAAAGCGAAGCAGAGGTGCAGACCGACGAAGAGGCGCCCGTTCCCGCCGAGCAGGGCCAACCCTCAGCGGGCGCCAAGGATGCCACCGCTGACTACGAGAGTCCGAGCGCGGAACACCGCGAAGAAAAACGCGAGGAAGGCAAGCGCGAGGCGACCGAAGCGCCGAAGGAAATCAACGTTCCTGTTCCCGACATCGGCGACGTCGGTGATGTGGAGGTGATCGAAATCTCCGTTGCCGTCGGCGATCAGGTGGAGGAGGGCGATACGCTCCTGGTGCTGGAGTCCGACAAGGCCAGCATGGAGATTCCCTCCCCCGCCAGCGGCAAGGTCCTCAAACTGCTGGTCGGCGAAGGGGACAAGGTCAAGCAGGGACAGCAGATCGCGGTCCTGCAAAGCGCTGGCGCAGCAGTCGCGGAAAAAGCACCCGAAGGAAAACCTGAAACGAAGCGCACGGAAAAGCCGGTTTCGCCGCCGGAGCAACGTCCGACGACTACACCCGTCCAGCAAACACAAGCTGCCGCTGCCCAGCCGGGGGAGTTGCCTCCCGCGGTCGAAGCGGGAGACGGAAGCCTCCACGCCGGCCCGGCGGTGCGCAGACTGGCTCGCCAGCTGGGTGTGGACCTCGGCAAGGTCAAGCCCACCGGACCGCGCAAGCGCTACACCAAGGAAGATGTTCGCAATTATGTGAACAAGGTGATTGCCCGCGGCGGCGCCGGCACAGGCATTCCTCAAGTTCCCGCGGTGGACTTCGCCGAGTTCGGTGAAATCAATCGCGTGAAGATGAGCAAGATCAAGCGTTCAACGGCCGCGAACATGCACCGGGCCTGGCTGAATGTGCCTCATGTAAGTCAGTTCGATGATGCGGACATCACCGAGCTGGAGAGCTTTCGAAAGGAGAAGAAAGCGGAGGCGGAAAAGCGTGGCGTGAAGCTGACCCCGCTACCTTTCATTTTCAAGGCTTGCGCACTGGCACTCAAGGCGGAGCCAAGCTTTAACGTGTCCCTGGACCCAGACGGCGAGCACATCATCGAAAAGCATTACATCAACATCGGCATGGCCGTGGACACGCCCGCCGGTCTGATGGTGCCGGTGATTAGGGATGTGGACAAGAAGGACATATGGCAGCTGGCGGAGGAAACCGTAGCGCTGGCCACCAAGGCTCGCGATGGCAAGTTGCTTCCCAAGGATATGCAGGGCGGTTGCTTCTCCATTTCCAGTCTTGGCGCGATTGGCGGGCAGGGCTTCACGCCGGTAGTGAATACGCCGGAGGTGGGCATCCTCGGTGTCTCCAAAGCGGCAATCAAGCCTTTTTGGGACGGCAAGGCCTTCGTGCCCCATACCTTCCTGCCGCTGTCCCTGTCTTATGATCATCGCGCCGTGAACGGCGCCGACGCGGGACGTTTCCTCACTCACCTGGTAAAGACATTATCTTCGGAGACGAGCGACGATGCCCTTGTGCTAAGAGGACACGCGTAAAGCCAGCCTCTTCGGATGCGGAATAGAAGAGATCCTTTCAATTTCATTATAGAGCGGATGATTATGGCTATCATTTTTATACCAAAGGAACAACAACCCGGTGAGAAGCGAGCTCCCCTGTCGCCGGCCGTTGTCAAAAAGCTGGTGCGCGCCGGCGCAACCCTGCAAGTGGAATCGGGAACGGGCCTGAACTGCGGCTACGCCGATCAGGACTATAAGGATGCCGGTGCGGAAATCAGCAGCGACCGCAACGCGATGCTGCAAAATGCCGACATCGTCCTGCGCATTCAGAAGCCGAAGCTCGAAGAAGTCAGCCTGCTCAAATCGGGTTCCATTCACATCAGCTTCCTCGATCCCTTCAATGAGCAATCGCTGGTCAATGCGTTCAAGGAAAAGAACATCACCGCGATCAGCATGGAAATGATCCCGCGCACTACCCGCTCCCAGAAAATGGACGCGCTCAGCTCCCAGGCCAACCTGGCCGGCTACGTGATGGTGATTATGGCCGCGGCGCGCCTAAACCGTATTCTGCCCATGATGATGACCCCGGCCGGCACCCTGAAGCCCGCCCGTGTATTCATCATTGGCGCGGGTGTCGCCGGCCTGCAGGCCATCGCCACCGCCAAGCGCCTCGGCGCCAAGGTAACCGCCTTCGACACCCGCTCGGTAGTAGCCGAACAGGTGGAATCACTGGGCGGCAAATTCCTGCGCATCGATCTCGGCGAAACCGGTCAGACCAAAGACGGCTATGCCACCCAGCTCACGCCTGAGCAGATCGAAAAGCAGAAGCAGGGACAAAAAGACGAGATCGCCGAGTCCGACATCGTCATCACCACCGCCCAGGTATTCGGCCGCAAGCCGCCGGTACTGGTGACCAAGGACATGATCGCCGGCATGAAGCCCGGCAGCGTGATCGTGGACATGGCGGCGGAAACCGGCGGCAACGTCGAAGGTTCTGTGCCCGGCGAGGATGTGGAGATCAACGGTGTGACCGTGATCGGCAGCGGCAACTGGCCGAGCGAAGTCGCCACCGACGCCACCGAAATGTACGCCAGCAACCTGTTCAACCTGATCTCCGATTATTGGGATGAGGAAGGCAAGTTGTTCAAACTCAACTTCGAAGACGACATTCTGCGAGGTGCGATCATCACGCATGACGGCAAGATCGTTAACGAAGTGATCAGCAAGCACTACGCACAAGGAGCCCAGTAATGGAAATCGTTTATCAGGTCTTCGTCCTTATTCTGGCCATCTTTGTGGGTTTCGAACTGATTCGTAAAGTACCGGCCACGCTGCACACGCCGCTGATGTCAGGCGCCAACGCAATTTCCGGCATCACCCTGGTGGGCGCCATCGTCGCCGCCGGTATTAGGGAGGAACCCACTCTCTCCAAATACCTGGGCGCAGCAGCCGTTGCCTTCGCCACCATCAACGTGGTGGGCGGTTACATGGTGACGAATCGCATGCTGGCAATGTTCAAGAAGAAAGAAGGTGGTCGTAAGTAATGGAAATTTTCGTTAACTCCTCCTACATCGTAGCCACTGTTCTTTTTATCTTTGGCTTGAAGCTCCTGGGGCACCCGGGAACCGCCCGCAAGGGTAACATGCTGTCGTCACTGGGCATGCTGGTCGCGGTGGTAGTCACGCTGGTTGCCAACGGCATCGTCGACTACACCTGGATCGCGATCGGTTTTGTGGTCGGCGGTATCATCGGTGCGCTGGCCGCCCGCATGGTGGCCATGACCGCGATGCCGGAAATGGTGGCACTGTTCAACGGCTTCGGCGGTCTCGCCAGCCTGTTGCTGGGCTGGGCCGCGGTGGAAAGCGGTCTCAGTGCCTTCGTACTGGTCACCATCTTCCTGTCGATCCTGATCGGCGGTACCACTTTCACCGGCTCGCTTCTCGCCTACGGCAAGCTGAGTGAAAAAGTTACCGGCCGCCCGGTGCAGTTTGTGGGCCAGCGATTCGTGAACGCTGCGCTGCTGATTGCCATTCTGGTTTCCGGCGTGCTGTTCGCGATGGAGCCGACCAATCCGGTATGGCTGTACATTGTCGTCGGTCTGGCCGCTCTGCTCGGCATTCTGGCGGTGCTGCCCATCGGCGGTGCGGACATGCCGGTCGTTATCTCGCTGTTGAACAGCTATTCCGGTATTGCGGCTGCGGCGGCCGGTTTCGCGATCGAGAACAACATTCTGATCGTCGCCGGTTCACTGGTAGGCGCCAGCGGTATCATCCTCACCCAGATCATGTGTAAGGCGATGAACCGCTCGCTTTCCAATGTCCTCTTCTCTGGCTTCGGCAAGGTGTCCAAGTCCGCGCAGAAGATCGAGGGCGAGGTCAAGCCGCTGTCTGCTGATGATGCCTACTATGTACTGGAAGCTGCCACCAGCGTACTGGTTGTACCGGGCTACGGTATGGCGGTTGCGCAGGCTCAGCATGCGGTGAAAGAGTTGCAGGAACTTCTGGAAGCCAATGGTGCGGAAGTAAACTACGGTATCCACGCCGTCGCTGGCAGGATGCCCGGGCATATGAACGTACTGCTCGCAGAAGCCGACGTGTCCTACGATCTGCTGCTGGAAATGGATCAGGTGAACCCGCGCATGGAAACCTACGACGTGGCTATCGTGATCGGCGCAAACGACGTGGTGAACCCCGCCGCCCGCGAAATGGAAGGCAGCCCGATCTATGGCATGCCGGTCATCAATGTGGACCAGGCGCGCACGGTGTTCGTTCTGAAGCGCTCCATGGCTTCCGGCTTCGCCGGCGTGGACAACCCGCTGTTCTTCAAGGAGAACACGCGCATGGTCTTCGGCGATGCGAAAGAAACACTGAATACTTTGATTCGCGCCTTTGGCGATTGAAGTCGATACAACTCCGCTGATTAAAGGGGTGACCTTCTGATATGTCGGGGCTAAAGCAGCTAAACGTGGTTTCACTCGGTCTCGAGGACTATTTGGCAGTCTGGGAGCGGATGAGTAGATTCGCCGATCTTAGAGGCCCTGATACTCCGGACGAAATATGGCTGGTGGAGCACCCTCCCGTTTTTACCTTGGGGCAGGCTGGACGTGTCGAGCATCTGCTGAATACAGGTGATATTCCGGTCGTCCATTCTGATCGGGGCGGACAGGTGACCTATCACGGACCTGGTCAGCTGGTTGCTTATCCATTGCTCGACCTGCGGAGGCTGGGTATCAAGGTTCGCCAGCTGGTGAATACCCTTGAAGAAGTTCTGATCAAAACCTTGGCGGACTACGGTATTCGGGCTGAACGCAAGACCGGGGCGCCAGGTGTTTATACGAATGATGGAAAAATCGCCTCTCTCGGCCTTCGCATCCGTAAAGGCTGTACTATTCATGGGGTTAGCTTAAATGTGGATATGGACACCCAGCCTTTTTCGCGTATAAACCCCTGTGGTTTCGCGGGGCTTCAAGTGACCCAGATGCGCGATTTTGTGCCAGAAGACGTTCCGCTGCGTGTGGGCGGCGTTTCAGCCGTTCTGGTAGAACACCTTTGCGATCTGCTGGGCTACTCGTCAAGAACTCCCTAGGGCTGAAAGCTGAAAGCGCTCTTGAGAGCTTTAACTTTGTTGATGGCCACAAGTGTGGGCTCGGCCGGGTGTGGCCGCGCCAGCGCTTTCTCTGGAAGTGGTGTCCGATCTGGCCGCGTGAGTGACCGGACATAACCCAGTGGCGACTCCACCTGCTGCGGTGGCGTAGGGCTGAAAGTGCCGCTTGTCATTGATTCTAGCCCTCATCACTGATCGTCCATCTGGACGACGCCGCCCGAGTCGGAACCGGCTAGATTCGGCTCCGTCCGACATGGAATCTCTGCCGGGCAAGTACAATTACTGGTACGCATCAATCGGTCTTGGCGTCGGGGCGACTACCATCGGCCGTGCTTCGAGCGCGTGTGTAGCTCCGGAATTTACCGAGGCGGGAGTGTTGAATGAACAGCTTGGATGATCGAGTGGCCATCGTGACAGGTGGCGCTCAGGGAATAGGACGCGGGATTGTCGAGGCCTATTTGCTAGCAGGTGCCAGGGTGCTCATGGCCGATATCAGTGCCGAAGCGGTTGCGCAGTCCGCAGGCGAACTTGACCTGCTGGCGAAGGGGCGTCTGCACTGCATGCAAATCGATGTCACAAACAAGGTCCAGGTGCAGGGAATGGTAGACAGGGCTCTCGAGGTCTTCGGACATCTGGGCATCCTGGTCAATAATGCCTGGAAGGGCAGAGGGCTTTCACGTCTCGAGCTACAATCGGACGAACAGTTGCGCGGAGCATTCGACATGGCGGTGATGGCCGCTTTTTGGGCCATGCAAGCTGCTCTACCCGCCTTCCGCCGCCGAGGCGGAGGCCGCGTTATCAACATGTGCTCCCTGAATGGAGTGAACGCGCACATGTACAGTGCTGACTACAATGCCGCTAAGGAAGCACTGCGCAGTCTGACGCGTACGGCTGCTCGAGAATGGGCTGCCGACCAGGTCTGCTGCAACATCATATGTCCCGGTGCGGCCAGCGAAGCTTATCAGCGGTTTGCCGCAGACAATCCCGAGAACGCTGCGGCGATCGCGAGAGCCAATCCCATGGGACGCGTAGGGGATCCGCTGCTAGACATCGCCCCAGTCGCGGTGTTTCTGGCCAGCGACGCGTGTCGCTATCTCACGGGTAACACGTTTTTTGTCGATGGTGGTGCTCACATCAACGGGGTGTGTTGGGCTCCTCAGCTCAAGGACTGAACGAAGTAGCGCTGCAACAAGAGTAAGTAAAGAGGCATCAATGATCAAACAAGATAGCCCGTGGGTGAGTTTCATCGCTCTGCTGTTCGCCACGTTCGTGACCATCGAAGCGGCGGCGTTCCAGGCTCCAGTTCTGCCCAGCGTGACCGCGCATTTTGGTATTCCGGTCAATCTGGCAGCGCTTATTCTGATTTCTTATTTCATCGCAGTCGCCGTGTTCGCACCCATGATGGGGCGCTTGGGAGACCAGTACGGTCGTCGCCGCATGGTCATCATCGGCCTGATCGTATTCGGCGTTTCCGAATTTATGGCCGCTTGGGCGCCCAGTTTCTGGTTTTTTCTCTTGGCTCGCTTTCTCCAAGGGCTGGGTGTTGCATGTATTTTCCCTGCGGTGTTCAGTTACGTGAACCACCTGTTTGTCGAGGAGCGTCGTGGCATGGCGTTGGGAGTGATGATGTTCATCATGACGCTGGGTGCTGCGACAGGAGGGCTTCTAGGAGGGTTGCTGATCGATGCCTTCGGTTGGCCAAGCGTGTACATCGTCAGTGGTGTTCTGGCCTTGCTTGGCTTGATACCCTTGATGATCTGGGTGCCAGAGAGCAAAGGAGAACCAGCAGCCGGGAAGTTCGATATTTTTGGCGCGCTGCTGCTGTTCCTGACAGTTGCTGCGCTGTTGTCTTTGCCGACTTGGGCTGCCAATTTTGGTCGCGAGTCCTGGGTCACATGGACGGTTGTTGCCTTGGGGCTCGTCAGTCTGATTCTGCTTTGGTATCACAGCGGCCGGCAGGCCGCACCAATTCTCGATGTCGTCCTGCTGAAGGACCGCCGCTTCGCCGTGCCAGTCGCGATCTACTGGATTCAAATGTTGATGAACAGCGGCATCGTCTATTCACTGGCGTTCTTCATAAATAACCGTCCCGGCGGCTCCGCATCCCAGTTCGGGATGGTCACCTTGGCTCTCTTTGGGTGCACGATGCTGGCGTCCCCGATCGCCGGCAAGCTAATCGACCGCTTCGAACCGAAACTCATTTCGATCCTGTCCCTGATGGGCAGCTTCGGGGCGATGCTCTATTTCGTGAGCATGGATACCGAGGTGCCCTTGACTGCTGTGCTGATCATGGCGGGTTTCATCGGAGTCATGTTGGCGGCCAACAGCACGGCGCTGATGAAGCTCGCTTTAGGGGCGGTACCGCGCAACAAGTCGGGATCCGGCGCCGGTCTTCTCAGCATGTTGCGTGATCTAGGGCTGCCGACCGGCTCCTCTTTTGCATTGGCCATTTTTGGACTGTCTTCCGCATTGCATACCCGAAGGGTTGTGGAAGAAACTGCAACCAGACTGGGGCTTAATGAGAGTCTTTCCTCGGAGCTGCTCGCCGTGGCGGGCGACAAGTCCGCTGACATGAGCGCCGAATTGGCCGCAGCAATGCAGGCTACCGGCAGTGAAATCGACACGGTGCTGCAGAGTATCAACGTCGCCTCCCTGGGTGGGGCGATCACCAACGTAGGCTATTTGATGTTGGCCATGCTCGCGTTGGCCCTGGCACTAACGCCTTGGCTAGCCAAGCGCAAGGATATTCAGGCGGTTTCTGGGTTTGGCGTGGGCAGGCCGGACCCGGCCCGATGACGCCGACTCGTCGTTTGGTCAAGGGGACAGGCAACGATGTCCGATATAGATGAAGATCCAAGCCCTGTGGGCACTCTCACATTGCAAACGCTTGCCATGCCAGCGGACACCGGTCCCAACAGTAATATTTCCGGTGGATGGTTGATGTCACAAATGGATTTGGCCGGAGCCATATGCGCGCACGACTATGCGCAGGGTCGCGTCACAACCGTCGCCGTGAGTGCCATGGCATTCCTTCGGCCCATTCCGGTCGGTACCACAGTAAGCTGCTACGCACAGATGCTCGAGACCGGTCGTTCGTCCATTCAGATCTTGGTGGAGGTGTGGGTTCGTCCGCGCACATCCAAGGAAGTATTAAAAGTGACCGAAGGTGAATTCGTCTACGTCGCTATCGATGGAAATGGACGTACCCGTTCTTTGCCGGTTGTGACCGCCTGATCTCTGTCGATGATCGGCACGCGGCAAGGGGCGACGGGAGGCACGGCCGAAGCAAAGTGCGGGATCTGGTCGTCACCAGCGATACAACGCACGGGATATGAAGCCCACACAGCTCCTGCCAGTCTGAAGTCAATTTTCAGCTACTTTCACCGCACTTCATCATCAAGTGTAGCAAGCTGTGTAGCTAAGCTGACGGGCAGGCTGAAAAAGTCTTTGTGAACAGAGCCTTAACACCCATGCATCATGGGGGTGTGGGTACTGTGATTCTGTTCCGCAGTGGCAGTCATTCTTGGTCTTTAGGCGATTGGAGATGCGTGGCTCTGAAGTGTGGCATAGTTTACGTCATACGCCACCGGCAAAGAAAAGATCAGGGGGAGGTGGGGGGGTGTTGTTTTGCGGCCGGAACGGTCAACATCAGAAAAAAACCCAGTCCGAGCAGAATCACGATCACAGTCATCCCCGCCCGCTGACTATCGAAAATTCCTGTCACCCATCCCACCAGCAAAGGTCCGAGAAACGCCGTTGCTTTTCCAGCCAAGGCAAAGAGCCCAAACATCTGCGTGCGCAGGTGTTCGGGAGCAACGCGCGCCATGTAAGAGCGACTGCCTGCCTGCACCGGGCCCACGAAAATGCCCAGCAGCGTGCCGAGCACCCAGAACAGCGTGCGGGACTCGATGATCAGCAGTGACGTGCCCAGCGCGATCAGGCCCGCCAGGGCAATCAACACCGTCTCCTTGCTGCCCAGGCGGTCGTCCACCCAGGCAAACGCTGCGGCGCCGAGCCCTGCGCTCACGTTCAGCGCGATACCGAACATCAGCACGTCGCTTTCGGCAAAACCGAAGGAGCCGGCTGCGTAAACCCCGCCGAAGGCGAACAGGGTGACGAGCCCATCGATGAAGAACATTCGCGCGATCAGAAAGCGCAGGATCAGCCCATATTCGCGCAGTTGGCTGGCGGTATCGCGAAGCTGGCGCAAGCCGTCCAGCATCGATCGATTCAGCGATTTTCCCGGTGTTCCTTCATCGGGTGTAAACAGAAATAGAGGAAGCGCAAACACCGCGTACCAGGCGGCAACCAACAGGAAGGTTGCCCGAACATGGCCGGCATCTTCACGGGGCAGGGGCCAGAGCGCGTTTTCGCCGACAAAGACCACCAGTGCCACGATCAGACAACCAAGGCCGCCGGCATAACCCAGGCCCCAGGCCCAGCCGGACCAGCGACCGAGGTATTGGGGTGACGTCAGTCCTGGCAGCATGGCGTTGTAGAAGACTTGCGCCGATTCGGCGCCGACGGTCGCGATCCCCGCCAGCAGCATGGCAGCCAACAGCCAGTCGTGCTGCGGTTGCACCCACCAGAGACCGGCAGTGGTCAGGATGCTCAGCAGAGTGAAAAAGGCGAGCCACGGCTTGCGGCGCCCGTACTGGTCCGCCATCGCGCCGAATACAGGACCAGCGATCGCGATGACAAGTCCGGCCAGGCCAATGGTGAGACCCCACTGGCTTGTCCCGACGGTTTCGTTTTCGGCCACTTGCCGGGTGAAGTAAACAGGAAAGACGAAGGTGGCGATCAGTGCCGAAAAACTACTGTTTGCCCAGTCATACATGGCCCAGCTGAAGCGGGCACGGGTGCCGGTTTTCCCCTGTGTCGATCCCTGGTGCTGGCTGGTCGCTGTCATTGATTTTTATCAATTCCAAATCGAATGAGTGTTTTGCCAAGCTCCGGCAAAACAGCGGAGCTTTCTTCCCGCAAATCAGTTCAGGTTCGCGATTTTACCTGACAAAGATCAAGGCTTTGATTAATCTTGAGTGCAGGCTGTTGGTACCTGGCACCCAATAATCAAATAATCGCCTGTGCCGGTAACGAAAAAAGAGCAATTGCAATGGGGCAAACGGAAAAAGCCGTACCGCTGGTCCACTTCGTAACCAATCACCAAGGCGGCGACAATCAGCAAACGGTCGATCTCGCGGCGACGATGCGAAGCCGGGGTTTCCGCGTCGTATTCTTCGCGGATGCATCCGAGTTGCTTGCCAGTCCTACAACGGCAGACAAGCCGGCGCTGATTCTGTTCGACATCACCACGGCCCCTGAGCAGGTCGAGATGCTGCGCGATCTGCAAGCGGGCGACGTGCCGGTGGTCCTGATCACTGACCGTGACGACCTGGAGCTGCGCCTGGCAGCGATGCGTGCCGGGGCCAAACGCTACGTGTGTCGTCCTTTTGCAGACGACTATTTTCTCGAAGTCATTGAGTCGCTGACAGACCTGAGCCCGGATCAGCCCTACCGCGTTTTGTTATTGGATTGTGACCCCCGTTCCCTGGAAGCCCAGGCGACTGTCTTGCGCGGTGCGGGCATGAGCGTTCGCGCGCTGAGCCAACCGATGCAGGTCCTGGACGCCATCGATGACTTCGAACCCGACATCATTCTGCTCGACCTGCAGATGCCCTGCGTCAGCGGTCCTGAGCTCGCTGCGGTGTTGCGAGAGCGCGACAGCCAATTGGACGTGCCCATTCTTTTTTTCACTGGCGGTCTCAGCGAGAGCGCACAGCAACGGGCGATTGATCTCGGCGGAGACGGCTTTCTGGATCGCCCCGGCGAACCAGACCGTTTCGTCACAGCCGTCGCCGCGCGAGTTCGCCGCGCGCGGCGGAGCAAGCTGGATCGACAACGACTTGAAAGAACGCTGCGGGAGCGAGAGCACGAGCACCGTGCTCTGGACCATCATGCCATCGTCAGTGTCGCCGATAATCGCGGCAACATCATCCAGGCTAACGATCTGTTCTGCATGACCAGTGGCTATACCCGGAATGAGCTGATAGGCAGGAACCACCGTATTCTCAAGTCCGGTATTCACCGCCCTGAATTTTATCGCGAGTTGTGGGACACCATCAGTCGCGGCGTCACGTGGCAGGGCGAAATCTGCAATCGTCGCAAGGATGGCACCTTGTACTGGGTCGCCTCGACCATCACGCCTTTCCTGGACGCCAGTGGCGAGCCCTACCAATATGTGTCGATTCGCACCGATATCACTGAAGCAAAACAGCGCGAAGCCGCGCTGCAGGTTCTCGTCGAAAGCACCAAGCCGATAGGCGGGCAATCGTTCTACGAGCACGCAGCGGCGGGGCTGGCCCGTGCGACGGGATGTCGCGCTGGCTTCATCGCAGTGGCTGCGCCGGGCAGCCCTGAAAACTTCTGGACCTTGGCATTGTGGGACAACAACCAGCTTCATCCGAACTACGGTTATTCAGCCAAGGGCAGTCCCTGCGAAGGCGTTCTGAGCGGAGAGATCGTCATCATCGATCAGGGAGTGGCCGAGCGCTTCCCCGGAAATAGCTGGCTGGCGGATAACGGCATGCAGGGCTTCATCGCAGTGCCGTTCTACGATTCGCGCGGAAATTTGACCGGGCAAATGGGCGTTGTGGATGATAAGCCTCTGGCCAGGCGCCGGTCGATGCTGGCGTTGCTGCAAGCTTTTGCATCGCGAATTGCGGCGGAACAGGAGCGACAGCGAGCCGAGGAGGCCACTCAGCACCACCGCGAGCGACTTCGGCGCGGACAGATGTTCGCCAACATCGGTACCTGGGAATGGAACATTCAGGATGGCCAGCTTTACTGGTCGGAACGCATCGCGCCCCTGTTCGGCTATATCGAAGGCGAAGTGGAAACCTCCTACGAGAACTTCCTCGTCGCAGTGCATCCAGACGATCGCCAAGCGGTAATCGATGCCGTGGAGGCCTGCATCGAGCGCGACCAGCCCTACGACATCGAGCACCGGGTGGTGTGGCAAAACGGGACGGTTCGCTGGCTGCTGGAGCGCGGGGCAGTGATCCGCGACGAGTTCGGACAGCCTTTGCAAATGCTCGGCGTAGTGCAGGACATCGACGACCGCAAGCGCGCCGAACTGGCTCTCGCCGAAAGCGAACGGCAGTTGCGGCAAGCCCAATCCATTGCGCACATCGGTAGCTGGCAGGCAAACCTGATCACCGGTGAGCTCATCTGGTCGGGTGAGGTATTCCGAATCTTCGGCTATGAGCCCGGTTCGATTACCCCGAGCGTGGAAGCCTTTCGTCAGGCGGTGCATCCGGACGACCACGAACTGGTGCGCAAGAGTGAAGAGGGCGCGTTGCGCACCGGCTCGCACGATGTGGTTCACCGGATCATCCTGCCCGATGGCAGGATACGATACGTCCACGAACTGGGTCAGCCGGAATACGACTCCGAAGGAAGAATGGAGAAGCTGAGCGGCGTCATTCAGGACGTGACCTCCCGTGTTGAAGCGCAGCAATCGATGGTGGCCGCCCGCGATGAGGCGGAGCGAGCGAACCAGGCGAAGTCGGAATTTCTTTCCAGCATGAGCCATGAACTGCGCACGCCCATGAATGCGATCATCGGTTTCAGTCAGCTGCTCGAGGCCGATGACGAACTCAGCGAGGACCAGTGCGAAAACGTCGGAGAAATCCTCAAGGCCAGCAATCACTTGCTCAAGCTGATCAATGAGGTGCTCGATCTGGCCAAGGTGGAGTCCGGACGGATAGAGCTGTCGCTCGAGCCGGTGGAGGTGCGGCCGATCGTCGAGGAATGCGTGAGTTTGCTCAGCGTGGTGGCCGATAAAAGGCAGGTGCGTATTGTCCCCGGTGAATTTTCCGGCTTGCTAGTGCGTGCAGACCGCACCCGCTTCCGGCAGATCCTGCTGAATCTCCTCTCCAACGCCATCAAATATAACCGCGAAGGTGGCAGTGTTCGCCTGCTCCTCGCTGATCCGAATGGCGGTCGCCTGCGTATTGGTGTGAGTGATGACGGTTTCGGTATTGCAGCGGACAAAATCGAAGCGCTGTTCGAGCCCTTCAATCGTCTCGATGCAGAAGGCGGTGACATCGAAGGTAGCGGCATTGGTCTGACGCTTAGCCGCCGGCTGGCGGAGATGATGGGCGGCACCATCGAGGTGGAGAGTACACTTGGCGAGGGCAGTACTTTCTGGATCGAACTGCCGGCGGAGTCGCTTTCGATCGAAGACGATTGTGAACTGTCCGCTTCGACGCCGCTCGCAACCGTGCGACGTTCTATGCGAAAGAACCTCATTCTTTACATCGAAGACAATCCGGCCAACCTTCGCCTGGTAAACAAAATTCTCGGTCGCCGCGACGATATCGAATTGATTACCGCCCACACCTCTGGCCTGGGAATTGAGCTGGCCGCGGCCAAGAAGCCGGACCTGATTCTGCTCGACATTAACCTTCCAGGGCTGAACGGCTATCAAGTCATGAATGTGCTGAGAGCCAACCCGGACCTGTGCGAAGTTCCGGTGGTAGCGATTACCGCCAATGCGATGCCGCGCGATCTGGAGCGCGGAAAAAAGGCCGGGTTCGTGGATTATCTGACCAAGCCCTTGGACGTGGATAGATTCACCAGCGCCATTTCCAGCGTCCTGGATAGGGAAAAGTAGCATTCGGGTGCTCGTCGCCGATGGGTAGAATCCCCGGGCAACGAGTCGATTCGATTCTTAGGCAAATCGCAAACGAAAACGGCAAATGACACGAAAAGGCGAAAGGTCCGAACACATACTTATTGTCGATGACGAAGCGGCCAATCTGAAGCTGCTCGAGAAGATGCTCAGCGCCCAAGGCTATGGGAACCTGTCGCTGATCCAGGATTCTCGTGAGGTCATTGCCCGGTATCGTGGCGTTCAGCCCGACCTTGTGCTGCTGGACATCAATATGCCTCACGTGGATGGCTACCAGATCATCGAGCAGCTGCACGGACTCGGTGATCCGCTCCTGCCGCCCATCGTGGTTCTCACTGCGCAGCACAACCGCGAACACCTGCTGAAGGCGCTTTCCCTCGGTGCGCGAGATTTCATCACCAAACCCTTCGACCGCAATGAGCTACTGATCAGAGTGCGCAATCTGCTCGAGGCGCACCGCTCGCACCGGCTGCTGCATGATCAGAAAGCGCTATTGGAAGAGGCTGTCCAGGAGCGAACCCGAGAGCTGCACTCCACCCGCCTCCAGGTGGTCCAGCGGCTCGGTCGCGCAGCCGAATTCCGCGATGAGGAAACGGGCAATCACATCTTGCGCATGAGCCATCTCAGCGCGCTGCTGGCCAGGGCCATCGGTTGGAGCGAGTCTCGCTGCGATCTCATCCTCAACGCAAGCCCCATGCACGATATCGGCAAGATCGGCATACCGGATGCCATCCTGCTGAAGCCGGGCCAATTGGATGCGGAGCAATGGGAGGTGATGAAGACCCATACGTGATCGGCGCCCGGCTGCTGGACGGCGACGACTCCGAGCTCTTGCGCATGGCCCGGGATATTGCCCTCAGCCACCATGAGAAGTGGGACGGCACGGGCTATCCCTACGGGTTGGCGGGTGAAGAGATTCCCGAAGCCGCCAGAATCGCTGCGCTGGCGGACGTCTTCGACGCACTGACCTCCGAGCGTCCCTACAAGCCAGCCTGGACGGTCGAGGCCTCACTTGAGCTGATCCGTGCCCGAAGCGGCACCCACTTCGATCCGGCCCTCGTGGACGCGCTGATCGAGCAGCTCCCGGCAGTTTTGGCGATCCGGGAGCGATTCTCCGATAGTCACCCGGTATAGTCACACGGGCTGAGCCTTTCCATTCCCTCGAATTTCTTGCCGTTTAGCTGAGCCACTATCAGGACCGGCTGGCATAATCGTCGCTCCTTGCTTGCACTTCCCGTTGCCTTGACCTACCGTAAGTCGCCATGGATCTCTCGCTTAATTCACCCCTTTATCTTCTGGCCGCCCAGCTCGGCAGTGCCTTGCGGCAGCGCGGCTGGAAGGCCTCCGCCGCGGAATCCTGCACCGGCGGCGGTCTGTCTTTCGCCTTCACCAGCGTTCCGGGCAGCTCCGACTGGTTTGAGTACGGCTTCGTCACCTACAGCAATAAGGCCAAAACGGTTCAGCTGGGGGTGCGGGAGACCACGCTCAAGAGCGAGGGCGCGGTTAGTGAGGCCACCGTTCAGGAAATGGTCACCGGCGCGCTGCGCGAGAGCGGGGCTGAGGTGGCGGTGGCCATCAGCGGCATCGCCGGCCCGGACGGTGGCACCGCCAACAAACCGGTGGGAACTGTATGGTTCGCCTGGCAGGAGAAGGGCGGGCAACCGGTAACTGCTCGCCATGTGTACAAAGGCAACCGCGAGGCGGTGCGAGAACAGGCTATAATTAGCGCCCTTCAGGGATTGCTGGCGCTGGTCGGCTAGGTGCACTGGTTCAAACCCTTGTACAGACAACTAGCGGTGTTTGTATATACAGTAAAAATCCTGTATTGTGCCAACCCGAAGCACAGCAGTTATTGCCAACCGAATTAATTAAGCGCTCTGGCGACTTGAGATAGAGACCAGAGACTAGCGACTGAACAGACTAGCGACCGAACAAGAGGTGTCCAATGGATCAGAATAAGGAAAAAGCCCTGCAAGCAGCCCTGAGCCAGATCGAACGTCAGTTCGGCAAAGGCACCGTGATGCGCATGGGCGACAGGGAAAAGGTCAAGGTCCCCTCCATCTCCACCGGCTCACTGGGGCTGGACGTCGCTCTCGGCGTGGGTGGCCTGCCGCGCGGCCGAATCGTGGAAATCTACGGGCCGGAATCCTCCGGTAAAACCACACTGACCCTGCAGGTCATTGCCGAAGCCCAGAAGCAGGGCGGCACCTGCGCCTTCGTGGATGCCGAACACGCCCTCGACCCCATCTATGCGGAAAAGCTCGGTGTGAATGTGGATGACCTGATCGTCTCCCAGCCGGACACCGGTGAACAGGCTCTCGAGGTCACCGACATGCTGGTTCGCTCAAATGCAGTAGATGTACTGGTGGTGGACTCGGTAGCGGCACTGACTCCGAAGGCGGAAATCGAAGGGGAGATGGGCGATCACCACGTGGGCCTGCAGGCCCGTCTGATGTCTCAGGCACTGCGAAAGATTACCGGTAATATCAAGCACGCCAACTGTCTGGTGATCTTCATCAACCAGATTCGAATGAAGATCGGCGTGATGTTCGGCAACCCCGAAACCACCACCGGCGGTAACGCTCTTAAGTTCTATTCCTCCATTCGTCTGGACATTCGCCGCATCGGTTCGGTGAAAGACGGTGATGAAGTCATCGGCAACGAAACCCGGGTGAAGGTGGTCAAGAACAAGGTAGCGCCGCCCTTCAAACAGACTGAATTCCAGATCCTTTACGGCGGCGGTATCAATCGCCTGGGTGAAGTTATTGATTATGGGGTGAAACTGGGCCTGGTCGAAAAATCCGGTGCCTGGTACAGCTACAACGGCGACAAGATCGGGCAGGGCAAGAACAACGCTATCAAGTTCCTGCAGAAAAACGAACAGATCGCCAAGACCCTGGAGAAGCAAGTTCGCGCGGAATTGCTCGGCGACGTAGCTCCCGGCGACGATGCGGGTGACAAGGTCGTGGAGCTGGAAGCAAAGTAAGTCCCCTCATATCAAGCCGGTTGTTGACGATCTCACAGCCGGCTTGAACTTTCTCATGTCCAATTCAAGTTTGAAGACCCTAGACCTGAACCAAATCCCTACCCGAAAACGACCAAAAACAATAACGAAAGCACTCGATGACCAAGCACGCCTCTATCCAGTCCCACCCCAGCTTCAGTGAAGACGAGCAACAAAGTACTGGCGGCGAGCCGGCCGAAGTCACTCCTGGCGCGGTGCGTTTCGCGGCCATGAACCTACTGGCTCGACGTGAACATTCCCGTCTCGAATTGAAGCAGAAGCTGTCTCGCCGTTTCTCCGCCGCGGAGCTTATCGAGACGGTGATTCAGAACCTTGCCGACGAAGCCCTGCAAAGCGACGATCGCTTCGCCGAGTCTTTCGTCTCCGTTCGGAAAGGAAAAGGGCAGGGACCGATTCGAATTGCCACCGAGCTGAAAATGCGCGGCGTGGACGAGTCGATCGTCAGTCGCTATCTCGATTCAGATGATCAAGATTGGGCGGAATTGGCGAAAACTGCTTGTCTGCGCAAGTACCGCGCTATCGCCGAAGGAGCCGCGGAGAAGGCCAAGCAAATGCGCTTCCTGCAATACCGCGGATTCACCAGCGAACAGATTCGCCAAGTTTGGAAAGCGCCCGATTAGGCGCCCGGGGAGCTGCCTGGCTAGCGGCAGTTTATCACCTGTGTGCCCGCGATCAGATCGTGAATACAGCGCTTGTCTGAGCGGAAGATAAAAAGCACATTGATAAGCCCCAAGAGGCCCCCGACAATCGGAATGTAGCTAAAACCCCAGTATGGGATGTAGCGAAGGCCGACCAGTTTGCTGAAGGGAACTTTGTCCCCGTCCATGTCTGCAATGCGAATGCTTACCAGTTTTTTGCCCACTGTCTGCCCGCTTTTGGCAAGCAAATAGCCATTGAGAAACAAAAAGGCGGCCATACTCAGTACGCCGGAGATGATGGTGTACTGCATGCTCATACCTTCACCTGTTTGAGCGGCGGCCATGGCGGTTTCAAATAGCCCCAGCGCCATGATGATTGGCAAAGCTATGATTGCCACTAAAAAGCCGTCGATCAAAGCTGCTCCGAGCCGCGCCCATCGCGAAGCCAATTGACCCGCGCTGGCGATATCATTCATTACTGCGGATTGGGGGGTCTGGTAGATGTTTTGTTCGCTCATTATTGTTTCCCTTTTGTTGTTCTCTGGTTCTCGACTGAGAGCCGGTCCCGCCGCAAGCCTATGTCGATTCTGGCCTGCCTCTCGTGTCCAGCGCGAGACATAATATGACGAAAAATGCTCGATTGCGCTAATTACATATCTATACGAAATTAGCATTTCACGGCAACTCTCTTATAGCTGATCCCGAAGCGTCAAAAAAACATCGCTACAGATCTGTCCAGCGCCATAAAACCGCCGCCCGTCAGCATGACGGCGCCAAGTGGTTGTTTTTGTGAGGTTTCGCACAGAAACTGATCATCACAAATCGCCTCGCTCGTTCATCCCGAACGGCTATCAAGTGGCGCTCGGCATAGGTAACTCTCAAAACAGGAGCATGTAATGAAATTCCGACATCTGGTGTTATCGATAGCTGTCGTTTTCAGCCCGGCTGTAGTATTTGCTGCTGATGGCAATTTGGGAGCTTCCTCCCAAGCGGACACGACGATCACTCTTGAAGTGCCGAAGCTCGTGCAGGTGAGCCTGGCGAGTCATAGTATCAACATACCCTTCACCACCTCTGGCGGAACGGGCGCAAGTACGGGGGTTTGCATCTATAGCAAGGAGACGTCGAACGTAGATGTCACGGTGACGACCCTCAATGGCAGTTTCGCAATGGAAAATGGTGTAGGGAACAATATTCCGTATTCGGTAGCTCTGAGTAACTCAGGTGGTTCGCTCGGCACCTTCGCCTATAACACACCATTGGCAGTTGCAGACGCCAATACGACATCCACAACTTGCGGCAGTGCCTTTCCTCACACTCTCGATCTGGATGTTGCGCAAGCAGGCATCGACGCGGCGCCATCCGGTACCTATCAGGACACGGTATATATCACCGTTGCCGCTCAGTAGTGTTCAAACGAACCGGAAGCAGTTGCGAGTCAGTTGCGGCTGCTTCTGGGGTCCGGTAGCGATCACCGCAGCGGTTTGAGCGGAAGCAGAGTCGCTGCTCTCCTGTTCCTGCCGGCCCAGCTCACTCATCCTTCGAGAGCCCATCATGCATTCGAATGAGCTCCGTTCATTTCTGCTGCTTTTCTTCTGCATGCTCCTGTATCAGCCCGTTCGGGCGGACGTAGCCATTTACGGCTTGGACTCTATCCGGGTGAATGCCTGGGCGGGACTGTCCGGAGATATCCGCGGGCAGGACGTCTACTGCGCACTGTCCTATCGAGCGCGTTGCTGGTTCTGCTCTGGAGAACCTCAGCATTACAATGTGGCCGCTTATACCACTGGGCCTACTGATTCCGCTGGGCGCTTCTACTTGACGCACGAAAGCGGCGGCGCGACCCTTCCGGTCTCCCTCGAGTGGACCAACCCGGCGGTTGGCACATTCACGTTATCCAATCACCACATCACCGGGTTTACTGCTCCACCATCGTCGCCTTACGCGCCCGGCGCAACCAACTGCAGCGAGGCTAATGCACAGAATACCATCTCGGCCACCGTCGCAGCGGCCGATCTCGCGGCCGCGATTGCAGGGATATATTCTGGGACTTTTGAGCTTGACCTGTGCCGCTTGAATAACGCCGGCAATACGACGGAGTGCCTGGTTCCAGTGAGTTTCTCGATAGAAATTCCGGACTTGGTTCAGATTACCCGACTAGAGGACATGGCACTTGGCCGCTGGTCCGGGTCCGGGGGGATATGGCAAAGCGAGGATTTCTGCGTTTTTCGTAATGGCGCGGGAGGTTTTGCCATTACCCCCTCAGGTAGTAATGATCAGAACGGTCAGTTCCACCTAAGCATGGGCACATCATCTATTCCCTATCGGATCGACGTGACCGACGGAAGCAGCTGGTTCAGTTTGGGGCCGGGGGTGACTCTTGCAGGTTCATCCACGGGGTTTTCCGGGATGAGTACGCGCGACTGCGGCGGTCAGGATTCGCACAAACTCCGAGTATCATTATTGGAGTCCGACCTCGCCGCGGCGCCACCTGGAAGCTACGCCGATACGATCACGTTGAGGGTGGAACCCGAGTGACGACTGGCGGACGCTAGCGAGCGATCAAGCCCTTCGCACCGTCTCGGCACCATGCGCCTTTTCCATCTGCGCAGCGAAATACGCTGCCAACTTGCTCGTATACTCGTGGGCTTCCGCTACCGTCATCAGCAGAACGCGGCTCATCGTTTCGGCGTTGAGATCTCCCTCTCGACGAGCTTTCTGCTGGAGGCGGGCGTCGAGCAGGGCATCCACTGTTGCGAAGCGGCGGTCATAAAAATCGTAGGGACACCGCTGAAGTTTTCGGCGTAGCAGCCGGTAAAGTCCTTCAATGCTCTGTTGCAATTCATCTAATTGGATTTGATATTGCTGTTCGCGTCGCCTCGGCGTGTAGGCGTTTAGCAGCTCAATCTTATCCAGTTCCGTTTCCAGTCGGCTCGCTTTTGCTCCGAGAGCTTCCAGGCAACATAGTGCCCGGTGCAGTTTGCCGGTCAGTGTGCGATGGCGGCTGTCGAGCGCGAGGCCCAATGCCAGGCGCTCACCCATGACCGCATTGTGATGGCCCAATTCCTCGCGAATTTCGCTGAGGCGCAGGTGGCGAGTTGCGCTCTGTGTTTCCAGATCACGGGCGGCAAGGCCGGGACAATGGCGGAACTCATAACGATGCCCGCTCGCAATGATGATCTTGGCAGCATCGAGCTCCGTCACCTGTTGGCGCAATTTGCTGAAGTTCAGCAAGAGCTCTCTTCGATCCGGCGACAGGAAGCGGACACGGCTGATGCAGTGGTTCAGCCGGCTTAGAACAATTTTTTGCTCGGCCTGACTGGTGAAATTTTCCGGGGGTAATACCCAGAATTGGCGATGATCGAACCAGGGACCGAAATATTCCCGGGCGGCCTTGTCCAGCAGGGCGGCATTTGCTTTTCGCTGCTGCAATTCAGCTCCGGTGACCAACTGCACTGATTCCAGGCAAATCCCGAGCGACTGGTACAGCTGGCGCGTGATCGCGCGATCGGTTTCAGGGAAATCGTCCACCAGGGAGTTCGCTGGCTTGCTGCAGCGAACGATGCCAATGGCAGCGGGCTTTTCGACCAGGCCTGATTCCGCGGGTGCGAGCAGGTGCGACAAAGATTCCGCGAGATAAAGGTCCCGCGAGCTCAGTGCTTTTTCCAGTGCGGACTCGAGGTCCGAAGTGATCCTCGCAAGTTTGTCCTGCAGTGCCGGGGATTTCTCGCCGATCATAAGCTCCTGGTATGCCCTGGCGACTGCGTCCTTGCTGTTCAGCAAGCCATCCAGATAATCGTGATAGCGCCGGAGAGTGCGACAGGTAAAACTTTGGAGCTTGTCAGCCACGGCAACCATTCGATCTGCCGTTACATGCCGTCCTTGCGGAACGCGCTCCTGGAGAATCGGAAAGCGGTCTCGTAACCCAATGAACGTCAAGTGCTTCGCCGACCACTGCCGCTGTTGCGAAAGAATGAAATAGGGGCGGCGTAACTCCGGCTGCGCAAACCGTCCGCACTCGCGGGCGACCAGCGCTGCGAGCTCTCGAACTTGGAGGCGGGCAAGCAGGGGTGTTCCGATGTGGAGAACCGGCTCCCCCTCCAGAGACTCCCGCAGGCGCCAAAGGCTTCGGCGCTTGCAGCGATATGTCGCGATCACTCGCGGCTCCGATCCCAGAACGAAGACGCTGGGTATGGGTGCGTCAAGCAGCCTGCATACCGCTGTACACAGAAGAACAAGTCGCGGCTGATCGCTGGCTTCGATTTTCAGCGCGGGTTTGGAGACGCTTCGCCATAAAGGAAGTGTCAGAATAGCCAGAGTTCCCACGAGAGTCGCCAGCGTCAAGCAAACAAACAAGGTCGCAACAAGTGGAGACAGGCTGGCGATCAACCCGGCAGCAACACCGATGGCCGCGACACAGGCGAGCGCTGCCACAGCGCCGCCGATCAGGATCACGGTTGCAAAACCGATTCCTCGCAACGCAAGCAGCCGGGTCCGCCAACGATGAGCGCTGGGCAAGGTTATCTTCACCTTGCTGGCAGGCAAGGTGAACAGGTTCCTGATTTCATCAGAGGGCTTCTTGGGGCTTACCTGCTGCACTGGAAGTGAGGCAGATTGCGGGCGTTTATCAGACCTGCCTGGAGGCTTTTGGGCGACAGTGTTCGACGGCTTTAGTCCGGTCACCGTTCTCGGCGTTTCCGGCTTGGTCGGGGGATTGACTGCGCTGGGCAGGCCGAAGTCCGTCAATCGGTCGCAAATTCTCAAGGCCTGCTCGTAGCTGAGCCGCTTTTTCAGAATGTGGGTCTTGCCCGGTGTGAGTCGATGTAGAACCGCAGGCGAAATGCGCGCTGAGCGCAAGAAGCGCTCTAATTCTTCCCAAGCTTCGCCAGCCGGTGGTTTGCCGCTGGCCTTGACGACGACGCTGAACTCCATAGTCGTTTTTCTCATTGGTTGAGAGCCCCGCAGCGGGTACTCCTTGGAGGTGAGCACATCCCCTGAAGCTTTGGGGATTTCCCCAGCTTATCGGGTGGCGCCGAAAAGAAAGTGCCGCTGATCACAGGCCTTGGCAGACCAAGTCACATTTGCGGGTAAAGATGGGGGCAGTTGTACACATCTTGACCTGTGGTTCAGGGCAGGGCGGATTCAGTCTATAATCGCGCCCCTCTTTTCCCCTGGCTCAGGAGTGCACTGTGTCGAAGCAGATATTGATATTGCCCGGTGACGGCATCGGCCCGGAAATCGTCGCGGAAGCGCGCAAGGTTCTGGAGAAGGTCAACCGACTCATGGGACTTGATCTCACCTTCAGCGAAGCATTGTTGGGCGGCTGCGCCACCGACGTCGCTGGCAAGCCCCTGCCGGACGAGACCCTGGAGAAAGCTCGCTCATCGGACGCGATTCTGATGGGCTCCGTGGGCGGACCCAAATGGGACAAGATCGAACGCTCACTGCGCCCCGAGCAGGGCTTATTACAGCTGCGCTCCGGCCTCGAGCTGTTTGCCAATTTGCGCCCGGCATTGCTTTACCCGCAACTTGCGGCCGCTTCGTCCCTGAAGCCGGAAATCGTGTCCGGACTGGACATCATGATCGTCCGCGAGCTGACCGGCGGTATCTACTTTGGCAAGCCGCGCGGGATTCATACTCTGGAAAATGGTGAGCGCGAAGGCTTCAACACCTATCGGTACGCCGAGCATGAAATAAAGCGAATCGGTCGGGTTGCATTTGAAATGGCGCAAAAGCGCAATAAAAAGCTCTGCTCCGTGGACAAGGCCAATGTACTGGAAGTGACCGTCCTGTGGCGCGAAGTGATGAGCGAGCTGGCCAGCGACTACCCGGATGTCGAGCTGTCCCACATGTATGTGGACAATGCCGCCATGCAGCTGGTGCGCGCGCCCAAGCAGTTCGATGTGATCGTCACCGGCAACATGTTCGGCGATATCCTGTCAGATGCCGCTGCGATGCTGACCGGCTCCATCGGCATGTTGCCTTCGGCTTCGTTGAACGGCAGTGGGTTGGGCTTGTATGAACCCTGCCACGGCTCGGCTCCAGACATTGCCGGGCAGGGCATTGCGAATCCGCTGGCAACGATCCTCTCTGCGGCGATGATGCTGCGCTATTCGCTGGCCTGCCCGGAGGCCGCGGAGCGCATCGAGCGGGCCGTAGGTGATGTGCTGGACAGCGGCATGCGCACGGCTGACATCTATTCCGAAGGCTGCCGCAAGGTGTCCACCGCCGAGATGGGAGATGCAGTCGTCGCCGCACTTGCGTAAAATACATACGTTCAAAGTCGCCAGATCCCAGTCTCCAGGCTTCGAGAAACCGTCATTCTCTGCTGAGTGGCAACATCTCGAAGGCTCGAGACTGTTTTTTACTGGAGACTAGAGACTCGCGACTGGAGACTGTTTATGAGAGTAGGTTTTGTAGGATGGCGCGGAATGGTTGGTTCCGTGCTGATGGATCGAATGGTAGCCGAGAAGGATTTTGACGGCATAGAGCCGGTTTTTTTCACTACCTCCAATGTTGGTGGCACCGGCCCCGATATCGGCGTTGAAACGCCGGCGCTGAAAGATGCGATGGACGTTCGCGAACTGTTGCCCATGGATGTGATCATTTCCTGCCAGGGCGGTGACTACACCAGCGATATCCATCCGCAACTGCGAAAGGAAGGGTGGAACGGCTACTGGATCGATGCAGCCTCGACTCTTCGCATGGCTGAGGATTCCATCATTGTCCTGGATCCGGTCAATCGGGACGTGATCAAGAACGGTCTTGCCCGCGGGGTGAAAGATTACATCGGCGGCAATTGCACCGTCAGCCTGATGCTGATGGGCCTGGGTGGGTTGTTCCGCGAAGGCCTCGTTGAGTGGATGACCGCGATGACTTACCAGGCCGCCAGCGGCGCCGGCGCCCAGGCGATGCGCGAACTGATCGGGCAGATGGGTGCGATTCACGGCTCGGTAGCGGACAAGCTGGCTGACCCGAGCAGCGCGATTCTCGAGATCGACCGCCAGGTGGTCGAGACCATGCGCAGCTCCTCCTTCCCGGTGGAAAACACCGTTGCACCCCTGGCCGGTAGCGTACTGCCTTATATCGATAAGCAGCTGGACAATGGCCAGAGCAAGGAAGAATGGAAGGGGCAGGTAGAGGCGAACAAGATCCTCGGTCGCAGCCAGCCAATTCCGATCGACGGGATCTGTGTACGGATGGGTTCAATGCGCTGTCACAGCCAGGCGCTCACCATCAAGCTCACTCGCGACGTTCCTTTGAGCGATATCGAATCGATCATCGCGTCCAGCAACGAGTGGGCGACCGTGATTCCCAATGATCGCGATGAGTCCTTGAAGAAGCTTACGCCGACAAGCGTCAGCGGCACTATGAGCGTGCCGGTGGGTCGCATGCGCAAGATGAACATGGGACCGCAGTATCTGTCAGCTTTCACGGTGGGCGATCAGCTGCTTTGGGGTGCGGCCGAACCGCTGCGCCGCATGTTGCGAATTCTGCGCGAAGGTTAGACCCGATTCCTCCCCGATCAGCGGGGCCGGCCTCGCCGGCTCCCGCCTTTCCCTCCCGATCTCAAGCCAAGTGGTATTCCAGATGAGTTGCAAGCTTGCCATCGTCGGTGCAAACAGTGCAGTTGGCGAAGTGCTCATGCAGGTGCTTGAAGAGCGACCGCTTAACTGCGATTCGATCGTCGCCCTTTCTCCCGATCCCCATGAAGAAGAGCGGGTGTCGTTGAACAACAAGGCGCTAACCGCCCATGCCTTGGACGGCTTCGATTTCGCGCAAGCCGACATTGTGTTGTTCATGGATGACCAGGGGCTGGCTGCGGAATACGGCGTAATGGCAGCCGATGCGGGCGCATTCGTGATCGACTGTTCACCCCACTTCCGCGCTGCCGAAGATGTGCCGCTGATCGTTCCTGAGGTCAACGGCGATCTGTTGAAAGAATTGCCGCGGGGAACCCTGATCGCAAGTCCTTCGCCCGGAACAGTCTTTCTCAGTCTGATCCTCAAGCCGGTAATGGATTCGGTCACTTTGCGCCGGGTCACGGTCACGAGCCTGCAACCGGTATCTGGCCACGGTAAGGCCGGCGTAGATGAACTGGCGGGGCAGACCGCTCGATTGTTGAACGGCATGAATGCCGGGCCGGACGTCTTTCCGAAGCAGGTAGCCTTCAACCTGCTGCCGCAAACCTCCGAATTGAACGCCGCCGGGCATTCAGAGCAGGAGCTCGAAATCCTCAATGAAACCAAGCGCTTGCTCGGCAACCCCGACTTCTCTCTAAACCCTACTTGCATCCAGGCTCCAGTGTTCTACGCTCACTCGGACATCATTTCCCTGGAAGCTGACCGCCCACTATCGCCTGGAGAGGTAGGTGCGTGGCTCGGCAAAGCGCCCGGTCTGCGAGTCAGCCGCAAGAGTGACGGTGGCCCTACGCCGGTTCAGGATGCGACCGGTCAGGATGTGGTTACGGTTGGCCGGATTCGCCAGTCGCTGGACGATGATCGCGAGGTTAACCTCTGGTGTGTTGGCGATAATCTGCGCAAAGGTGCGGCGCTGAATGCTGTACAAATCGCCGAAATATTGCTAAAAACCCATCTGTAATGAATACTTACGGCGATGAGTGAAGACCTATTCTAGATCTGCGTCTTTACTTTTCGCTTCAGGTGATCCAGCGGAAGCCAGCGTGCCTTCGTTCACACCAAAACCGAGAAGGTGGACATAGTCCGCAGACCTAATAATAAATCGTGAGTACTATTGGGCGCGCACAGCTGCAGGTGAATACTCTTCCCTATAATTTTTTCTGGCCTTTGCTTTGCCGAGTGCAGTCGCGGCAAGGGCCAACGTTTTCTAGTGGTCAAAGACAGGGCTGTCCGCGGGCAGCCGGCACTGGGGCCGAGGAGATAACAAAAGGATAATCCTATGCATCTTCGTAAGCTGACCTTTACCGTCGGATTGGTTGGGGCACTCTGCAGTACCTGGGCCCACAGTCTCGGCTTGGGGGAAATCAAGCTTAACTCCTCGCTCAATCAGCCACTGGACGCAGAAATCAAATTGCTGCAGGTGCGCAATCTCACGGAAGAGGACATCCTGGTCACTCTCGCCAAGGCTGAGGACTTCCAGCGCTTCGGTGTTGACCGCATCTTCTTTTTGCAGAACCTGAAGTTCGACGTTCAACTGGACAACCCCGCGGGTCCGCTGGTGAGAGTCACCACCGACGAACCTGTGCGCGAACCCTTTCTGATCTTCCTCCTGGAAGCGGAATCGCCTCAGGGCGGTCGCCTGCTGCGCGAGTACACCCTTCTTCTGGATTTGCCCGTATTTGCCGATCAGCCGGCCCAGCCGGTTCAGGGCGCGCAGAGCCAGCAGGCTCGAGCCCCGCAAACGCAGACCAGAACGCCTCAGGCGCAAGTAGCTCAGTCCCAGTCCCAGGCACCGGCTCCGCAGCCTCAGCAAGCGCAGGGCGCCGAAGAACCGCCTCGCGCCCAGCCTGCGCCGGAGCGCAGCGTTTCCTCCCGCGCCGGCATTGACGTCTACGGACCGGTACAACCTAACGACACGCTGTGGGAAATTGCCGAGCGCGTGCGACCGAATAGCGGCATTAGCGTTCAGCAGAGCATGCTGGCCCTGCAGCGGGCTAACCCCGAAGCTTTCATCGACGGCAATATCAATCTTCTCAAGCGCGGCCAGGTTCTGCGTATTCCCACCGAAGGGGAATTTGCCTCCGTCGACCGCGGCAGTGCGGTAACCGAGGTCGCCTATCAGAACGAGCGCTGGTCCGCCGCGCGCCGAGGCGAAGTCACCGGTGCTGAACTGCAGGCGTCCTCGAGCCGCCCCTCAGTCGCCAACCAGTCACAGGCACCGCGCGGTCAATTGACCATCGCTGCGCCTGGCGTAACCGACAGCGCCGGGGAGCGCAGCGGTGCCGGGGATGATTCCGCCGAGGTGGAAGCGCTGGAAAACGAGCTGGCACTGACCGCGGACGAACTCAACGCGACGCAGCGGGAAAATGCCGAGCTGAGCGCGCGCGTTGCAGAGCTGGAAGAGCAGATCGCCACCATGGAGCGGCTGATCGAAGTCAGCAACGAAGAGCTGCGGGCCATGCAGTTGGCGGCGGAGCAGGGCCAGCAGGGAGATGCAGCAGCAGACCTCCTGGCTGAGACTGAGGCTGTCGAGCCTTTGAATACTCCGACCGTAGCAACCGATGCTGAAGTTCAGCCCGCGGTAGCTGCGGCCGAACCTGCACCCCAGCCGGGTGCCCAGCCCGAACGCATGGTGGTCACCCAGTCCCTGCCGCAGCCCACTCTGGTGGATCAGCTGATGGCCAATCTGTGGTACTTGCTCGGTGGCCTCTTTGCGGTTCTTGGTGGAGTTGCCTATCTGCTGCATCGCCGCAGACAGCAGGAAGAGGAAGCGGATGTCTATGAAACCGCTCTCGAAGACAACATGTTCGCGCAAGAGCAGACAGACTACGCCGCAGAGAGCGATGACTTCGCTAACGCGGAGTTCGCCGAGGCGATGGAGCTGGGCGACGATGAGCCAGCGGCCTTCGAAGATAGCGCCGAGCTGGTGGAATCGGTCGAACCTGAAACCGGCGATGCGGTTGGGGAAGCCGATATCTACATTGCCTACGGCAAATACGATCAGGCCGAGGAAATGCTCCAGAAGGCGATCGCCAGAGAGCCTGAAAATCTGGACGCACGTCTGAAGCTGCTGGAAGTGTATTCCGAAACCCGTAACGCGGAAAAATTCGACCTTGAATACGGTCAGCTGATGGCCTTGGGAGATGCCGCAGCGACCGCGCGGGCTGGCGAGCTTCGAAGTGCGATCCCTGGCGTGGAAGAATACGCGGGCGCGCTGCCGACACAAGAGAGTCAGGTCGACGAGCAGGAATTCAGCCTGGCTGATGACGGTATTGATTTCGACACAGCATTGGAAGCTTCCGACGATGAACTCTCTCTAGAGGGCGAATCCTCGGAAACCGCTGATGCCGCGCAAAGCGGCGCCTCCGATTTCGGCGATTTGAGCCTCGACCTGGATGACTCCGAGGGTGAGTCCGACGACAACGGCTTCGACCTGGATCTGAGCCTCGAAGCGTCCGAGGACGAGGAGAGCGAGGAAAGCGATGGCTTTGACTTCGCTTTAGACCTCGAACTCGAGGGCGAGGATGTAAGCACCGAAGAGTCCGAGGGTGACGACGCCGAAGATCAGCTTAGTCTCGACGGCGACAATGAGCTGATTGCCTTTGACACCAAGCCGACCGCCCCGGAAGCCGAAAAAGACGATTTCGATTTCAGCGAGTTTGAGCTGGACGGTGTCACCGAACAACGCGAATCCACAAGTACTGACGCTGAGGAAGACGGTCTCGAGTTCGACCTTGATCTGGACGCGTCCTCTCTTGAGCTTGCCGCCGAGGAGGGCAGCGAAAGCGACTCAAATGATCCGCTGAATGATCTCGATTTCGCAGATCTCGAGCTGGAAAAGCCGGAGAGCGGCGGCGAGCTCGACCTCGAGCTGGATATTGGCGAGGATTTCACTCTCGAGTCCGGCAGTGAGGCTGCTCAGCCGACCAGCGCGGCAGCAGCAGAAGAAGACGAGGACGATATCTTTTCAGACCTGGAATTCAGTGCGGCTGAAGAGGATGACGCTGCCGAGCTGAAAGGAACCACGAACGAGCTGGACGATCTCGAGTTCTCCCAGCCGAAAGAGGCTAAGCTCGACCAGAGCGAAGCCGACGAAGCAGACGATTTCGACCTGGACATGGGCGACCTGGATCTGGAAGCGCTGGACCAGGAGATGGACGCGCTGGTCGGTAAGGTGGACGATCTGGGTGATGACGATGTCGCTCTCGCCACACCCACGGAAACCTTGTCGGCGCTGGACGAGAAGACCATGGCCGCATCGTCTGCGCGAGCCGATGCCGATGCCGATGCCGAGATCGAATTCGATCTGGACGACCTCGTCGCCCGGGATCTCGATGAGCTGGAACTCGCCAGTGAGAGCCCCGAAAGTGAAGACTGGTCGTTGGAAGATCTCGCGCCTGCAAAAGCCGGCAATGAAGAGGTGGAACTGGAGTCCTTTGCCTTCGGCGAAGATCAGGCGGTGGAAGACGAGGAGACCGACGACCTCGACACCGAGCTGGACTTCCTGTCCGATGCCGATGAAGTCGCCACCAAGCTGGACCTGGCCCGCGCCTACATCGATATGGGTGATCAGGACGGTGCCCGTGACATCCTCGACGAGGTGAAGAGCGAAGGCAGCGACGAACAGAAGCGCGAGGCAGAGGAGTTGCTGGAGAAAATCTAGCGATCAACGCTGTCTGTCCAAAAGCCTTGTGGGCGAAAGCGCACAGGGCTTTTTTTATTTGGTTGCCTCTTTGTCTTGCTACACCGCTATCTTACTCAACTCATCTGCGACCTACCCCCATGACCACAGCTGTCTACACCCGAAACTGCGAGCTGAAACCGGGCATGGAATTTCCCGCTGGAATGCAGCGCATTGCCGCCTGTGTGGAATACAACGGTGCACTGTTCCACGGTTTCCAGGCTCAGAAATTTGAAGTGGATACGGTGCAGAAGAGCCTGCAGTCGGCCCTGTCCAGCGTTGCTGACGAAGAGATCACGCTGGTGTGCGCGGGACGTACCGACGCCGGCGTGCATGCCTCTGCGCAGATCATTCACTTCGACAGTCTGGCCGCCCGACCGCTGAAAGCCTGGTCCTTGGGTGTCAATGCGCGGCTGCCCCAGGGCGTGAGCATCAAGTGGGCCCAGCCGGTGTCGCCGCATTTTCATGCTCGCTTCAGCGCGCGGGCGCGCACCTACCGCTATGTGATCTACAACAGCCCGACCCGCCCTGCGCTGATGCGCGAACAGGTTACCTGGCAGAAACGTCCGCTTGATTTCGAAGCGATGGTGCGAGCGGGATCCTTCCTGGTGGGGGAGCACGATTTCAGCTCCTTCAGGGCCTCTCAGTGTCAGGCGCGTAGCCCGATCCGAGAAATCCATCATCTGCGTTTTTGTCGCAACCGCGACCTGATCATCATGGAAGTGAGGGCCAACGCCTTTCTGCATCACATGGTACGCAACATCGCCGGCGTGCTGATGACGGTAGGCTGCGGCGACAAGCCCGTGCAGTGGGTTGAGGCAGTGCTGGCGGCGCGGGACCGTACCCAGGGCGGGATCACCGCGCCATCGGCCGGTTTGTATCTGGTCAGGGTGGAGTACCCGGATCAGTTCGAGCTGCCGGCTACAGAGTCCGGCCCCTATTTCCTGCCGGAAGAGCTCGGATGGGTGGCTGCGTGAAGCGCGCGATTCGGGAAAACTGCGGCTAATTCTGTTAACATCCCGCTTCTTTGCCCCGGATCAGACACATCCCGCATCCCGGCATCCATCGCTCAGTCACTCGCTCATTCAGAACGCATTCGGTTATGAACACGCTAACGCGAACAAAGATTTGCGGACTCACCGCCAGAGGTGATGCGCTCGCGGCCGCCGAGTATGGCGCCGATGCGATCGGTCTGGTGTTTTACGAGCAGAGTTCGCGATGCGTGTCCGTCGCTGCCGCCCGGGAGATCACTGATGCGGTCGGCCCCTTTGTGACCGTGGTCGGCCTGTTCGTGAATGCGGATCGCGAGTACGTACAGGATGTATTGCGGCAAGTGCCCTTGCAGGTTCTGCAGTTTCACGGATCGGAGAGCCCGGAGTACTGCGAAGGCTTCAATCGCCCTTATATGAAGGCCTTGAAGGTCAGCCCCGATCTCGATCAGAGCCAATCCCGTGACGAGGCGATCGCCCGGGCCCGCGAGGACATCCTGGAGCGGGCATCCCTGTACCGTGGCGCCCAAGGCATTTTGCTGGACACACTGAGCACCAAAGGCGAGGGCGGCACGGGGGAGGCCTTCAACTGGGAGTGCGTGCCAGAGAGCCGGGACATCCACTGGATTCTCGCCGGCGGGCTGGATACGGAAAACGTGAAACGTGCGATTCAGGTTGTCCGCCCCTATGCAGTCGACGTGAGCAGCGGGGTGGAGATGTCCAAGGGCGTCAAGGATGCGGAGAAGATCCGTTTGTTCATCAACAGCGTAAAAGCGGCGAATCAAATCAGTTGCGGTAAATGAACATGACAAAGAATTACACCAGTCTTCCCAGCGCCGACGGACATTTCGGTCCCTACGGCGGCCGCTTCGTGGCGGAAACGCTGATCGAGGCGCTGGATGATCTTCAAGCGCTCTACAGCCGACTGAAGGACGACCCGGACTTCCAGGCGGAGTTCGACCGTGATCTCAGTCACTACGTGGGCCGCCCCTCACCTCTGTATTTCGCCGAGCGTATGACTCGCGAACTCGGTGGAGCGCAGATTTACCTCAAGCGCGAAGATCTCAACCATACGGGTGCGCACAAGATCAACAACACCATTGGCCAGGCGCTGCTGGCGAAGCACACCGGCAAGCGCCGCGTGATCGCCGAGACCGGTGCCGGTCAGCACGGCGTTGCCACCGCGACGATCGCCGCCCGCCTGGGCCTGCAGTGTCAGGTCTACATGGGCGCGGACGACGTCAAGCGGCAGGCACCGAACGTCTACCGCATGAAGCTGCTGGGGGCGGAAGTCATTCCTGTGACCTCCGGCTCGCGTACCCTCAAGGACGCCATGAATGAAGCCATGCGCGATTGGGTCACTAATGTGGACGATACCTTTTATATCATCGGTACTGTCGCCGGCCCGCATCCCTATCCGCAGCTGGTGCGGGATTTCCAGTCCATCATCGGCCGCGAAGCACGCGAGCAGTGTCTGACTCAGGCCGGGCGTCTGCCCGATGCGCTGGTTGCCTGTGTGGGCGGTGGCTCCAATGCCATCGGCTTGTTCTATCCTTTCCTCGGTGATGAGAGCGTGGCCATGTACGGTGTGGAAGCCGGTGGGCTTGGCGTTGAGACCGGTAAGCACGCCGCGCCTCTGAGCGCGGGCATTCCCGGCGTTCTGCACGGCAATCGTACTTATCTGATGGAAGACGAAGACGGCCAGATCATCGAAACACATTCCGTCTCCGCCGGCCTCGATTACCCCGGCGTAGGCCCCGAGCACGCCTGGCTGAAGGACGAGGGCCGCGTGAACTACGTCGCGATCAACGATGATGAAGCGCTCGCTGCTTTCCGCAAAACCACCCGCACTGAAGGTATCATCCCCGCGCTGGAATCCAGCCATGCGCTGGCCTACGCGGAAAAGCTCGCCCCGACGATGGGCAAGGATCAGATCATCGTGGTGAACCTCTCCGGTCGCGGCGACAAGGACCTGATGACTGTTGCCGAACTCGACGGCCTGACACTCTGAGCTCACCGGAACACAGAAGAATGAATCGAATTGCACGTTGTTTTGCGGATCTGAAACAAGCCAGGCGAAAGGCGCTGGTTACTTATCTGGTGAGCGGTGACCCATTCCCGGAAGCAACCTTGCCCACGCTGCACAAAATGGCGGAGCAGGGGGCCGACATCATCGAGATCGGTATTCCTTTTTCCGACCCCATGGCAGACGGCCCCACCATCCAGCTTGCCCATGAACGTGCTCTGGCCCACAAAGCCAGCCTGCGGCGCACGCTGGAGACGGTCAGAACATTCCGGCAGGATAATGTTGATACGCCCATTGTGCTGATGGGCTACGACAATCCCATCGAGCGCATGGGCTATGAGACCTTTGCCCGCGAAGCCGCGGCCGCCGGAGTGGATGGGGTGATCATAGTCGACCTTCCACCGGAAGAGGCGGAGCCGCTCAACGGCTACCTGCAGCAGGCCGGAATCGAAAACATCTTTTTGCTCGCGCCGACCACCACCGCCGAGCGGGCCCGGCACATCGTTTCCCTGGCCGGTGGATTCCTTTATTACGTCTCCTTGAAGGGCGTCACCGGGGCGGGGCACGTGGATGCCAATTCCGTGAATCAGAAGATATCCCAATTCCGCGAACTGACCGATTTGCCCATCTGTGTGGGCTTCGGCATCAAGAGCGGTGATACAGCCCGGCTGCTAACGGAAAATGCGGACGGCGCGGTCGTAGGCAGTCTATTGGTGGATAAGATGGGTCAGATGCCCGGCGAGGCGCCGGAGAAGATTGCCGCCGCCGTGGGCGAGCTGATTGCACCGATACGGGCGGCTCTGGATTCCTGATTCGCCCCCAAAGGCTCCGATGCGCTTCAAGACTCTCCCCGACTGGCTGAAATGGCTGGAATCTCTGCATCCCAAGTCCATAGAACTTGGGCTCGATCGCCTGCGTCGGGTCGCGGCGCGTCTGCCGGAAATTCAAGCGCTGCAAGCGCCCCAGCGGCGCTGCAGGATCGTGACCATCGCGGGTACCAATGGCAAGGGTTCCTGCGTGGCCACCCTCGAAGCCCTTTGCCTCGCCGCGAATCAATCTGTAGGCGCCTACACCTCACCCCATCTGCTTCGCTACAACGAACGCATCCGCATCGACGGCGAACCTGTCGGCGATGAGCAGATCATTGCCGCCTTCCAACAGATCGATCAAGCGCGGGAGGATATTTCCCTCACCTATTTTGAATTCGGAACGCTGGCCGCCCTGCTGTTGTTTACGCAGGCGGGGGTCGACAATCTGATTCTGGAAGTGGGTCTCGGTGGGCGACTGGATGCCGTTAACCTGATCGACCCCGACGTCGCCGTGGTTACCAGCATCGATCTCGATCACCAGGAGTGGCTCGGGGATAACCGGGAATCCATCGGTCGGGAAAAAGCCGGTGTGTTCCGCAGCGGGCGACCGGCCATCTGTGTGGATCTGGAACCGCCTGCCTCGGTTGCGAATATCGCCAACGAGCAGCATGCCGAACTGCTGCTGGCAGGCCGCGAGATCAACTGGTTCCATGCCGCGGGCGGCTGGACCTGGCATGGCCTGAACAGCGCACGCCAGCCGACTAGCTTCACTGATCTACCCCTGCCGCATTTGCCATTGCCGAGCGTAGTGGCGGCGGTGCAGGCTTTTCTCCTGCTGGGCAACAAGCTGACCACCAGCAAACTCACCCGGGTGTTGCGCAACATCCAGCTGCCGGGCCGCTGTCAGCGGGTCTACTATCACGGTCGCAACCTTATTCTCGATGTGGCCCACAATCCGGCGGCGGCCGACTACCTCGCTGAACGACTGGCCAGCTTCTCGAGCCGACGTACTATCGCCGTGTTTGCCGTAATGGCGGACAAGGACTACGGTTCAATGATCAGCGCTCTTTCGCGGGTCGTGGACGATTGGTTCGTCTGCGGTTTACCCGGAATACCCCGGGCCGCCGGCTCGGAAGAACTGCTGGCTGCAGTCGCTGCACTTGGCCAGCGCGGAGAACGCTGGGATACTGTGGAGCAGGCTTTGGCAGCAGCGGTCGACAGCACGCAGGAAGGAGACCAGATTCTGGTGGCGGGTTCCTTCTACACGGTTGCCGCAGTGCTGGCGCTGCTCGAGAGTGAGAACCGGGACACACGAGGACAAGCAGATGGATGACGGGCTCAAACAACGTCTGGTGGGCGCCATCGTGCTGGTGGCCATTGCAGTGATCTTCCTGCCGACGCTGCTCGACCGCGAGGCCCGCCGCACCGTGGACCTCACCAGCCAAATTCCCCCTGAACCGACGATAGTCGCCCAGGTCGTGGAGGTTGCCGAGCCAGTCCCGCCAGAGGACATACCCGCGGCGAAAGCATTGGCGGAGAACTATCCCCACGAAGCGGTGGAGCCGCAGCCGGCGACAGACGACCTGGCGAGCGAAGGCCCGGCCGTCGAGCCATCGGCTTCCGCGGTACGCCCCGACGCCCCGCCGTTATCAGACAGCATCGAAGCACCCACTCTGAATGCCGAAGGCGTGCCGGACGGCTGGTCCCTGCAGGTGGCCAGTTTCCAGTCTGCGGATCGGGCGGAGGCCATGCGAGAGAAGCTGTTGGCGGAAGGTTTCAAGGGCTATATCCGTTCGGCCAAGACTTCCCAGGGCACCGTTCACCGGGTTTTCGTCGGGCCGAAGATCAACCGGGCCGCAGCGGAAGCGGAAAAGCGCAGCATCGACCAGCGTTTCAAAACGGATGCGCTGGTGGTGGAATTCAAGCCCTGAATCCGTGCCTGAAAGGCCCGTTTCGGCCGGTGCTTTCGATTGATTCGCCCGGTCATTCCCATTAGCATACGCGCTCATTATCGTGGGCAGACGATCTCGGGTTTGAACTTCCTCACTCAATCCAGATTTTCCGGTTTCTCCTCCCGGATTTCGCGCGTTGGCTTAGGTCAGGTGACGCCTGCCGCGCGTCGGGCGGCTGCGAGTCCGTCCTCGGTGATTCCGCTATGAACTGGGCAGATCTCTCCATTCTTGCCGTACTCCTCGTTTCCAGTCTCATCAGTATCAAGCGGGGCTTTGTCAAGGAGGCGCTGTCGCTGGCCGGCTGGGTGGCCGCTTTCGTCATCGCCATGCTATTCAGCGCTTCGCTCGCCACACTCTTCGCCAACTCCATCGAATCGCCCTCCGTGCGCGAAATGGTGGCGTTCGGGCTACTGTTTGCATGTACATTAATTGTTGCCGCCATGGCGAACTACTTGATAGCAGAAGTGGTCCGAATGACCGGTTTGTCGGGCACCGATCGACTGTTCGGAATGGTATTCGGTCTGGTGCGCGGCGTGATCGTAGTGATGGCCGTTTTGCTTCTGGTCCCGCCCCTGATCCCCATAGATCAGGAAGTCTGGTGGGGCGAATCGAATCTCATCCCCCATTTTCTCTCGATGGAAAGCTGGTCTCGCCAGGTGGCGACTGCGACCATCGATTTTGTAATGGCCCTGTTCCGCTGACAAAGGACGTGGAAAAGGATTTCGGCAGGGTAATCAAGAACTTCAGGTAAGTAGCTCTCAGGTGGTCTGACTATGTGTGGCATTGTAGGTATTGTGGGCAAGACGGACGTGAACGTGCAGTTGTACGATGCACTGACCGTATTGCAGCACCGGGGTCAGGATGCGGCGGGCATCGTGACCTGCGACGGCGGCAAGCTTGCCCAGCAGAAGGCCAATGGCCTGGTGCGGGACGTTTTCCGCACCCGACACATGCAGCGCCTGCGAGGCAACATCGGTGTCGGCCACTGTCGATATCCCACGGCCGGCGGTTCCAGCCCTGCACTGGCTCAGCCTTTTTACGTGAATTCCCCTTACGGCATCGCCCTGGCCCACAACGGCAACATGACCAACTCCGATGAGGTGCGCGAGCACCTTTACAAGGCGGACCTTCGTCATGTGAATACCGATTCGGATTCTGAGGTCATCCTCAACGTTTTTGCCCATGAGCTGCAAGAGCTCGGCAAGCTGGTCCCCACGGAAGAAGACATCTTTGCGGCGGTCAGCGCGGTGCACAAGCGCATTCGCGGCGGTTACACCGCTGTAGCGCTGATTGCCAACTACGGTATCGTCGCCTTTCGCGATCCCTGGGGCATTCGCCCGCTGGTCTTCGGCAAGCGCTCCACCGAGCAGGGCGACGAATACATGGTGGCCTCGGAAAGCGTCGCACTGGATATTCTCGGCTTCACCCTGGTGCGTGACGTCGCGCCGGGCGAAGCGATTTACATCACCCGGGACGGCAAGCTGCATAGCCGCCAGTGCGCGGAGAATCCCCAGCTGCGCCCCTGTATCTTCGAGCACGTCTACTTTGCCCGTCCGGATTCCATCATGGACGGCGTTTCCGTTTACAAGGCGCGCTTGCGGCAGGGTGAAAAGCTCGCCGAGAAAATTCTTCGGGAAATGCCCGATCACGATATCGATGTGGTGATTCCAATTCCCGACAGCAGCCGGGTGGCGGGGCAGGCGCTGGCTCAGCAGCTCGGCGTGAAGTTCCGCGAAGGTCTGGTGAAAAACCGCTACATCGGCCGGACCTTCATCATGCCCGGCCAGCAACAGCGCCGGAAATCGGTGCGGCAGAAGCTGAATGCCATCGAGCTGGAATTTCGCGGCAAGAATGTGCTGCTGGTGGATGACTCCATTGTGCGCGGCACGACTTGTCAGCAGATCATTCAGATGGCTCGCGACGCAGGCGCACGCAAGGTGTACTTCGCCTCCGCGGCGCCACCGGTGAAGTTTCCGAACGTCTACGGCATTGACATGCCCACCGCGCGGGAGCTGATTGCTCACGATCGCAGTGTCGATGAAATCTGCAAGGAGATCGGCGCGGACTGGTTGATCTATCAGGATCTGGAAGACCTGATTGCCGCTTCCGGCGAAGGTAACCGCAAGATCGAACAGTTTGAATGCTCGGTATTCACCGGTGAATACCCGACCGGGGATGTCACCGACGAATATCTGGAAAAGCTCGCCGCGGAACGCAGCGACAAGGTCAAGGCGCAGCGGCAGTTCGACGAAGACAGCAGCGGGGTGATGGGCCTGCACAACGGCGACGACTCCGACGGCAGCATCTGATCTTCAAGGCGAGGGATGAACCGTAGCGCTTCGGCGACGGGGCCGCTATCATGTGGGTTCGTGCTGATTTTCGTGCCGTTGCCCGGACTCCGGACGGGCAAAGCACGAAAGCAGGCGTGTAGTGCGCCCCTGAGCTGAAAGTTGTGGCTGTGCGCCTTTGCTGCGGAAGTTTGAAAGCGGCCCACTAGCGGAATGGATTTGAGTAGTACCGATGCAGAACCTCGCGGACCGAATCGTCGGCCAGATTGGCACCGTCCTCCTGGGCAAGGAGCAGGCCGTCAAACTGGCACTGGCCTGCCTGCTGTCGCGGGGCCACCTGCTGATCGAAGACTTGCCCGGCATGGGCAAAACCACCCTGGCTCAGGCTCTGGCCAATGTACTGGGGCTGTCCTATCGCCGCGTACAGTTCACCAGCGACATGTTGCCCGCCGACATTCTTGGGTTTTCGGTTTTTGACCGTGAATCCAACGGCTTCAACTTCCATCCCGGCCCGGTGTTCACCCAGGTCCTGCTGGCTGACGAAATCAACCGGACGACGCCGAAGACTCAAAGCGCACTGCTCGAGGCCATGGAGGAGCGCCAGGTGACATTGGAAGGCGAGACCCGGCCGCTGCCCGAGCCCTTCTTTGTGATCGCCACCCAGAACCCCACCACCCAGTCCGGCACCTTTCCGCTCCCCGAATCACAGCTCGATCGTTTTCTGATGCGCATTGAACTGGGTTATCCGGACAGCCGGGCCGAGCGCGCGCTGCTGATGGGCATAAATCCGCGCGAGCGGCTCGATGACATCCAGCCGCTGGTCAGCTACGACGAATTCGTGGTCCTGCAGAAGCAGGTCGACACCATCAAGGCATCCGACAGCCTGCTCGATTATCTGCAAAGACTGATCAATTACACGCGAACCGCACAGGAATTCAGCTGTGGCCTGTCGCCCCGAGGCTCTCTGGCATTGCTGCGCAGCGCCCGGGCATGGGCGCTGATCGAAGGCAGGCAGTACGTGATTCCCGAGGACGTGCAGGCGGTCGCGCCGGCGGTGATAGGTCATCGGGTCCGCGACGCGGGCGATTTTGGCGATCCGGGCGGCGTCGCGCTGGTCGAAAGGCTCATCAACAACGTGGATGTAATGGGAGCCTGATATCGCGGGGGCGAATTGATCCGATGATCTTCCAGTCAGCCGCCAATGATCTTCGCGCCCGGCTGCATCGCTGGGCCGATGCGCGCCGTCCTCCGGCTGCCAGCCAGCAGCTCAATCATCATTCACTGTTCATCTTCCCGTCCGGTGCCGGCCTGGTTTTCCTGGTTCTGATCACCATGCTGTGGCTGGTGGGAACCAACTACGAAAACAATCTCGTTCTCGCACTGGCTTTTCTGCTCATTGCGCTCTTTATCGTCACCATTCTGCATACCTTCACCAACCTTGCCGGACTGAAGCTGCAACTGCTCGGCGCGCGGCCGGCATTCAGCGGCGAGTCGGCCGAGGTTCGCCTGCTGGTATCGCGTTCGGGCAAGCGGGGCCGGGACAACATCCTGCTGGGCTGGGGTGAGAGTGAGGAACAGGTTCTCAGTCTGATTGATGAGTCCGAAAAAATCGTCAGCGTCTATGTTCCCACGCGCGGACGTGGCTGGTTTGACCCGGGCCGGCTGCGCATCGAGAGCCGCTTCCCCTTGGGCATTCTTCGCTGTTGGGCGCGTCTGGACATGGATTGCCGCATTCTGGTTTACCCGCGGCCGATCGCGGCGGGTCCACTGCCGGTGGCACAGGCAATTCGCGAAGACGGCGATCTGTCTACGGCCCGGGGGGCTGATGAATTCGCCGGCTATCGCAGCTACCAGCCAGGCGATACTCTGCGTAATGTGGCCTGGAAGCAGTATGCCCGCGGCATGGGGCTGTACAGCCGGGACTATTCGGCTTTCGTGGATACCCGTTTGTGGCTCGATTGGGATTATCTGGCCGGACTGGACCGGGAGGCCCGATTGTCGCGGCTCTGCTGGTGGGTTCAACAGGCAAGCAAGACCGAAGCAGAGTACGGTTTGCGTCTGCCGGGGCAAGGCCTCGATCCAGGCAGAGGGGGCGCTCATCAGGAGCAGGCCCTGCGGATGCTGGCCCTGTTCGAGCTAGAGGCGGCAGACAGCAGCGCCCGAAGTGGCAAGCGCAAGAGCACGGGGGCGACAACGTGATTCCGGTCTTTCAGATCCCCCGCAACAGTCTGGTCTGGCTGCTGGTCGCGCAGACCCTGTTGATCCTGCCCCATCTACCGCGCCTTCCCGTGTGGATCCTCTTTGCCTGGTTCATCACTGTTGTGTGGCGGGTGCAGATCTTCCGGGGACTCTGGCCATTTCCTCGCCCCTGGGTGAAGGTGATGATCGTGCTCCTCTGCGTGATGGGCCTGCTTTCGGAATACGGCAGGTTCTTCGGTATCGAGCCGATGGTGGGACTGTTGATCACCGCCTTCCTGCTAAAGCTGCTGGAAATGCGGCAAAAGCGGGACGTACTGATCGTGGCCTTTCTCGGCTTCTTTGTGGCGGCGACGCAATTCCTGTTTTCTCAAACCCTGCTGACCACGCTCTACATTCTGTTGACGGTCACTGCTCTGACGACTGCCTTGTTGGGCGTGCACCAGAGCGAAGGTCACCGCTATCCCTGGCGCAGTTTCAAACTGGCGGGCACGCTGATTGCGCAGAGCCTTCCGCTGATGTTGGCCTTGTTCATTATCATGCCGCGCCTGGGTTCCTTGTGGGCGGTGCCTCAACCCGAGCAACGTGCTGCCACCGGAGTCAGCGACAGCATGGCCCCCGGCGACTTCAGTCGGCTGGTTCAGGACAAGGCCACCGCTTTTCGCGTCACTTTTGATGGCGATATTCCGCCGCCGCCTTTCCTGTACTGGCGCGGGTTGGTGTTGTCGGATTTCGATGGCCGCCGCTGGCAGCAGGCGCGCTTTGGCCGGTTCCGTGGCGATTCGGTGAACTGGAACAACGAGCCGTTGGAGCAATGGCGCAGTACGGTGGAAACCACTGGTGAGCCGCTTAGTTATCAGGTGATTCTCGAGCCCACACAGCAGCACTGGCTGTATGCCTTGCCACTGGCCAGTTCCAGTGACGAGCGCGTCGGTTTCACCCGTGACTATCGCCTGGTGAGCCGGCTGCCAGTGAACAGTCGATATCAATATCAGGTGGACTCGCATCTAAACTATCGTCTACAAGCGCAGGCGCTGTCCGGCAGCGATTTGGGCCGCGAGCTTTATCTGCCCGATGGGTTCAACCCGCGCTCTGTGCAGCAGGCGCGGCAGTGGTTTGCCCAGGCCGGCAGTCCGCGCGCCTATATCGACAGGGTCCTTGCTTACTTCACCCGTGATTTCACCTACACCCTGGAACCGCCACTTCTGGGCCAGCATTCCGTGGACGATTTTCTTTGGCAGACCAAGCGGGGTTTTTGCGAGCACTTTGCCAGCGCTTTCGTGGTGATGATGCGGGCAGCGGGAATTCCCGCCAGAGTGGTGGTTGGTTATCAGGGCGGTGCGCTGAATCCGCTGAAGAATTTCCTCGTGGTTCGGCAGGCGGACGCCCATGCCTGGAGCGAAGTCTGGCTGGAAGGGGAGGGTTGGTTGCGGGTCGATCCGACTGCAGCGGTTGCTCCGGGCCGGATCGAATCGGGTCTGGACAGTGCGCTCAGCCCTGCGGAAGCGGAGCTGCTCGACGATCCTTTCTCGCTGGAGAGCTACCGGAGCTTTGCGTTGCTCGATGGCATACGCTTGCGCCTCGAGGTGCTGGAATACGACTGGCACCAGTGGGTGATGAACTACGATCAGCAAAAGCAGAGCGGGTTGTTAAACAGTTTGCTGGGCGCGGTAACCCCAGGCCGGGTGGCTGCCGCCTTGCTGATCAGCGGCTTTGTAGTGTTGGCGGCAGTAGGTGCAATGCTGGCTCTCAGTGGCCGCAGAGCGCCACTGGACCCGGGCGACAAGCTCTACCGCCGTTTTCTGCGCCGACTGAAGTCTCGTGGGTTCCAGCACCATCCGGGCGAAGGTCCCCGGACATTGGCCAAGCGAGTGAAATCAGAACGCCCGGAACTGAATGCCTGGGTATCGCAAGTGGTAAACAGTTATGAGCGTTACCGGTATGGAGAGGAGGGTGGTCAGTTGGAGCTATTGCGGAGACTTGTTAGGGAGGCTCCGAGCAGGCGGATCTGAAAGTTACCGGTCAACATTTACCCGTCACCAGTCACCAGAAGGGTGATCGGATACAGATGCATCATTGGCGCGATGCAGTTTGTCGGCGGGGTGGAGCCTTTCGAAACCTTCGCGGGATGGACCCCGCGAAGGAGCTACAGGAATGTGTTGATGCGATGTCGAAATGCTCCACCCCTTCGGCAAACGGGTTGTGGCACATCTCCATCACAAAAGTGAACGCGACTGGCGACTCAAGCCCCGTAATACTCCCGGTACCAATCCACAAATCGCTGAATCCCGACGTCTACCGGCGTATTCGGCTTGAAGCCGAGATCTGTTTCCAGCGCTGACACATCGGCGCAGGTGGAGGGAACATCGCCCGGTTGCATCTCCATCATGTTCTTGATCGCTTCTTTGCCTACCGCTTTTTCGATGGCTTCGATGAAGTCCATTAGTTTCACCGGCTTGTTGTTGCCGATGTTGTAGACGCGATAGGGGGCGTAGCTGGTTGCCGGATCAGGATCGTTTCCGTTCCAATCGGGATCGGGAGCCGCCGGGGTATCCAGGACTCGCACAACACCTTCGACGATGTCGTCGATGTAGGTGAAGTCGCGAATCATGTTGCCGTGGTTGTAGATGTCGATCGGCTTGCCTTCCAGGATGCCCTTGGTGAAAAGGAACAGGGCCATGTCGGGGCGTCCCCAGGGACCGTAAACCGTAAAGAAGCGCAGACCTGTGGTGGGCAGCTTGTAAAGACTGGAATAAGCATGCGCCATCAGCTCATTGGCCTTTTTGGAGGCGGCATAGAGCGCAATCGGGTGATCCACATTGTGGTGCTCGGAGAAGGGTTGCGCCTGGTTGGCGCCGTATACCGAGCTCGAAGACGCATAGGCCAGGTGCTCGACGCCGTTGTGGCGGCAGCCTTCAAGGATGTTGCCGAAGCCGACGATATTGGCGTCGATATAAGCCTGAGGGTTTTCTATCGAGTAGCGCACGCCGGCCTGGGCGGCGAGATGGGCAACGCGCTCGAAGCGCTGCTCTCGAAACAAATCCGCGATTCCTTCGCGGTCGGCGACGTCCATTTTGACGAAGCTGAAAGAAGGGTGCTCTTCCAGTTGCGCGAGGCGCGCCTGCTTGAGGCGCACGTCGTAGTAGTCATTGAGGCTGTCGATGCCAACCACCTGATCGCCGCGCGCCAACAGCACCCGACTGAGGTGAAATCCGATGAAACCGGCGGCACCGGTGACCAATACTTTCATTATTTACAATCTCCACAGGGGCAGGTTGACGGCAGCAGCAGCGCTGCGCTCCACCACTCCCTTGATATCGAACAGGATGCCAGGCTCCTTGATCTTCGAGCGGATTTCCGCCACGGGCAGCGCTTTGTATTGCTTGTGAGCCGTGGCAATGATCACCGCGTCCAGATCCTTCAAGTCCGACCATTCACAGACTTCCACGCCGTACTCGTCTTTCGCTTCGTGGCGATCGGCGAGTGGGTCGTGTACCAACAGATCGACCTTGTAGGTCTTCAGCTCATTGACGATGTCCACCACCCGGGAATTCCGCAGATCCGGACAATCTTCCTTGAATGTGAGACCGAGCACAGCGATTCTCGCACCGGTGACGGGTACTCCTGCCAGCAGCAGCTCTTTCACTGCCTCGCTGACGATGTACCGGCCCATGGAATCGTTGGTGCGGCGGCCGGCGAGTATAACATCAGGGTGGTAGCCGGTCTTCTGCGCCTTATAGGTCAGGTAATAAGGGTCGACACCGATGCAGTGACCGCCCACCAGACCGGGCCGGAAGGGCAGGAAGTTCCACTTGGTTCCCGCGGCGGCAAGCACGTCCAACGTGTCAATGCCCATCCGTTTGAAAATGATGGCAAGCTCGTTCATCAGTGCAATGTTTAGATCGCGCTGGGTGTTCTCGATGACTTTGGCGGCTTCTGCAGCCTTGATGGAGGGTGCTTTATGAACGCCGGCGGTAACAACCGAACCGTAGACCTCCGCCACGATGTCCAGCGTCGCGTCATCCTGGCCCGAAACCACCTTGGTGATCTTGCTGAAGGTGTGCTCCTTGTCACCGGGATTGATTCGCTCCGGTGAGTAGCCCACGGTGAAGTCTTCGCCAGCTCTCAAACCGGATTCCCGCTCCAGAATGGGAACGCAATCTTCCTCGGTTGCGCCCGGATAGACGGTCGACTCGAAAACCACAATGTCACCTTTTTTGAGCTGCCCGCCGATGGTTTTTGACGCACTCAACAGAGGCGTAAGATCGGGCTGGTTGGTCTCGGTGATGGGGGTGGGCACCGCGACAATGTGGAAGTCGGCGTGGCGCAGCTCCCGCGGATCGGCGGTAAAAATGATGTCGGCTGCGGCCAGTTCCTCGGCGCTTACTTCCAGAGTGGAGTCCTTGCCCGCCTGCAGTTCGGTGATCCGACTGGCTTTGACGTCAAAGCCAATGACCTGATGTTTGCTGCCGAAGGCCACCGCGACTGGCAGGCCGACGTAGCCCAGACCGATTACAGATATTTTTCGATTCACAGCGCCTCTCATTGTTGTCGCTAATCGTGCAGGTTATACGGAAACCACCGGGATAACCCCAGAGAAGAGAACGACCCGGGTGGTGAAATTTTGATCCGCAGGTCCGAGTTCCGCGGAAGTAGTGCTGAACGGCAGGATCGGCTTTGCAATCTTCTCTCCAACTCATTCTCATCGCATTTTGTTTGTCGTTTAGAGCAAATTTTGAACTGCAGTGGGACCTTGTTCGCAAAAAGCTTTTGTAGACATCTTCTGGCGACATAGACGCAGATGTAGCATTTACGATGATCATGCAGCATCTTCATTAAAGATAATGGACTTGGTCGGAATTTCGTTCGTCCGCACGACAAAATCGGTTCGCATTGCATTTAGAAACACTTTTCTGGCGTCGCAATCCGAAGCTGCAAATATTTCAAGGGCCACTGAAATGCCTGGCATGCGTCGCGTGGAGAATCGATCAACAATCCTCGCTAGGCGGGGAAGAAAATCATAGCTCCGCACAAGCTGCCCTTTCCATTTCGTCGTAAGCAACTTATCCAAATTGCTTGGCTAGGCTTTTGCATCAGCCAGGGCGAAAATCAACGAGCGTCATGGCCTTGCGCGGGCAGTTACCGCCACTGGAGGCGGTCGGAAACTAACTGAACAATAGAATGTCCCGTTATCGTTTCCTCCGTTTCGCCTAGGCAGTGCAAACACAGATAACTAGTCGTCGAATGCACTGCAGCGCCATCGACCCTCGAGGATAGTGATCGTCCAGACATCACAGCGAGCACCCGGGTGACACATGGATCGATGATGCTTCCTCTGCATCTGCCGCCCACATGCTTGTACTCGCCGCAGCGCGGTGAACCTGCATCTGCACTGACACGTTCACCAGAACACGTTGGCGATCGGTTCCATGAGGTTGTTTTTTGTTAGACCATGAAGATCAGGATTGATCGAGCGACAGGGAGTGTTGCATCGTGACAACAGTTAAAGTTTTTAAGCACCATCTTCGGGTTCCGTTCCTGGTACTGATGTTTATCGAAGCCGGGATTCTTTACGCGAGCAACTATCTCGGTCTTCTGGTGCGGTTCGGCAACGTGTCCTGGGAGCCCATTGAAAACCTGCCGGGCAAGGCGGCAGTTGTCGCCATGGTGCTGCTTCTCGGCATGATCGCGATGGGTCAGTACCAGGCCCAGCGCCCCGCAAGTCGGACGCTGCTGGCAAGTATAAGCTTTCGGGTGGCGATCAGCCTCTTCATCGGCACCCTGGGGCTGATGGTCATTTACTACATCTTCCCTGCGCTGCTCATAGGTCGGGGTGTACTGGCTGTCAGTCTTATCTGCGCCTGGCTTGCGATCACGCTGGTTCGATGGGTTTTCTACAACACAGTCGACAGCAGCATTATGCGCCGGCGGATTCTGGTCTACGGCGCGGGCGAGCCTGCCGCCGGCCTGTTGGCGCGGGGCGAGTCAGGAAACCCGTTAATGCCTCTGAGTGGCAGCTACATCATTCAGGGTTTCGTTCCGGTGAAGAGCGAAACCACGGTAGTTCCCGAGGATTATTGTGTCGACCCCACGGCGGGACTGCTCGACTATTGTCGGGCCAACCAGGTGGATGAAATCGTCGTCGCCGTGCGCGACCGTCGCAACAACTTGCCTACGCAAGCGCTGCTCGACTGCAAGCTGTCGGGGGTGGATGTCATCGACTTCATCTCCTTCCACGAACGGGAACAAGGGATGCTGCATCTGGACATCCTGCAGCCCAGTTGGATGATTTTCTCCGAGGGCTACGAAGGAGGGAATTTCCGCCACGTGGTGAGCCGTGTTTTCGACATTGTCGCCAGTTTGACAATTCTGATCATGACTGCACCGATATTGGTGCTTACCGCGTTCGCCATCTACCTGGAAAGTGGCTTCAAAGGGCCAATATTTTACCGACAGAAGCGAGTTGGTTTGAACAACACGGTATTCGAGCTCGTGAAGTTTCGGTCCATGAGGACTGACGCCGAAAAGGACGGCAAGGCGGTATGGGCGAAAAAGAACGACGACAGAGTCACAGTCGTCGGTGCGGTGATACGCAAAACGCGCATCGATGAGATTCCCCAGATCTTGAACGTCCTCAGGGGTGACATGAGCATCGTGGGGCCGCGACCGGAACGTCCTGAGTTCGTCGAGAAGCTCGAGAAAAGTATTCCCTATTACCGTCTCCGACATCGGGTAAAGCCGGGGCTCGCAGGGTGGGCGCAGATCAAATATCCCTACGGCGCCAACGAGCGGGACGCTTACAACAAGTTGCAGTTTGATTTGTTCTACATCAAAAACCGGACTCTGTTCATGGATCTGTTTGTTTTGCTGCAGACAATCGAAGTTGTAGTGCTCGGAAAGGGCGCTCGATGAAACATCTCTAGCTCAACAGGATCTATCCACTTACAAGATCCATCTACAACAAGGATCCGCTGCGACCGAGGCAGTCACCGCCGAGAAATGATCTGCCAGGGCTGGCGCGGTAAATCATCAATTTAACAATGATCCAAAAGAGCACTTCGATGATGTGCTCCAACCATAACGTACGGGGAAAGTGATTCGCTATGAAACCTTCGATCGCACTGACACTGTTATCACTGCTTCTTCTTGCCGGCTGCAGCACAGCACCGAAGTCTGCGGACAGCGCACCTGCGCGGACGGCCAATCCAAAACTGCTCGTGGATGAATACCGCATTGGCGTCGACGATCTGGTTCAGGTGACTGTCTGGAAAAACCCTGATCTTTCAGTGACTGTCCCCGTGCGCCCCGATGGCAAGATCTCAATGCCGCTTGCGGGTGAAGTTGACGCCGGTGGAAAAACGCCGCAGGAAGTGGCGCAATCGATCACCGACAAACTCTCCCACTACATTCGCGACCCTCAGGTGGCAGTGATCCTCACAGAGCTGCGTAGCCACGAATTCCTGTCGCGGGTTCGAGTATCCGGTGCGGTGAATACGCCGGCTTCGATGCCTTACCGGCCAGGCATGACCGTTCTCGATCTGGTTCTGGAAGCGGGTGGACTGAACGACTTCGCTGCAGGTAACAGCGCCAAGCTATACCGCCAGTCCAATGATGGCATGGTGGCGATTCCGGTCGAGCTCGCCGACATTCTTCACGACGGCCAGGTGGAAACAAACTACGCGATTGAGCCTGGCGACATTCTCACCGTGCCGGAGCGTCTCTTCTAAGCTGTAGTTCGAAAATTAAACGTAGATCTAAACCCAATGGCCACATACAACCGATAGGAAGCATATGAATACGGATATGATGGATTTATTGCGAGTCATGCGTCGGGAGCTGTGGATACGGCGATGGCTCGTCGCAGGCGTATATCTGGCGACAAGTTTGCTGCTCCTGGTAGTGGGGTGGAACTGGCCCAAGGTATACACCTCCTCCAGCACTATTCTGGTGGACCAGCAATCGATTCTTGAGCCGCTCATGGAGGGCACTGCTGTCACCACGGGCGTGGCAAACCGCGCCGAGGTGGCTCGGGAGATCATCTTCAGCAGCCGGGCCATGGACGAGGTGCTGAATAGCAGCGGCTGGACGACCGAGGACATGACCGAACGCCAGCGTGAGCGCCTGGCCACGCTGATCGAGCAGCGCACGCAGGTGGAGCTGGCGGGCGAGAACATAATCCGTATCAGCTACGGTGACCAGGATCCGCAGCGTGCCTACGACACCACACAACAGCTCACGAACGTCTTCATCAATCATAGCCAGTTGGCCAAGCAGCGCGAGAGCCATGATGCCTACGAGTTCATCAATGGTCAGGTGCTTCAATATCAGGCCAAATTGAAGGAAGCGGAAAACGCGCTGAAGAAGTTCCGCGCCGACAACATGGACGCACAACCCGGTGCCGATGTCGAGGTCGGTGCCCGTCTCGCTGACCTGAAGCAGCGGCATGAGGCGACGCGCCTGGCCATCAGTGAATTGCAAACTGAACGTGCAACGCTCGAGCAACAGCTTACCGGACAGGCTTCTTCCGAGTCCGGGTCAAGCGGTGTTGGTCAGCTGCGGGAGCGACTGCTGGATCTGGAGCAGCAACTGGCAACTCTGCGGTTGAGCTATCACGACACCTATCCCGACGTGGTGAGCCTCAAGGGCCAGATCGCATCGCTGCGAGAATCCATCGCACAAGAGCAGGGACGCAGTACCAATGGCAAGTTCGCTGTCGGCGGCGCCTCGGGCGAGCTTTTTCAGACTCTGCGTAACCGCTATTCACAAACCGAAACAGAGCTGGCCACACTGACGCAGCGCCTGAACGAAACACAGAAGCTGCTCGCGGCAGAACAGGACCGGATGGTGCGGATCAGCGAAGTGGAAGCGGAGCTGGCGGAGTTGACGCGGGACTATCAGGTCAATCAGGAAATCTACCAGTCTCTGTTGCGCCAGCGGGAAAGTGCGCGGATTTCCATGAATATGGACAAGGAGAATCAGGGCCTGACCTTCCAAATCCAGGAGCCGCCTGCAATGCCACTGACACCACAAGGCGTGCGCTTCGCCCACTTTATGGGGGCGGGCCTGCTGCTCAGCGTCCTGCTTCCGTTCGGGATCGTCTACGGCCTGACGTTGTTGGATCAGAAAGTGCGTTCACGAAACGTGGTGAGCGAGTCCATCGGTCTGCCCGTGCTTGCCTCGGTTTATCACGTCAATAAACCGACCGAATATAACTTTAAGCGCTTCAGAACTTCCTTTCTGTTTGGGGCGATCCTGGTGAGCTGGGTGGCATACGGTTACGCGGCGTGGCTAAAGCTAATGGGTGAATTATGAGTAAATTGGAAACTGCTTTCTCAAAAGCGCTCAAGGAACAGACTTCTGATCAGAGCACTCAACAGAACGTTCAACAGCGTAAGGATGCCGCGGAAGTACAGCGGCAACCCGCTGGCTCTGAGAAGAAGGAGGGCAATGCAGTACCCTTGAGCGTCACTTCGGAAAAGGCGCTGGCCCGGCGAACCGGCCTCAGCAATGTCGTGGATTCTCGCAGTCAGATCCGGCAAATGGCGGAGACCCGCCGACTGTGCGACGAGGAGCTGGAAGCGCGCGGGATCATCCATCCGCGTATGGAGGATGCGCGCTTGCTGAATATCTACCGTAACCTGCGAACCAAGCTGCTTTCCTCTGGCGATGGCGCAAACTTTGTCACCATGGTGACCTCAGTCAACTCCTCGGAAACCAGTGGCTTGATTGCGGCTAACATCGCGGCGAGTTTCGCCTTTGATGAAGGCAAAACCGCGATCTTGGTGGAGGGCGACAGTCAAACGCCCACCGTGGACAGGCTCTTCGAATTTAACGACGAAGCTCACGGCCTGATCGACCATCTGGAAACCGATGGCGGCTCGGTAGCGGACGTGATTTACGAAAGCGGCATTCCCCGCCTGCGCGTCGTACCATGCGGCGAGACTCGCGAAAATTCCGCAGAGTACTTCACCTCCGAGCGCATGAAATCGACCATCGACGAGATCACCAGTCGATATCCGGACCGCTATCCGATCGTGGATGCACCCAGTGTGCAGGAGTCGGCCGATGCGCGGATCCTTCTCGATCTCTGCGATCAGGTCGTCCTCGTGGTGCCGTACGGTCAGTGTACCGAAGAGGAGATCCGCAGCGCCGCCGAAACCATTGGCAGCGCCAAACTCGCGGGCGTCGTCTTGGATCAATTTTAGGAGCTGCAAACCGCATGAGTTATCGCTTGGCCTGTTCTGCCGGGGTATGGGGGCTGCTGTGCGCCCCCGTCGTCGGAGCGCTTGATTACGACTACACGCTCTACTCCTCGGCTGAGTACTCCGACAATATTCGCCAGGGGGGCTTGGGGGACGACAGACCCTCCGGCAATATTCTCGAAGGCGGGATCGATTTCAACGTCGCCACAAGTGCTGACACCACCTTTGCCGCTGACGTCGAGGGTGACTTTTCCCGACGCTGGTATTCAGTGGATGGTCTCGATGCCGAAGACCGCAAGTTCCTGGATGCAGGGCTGCTGTTTCAGCCAGACTCGTCGAACTTCCGGCTCGCGGTACTCGAATCGCTGCGCCAGGTAGCGGAGAACCGCAGGCTGGCGAGAGCCGTCAACAACATCCGGGACGTGAACGTCTTTTCGGTAGTTCCGTCGTACTTTGTGGATCTGACTTCGCGCTCGCGAATCCGGGGTACCTACAGCTACTCGCGCATCGATGAGGAGCTGGACCTGGCCACCCGCGAGGTGAATACCGCGACCGTGGGATACGAGTACAAGGTTTCCAATCTCTCCAACGTATCATTGAACGTCAGTCAGTCAGACATCGAGTTCACAGATCGTGGCACTCAGTACGACCAGGAAAGCGGCTTCTTCCGGTGGACATATCTGGGGCGGCTGACAAACTGGGCGCTTGATCTGGGCCAGCAGCGCATCGTCGGCTTCGACGATGCGCAAGAAGTGCTTGTCAATTTCTCGTTGGACCGACAGGTCAGCCGATATTCAACTCTTGGACTTTTTTACTCTCAAGGCTACAGCGACGCGGTGGGCAGCCAGGTGGGTGGCCGCTTGACGCAGTTGGTGCCGAACAGCGAAGCCGTCTATGCGGACGATCTCGCGAGAGAACAGAGGATGACTCTGTCTTATGGCTTCGCCCGCGGAGCGATCGAAGGAAGACTGGCGGTTGATGCCCAGACCCTGGAAAGTGAAGAGGCGGTTGTTATCGGGCGCCGGGTGGACGAGGACAATTATTCGGCCCGTCTCGGGCTCGATTATCGATTCCGATCTCGCAATTACGACCTTTCCGATTTCGGAATAGGGGCGTCGTTTCGCTACCGTCTTGAAGAGTTCAATATCACCCAGGAAGAAACCGAAGTGAATGAAGCGGCGTTGCGCCTGACGTATTTCGCAACCCGTAGCACCGACCTATTCATGGAAGTGCGCTCTCGCAACGCGGCGGGCACTGCACCTTCCTCGGATAGCGACGAGAATGCGATCATGGTAGGAATCAGATTTTCACCTCGGCCCGGCGGCTAGCCGGCTGCTTGCACCCAAGCGGCTGGCCAGCGGAAGATTCAGCGAGCATCGTAACGTGAAGGAGCACAATCGTGTACCTGGAACATTTTGGCTTTTGTCGAGAGCCCTTCGACATCGCCCCCAACGCGGAGTTCCTGTATCTGAGCAAGGCTCACAAAAAAGCCTTCACCTATCTGAGCTATGCGCTTTGGAACAAGGATACATTTACGCTGCTGACCGGGGAGATAGGCTCGGGGAAAACCATACTGCTGCAGCACCTGCTCAACACCATGCCGGAATCGGCGGAAGTGCTGACCATCTACCAGACTCAGCTCACGCCCTACGAACTGCTCTACGACATTGCCGAGCAGCTGGGCCTGGTTTCGGGAGAGCAGGTACCGAAGCCTAAGCTGTTTCAGTTGCTATCGGATCGGATTCTGAGATCCGACAAGAACATCGTCATCGTTGTGGACGAAGCACAAAGCTTCTCCCGTGAAACGCTCGAGGAATTGCGCCTGTTGGCGGGCATCGATATTTTCAATGCCAAGACAAACGTCAACATCATTCTCTGCGGTCAGCCCGAGCTGAAGGGCGTCGTCGAAGGCGGCGGGCTGGAGCAGCTCAACCAGCGCATCAAGCTCCGCTTCCATTTGACCCCGCTCGACTTCGAGGAGACGCGGGAGTACATAAAATTCCGGGTCAACAAGGCGGGCCAAAAGCTCGACGTGTTCACTCTGGACGCAATCAAGAAAATGTACGAGCTCACGGGCGGCGTTCCCCGTCTGCTGAATGTTCTGGCGGATACCGCTCTGACGTGCGGCTACGCCGATGGTTTCTACGCAATTTCTGCGCGGCAGGTGGAGGAGGCCAAGGGCGAACTTGGCTGGGATCGCCATCCGCCGGTCACACCCAATAACCGCAAGCCGAAATCCTCCGGGAAGGTGGTCGAACTTCAACGGGGGGCAAGCACCGGTGAGTTTCAGGCCAGCAAGGATGTGGTTTCAGCAGTGAATCGGATAGAAAGCCATCTCTCGGATATCGCTCATAGCCTTCGACAGCTGGTGGTCGATCAGACGCCGGAGAAGAAGGCCAAGTGAGATAGCAAGGATTTGAGCAGCCAAATGAAAAAGGACGGCAGGGCCGTTCTTTTTTTTGCCGGTTTCCGAGGGGGTGCCTCTAAGCTCGTTCGGCATTGGGGGGAGCCTTTCGAAAACGCATGAATACATCCCTGTAGCTCCTTCGCGGGGTCCCTCCCGCGAAGGTTTCGAAAGGCTCCCCCCAATACCGAACTCAGATCACTAGTAATGTCTAGCAGTTACTTCATCTTGAAAAGATTGAGAAGTCTGGATCAGAGACGGAACAAGTTTGGAGCTGGGGACACCCCTTTTGAAACCTTCGCTTCAGGGATGAAGCGTAGGAGCGTACAGGGATGTATGTACAGCGTTTTCAAAAGGGGTGTCCTCAGCTCCGAACGGGCTTAGAGGCAATTCACCCCGAGTTTATTTCCCTTGCAGTAAAGCCATTATGTAGTATCGAATCAAGGCAGATTCTTCACGATCCTCGGTCCCAACACATTCGCCACAACAACGGGCAAGCGCTTCCAGGCAGCAATTGCCAGCTTGTACTTGGGGTTGTCCGGGTTCATCTCGGGAATAGAGCCGTCTTCATCGCCAGTTTCCTGACCAGCCAAATAATAGTACCAATAATGCTGAACGGGCTTAGCTCCCCATTGCTTTTTAAAGTTGTAAGTACCTGCTCCTTCAGTTGAACGGCCGAAGTCGAAGTAGGGGTAGCCCTCGCGAATCGCATGCTGCAGAATTTCACGGTACATCCACATGTTCACGTTGCATTCGTTGTACTCGCGCAGTGTGGAAGCCCAGGGGATTTCCAGCATGTCCTTGTACCCGGCGAGAAAGGCAGCTCCGGCGGGTTTGCCGTCGATGTAGGCGCAAACAATGGTGCAGTCCTTCGGGAAGGTCTTCAGGATGATATCGAAGAAATCGCGCGAGTAAACCGGCGTCCCCAGATCGCGCATGTTGCGGGAGAAGACCTGATAATAGTCATCCAGTAACTCCCGCCCACCGAAGCGAATCTCCGGGTGGTATTTATTCGCCTGATTACATTGCGCACGGACCTTTGCGCGCACTCCGTCGTTGAGGGCCTGCTCGCTTTCCGGTAGTGCGAGGATCATGGACACTTTGCGGCTGGCATTGGGCATTGAATAGCCTTTTTCACAGCTGCGATATTCTACGTGCTCCCAGCCTTGGGATTGTGCATCTGCATTGGCAGTGCGGTAGAGCTGATCGGCGATTTGCTTGTTATCGGCAATGGCGCCACCGTAATTGAAAAAGGGCATTGATACCGCGTAGTTGCCGAACAGGCGGCTTCTTAAGGCTACAAGGGACAGGGTGCCACAGAGCTTCCCGTGAGCATCTCTGGCGGCGTAATACCGGCTGTCGTGACCAAACGCGCTTTTTATCACCTTTCGCCAGGCGTAGCGGTGATAGAAGGAGGCTCGGGGATGACTGTCCACATAGCGGTCCCAGTCGGCGGCATCCGCGTCGTTCACCTGCTCAATGGTGACCTCGATCGGCTTGGCAAGGTCGTGTGATGCGGTAAAACGCTCCGGGAAGTCCGGGCGTTGTTGTTCACCTTCCTCCTCGAAATAGGCAGCCAGCTGCTTCTCCAGGTTTTTGCGCTCTTTTTCCTGCTGCGACAGCTGCTTGCTGATGCTGGCCATCTGCTGCTTGAGATCGGCGGTTTTCTCCGCGTCCCCTTTTACCTCCTTGAACCGACCGGCTATGCGGCCCTTTTCGGCTTTGGTTTGTTTGATCTTGGTTTTCAGTTGAGCGATTTCCTCGCTCAGCCGATTAACCTCGTCCGCCGCGGGGCAGGCCCGCACTGAGCCCCAGGTGTCCACGATGGCTGCCTGGGGATCCTGAATGACTGCTCTTACATCCATACCAACTCTTCAGTATCTATGTGAAAGGATCGATCGATCTTGCTTGACGAGAGAACCTGGTTGACGCTGCCAAAGCGGAAGTCTTCGCACAAGCGTTCCAGACGGTCCATGCAGCGCGCCAGGTTAGTGTAGTGGCGAAATCGCGACTTCAGACTCGCATCGGCGATGCGCGGCTGATCAGGATCCACCTCCCAAGGGTGTAGATAGAAAATCATCGGCTTGTTGCCCCCCTCGCTGGCTCTTCTCAGCAGCCATTTTGACAACGCGTAGGGATATTGGCGGAAGTAGCCGCCGCCGGCAGCGGGGACTGACAGGCCGAGTACCTTCGCGGTCGTCAGGGGAAACTCGGTGAGGCTTGCGCCCGAGGGCGTGATCAGCTGGTAAGGCTCATCGGGGGTGCCTGCCATCCCGTAGGTGTCGTGATGGATTGGAAAGATGCTGGAATCCCAGGTAAAACCAAGCTCGGCGAGGATGTCCAGCGCCCACAAGGAACTCCGGGTAACCGAATAACTGGCGGCACGGTAGCCGCGGATCTTTTCGCCGGTGATATCTTCCAGCAGCGCCTTGGACTTAGCTGTCTCCTGCCGGAAAACCTCGGGACTCTGGCTGAAAACGAGTTGGTGGCTGTAGCCGTGGGAAGCGATCTCGTGACCATGAGACTGAATCTCGCGAACCAGGCCCGGTGCTCGTTCAGCCACCCAGCCGAGAATAAAGAAAGTCGCGGTGATGTCCTGCTTCGAAAAAAGATCCAGCAGGCGGCGGGTGTTTTCCTCCACACGCGGTGTGTAGTCGTCCCATCGGGCAGGGGAGATAACATCCTTGAACGCTGCGACATGGAAGTAATCTTCCACGTCGATTGTCATTGCGATTTTTGCCGCCTGCTGCCGGCTGCCACCGTTTGCTGCTACATCATGCATTCGGAAGATACCTCGATGATTTTGTCGTGCTAACGGACCGGTTGAGCGAAGCTGCGCAGCGCCTCGATCCAACTGGCGTAGCGAAATACTGCCGTCAGTGTGTTTGGAAACGCAATTCGTGGAAGGCGATAACGCTGCGCATGCATGTGCCTCATGCGCAGTGGCGTGGACACGAAGCTGACGGCGCCGAGATAGCCCATGGAGGCCAGCGCCTGCTCGTGTTCCTGACCGAAGTCGGTCAGCCGGCCGGTGGGGTAGCAGTAGATCTTCGCAGGGTTTTCCAGCTCCTCCTGAAGCCGCTTCCATGAGCCGGCAAACTGTGCGCGGGCGTCATCGAGGCTCAACCGGCTGGTGATGTGGTGATTCACGGAGTGGGGTGCCAGTCGCAGGCCCTGCTTCTCGAGATCTCGCGCCTGGTCCCAGGTAAGGGCTTCATAGCCGCGGGGAGGCAATGCAGGCACTTCCACATCGCAGGCTTTTGCAAGCGTTTCCACGAGATCGGAGATTTTTTCAGCGGGTAACTCCTTTCCCTTCTTCTGAAGTAAGCGTCTCACGGAATCGCGAAGGTTAGCGCTTTCGATCGAGACCTTCTCCGGCAGTCCGTATGGCTCGAGTCCTTCCAGCACGCTGTTCGTTGACGCCTTGATCAGATAGGCAACTTTCTCGTCCCAGGGCCAGTCGATGCGGTCGATGAAACCTGTTATCAGAAAGAAAGTGGTCTTTGTCCTGTACTCGGCGAGAACCGGGGCGAGAAGTTCGGCCTGATCCGCGAAGCCGTCGTCCATGGTCAGGCAAACTGGTTTCGGGGGTAGCTGATTGGGACGGGTAAGCACTTCTTCCAGGGAAACAAAATTGTAGCCGGAACACTTGAGTCGATCGAGTGCGCTGCGCAGAAAGTCCGGGGACAAGCCGCGGTGATCATGCTCCGGGGAGACGGGCCTGTGCAGCGCAAAGATTGTCACGTGCGATCCGATGGTCAACGACGACAAGCCCGCCGCCGCCGTGCTGCGACTCAAGAACGACATGGTGCTGGAAAGGGACAAAGGTATGCTTGTCATGGAGAAATCCGTTCGTCCAGTAGGTTATTGTCCAAAACGTCTTGTTTAGCCTTCGCTCAGGGCTGATTGTTAGTACCAATTGGCCAGGCGACTGTAGAACTTCGCCTCCGTATCGCAACGGTCCTGGTGTATGCCAAGACGCAAAAGCTGAAAACTGTTGAGCTCGCTTGCAACGTTAATGCCGCGCTTGGTGGTTACGGCCGCCTGGTAGAATTCGGGCACCTGTCGCAAAGCCTGTTCGCAAACATCGCCATTGGGATAGCAGAAAAGGCGCGGCGCTTGTTTCAATTCCTCGCCCAGTATTTTTTTACTCTCGGCGAGTTCACGCTCGATTATGTCAGGGGGAAGGTCTGTACGTAAGCGATAGTGGTGACAAGTATGTGAACCGATCTCCACAAAGCCGCTTGTAGCCATCTCTCTCAGCTCATCCCAGTTCATCATTGCCCGTTCGTCGGCCGCCTCCGGTGCCACGCTATCCAGCCACGAGTGAATCCTATCGTCGGAAAATGTTTTCAATGAGCCGATGACCCGCGAAGCTGTTTCCTGAGCGGAAGCGCTTTCTGCATCGGGCGAAAAGTCTTCGGGCGGAAGGTGCGGGGCGAGCCAGGGAATGGATTCAAGTTCCTTGCGTGGTCGCTCCAGCAGCTTCGCGACGCGGTTTGGCCAAAACGAGTCGCTTGTCCCGATCATGTGCGAGACAGCAAATAGCGTTGCGGGCACCTGGTGTCGTTTCAGTATCGGAAAGGCGTACTCATAGTTGTCCAGCCATCCATCGTCGAAGGTAATTGCGCAACTTTTGGCGGGCAGGGCCTGTCCACTGTGACGCCGGTCGAGCCACTCGCTGAGTGGAACGATGTCGAAGTGGCGGCGCAGAATCTGCAAGTGCATCTCAAGCGTTTCCGGCGTTACTACCATTCCGGGTTCTTCCCGGCTGTAGCGGGGATCACTTTTCGGAAGGATTCGGTGATACATAAGAATCCAAAGCCGCGGCTCCCGAGGCTGCCGGCGCTGAGGTCCGAACAGCACGGCGGCCGAATCGACGGAAGATCGCAAGGCATTTTTCGCTGTCCTTAAAAGCATTCAGTACTTCCCTGACTTGGTTCGATCTGACTTAGGAAAATGGATGATCCAGATGAAATCATGTAAAAACGACAAAACCGTTTTGCATATGATCGACACCACCGGCCCCGGTGGGGCAGAAACCGTGTTTATCCAGCTTGCCGACTTGCTGCGCTCGAAGGGTTACCGTTCCCTTGTGGTGATCCGCGGTCCCGGGTGGGTAAAGGACGAACTGGAACGGCGGGGGCTGCATCCGATCGTTCTGGATGCGAAAGGCAGCTTTGCCGCTGGGTTTCTCATCCAACTCATCCGACTGGCAAAACAGGAAAAAGTTGAGCTTATCCAGTCGCATCTGCTGGGATCCAATGTCTACGCCGCGATGCTTGGAGCCTGCATCCGCCGGCCGGTAGTCGCGACATATCACGGCATGGTGGACGTGAACCCGGACGAGCGGTTTCGCTTCCTAAAGCACCGTGCAATGCAAATGGGCATCAGTCGCTATGTGGCGGTAAGTCACAGTCTGGCCGAACAGATAAGGCAGAAAGATCTGCTGGATCCCGCCAAGACGCGAATCATCTACAACGGCGTGGACAGCAGCCGCTATGCGCGGGATCCGGAGTGCGATGACCTGAGGAAGAAATTGGGACTGTCCTCACAGGACGTTCTGGTGGGCAGCCTCGGCAACGTGCGACCAGCCAAGGCGTATGACGTTCTAATCGATGCGGCTCGGATCGTGGGTAAGGCCCGCGCCAATATCCACTTCGTGATCGCCGGTCATAAGCGGCCCGCGCTGATGGAGAAATTGCAAGAGCAGATGAAAGCGAAGGGTGTGGAAGCGAAGGTGCATTTCATCGGCTTTGTAGACGACAGCGCCCGGTTTCTTTCGCAACTGGATTTCTTTCTGCTGTCTTCCCGTTCCGAAGGGTTTTCCATCGCCACGATCGAAGCCATGATGACCGGCCTGCCGGTTGTCGTCACCCGCTGCGGAGGTCCGGAAGAAATCGTCGACCACGGGCGGACCGGCTGGATCGCGGAAGCCGAGAATCCGCAATCACTGGCCGAAGGGCTGTTGCAGCTTCTGGATCACCCGGGCCTCGCCGCGCAGATCGCCACCGAAGGCGAAATGCACGCTCGCCGAACCTTTGGCGTCGAGGCGATGGTCAACCAGTATCTACGCGTCTATCAGGCGCTGGAGCCGCACAGCGCCGGCATTCAGCTAGCTCCGGGTGGCCAGAAATAGCGGTTCGGCAGACTAGCTAGCCGATCAAATCTCGCACATACCGGCGTAATTCAAACCAGGTAGGGCTGAAGTCGCCGAAGCGGTTAACTTCGTGACGACAGTTCCTCAGTCGGGGCGTGCAAAAGTCTATCACCCGTCGCCATTTTTCCCGGCCCTCGAAGGTCCCGTCTTTCAAAGTCAGGTACAGGCTGTCCAGATCTCCGAGCAGCCAGCGAAGTCGCTGCCCGGTGCGGTAGGGCGCTTCTCGCACGTCTTTTGCATCCAGAGGCATTGCATCGCTTGAGCCAAGTCGCCAGAGAAGATAGGGGAAGTCGACGCCCGAATCGATGGCAAGCTGCAGTGACCCCCAGAAGCGGGTATTGACTTCCATCAGGTAGGGGAGCCCATCGTTACTCACCCGGAATTCGACCATGGCCACACCGTGCCAGCGAACGGAGCGGAGCAGGGCTTCTGCATAGGCCTTCATCGCGGGATCTGTTTCCACACTTTCACTGAGAACGCTGACGCCACCGCGCGGCGGCTTTTCGCGAACGCGTCGGTGAGAGAAATAGGCCACAGGCTCGCCATGATTGAACAGCGCGAAAATACCGGCACCGTGGCCCGGAATGAAGGACTGGATCATGAACGGGTCGTGTTGCAGGTAGTCGGTTTCCCTGAGAATCCGGGCAAGGTCATCGCGGCTCTCTGCGATTCGCACGCTGGTCGATGTCCAGGAATCCTCGCGCCAGATGCGCGACAGGCAAGGTTTGACCACCAGTGGAAATTCTTCCATTTGCTCAAGGTTGACCTCGCTCGCACTATTGAAAAGTTGATAGGGAGGAACCGGAACGCTGGCGGTTTCTGCGGTCTTCAGAAGGCGTCCTTTGTCAGCGAGGCTCATGACGGTGTCATAGTCGGCGAATGGCAAATGGCAGTCGCCAAGGCGCTGCTTGTTCATCAGCAGCAACTGGCTGCTGATTTCCGTCACCGGAAATACCGCATCGATGGCGTGCTGAGACACGGCTCGCTCGGTCCAGTCGAGAAATTCACTGGCATGCGTCTCAGGTGACGGGCAGGTTAGATTGCGAATGCTATAACGCGAACAGCCAGCCAGGGATTCGGCGCTGGAGTCGGCGGTGATCACATTCACTTCGCCGCTTGATCCCAGAGAGCGGGTGACGGCCAGGGCGCTACGTTGATTGGCGTCGAGAACCAGAACATTAGGTCGACGTTTGTCTGACATGGATTTACCCAATGGTAAGTTGAACATGATTTCGAATGTAAACAGCTATATTACTGACAAGTTCGGGTCGAAGCGGGGCTTTGTGGCGAGCGCAAAGTATTCGCTGCTGCAGCGACTCGGCCATTTTCGGGAGCTTAGAGACGTTGATTTCAGCAGGGTTCGCAAACTGGTCCTGATATGCTCAGGCAACGTTTGTCGCAGTCCGTTCGGTGAGTTCTACGCAAGGCATCTGGGGATCGACGCCGAGTCCTATGGGATCAATTGCCGGGGCGGTGACTCGGCAGATGAACGCGTGCTCGCATTGGCAGCGGAACATGGCATTACCGACCACGGGCATGTGACCAGGAACATTCGTGAATATCAACCGTCATCTGAAGACCTTGTGATTGCGATGGAGCCGTCACATCTGGAACAACTAAGCGCGGACATTCACGCGACAGCCCAGGTCACCCTCGCAGCCTTGTGGGCGAAAGAGGGAAACATTTATCTACATGACCCGTTCTCCAGTTCACCTGTGTACTTCGAAAACTGCGCGGCGACAATCAGGGAAGCATTGGATACGATAGCGGAGCGAATGCATGAGAAAAGAAATAACGGTTGAGGACTTCTACGCGTTCAGAGTGGGTCCAATGTGGAGTCATTTTATCCGGGACAACTTTTCGTTCTGGATGATTTGTCTCTATTTGTTTTTCGAATACTTCCGGCCGCAGGCCATTTACCCCGCCATCGACGTGCTTCCCTGGGCGCAGACCTTCGTGATTTTGGCTTTCGTGGGCGCTTTTTTCGACCGAAGCGCTCGCTGGGTTTCCAGTCCGGTGAACAAGTGGATGGTTTTCTTTGCGATAATCATCTATTTGTCCAGTCTGTTCGCCTACTTTCCCGCGGTATCCCGTGAACATTACATCGACTTTTATAGCTGGTTTGTCATCTACTTCCTGATCGTCGCGATCGTCAACACGCGTAAACGGCTTTACATTTTCCTGATGGTTTTCCTGTTCTGTTCAGCGAAGATCGCCATCGGTACATCGCTGAGCTGGGCCAGCCGTGGCTTCTCGTTCACTGATTGGGGGCTGATGGGGCCCCGTGGTTACTTCCAGAACTCCGGTGAACTCGCCATTCTAATGCTTACTCTTTTCCCCTTGGCCTTCTACCTTTTTGTCGAACTCCGCAAAAAGGGCATACGCTGGTGGGAAAAGCTGCTGCTTCTGGCGTTCTGTGCAGCGCCGATCCTGACCATTCTGGGGGCGAGTAGTCGAGGGGCGCAATTGGCCCTGATTGGTACGCTGGCACTGATGTTTCGCAAGCAGATCTTCAGAGTCAAGCCGCTGATTGGGGTGGCAGCATTGGTCGTCGTCGGATTTTTCCTTCTGCCAGAAGAACAGAAGCAACGCTTCGCCACCGTTGGCGAAGACCGCACTTCCCAGCAACGCCTCCTGTATCTGGAGAACGGCTGGGAAATGATGAAGGAGTATCCGGTGCTTGGCGTGGGCTTCTTCAATTTCCCCGACTACTACAGCATGCATTACCCAGAGGACATCATCACCGTGAACGAACGTGCGGAACTGTCCCACAACATCTTTATTCAGGTGGGTACGGACGCCGGCTTCGTCGGCCTTGCCATCTTTATACTGCTGATCATCTCGGGGCTACGGGTGGCGTTCAGGCCCGGTAAGGATGAACAGCGCGATGAGGTCTTTGCGGGTATTGGCCGCGGACTGGGATTCGGCATCGTCGGCTTTACGATAGCCGGTCAGTTTGTGACGGTCGCCTATTATCCTTTCCTATGGATCGGACTGGCGTTGATCGTGTCCTTGTCGAATGCCTGTCGGGTCAAAGAGCCGGCGCGGGCGAGAATGCCTGCGGCTACCCGAATGGCGGCGACATCGTAACCGTCGCACAGTCAATCGGCGCCAGTGGCAAAACCTCGTCCTCCCAGTTGCAATGAAATGATCGCTGCACTGGGAGCGAGCGGCTGGCGACCGTTCCCCTCGCGGTCGAAATGGCAACTTGAAGCAAATCCTTGTTCCGGAGGCTTTCATGAACGGCAGATTACTGCTGTCATTTTGGGCTGGTCTCGCGATCATCAGCACTAGTGTGTCTGCGCAGACAGCATCCTTGTCGCCTGTGCCGAAGGACCTTGGCACGGATAGTAGCCGCGAAGTCAGGGGCCATGGCGAAACGAAACATAAAGTGAATAGGCAAAACTTGTGGGGGGGTGCGAAGCTGCGCTTTGTGGAGAACTTCGAAAGCGGCACACTCAATCGCAGTCACCCGTCCGGTTTCAGATGGGGTTCTTCGCGGAGCCGCGCTATCGTCCGTGATGATCAGTATATCGTGTGGAAGGGGAAACCGCGGATGGAGGGACCGATCGGCGATCCTCCCCGAAAATGGGAAGGGTTTTCCGGTTCACATGCGCTGATGTTCAGCTATCCGGCCGGTAAAAATGGTTTTTCCGAGCAGCGCTTTTCCCTCGGGCGCGCGTATCCGGATCTGTGGGTGGGCTACTGGTTGCGCGTGCCCATCAATTGGAAGCACGGCAGCGGCAATACGAACAACAAATTTTTCGCCATCTGGATGGATGAATATGAATACAAAGGGCCGGGGGCGACGGGCGTGATCCAGATTCGCAATGCTGGGGATGGTGACTCAAAGATTTCCCCCTACGCCATGACCCGCGACAACCACCATCCCGGAGAAGAACTCGGTAAGACCTTCATCCGCTCCCCGGAAGACCAGGGTCGCTGGATGCAGGTCGTCATCCACGCGCAGATGGCCTCGGGACCCACTAACAGAGATGGGATCTTCGAGCTGTACCGCCGATGGGAAGGGGAGAGCGAGTTCGATCAGATATTCCGCATTGACGACTGGGAGAACTACCACGTGGGCGGCAATGAAGGATTTGCTCACGGATACCTGATGGGCTGGGCAAACGCGACTCAGCCTTATACCTCGGAGTGGTTGCTGGATGACTTCGTTTTCTCGGATCAGAGTTTGCTGAAGACGCCGGCTCCCCGAAGCGCGCCTCGAGAGGAATCATCGCCGTCGATTCCAAGCTTTGTAGTGCCCTAACCCTGATGATCTGCTCAGCCGGAGCATCCTCGGCTTGCCGCAGATTTGCCGCTGTCTCTTCTTCTTTCCTTTTCGCTAAATCCTTCCATCTTCAACAAGCCTCGCTTCGCTCGAGCCGAGTTCACCAAGCGCGAGCTCATCAAAAATAGCCTTCAGCATCCAAGTTGAACAATATCTGATCACTTTGGGTCTGCAATTTGCAATTGCCTTTCTGGAACTGAGCACTAATCGGTGAAGCAGGAACAGCTTCATACTGAATCCGAAGCGATGCTGAAACCTCCGCTCGCGCGGGGGAGCGCACAAGCCGCGCGCCCTGGCTCTTTCTCTAGCATTAGTAGCAGCAACCCTGTGAACAGGGACCGGATTCAGAAGCGAAGGTGGAAGTGTAAGAATTCCACAGAGTTGTTCCAGTGGACCCCGCGCAACCGCAAGGATGGCGGTTGTGGAGGAAAGCAGCTGTTAATTGGATGAGGATGTACTGGAAATGGAATTGCAGAGCATGAGTGACCCGAAGCACAGCCTGTCGGTGGTCGTGCCCACCTTTAATGAGGCCCACCACCTCCCCAACTTGCTGACCAGTCTGGAACAAGCCCTCGGATCCGACTGCGATATTGTTGTGGTGGACAATGGATCCACCGACGCGACGGCGGAAATCGCTGAAAAATCCAATTGCCGGCTGATCCGGTTAGGGGAGAAAACATTTCCCTCCATAGCCCGCAATATCGGCGCAAGGGCGACCGATTCCGAGATTCTGGTCTTTCTCGATGCCGACATAATCGTCACACCGTCATGGGCGCAGGCCCTGGGAAGTCTCAGGGAAAATCGGGAGTTTCTCGATGGCGATGTGATCACCGGGGACAGCTATCAGATTTCACTCAATCCGTCGTGGATCGAAAAATACTGGTTTGAACCGCTGCGAAAAGGCAAAAAGAACTACATCAACGGAGGCAATCTGTTGATGACCCGGAAAGCCTTCGAAAAGCTCGGGGGCTTTAACGAACGGCTCGAGACGGGCGAAGACGTCGACTTTTCAAAACGCGCTCGACAACAGGGTATGAAAGTGATCCTCGAGCCGGCATTCGCCGTTCATCACGAGGGATTTCCCAAGAGCATTCGGCATTTCTTTGGCCGGGAAAAGTGGCATGGCAAGGGTGACTTCGCGAGTCTGGAGTACTTTCGGCAATCCCGTGTGGCCCAGATCGCTTTGCTGATCGGACTTTGCTACCTGCTTGTGCTGTTCACGCTCCCGGCCGCCTGGTATCTGGAACCCGCCGGCGCGGCTCTGGTGGCGCTGCTCGGTGCGCTGGCCGTGGTGGTGCTTTGCAGCGTTCCCAGTCTCCTCAAGTTCCGACGATTCGGTGCAACCTACAGCCTGGTCGGAACATTCATTTACTTTATCTACTTCAACGCGCGACTCAGCTCGCTTTTCTCGGTTCTTCGCAAGCGCTGAGTTGATCCATGTGCTGCCGGTGGCTGCCGGCAGCGCCCGATCCGCCTGTTCACCTTCCTCCCTCCAGTCCCTTTGCGCCGCTTGCCGATAGCACCCTGCTTTTGTCCTGGCCGGCCGGTTATATCAAAGCCGGTTCGGCAAGGCCCCGGACATATAGCGCTCAAAAATGAGACACAGGTCTGAACTGCTTCGGCATTGAAGCACAATTCTGCAAGCTACAGAGATAGCTCGACCATTAAGAGCAGCGAGCTTCGAAACACCGACTACATTACTAAACGTTGCCTGGCGGTTGACCGGATCGCCCAGGACCCCGCGTATACAGTGCGGGATGTTGTAAACCGTAGGAGGTAGTTGTGGCTCGCAGAACTTGGTTTCGATCGGCTGCTTACGGATTGGCTTTCTTCTCGGCACTTGCCGTTGCCGAATCACACTGTCCGGCACCAGTGGTGGAGCGGGATCTTCGTCTTGAACCCTGGGCGGACATTCCCTATATCGTCAAAGAAGATTTCGAACGCGGTTCTCTTGATGTTCCCTACGCAAACGGCTTCGACTGGGGGCAGTCCGTGCGCATGACCGTTGTGCGGGACGATCAGCGAATCACCTGGGAAAAACGGGGCGAAATCGGTGGACCCTATCCCGATAAGGATTGGGAAGGTTTCTCCGGGTCGCACGCGCTGCGCTTTGGTTATCCCTCAGGGGGGGATGGTTGGTCGGAACAGCGGTTTTCGCTGGGCGGTGCTTATCCAGAACTGTGGGTCGGCTACTGGATGAGAGTCCCGACCAACTGGACTCACGGAGCCTGGAACTCCCAGTCCAATGGCGATAACAACAAATTCTTCGCCATCTGGATGGACGAATACGAAAAAGTCGGCCCGACCGGCGTAATCCAGACGCGCGGCACGAGTGGCGACTCGAAGATATCTCCTTACGTGCGAAACCGCGCTAATCGTCACCTGGGTGAAAACGGCGGTGGGATCTTTATCGATAGCTCCCGCGACCGCGGTCGCTGGATGCAGGTCATCATTCACATGAAAATGGCTTCGAGTCTGGACGCAAGGGATGGTGTATTCGAGCTCTATCGTCGCTGGGAAGATCAGTCCGACTTCGAACAGGTTTTCGCTTTCGACAGCTGGGACAATTATCACGTTGGAGGCAATCGCGGTTTCGCTCACGGCTACTTGATGGGTTGGTACAACGCGGTACAGCCCGATGCGACGGACTGGTTGATGGACGATTTCATCGCGACCGAACACAACCTGCTCGAATCGGAGACCCGTGAGGTTCCAGTCGCTCCCAGCGAGCCCCGCATTCCTTCGATCATCCAGCCTTGAAACCCGCTATCAATTAAACAATAGCAATTTGCCTACCCCGGTTTGCGGCCCCGTGCCGCAGGCCCCCTTCATTGTCCGAATCAGTGACAGCAAAAAGAATTACCAGGAGGAATCGTGAGTAAGAAACTGTGGCATTCGCTCGCAGCGACCTTGGCCCTGAGCAGTTTCGGCGCTTTCGCCGCTGACCAGTGTTACGCTCCTGCGGAGCCGGTCCTCGCCAAGCCCTGGGGCAATCTCATACCGGACGTAGAAGAGGGCTTCGAGTCCGCCACTCTGGACGTGCCCTATACAACGGGATTCAGCTGGGGGAGTGCGAGAGGGCGCTCCATTGTCCGCGATGACCAATACCGGGTCTGGAAAGGCGAGTCCATTCTCGAAGGGCCGGAAAGCGGCCGGGAGTGGGAAGGTTTTTCCGGTTCGCATGCAATGTTGTTCAGTTTTCCCGCCGGCCAGAACGGCTTCGCGGAGCAGCGCTTTTCGCTGGGTAAAGCCTATCCCGAGCTCTGGGTTGGCTATTGGCTCCGCGTGCCCACCAACTGGACGCACGGCAGTGGCAATACCAACAACAAGTTCTTTGCAATTTGGATGGACGAGTACGAACGGGTCGGGCCCACGGGCGTGATTCAAACGCGCAACAGAAATGGCGACTCGGCGATTTCACCCTATGTGCGCACCCGGGACAACGATCATCTGGGCGAGCGTATGGGCAATCTGCTCATCGATATCTCGCGGGATCGGGGCCGTTGGATGCAGGTCGCCATTCACGTCAAGATGGCTTCCGGCGCGTCAGCCGCTGATGGCGTTTTCGAGTTGTACCGACGCTGGGAAGGCGAGCAGGACTTCGAAAAGATCTTCGGATACGACGATTGGGACAACTACCACGTCGGGGGTAACCGCGGCTTCGCCCACGGCTATCTAATGGGTTGGGCTAATGCCACGCAACCAGAAGCATCGGAATGGTTGCTGGACGACTTCGTGGTAACCACTGAGAACCTGCTGCTGGTCCCGAGCTTCACCGGCGATGCGGCGCCGCAACCAAGACCTGCGCCTGCGATTCCGGTCATCATCGGGCCGCAAGGCTGATCAAACCATCGCAGCGTGGCCGGCGTCCGCCTGTCACGCTGTCTCCTCCGAGCTCTCTCCGCTCCCCAATCGATGAGAGCCAAACAGCCTGAGTCGACAGGTTTTCTGCGCCAATACCCGTACCGACGGGAGCGATCAGAAGGAAAACTTTGACGACATCCGCAACAAGCGTTTGATTCGCGCCACAGAGATCACGCTCAATGTGATCTGCATCACATCCGTAATGCGAGGCAAGTACAGAAGCTGAACTGCCCGTTCCGGCAGGTTACCTGTGCTTGTGCCATACCTGAGCTTCTTCAGTTGGCAATTTGCCAAGCTCAAACACGGCTTTTCTCCGCAGGAGGTATCCTCATGGCCAATCGAGCGATCAAATCACTGGCAGTTCTGATTGCTGCCGCGGCATGTTCAACCACGGCAGTGGCGCAGCAATGCGCGGCGCCCGTGTCCGCTGCACCGGGAGCCCCGGCATCCGCGATCGTGCATGACAGTTTTCAAGGCGGTATCAACCAGTCGCCGACCGCGTCCGGCTTCCAATGGCACAAAGGTACTCGCACCGGCACAGTCAGCCAGGGCTACTCGGATGCCGGCGCTCTGCAGTTTCGCTTTCCAGCCGGCAATAATGGTATGTCGGAACAGCGCTTCTCCCTCGGTGGCGCTTATCCGGAGCTTTGGTTCCGTTACTGGGTGAAGGTCCCGGCAAACTGGGAACATGGGAGCGGTAACACCAACAACAAGTTCTTCGCGATCTGGATGGATGAGTACGAACGAAAGGGCGCCACCGGCGTTATCCAGACCCGGGACAGTGGTGGCCACTCGGTTATTTCCCCCTACGTGCGTACCCGCGGCAATCAACACCTGGGCGAAGAGACCGGCAACATGCTGATCGACATCTCCAAGGACAGAGGGCGATGGATGCAGGTGGTGATCCACGTGAAGATGGCGAGCGCTGCCGGGAGTCCCGACGGTGTTTTCGAGCTCTATCGACGTTGGGAAGGCGAGCAGAACTTTGAAACCATTTTCTCGAAATCTGATTGGGATAACTTCCACGTCGGCGGCAACAAGGGTTTCAGCCACGGCTATCTGATGGGCTGGGCGAACGCCACCCAGCCCAGTGCCTCTGAGTGGCTGATCGATGATTTTCTGGTCTCGGAGAAGAACCTGCTCAACACGGATTCAGTGCCGGCACCCAAGCCTCAGAGCAGTAACAAAACCGCCAAGATTCCCAAGATCGTCCCTCCCCAGGCGTGATGTCCTCCTGACGACAACGGAGCTTTGCGGAAGCTCCGTTGTCCTTTCTCCGCGATGAGCAAGTGCATCGGTAACTGATCCGGTACACTTTTCGCATCTTCATTACTGTTGAGCCGCCCGGACACGTGAAGGCGGCAATTCCCCCTGGGGCAGCTCTTCTCTTTGCAAAACTTGCACAGACGTCAGGTAATGTCGCTACCGCCCGTTAGCCCGTCTGGCTGAAGATCTGCATCTATTTCCGCGTTCTCAACGCGGTCACCTGCTAAACCCTGGGCGTCAATGAAACGTCCCGACATCGGCACTATGAAGCCCGCCCTATTCAAAGAGGGCTGAACACCGAAGGATCGGAAGACTGAAGGAGAAGTCATCGGATGTCGCAAACCAAGCGGATGATCAAGCATTCTTCCATTTACGCGGTCGGCAATTTCAGCCGCCAGATCGTGGGCTTTCTCATGTTGCCCGTCTACACCCGCTATCTCGAACCGGCTGACTACGGCGTGGTGGGGCTTCTGATCTTCATGGTCAGTCTGATCGAAATCCTTTTTGGCGCCCGATTGTTTCAGGCAGTTCCAAAGTTCTATTACGAACAGAAGAACAAGGACGACAGCCACTCGGTCATTTCAACGGCCTTTCTACTCACCTCGGCGATCAGCGTCGTCTCCGTTCTTGCGGTGATCGTCTTCCGGGATTCCGTGTCGGCGGTGATGTTCGGTTCCGCCAAGTACAGCCTGGTGGTGGCGATATTCTCTGTGATGATTCTCACCCACGCCTTGGAGAATTACAGCCTCGGCTACATCCGCATCCAAAAACGACCGTGGCTGTTTGTGGGTGCCAGTTCGGTAAAGCTGGTTCTGCAGCTGGGCATGAACGTCTGGCTGGTGGTGTTTCTTGAGTGGGGTGTGATGGGGGTTGCGCTGGCTAACGCCGTTGCCTCGGTGGTTTTTACCGCGGGGATGACCGTGTACACCCTGCGTAATACCGGGATTGACTTCAGCCGCGCCATGGCTAAAAAAATGCTGATCTTTTCCTGGCCGATCTGGCTGTCCGGGATGGCGGGGCTTTATATCGGCTCTTCGAATCGCTACTTCCTGCGCATTTTCAGCTCTCTGGATGACGTCGGTCTGTTCGAGCTGGCAGCAAAGTTCGGCACCATCATATCGCTCCTGGTGTGGACTCCCTTCGCCCAGTACTGGCAGGTTGAAAGGTTTGATCTTTACCACCAGGCCAATCCGCTTCCTATCTACCAATCGGTGTTCAAGATGATCAGCACGCTGCTGGTGATAGCGGGTCTTGGCATTGCGATCTTTTCCGCGCCCGTGATTCGAATCATGGCGGCACCGGAATTCTATCCCGCCGCCAAGGCAGTTCCCTTTCTGGTGTTCGCGGGCGTATTCCACTGCTTCACCATATTCAACAACTTCAGCTTCCTGGTTAAAGAGAAAACCAGCTGGATGACCTTCAACTCCTATGCGACCGCCGTGGTGGTGAGTATTTTCTATTTCGTACTGATCCCGGCCTACGGCTTCGTCGGTGCCGCCCAGGCGCTCATGTTGGCGCACCTGGTTCAGTTTCTACTGTCGCACTTCATGGCGAAACGGTCCTACGACATGGGCATCTCATTGCGACCGATTGCGCTCTATCTGTGCGTGTCGGTGGCGGCGCTGAGCTTTACCTATAACCGGGACTTCGATGGCTTGCTGGCGGACATCGGTGCGCGCATGGCTGTCTATGTGGTGGCATGTATGCTGGTGGGAGCCTACGTGCTCAGCCACGCAGGCATCCGCGAATACCTGAGCGGTCTTTGGCACAGAAAGCTTGGTTCTCAGCAATTATGAGCTGAATGGTCTGTGGCGAATCGAGAAGGTGAGAGCAGGGGGCGAGCGCCCCCGCGCGATTGAGGTGAGGGTTTGGCCTGACTGGCTCTAACTCGAGGCCGCTGGTCGCAGAGTGGAGTTACTCTCCGGCAGGACGTCCCAGGCGACCCGGCGCACGATGGTTTCCATTTCCTTGATTTGCCGCTCTCTGGAAAAGTCCCGCATCGCTCGCTGCCGGCCCGCTCTTCCCATTCGCTCGCGCAGCAGATCGTCATCGAGCAGGCGGGTCAGACACGTGGCGGCGGCCAGGTGGTCGCCCACTGGATAATGGAAACCCGTTTCGGGGCGAACCGCTTCGCGCAACCCCGGCAGGTCGGAGACGACCAGCGGAAGGCCTGTCGCCGCCATCTCGATGGACGACATCGGAAAGGAATCCCAGCCGGTGGAGGCAATCAGTCCAACCGAGCACGACTTGAGTATTTGCGGAACGTCACTGCGGTAGCCGCCGAAGGTGATGTGCTTCTCTGCCCCGGTACCTTCGTAGAGAGGCAGAAAGGCTTTTTCCTGCCCATCCTTGTTACCCAGAATCAGAAAATGCACATCGGAGCGCTTTTGCTCCTCGACCAGGTGTACAGCGGATTTGACGATGACGTCCACGCCCTTGCGGTTTTCCATGTGGCCGGAGAAGAATACGATCTTGGCGTTGTGATCGATGCCGAAGACATCATGGGCGTAATGGTCCTTGCCAGCTGGCGGGCTGAATCGCTCCATATCGATGCCGGTCCGGACAATGCTGGTATCTTCAATTGGAATGCCTCGCCCGTGAGTGCCGGTTCGGCGCATGTCTTCCGACTGGTAGATGAAATGGTCCGGCTTGCTGCGTGCCAGCGCAACATCGACTTTTTTCAGAGCCAGTTTGAGACCGCTGTTGATGCTGCTCGAGGGCGCGCCAATATAGGAAACAATGTGGCGCACCCCGGCCTTTCGCATGTATTTGTGCGAGAGCCGCCGCACCGGCTGGTCAAAGCCGAATGCCAGCTTGATGTCGTGCTTGCGAATATATTCGGCCACCTCGCTCAGGTGTCGGTGTGAACGCGATTCCGCATCAAACTCGATGACGTTAGTCAGTTCCTTGGGCAGCGTCGGACTCATGCCATCCTTGAGGGTGGGATAGGCGAAGTGTACATCCTGGTAGTTGCCTACCAGTCGCAGAGCCATGTTGAGAAAGGTATGCTCATGACTTGCGGCCGCATAGCCAGGGTTTGATTCGCAATGGAAGAATACCAATATTCCTGTCACGCGTTTTCCATCCTTTAAAGATCTTGTTGAAGAAGTGACCTATGCGCTAAGCGCTTCGCGGCGCGAGTGAAGCGCCTGATGCTGCCGCACTGATGTGCGCTAGCGCCTTCATGTTGTTTTCGCGAGCGCCGTGTTGGACATGCCGGGCGGCACGTTGGAATCTCTCTCGTTCCGAAAGAACCTGCTCGACCATCTCTGGTAGATCATTCACCGCCGAGTGCATTGGAATCACTCTCGGCTCAAGACCGAATTGCTCGAATGCGCCCTTCAGTTTGGCGCGGGTGTAGCGGTCGGTGCAGATACCGACCGCAGGCACTCCGGTGGACAGCGCAAAGACGATCTGGTGGTAGCGCATCGAGATCACCAAGTCGGCGTCCCGCGTCAGCGCCTTGAGAGCCGAAGCCCGGGCAATCGGGTCGACGACCCGGAAGGGCGTGGCAGTGGACCAGGACTGCTGGACGGCTTTGGCAATGGCCAGATCCCCGCCGCCACCGGGTGAGTGGTGGGGAATAAAAATCGTGGACATCTTGCGCTGACCGGCGATACGGTTGATGGCTGCGGCCAGCTCTTGAAGTTGATCACTGGTGGTCCCTCCCAGCTGGCGCAGTGAGACGGCAAGTAGCGGCTCGCTGCCAAGCATTGCCCGGGTTTGACGACTGTGCTGCGGTTCGAGGAAAACTGCATCATCCACAGCGAAATGAACCGGGACATCCACTTGGGACTTCGAAAAGCTTTTGTCCCTGACGCCGACCCAATCGGCTCTGGCGAGTATTTCATTACAGCGCTCGCGGTGTTCGGGAGAAAAGGGTCCGAGCGTCTGGCTGACCAGAATGACTCGTCTTCTAAAGAAGTTTGCAATCGACAGGAACCACAGCCGCGATTCAAGCGTTGCAGGCCAGACACTGGTCAGGTTCCCACCGCCACAGACGAAAACCACGTCGGACCTGATCACCTGATAAATCGCCAGAAGCCAGGACTTCAGCGCAGAATGGGGGCGCTTGAACCACAGGCGTCTGCGTTCGCGGTCCGTCAGTGAATAAAGGGGAACGGCTGCAATGCCGTAGGTGGCTGGCACCGCTTCAGGGCTTGCACAGGCCATCACCAGGTTGTCGCTGCCGACGAGTTGTTTGAGACGCTTGATGGACACCTCGGCCATCGCCTCATCGCCGACGTGATAGGCCGGTCCCATGCCCGATATGTCCGCCAGCATGAGAATGCGCAGCTGTTTGCCGGCACTGGCGTATTCGTTTTTGGCGTCTACGAGCGAATCGGCGTGCGAGTAGAAATCCTGAGTTCGCTTTGGTGGCATTTCGCGTCCTTTGACCTTCGGTTACGTTCAATTAAAGGGATATCGATAGAGATCGACGGGGTACTAAGCTTGTTTAAAGATGATGCGATATTCGTGCCCAATAGCTGGGCAAGAGCTGCTGCTTTGAAGGTCGAAATCAGAGGAGGGCACGGACACGAGTGAGCTGCTTGCAAACGGCCACACTCTTCAGCCGGTCCATCACTCCGCTCATTTCACCAAGGAGCGCTCTACCGGATACGTCGGGCTTGGGTGAGATATCCGGACTAGTCGGCTTCTTGCCAGTGCCACTTGACCGCGGGACTTGATAGCAGTGTTTGATACAGCTGAAAAACGCGTTTCGCATTGGTGGACGCCAGGTAGTCGGCACCCAGGGCCGCTGGCTGGCCCGGGCGTTCCAGGACCTCAATCAAGGTCGCTGCATAGCTTCCGGGCGCGTGGTCAGCCACCAGGTACTCGGGCCGGGCTTTCAGTAATTCGCGCAGGCCTCCGACATCATGTGCCACCAGTGGAACCCCGAGGGCGAGAGATTCCAGCGCCGTCATTGGCAAACCTTCATGATCGGATGGCATTACCACCGCATCGAGCGCCGCAATACAGCTGCGAACGTCGCTGCGGTGTCCGTGAAAGCGGACGTGCTCCTCGATGCCAAGACTTGCCGCCTGGGATTGCAGCGACTCGCGTAAGGGACCATCGCCAAACACGTGGAACTGCCATCGCGACTCCGGCCTTCTTCTCAGCAGAATCGCGGCCATTTCGAGGAACAGGTCGACGCGTTTGACGGGGACCAGGCGACCGACGATACCTACCTGGAGCGCGTGATTTGGGTGGTCGCCTATGAAGTCAGGAAGTGTCAGCTGTTCACGAATCTCGCCCGGATCGATGCCATTCGGGATGACATGCAGTTTCCTCTTCGGGAAGCGTTGCTCCAGCTTTCTCCCGAGATCCGCGCTAACACCGATGACAGAGTTCTGCAGACAGCGACCGCAGAAGGTGTCTAGCGCGATTTGTAACTTCTGCTTGGCAGTTGGAGAAAATTCCGGCGCGCCATGAACGGTCCGAACGCACTTTGCGCGAACGCTGAGCAGGTTTGCCAGCGAGCCCAGTACGTTCTCCTTCTGACGGTGGGTGTGGACGATGTCCGGCTTGACGGCTTTCAAATGCTGGCGAACGGCGCTGAACAACTGGCCCGGTGAATGCGTGGACTCGTCAATCACCCGGGTGCGTATCCCGGCTTTCCGGCAGCGACTGGCCAGCTCGCCCTCATTCATCACCAGCACATGAAGGTCGAGGACGTCCTGCAGATGAGTGAAGAGGGTGAAGGCTTGTACCTCCGCCCCCGCCCAGGAGTCGCCGGAAACAATGTGAAGAACGCGCAAGCCGGTGGCACCGGTGAAGTCGCCGCAAAGGGAGTGATCATTGGTGGATGATGACGTGGTCACTGCGTGGACTACTCCGTGTTGGTTGCGCATACTACGAGCTGGAGCTCAGGCGAGGATTGGATCAGTCCAGCAAGATGAATGCCGATATCCTTTATCGCGCCGAGCTGGCCTTGTCGTGAACGAGTTCAGCTTCGACCCATTCGCCGGACTCAGCGGTTTCCTGAACTACTTGCCCGGACAGGATTCAAAGCGCTTGCATAGCTCAGGAATCTGACCCAACGAATCACAGGGAAGCGATATGTCACCGCTGGAAATTCTGTTCTGGCTGCTCCTATTTCTAGCCACCTATAGCTACTTCATCTATCCGTTTCTGCTATCGATTATGACGCGCGGCAGATCGCGGCCGGCGAGGGGCGGCAGCGCTCCGGCTGCGGGTGATCTGCCCCAGCTGTCGCTGATCATTACCGCCTACAATGAAAAACAGCGTATTCGGCAGAAGCTTGAAAATGCCCTGCAGCTGTCTTACGACTCTTCACGATTTGAAATCATCGTCGCCTCCGACTGTTCCGACGATGGTACCGATGACATCGTTCGCGAGTTTGCGACACAGGGCGTGAAACTCGCGCGCTCCGGTGAGCGGCTCGGCAAGGAAAATGCCCAGCGCACCGCTATCAAACAGGCAAGCGGCGATGTTCTGGTGTTCTCCGATGTGGCAACCCAGATTCCCGAAGATGCGCTGCAAAGGCTGGCGGCCTATTTTGAAAACCCTGACGTGGGGGCGGTATCCAGCGAGGACCGCTTCATCAGTCAGGACGGAACCGTTGCGGGGGAGGGCGCCTACGTTAAATACGAGATGTGGCTGCGCAGCATGGAGTCGAAGCTCGCCGGTCTGGTGGGCCTGAGTGGTTCGTTCTTCGCGGCGCGCAAGGACGTTTGTCAGCAGTGGGACATCCATTCTCCCAGCGACTTCAATACCGCCCTCAACAGCGCACGTCTCGGCTACAAGGCGGTAACCGCGCCGGACGTGTTGGGTTACTACCGTGATCTGAAGGACCCGAGCAAGGAATATGCGCGCAAGATACGCACGGTCATTCGCGGCATGACGTCCCTTGCGCGACATCCCGACGTGCTCAACCCCTTCAGCTTCGGTTTGTTTGCCTTTCAGGTGGTCAGTCACAAATTAATGCGGTGGCTGGTTCCGTGGTTTCTCGTGGCCTTGTTGGTGGTCAATCTGGCGCTGGTGGGGCAAGGGTTGGTTTACACATTGGCGCTCGCGGGTCAGCTGGCTTTCTACGGGCTGGCGCTGGCGGCCCACTTCAGCACGCCCCTGCGCAACCGTGGTCCGGTTCGGATTCTCTATTTCTTCGTACAGGTCAACGCGGCGATTTTCGATGCGTCCTGGCGTTTTCTTTCCGGTACGCGGATGACGGTCTGGAGTCCGTCTGCGCGATGATCGGCGAGCTGCCACCGGCCGGCAACCGGATATCCACCGATATTCGCTTGCCGCTGCCGGAGTTTCGCGGCTATCGCCCTATTTGGCTGGCTTCAGGCACCGCGGCACTGGCGCTGGCGATGCTGCACATCAAGCGCCAGCGAAGTGATGTGACGCAACCGGAAATAATCCTGCCCGCCTATGCCTGCCCCGATCTTGTTTCCGCAGCCGTATACGCCGGTTTGCGACCGGTGCTCTGTGATATCGGCAGCGAAGATCCCGGTCTGAATCTGGCACAGTTGGAGGAGGCCGCAAGCGAGAATACAGTCGCCGCCATAGCGGTCAACTTCCTGGGCATCCAGGAACGGATCGATTCAATCAGATCACACCTGCCAGCCAGCACGGCGATAATCGAAGACAACGCGCAGTGCTTTCCCGAGAGCGTCGATTGCCTGAAGGGCGAGTACGTGGTGGCTTCCTTTGGCAGAGGTAAACCCGCAAGCACTCTCGGTGGCGGATTGCTGTTGGTCAATGACGACTTGCCGCTATTTCCCGACTGGTTGTATCGCAACGTCAAGCCAGCTGCGGACAGCATCGGCAATTGGGCGGGCCACCGTGGCAAGGTTCATCTGTATAACCTGCTGCGCCATCCGCGCCTTTACTGTTGGCTCAGGCGAATGCCCTTTGTCTCACTGGGTGACACGCGCTACAAGGCGCTCGCCGACATCCAGGCGATGCCGGAGAGCTGCAAGTCTCTGGTCGCCAGTAATACGGCCTCGTACCTGGGTTTCGATCGCTGGCGGGAAAAGCAGTACCGCGATCTTCTTTCGGAATTTCGCAGTGTAAGGTGTCTTTCCTCCCAGGCGGCTGAACGCTGCGGTCGCTTGCTGCGATTCCCGCTACTCTGCGGATCGGCTGCCGAACGCGACGAGTTGCTGGCAGAACTTTCCGCGAAAGGGCTTGGCGCATCGGCCATGTATCAGAAACCGCTGGCTGCGATCCCCGGCGTTGCCGACAAAGTCCGTCGTCGCAATCACGCTCCCGGCGCTGCACGGTTTGCGGAACGCCTGCTGACGCTTCCGCTTCATTCCGGCGTGACTCAGCGCCATATCGCCGATATCGCTGCCGTTTTCCGGGGCCAGTTGGCTCGCAAAGGCGAGTCGGGAGCTGTAGAAATGGGAAGTCTTTGAGTCGAAGAGGCAGCCCGAGCGGTGAAAGAGACTCCTCGGGACCACCGTGCCTGCATCATGATTAAGCGGTCTTGAGCAGTCTCCGTCCTTTCATAACCAGCATTTTCGCAACTCTGGCAACGCGCAGTCCCGCCTTGCGGCGCTGAAGCGATACCCAGGACACCCGGGTTTTGTGCGTGGAGAGGCTTTGCTTGTAGTCTCCCTCGCCGGCAAGAAAGTCGTAGTACCGCAGTCCTTCCTCGGCGAAGTGCTTGATCAGCAGGTAGTGAGAGAGCAGGCCGGGGCGTTTCTTATTGCTGCTCTGGTAATTCAAGCCACACTGACAGAAAAGGAAGCTGCCCTCGTAGATGAATCCGTAGAGGTATCCGATCACTTCCGCTTCGTTGCTGACCTTCGAGATGTGAATTTCGCCTTCGCCAAAGCGCGATCGAATAAGCTGCTTGTGGAAACGAACCCAGTCGGGGTTTGCAAATGATCCCTGCTTGCCTCGCTGTTGCCAGGCAGCCGTATGCAAGGTGCCCATCTCGTCGAACATGTCTAATGCTTCGTCTACCGTGGTCGCCCAGGTGTGACGCACGGGACCTTCGCGCTCATACTCCCGCAGAGTTCTGCGAATCTGCTGGCGCTTGTTGCTGCTGAGAAGCTTGAGGAAGTCGCCCTCCTCGTCTCGCACCATCGAGAGGTCGACATAATAGGAAGGTTGCTCATTACTTGTGTAGAAGAAGGGCTCGGACTGACGCCTGACAAGTTGTACAAAATCGTCCGAGGCGCCAGGAAATTCGAATTCTTCGTACTTCTCCAGTGGCTTCAGCTGGGTGAACATCTCGATGAAGTCGGAGAATTGGAAATCCCCAAGCACGCTGTTGTACTCGATAGTGATTCCGTCAAGTGCCGGTATTCCGGTGGCATTCAAGTGTGCACTGCGAGTTGGCAGGATTCCACTTTTTCGATAGCTGTGCAATCCGACGAAGAAGATAAACCTCGGCTCGGTATTTCGGTAACCGATGACACAGCGGATATCTGCCTGCGGGGCATGGCTCTGCAGCCAGGTCTCCATCCATCCCCAACTGGTGAAAAAACTGTGCGGGTACTTGCTCTGCAAGTACTTCCAGGTCGTTTCGACGCGCTCCAGATTGCCTTCCAGAGGCAGGAGTTCCAGGCTTCCTTGTTTCCTGACGTGCGTTTCCATCAATTCCCTACAACTAATTGCCGGCTTTCTCCAGGTCGTGAGCAAAATCCATGCGAAATTTTGCGTTCAGGACATCGTTCAGTAATCCTTGCGTGCCGTGGCAGCCAGTTCATATGCCATGCCTGACTTTTTCTTCTAAAGAGAGCGCATGTCCCAGAAGGCTCAAGTAGGCATTCAGAGCGCCACGCTTCAATGGTTTGCTGGTGCGGCTGGCCAGACACTCCTGTTTGAAATGCGCCCAGTTGAAGTGACAAAGCTGGTCCATAGCCACCGAAATCGTCGGACCGAGGGAGCGTGCCGTGTGGTACCACTTCTTGGGTATGAACAGCGATTCACCCGGCTTCAGAACGACGGTGGTGGGTGTCGCGTTTCGGAACAGCGGATAGCGTTCGAGGTCGGGGGCGTGGTGATTCTCGATCCGGGATATCCAGGGGCTGCCTTCCTTCGGGTACAGGTACTCCTGTTGCTCCGGCGGGAAAATCGTGAACTCCTTTTCACCATGGATCTGGTTGATGATTGCGTAAAGACCCAGGTAGTCGTAATGCAGATAGGGGAATTCACCACCTTCGCCGCCAAAAAACAGTTCCAGGTCGTAAAGGCCCTCCAGCAAGCGGCGGGGCAGCAGAGGGTGATTGGTCCGGTCGGGACAAATAATGGCCGGGCGCGGCTCCACCATGGCCGCAATGGCGGACAGGTGTTCGTCACGAAGATCCAGCTTACAGGGGTACAGGTCAGGCGTGGCCTTTTCCTCCAGGCGGTCAAGCAACTCTCCGAGTGGATACGAGCAACCGCGTACATCGACAAGGAGACTCGCGTAATGCTTGCGGAAGTACTCAAAGGAGAAGCGTCCGTGAGCTTCCCAGTTTGCCGACAGGTCGGTAAATATTACCGGTTGATTGGGGCGTAGAAATTCGTTCACGAACTCCGAGCGAGTCAAGCCTGAGCGTCTTTGTACTTCCATAGATCTACGTCTGAGTTGATGAAACATGCTGGAAGAATGTAGCACCTGCAATCCTAGGCCCGTCTCTTCGTAAATTGTTCCTAGCGCGGTTGATTCTTCTGCGAACTCTGTGATCCAGGCGCCGGCAAGCGGCTTTTTCCTCAGCTGGTGTTCTTGAACATTGTCGAGTTTGACTTGCCTAACGGCACGGCAACTGCTGACACAAAAAGCAATCAACAGGCTGCCATCGGGCACTAAACTGACGCCATTCCGCGCAGGTCAAAGGTCGGAACGGCATTCGCTTGTAACAGGTCTACCTCCATGCCTTGCATCATGCTGAACGGATTCACAGCACAGGCTGCTGCGTACCCAACGTCAGTCGCCGTTGTAGACGGCGAGCGACGCTATTCTTATCAGGATCTCGATCGAGACAGCGATCGGGTCGCGGCTCGCTTGTGCGAGTCTGGGGTGGGGCGGGATGTGCTGGTTGGCGTCTTTACCGAGCGCTCCTACGCCACTGTCGTTGGCATCATCGCGGTGATCAAGTCCGGCGGAGCCTACCTTCCGCTTGATCCAGGCTATCCCGCCGATCGCTTGCGCGCCATGGTGGCCGATGCGCAGCCGCGCGTTCTGCTGACCACTACTGAGATGGACACGGGGCAGCTGAATCACTCGGGAAGCATCGTCGAGCTGGATCGGGAACTCCTGGGCGACAGTCATCCCGGCTCGTTCGCGTTTGCCGAGAGAGAGGCAGATGATCTCGCCTATGTCATTTACACCTCAGGATCAACGGGGCGGCCAAAAGGCGTGGCGATGCCGCAACAAGCGCTGGATCACTTGCTGCAATGGCAGCTAGATGATTCGTGTAGCGGCGGTGCGGGCACCGCCACATTGCAATTTGCACCTCTTGGCTTCGATGTGGCCTTTCAGGAGATCTTTTCCACACTGTGCGGCGGCGGCCGCTTGGTGCTCGTTCCGGAGCGATTGCGCGCGGACGGCGAAGGACTGCTCGATCTGATCGAAGCAGAACAGATCAACCGTATTTTTCTCCCCTTCGTGGCCTTGCAGCTGATTACCGACACAGCGGTTCGCTACACCCGGTATCCGCGACATCTGCGCGAAGTGATTACCGCCGGTGAAGCCTTGCAGGTGAACAGCACCGTTCGGCGGTTTTTTTCCGAACTCCCCGATTGCCGGCTGCAGAATCAGTACGGCCCTTCCGAGACTCACGTGGTCACTGTCCACACGCTTGCGGGCCCGGCCGAACACTGGCCGGCACTGCCGCCAATCGGCAAAGCGCTGCCACACGTGAAAACCCGTATCGTCGACGCGGAACTACGCGACGTGAAGGCGGGTGAGCAAGGAGAGATACTGCTGGGGGGTGAATGCCTGGCGCGAGGTTATCTGGGTAAGCCGGAGTTTACGGCAGAGCGCTTCATCACCATCGAGGGCGAACGTTACTATCGAACCGGCGACCTGGGTCGCGACAACCCGCAAGCGGAGATCGAATTTCTCGGTCGCAGTGACGACCAGGTGAAGTTACGCGGATATCGAGTCGAGTTGGGGGAAATCGAAGTGGCCCTCAGCAACCACCCGGCCATCGATCAGGCGGTGGTGAGCGTGCACTCGGACAGTCGCGGCGACAAACGGCTGATGGCCTACTACAAGGCCGATGGCGAGCTTTCCGCGAGTGAGTTGCGCACGTACCTGGCTGCGTCGTTACCGGATTACATGCTGCCCGCGCGGTATGTGAAGGTGGATACATTCCTGCGCACGCCTAGCGGCAAGATCGACCGCAGAAGGCTGCCAGCGCCAACACGCAGTCGGCCGGCGCTCGCGAACGAATACCGGCAGCCGGCGAACGAAACCGAAAGCAACATCGCCGCGGCCTGGGAATCGCTTCTGGACGTCAGCCCGGTGGGCAGGCTGGACAACTTCTTCGACCTGGGCGGCAACTCACTGCTGGCGCTGCGCTTTGTCGAGATGTTGAAGAAGCAGTACCGGCTGTCTCTCTCTCCGGTCGAGCTCTTCGAAGATCCGACCCTTTCCTCAGTTGCCCGGCGCCTGAACTCGCCATCCGAAAAAAGCGAGGAAGCAGAAAGTTCTCCTGCGCGCAGAGTCGGGCATGCAGGCGAAGCCATCGCGATCATTGGAATGGCTGCTCGCTTCCCCGGTGCCGATTCCGTGAATGAATACTGGCGCAATCTTCTGGCGGGACGCGAGTCCATCCGCTTTTTCAGCCGGGAAGAAGTCGATGCGGAAACGCCCGGCGGCTGGAAGGACGACCCGCATTTTGTTCCCGCCCGAGGCCTAATCAACCGGCCCGCGCGTTTCGATGCGGCATTCTTCGGTATTTCGCCTCGCGAGGCTGAGATCATCGATCCGCAACAACGGCTCTTTCTTGAGCTTGCCTGGGCGGCACTTGAAGACAGCGCCTATTGTCCGAAATCCGTCCAGGTTCCCGTGGGTGTGTTCGCCGGGACGGCCAACAACTCCTACTTCCCGAACAACATTGCCAGGCGGCAGGATTTGATCGAGAAACTGGGCGCGTTCCCAATCATGACCGGCAACGAAAAGGACTACGTAGCCAGTCGCGCCGCTCATAAGCTAAACCTCAAGGGGCCGGCAATCAGCGTGCATACCGCCTGTTCTACATCGCTGGTGGCGGTGCACCAGGCGGTGCAGGCGCTGCGAGCGGGCGAATGTGAAATGGCCATCGCCGGGGGCGCCGCCGTTTCGGCGCCACAGTGCGAAGGCTACATCCATCAGGAAGGCGGCATGCTGTCGGCCGACGGCCATTGCCGGCCGTTCGACGCCCAGGCGAGTGGCACAGTTTTCAGCGATGGCGGCGGTGCGGTCGTACTCAAACCCTTGTCGACTGCGCTGGCGGACGGCGACAACGTCTACGCCGTCATCGAAGGCAGTGCGATCAACAATGATGGCGGAGATAAAGCGAGTTTCTCCGCGCCCAACCCGCTGGGGCAGAAAAGGGTTGTTCTGCAGGCGCAGCGGGATGCCGGAATTCAAGCCGAGGCAGTCGGCTATGTGGAAGCGCACGGGACCGCCACACCGCTCGGCGATCCGATCGAAATCAAGGCGCTGAGCGACGCCTTCCGGGAAAACGCTGGTGAAAGCGCTGGCAAGAAGGATGGCGGTGGCGACGCCGCCGTTGAATGCCGCATCGGTTCCGTAAAGAGTAATTTTGGCCACCTGACCGGCGCCGCCGGCGTCGCTGGCTTGATCAAGGCCGCGCTGGCGGTAAAGTACGGGGAGATTCCGCCAACACTGCATTATCAGTCTCCCAATCCTGCCATCGACTGGAGCGCCATTCCCTTTCGCGTCAATGCTGAGCGGGAGCGCTGGACACAAGCCGGTGCCCGCCGCGCCGGGGTCAGCTCGTTTGGCGTCGGTGGTACCAACGCTCACGTGATTGTCGCTCAGGCACCCGAAGCGACACCTTCCGGGCCGTCGCGGCCCTGGCAAGTGATGGTGGCATCCCACCGCAGCGAAGCGGGTCTGCGCCGCTACGAAGACGCAATTTCCGCGGCACTGCAGCAGCCGGATATCGCACTGGCCGACGCAGCCTTCAGCCTCAACACCAGCCGGCTCGGCTTTAAGCACAGCAGCGTCGTGGTCGCCAATACGGCGGATCTCGCCAGCGCGGCCTTCCAGCAGCGCCGCGCGCCTTTTTACCGGCGCGCTGTCAGGCGCGACGGCCGCTGCGACCTCGCCTTTCTGTTTCCCGGGCAGGGCGCGCAAGCAGTTGGGATGGGGGAGGCGCTGTATCAGTCCGAAGCAGTCTTCCAGTTCAGCGTCGACCGCAGTGCCGAGATTCTCCAGCCTTTGCTGGGCGAAGACATTCGCGAAGTGATTTACCCTCGGCTGTTCGGTGTTCCGGCGCAGGCGGAAAAACTGGCCCAGACGCTTTATACACAGCTGTCGCTTTTTGTTGTGGAATATGCGCTGGCCGAGCTGTGGCTGCACTGGGGCGCCAGGCCGACCGCACTTTTCGGCCACAGCATCGGCGAGTGGGTGGCGGCCTGTATTGCGCAGTGTCTGTCGGTGGAAGAGGCTCTGACTGCGGTTTATCACCGCGCCCGTTTGATGCAGGCCCAACCGGCCGGCGCGATGCTGTCGGTGCGCGCGAGTGTCGAAGACCTGCGAAGAGAGCTTCCTCCCGATCTCGACATCGCCGCAATCAATTCTGAAAAGGCGGTGGTTGTTGCCGGCCCGGCAGAAAACGTCGAACGCTTTGCTGAGTTCTGCCGAACGCGCGACCTCGCCTGCCGCTCACTGAAAACTTCCCATGCCTTTCACAGCCGGATGATGGACGGTGCGCTCGACGCATTTCGCGCCGAGCTCGAACGGCTTGAATTCAGAGCACCCAGCATTCCCTTCATTTCCTGTGTCAGCGGTGACTGGATCAGTGAACAGGAAGCCCGTGCGCCGGACTACTGGGCGCGGCAGATCCGCTCGCCGGTGCAGTGCGCAAAAGCCTTTGCGACGCTGTCCGCCCGCGCCAACGGTCTGGCCCTGGAGCTGGGGCCAGGCAACACACTGACGCGGCTGTGCACGCAGAATGGGGTGAAGAAATCCGCTCTCGAGCCGATCCCGACGCTCGAGAGCAGTGGTGACCGTGACGGCGACTGGCTCGTGTCGCTCGCGGCGGTGGGTCAGGTAGTGACCGCCGGTGCGCACTTTGAGTGGAAAAATTTCTACGCCTCGGAGAATCGTCGGCGCGTATCGCTGCCGACTTACCCATTCGAAGGCGACGATCATTGGGTTTATCCCCACAATCATTCTCAGCAGCCATCTGCCGCCGCGGCGGCGCCAACCAGGACGGAAGATGTTATGGCAGTTGATCCTCGGATCGCGACAGGCGACGAAAGCCTGCCAGCCACTTTGCTGGCTGAAGTAGCTGATACAGTTCAGGATCTCTCCGGAATCGAGCTTGAAGAAGACGCAAATCAAACGCACCTGATGGAACTCGGACTTGATTCCCTGTTGCTGACCCAGTTGGCGACCGCGCTCAGACGCCGCTTCGCCGTGGATATCAGCTTCAGACAGCTGGTGGAGGAATTGACCTCCATGGAAGCGATCGCCGAATTTCTCTGGCAGAACCTGGATTCGGAACGGCGCGGCGATTATCAGGCGGTGGTCGCCGCTGTGTCGACGACGGCAGAATCGCCGGCTCCCGCCGATGCGCAGACCGCCAGTTCGCAGTCCGCAGCGCCGTTGCAGAGCGTCACGAGCGACGCGCCGGGATCTCTCGAACAGGTGATCAACGCCCAGCTGCAGTTGATGAACCAGCAGCTTGAGATGCTGCGAGCCAGCCGTCCACAGAAGCCTCAGGAAACACAGTCTTCCACCGCACCCGCTGCCGAAAGTCGCCGTCCGGGCGCAGCTCGAGAGCCACAGCGCCCGCCGAGCGGGCAACGAGAGCAAGACGAAGCGCCCGCTCAGAAGAAAGCCTTTGGGGCCCAGACCCGCATCAACATTGAAAACACGACTCAACTCCCTGCGGCTGTTCAGAGCAACCTGAAAAAGTTTGTCGGGCAGTACGTTGCAAAATCGCCAGGATCCAGGGAGTTCACCCAGAATAGTCGCGCCCATTTGGCCGACCCCCGCGCCGTATCCGGCTTCACTCCCCTGTTGAAGGAGATGGTGTATCCCATCGTGGTTAAAGCCTCGGACGGTGCCCGGCTCTGGGATGTGGATGGCAACGAATACATCGACCTGGTGAATGGATTCGGCAGCAATTTCCTCGGCCACGGTCCGGACCGGATCAAGCAGGCGCTGCATCGGCAAATCGAGTCGGGTTGGGAAATTGGCCCGCAATCACCGCTCGCGGCGGATGTGGCCAAACTGCTCTGCGACCTCACCGGCATGGAACGCGCCGCATTGTGCAACACCGGTTCGGAAGCAGTAATGGGAGCGGTGAGGCTTGCCCGCACGGTCACTGGTCGCGACAAGGTGGTGATGTTTGAAGGTGCCTACCACGGCATCAACGATGAAGTGATCGTGCGAGCAGGTCGTACCCGCAGCTTGCCTGCAGCGGCCGGCATTCCGGTCGAGTCGGTGGCCAACGTGGTGGTTCTCGAATACGGCAGCGAATCGGCGCTGCGATACATAAGGGAAAACGGCGAAGAGCTGGCGGCGGTTCTGGTAGAGCCGGTACAAAGCCGGCGGCCCGATCTGCAACCCGGGCGCTTTCTCACCGCGCTGCGTGCCGCAACTCAGGAATGCGGCGCCGCCTTGATCTTCGACGAAGTGATTACGGGATTTCGCATTCGCCCCGGTGGTGCGCAGGAATACTTCGGCATTCGCGCCGATCTGGCCACCTACGGCAAGGTTATCGGCGGGGGGATGCCCATCGGCGCCATCGCCGGGTCCCGCACCTACATGGATGCCCTCGATGGCGGCTACTGGCGCTACGGCGATGAGTCGGTGCCCGAAACCGGCGTCACTTACTTTGCCGGCACCTTCGTTCGGCATCCGCTGGCGCTGGCGGCCGCCAAGGCGGCGCTCGGCTTTATCCGGGAGCAGGGTCCACAGCTGCAGCAGATGATCAATGAAACGACTCAATCGTTGTGCGACAGAATCAACCAGTATTATCGGCTGCTTGGCTTCCCTTTCAAGCTGAAGAACTTCGGGTCCTTGTTCAAGATTGCTTTCGAGGAATCCCAGCCGCTGGCCAGCTTGTTCTTTTACAAACTTCGTGAGCTGGGTGTGCATGTATGGGAGGGGCGACCTTGCTTCATTACGGTTGCGCATAGCGACGACGATATCGATGCGCTGGAAAACGCCTTCAAGGAAGCTGCGGATTTCATGCTGCAACACTGTTTCATTCTGGAGTCGACCGACACTCCGGAACCGATGACAAGAAATGGTCGCAGTGAAAAACCGACCACTGAGAACAAGGTGGAGGTCAACGCAGACGGCCCTGCAGAAGACAAAGCGAGGGGCAGTGTAAAGGAACAGAACACGTCTGAAGGCGCAAGTCCCGCCAACCGGGACGAGGCGGCAATATCGCCCGCCTATACGATCGAATCCACCGAAGCGCAGCGGGAAATCTGGCTGGCCGCGCAGATCGACACGGGCAGCAATTGTGCGTTCAATGAGTCCTTGTCACTGCGTTTGCGTGGCGACCTGAACCGCCACGCGCTGGTCGCGGCAATCGACCGTTTGCGTCAGCGGCACGATGCGCTGCGAGCCACCTTCAGCGCCGACGGGCGCAAAATGCAGGTAACAGAGAACGGACAATCCGACATCGAGTTGCTGGACTTCTCGGATCTTGGAACGGCTGAGGCGGAGCAGAAACTGGCGGAGCTTCGAAGCACGGTCGCAGCCACGCCCTTCGATCTGCAGCACGGGCCACTGAGTCGATTTCAGCTACTGCACCTTGGCGCAGACGAGCATCTGCTGGTCGTGACCTGTCACCATATCGTCTGCGACGGCTGGTCGATCTACCTGCTCTGTCGTGAGTTGGGCGAGCTTTACGCCGCGGAGTTAGGGCAGGCAAGTAGTTTGCCTCCTGCGCCGAGCTTTGCCGACTACGCGGCCTGGGAGCGGTCTTCCGAAATTGCGCAGAAGCACCGCGCCAGTCTCGACTACTGGCGCACACAGCTGGCCGACTCGGCACCCTTCCTGGAACTGCCCACGGATAAAGCGAGACCGGCGGTAAAAACCTATGGTGCGCAACGTATCGACTACCCGATCGATGCCGAAATCGTGCGCCAGGCGCGAAGACTGGCAGCCGGCCAGCGCACCACGCTGACGGCGGTTTTGCTCTCCGCGTACGCCGCCTTTGCCCATCGTCTCACCGGACGCGAGGAAGTTCTTCTGGGGTTGCCCTTTGCCGGTCAGTTGGCCAAACAGGACATGCAGCTGGTGGGACACTGCGTCAATCTTTTGCCCCTTAAAATCCGGGTAAATGACGAGGAAGGCTTCGAAAAGTTACTGGCGCGAGTGAAAGGGCAGCTACTCGAGGCCATAGACCACCAATACCTGACGTTTGGCACACTGCTGAAGTCACTGTCGATTCAGCGCGATCCCTCAAGGCCAGCCCTGCTGTCGACGCTGTTCAATGTGGACGTGGACGCCGGCGAGGAGTGGGCCTATCCGAAACTCGACGTGGGGCTCACCTCCAATCCGCGCTGCTTCGAAAATTTCGATCTCAACCTGAACATCAGTGTCGCTGGTGATCGTGCCTGCGCCGAGTGCACTTTCAACACGGATCTGTGGTTGCCCGAAACCATTAGCCGTCGGCTACAGGAACTGGAGACTCTGCTCTCCGCGTGCATTGCAGAACCGGGGCGGGCACTGGGAACAGTTCCGCTGATGTCCTCCGCCGAAATGGCAGAATTGATGGAGCGCTGTGCAGGTCCGGCGGTGAATCTGCGGGTATCCAATCTGCCTGATCTGCTGAATCTGCGGAAACACGGCCACCGTGTCGCGGTGTCCTGCGGTTCACCGAAAAACGCGTCGGCACCTGAGAATGAATCGCTAGATTATCAGCAGCTTGAGCAGCGCGCCAACCGGCTTGCGAATTTTCTTGTCGCCGAAGGGGTAGAGCGGGGGGACCGGGTCGGCATTCTCCTCGACCGCTCGAATCGATTGCCAGTCAGTGTACTGGCCTGCTGGAAAGCCGGCGCTGCCTTTGTGCCACTGGATCCCAGTTATCCCGACGAACGCCTGTCCACCATGGCGGATTCCGCGCAGCTGGCGGTGGTGATTACTGAGAGCGACCTGCACGAGCGTGCAGCGGGACTGGCCGAGCGAAGCCTGGTGCTCGATCGCGACAGTGCCGGCATCGAAGGTCAGTCGGATCAGCCTCCAAAACTATCCCTTGCGGGTGACGATCTCGCGTATCTGATCTTTACTTCCGGTTCCACCGGCAAACCGAAAGGCGTCGAAGTGCCGCATCGGGCAGTGGTCAACTTCCTGCTTGCGATGGCGGAACGACCCGGCTTGCGGGCCGAAGACAAAATGCTGGCAGTCACCACATTGTCCTTCGATATCTCGGTGTTGGAACTGTTTCTGCCATTGCTGGTGGGCGCGGAGGTGGTAATCGCCAGACGCGAGGAAACGCTCGACGGCAGCAAACTACAGCGCCTGCTGAGCGAGCGCGATATCACCATCATGCAGGCGACCCCGAGCACCTGGCGATTGCTGATTGCCGCCGGCTGGAAGGGCGGGGCGGATTTCCGTGTACTCTGTGGCGGCGAAGCCTTTCCGAAGGACCTTGCTCACCAACTCTATCCCCTCGCTGCGGAAGTCTGGAATATGTACGGTCCCACCGAGGCCACAGTATGGGCGAGCTGCTACCGTCTGCAGGAGCAGGATACCCGGAGTTCATTGCCAATCGCCGTCGGTACCCCGATTGCCAACGCGCAGTGCTTTGTTCTTGACCGCAATCGTGAACTGCTGCCGGCCGGGGTAGCGGGTGAGCTCTTTATCGGCGGCGACTGTCTCGCCAGCGGCTACTGGCAGTTACCGGAACTGAGTGCGGAGCGTTTCATCGACAGCCCACTTGCGAGCGGTGGCAAACTCTATCGCACGGGGGACATGGCGCGCTGGCGGGCAGACGGCTATCTCGAGTGTCTGGGGCGTCTGGATGATCAGGTAAAACTGCGCGGCTTTCGCATCGAACTCGGGGAGTTGGAGGCGCGCCTTGCAAGCCACGCCGATGTACTCGAGTGTGTCGCAGCTGTGAAGGACTACAGTGACTCCGACCGACGTCTGGTCGCTTACGTCCGTCTATCCGAGGGCAGCGAATTGAATAACACGGAAATGCGCCGTTACCTGCGCAAATCGCTGCCCGACTACATGATCCCCCAACTTTTCGTCAGCCTGGAGTCGATGCCGCTCACCGCCAACGGCAAAATCGACCGCCGCAAATTGCCGGACCCGATGCAGCCCGTTGCAGGGCCAGCAAAGCCAGACCGCATCAGTTGCGAAGTGGAGCAGGCGCTGGGCCGGATTTGGAGCGAGCTGCTGCAGGTGGAGCCGCAGACCGGGGAGGAACTGTTCTTCGACGTGGGTGGCCATTCATTGCTGGCGCTGGATCTGATTGCAAAGGTTGAGGAGAAACTGGCGGTCAGGATTACGCCACTGGATGTCCTCCTGAACAATTTCTCTCAGCTGGTGGCCAAGGTCCGGGCGGAACGAGGCGGAGAAAAAGCCGTGGCGGCCGAGCCCGCTTTGGAGGACAGCGACGCATCCGCGCCCTCACCCTCAAGGCGCAAACCGGGTTTTCTCGGGCGGTTGCTGGGTCGGCAGCTTCACTGACTGACGCGCACATACTACCAATAGACGCCAACTGGAGTGCGACAGCTATGGAAGTGTTTTTCTTTGGGCCAACGTCCTCGCAGTTGCTGGGCATTTATCACCCGGCCAGCAGCGAAAGAGACCGCTACCAGGGCATCGTCATGTGTTATCCCTTCGGGCAGGAATACATGCGTGCACATCGCGCTTTCCGTCAACTCGCCAATACGTTGGCCGACAACGGCTATCACGTGCTGCGCTTCGATTATCGCGGGACCGGTGATTCTGCCGGAGAGTTGCAGGACGTCAGCGCCAGCGACTGGGTCGAGGACATCGGCTTCGCTGTTCAGGAACTGAAGGACATGGCGGGAGTTTACGGCATTTCACTGCTTGGACTGCGCCTTGGCGCGCTGTTGGCTGGTGTGGCCGCGGCTGATCGTCGGGACTTGAATCGTCTGGTTGTATGGGATCCGGTGGTCAGCGGCCGTAGTCACATTCGCGAATTGATGGATAAAGTAAAGAGCGTCGTACCTCATAAACGGCAATCCAATTTCGTCGACCGGCAAGGCAATCTGCACTTCAACGGCTTTCCCCTCTCGCCAGCAATGCAGCGTTCACTGGGCGAGCTGGATCTGCGCCAAACCACACCGGGCGCCGACCAGATCCTGCAGATCGCTTCTCATGAGAACGAAGAATTTGAGTCGCTGGCCGACCGTTGGAGCGAGCTAGAAGGATTCGAGTACCGGCATACACCCGCCGAACACGACTGGAACTACGTGGACCACGTGGGTGGGATTCTGCTGCCCCAGCCGGTACTGCGGGAAATCAGCGGCTGGATGTAACGAGGCCGGTCGCCGGGGCTCAGCTCTCGAGCCATGTCGGCGACGCCTGGTGATCATGCATAATCGGTGTCAGCGCCGGTAAGGAACCAATTTTCCGCCTGCAACAACCGCCGGAACAATGCAGGATCCTTCACGTAGATACTGACCGTCTTGGTTTCATCGCGCTGGTGGTGAAAGCCGGCGCTGCGAAGGATTCGATTGCTGTCGCTGTGATAGCTGTAGGCGCTGATACTCTCATATCCCTGCTTTTGCAGTTCGCGTTGAGTATCGATCAGCGCGCGGGTCAATGATCGCTGATAGTGCTTTTCCATACGGCAGCCCCACTCGAGCAGAAAAGCCTCCCGAAACCACGACCCTTTGTGAAGCCGGGTCCGGAGCGCCAGGGCCAGAAAGCCGACCAGCTTGTTATCGTCGAATACGCCGGTCAGCCTGATTGAATCCCGCGGATTATCGACAAGTCGCCAGTTCAGAAAATCGCTGCTGCGCGTAAACCGCGTATAGCTTCCATTCATTTGCGCCAGATCCGCGTCGTGCGCACGGCTAAAGCGAGTGATCTCCGCAACTTGGGTTCCTCGACCGGAGGTTAGCGACTTCGCTTGCAGGACGAGCGGTGATGCGAGGTTGTATACGGTGGCCAGCGTAGTGGCCAAGACGCCCTTGCCAAGACGGGCGCTGAAATAACGATGGCTGTCCAGAATATTTTTGTAGACGGGCTGATTGGGGAGTCGATGGAACAATTTGGACATGATGCCAAGGGAGTTCTGGTTGCTGCCCAGCACGACCAAGGGATATCCCATACTCTGCAGGGTCAGGTTCATCCAGACACCCAAACCCTTCCGGTCCACCTTCGGTTGAACCATCAAATCCATGAGTTTGGCGACTTTGATGGGTGTTCCGTTCACCGAGAGCTCGGCAGATTCCACTCCAACGAAGCCGAGAATGTCCCCGTCTTTGCAGAAAACCCACATTCGGTTTTCCTCCAGTCCGAATCGGTCCTCGGGCTCGGAGAAGCGGTATCGCCACTGCAGGTATTTGCGGTCTTCGTCCGGGGAACGCGTCACCATTTTTTGACGCATGTCAACGATTTGGTCGAGGTGATCTCTCTGGGCGGGGACGAAGTGGCTCGCCAGTCGTGCCGCTTCGATGTTGAGAAAGCGACCGACCAGGGACTCGACTTTCTCCAGCTGCATGGTATGGATGGTCGGAGGCTGCCATCTGGTGGGAATCACTTCCTCTTCGGGCGATAGTTCATCGATACCGGGAAAGTCCAGCTTTCTGGTCTGCGCCTGATTCCAAAACATGATTTACAGTCCATGTAACGTTGGGGACCAGGCCCGAATAAAACGTTGGTCGGGCCTGCACAGATGTCGCTCCAGGGGGCGCCCATGTCATCGTTGTTTAATGGTTTCAACTCATGGACAACCTGATCTTTTGATCGTTTCCGCCTCAATCGCAAGCAATCGAAAACAGGCGTCCAATATGTGCTGGATAGCCAGATTTTGGTTTTCCGGACGGAACCCACGTCAGCTTCTTGTTGCCATAGCAATGCATGGGCTTGTGTGTCAATTTCTGCGCCGCGCACGTGACTGCCTCGGTCTTCCGTGGCTTCACAATGGGCGCTTCAATGTACTCATTGCTCACCCATCGGGGATACACTGGCCGTGAGCTGACCTTGGGTGGTTGGGGATCGGAGGCGAAGTTCGGCCCCGGTGCAACGCAGTAATGCACGGAGACGGAGCACGGAGACGGAGATGTATAGAGATAAGCTGCGGAGTTTCATTCTCGAGAATTATTTGTTTTCCGATGACCAGGCGCTGCTGGCGGATCGGGACTCGTTCCTGGACAAGGGAATCCTGGATTCAACTGGGATTCTGGAGCTCATTTTTTTTCTTGAAGAGGAGTTCGGAATTCAGGTCGCTGAAGGAGATATGGTTCCGGAGAACCTCGATTCGGTTGACAACTTGCTGCGCTACCTGAACGCGAAGGCGGCCGCCTGATCGCTTTCGGGGTCTCTGGGTCGGACGCCCTCTAGCGGACCGGCGTCGGCCGTCTGACGGGACTCGCTTCCACAAGGATATGGACTTTCATGTGCGAATCTCTCGCTGATTTACTATTCACTCGCGCGACTGAGCAGCGGGACTGCCTGGCCGTCGTCCATGGCGATCTGAGAGTCAGCTATGGGCAGTTGTGGCTCGCGGTCTGTGCCTTCGCCGAACGCCTGGAAGCGGAGGGGGTGAGCGAGGGAGACCGGGTCGTGCTGTTTATGAATAACGGCGTCGAGTATATAGTCGCCTATTATGCATTAGTCCGACTCGCAGCAGTTCCGGTGCCGCTCAATACCGGGCTCAAGCCCGATCAGCTGGTGTCCACCATTTCCCACGCACAAAGTTCTATGGTCTTGTGTGCCGACGGAGACAGAAGCATTGATCTGTCTGTCAGCGGAGGGGAGAGCGCGGTGCCCGTGCTTCGCCTCTCGGCCGGTGAGTTGCTGAGCGATAGCAGCGGCCCGAGAGCAGGCGAAAAGCCCAATCGAAAACTTGCGAGCGCTGATCAGCTTGCCACTATCGTCTACACCTCCGGGACCACCGGGCGACCCAAGGGGGTGATGCTCAGCGCGGCCAACCTGCTGTCCAATGTGCGCGCCATCATCGACTATCTGAAGCTCTCGGCTGAAGATCGTGGACTCTGCGTGCTGCCTTTCTACTATGCCTACGGCAATTCTGTTTTGCACACTCATCTTGCGGTTGGAGCCAGTCTTGTGCTCGAGAACAGCTTTGTGTACCCGCAGCGTGTTCTGGAACGGATGAGTGCGGAAGCGGTGACGGGCTTTGCCGGTGTGCCATCCACCTATCGGCTCCTGTTGCGACGCTGCGATCTGGACCGCTTTCCGATGCCGCAGCTGCGCTATGTCACGCAAGCCGGTGGTGCACTGGCGGTCGCGGATGTGCGGGCGATCAAAAAGGCCTGGCCCAGTGCCCAGTTCGTCGTGATGTACGGCCAGACCGAGGCAACCGCACGGCTCAGCTACCTGCCCCCGGATCGGCTTGAAGAAAAGGCGGGCTCGGTCGGTGTACCCATTCCCGGTGTTCGATTGAAGATTATGGACGATCGTGGCCGGGAGAAGGACTGCGGCGAGACGGGAGAGATTTGCGCGGCCGGCCCCAACATTATGCTCGGGTATTGGCGCGATCCGGAAAATACCGAGAAAAAATTCTTTGGCGAGTGGTTGCGCACTGGCGACCTTGGCTACTGCGACCGGGACGGATTTTTCACGCTGGTGGGGCGCCGCTCGGACATGATCAAAACCGGCGATCACCGCGTCGCACCGGAAGAAGTCGAACAGGTGATTGGCGCGCTCGACGAGGTGGAGGAGGTGGCCGTGGTCGGCGCCCCGGACGATCTGCTGGGCCAGGTCATCAAGGCCTTCGTTGTCCCGGTCAGCGGCAGTGAACTGAATAAACGCAGTATCTTGCGGCACTGTCGAGAGCACTGCGCGCAGTACAAGATTCCCAAGGAAGTCGAATTCGTATCTGAACTCCCCAGGACTGCATCTGGCAAGGTGCAGCGCCACAAACTTCTGGACGCCCGAGACGCCGACACCCGCGCGGCTAGCGGGCAAATGCTTTAGAGGACCGACCTGTGACGGTAGAAATTCGTTCGATTGATAGTACCGACAGCCTCGCTGACGACATTTTCGCCTTCGACATGGAGGCGGAAGTTGCCAGAATAACCGAGGAGATGCGTCGCCTACTCAGCCGCAAGCTGCGCAGACGCGGGCTTGTGGTGGCGGTATCCGGCGGGATAGACAGTGCTGTCTGTTGTGCGCTTGCAGTGAAAGCGGTGGGGCCGGAGAAGACATTTGCATTACTGCTTCCCGAGCGCGATTCCTCGTCAAGCAGTACCAGTCGTGGCAAGGCCCTGGTGGATCAGTTGCAGGTGCCCCATGCCATCGAAAATATCGGTGGCGTGCTGGATGCGATCGGCTGCTATCGGTGGCGGGATGATGCCATTCGCCAGGTGTTCCCGGACTATTCCGAGCAATGGAAGAGCAAAATCGCCATCGGCGGTGGCAGCGAAGGTGGTATCAATCATTTCCGGATTATCGCCGAAGATCCGACCGGGCAGAGCTACGAAAGACGCCTGGGGCTGAAGGAATATCTGACGATTGTCGCCGCCACCAATTACAAGCAGCGCATTCGCAAGACCATTGAATTCTTCCATGCCGATCGTCTCAACTACGCCGTGGTGGGAACGCCGAACCGGGTCGAATACGATCAGGGATTTTTCGTTAAGAACGGCGACGGCTCTGCCGACCTTAAGCCGATTGCGCACCTGTACAAGACCCAGGTCTACGCATTGGCCAGATATCTCGGTTTGCCGGCGGAAATCTGTAATGCGACGCCCACCACTGACACCTACAGCTTGTCGCAGGGTCAGGATGAGTTCTACTACAGTCTGCCCTACAAGCAAATGGACATCGCGCTGTGGTGTTACAACGAGGGTAAGCCCGCGAATGAACTGGCGTCCTTGCTCGGCCTCGACAAGGAAAAAGCCGAGTACGTGTACAGGGACATTGCTGCCAAGCGTCGCACCACGGCTTCGCTGCACTGGCCCGCCCTGCTAGTGGATGATGTGCAAGGGCCGCTGACGCGGCCGGATGCGTTGCAGGAGTAATCGCCATGTGCGGAATCGCCGGACTCATCGGATCGGGCCGAGACAATGTCCGCGAAGACCGACATGGCGTGGCGGAGCGGATGGCTTCGCAGCTGCGTCATCGCGGTCCCGATGGTGGCGCCTGCTACATGGATCCCAGCGCCCTTCTGGTGCATACGCGTCTCAGCATCATCGACCTCAGCACCGGGGCGCAGCCCCTGCACAATGAAGACAAAACACTCTGGTTGATCTGCAATGGCGAAATCTTCAACTATGTTGAGCTGCGCGCGCAACTGAAAGCGCGCGGTCACCAGTTCAGCACCAATTCCGATTGTGAGGTGATTCTGCACCTCTATGAAGAACATGGCCTGGAGTTCATCGACCACCTCAACGGGCAATTCGCGCTCTGCCTGTGGGACGCAAAGTCGCAAACAGCCGTGCTGGCGCGCGACCGCGTGGGCATCGCTCCGCTGTTCTACAGGGAAGGTAGCGAGGGGCTATGGTTTGCCTCCGAGGTGAAGGCCATGCTGGCCGGGCGTCAGGAAAGCCCGCGCATGGATGTGGACGCCTTCAACCAGCTGCTGAGTTTCTGGGCGCCGGTCTCTCCGAGCACGATCTTCGCCGGCGTGCAGGAAGTCTCGCCGGGCGAGATGCTGGTTTACCGCGAGGGCCGTCTCGAGAGTAGACGCTACTGGGATCTGGATTTTCCGGCGCATGGTGACCATGCCGATATCAGCGTCGACCGGGCGGCGAGCGAAATACGTGATTTGCTGGAAGACGCGACCCGGATCCGCCTGCGCGCCGATGTGCCGGTGGCGGCCTACCTGTCCGGCGGTCTGGATTCATCGGCGATTACCGCGTTGATTCGCGAGCAGTCCACCGCCCCTTTAAAGACATATTCCCTGACCTTCGCCGACAGCGGTCTGGACGAGTCGAGCTACCAGTCTGAGGTCGTACGGCAATTGCAGACTGATCACCGCAGTGTCGATTGTTCTGACGAGAAGATTGTCGAGCGTTTCGAGCAAGCGGTATGGCATGCGGAGTCGCCGCTGATTCGCAGTGCTCCGGTACCCATGAGCCTGTTGTCGGAACTCGTGCATCGGGACGGCACGCGCGTGGTACTGACCGGCGAAGGCGCGGACGAAGTTTTCGGCGGCTACGACATCTTCAAGGAAGCCAAACTGCGCCGTTTCTGGGCCAGCAATCCGCAGTCGGCCTGGCGTCCTCTGCTGATCAAGAGGTTATATCCCTACCTCAACTTGTCGCAGGGCAATGCGGGAGATTATCTGGCGCGGTTTTTCGGCGGTGGAGTGGAGCAGGCCGCACATCCGCTGTTTTCTCATCAGCCGCGCATGAATTCAACCGCGATGATTCGGCAGTTCATGTCCGATGACTTCCGGCGGGGCAGCAAAGTCGGTCCCGAGCAGAGCCTTCTCGATAGCCTGCCAGCCGCGTTTGGCAGCTGGTCCTGGTTTGGTCAGGCCCAGTATCTGGAAATGAAGACGCTGATGTCCGGTTACTTGCTTAGCGCTCAGGGAGACCGGATGTTGATGGAAAATTCGGTGGAAGGGCGATTTCCGTTCTTGGATCACCGGTTGATTGAATACGTCAATCGTCTGGATCCGCGTTTGAAAATGCGTGTGCTGAATGAAAAGTTCATCCTCAAGCGCAGCCTGGGCAATCTGGTCCCCCCGTCTATTCTGAAGCGCTACAAACAACCTTATCGTGCCCCGATGGGCCAGGCTTTCGTCGGCGGGCGAGAGCCGGACTATCTGCGCTATCTTCTCAGCGAAGAACAGCTGAGCCAGTACGGTTACTTCGACAGCAGGAAAGTAGCGCTGCTACTGAAGAAGCTTCGTGCGGGCAGGGCATTGGGCTACAAGGACAATATGGCGCTCATTGTCATTCTCTCCACCCAGAGTTGGCACCAGCAATTCGTCGAAGAATTTCCCAGCCGTTTTGCGGTCAGACAGCCGAGCCGGCAGGCGGGTCTGCAGTTGGTCGCCTGACGCGGCTCGCTTCCAAGCAAAAATTCATTCTCCGCCCCGCCTCGTAATACCTGACTACCATGGTAGAATATTCGGATCGTTCGGCTCATAGCCTTATGATGTGTAAGTGTTTTCTCATCGTTGCTTCGCAGCGATATCTTTCAGCAGGCAGGTTTCAGTTTGATGGTTAACGTAAAAATCAGCGATTCAGCTCAGAGCTATCTCAAGGAGTTGCTTGAGAAGCAGAATTGCGAAGGCATTGGCATTCGAATGTTCGTTTCCAATCCCGGTACGCCGAAGGCCGAAACGTGCATTGCCTACTGTCGCCCCGGCGAAGAGCAGAGCGACGACGAGGTCATGGAGCTGAACGGATTTGACGCCTATTTCGAGGCGCGTAGCGTGCCCTTTCTCGAGGAAGCGTCGGTGGACTACTCACCGGATCGAATGGGCGGCCAGCTGACCATTCGCGCGCCCAACTCGAAGATGGTGAAGGTCACAGACGACAGTCCCATCGAGGACCGCATCAACTACGTTCTGTACAACGAAATCAATCCCGGTTTGGCGGCCCATGGCGGGCAGGTGAGTCTGGTGGAAGTTACTGGCGAAGGCGTAGCCGTCCTTGAATTCGGCGGCGGTTGTCAGGGCTGTAGTGCCGTGGATATCACCCTGAAAAACGGCGTCGAAAAAACGCTGATGGAACAGATCCCCGGTCTCGCCGGCATTCGCGACGTCACCGATCACAGCGACACGGCCAACGCTTACTATCGGTAATCTCCGGCCTCCAGTCTCCAGTCGCAGCAGTGGCTGGAGACTGGCGCATTACACATCTCCGGGCAGCAGCCTGAAACTCAACAGATAGTCCTGTTCCAGCAGCATCTTCTGCAGCGTGCTGAACTTGCGCGGGTTGAAGGTGCTGATGGTCGTTTGAAGCTCCTGGTATTCGCGCGAGCGGGAGGCTATGAAAGCATAGCGTCCCATCTTCAGACCTTTGTCTTTCATTAGCTCCCTGAGTCTTCCATCCAGATCGGCTATCTCGAGTGGCGCTTTTACCACCAAGCGGGCGTAGTGTCGGGAGGGGATGTGGGATTCTACCCAGCGAAACAGCGACAGCGTTCCCAGCGCCAGTGCTCCGGCCATAAGGCCGATCATGTAAAAGCCTGACCCCAGAATTATGCCGATCGCCGAGGTCACCCAGATCGATGCGGCGGTGGTGAGGCCTCTGACGGCTTGGCGGTCATGCAGGATCACGCCGGCACCCAGAAAGCCGATACCTGTCATGATGCCTTGTGCCATCCGGGTGGGGTCGACGCGAATGGTCGCCAGCTGTTCGGCAGGTACCGCCAGCCACTGGTGCTGCATCAACAGCATGAGCAGCGCAGAAGCCACACATACCAGGATATGCGTTCTGAAACCCGCGGCACGTCCGTTGTAAGCGCGTTCGGCGCCGATGATGCCGCCAGCCAGTGTAGCGGCAAGCAGCCGCAGACCAGCCTCGATCAATTCCGAATCCATCCTTCACTGACTCCCCGCCTTTTTTGTTGAGACAGAGAATACGGGCAGACGTTGCCTGGATTCGGCGCAATCGAGCGGAGGTAAAATGCGGGAGAGAGGGAAAAGAGAGGAGTGGAAATGAAAACGGCGGCCGAAGCCGCCGTATCTTGATTTAGGCTGGCTCTACGTTCTCAGCCTGAGGACCTTTCTGGCCCTGACCTTCAGTGAAGCTGACCTGCTGACCTTCCTGAAGGGTCCGGAACCCGTCGCCTACGATATTGCTAAAATGAACAAAAAGATCAGGACCTCCCTCGCGGGTAATAAATCCATAACCTTTGCTTTCGTTGAACCACTTGACGGTTCCGGTGAGTTTATCTGACATTACTTTAACCTTAGTTCTGTAAGCTGCCTTGCAGCGTGTTATTACAAGCGGTAGGGAGTCAGGTAGGAGCTGTTCGATAAACGAGGTCAGTTCGGAGCTGAGGGTTATTCCCAACGCACTCGAACGCAGTTTAGAGTGCGCTCGGGGGCTTGGCAATAGTTTCAATAGACTAAAAACCGGGATTTACAATCGAAACGGGCGCATTTCGTCGCCGAACGGGGCTTTTTTGCGTCATTTTCTTGATTTCGCCTGGTCAGCGCACCGGCAAACGAGTGCCCGGCGTTCAGGAGCGTCCCAGTGAGTAGAAGGCCAAAATTCCGGCCGTAACAGCCACGTTCAGAGATTCCACCTTGTTACGCATGGGGATATGGATCATCTGATTACAGCGTCCGCGCACCTTCGGCGAAAGGCCTTCGGTCTCATTGCCCAGCACGAGAATATTCGGCCGGACAAGGGTGGTGTTCTGGATCGGAGTGCTGTTCTCGGTGCTGAGTCCGTAAACTGTAACCCCTCTATCCGTGGCCGATTGCAGTGCTTCAGCCAGCTCATCGCAAAACAGAATTCGCGCCTTGAAAAGCGTGCCGGCACTGGCTTTTATCACCAGTGAATCGATCCGCGCGCAGCCCTTTCGAGGCAAAAGCAAACCGTCGACCAGTCCGGCGCAGGCCGAGCGGATGATCATCCCCAGGTTCTGCGGGTTTGTCACCTGATCGACCGCCAGCAGGGAAAAGCCCTCCGGGGCGGGCTGGGTCAGAAACTCACTGAACTCGCCGAAACCCTTGCCGACGATATCGGCGGCCACACCCTGGTCCTGTTTGCGGTTCTTGGAGATGCGTGAAAGTGCCATGCGGTCGTGGTACTGGAGCTCGATGCCACGCCGTTCACATTGCCGGACGATGTCGTCGATAATGGCGTTGGGCTTGTTCGAATCGGCGAGGTGCACCCGGAAAAAGTCGATTGCCGGGTCGTGCAGAGCTTCCTGCACCGGTTTGCGACCGTAAATGGTCAGCAGATTGGCGGGCTTGACGAAAAAGTTTCGATCGGCGGGCATAGGTGTTCGGATTAGCCTGGGTTCGGCGGCGTGTTGCCGTTTTCCGACGGGGCGGCAGCCCGGCAGACGTCCAAATAGGCCGCGACTGTGCTGGCCATCCCGTGGCGGAGCGAATCCACCGTGAGCGCATGGCCGATGGATACTTCCAGCAGTCCGGGAATGGTGCCGAAGCGGGGCAGATTGTCCAGATTGAGGTCGTGCCCGGCATTAACGCCCAGGCCAATCTGAGTGGCATGGACCGCTGCGTCGTGGAACTGCCGATGCAATTCGTCCAGATCAGGATGGCGCGTCTGGAAGGCATGAGCGTACGGCCCGGTATAGAGTTCGATTCGGTCCGCCCCCACCTGCAAGGCCAGATCGATCTGTGCGAGGTCCGGATCCATGAACAGACTGACCCGGATCCCCATCGCCTTCAACTCTGTGATGATCGGCTCCAAACGCGCCCCGTCCTGGCGGAGGTCGAAGCCGTGATCCGAAGTGAGCTGGGCTGTTGTATCCGGCACCAATGTGCACTGATGAGGCGGGTTGGCTTTCACCAGTTCGAGAAAACCTGGATAGGTCCCCACGGACTCGGCAAAGGGATTGCCCTCGACATTGAATTCCCGGTCGGGATACTCGCTGACGAGCTGCCGTAGCTGCGCCACATCCTCAGGACGGATATGGCGCTGGTCGGGGCGGGGGTGCACGGTCAGGCCGTCCGCACCCGTGTCCAGGCAAAGCTTGCCGAACTCCCGCACATCGGGGTAGTTGCCTTCGCGCGAATTGCGGATCAGGGCGACTTTGTTCAGGTTGACACTGAGCGCAATGGCCATGGCGAGAGCTTCCCCGGCAGTTTGAAAGAGACTCCTGCCGTGACGGCAGGAGGCGGGACTCTACTCTTCGACTACCTTCGCTTCAAGTATTCGCACCATCTGGTTTGGCGCGTGGGGGAATTCGCTGTACTGACCTCGGGGTTGAGCGAGGATCTCGTCGATGACTTCCCAGCCGTCGATCACTTCACCGAATACGGCGTAGCCGGCGTCATCCAGGTGAGTGTTGTCAGCGACGTTGATATAGAACTGCGCGGTTGCGCTGTTGGGATCGGCGGTGCGCGCCATGGCGATCGTGCCCGCCTTGTTGGGAATGCCGTTGTCCGACTCGTTGATGATCGGATCGCGGGTTTCCTTCTCAACGAAGTCAAAGGTGAGCCCACCCCCCTGGATCATGAAACCGGGAATGACCCGGTGAAAAAGGGTGCCGTTATAAAAACCGTCTTTGACATAGGTGAGGAAGTTGTCCACCGTCACCGGCGCTTCCTTCTCGTAGAGTTCTACCTTGATCGGGCCAAGGTCAGTTTCCAACTCGACGACCGGATTGGCCAAAGCGGCACTCGCCACGATAGCCAGCACAAACCCGCTCAGCAAGGTTGCGATCTTGCACATTTCCGTTGATCCCTTTTTCAGTTTGCCAATCAGAACCGCCGCCAAACTACGTCCGATATGATATCAAGCCCACTCAGAATAGCGTCGGCGTGAACGCATGCCCTGCAGCAGTAGCGTGAGAATGACGCCGATCACCACAGCGATAGCGCCGTAAAGGAACCAGGTCTGCCTGGCGTCGTCGGCCAGACGTTCGTTTTCCGCCTGCAGTACGTCGATTTCTGTTTCCAGCAGCTGGCGTTCTTCCATCAACTGCTGATTGGTTTGGTTGAGATTGACGGCATTGGCGGAAACGCGCTTGAGTTCGTCCAGCTCGGTGCTGAGCCGCTGCACTTCCACCTGCGCGGTCTGCAGTTCGCTGCTCAGACGCTGGTTTTCCTCGCGCAAAGTGCTGGTTTCTCCGCCCAGATTGCGCTGCTGGTTGGTCAGCTCGGCGATCCGCGCCTGGGCTTGGGCCAGGCGGTCCCGGGCCACGGGCTCGCTTTGCAGGTACTGCTTGCGTACCCAGCCCTCATCGCCGCTCTGGGTGCGAACTCGTGCCCATTCGCCTTCGGGCTGTTCCAGAACCGTCAGGCGGGTACCGCTGGAAAGGATTTTGGTGATCCGGTACTGGTCGCCCTGGCCGGTGCGCATATTGATTTGCAGATCATCCGAGACGAACTGAGTCTGGGCGAGGGCGCCGGCACTGAAGGACAGGACCAGGAACAATGTAATCAGTGCAGGTTTGATCATGTAACTACCTAGCTTGCGTTTGAACTCTGTGGATTTTCTTGGCGGTTGAGAGGGCGTCCATCACCGGAGAGCGCCGCAATAATAGCCGATGCGCTGGCGAGCCTCTAAGGTCAATGGCTGGAATGTCAACTCGCTCACAATTGATTTGAGCTGCAGGGTCAGGGCAGAACCTGTTTGAACGGCTTGACGGTAACCTGCTTGTAAACCCCGGCGCTGACATAGGGATCCGCATCGGCCCACGCGCGCGCGGTTTCGAGATCCGGAAATTCGGCGATGATCAAGCTGCCGGTGAAACCGGCCTCACCGGGATCGTTGCTGTCGATGGCGGGGTGGGGGCCGGCAATGATCAGCCTTCCTTCGTTTTGCAAAGCGTGGACTCTTTCGAGGTGCTGGCTGCGCACCGTTTTGCGAATCGGCAGGCTATTCTCGACGTCTTCACTGATGATGGCGTAAAGCAATGGGTTAACTCCGCAGTGCGTTTATTGTTTTGATATTGTTGAGATTCAGCGCTGAGACTCGGCGCCGTTGAAGATTTCTTCCATGCTGAGGTTGGTGTACTTGCGGATGCTGCGGAACAAATAGAACACCGCAAACAGCATCACGATCATGGCCGGCACCACGTTCACAGGGTAGCTCAATGCCATCATCCTCGCGAGTTCGACATTGAATGCTTCCGTGCCCGGTGGCGAGACCAGCACTACCTTGGCCAGCGCGTAATTGGTGGCGGAAGCAACGAAGAACGAGCAGGCGAGCAAAATGGATGAGGTCGCGAGACTCTTCTCAAAGTCCTGCACCGCATCGTGGTCCTGAAGCGCGCGATCGATCTTGTCCACCTGCAAAAGCTTGTCGTTGTAGATGAAGGTCTTCACCAGCGGGTAGCGGGTTTTCAAGGAGAGCAAGGTCATCAGGCCGATGAGGCCGGGGATCGCCGCTTCCTTGATGGCGATGTATTTGGGATCGATCTCCAGTAGCCCCATGCCCCCGGTCAGGGCGACCGTAATCACGCCGAGGACGGAGAAGAAGTTCACCCGATGCGCACCAATGAGGTCCTTACAGCCATAGGCAATGGGGAAGGCGAGGGCAACGATCAAAGCGAGCTTGGTGCCGAGATACTGTTCCTTGCTGAGATAGCTCAGGATCAGTGTCGGGATCACGACATTGATGAAGATCTCGAGGAAGGGACTGCTCTTCTTCTCGGGGTGGGTAGAATTGCTTTCAGACATAGATACGGGTATTGCCTCGTGAAAAGGCTGAAGAGCCTGCCGGCTGCACAGCTAGCTAGTCTGACAGCTGACTCCCGGAAAAGCTCAACGCGCTATGGCCTGCTTTTTACCGGTTGAAGCTGCAACGGGCGCTATTCTAACCACAAGATCCCGAATTGCGACAAGAAAGCACCTCGTTAGCGGATTTTCGCGGCTGCCGGTCGGAACTGCCGGCTCATGCAGTCTGGCCAAGGTCCAGCATTTTTGGCACACTTGGCGGCAAATCCGGGTCGCAGTAGGGAGAAGTGAGTTGGCGCAGTTTTTTCAGATCCATCCGGAAAACCCCCAGCCGCGGCTCATTCGCCAGGCTGTGGAAATTCTTCGCCAGGGCGGGTTGATCGCCTATCCCACTGATTCCGCTTATGCCCTGGGTTGCCAGATCGGCGATCGCATGGCCCTGGACCGCATCCGTGCGATACGGAGCCTGGACAAGGACCACAATTTCACACTCATGTGCCGGGATTTATCGGAGCTGGCCACCTACGCCAAGGTGGACAACCTCATGTTCCGGCTGATCAAAAAACACGTCCCTGGTCCCTTCACTTTCATTCTCGAAGCCACGTCTGAGGTCCCGCGTCGTCTCAAGCACCCCAAGCGAAAGACCATCGGCATGCGCGTCCCGGACAACAAGATTGCCCTGGCCCTGCTCGAAGAGCTTGGAGAACCGATCATGAGCAGCACACTGCTGCTGCCAGGCGAAGAAGTCCCTCTCACCGACCCCTACGACATTCGCCAGACGCTGGAGCACGAGCTGGAGCTGGTCATCGACGGCGGCTTCTGCGGCATGGAGCCCACCACGGTGGTGGATCTGACCAGTGGCTCACCAGAGATTGTGCGACAGGGCTGTGGAGAGCTGTCGGCTCCTTAGCCTGAAAATATCCCAAGCGGAGGGTTGCGAGATGCCGGCACCGGGTCCAAGCTCAAGCTGCTCCCCATCTTGTCGGTTTTCCGAGTTTTGCCTTGCAAGTCACTGAAAAGTGGGCTTTATTTTGATTATCTGGGGCTTCTGTGCAGGCGTCGAAAGCTGTTGCAAACGACGGTGACGAAGTATAATCTGCCGCACTTCATGGCTCTGAGAAGGGTCTCTTTATTTGGCGCATCCAGTGACTGTCTGAGCAGCGTCCCACCCTGGCGTCCGGGCAAGAAAATAAGCAAGGTAACTGCGTGATCAGCGAGAGTGACGAAATAACGATTGTCGATCAGCAGGAAAGTGATCAGCAGGACAGTGATCAGCAGGATACGGATCAGCAGGCTCTCAGCCAGGAACACACTTCCGACACTTCCCAGCCCTCCGACGCGGAATCCGCCGAGCACCACCCTCAGCAGGGCGAAATGCCTTTCGCCATTGTTCACGGGCAGGCCTATACCGAGCTCCCCAAGGATCTTTATATCCCGCCGGATGCCCTGGAGGTCTTCCTCGAGGCTTTCGAAGGGCCGCTGGACCTGCTTCTTTATCTGATCCGCCGTCAGAACCTCGACATTCTTGAAATCCACGTTGCAGAGATTACCCGCCAGTACATGGCCTACGTGGAGATGATGAGCGCCATGCAGTTCGAGCTGGCGGCCGAGTATCTGGTGATGGCCGCCATGCTGGCGGAGATCAAGTCGCGGATGCTGTTGCCCCGAAGCAAGGAGGAGGAAGAAGAGGAAGAGGATCCGCGGGCGCAGCTGATCCGGCGCTTGCAGGAGTACGAGCGATTCAAGCAGGCCGCAGAGGACATCGACGAGATGCCGCGCATGGGCCGCGAAGTCTGGTCCGCCTCGGCCAAGCCGCCGGAGACTTCGTCCACCCGTCCTGAACCGGACGTGGATATGAAGGAGCTTCTCATCATCCTTGCCGAAGTGCTGCGCAGGGCCGACATGTTCGAAAGCCATCATGTGGAAAAGGAAAAGCTTTCCACCCGGGAGCGAATGGGCCAGATACTCGATCGCCTCAAAGGCAACAGCTTCGTTCCTTTTGTCAGCCTGTTCCGGGTTGAAGAAGGGCGCCTCGGGGTGGTGGTGAGCTTTCTCGCCATCATGGAGCTGATCAAGGAGTCGCTGGTGGAAATCGTTCAAAGCGAGTCCTTCGGACCGATCCACGTCAAGGCGCGCGCTCAATAAGCGCACCGCCAATGCCAATAACCCATTCCTAATAAGCAAAAATTAGCGACGATGAAGATCGACGACAAATTACTACGGAAAATCATTGAGGGCGCTCTGCTCGCCGCCGGCGGACCGCTCAATATTGCCAAGATCGCCAGCCTCTTCGAGCCCCCGGAAGGGGTGGAACGGGACGCTGACGTGGATCCGGACGAAAAGCCGACCAAGGAAGAGATCCTTGCGGCACTCGAAGACATCCAGGCGGACTGCAAGGGCCGCGGCTACGAGTTGAAGGAAGTGGGCAGCGGCTGGCGCTTTCAGGTGGTGCAGGAAACGGCACCCTGGATTTCCCGCTTATGGGAGGAAAAGCCACAGAAGTACTCCCGGGCCCTGCTGGAAACCCTGGCGTTGATTGCCTACCGGCAGCCCATCACTCGTGGCGACATCGAATCCATCCGCGGTGTGGCAGTGAGCTCGACCATTATCAAGACCCTCACCGAGCGCGAATGGGTGAAGGTCGTTGGCCATCGGGATGTCCCCGGACGCCCGGCACTCTATGCCACTACCCGGCAGTTCCTCGATTATTTCAATTTGAAGAGTCTCGACGAACTGCCCAGCCTGAAAGAGATTCAGGATATCGATCAACTCGACGCCAACATGAGCCTCAAGGAAATGCTTGGGGAAGCTGCAGGCGCCGAGGACCCGGCCGACGATCAGAGTGGAGATGAAGCCGGAGCGGAATCGCTGCAGGGTAATTCCGACAGCGGGGAATCCGAAGCGCATTCTTCTGTCGACGAAGCATTGGTTGACGAGAAATTGGTCGACGAGGAGCTGGCCTCCGAAGACGAAGAGGCGCCCGAGGCAAACAGCGATTCCGGATCCGACGATTATGCCCAGGATTTGCCGCCCGAGGACTTCGATCAATCGGTTTCGGACGGTGACGACGCCTATCCCGAGCGGGAAGCGAACGACGAATATTCCAGTGAGATCCTCGAGGATGATGAGGAGCGCATTGATGAGCGCCACGAGTTCGAAGATTCCGAGCCCGAGTCTGCCGAGGCGGACGACCCGAATACCTGATCGCCGGATCGGTGGCCCTGTGCCACCGATGTCCCATTTCCCACCATCCACAAGTCAGCAACAGCATGAATGACGAAAAGCTCCACAAGGTATTGGCGAGAGCGGGCCTTGGCTCGCGCCGGGAAATGGAAGCCGCAATTGCCCAGGGCAGGGTCACCATCAACGGTCGGACCGCGACCGTCGGTGACCGGGTAACGGCGACCGATAAAATCTTTATCGACGGGCATCCGGTCAAAGCTGCCGCCCCTGGCAAGCAACGGCTTCGCGTCATCCTCTATAACAAGCCGGAAGGCGAGATCTGCTCCCGCTCGGACCCTGAAGGCCGCCCGACCGTGTTCAATCGCTTGCCGAATTTGCGCGAAGGCCGCTGGATTTCAGTAGGTCGATTGGATATCAACACCAGTGGCGCGCTGCTGTTTACCAACGATGGCGATTTTGCTCACAAGTTGATGCATCCGTCCTCGGTGATCGACCGGGAGTACCTGGTGCGCGTCTTCGGTGAGGTGGACAAGGACATGCTCCAGCGTCTGCGAGAAGGCGTTCTGCTGGAAGACGGGATCGCTCGGTTCACCGACATTGTCGAGCGCGAGACTGAGGGTAGCAGTCACTGGTTCTACTGCGTGGTGATGGAAGGCCGCAACCGGGAAGTGCGGCGTCTTTGGGAATCTCAGGGAGTGAAGGTAAACCGGCTCAAGCGGGTGCGCTTCGGCAACATCTTCATCCCGAGCCATGTCCGCGCTGGCCAGTGGGTGGAGCTGAATCACCGGGAAATCGCCGAACTGGCTCTCACCGCCGGCTTCCAGATCCCGCGCAACACCGAACCATTCACGGTTCAGGAAAAGCGCAATCAGGACCGTCATCAGCGTCGGCTGCGGAAAGGGCCGAAGCGCACATAGTCGCTTGCTGGACGGCTGAGTCAGATCAGGCGGACTTGGCGGGTATGTAGTCTTCGTGGGCGAAGGAACCGAAGTCGCCCATCGGCAAGCGAACTTCCACCACTAATCCACCCTGAGGGTGGTTGTGAGCCATGATCGTGCCCCCATGGAGCTGCACGGTGCGCTGGGCGATACTGAGACCCAGGCCATAACCGCCGCTCGCACGATCGCGCGCCTCGTCGGTACGATAGAAGGGTTCGAAGATATCCTTCAACTGCTCGTCTTTCACTCCCGGCCCCTGATCGCGAACCGCAATCAGATAGTAGTCACCTTCCGTTTGCACGGACATGGCCACTGTGGTGTTTGGGTGAGTGTAGTGAAGCGCATTACCCAGGATGTTTTCGAAGACCCCGACCAGGGTATTGCTATAGGTCGCCACCAGTGCGTCCGGCACACTGCTGTCAAACGTGATCCTCACATCCTTTTGCTCCGCCTGATCGGTCAGGTCACGGCAGAGCGACTCCAGCATTGAATTGATATCCACGACATCGTCGAGATCCCAGACTTCCGTGTCGTTAGTGGGGAAGGACAGAATGGTGGTGATGATGTCATTCAGGTAGTCGGCGGCATTACGGGCTTTTTCCAGCTCCGCCTGGGCGCTTTCATTGCTGCGCTGCTGGGCAATCCCGAGGGCAAACTGCAGGCGCGCCAGGGGCGAGCGCAGCTCATGGCTCACGTCCTTGATCAGCCGTTTCTGCTCGCGCATGGACTTGTCCAGCCGCGCCGTCATGTTGTCGAAATCACGGCTGAGCTCGGCGATTTCGTCCTTGCGATCAGCAAAGCGCGGCGCAACACGGACACTGAGATCGCCCTTGGCAATGTCTTTGGTGGCCTGCTGGAGCGCGTGGAAATCGCGGGACATGTGCCGGGCGAAGATCAGGCAAGCGGTACCGGAGATCAGTAGCGAGATCAAATAGAGCACCCAGTTGGAGCGCAGATACAAACGCCATTGAACATAGCGCCCGTGGAAAGGAGTGGAGAATGAAACGATTCTAAGGCCGTTGCCATCCGGTAGCAGGATATACCGGGCGGCGTAGCTCTGACCCTGTTCACTGGTAATGTAGTAAGGATTGTTGGGTCCGATCATGCCCAGGATTTCGCTGATGATCGGAGAGATTTCGCGACCGCGCAGATCATTGCCCAGCTCGTCAACGATGAAGACCCGGCGGAAAATCCATTCATCCACCTGCGGGATACTGCGACGCAGGCCCGACAGGTTGTAGTGCATCACTGTGTCGATTGTCTTGTTGAGGCCGCGCACGGCGAAGCGGTCGTAAGGGCTGTCCTCGTACTGGGCCAACAGCCGACTTTCGGCATCTGGATTGACCCAATGAACGTAGGCGTTGTGGCCCAGAACTGTCATGATATTTATCGCCCAAAAGCCGATAAATATCTTGATGTAAATTTTAGTCATTTTCGCTCGTGGTGAGCATGTAGCCAGCTCCGCGGATATTGATGATCAGGTCCTTGCTGGCGTTCTTCGCTGCCAGTTTTTTGCGGATATTGCTGATATGCACATCGATACTGCGGTCGTAGGGGGTCAGCTTTCGGCCCAGTGCTTCTTCGGTGAGGATGTCCTTGCTGATCACCTGACCCGGTGAACGCATTAGCCACTCCAGCACGGCAAATTCAGCACCGGTGAGGGTCACGGGCTCTCCGTGATAGTAGACGGTACGACTGCCCAGATGGATCTTGAGTTCATCCACCGTGATGGTGTCGTCATTGCGGGGGGCATTTTCGCGGGAGCTGATCCGGCGCAGAATCGCCCGCAGCCTCGCCACAAGCTCCCGCGGATTGCAGGGCTTGGCCAGGTAATCATCGGCCCCGAGCTCCAGACCAACGATGCGGTCCACAGTGTCGCCCTTGGCGGTAAGCATCAGCACCGGCGTCTTGTAGTTATCGCGCAGCTTGCGCAAAACCTCAAAACCGTTGAGTCCCGGAATCATCACGTCCAGCACAATCACGTCGAAGGTGGTTTTGCTGACCTGGTCCAGTACATGACTGCCGTCGTGGACCATCTCCACCTCGAAACCCTCCCCGAGGAGGTAATCGCGGAGCAATTCACAAAGTTCAAGATCGTCGTCGACTAGTAATATCTTAGGCATAACAGCAGATCATTGTAGTTAAAATTATGGGTTTGCACCGTCCGGGGTGGCGTGCAGGCACAGGGGGGTACAGCGTGCCAGACCAAGGCCAAGTGTACGTGCAATTCACGGGTTTGAGAAGCGAGGAGGGGGCAGGCGGCGGGCTGCGAAAAGCTGACGATGCCCAAAGCTGGAAGACGGGAGCACTGTCGGGGCGGGAACGGCATTGCCGTTCCCGCCTCCTGCCGCGCTTAGCGCTTGGGCAGAATGTCTTTCAGCTTGTCGCGGGCACTGCGCAGGGTCCGCTCGGTGTTGTCCCAGCCGATGCAGGCATCGGTGACGGAGACGCCGTACTGAAGATCGGCAAGATTGTCGGTGATGTTCTGCTTGCCCTCGTTGAGGTTGCTTTCCACCATCAGGCCGATGATGGACTTGTTGCCCTCGAGGATCTGGTTGACCACGTTGTCCATCACCAGCGGCTGAAGCTCATGGTTCTTGTTGGAGTTCGCGTGGCTGCAGTCCACCATGATGTTGGTGGAAATGCCGGCGCTCTTCAGTTCCTGCTCGGCCATGGCGACGCTCACCGAGTCGTAGTTGGGCTTCTCGCTGCCGCCGCGCAGTACGATGTGGCCGTATCGATTGCCGGTGGTGTGAATGATCGAAACCCGGCCATCGAAATTGATACCCAGGAAGCGGTGCGGATTGGAAACCGACTGCAGCGCGTTGATGGCTACTGTCAGACCGCCGTCGGTGCCGTTCTTGAAGCCCACTGCGGAAGACAGACCACTGGCCAGTTCCCGGTGAGTCTGGGATTCCGTGGTGCGCGCCCCAATTGCGGACCAGGACACCAGATCCTGCAGGTATTGCGGAGAGATGGGGTCCAGCGCTTCGGTGGCGGTGGGCAGGCCCAGCTCGGCGATATCGATGAGCAGCTTGCGGCCGATCTGCAGACCTTCCTCGATCTTGAAGGAATCGTTCAGATAGGGATCGTTGATCAGACCCTTCCAGCCGACGGTCGTCCGCGGCTTTTCGAAGTAGACGCGCATCACCACATAGAGCGTATCGGAAACTTCATCCGCCAGCTTTTTCAAGCGGCGGGCGTATTCCAGGGCTTCGTCCACGTTGTGAATGGAACAGGGACCGATCACTACGATCAGTCGATGGTCCTTGCGATCGAGAATGTCCCGGATGGTCTGCCGGCCCATCAGCACGGACTCGCGAGCGCGGTCGCTCAGGGGCAGGGCTTCTTTAATGTCGGCAGGGGTAATCAGGACTTCCTGCGAAACGACATTAATGTTTTCGATATTCTGGTTCATGATGCGCAGCTACTTTTGTTTGTTCGTGCGTTTCTATTCCTTTCGCCCGGTTCCAGCATACTGAACGGCCGGAACCCCGCGATCCGGGGGTATTCTACCCAAGCCGCAGCGCCTTGTGGGCGGATTCTCCTCAATTGCCGTCATTTGCGATGGCTATAACGCGATTTCGTGAAATAAGCGGGGCAGCGGAAAGTAGAGTGCGGTTTTCACCGGCAGTGATCGGCCCTGCGCCCGGTCCAGTTTACCCATGAGTTCGGCGTAGCGCTGTAGTTGTGCTGCATATTCCTGCTCCGCCGCTTGCAGAAATTCGCTCTGGCTCTGCTCTGGCGCCGGAGCGCCGGCTTTGTAGTCCACGATCCAGCGCGTTCCCTGGTCGATGAAAGTGCGGTCGATCACAGCTTCCCGGTAGCCGACCGCAGCGGTCAGCAAGGACAGTTCGCAGTGGCTGTCTTCGTGTCGGTTGTCGAGCAGCCAGCGGCCGATCGGATCCTGCAATGCGCTCTGCACGGCACCGGCAATCTGGCTCGCGCCCTCTGCCGCGTCATGCGCGGACATACCGAGCTGACGAAGCTGTCGGTTCCACAGGGGCTGCTGCCGGATGATCCGCGATTCGTTCCAGGCGACTGAACCTTCCTCTGTAAGCTGTTGCAGGGCGCTGTGCAGCACCGTTCCCAGATAACGCTGGTGGCGGTTGAGCAGAAAAGACGGGTCCGGGCGGTTGTCGTCGTCCTCGGCTGGCTGTTGGCCGCGATAGCGCGCGAGAGTGTGATCGGAAGGCCACTCGGGCGCTTTCCATTCCGGCGGCAGGCGCAGCAAATGGGAGAGGCTCAGCTGAGTACCGGGTGCGGCGGTCTCCGATTCGCCCGAGTCTTCCATCAGCACGATTTCATTTTTCACGTAGGGCCAGAGATGCCCCGCCAGCGTGCCCTTGCCGGGCGCCTTGAGCTCACCCGACTTCTCGTCCCGCTGCAAATCCATCATCAGGTAAAGTTGGGAGATCGCCCGGGTGCAGCCCACGTACAGAAGGCGAGCCGCCTCGTGCTCCTGGCGAATGCCGCGCTCGCGCTTGAGGTAGCTGTAGAGGCCATCGGCCTTTTCGCCCACCGCGCCCAACGGACTGATCAGCAGGTGGGTTTCTCCCTGTCGGTCGGTGTATTCCTGCCACAGCAGCAGTGGGCTGTCGTCACCGCGGGTGCCCTTGTCGAGACGCGGGATGATCACCGTATCGAATTCCAGGCCCTTGGATTTGTGAATGGTCATCACCTGGAGGCGTGAACTGCTTTCGGACTTGTCGTAGAGGCTCGCCAGCGCATTCTCGAAATCCTCCCAGTCCTCGATGTCGCCACCGCTTGCGTGGCCGTCCAGCAAATCGAAGAAGCGAGCGGGGCTATGCAATTCCGCCGGATTCGCCACTGCCGCCGGTCCGCCAAGGGCCAGCCAGACGCCTTCGATCCACTGCCGCAGCGATTTGCGACCCTTCTCCGCAAGAGCCGGTTTGAGCACCGTTCGCAGGCGCTGAATCAAGGCCAGTCCTTCAGTGGACAAGTCCAGGGACTCGCAATGAAGAATCTGCCCCCAGACCAGGGGGTAGTTCGAAGCCAGCGGTGGGTTTTCCGCAATGCTCTGGTTCGCCAGCGTATGCAGATCGTGAAGATCGAGACCGCACCAGGGAGCACGCAGTAGTGAGAGCCAGGCAATTCGGTCGGAGACGTTCAGCAGCGCGCGGGTGAGCGAGAGCAGATCCACCACCGCCATTCGGTTGCGCAGCGCATCGATGTCTTTCGCCTGCCAGGGAATTTCCGCAGCGCGCAGCTCCCGCAAAATGTCCTGCAGGTGTGGTCGGCTGCGGGCCAGGATCGCCACGGTTTCGTTTTCGCCGGTATCGGCCAACGCCTCTTCAACCAGCTGCACCAGATAGCGCGTCTGCGCTTGCTGGCCGACGTCCACAAAGCCGCGCACTTCGATCTTTCCAGCATCGTGGTTGGCGCAGGGCTGGGCGAGGCTGTAACGAACCGCGCCTCGGTTGATGTCGTTGCGGGGCGGAAAGATGCCGCGAAAACAGCGGTTGACCCAGCTCACCAGCTTGCTATCGGAGCGGAAGTTTACGGTGAGATTCAGCGGGGTCAGCGGCACCGTACCGATGCCCTGATCCCGCGCCTGAATGAAGATTCCCACGTTGGCGTCGCGAAAGCCGTAGCAGGATTGCATCGCATCGCCGACGATGAACAGCGTGCGTCCATCCTCCGGCTGCCATCCGGCAGTGAGTTTTTGCAGCAACTGCAGCTGCGGCAGAGAAGTATCCTGAAATTCGTCCACCAGGATGTGCTTGATCTGATAATCCAGCTTCAGGGCCAGATCTGACGGCTTGTCCTCCTCACCAAGAGCGCGCGAGGCAGCAATGGCCATTTCCGCAAAATCCGCTTCGCCCACCTTCTGACAGTGCAGATGGAAAAAAGCCGCGAGGCTGGGCAGCAGAAGACTCAGGCTTTCCAGCAGCTCCCATTGGTTTTTATCGACTCCCAAATTGGGCAATGCGCGAAGGTCGTTGAACAGCGAAAGCAGCTCCGGCTGATCACCGAAGGCGCCCAGCAGAGCACTGTGTCGCGTTTTCATCTCGGTAAACAGCGCCTTTTCTTCGGCGTTTTTGCTGGAAGAGGGCGCGGGGAAGCCGCCGCGCTTGTCGATGCTCTTACGCCAGTCGCCGGCCTGGGTCAGACAGATATCCACCACCGCCTGCCAGACCGAGAGCGCCAGCTGCGAATCCAAAGCGAGCTCCGCAAAATCGATGTGCTCTTCACTAAAGGGCAGCTCGTGACCATCACTCAAGCGGTTCGCAGTCGAAAAGCGCAGCAGCTCCTGTACATCGTCCAGGCAGTGCGCAAGCTTTTCGGTCACCGCCGAGAGCGCATCGTCAACGATCGCCTGCACCGTGGCTTCGAAGTAATGGCGGTTACCCCCAGACTGATAGAGAGGCGCCAGCCATTGGGTGCGCTGATCGAGCAACTGCATCAGCAGGCTTTCCACTTTGTCCAGGTTGTTGTCCATGTGCCGCAGCAGCACGGTTAGCGCGTCTGCCAGTGGGCCGTCCGTGCGCAATTCGCGAAACAGCTCCTGAACCGCGGCGCGGTACAGCCCGCTGGCGTTTTCGCGGGTTTCCAGATAGGCGCTGGCGCCTGCGGCAATGGGTAGTTTCCGGGTCAAAGACTGGCAGAAGGCGTCGATGGTCTGGATGCGCAGCCGGCTGGGACTGAGCAGCAGACGCCAGTTCATCTCCTCATCGCGGGCCAGCACCTGGCGGGCGAGCTCGAAGGTGAGGCGATCATGGTCCGAGTTGCCTTCGACACCGGCCGCCGCCTGTTGTAGTGCGGTGATGATCCGGTGCGCCATTTCCTGGGCGGCCTTGCGGGTGAAGGTGATCCCGAGCACCTCTTCGGGATAGTCGCAGCGGGCCAATAGAGTCAGCACTCGCTGAGTCAGCAGTCCCGTTTTCCCGGAGCCCGCCGGGGCGGACACGGCGAAGGAGCGGGTCGGGTCCAGCGCGTCGCGGCGCGCGTCGTGATCGAGAGGCAGGCTCATGAGGCAAGGTGCTGGTCGAGATAAAAAGTAATGAAGTCCGCTTCACCGAGCCGGTTCAGCGGCAGCAGGTGGGTGCTATAGCGAACTGCCGTGGGGCTTTTCGGCGCGACAGCGGCATAGCCCTCGCGGTATTCCGTGGCGAGTGCGGTAAGGTTTCTTTTGAAAGTGGCCATCAGCGTGGGCCAGTCAGTGCAATCGGGGTCTTTCAGTTGTTCCGGCGTCTTGATGCGCTTGTCCCAGCCTGCAACCTCATCGGCCACGATGCCGCAGTAGCCGGGCTCGGCGGTGCGCACGCAGGCGAAGCTGATTCCGGAAATCGGTTCGGGATAGCACAAGGCATAAAGCGGCAGTTGCGGCTCGTCGGGCCGTTCGCCAAGCCATTGATTCACGTTCACCGAGTTACCGGTTTTGTAATCGATCATCAGCCAGTGGCCGGCGGCGGTCTGGTCGATGCGGTCCATGCGAAGCCGGAAGGTCAGCCCGGCGAACTCTGCCTGCAGCCCCTCCTCGATGCCGGGCACCCGGAATGGCTCTCGTTTCAGGTCCCTGCGCAACATTTCGGTGGCGAGTTGATTGACGCGGGCTTTCTCGAGTTGCAGATAGCGGTCCCCAAGTTCCAGGGCAGCATTGCTCAAGTCCGCGAACACCGCATCAACCGCCTTTTCGACAAGGCTCTCGATGTTGGCGGCCTCCCGTGTGAGGGTCTCCTGGTCCTTCAAGATTTCCCAGATTTTCGCCATCACGCCATGAACGGCGCTGCCCTTGTCGGCGGGCGAAAGACCGAGGGTGGCTTCGATTGGCTGGCGCGCACCCAGCCGATAGGTGGCAAAAGCGTCGAAGGGACAGCGCGCCTGCTGTTGCAGAATGCCGGTGCCGCCGCGCACGGGAGTACCCGGTTCGGCCTCGAATGCAGGGCCATGGCTGCACTCAATAAGTTGCAAATGGCGTTGCGATTCGAGCCGCGAGTAAAGCGAAGGCAAGCCAACGGCAGCCACATCCGGTGCGTCGAGAATCTCGGTCCTGGTGGCCGGGGGCAGGTCTGCAATCAGCGAACTGGGCAGCATCTGCGCTTCATCCATCTGTACGGCGTGACTGAAGATCACGCTATCCGCGCAGCACTTGTAGTGCTCGGTCAGGGCGCTGGCGAATTTCACCTCGCGTTCCACCGAGGATCGGGGCATTCGGTATTGACGCTGCAAAGGAATCGGCAGCAGTGGATTGGGTTCAGGGTTCGGTGGCCAGGCCTGGCTGGTCATGCCGATGACCCAGCAAGCGTCGAACTGCAGACCATCTGCTTCCAGTGACCCCAGAATCTGAACCGGTGAATGCCTCACTTCAGCCTGGAAGGGCGTCGCATGGGCAAGTTGGGCCAGCAGGCTGGTGGCTTCGCCCGCGGGCAGGTTTTTTTGCAATGCATCCAGCGAGGCAAACTGTTCCAGCAGGGAATAGAACTGCCGTACCTGCTGATATTCAACGCTGTCCAGCGTGCGACCGCCCGGCCAGCCATAGCCGTCGAGAATGGTCAGGATGCGTTCCACCCAGATCCCCGGTGTTGCTGCGCCCGATAGCCGTCGCCGTTCGCTGCCGACAGTTTGCAGGCGTCGCGAGAACGCCCGAGCGGCATCGCCATTGTCCTGCTCCGCAAGCTTCTGAGCAGTGCTGCGCAGTTGTGCAGCGCTAAAACGCAGCTGCCCTTTTTTCTCGAGCGTTTCGAGTAGAGCCGCGCGAATCGGCAGCTCTTCATCAGACTCGCTCCAGAAGGGCGAATTGAGGATTTTGCGAAGCTGTTTGGCCTCGAGGCCGGATTCGCCCAGCTGCAGCAGTTGCAGGGCGGCGGCAATTACCGGCGCCTGAGCCAGCGGTGTACCTGTGGAGATGTTGAAGGGCAGAGTGTAGCGAGGCTGATCGGGCGAATAGAACCCCGCCTCAAAGGTTTCGCAGAACAGCCGCTCCACCAGATCGCGGCGGGTGCCAAGGTCGGGGACGATGATGCCGACGGTGGCCTGTGAGTTCTGCTGCAAGTGCCGATGGGCCCAACATGCGGCAGTGCGGATTTCCTCCTCGAAGGAATCCGCCGCAAAGCGCAGCCCCCGTGACTTACGGGCTGGCGACTCGACGACGTGCAGCTGATCGCTGGCGGTTTCGAGCAAGGATTGGATTAGCGGCGGTAATTCGCCAAGTCGCTCGGTGTGAATGACCGGAAGGCGGGGGAGTGCGCCGGTCTCGAATGCGGCCAGCAATCGTCGATAGCTTTGCTCGCGACTGATCAGCCCAAGAGCTTCCAGGCGAGATTCAACACTGCGGGCCCAGCCGGGCAGGGGATAATCCTCAACACCACCGAAGGCGGTCACCCGCTCCAGCGGCAGCTGCCACAGGTCGAGATTGCGGCGCGCCTCCATGGCCTGCTGAACCAGCCTTTTGCTGACGAACAGTGGCTGCTCGCCCCCGTCACTTTCGATTGTCTGCTTCCAGATCAACTGCATCTGCAGTTCATTGGCCACCACCGGACCGGCATTTACCGGATCCGTCTCGGCCTCGCAGACCTGCAGGCGATTCCAGCTTTGCTCCAGCCATTCGGCCAGTGAATACACCGGGGGTGTACGAGAAACCGCACCCTGCGTCGCCGCGAAGGCCTCGCGAATGCGATTGCGCAGTCGCTGGTTGGGGGTGAGGACCACCTCGCCCCGCTCCAGGGCGGCTTGCAAGCTCGTGATGTCGTAAAGTGGGGTGCTCATATCTCCGCTTGCCTGTCTGCCAGCCGGGCGAAATTGATCGGCCCCGGAAGGTGATCGGCGAGCTGGGGCTTCAGCGCTTCCACTTCCGCACAATCCAGTGTGAATACACTTCGATGCTCGTTGGGGCGCTGGCGTTCGGGCAGAGGACTCTGCTGCAAGAGGTGTATGACTCTTCGTGCAATTGCCTCGCCCGAGTCCACCCAATGCAGCGGGCGTTCGAGAGCCTGTGCCAGTTCCGGGCGAATCAGGGGAAAGTGAGTGCAGGCCAGAACCACCGTATCCACCCGCTCATAAGCCGGCGACTGGAGCAGCGGCGTCAGCGCCTCGCGCACGGCGAGCGGATCCACGGTCTTGCCGCGCAACTTACGCTCTGCCAGTTCCACCAGCTCCCGTGAGCCCACCATGACCACCTCGCAGTCGGCCGCAAAATCGCGAATCAGCTGATGCGTATAGGGCCGGCGCACCGTGCCCGGTGTGCCCAGCAGCGCGATGACCTTGCTGCTGGACAACTGAGCTGCCGGTTTGATGGCGGGCACCACACCAACGATGGGAATGGAGAAGTTTGCCCGCACACTGGGCAGCGCAACGGTACTGGCGGTATTGCAGGCGACCACGATGATGTCCGGATGTGATTCCGCCACCAGCGCACGCAGAACCAGATCGACGCGCGCAATCAGTTCTTCTTCGGTTTTGGTGCCGTAAGGGAAGAAGCCGTTGTCAGAAGCGTAGGTGATGATTGAAGTGGGAATCGCCCGGCGGATTTCGCCGATAATGCTCAGCGCGCCGACTCCGGAGTCGAAAACAAGGATGTGGGGGGAAATGGACATGGTTCAGAACAGCGGCTGTTGTGAGTCGGCGTCGCTTGCTTGTGCCGGTTGGTCGTCCACCAACATGCGGTACTTCACATGCTCTCGCGCAAAGACGTCGGGACCGCCCAATTTTTTCGCCAAGCGCAGATGTTGGAGGGCTTCACTCTCCTCGCCGAGTTCGTAAAGGCCCTGACCCAGTCGCAGGTGAACGAAGGGGCTCTGGTCTGCGACCGGACACACCAGCGCGGAGCGAAGTGCTTCACAGGACTGACTATACTGGCGGGTCCGAAAGTAGGTATCGCCGATTGCAGTGAGGGCCCAGCCGGCTTCCCGCCATTGCGTCTGCGGCTTGGGCAGCAGTAACCACGCCTGATAGAATGCCCGCAATGCCTGCTGATAATCGCCCGCGTCGTAGCGTTGATAACCCTGGTAGCAAAGCTGCTTCACTTTTGCCGAGAGATTGTCGGCCAGAATCGGGATATCGGTCATCGGTCTTGCCAGGACGCACATAAATGGACTTCCATCATAGACCAGCGGCCGCCAAAAATCAGCGCCCCCGTTTCACTCGAACCGGTTGACAGATGCTAGCACTCCCTCCCGATCTTCCCCTTGAAGCCCTCTACGGATTGGCCGGCGCTGCCGGGCTGTTTTCGGGCTGCTTGTTGACCGGTCTGTTCTGGTTTCTCAGCCGCCGCAAACAGCGGCGGCTGGCCGAAGCGGCTGCGGAAAATGCCGCGAGTGAAATCACAAAGCTGCAGGCCCAGATCACCACCATGCACGGCCAGATCACCACCCTGGAACGAGAGCTGGCGGTCGCCGACTCGCAGCGGGCTCACCTGGGGGAAATGCGCAGCAGTCTCCAGCAAACGCTCGCGGAAAAGGACAGCCACTTGCTGGCGAGCCAGCGGGAAAATGCCAGCCTCAAGGCGCGGCTGGAAGCCGAACAGGGTCACTATGAGCAGCAGATAAAACTGCTCAAGGACGCGCGGGAGAACCTCAACCGCGAATTCGAAAATCTCGCCAACAAGATTTTCGAAAGTAAGCAACAGCAGTTCGCCCAATCCAGTAAATCCTCTCTCGAAGGCACCCTGAATCCGCTGCGCGAACAGCTGAAGGACTTCCGCAAGCAGGTGGAAGACGTCTATCACAAGGAAGCGGCGGAGCGAAACAAGCTGGTTGGGCAGATTACCGAGCTGCAGAAGCAGACCCAGCAAATTGGCCAGGACGCGGTCAATCTCGCCGCCGCCCTGAAGGGCAGCAACAAGGCGCAGGGCAACTGGGGCGAAGTTATTCTCGAACGACTGCTGGAAGAATCGGGCCTTCAGAAAGGCCGCGAGTACGAGACGCAGGTAAATCTCAAAGACGAGGATGGCAAGCGTCGCAAGCCGGACGTCATCGTGCGGCTGCCGGAGAACAAGGACATTGTGATCGATGCAAAGGTCTCACTGGTCAGCTACGAGGCCTACTGCGGTGCCGATGATGACGAGGAAAGGGCCCGCGCACTGCGCAACCATATCAGCTCGATGCGGGGCCATATCGACGAGCTGAGCAAGAAAAATTACGAAAAGCTGGACAACATTCGGACCCTGGATTTCGTCTTTATCTTCGTGCCCATAGAAGCCGCCTTCATGCTCGCGATGCAACACGAACCAGGGTTGTTCAACTACGCCTATAGCAAGCACATTGTACTGGTCAGTCCCACGACCCTGTTGGCGACCTTGCGCACCGTGGAAAACATCTGGCGCTATGAAAAGCAGAACAAGAATGCCGAGCGAATCGCCGAAATGGCGGGCAAGCTGCACGACCAGTTCGCACTGGTAGTGGAATCCCTCGCGGAGCTGGGTGGCAACATCGAACGAACCCAGAAAGCCTTCGAAACCACTCAGAAGCGCCTGCACACCGGCCACGGCAATCTGTTCAACCGTATCAAAAAGCTGGAAACCCTGGGCGCGAAAACCAAGCGCTCACTGCCGGCTCCTGCGGACGGCTACTTGCTCGAAGACGAAGACGAGCTGGAAGAAGCCCTCGAGCACGAAGAATAAGGAGTGGACGCGAACAACAGTTCACGCCGCCAAACGTGAGCAGCTCCCTGCGCGAGATTTACCTGCGGCGCAAATAAACGCCGCACTCGAGATGGTCGGTGTAGGGAAACTGGTCGAACAGCGCCAGGCGCTCGATGCGGTGGCTTTTGCCAAGCGTCTTCAGGTTCTCCGCCAGCGTGTGGGGGTTGCAGGAAACATACAGGATGTTGTCGAAGCCCTGAACCATCGCCAAGGTCTTCTGGTCCAGTCCCGCGCGGGGCGGATCGACGAACACTGTCGAGAAATCGTAGTCCGACAGATTCACATGTTCCAGCCGACGGAAGGGACGCACGCCCGCAATCGCCTCCGAGACTTCCTCCGCTGACATGCGGGCAAAAGCGATATTGTTGATATCGTTCACTTCACAATTGTGTTCGGCTGCGCGGGTCAGCGGCTTGGAAATCTCCGTCGCAAGCACCCGATCGAAATGCGCCGATAGAGGCAACGTAAAATTGCCGTTGCCGCAATAAAGCTCCAGCAGACTCCCACCGCTGTCTGTTGCCGCTGCACTGGCCCAATTGAGCATCTGCTCGCAAACGCGGCCGTTGGGCTGGGAAAAGCAGCCCTCCAGTTGGCGGTAGACGAAGGTCCTGCCGCCCACCTCGAAGCGCTCCGTTACGTAGTCGCGGCTAAGCACTTCTTTCTGTTTACGACTGCGGCCGATGATTGCGGCACCCAGCGTTTTTTCGAGAGCCGCCGCTTTTTGCAGCCATTCACCGTCGAGTTTTTTGTGGTAAACGAGCGTTATCAGCAGATCGCCGTCGAGGGTAGAAAGAAACTCAACCTGGAAAAGCTTGCGACGCAACACCGGGTCCGACTCGATGGCCTGCTGCAGCAATGGCATTGCCGCGTTGATCAGCGTCGACGCGACCGGAAATTGCTCGACGAAGTCCGGGGCCTCGCCGCGGCCGCCGGCGAAAACCGCAAAATGCGAGCGCTCGTCCTGATGCCAGATCTTGAATTCCGCGCGCTGGCGGAAGTGCAGGGGTGGCGAAGCGAAAACTTCCGCCGCAGGCGGCTGGAAGGGCGCCATCAGCGCGGTAAATCGCGCTTCTTTCTCGGCGAGTTGTTCGGCATAGCGCGTGGGATCAGGATTGATGGCGATCATGAGTACTACAGAATAAATAAGAAGAATCAGGCGAGCCGGGTGGGGGAGGCGGTGCCCAGGGCAGTTTCGCTATCCACCAGCGGCAGACTGATGGTGAAGGTAGTCCCCCGACCGGGCGCGGATTCTACCTCAATCTGACCGTTGTGGTGCTCGGTGATGATGAAGTAGGACACCGACAGGCCCAGTCCGGTGCCTTTGCCCACTTCCTTCGTGGTGAAAAAGGGCTCGAAGATGTGGCGGCGGGTGGCTTCAGGCATACCAGGGCCATTGTCTTCGATTTGAATCCGCAGCACATGATCTTCGCTGAAGGCGCGGATCGTGATCGTCGGCTCAGGTCCTTGTTCGGTTTTGACGAAGGCCTGGGCCGCATTGCGCAAGATGTTGAGAATGACCTGCTGAATCTCCGCCGGGGCGCAGGGCACCAGCGGCAGATCCCGCTGGAACTCCTTGTGAATCTTCACCGGTTTGCCGCTCTGCGAAGTGCGCAGGTCGAAACTGTTGTGGGACAGTTCGAGGCTGTGCTCCAGCAGATCAACCAAGTTGACCCGTTCGTGCCGGCGGCTGCCGCTGCGGGAGAATTCCAGCATATTGCTGACAATCCTCGCCGCCCTTTCTCCCGCCTCCTTGATGCTGTCGACAAAGGTGTAGATACCTCTTGCCTCCAGATAGCCTTGAACCTGCTGGATCTCCAGACCGAGTTTTTGCGCCGCGTCCTTGTTGGCGGGCAGCGTGGAGGAGGTGCGTCGGTGGATGTTCTGCACCGCATGCAGAATGGCACTGAGCGGATTATTGATTTCGTGGGCCATGCCGGCGGCCAGCTCCCCCAGCGACATCATCTTCTCGTTCTGGATCATCATGGTCTCGAAGCGGATCCGCATGGTGACATCGTCGATGCGGATCACCGCGCCCGGGACGTCACCCGAGATCAGCGGATAGATAATCAGGTCGGTATAACCCACCTGTCCTTCGAATTCATGGCGAATCCCTTCCTTGGCCTGAGTGATCCCCTGATCGATGGCGTTGCGGATCATTTCGACATCCACGTTCAGCCCCGGTGACACCTGATTGAGGTGCTTGCCCACGGCGTCTTCGGCGCGGATGTCGGTTGCCTGCTCCGCTGCGAGGTTCCAGTGGGTGATCAGCCCTTCGCGGGTAACCCCGATCAGCACCGAGGGCATGGAGTCGATCATGCTCTGAAGATAACCCTGCGTTTCCTGCAGCCGCTCTTCGGTGATCTCGTGCTTGGCGATTTCGTCGTACAGCTGGTCGTTGATGGCGCGGAGCTTATTGGTGCGTTCGATGACCCGCTGCTCCAGGGCGTGCTGCGAGCGCTTGAGGTTATCCTTGGCGTGCTTGTATTTGACCCGGCTCCGCTGGAGGCCAATGATCAGCCCGGTCTGGAACAATATCAGGATGACGATGACGGCGACCAAAGTGCCGCGGCCGTCCTGGCCGGCTGGCTGTGCCTGAGCGAAGGTCGAAGTCGCCGCCAGCAGGGTCGAGCTGGTTAGCCAGCAGCGTGTGATTCGACCGGGCCGGAGGGCTGAAACGGCGGTGAAGGGTAGAGCACGGGGCATCGCGCGTCCAATGGTCGGTTTCAGTTTGCGGGACATGTAAGACCCATTGTAGCGCCTCGGGTCGGTCGGCTATCAACTGGTTTTCGCCATCGACAGGGAATCCCAGCACGGTGGCTGGTCAGAGAATCTACATCCAAAAAGAATCCTGATTCTCGGCAGCAAAAACGTTTGACATGCCTAAAGATTTCCGTAGAATGCGCAGCTCTTCAGCCGGGGTGGTTAGCTCAGTTGGGAGAGCGACGGCCTTACAAGCCGTAGGTCGCAGGTTCGATCCCTGCACCACCCACCAAAAATTGCTGTCGAGATTTCGACAAGCAATTTATCGCGGACCGGTAGTTCAGCTGGTTAGAATGCCGGCCTGTCACGCCGGAGGTCGCGGGTTCGAGTCCCGTCCGGTCCGCCACTATTCGAAAAAAAAGCGCTTACGAGCGCTTTTTTTTTGCCTCCGGTTCTTCGCCTGAGCCCTGATCGCTTTCAGCCAGCCTCCTTACGAAAGATAGTCCCGGCGCATTGTTCCGTATGCGCAAGAGCGGGAACAAGCCGCCCGGCAATGCCAGATTTGAACTGGAGCCCGGGAGGGCTCCCACTTCTTACCAGAGGCACATCGGTCAGCCCTCCAGGTTTTTAGGGCGCCCCTGATCGGGCTTGCTGTAGTCGCATACCCCTTGGGGAAAGATCCTTTTCAAACGCGTGATTTCCGCGGCGCTGGGTGTCCAGGGTGCGTAGGTGCCGTCACTGAGAGCCAGATCCACCGGTTTCAAGGCGCATTTGAAGATGCTGCCCTCGATAGGTCCGCCAGCGATCATCCGGGAAGTGGAATAGATCGGGAATTTTTCCGTGCAGACGCCCGGTTCCCGGTCATCCAGGATGCCGGCCCACACATCTGCACCGGATGCAATCAGGCTGCCATCGGTCGCGAAACAGCTGTCCACCGCTGCAGCCGGACGGTTTTCTGCCAGACTGCGATTCGGATTCGCTCGGATATTCATCAGCCATTCATGCAGCACCTCGAGCGCTTGGGGCGTCTGGTCGAAGGACCGTTCCGGGCGTGCATCCGTAAACCAGATTACCTGACCATCCGCATGGCCCATGGTGTTCAACAGGCGCTGGCGGGTGGAGAAGGACTGATGGGTGTTGTGCATGTCCAGCTCGTCCTCCAGGTAATGTCGCCAGTCAATCAAAGGAATATCAAGCTGGCCCCGAAAAACCATACCTGACTCGTACACGGATTGAATCGCTTGCAGATCCCCCTCGGTGCGAGGTGCCGGTGCCGAGTCATTTTTCGCCAGGTTCATATTGCGGCGACTCCAGGGATCGAAATTTTCCGGGCTCATTTCGCCCAGGTAGGGGTAGCCTTCCTGAACCATTTCCGCCGGCTTTTTCCAGCCGCCGATTTTTTCGTTCAGGTGCAGGAATTCCTCGGGGGTGATGTGCCCGTCGACCATCGACCGCAGCCCATACTGTACGCCCACGTTATCCCAGCCCACCCGGGGCCAACCCTCGGCATCCAGGCCATATATGTTGCGAAGGTCGTCATAGTGGGTCCAGTTCACGTTCTGCATGACTTCGGCGGGAACCATCTTTTCCTGCTCCCGGGCTCGGCCGTAATGGGGGTTCATCGTGAGCTGACTGAGTCCGCGCCAACCGGGGATGCATTCGGTGGAGCCGGGCGCAGTGCTATAGCCCAGCTGGCGTTTGGCGTCGGCCAGCGGATCCGGATGATCATCCGTTGCATTCAGTCCCACCAGGAGAGAGCGGTTCTTCGTTGTTTGCCAGCGGGGGTTTTCCCTGTCTGTCACGTCCATGTAGTGCTCCAGCAGCTCGCAATCACCCACATGGATGCTCTGCGTAACCTGATCCGGATACGAGTATTGGGGGACACCGGCGTCGATGAGACCGGGGTGATTCTGAGAGTAGACATACTGCTGGATGGCGCCGCCGGAACCGCCGACACCGACGGTGTACAGGGGTTGGCCGAAACGCTCGATGAAACGTTCCTTGACCATCAGCGCGGTTTCGCCGCCAACCTGCAGATTGTAGTGGGTGCTGGTGCGGGTACCCGTAGAGTAGGCCACTGCGTAGCCCTGACCCAGAGGGCCGGCGGTCAGTGCCCGACCTGGATCCATTCGGCCCTGGGAGTGACCGATACCCACGCCGCCCTGAAAGTAGTAGAGCAGGCGTCCATTCCAGTTGCGGGTGCCAGGTTCTTCCGGCACGTCACCGAGTTCGGCCAGGCTTGCGATGCTGTAGAGGAATCGGTTGAGGGTGCCGCGCTCCCAGCGGACAATGAAGTCCACTTCCCGGCCGTCGGTGAGGGTCGTGGTGACCATGTCTTCCGGTCGGGAACCGTCGTCCGGCAGCTTTTTGTATTCGCCATCTTCGCTCATGTAATGGAATTCGACGAAGGGCTCGACCGTGCAGTCCTTGCTGTATCCAATGACTTCCCCGGCTTCATTCCTCACCGGAAAACCAGCTTCCTTGCTGTCCACCACAGGCTGTACATCCCACTCCAGCACCGATGTGCAGACAAAGGGGTATTGTTGAGGGCCCGAGAATATCGGCCCGGTAGTCGGGTGATTGATAAGCTTCAGGACTCGCAGTTCCTTGCCGTCGGCGCTCGCCAGAGCAAGCGTGTTGGCGCCAGTATCGAGGCCTTCCAGCAGAAATTCCGAACGGCCGTGGCGCGACCAGCTGGCTTTGGGTTGCACGGGTCGTCCGTTCAGGAGGAAACCTGGCGGCCTTCGGTCGTCCAGGCCTCTGACCGCCACCAGCACATCGCCGCCGGTAACTTGGTCCGGCGCACTCGAAATCACATTAAATTGAATATCGGCTGTCGCGGGTTGTGCCTCGGCGGTCTGCTTGCATCCACCAAGAAGCACTCCTGCGGCAAAAATTACCAGAGCTCGGCTAAGGTAAGTCACGGCATCCCCCTCTTATATATAGTTATTGGGTCAGATCGGTGAGAAATTGCTTTTGCGCGACAGCGCGATGCAAGCTCTAGGCCATCAAAGCCTGGCGGGCGACTGAAAATCAGACGTTAATCGTCAGGTTAGTTTATTGCTGCTTTTCTTGCTTTGAGATCAGGCAAGCGTCCGGTCCAGATAGTCGTTGATGATACGCTCCGCGCTGCCCTTCAACGGTGAGAGAAAAGCGTTGAGCTCCAGGTGGACTTCCAGTTCTCCTTTCTTCTGCTCGAGGTAACCTTTCGCGCCGCGTCGTTTGAATGCCAGGCGATTCTCGTTCTCCCAGTGGTATTGCGCCGACAGGCGTTCCGAAAGTTGCTGCGCCAGCTCTTCGATGTGCTGGCGCACAAAGGATTCGTCACGCTGATGTTCCCGGTTGATGTGAACGACTGCCATATCACCTCTCGCTTCCCGTGCTCGTTATCTGCCCCGCAACCATCCGTCAAGCAACTGGCGTCCGGCAACTGTCTCCGGACTGATTGCCCCCATTTTATGCAACCCCGGTTCCACCGCTTCCCATTCTCTTGTGGCAAGGTGATTGAATGTCAAAGCAGGGCCCGACTAATCCGCCGACGGCGATCAACGTTTGCCCGGGGCGAACTGGTCATTCATTTGCCGGGTAAGCTATGAAGCTGAGAACCGCTGTCGGCATTTTCATCGCAATTTCCTTCGCACTATTCCTCGCGTTGGCGGCATCGCTATTTCGCGTATCTGAGTTGCTGGATCGCAGTGCGCGAGACGTGGCCCTTGCGGGCGAGGGCATCCGAATCGGAGAAGAACTCAAATCCACTCTTCTGACCCACAATCGGAATGCCTTCCTGTACTCCCTTCGCGGCGAGCCCTGGCGCGTGGATACCCGGCGGGAGCAGCGCCGTGAAATTATCAACATTCTTGCCAACCTGCGCTTGGTGACTGCCAGTCCGGAAGAGGAACGGATCGTTACCGAGTTGCGGGATCAGGTCCAGATCTACTTCGACCAACGACGTGCGCTGGCCGAAGCTGGCGTTTCGCCTCTTGCAGAGTACCTTCAGATCAGCGATTACGTGAATGGCGTAGTCGTGGAGGTGGACCGGTTAACCGCGCTGAACAGCGCCCGGATGAACCTGGTGATGGCTGAAATTGACGAACGCAACGCGCTAGCCAACGACCTTGCCATACTGCTTCTGTCACTGAGCGCGGGCCTGTTGTTGGCACTCATGGCGGCAGCCTATTTTTTTGCGGCCCGACCGCTATCACGTCTCGCCGCATCGGTGGAAAGCTACGGGAAGGGTGAAAGTGGGGCTCGTGTCCGTCCGACTGGCCTGACGGAGCTCAAGGAAATAGGAGCCAGCTTCAATGCGATGGCGGAGCGCCTCGAGCAGCGCCGTCAGGACCAGTTACGGTTCGTGGCGTCCATCGCCCATGACTTACGCAATCCCCTGCATTCGATTCGCCTCGCCGCGGAAGTTCTGACACACAAGATTGGTGCATCCGGCGACGGGGGAGGGGAGCGGGAGCTTTCCGAAATGCTGCGTCGCCAGATCAGGAGCCTGGACCTGATGCTCCAGGATCTGCTCGACACGAGCCGAATCGAAGCCGGCCATCTGGACCTGATTCGAACAGTGCGCGACATTCGCCCGCTGGTCCAGGACGCAGTCGATTTGCACCGGAGCAGTGCTGAGCTTCACGAATTGATCCTCGATTTACCTGATGCACCGGTACTGTGCCATTGCGACCCACTCAGATGCTCACAGGTGATGAACAATCTCTTGTCCAATGCGATCAAGTACTCCCCAAATGGCGGGGTGATTACGGTCCGGGTCGAGTCCGGGGGAGACAACGTCGAGATTTCGGTACACGACCAGGGGATCGGCATCGATCCCGCCGACCTGAGTAGTATCTTCAAGCCCTTCCAGCGTAGCGCGGCCACCCGGGAAACCATCCCAGGCATCGGATTGGGGCTTTCAGTCAGCCGCCGCATCGTCGAGGCGCACGGTGGCAGGCTGGAAGTGATCAGCGTCCCTGGAGAAGGATCGACCTTCACTATCCAACTCCCCCGCGCTCAGGCCGAGGCGCAGATGCCGCCCCTGCGAGAACCCTTGCAGCGCCCGGGCTCCGAGCGGGATGTGCGGCACTGAGCGGCGGCGACGGTAATGCCGCTGTCATATCCGCTCTGCAAACTGGCTGGCAAGGGTATTTGCTGGCACGGGAGTTGCTCTAGGTCGGCCGTGTCAATCGACCCAGCGCCGGGCTGGACAGATTGCCAGCCAGCCTGGCTTCAAGAGAACTGAGGGATCGGGGCCGTCCCGACGAACGTCCCGGTTCACCCAACAGGCACAATAGGATAGGAGATCGTAACGATGCAGGACTACCTTGAGGAAGTGCTCGACTCCCAGGAGCTGGAGTATGAGGATGATCAAGAGCTCGATGAGTGGCTGGAAGTCTGACCGCTTCAGCACCCGAAGGAGAAAGACAAAAGCCCGGGCGACGAGCTCGGGTGTTCGAATCCGAACCCTTTTTACAACCGGCCCGAGTCCAGAAACTGGCGACCTGATCACGGTGGCCGACCCTGCTGCTGATCGATAATATCCCCCAAAACAAACCCCGGAACACGCGTTTCCAAAAGCGGACGCTCTCGATAACAATCATTCTCAATCAGGAGAGTGCCGGGACAGGTAACGGAGCCAGACTCGCGGCTCGAGGGTAGACATTCATGGTCAGCACAGACGCGGAGCTTTCCGAGGCGGTATTGTTCATTGAGCACGGCCGCGTTACCCGCGAAATGCTCTATTCCGAGTTTGAGGCGATTCTGGACGGAGTCGTCCCGATGGTCGATTTTGCCGGCGGTTCGGCAAAGGCCGTATATCTGCGCATCGACGAGCAACTCTGCATCGGTGCGGCGGTATTCTTTCGGATCAGCTTCGACGCCCAGGGCAACGCCGACAAGCGCTGGAATGTCCCGCTGGTTCAGTTCGCAGAAAACTCCGCTCGCGGACCCGACCTCGGCGCAGGCCCGATCCGGCTCGCCTGTCACAGTCAGTGCTCGATCGCGTGGCATCAGCACAACCTCTGGGACCCGGACATGACGCCGGGCGCCAATGATTTCATTCTTCTGAAGAAAGCGATCAAGGCAAACCGCCTCGGGCTGCGCTATCGCCCCAGGTCGGAGCAGCATGCAGGCGTGCCTCCGCGCGTTGAAGCCAAGTCAGCTGCGCAGTCGGTCCAGCCCCCTGAGCCGCTTACCAGCGCATTCTCAACAGGAGCGCAGCCCAGCGAGTTGCAGACCCGGGAAATCGAGCACCGAGTATCGCAACAGCTGCGCCGCAAATTTGAGCAGGAATTTCGCGATCACATGGCGCGTCTGCTGAAAGAGCAGCGTTTGCGTATTCTCACGCTCAATAGCAAGCGCAAGCAGGAAATCCAGCAGCAGCAGCTCGTTCATCAGCAGCGTTTGCAAGAGTACCGGCATCAGCTGGACAAGCGGCAGCAGGAACTGGAACTCCAGACGCAACGCAACGAAGCGCTGAAAGAAACCATCGAAGGGCAGGCCAAAAAGATCGAGGGTCTGCGAGAATATTTTGAGCACAAGCTCAAATCAGCGCAGCTGGATGAAAATGCACAGGTCAGCGCGCTGAAGCAAAACTACGAAGCGGAAGTGTCGGCCAAGGTGGAGGCCGCCACCCTTGAGCTGAAAGAGAAACTGCAGTTGCGGGAAATCGAGTTGATGTATCGCCGCGAGCAGGAAAGCAGTCTCGAAGAAGAAGTGCGACGCCTGCGCGAGCAAAACCAGGCGATGCTGAACAACACCAGCGAGCAGCTGCTCGAGAAGCTGGAGAAGGCCGGGCTTAACTTCGTTGCCTACCACCCCGGTGCGGGTCATCTCACCATCCCGCTCGCGGACATGAGCTGCTATATGGACAACCCGACCGCCTATGCGGCTGAAAAATGCGGTGTCAGCCTGAATCAATACCGGGACTGGCTCGCCCACTACAAACAACCCGTGTGTCAGGCACTGGGTGCCCGCGGCGACGTTTGCGGCGGGGCGATCGAGCGTGTCCCGACACCGAGTCAGTTCCACACGGGTGAGCACGACCGTTGCGATCACCATCGCACATCCCCCACCCGGACTTTCGCGGCAGTGGGCAAGAATGCGGTCGTTTGATCAAGCCGGAAAGATCAATTGCTGCATGATCAGGCGAGTGGGCGGAAGGGCAGCGAGAGTAATTCCAGCGTAAATAATCATCATTTCTGTCGGAAGCGAAGCGACGTGATCACGCTCGTTCTGCACCTGCGTGCGTTCCGTCGCGGATGCAATTCATAATGGACGACGTTGTGGCATCAAATCTGCAATTCTTCCGAAAAAATGCAGAGGGCAGCACCGAAAAAGGACGGCGATCGGGGCGCAGGCCCCGGCTACCGGCGAAAACAAGGACCCGGAGCAGATAACAGAACTAACCATTTTGGGCGAAGAGCTGACAGTTTTCGTCACAAAGCAAGATGATGCAGGTTCGGCGGACTGGCCGGACAGGGGCTTAGGGCATTGGGGCAATGCGCAATAAAGATAACGATTCAGTAATTATGAAGGACACTGCGCTGCAGGAAAGTTACAGCCGTCTGGGGGTGTCAACTGCCTATGACGGCCGTGGTCGGCGCAGCGTGCTAGGTGATCAGGCGCTGCTGGAGGCCTCGCAGAACGATGCAGAGCTGAGCGCGGATATGCGCCTGGCGCAAACCCTGGTCCCCCTCAACACACTCACCGAAGACCACCTCGCTGAATTGATCCGCAACAGCAAGCTCGAAATCGTTTTCCGCGGTCAGACTATCTTCGAGCCCGGCAGCTATGATCGGGAACACGTCTATCTGCTGCACGGGGATGTCGAATTACTCTGTTCCGGTGGCGAACGCTCGACCATACGCGCGGCAAACAGCCTCGGACCGCTGATGCACGAACAGCCTCGGCCCTGCCTGGCCACCGCGAGCACTGATTGCCGGTTGCTGCGAGTGGATTCCGAATATCTCGACAAGATTCTCACCTGGAGCCAGGTGGCGGAATACATGCTGCTTGATATCGCCTACCAGCGGGATCTGGACAAGGACGCGGAATGGATGATGACCATTCTGAAATCCAACCTGTTCTACAAAGTGCCTCCCATCAACGCGCACGTCATTTTCGATCGTCTCAAGACCATGACCGTGAGTGCCGGCGAGGCGGTGTTGCGCCAGGGCGAGATCGGCAACAACTGCTATTTCATCAAGAGCGGCGAAGCGGAAGTGCGCCAGTCTCCCGATGGCATGACGCCGCCGGTGAAGGTCGCCGAGATCGGCCCCGGCCGTTGTTTTGGCGAGGACGCGCTGGTCTATGAAACCGTTCGAAACGCCTCGGTGATCATGACTATCGACGGCGAGCTTGCCTACATTTCCAAGCGCGACTTCCTGAAGCTGCTCAGAGAGCCGGAGGTTGCCATCGCCGATCCCGATCAGGTTCGCGATCTGATCGACCAGGGTGCCATTTGCATCGACGTGCGCACCCAGGAGGAATACGAGGCCGGCCATCTGGCCCAGGCCATCAACCTGCCGCTGCACCTGCTGCGAATCAAGACACGGCTCCTCAACCGGGATACCGAATACGTCATCTACTGCGATACAGGCCGACGCAGCCGTGCGGCCGCCCACCTGCTGAACAAGGCGGGCTACCGGGTAGTCGCCCTGAACGCCGGCCTGCGCGGCCTGCGCCCGGCCCAGGGCGTCAATCTGCCGGTGGACAATGCCGAATTCCTGCTCAAGGATGGTCGCGTCATAGAAGGAGCATAAGGCCAGGCTCCAGTCACGAGTTTGCAGTCGCCAGACCAAGGCAAATAACGGCCCGACCGCGGGAGATTGGTTCCTGCGCGAATCCTTCCTTTGATTATCACAGCCTTACGACTGCCAAACTGACTGGTGACTGGTGACTGGTGACTGGTGACTGGTGACTGGCGATTAGCGACTGGCGGCGGTTATGGCTGCTATAATGCCGCCCCTTTGGCAACCGGCAGTGGGGCCGCTTCGATGGCGCAGTTCAACTCCATAGGCATCATCGGCCGTCTGGACAGCAACAAGGCCGTATACAGTCTTCAGCGGCTTATCGGCTACCTGGAATCCCGCCAGATCAGTCTCTATATCGAAGAGGGCACCGCCAGCGTCTTGCCCGACAGCAGCCATACGGTGGTGCGCAAGGACGCCCTGGGTAAGAACTGCGATCTGGTGATTGTGGTGGGGGGCGACGGCAGCATGCTCTGGGCGGCCGCGGCACTGGCGCGCTACAACGTTCCGCTGTTGGGCGTGAACCAGGGGCGGCTGGGCTTTCTCACCGACATCACTCCCGAGGAAATCGAGCATCTGGTTGGCGAGGTGCTCGGTGGCAAATACCTGATGGAAACCCGCTTCATGCTAGGCATGGCGGTGATCCGCAAGGGCAAAACCATCGGCAGCGGCGAAGCGCTGAACGACGTGGTCATGCACCCGGGGCAATTCATCCGGATGATCGAATTTGAGCTGTACATCGACGACCAGTTCGTCTATTCCCAGCGCTCCGACGGCCTGATCGTTTCCACACCCACCGGCTCCACGGCATACGCCCTCAGCGCGGGCGGTCCCCTGGTACATCCGCGAATGGACGCTATTGTGCTGGTGCCGATGAATCCTCACACCCTGAGTAGCCGCTCGATCGTCGTGGACGGCAGCAGCGAGATCAAATTGTTGATCGGCGAGCGCAACACCGCCTTCCCCCATATCACCTGCGATGGTCACCATCACGTGGTCACTGAACCCGGCGATGAGATCCATGTCCATAAGCATCCCTGGAAGCTCAATTTGATCCACCCGCTGAACCACAACTTCTACGAAACCTGCCGCTCCAAGCTGGGCTGGCAAAGCCACATCACCAATCAATGACAGAATTTCGCGATCCCTACGGACAGCAGTGGCAGGAGGTGGAACGCCTTCCGCAGAACGTGGATCTCTCGCCCGTCGCCCGTGCGCTGAGTCAGTACCGCGTACCGCATCGAATCACGGAAGAGGCGGGCAGTCAGGTGGTCTGGGTGGCGCGGGAGCAGGACCGCGAACAGGTCGCCAAATTCATCGACGACTGGCGCCGTGGCGACATCGAGATCGTGCAACAGCCCGCCAGTGCCAGAGCGGATGAGGAGCCGCACTACGGCAACCAGCTCCGCCTCATGCTGCGCATGTTGCCAGTCACCTGTGGGCTGCTGTTGCTCAGCCTGCTGGGCTACCTGGTGGTGATTACCGACAATCAGCTGATGATTGGCCACTGGTTTACCATCGTGGATATCTCCCAGTACCGCTTTGCCGACCTGAATGACCTGGATCTGACGGAATTCTGGCGTCTGTGGACTCCCATGTTCCTCCACTTCGATCTCATCCATATCGCCTTCAACGCCCTGTTCGTGTGGGTATTCGGCGCGCGAATGGAACGGGTGATGGGCAGCGGCCATTTTCTGCTGTTTGTGGCGGCTACGGGGCTGATCGCCAACCTGGGGCAGCTGGGCTGGGAAAGCAATCCGCGCTTTGGTGGCATGTCGGGCGTCAACTATGGGTTTATCGGCTACATCTGGCTGCGCCAGCTACTGGCGCCGCATCCGATGCTGGCCTTCCCCAAGGGGCTGATTCCGCTGATGTTGTTGATGCTGATCCTGGGGACCTTCGGATTTTTCAACTTCTTCATGGAAGGCCGGGTGGCCAATGCCGCGCATATCACCGGACTGCTGGTGGGGATGACCTGGGGCCTGGTCGCCGGCTTATCCCACAGTCGGGGCGGCGTTGCCCGGCCGTGAAGCATTCGAGCAACTGATTTGAGACCTGAGAGCAAACCGTGAATTTTGAGCAACTAATCGCCAGCATCGATGCCGATACCTACCAGCGCCTGAAAACCGCTGTCGAGCTCGGCAAATGGCCCAATGGCCAGTCCCTTACCCGCGAGCAGAAGGAGCTGAGCCTGCAAGCGGTTATCGCCTTCGAGACCCGGAATCTGCCTCCCGAGCAGCGCACCGGCTACATCGAGCGAAACAAGCCCACCGCCTGTGGTCACAGCGACGACGAAGTGGAAGAAGAAGTGCCGCTCCGCTGGGAGTAGCGACAATCAACCTGAGGTGATTCGATGAAAGAAGCCACGCCAAAAGCGATCCGCCTGCAGGACTATTGCGTTCCGGATTATCTGATCGATAAGACCGACCTGCGCATCGACCTGCGGGAAGACTTCACTACCGTTACCGCCACGCTGGCCATGCGCCGCAATCCCGAGTCCACCAGCGCGTCCGCTGAGCTGGTGCTCGAGGGTGCCGATCTCGATCTTCAGCAGATCGCTATCGACGACCGGCCACTGGCCAAGAACGATTACGAGGTTGGCGAAGAGTCCCTGCGGATCCGCCAAGTGCCCGAGTCTTTTCACCTGACCACCGTCTGTCGGATCAAGCCGCAGGAAAACACCACTCTGGAAGGCCTCTACAAGTCCCGCAACATGTATTGCACGCAGTGCGAGGCGGAGGGTTTCCGGCACATTACCTACTATCTTGATCGCCCGGACGTGATGAGTGAGTTCACCACCACGCTGATCGCGGACAAGCAGCGTTATCCGATCCTGCTGTCCAACGGCAATCCGGTGGACCGTGGTGATGTGGAAGAGGGCAGGCATTTCGTGACCTGGCACGACCCCTTCAAGAAACCGGCCTATCTATTCGCCGCGGTCGCAGGCGATCTGGCGGTGGTGGAAGACAGCTTCCGCACCTGCAGCGGTCGCGATGTGCAGATCAAGATCTACGTGGAGCCAAAGGATCTCGACAAGTGCGACCACGCCCTGAACTCTCTGAAAAGGTCCATGAAGTGGGACGAAGAGGTTTACGGTCGCGAATACGATCTGGATATCTTCATGATCGTTGCCGTGGACGACTTCAACATGGGGGCCATGGAGAACAAAGGCCTCAACATCTTCAACACCTCCTGCGTGCTCGCCAAGCCCGAGATCACCACCGATGCCGCCTTTCAGCGGGTCGAAGGCGTCGTGGCTCACGAGTATTTCCATAACTGGTCCGGCAACCGGGTCACCTGTCGGGACTGGTTTCAGTTGAGCCTGAAAGAAGGCTTTACGGTGTTTCGGGACGCCCAGTTTTCCGCCGACATGGGCTCGCCCACCGTCAAGCGTGTTGAAGACGTCAGCCTGTTGCGGACCATGCAGTTCGCTGAAGATGCCGGCCCCATGGCGCATCCTGTCCAGCCCAGCTCCTACATCGAAATCTCCAACTTCTACACGCTGACAATCTACGAGAAGGGCGCCGAAGTCGTTCGCATGATCTACAACCTGCTCGGGCCGACGCAGTTCCGCGAGGGCAGCGACCTGTACTTCGAGCGCCATGACGGCTGTGCGGTGACAATCAATGAATTCGTCAAGGCGATGGAAGATGTATCCGGGCGCGACCTCGGTCAGTTCAAACGCTGGTACACCCAGGCGGGCACGCCCCGTCTCTCGGTCACCGATCACTACGATGCGGTTCAGCAAACCTATACGCTGACCATTCGCCAGTGTTCGCCCGAGACGCCGGACAAGCAGGAAAAACTGCCGCTGCATATACCCGTCAAGGTGGGGCTGATCGGCAGCGCAGGGGAAATGCCGCTGTTCATGGAGGGCGAAACCGAAGTGCCGGGCACCGAGCGGGTGCTGGAGTTGCGTGAGCCGGAACAGAGCTTCACCTTCATCAATATTACCGAGAAACCGGTTCCGTCTCTGTTGCGCGCTTTCTCTGCCCCTGTGCGCCTGGACTACAACTACTCCCGCGATGACCTGCTGACCCTGATGCGCCACGACGGCGACGGCTTTTCCCGCTGGGATGCGAGCCAGTCTCTGGGCATCCGCGTGATTGAAGATGTGATGAAAGCCTATCCGGATGCCGAGTCGGCGAAGGTGGACCCGCGCCTTGCGGAAGCCTATCGCGACTTGCTGGAGAACACCGGGCTCGATGCGGCCATGGTGGCTCTGATGCTCCGCCTGCCGAGCGAAGCCTATCTCAGTGAGATCAGCGACTGCGTCAGACCGGATGCCATTCACGCCAGCCGCGACAGAGTCCGTGAACATCTCGCGCGGGAACTGCGCGAGCAGCTCACTGCCGTCTACGAGCGGCTGAACGTGGACGAAGAGTACGAGCCAAGCGCGGAACAGATCGCCCGTCGCAGTTTGAAGAATGCCGCGCTGGGCTATCTGTCGCTGCTTGAAGGAGAAGAGGCGCTCGCGCGCTGCGTCCGGCAGTACCAGTCGGCCAACAACATGACGGACCGGCTCGCTGCTCTCGCTGCCGTGATCAACAGCGAACACCCCGAAGCCAACGCGCGGGCGCGCGAATGCCTTGAAGATTTCTACCGGCAGTTCAAAGACGAACCCCTGGCGATTGACCAGTGGCTCGCGGTGCAGGCCACTTGCCAGAAGTCAGATGCGCTCGATCGCGTCTACTCGCTGCTCAAGCATCCATGCTTCCACCTTACCAATCCCAACAAGGTGCGCTCGCTGATCGGCGCTTTCTGCAATCAGAATCTGGTGAACTTCCACCGCGAAGACGGCGCCGGCTACGCCTTCCTGGGGGAGCAGATCCGCCTGCTCAATTCCATCAACCCACAAATGGCCGCACGCCTGCTGACACCGCTCACGCGCTGGCGCAAGTACGACCCGGCACGGCAGGAGCTGATGAAGGCGGAGCTGGTGCGGATCAGGGATTTGAAGGATCTTTCGAAGGATGTCTACGAGGTGGTGAGCAAGAGTCTCGCCGAATAAAAGTCCTCCAGTCTCCAGTCTCCAGTTGCCAGTCGCTAATCCCTTCGATGATTAGCGACTGGCAAAGCTGACGTGCAGCGTAATCGCAAAAGGGCCGGAACCCGATCACGGATTCCGGCCCTTTCTTTTTGGCTAGAGACTAGCGACTAGCGACTAGTGGGTGTTGGTGATATCAACGATCAGCTTCAGCTGCTGACCGGGATGGATGTAATCCTTCATCTCCAACGAATTCCAGGCTGCGATATCTTGTACTGACAGGTTGAACTTGTTGGCAATCAGCGCCAGCGAGTCGCCGTGACGCACACGGTAGGCGAGCTCGCGCACCAGCCGGCCGCCGCGATCAGATGCTGGGGTGGCCTTGGCAGTTACTGTGGTGGGCTTGCCGGACCAGACAACCAGCTTCTGACCGACCCGCAGTGGATCCTTCGGCGCCATGCCATTCCACTTGGCCAGCTGATTCACGCTGACGTTGTAGCGTCGGGAGATCCCCCAGAAGCTGTCGCCGCGCTTGACGGTATAACTGACTTTCTCAGCACCTTCGTTGCCGCCGCGATCTTGCTTTTTCGCCAGACGCTGGTCGGCGCTAAGCGCATAGGCATTCGGATCGCTGGTGGCGGTCGGAATCAGCAGTTGCTCGCCTTGACGGATCAGGGTTCCGCGAATCTGGTTAACATCCTGCAGGGTGTCGATGGTGGTATTGAAGCGTCGCGCGATCGCCGCCAATGAGTCGCCCCGTCGTACGGTGTAGGTTTCCCAGGCGAGGCGCTGCTCGAGCGGATAGGCTTTCAGGTTTTCAATGAATGTAGCCGTGTTGTCCACCGGAATCAGCAGACGGTGCGGTCCGCTCGGATCGGTGGCCCAGCGATTGAAAGCCGGGTTCAACAGATAAAGATCTTCGATCTCCATTTGCGCCATTTCTGCCGCCTTGGCCAGATCGATCTGCGAATCGATGTCCACGACATCATAGAAAGGCCGGTTCGGAATTGGATTCAGCGCGATGTTGTATTTATCGGGCTCGGCTACTAACTGCGAGAGCGCAAGCAGCTGCGGGACATAGGCCCGAGTCTCGCGGGGCAGGTCCAGTGACCAGAAATCGGTGGGCTTGCCCGCCTGCTCGTTGCGGCGAATGGCCCGTCGAAGGTTGCCCTGCCCGGTGTTGTAGGCCGCCAGTGCCAGCAGCCAGTCACCATCGAAGTAGCCGTGCAGTGTGCTCAGATAGTCGAGCGCTGCATCGGTGGAGGCTTCGATGTCCCGGCGTCCGTCGTACCACCAGTTTTGTTTCAGGCCATAGTGCTCGCCGGTACTCGGAATGAACTGCCACATGCCGGATGCGCGGCCATGGGAGTAAGCGAAGGGGTCGAAGGCGCTTTCCACGATGGGCAGTAAAGCCAGTTCCATCGGCAGGCCGCGTTCTTCGATCTTCTCGGCGATCGCGTACATATAGCGCTCGGCCCGCTCAGACACGCGAGCCATGTAGGTAGGATTGCGCGCGTACCAGTCACGGTGGGTGGCGATACGTGGGTGATTTACGTATTGAAGCCTGAAGCCGGCGCGCAATCGGTTCCACACATTCTGGAAATCCGGTTGCGGATAGGCCGCATAGACTTCGGGTTCGATGAAGCAGTTGGGGTCGTAGGACGGATCCATCAGCACATCCAGATCATCATCCCGGTAATCGGGCAGTGGATGCGCATCGACCAAGGGCACTGGGTCGCTTTGGGTCAAACTAGTCAGTTGACTGCAGCCATAAAGTGGCAGCGTGACGATGAAAGCTATTACCGCGTTTTTCAGCATGATTTAGTCGCTTTGTTACAGGTCCAAGTCACGGGTCACGTTGTCACCGGTTTGGCCAAAACTCCGGGATTTTAGGTTCGCCTTGTATAGACGGTCAACTGAAACTCAGCGGAGCCGTTCCCGAATGTAGCCCGATTGTAGACAGGGTCACTAATCCGTGTTGAGCGATGGCCAAAAACAAGAAAGTTGTCCTGATCCCCGAAGGGCCGGCGATGTTGGGAGTAGCAGGGTTTGGTGCGGGTGAGTGATGAGAACGCGTCCCTGGCTCCCCTGGTTCGGAGTTTGTGCTTAAGGTGCTCGAGGCTTCTTCTACTTCTACTACCAGCCTCGACTTTCCCTCCGGGCAAGAGTACAGCAAAGAACAGACCAGCTTGAGGTTGCTTGAACAGGCGCCCCGGGGCGGGGCGCCCCCACAGGTTTAGAAATTGTCTTTCCAGCTGCGGACCGCGGCCAGCACCTCCTCCCCGGAAGAGAGTGCTTCACCGCTGTGGGCCTGCGCGGCTTTTTTTACGGATTCCAGGTCACAACGCAGAAAGGGATTGGTAGATTTTTCCAATCCGATTGTGGAAGGTACAGTGGGCTGTTGACGGTCGCGCTTTGCCTGTTCCCTTGTTATCCGGTCGGCAAGCGCCGAGTTGTCGCCTTCCACCGCCCGGGCGAAGGCCAGGTTCGCCATCGTGTACTCGTGTGCGCAGTAAACTTCGGTGTCGTCGGGGAGAGCGGCGAGTCTGCTCAGGGATCGATACATCTGGGCCGGTTTGCCTTCAAACAGGCGTCCGCAGCCGCCGGCGAAGAGCGTATCGCCGCAAAACAGCACGGGCACCGGGGACTGGTCACAAAAATAGGCGAGGTGGTCCAGCGTGTGCCCGGGAACCGCAATTACCGTGAAGGATGCGCCATTGTCCAGCGTGAGGGTGTCGCCATCGTTCACCGGATCGCTGACCTGGGGCACGCTGCCGCCGCTGGGGCCGTAAACAGGGACCTGATGACGCGACAGCAGCCGATCGATTCCGCCGATGTGGTCCGGATGGTGGTGGGTGACCAGAATGCCCGCTAGACTGAGCCCTCGTTCCGCCAGCGCCTTTTCCACCGGCTCCGCATCGCCCGGGTCGACCACATAGGCACGCTTATCGCCCGTCTGATGAAACAGCCACAGGTAATTGTCGCGGAAGGCGGGAACCGGGATGACGTTGAGGGTAATCGTGCTCATGGCGCTGTCCTTTTTGATGATTGAATGCGGTGCGCGGTTGCAGTCGTTGCGAATCAGTCATGATAATGGCGTGACTACGCCCTATCCAGTGAGGCAGCTCGTTTGATCAAGGAATCCCTGACAAATATCCGCGACGCAGCCCACCAGCGCTTCGGCGTCAGACCGCTGGCGGAGTCGGTGGAGTCACTGGAGCAGTGGTGGGAGGGACCGGTCGGTCGCGCACTGCTTGCAGAAGAGCAGCCACTGATCGACCGCAGTCTGCGCGACATCTACGGTTTTCATCTGATGCAGCTGGCGGTAAGTCGCAAGCTCGACCTCACCACCGCAAGTACCATCAATCACCGCTTTGCCCTCTCCCCGGTACTGGTCCCGCAGGGTGAACAGAACGGGCTCTATACGGGACAGGCGGATCTGGAGCGGATTCCGCTGGGTTCGGAAACCATTGACCTGGCGGTGCTGCATCACGTCCTCGAATTCACCCAGCACCCTCATCAACTGCTGCGGGAAACCGCCCGAGTGCTGATTCCTCGCGGTTATGTGGCGATCGTCGGTTTCAATCCCTATAGCTGGTTCGGACTGTTCAAGCGATTCGGTCAATTGTTTGCCAGCAGCGCGCAATGGCGGCATCATTCGCTGCGCCTGGGGCGGGTGATCGACTGGCTGCGATTACTGGATTTCGAGCCGGTCGCGATTAGCCATGGTTTTTACCGCTGGCCCATTGCGCACCCACGGCTGATGGCGCAAACGCGCTGGATCGAACGAATGGCGCAGCGCACGCAGCTGCCGGTTGGTGGCTTCTATTTTATTCTCGCGCGCAAGGACGTCGTGGGGGTGACGCCCATCAAGCCGGGCTGGAAAAAATTCAATCCCATCGAGGGGCTCGTGGGTGTTCGGCCCAGCACCCGGGTGGTGGAACCTCTGCACACCAGCGCTCAGTCTCGCGAGCAAAAAGACAGGTCTTCACATTGAAGCAAGTAGAAATCTTCACCGACGGTGCCTGCCGCGGCAACCCGGGTCCCGGCGGCTGGGGCGCGCTGCTGCGCTATGGTGGTGTGGAAAAGGAACTCTTCGGCGGCGAGGAGCAGACAACCAACAACCGCATGGAGATGACCGCGGCCATCAAGGCGCTGGCCGCTCTGAAGGAACCTTGCCAGGTCATTCTTACAACCGACTCGGAGTATCTGCGCAAGGGCATCACCGAGTGGCTGGCCAACTGGAAGCGCAACGGCTGGCGCACCGCCGCGAAAAAACCCGTGAAGAATGCCGATCTCTGGCAGGCACTGGACGCTGAGACCAAGCGCCATCAGATCGAATGGCACTGGGTGAAAGGGCACGGCGGTCACCGGGAGAACGAAATCGCCGATCAGCTGGCCAATCGCGGAGCCGATTTGGTGCGCTAAACTGATGAACGCCGAAGTTGGTCTGGATTCCGGCCTGCGCCGGAATGACGAGGAGCTGCGAAGTTTTCTGCTCTAAACCCGCCAAACTCGCCAGCGTCATTCCGGCGCAAGCCGGAATCCATGGTCGGTTCTTTCGCCAACCAACAAAATTTTAACAACTCCCACGGAGCTTACGTGCGTCAAATCGTACTGGATACGGAAACAACGGGCCTTGAGCCCAGCCAGGGGCATCGGATCATCGAAATCGGCTGCGTCGAGATTGTCGATCGCAAACTGACCGGCAATCACTATCACCAATACATCCGCCCTGACCGCGAAATCGATGAAGGAGCCATCGAAGTTCACGGCATCACCAACGAATTCCTCGCGGACAAGCCCAGCTTCCATCAAATCGTCGACGATTTTCTGGAATTCGTCAGCGGTGCGGAACTGGTCATTCACAATGCGCCCTTCGACGTGGGCTTCATTGATGCGGAACTGTCCAAGCTGACGCCTAAGCGCGGCGTGATCACTCAAGTCTGCAAAGTGTTGGATACGCTCGTAATGGCCCGGGAAAAACACCCGGGACAGAAGAACAGCCTGGATGCTCTGTGCAAGCGCTATGGGGTGGATAACTCCCAACGCGATCTGCACGGCGCATTGTTGGATGCGGAGATTCTTGCCGACGTCTACCTGCTGATGACTGGCGGCCAGACTGCGCTCAGCCTGGGTAGCGCATCAACAGGCACGTCCACTGGCGGCAGCGCCATCCGCCGGCTGAGCGCCTCGCGAGCGCCTTTACCGGTAATCAAGGCGAGCGAGGATGAACTCGCGGCGCACCGGGAGAAGCTGAAAGCGATCGAGAAAGCCAGCGGCGGGGCGAGCCTGTGGCAGCAGTTGGAAACGCAAGGAAGTGCGCGGGCGGAGGAGCTTGCCGAAGCGCTGGACTGAGTCCAGCGCGGGTCTGTATCGCGGGGTTATTGCTGGTCGCTGACGTCGTCGGTGGTGGCCACCGGCAGGTTGGGCTGAGTCAGCACCGTATGGATGACGTGGTCGTATTCGAAATAGACCACAAAGTTCTGGTAGATCCAGCTGGAAATGGGCGGATCGCCAACCGCCTTGCGCCAGTCCACCGGCTTGCCGAACAGCGCCTCCACCTGCGACTGCTTCATGCCAGTGATCGGCCGATCCATCGTCCACTTCTGCTTGGCCTGTTGTCCGACCGGAACCTCGATGGTTTCCGCTGCGGCGATGCCTGGCGCCGCGACGGCAGCCAGTAGCAGAGCTGCCTGACTGAGAGTCGGGATGATGCGCGTTCTTGCCATTGTTTTCTCCCCGAAAAAGCTGTTCCTGGTAGCCGTTATGAGTGTTTCGGCCGTTTCCCTCAATCATCGCCTATCCGGCACAGGTTTGTCGCGTCAATTGCCGGCCCTGTGATCTGAATCACTTTGCCGTTTGCATGGCCGACGCAGGTTTGACTGGTCTGAAGAAGATTAACACGCCGCAAATTGCAGATAAAAGAGTCGCGCCGGCGGTCACCTCAGTACCCCCGAACCCGCAGCGGTTCTGTTTTCTTGTATAGTAGCCGCTGTTTTTTGCCCGCAAACGCGTGGATTTGCCATTGGCCTTCTCGGTAAGAGTAATCGATTGATGTTCCGATCCGTTCCCTTCTTTATCGGTCTGCGCTACACCCGGGCAAAGCGTCGCAATCAATTCATCTCCTTCGTCTCGGGCTTTTCACTGCTCGGTATGATGCTGGGCGTTACCGCGCTGATCGTGGTGCTTTCCGTGCTCAACGGTTTCGATCGAGAGCTGAAAGGCCGCATCCTCAGCGTCATCCCTCATGGCTTCGTGACTGCGGATCGGCCCATCGATGACTGGCCCGCGCTGGCGGCACAGGTGGAACAGCAGCCCGGGGTGGTCGCCACCGCCCCTTACATCGGCGGCTTCGGCATGGCCAGCTTCGACGACAATAGCGAAATGGTGCAGATTCAAGGGATTCTGCCGGACGAGGAGCGTCAGGTCTCAGTGGTCGATCAGCACATGATCCGCGGCAGTCTCGACAACCTGCAGGAAGGGGAGTGGGGCATCGTCATCGGCCGCATCCTGGCCCGCTTCATCAATGCCCAGGTGGGCGATTACATTACCATTCTCACCCCTCGGGTCAGCACCACCCCGCTTGGCCCGGTGCTGATGCCTCGACAGTTCAAAGTGGTCGGCATCTTCGAGGTGGGCGCGGACGTGGACAAGAACCTCGCCATGATCCACCTGGACAGCGCTCAGAAACTGTTTCGCTATCGAAACAGCGTTGAGGGCCTGCACGTAAAGGTCACTGACATTTATGAGGCTGGTAGCGTCATGCAATCGGTCGAAGCCGGGCTCGGCGATCGCTATGAAGTCAGAGACTGGAGCGAAACTCAGGGCAGTCTGTTCCAGGCGGTAAAGATGGAAAAAATCCTGATCATGCTGATGCTGCTGATCATCGTCGCCATCGCCGCTTTCAATATCGTCAGCAGTCTGGTGCTGATGGTGGCGGATAAGCGCAGCGACATCGCCGTGCTCCGCACCCTGGGCATGACCGCTCGGCAGGTAATGGGCATCTTCGTGGTTCAGGGCAGTACGGTCGGCCTGTTCGGCATCTTGCTGGGGGTGATCTTCGGCATCGCGGGTGCATTTTACGTGGGCGATATCGTCGCCTTCGTGGAAGGCCTGTTCGGCCAGAAAATCTTCGATCCGGGCGTCTACTACATCAGTGAACTGCCATCGCACTGGTTGCTCAGCGATACGCTGATCGTGGTGAGTGTGGCGATAGTGATGAGTGTGCTGGCGACCTTACCTCCGGCTATAAGGGCTGCGCGAATCGCGCCGGCGGAGGCTTTGAGGTATGAGTGACGAAGACGTGAGACGTGAGACGTGAGATGTGAGATGTGAGACGGGATGGTGCCACTGAAGCAGCTTTGCGCGCCCATTGCGCATTGCGGCGGAAAACCACGAAAGCGTGAGTGCCGCCAGCGAAAAAACTAATTAGCAAACAAACGGAAAGCTATGTCCGAAGCCAGCACAGCCTCACCGGTACTCCATTGCGAAAACCTCTCGAAAACCTACGAGCAGGGACCACTTCGCGTGGAGGTTTTGAAGAGCGTCAATTTCTCCATACAACGAGGCGAAACCATCGCCATCGTCGGTGCATCCGGTTCAGGCAAATCCACCTTGCTCAATCTGCTCGGCGGCCTGGATCTGCCCACAGAGGGCAGGGTGGTGCTCGACGGCGAAGACATGTTTTCACTCGGAGAAAACGATCGCGGACGCTTGCGCAATCGCAGCATGGGGTTCGTCTATCAGTTCCATCACCTGCTGCCCGAGTTTACCGCGTTGGAAAACGTGGCCATGCCGCTGCTGATTGGCAAGGTAAAAAAGGCGGCTGCCTATGAGTCCGCCCGCGAAGCCCTGGCGAAAGTGGGCTTGGGGGCGCGGGTAGAGCACAAACCCTCGGAACTATCCGGCGGCGAACGTCAGCGAGTGGCCATCGCCCGCGCACTGGTAACCCGGCCGAGCTGTGTGCTGATGGATGAGCCGACCGGCAATCTGGACAAGCACGCGGCGCAGGCCATCCAGGCGATGATGATGGAGCTGAATCAGCAGCTGCAGACAAGCTTTGTGATCGTCACTCACGACGAACGTCTCGCCCAGAAAATGCAACGTGTGTTGTTGCTGGAAGACGGCGCGCTCAAACCCTACACCGTGGAAGCGGCCTGACCATGCTCAGTTTCTTCATCGGTCTTCGCTATACCGGCTCACGGCGTCATAGCCAGCTGGTGTCATTTATTTCCAGCATCTCCATCGCCGGGCTGGTAATCAGTGTCGCGCTGCTGGTGCTGGTATTGTCGGTGATGAACGGCTTCGATAAGGAGCTGCGCGAGCGCATTCTCGCAATCCTTCCCCAGGCTTCCATTCAGCACATCAACAATATCGACGAATGGCGCAGTGTGCGCGAATACATCATTGAGCAACCCGGTGTGGTCAACGCGGCGCCCTACGTGCAGATTGCGGGCATGGCGGAGTACCGCCGCAACGTGGCGCCGGTTGTCATCAATGGGCTCGATCTGAGCATGGAGCGCGAAGTCTCCGCCATCGAAGACTTTCTCTCGCCCGAACAGCTGGAACTGATGGCGAGCGAGGAAAACACCGGCAGCATCATTCTTGGCAGCGGGCTCGCCGAACAGCTGGAGATCGGGGTCGGCGATCCGGTGAAGATCATCGTTCCGCGCAGCGCCACCGGCGAGCTGAGCCCGACCGTCGAGGGGCTGCGGGTGGCCGGCATCGTTCACACCGGTACGGAAGTGGATCAGAGCATGGCCCTGACCAATCTGGCCACCGCTCAAGCCGTGGCGAATCTCGAGGATCGGGTGACCGGAATCAAGCTCAAGGTGACTGATCTCTTCGACGTGGAAGTGATCGTCTATCCCATCGTCCGCTCGCTCCCATATGGCTTTACCTCCAGCACCTGGATTCGCAGTAAGGGCAACCTCTATCAGGCTATCCAGATGTCGAAAAACCTGGTGGGACTCCTGTTGTTTCTGATCATCGGGATTGCCGCCTTCAATCTGGTATCCACCTTGGTGATGGTAACAGTGGACAAGCAGAGCGACATCGCCATCCTGCGCACGCTGGGGGCCAGCACGCAAAGAATCACGGGCGTGTTCATGGTGCAGGGAAGTGTCATCGGATTGATCGGAACAGCGCTGGGGCTGGCTTTGGGGCTGGTGCTGGCGCTCACTGTACAGGACGTGGTGGCCTGGGTGGAGGCGGTGTTCGGTTTCCGCTTTCTGCAGTCGGATGTTTACCCGATCAGCTTTGTGCCTTCCGCGATTCGGGTCTGGGATCTGCTCTCCATCGCCGCTGTGGCGCTGTTTCTGAGCTTCTTCGCGACCCTCTATCCCGCCTGGCGCGCCAGTCGCACCAAGCCGGCGGAAGCGCTGCGATTCGAGGTTTAATATAGCCCCGAGGAAGGCTCGGATCGGCTTCAGCGATACTCGCGCCGGCGCATGCTCAGATCGTCTGCTGCCGTTCCTGTTCTCGCTTGCGGCGGTCGTTGCGCCGCTTTTCCCAGCTGCGCATCACTGTCCAGTACCAGAAGGCCTGCATGAACAGATAACCGAGCGCACCTAACACCAGCCCGGAGAGCGCTGAACCGGTCAGCAGCGGCTTCCAGATGTGGTGAAACTCCTGATTGATCCACTCGAAGGACCACTCCGGACGGAGGTTCGCCCGGGGCATGTCCAGAATCCAGCGGCCCAATTCGTAGGTGGTAAAGAAAAGCGGGGCGTAGGTAAAAGGATTGCTGATCCAGCACAGCAACACCGCAATCGGTAGATTGCCGCGCAGCAGCAAGGCCAGACAGGCCGCCAGCGGCATCTGCCCGACGATCGGTAGAAAGGCGACAAACACACCAACGAAAACCGCCACCGAAACCGAGCGGCGGTTTAAATGAAAGAGATTGGGATCGTGCAGCAGGTCACCGAGGAACTGCAGCGCCGGATTGCTCTTTACTTTGCTGTGATCTGGAAGCCAGCGCTTGATCAGCTTTCTTGCCATACAACTACTACACGGATCTTCAGGACTTAACCCGGCAAAAGGACCCCCGAAACGGGGTAACCCGAAAAAAAGTAGCGCATTATGCGCTACCTTGGCTTCGATGGGCGAGCCTGTTAGTTTGAACCTGAGCAGCCCACGAGTTCAATGCAAAGCGCGCGAGAACATACCAGCGCCTGATTGCAGAAAAACAACAGGAAGATCTCACGATCCCCCACGGAATGGACCCCCGATGATCAACATATTCGCGGCCGCGCTGGGCATTTTAGCGGTGTCTCGGCTACCCGTGCTGCCCCATCCCAGCTGGCTTCCAGTGCCTGTATGGCTCACAAGTGTAGCTGTTTCGGTGGCAATCGCCTGCCTGCTCGCCCATCGCCTTACTCGTCCCGCCGCTTGCCTTGCTCTGGGCCTGTCGTGGGGCCTTGTGGCGGGCCATCTGACGCTGGCACGGCAGCTACCGGTGGCGCTGGAGGGCGAGGAGTTGCTGGTTAGCGGGATCGTCAGCGGTCTGCCAGAGGACCGGGGTCGTTATCAGCGCTTCCGTTTTCGAATCACCGAGTTCCACAACCTCAATCCCGCCTTCGCCCGCGAGCATTCCCTTCCCGAAAGTACCGTCCTGTCCTGGTACGGCGCAGCCAATCTCAAGGTGGCTCAGCGCTGGACCCTCAAGCTCAAACTCAGCAGGCCGCGGGGCTTCGTCAACACCGGGGGTTTCGACTATCAGCGCTGGCTGCTGAGCAGCGGAATTCACGCCACCGGCTATGTGCGGGAATCCACCTACAACCAGCTGCACGGAGAAGCGGCAGGTTATCCGGTGCAGAAGCTTCGTCAGCGCATTCGCGCCTGGATTGCGGACCGCTTTGATCACCCCAGCACGCCTTTGTTGCTTGCACTCGCCATCGGCGATTCCGGCGCCATTACGCCCGGCCAGTGGGACTTGCTGCGGACTACCGGAACCAGCCACCTGATGGCGATCTCCGGTCTGCACATTGGTCTGCTGGCTCTTGTGGGTTACTGGCTCGGCCATCTGCTGCGCGCAGTGCTTTCGTTCTGGCACCGGGCGCCTCATTGGGTCTACCGGCTGCCCGGGCTCTTCTCCTGTGCGGCGGCCGCCGTTTACGCGGCGCTGGCTGGCTTTGCGCTGCCAACGCAGCGGGCATTGACGATGGTGCTGCTGGTGAATCTGGCGATTCTCCTTTCCCGCACCGGCAGCTCCATGCGGGCGCTGGCCTGGGCCATGCTCCTGGTGCTGCTGATCGATCCGTTGGCCGGCTACGACTTGGGCTTCTGGCTGTCTTTCGGCGCCGTGGCCTTTCTGCTCTTTCACTTTCAGCACCGCCTGCGCCGGGAGCCGTCGGACGAAGTGACGGGGAGCTCCCGCATGCTTCGGCAGTTGGGCCGCTTTGCGGTTTTCGGGCGGGCTCAGTGGGTGGTTTTCGTGGGTCTCAGCATCCCTTTGTTGGCGCTGAATCAGTCGGTGGGGCTGTTGAGCCCGATGGCCAACTTTTTCGCCATTCCGCTAGTGTCGTTCGCAGTCGTGGTGCCATTGCTTGCCGGCGTGGTGCTGCGGCCCTTGAGTGAAAGCATTGCCGCGACGCTGGTGCGGATGGCGGCTGAAGCCCTGGATTTCTGCATGCGTATGCTGCAAACACTCGCGGACACCGTGACCCAGGCCAGCTGGATCCCAGCCGGCGCCACGCCGGGTTACCTGGCGCTGGCGCTCGCGGCGGCGGGGGTGCTGCTCATCCTCGCCCCCCGCGGTGTGCCGGGCCGCTGGCTGGGCGCCTGTTTGCTGTTGCCGATGCTGCTACCCAGCCAAGTTCCGCGCCCGCCGCTCACGGTCACGCTGCTTGATGTGGGGCAGGGGCTTGCGGTGGTGGTGGCTACCGAGAGCCGGGTGCTGGTTTACGACACCGGCCCCGCCTTCAGCGAGCGCTTCAATGCGGCGGAAGCGGTGATTGCGCCCTATCTGCGCGCGAAAGGGATCCGTCGCATTGACTCTCTGGTGGTGAGCCACGGCGACGGTGATCACGCCGGCGGTGTGCGTGAGCTGCTGGCCAGCGTTCCCACTGGTGACCTGCTGCTCGGCGAATTGCTGCCGGAGAGTGAAACGGGACGACGACCGGCCGAGGTTTGCGATCGCGACTCTCACTGGCAGTGGGATGAGGTCACTTTCCGGCTGATCGAGCCCCGGCTGCGGCCGGGCAACAGCAACGACAGCTCCTGCATTCTGCTCATCGAATTCGCCGGCAGCCGGGTCCTGCTCCCCGGTGACATCGGCGCGGCGATCGAGACGAGCCTGATTCAGAATCAACAGCTGCCCGCCAGCGTTGAGGTGCTGGTAGCGCCTCATCACGGCAGCGCCAGCTCATCTTCAGAGGCCTTCGTCCAAGCGCTGCGACCGCAGCACGTGGTCTACAGTACAGAGTACCGCAGCCCCTACGGTCATCCACATCCGGCCGTCACCGCGCGCTACCAGGCGGCCGGCAGCCGCGCCTGGAATCTGGGCTATACCGGCGAGCTGACCTTCACCTGGGACCGGCAGGGGCAGCTGGAGGTAAGGGCCCTGCGTGAGGCCCAAAGACGTTACTGGTACGCCGACGCTTTGTGAATCAGGGCGGATAGAGCGCGTGGTTTTTTGTGATAAAGTGCGGCGGCTCGCGGCGCTGTCGCTGCGCTATAATTCCGCGGGTACGCTATTTGGAGGAGAGTACCAGTGCTAGAGATCGTTATCGCCGGTGGTTGGCTGATGGTGCCAATCATTCTCTGTTCCATTGCCGTTGTGGCGATCGCTGTCGAGCGCTACTGGACCCTCAATCCCACCCGCATCGCCCCCAAGCACTTGCTCGCCCAGGTCTGGGGCTGGATTAAGAACAACCAGCTCGACGGCAATAAGATACGTGAGCTGAAGCGCTCCTCGGAACTGGGCAAGATTCTCGCCGCCGGCCTGAGCAATTCACGCAGCGGGCGCGACGTGATGAAGGACAGCATCGAAGAAGCCGCCAGCCAGGTCATCCATGATATGGAGCGCTACCTCGGGGCCATGGGCACCATCGCCGCCGTTGCACCACTGCTCGGCTTGCTGGGTACAGTGGTCGGTATGATCAAGGTGTTTACCGACATCATGCTCGAGGGTACCGGCAACGCGGGGGTTCTCGCCGGCGGTATCAGTGAAGCGCTGATCACCACCGCGGCCGGTCTGACCGTGGCCATCCCCGCAATGATTCTGCATCGCTTTTTCCAGCGCCGGGTAGACAGTCTGATCGTCACGATGGAGCAGGAAGCGGTGAAACTGGTCGATGCGCTGCACAGCGACAGACGTGTAGATATCAAGCAGTCCGCATAGCCGTCGAGTAGCCATCGAGAGCCCAGTTTTGAAATTCCGCCGTAAAGTCCGCACCGAAGATAGCGTCAACCTCACGCCACTGATCGACGTGGTGTTTCTGCTGCTGATCTTCTTCATGGTGTCCACTACTTTCACCAAGGAAACGCACCTGGACGTGGATTTGCCAGAGGCGAGCGGTGAGCCCATGCCGCAGGAAAAACTGCAGGTGGAAGTTCTCATCAATGCCGAGGGCGGTTTCGCAGTCAACGGCAAAAGCCTGATCAACAAGCAGCTCAACACGCTTAAAGCGGCCATCGAAGAAACTGCCGAAGGCGACAACAAGGTGCCCCTGATCATCACCGCCGACGCCCAAACTCCTCACCAGGCCGTGGTCACCGCGATGGATGCGGCGGCGCAGCTGGGCTTCGCCCGCCTGAGTATTACCACCCGCAACCCCGTGCAGGAAGGGGAATAGCTTCCCACCTAACAAGGACCCCTCGTGGCTCATTCAAGCACACTGCTGGACATGTGGTATCGCCATCGCCGGCCGTGGTTGTCTTTGCTGCTCTTGCCGTTGTCCTGGCTCTTCGCAGCACTGGTCAAAACCCGTCGTGCTTACTTGCTCAGGCAAGTGAAAACCGAGTCGAGCCAGCGGCGTCTGCCCGTACCCGTGATCGTGGTCGGCAACATCAATCTTGGCGGCAGTGGAAAGAGTCCACTGTTGATTGCCCTCGCCAGGCGTCTTCGCGAGGCAGGTTATTTTCCCGGTGTGATCAGCCGCGGCTATGGCAGTCGGGCGCCTTTCTACCCCTTCGAAGTCACCCCCGACACGCTGCCGTTGATTGCCGGTGACGAGCCGGTGATGATCGCCCGGCGCAGCGGCTGCCCGGTGGTGATCGACAGCAATCGTCTGAACGCAGCGCGCAAATTGATCGAATCAAATCGCTGCGACGTGATTCTGAGCGATGACGGGCTGCAGCATTATCGCTTGCCGCGCGATCTGGAGATCGTTGTCGTCGATGGACAGCGCGGGCTGGGCAATGGCCGTTTGCTGCCAGCCGGACCCTTGCGAGAACCGCGTTCGCGCCTGCTTGAAGCGGATTGGATAGTCATCAACGGCGCGGCGAACGGAACAGCCACGGAGCTGCAAAACGTGCTCGCTGAAAAATGCCACTCCATGAGGCTCAAGCCTGCCGCCTGGCATCGTCTCGACACAGACGAAAACATTGTCGCTCCGCAAAAACCCTGGTCCGCCGGGACGCGAGTTCATGCGGTGGCCGGCATCGGCAATCCGCAGCGCTTTTTCGACACCTTGCGCGAGCTTGGACTCGAAGTAGTGCCTCACAGCTTCCCCGATCATCATGAGTTCGCGCGGGATGATTTCCACTTCGGCGATGACTTGCCGGTGGTGATGACCGAAAAGGACGCAGTGAAATGCAACGCGCTGCTCGAACCGGAGCAGGGCGCAAGCGATGTCTGGTATCTCAGTGTCGATAGCGAGCTCGACGATAGATTCTATGAATCGCTCATAGCGCGGCTCGCCAGTTTCCGCCCAGCAACAAACTCAATTCCAGATGCGGCAACGGTACAATCGAGCCGCTAAGGATCGAGCTGTGCTACATTGAGCGCGGTTCCGGCGATAGGCCGGTCTGCCGATCCAGTCACCCGAGCAAAGCCAAAGAATCATGTCACAATCCTTCTCCGTCATTATCCCCGCCCGTTATGCCTCCAGCCGATTGCCGGGCAAAATGCTCGCGTCCATCGGCGGTAAACCGATGATCCAGCACGTCTACGAACGGGCTGCGCAGAGCAGTGCGACGCAGGTGGTGATTGCCACCGACGATGAGCGGATCATGGACGCAGTGCAGGGTTTCGGGGGCAAGGTGGTGATGACCGCGGTTGATCATCAGTCCGGCACGGATCGCCTGCAGGAGGCAGCCAGTCTGCTGAAGCTCGGCAACAACGAAATCATCGTCAACGTGCAGGGCGACGAGCCGCTGATTCCGCCGCAAGTGATCGATCAGGTTGCCGCCAACCTCGCGGCGGATACGCAGGCCAGTGTCGCGACCCTGTGTGAACGAATCACCGATGTACACGTTTTCCGCGATCCCAATGCGGTGAAGGTAGTGGCCGACCACAATGGTCGTGCGCTCTACTTCAGTCGTGCTCCTATTCCCTGGCCGCGGGATGACTTCGCTGATGAACTCCTGTCTCGCGAACAAAGGCAGAAGAATGCGGTCCTGGAATCCGCCTTTCGTCACATAGGTATCTACGCCTACCGGGTAAGCCTGCTGCACAAATTCATTGGTTGGCCAATGGCTCCGCTCGAGCGCATCGAAAAACTCGAGCAGCTGCGCGTGCTCTGGCAGGGAGAAAGCATTCATGTTGCAGAAGCCTGTCTGCCGGTCCCCGGCGGCGTGGATACGGCTCATGATCTCGCCAACGTACAGGCAATGATTGAACGCTAATCGACAAGGGAGCTAGACAGAACCGATGATCAACGTCCTTTTCGTCTGCCTCGGCAACATCTGCCGTTCGCCAACCGCCCACGGTGTTTTCGAACATGTGGTGCGCGAGGCAAGCCTGACCGAAAAAATCTTCATCGACTCCGCCGGCACCGGTGACTGGCACATCGGCTGCGCGCCAGACAAGCGCGCCCAGGCGGCTGCCAAGCAGCGCGGCTATCCGCTCGACCATCTGGTGGCGAGACAGGTGACGCCGGAAGACTTTCAGCGCTTCGATTACGTGTTGGCGATGGACAAGCAGAACCTCAGCAATCTGAGCGTCATGAAGCCGCACAGCTACGATGGCCATCTGGGATTGCTCCTGGAATTCGCTCGTCATCACGAGCTGGAGGAAGTGCCGGATCCGTACTACGGCGGCGACCAGGGCTTCGAAGACGTGCTCGACATGGTCGAAGACGCCAGCCGTGGTTTGCTGGATCATATTCGCCAGCGACTTTGAACGACTTGCCCATGACCAGCGTCGATCTTTTTACCGGCCGTTCGCTCCAGGCCTTCAACACGCTGGCAGTGCCGTGCATGGCAGCGCATTACCTGTGGGTCAGTAGCAGAGAGCAGTTGATTGTTGCGTTGCAGCGCGCCCAGCGCGAGCAACTGCAAGTGCTCGTGCTCGGCGGCGGCAGCAACGTGGTGCTGCCGGAAACTTTCGACGGTCTCGTCATCCACATCGGCATTCGCGGATTCGAAGTCGTTCGTGAGGATGATGATCACCTGTGGCTCCGCGCGGGCGCCGGAGAGATCTGGCAGGATCTTGTGGAGTACTGTCTTGAGCACAACTACTTCGGGCTGGAAAATCTCTCGTTGATTCCCGGCACCGTCGGCGCGGCACCCATTCAAAACATCGGCGCCTACGGGGTGGAGTTGGAAAGCGTCTTTGCGGAACTCACTGCCGTCGATCGGCAGAGCCAACAAGAGGTAGTTTTCGATCGCGCCGCCTGTGAATTCAATTATCGTGACAGTGCGTTCAAACACCAGCTGAAAGATCGCTATGTCATCACCAGCGTGACGTTCAAGCTCGGTAAGTCACCGCAATTAAACATATCCTACGCGCCCCTGCAGGATGCATTAGAGCAAGCGCCGCGTGAGGAACTGACCGCACGCATGGTAAGCGAAGCCGTTTGCATGATTCGCCGTAGCAAGCTTCCCGATCCTACTCAGATTCCGAACGCAGGCAGCTTCTTTAAAAATCCGATCATATCCCGTGAGCAGTTCGATGCACTGGCCGCGCGTTATCCGGACATCGCCAGTTACCCAGTGGATGCGGCGCGGGTAAAAATCGCCGCCGCCTGGTTGCTGGACAAGGCCGGCTGGCGCGGCAAAAGCGAAGGCGGACTGGGCATGCACTCGAAGCAGGCACTTGTCCTGGTGAATCCCGGCCGATGCTGCGGCCAGCAGGTACTCGACTACGCCGCGAAAATTCAGCAGGACATTCTGCACCGGTTTGGAATCGAACTGGAGCGGGAGCCCGTTGCGTATTAGGAATAGTCTCCAATCTCCAGTCTCCAGTACACACTACTGCGTCATTCCGGCGAAGGCCGGAATCCACAGGGGGACAGATGAAGGTGCCGACAAGCATATGGATTCCGGCCTTCGCCGGAATGACGATGGAAAGTACTGTCGATTTCTGGCTTTGTTTCTTCGCGCCCTATGAATGACCTCTTTCAGACTAGCAGCCCCGAGCGCATCTCGCTGGACGCGGGCGAGCTCGTCCTCATCCGCGACTGGCTTTCGCCACTTGAAGCCGACAATTGCTTCCACCGCCTGCGCGGAACCACCGCCTGGGAGCAATCCACCATCACCATCGCTGGGAGAAAGGTTCTGATTCCGCGGCTCAATGCCTGGTACGGCGATCCTGGAATGAGTTACCGCTATTCAGGCACCCGTTTCGAGGCGTTCCCCTGGACTGGCGAGCTCGCTGAACTGCGCTCTAAAGTGCAGGGAACCGCCGATGAGTTTTGCGGACCGGTGCAATTTGCCATCAATAGCGCCTTGCTTAACCTCTATCGAGATGGAAACGACAGCGTCGGTTGGCATGCCGATAACGAGGCCGAACTCGGACCACAGCCGCAGATCGCTTCGCTTTCGCTCGGCGCAACCCGGCGATTTGTGCTCAAGCAGCGGCGCGATAAGGGGCGAAGGCTCGAGCTGGAACTCACTTCCGGATCACTGCTATTAATGCTTGGCGACCTGCAGCAGCACTGGTTGCACGCCGTCCCGAAGACGCGCAAACCTGTCGGGGAGCGGATCAATCTTACTTTTCGCCAGGTTGCCCGTCCTGCCTGAGCTGCCGGCGAGCGCGAATCGTTTCCTTACAGCAGGAATGCCGCGCTATACCAATGAAATCAGTGCCAGCCGCAGGAGTTTGGGCTAGGCATTCCATGCCAGCGATGTTACATTTTCCGGCGCTCGCGCCCTCTTTTGCATCGGTCCTTGATGACGTTCCGCAAGAGCGGGGCGCGTAAGAAAAACAGCAATATCACACATCGTTTTCCCCGTGCATTGGCCGCTCACGGGGAAGCGGCGGGGAAGACAATGGCAATAAAGATTCTGGTTGTCGATGACCACGATTTGGTCCGGATGGGGATCGCCCGGATGCTGGAGGACGTCGACAATTTCGAAGTCGTCGGCGATGCGAAAACCGGGGAGGAGGCCCTGCAGATTTGCCGCAAGCAACGGCCCGACGTTGTCTTGATGGACGTGAAGATGCCCGGCATCGGCGGTGTGGAAGCCACCCGCAAACTACTCGCTACCGACCCGGATATCAAAGTGGTGGCGGTCACCGCCTGTGATGATGACCTCTATCCCGAGCGTCTGATGAAAGCGGGCGCCCTCGGCTACATCACCAAGGGCGCGGAAGTGGACGAAATGATCACGGCGATCCATTCCGTCTGCAAGGGCAAGCCCTACATGAGCAGCTCCATCGCCCAGCAACTGGCGCTGAAGAAATTCGGGGCGAGTAACAAGGGCAGCAGCCCATTCGAGAGCCTGTCCGAGCGGGAGTTGCAAACCGCGGTAATGATTGTCAACGGCCGCAAGGTCCAGGAAATCGCGGACACCTTCCACGTCAGTCCCAAGACCGTCAATAGCTATCGCTACCGCATCTTCGAAAAGCTCACAATCAACTCCGATGTGGAGCTTGCATTACTGGCGGTTCGCCACAATATCCTCGATCTCGAGCCAATCTCCGATTAGCAGTCGCTAGTCTCCAGATCCCAGTCGCCAGATTCTTCGCCCATTTTCTGGAGAGTGGCGACAGGGCTCTGGCGACTGGCATCCCGTGCTATCATCCTCGAACGCACATCTGCCCTGTAGTAACGCCGCGCCGTCCTATCGCATGTCCCCAGAATCAACTCAATTTGACTCCAAGCTCTTCCTCAAGCACCTGAGCTCCCAGCCCGGCGTCTACCAGATGTACGACGCCGAGGGCAAAGTGCTTTACGTCGGAAAGGCGAAGAACCTCAAGAATCGTGTCTCCAGCTACTTCCGCAGCTCAGGGCTCGCGCCGAAGACCGCTGCGCTGGTGAGCAAGATCCACAACGTTCAGGTCACGGTCACCCAGAGCGAAATGGAAGCGCTCATCCTCGAGCAGAACCTGATCAAGGCACAGCGACCGCCCTACAACATTCTGCTGCGGGACGACAAATCCTATCCCTATATTTTCCTCAGCAGCAGTGAGGACTTTCCCCGCATCACCATGCACCGCGGCGCCAAAAACCGTACCGGTCAATATTTCGGGCCCTATCCGGGCGTGGGCGCGGTGCGCGACAGCCTCAACTTTTTGCAGAAGACCTTCCGCGTGCGCCAGTGCGAGGACAGCGTCTTCCGCAACCGAAGCCGGCCCTGCCTGCAGTATCAGATCAACCGCTGCACCGCACCCTGCGTCGGCCTGATCAGCCCCGAGGACTACGCCCAGGACGTACGCCATACCGCGATGTTTCTCAGTGGTCGTAGCGGGGAACTGACCCGCGAGCTGGCCGACCAGATGGAAGCCGCGGCCGAGGCCCAGGACTACGAAAAAGCTGCCGTGCTGCGCGACCAGATCGGCGCGCTGCGAGCCATTCAGGCCCAGCAGTTCGCTGAAGCCGATAGCGGCGAGCTGGATGTGGTGGCACTGGCGAGGGAAGGAGACAGTATCTGCGTGCATGTCCTCTATGTGCGGCAGGGCCGCATTCTTGGCAGCCGCAGCTACTACTACCAGGAGAAACTGCCCCAGAGCGACGGCGAATTCCTGATGGAATTCATGCCCCAGTTCTATCTCGGCACCCGCACCCGGGAGATTCCGCCCCTGATCGTCACCAGCGCGGCGATCGACGACAAAGACCTGCTGGAAGCCGCGCTCAAGGAAGTCCGCAGCCGCAATGTGGCCATTGCCCATCAGGTGCGAGGCGCCCGCCAGAAGTGGCTGGAGCTCGCTCAACGGGCTGCGCGGGAAAACCTGATCGCCCACGCCCGCAGTCAGCAGAGCATGCAGCGGCGTTTCGAGGCGCTGCAGGAGGAGCTCGAGCTGGACGAGACCCCAAATCGCTTGGAGTGCTTCGACATCAGCCACAGCAGTGGCGAGGCGACGGTTGCCTCCTGTGTGGTGTTTGATCAGGACGGACCGGTCAGCTCTGACTACCGACGCTTTAATATCAAGGACGTGACGGCGGGCGACGACTACGCGGCCATGGAGCAGGCCATCAGCCGTCGCTACACCCGCATTCAGAAGGGCGAGGGCGTACTGCCGGACATCCTCCTTATCGATGGCGGCAAGGGCCAACTCAATGCCGCCAGGAAGGTGCTGGCTGAGCTGGGCGTAAACGATCTGCGCCTGCTGGGCGTAGCCAAAGGCACCACTCGCAAAGCGGGCTTCGAAACCCTGTTCGTCGACGAGGCAGGCAACCCCAAGATCATTCCCGGTGACTCGCCGGCCCTGCACCTGATCCAGGCGGTGCGCGATGAAGCTCACCGCTTCGCCATCACCGGACACAAGAACAAGCGCGACAAGAAACGGCGCACTTCTGTGCTGGAAGACATCCCGGGGGTCGGCGCCAAGCGGCGCCGTGAACTGCTGCGCCACTTCGGTGGCATGCAGGAGGTCCGCAAGGCTAGTGTGGACGAATTGGCTAAAGTCCCGTCAATCAGCAAAAAGATCGCGGAAGATATTTACAGCAGCCTGCACAGTTAGTAAGTTGCAGCGCTTTTCGAAACTCGAGCTCAGGCGAAGCATCCAACAGCAGGCAAGCCATAGCCCATCGCGAGGCAGCCAGTGCAAAGCGGGAATCGGCAGAAAAAGCGGAATTCACATGACAACGACTGAACACTTTGAGCCGACTTGCAAAAGCCTGCAGGTAGAAGTATGAAGATACCGCCGATGACCATTGCCACGCAGCTCACGCTGCTGCGCATCGCCTTCATCCCGCTGCTGGTCGCGGTTTTTTACATTCCCTACAAGTGGCACTACCTGGCCTCGGCCGCGGTATTCAGCCTCGCCGCCATTACCGACTGGCTGGACGGCTACATCGCTCGCAAATACGATCAGAGTACCGCCTTCGGCGCCTTCCTGGATCCGGTGGCGGATAAGCTGATGGTGGTGGTCGCCCTGGTGCTGCTGGTGGAATCCCACGCCTCGCCCTGGTTCGCCGTCCCGGCCGCTGTCATCGTCGGCCGGGAAATCGTCGTCTCCGCGCTCCGAGAGTGGATGGCCGAACTGGGTGCCCGCGCCTCAGTGGCGGTGTCCAACCTGGGCAAGGTCAAGACGACCTTTCAGATGACCGCCATCATTGTGTTGCTCATGTTCCCCCCAGTAAAAGGCTCATTTTTCACCGCCCTCGGCTACGTCTGCCTGTACATTGCAGCTATCCTCACCCTCTGGTCGATGTTCATTTATCTCAAGGCTGCCTGGCCCTATCTGGCTCGGCATGAAAACCAGCCACCCGTCGACGCAGAGCAGGGCGAGTAACGAAGAGAGCTAAAGCCCTCGCAAAAATTAGCGGCGCAGCGCTCAAGCACACACTATAATTGCGACCCTCAGCCGGCATAGCTCAGTTGGTAGAGCAGCGCATTCGTAATGCGAAGGTCGTAGGTTCGACTCCTATTGCCGGCACCACTTCACAGAAAATGGCCAGCTTCGACTGGCCATTTATCTATCTGGCATTTGGATTTGCTAACATCCTTCCCCGGCTGACCCGTTCGATGGTCGGCAACTACAATCAAAAGGATCGGTTTTTCGGGGCAAGCGGACTGCTCAATCCTCCTTTCTGTACCGTGCAGAGCTGATGTTCTCCCCATGCCCTCGCAGTCTCAGGGCCTACGCCTCGTTTTACCATCCTCCGAACTACGTCAGGTGATCTGATGAAGTGGACCAGAGCACTATCTGTACTCACGACTATCGTCATTTCAGGGACAGTTTGCGGAGCGGTTGCGATGACTTTGAAGGATTTGGGGAAGGTATGCCTGTTTTCGGGTATGTCCGGGACCATTGAGATGAACGGGAAGCCGCTCGCGAATGTCCGGCTTGTCCGGAAGGCTGAATCAAGCACCGATGAAATCACAACCGACGAGAATGGTCATTTCGAATTTCCTCCGCTGTTTCGGCGGACGTTCGCGAAATACCTGCCGCAGGAATTCGTGGCGAGTCAGCAGATCACGGCCTACCACGAGGGAAATGAATATGTGATTTGGAGTGGCGTCAAGCGAGAGCCGGAAGAGAACGCGGAATCACGAGGGAAGCCGCTCGTTGTTCGTTGCGAGCTCACATTGGAAGAAAAGAATCTGGTCATCGTCGATGGCTCGCCCATATTCAGCCGTTGTGCTTGGGACGTTGAGCCAGATCCACAAGAGGACATCTTTTAAAGGACTTACTCATGGCAGAGCTCAGACCTGTTCAGGCGGCCAGTCTTGCAAGTGATGTATACGCCCTGACGGCGGATTTGGCGATGGAAGATGCACTGCAGTTGCTCAACCGCAAATACAACGATCAATTCACTTTCTCTGATAAGCAGTTGCTGAGGGGCAAGACAGGAGCCCCGTTCTTTATCCGCTGTCGTACCGCTTTTGGTTTCACGCTGTTAGGTCAAAAGAAGCTCGGAGGGCATGGCTACATTCTCTTCCGTGGAACACAATATTTAGCTGATTGGATTACCAACGTCAGTGCAGCGGTATCTTCTACGTCCACGGGTATGCCAGTGCATTTTGGCTTTAACCAGACGTTTTGTAGTATGAAACCAGCTCTCGCGGAATTCATGGCGGAAGCGGCGAAAACTGGCGTCAGGGAACTACACTGCATTGGCCATAGCTTGGGGGGCGCCCTTGCTAATATTTGCGCCGATTGGGTTGCCGGAGCTTACAAAATGCGGCCGTACCTCTATACGTTCGGTAGCCCGCGAGTAGGTTTACAAGGATTCGCGGACAATTGCACCAAGGTAGTGGGGGCGCAAAGTATCTTTCGGGCCTACCATACGACCGACATTGTACCCTGCATGCCCATTTGGCCGTTTTTACACGCGCCCGTGTCAGGAGCAGACTATTATCTGCCTTCTCCGGGTGTTATTCCGATGGTTGAGTACCACCGGATACAGCGATACAGGGATACCGTCCGCCGTTCCTCGTGGGAAGAACTGGCCGGCCTCAAACGAGAACAGAAAAATCGCGCGGGTATAGAAAACTGGCTAAAGCAATCCACCCCTGTGGGCCTGACGATCACCTCAATCGAGTGGCTGAGCGAAGCGCTTCTGTACGTCCTGGAGCGTTGTATGTCCAATGCAGCCAGGCTGATCTCAACAACTTTCAGCACCACCTTCACCCTCATGGACCAACTTGCCTTCATTCTCAGGAAGGGCATCGCCCTGTCCGAGAATGTTTCGTCCCTGATTCTGCTTTTGATCCGAAAAATCCTGCACATTCTCGGAATGACAAAAGCTCTGGAAGCGACCGATCTGACCCGCGAATTCATTCGATCCGTATTGCTGCGACTGCATGCCAGAGTGAGCGAGCTGAGCAGAGCGGCCCTCAGCAAAGCATTGGTGAGCGGCAGAGCTATCTAATACCGCCTCCTGCGAACAGCGAAGTGATTGGGGTAGAGGGGTCAGCGGTTTCCCGCCCTGCGCGTCATTCAGGCGGTCTTTTCCAAGGGGAGTCGCTGAGATGCAAGCACACAGATGGATTCCGGCCTTCGCCGGAATGACGAAGCGGGTGTATCCGACCCCATTTACCAACAACTTTTCTACTGTGGCCGACCTTTTCCACCGAGCAGTCCCGAACGCATGAACTCGTATTCATCCGGACCTGGCTTTCTGGCTACGAGCCGACGAGTACTTCCGCTAGACATCGAAAGGCAGCCATACCACCGCGTCATTCCGGCGAAGGCCGGAATCCATGAGAGCGAAATAGTCCACGTCAGAGCGGGCGCGCGAGTCACCTGACCCGAAACGGTTCAAGTCCAATTTGGTCGCTACGCAGTGGGCCAGTCGATGGCGAGTCGAGGGAGTGATTTGGAAACATGGTGCCCGGGGCCGGAAAAATCTGTCGGGAACAGATTTCGGCAGCCGCCTTCTCGGGCTGGGCCGCAGGCCCGAGCGCATGGAAGCGCGAGTCACCTGACCCGAAACGGTTCAAGTCCAATTTGGTCGCTACGCAGTGGGTCAGTCGATGGCGAGTCGAGGGAGTGATTTGGAAACATGGTGCCCGGGGCCGGACTTGAACCGGCACGGCCGCAATGGCCGGGGGATTTTAAGTCCCCTGTGTCTACCGATTTCACCACCCGGGCATGGGAGGCTTCGTTCTGGGGCCGGTTGGTCCTGAAAGCTTTAGCAGTGCTGCGCACTGCCCCTGTGGTCGCTTCCGCCGTCCTGGCTCACGCGACACTTGTGCTTCCTGCACATCGTCTACCGATTTGACCGCCATGGATGGCGGAAATGCCGATTTAGCCGGGAGCTCTAATCGGCCACCACCCAAGCATGGGGGGTGCCTTAAGCCAGGGGCTTGAGGAGAGTGGCAGCGCGGGAGCGCTGCCACAGAATATGGAGGCTAGGGTCGGAATCGAACCGGCGTACACGGAGTTGCAGTCCGCTGCATGACCACTCTGCCACCTAGCCATAGTCATCGATTTTGGTGCTTCCGTTCGCGCCGGTTCGATGCAACCGGCCCTTTCTATCTAGGGGACGTGGAGTTGCAGTCCGCTGCATGACCACTCTGCCACCTAGCCTGCGCAAAGAGCGCGGCATTTTAGCGAAAGCCGCTGGGAAATCATAGTGTTAATGGCGGATTTGTCCTCATTGGGCGGATGATTGGCTGGAGAGTACTCGCTGGACAGCGTTATGGACGCACGTATCTACTGTGGTATGGTCTGACTCCCACCCTAGTCGTTTTGCTTGTGCTGCGTTGACTGCCCACCTCTGTCTACGCGTGGCGTTGATGTGGAAAAGCCCGTGGAGTATCCAGCCAAAACCCCTGATTCTGCACAAAAACTGACCGAGCGTGTGTTCTCGGGCGACGGTGAGCTGGCGCGTCTGTGTCGCACCAAAGACTGGTCCGCGACACCGCTGAGTGCGATGGATTCCTGGACCGCGAGCCTGCGTGCCGCGGCCGGTCTGGTGATTGGGTCACCGACGCCAATGGTCGTGCTGTGGGGGCAGGATCTCATCCAGATCTATAATGATAGCTATCGCGCCGTCATGGGTAACAAACACCCGGACGGCCTTGGGCAGCCTACCCGCGAGTGCTGGCCGGAGGTATGGAGCTTCAACGCGCCTTTATACGAGGGCGTGATGTACCGCCGCGAATCCTTCACCTTCGAAGATCAGCCTCTGGTGATCGAGCGCCACGGACATCGGGAAGAGGCCTTTTTCACGCTGACCTACAGTCCCGTGCTCGACGATTCAGGCGAGGTCGGCGGCGTCCTGGTCGTCGTCCATGAAACCACTGCCAAAGTAGAGCGAGCGCGAGTGGATCAAGCCCGACGCGAGAGCGAGGAGCGCTACCAGTTGGCCCTGGAAGCTGCGGACCTCGGCGCTTGGGATCTGGACCTGCTGACCGATACTACGTCCAGCCGTTCTCTGCGCCATGATCAGATGTTCGGCTACCGAGAGTTACAAGCCGAATGGGGGCGGGAGGTCGCTACCCGGCACGTTCTGCCAGAAGATCGCGAGACCTTCAGGCAGGCCTTTGCGCGTGCGGCGGAAACCGGTGTGATGTCCTGCGAAGTGCGGGTGAAGTGGCCCGACGGCAGTATTCACTGGATTGCACCGCTGGGCCGTATCTACTATGACGATCAGGGGCGCCCGGTTCGCATGGCCGGTGTGGTCGCCGATATCACCGAGCGCGTTTACCTCGGCGCACTGCGTGAAAGCGAAGAGCGCTTTCGGCTCATGGCCGACGCTCTCCCCCAGATCATCTGGGTGATCGATGCCCAGGGGAAAACCGAGTTCGTCAATCGGCATTGGTCCCGGTACACCGGCGAGGACACGAGACCTGATACGGTTCGCGGGATTGCCGAAAGCATCTTTCATCCTGACGATGCTGAGGCAGTCACGGCCCGCTTCGCAAAAGCGCGAGAGGACGGAAGCACTTTCTTATCGGAACATCGCATTCGCTCGGCCCGTGGCGAGTACCGCTGGTTTCTTGCAACGGGAGAACCCTCTCGCGACCCCGTCAGCGGCGAAATCGTTCGCTGGATTGGCATCTCGGTCGATATTCACGACCGCAAGCTCGCCGAGGCCACTTTGAGACAGGCAGCTGAGCTCAACGCCTTTCGCGTATCACTCGAAAACGTCCTGCGGCCCTTGGCTGACCCGGGAAATCCAGGCCGCCGCCGACGAAGTGCTCGGCAAAGAGCTCAAGGCGAACCGCGTCTTCTATGTGGAAGTTGGCGAAGACATGAGGTATGCCAAGGTCCATGCCGACTATTGCGATGGGCTCGTCAGTGCCTTCGGCACCTATGATCTCGCCAGTTTGGGAGCAAGGTTTCTGGGAGAGATCCATGCGGGCCGAACGTTGGTCGTTGACGATGTCGCTCAGGATCCACGGCATGCAGGCGCGACACACGCGGGGCTGACGGATCTGAGTATAGCTGCACGAATCACCGTTCCGCTGGTAAAGCACGGTCGCGCGGCAGCGCTGTTGGTTGTTCACCAGTCGGAACCCCGCCGGTGGACCGAAACCGAAGTGAAGCTTGTGCAGGAAACTGCCGAACGTACCTGGGCCGCGGTCGAGCGCGCGCGGGCTGAGAACGCCTTGCGCGAAAGCGAACTGAAATATCGCACCTTGTTTGAGTCCATGGACCAGGGCTTCGGCGTGGCGGAAGTGAGTTTCGATGGCGCTGGTGAAGCAGTTGATTTCTCTTGGATTGAGACCAACCCGGCTTTCGAGCGACATACGGGTTTTTTTGCTTCGGCCGACAAAACGGTGCGTGATCTGGTCCCCGATCTTGAACAGAAATGGTTCGACGTTTACGGAGCGGTTGCAAAAACGGGTGAACCGACGCGCTTCGTGGAAGGTTCCGATGCGCTGGGCCGCTGGTTCGATGTCTATGCCTTCCCGCTTGGTGAACCGCAGCGGCGTCAGGTCGCCGTGCTGTTTACCGATGTCACCGAGCGCATACGTAACGAAGAGTCACTGCAACGCGCCAACAACATGCTGATTGATAGCGACCAGCGCAAGGACGAATTTCTCGCAATGCTAGCCCACGAATTGCGCAATCCACTCGCCGCCATCGCCAACACCGTAAAGCTCATGGAGCTTGTCTCTTCCGAGCAGCTCAGCGCTGAACGCTCGCAACATTTTCGGGATATTCTCAAGCGACAAACAAATATGCTGCGCGGGCTTGTTGATGATCTGCTGGATGTGTCGCGGATTACCCGCGGGCTCGTCGAGCTGAAGCAGCAACGCACCGACCTGAAGCTCATCGCAGAACGCGCCCTCGAAAGCGTTCAAGCCCTGATGGACGAAAAGGACCATGAGGTGAGCGTTACGTTGCCGCGAAAGCCGCTGGAAGTAAACGGCGATCCGGTGCGCCTGGAGCAAATCATGGTCAACCTGCTGACCAATGCCGCCAAATACACGGATCCTGGCGGTCGCATCACCTTATGTCTGGAGCGGACTCATGAGAGTGCCCAGCTCTACGTTTCGGACACCGGCATCGGCATGAGCGCCGAAGTGCTGGACCGCATTTTTGAATTATTCGGCCAGGCCGAACGCGGACTTGCGCGTTCCGAGGGCGGTCTCGGCATCGGCCTGACCATCGTCAAGAATCTGGTGGAATTACACACGGGCAGCATCAAGGCCGATAGCGCGGGCCCGGGGCAGGGCGCCAGGTTCATTGTCACCCTGCCGTTGGCGCCGGTCGAAGAGCGTCTGCATGAAGCTGAGAAAAAGGAACCGAAAGCCGCCAATCGCGAGAAGCGCATATTGGTGGTGGAAGACAGTGAAGACATCGCCGAGACCATGGCTCTGCTGCTGGAAGCCGCCGGTCACCAGCTTGTGTTGGCTTATGACGGCCCCGAAGCGCTAGCCAGGGCTGAAGACTTTAAGCCGGAGGTGATCCTGCTCGACATTGGCTTGCCCGGGATGGACGGCTACGAAGTGGCCCGTCGCCTGCGTCAGAATCCGCGCACGCGGGATGCTGTCCTGGTTGCACTCACTGGCTACGGCCAGGCTGAGGATATCGAGCGGGCACATGAAGCGGGCTTCGCGAAGCACTTCACCAAGCCCGTGGAAATGGAGCGGCTGGAACGATTCATCAGCACAGTGGAGTGAGAGTCGGTCGACTGCCTGCCTTCAGCTCAGGCTCAAGATGTTACTGAGGCGCAGGAGCAGGAGCGACATTCTCCATATCTAGCGGCTGTGCCATCCTCACCACCCGATTGCGGCCTTCCTGCTTGGCGCGGTAAAGGGCTTCATCCGCGCGCCGAATCAGCTCGTCAGCGTCACTGGTGGTCTCATCGGATTCCGCCACACCAATGCTGACGGTGATATCGAGTTCACCTGCCGGCGTTGAAAAAGATTTGAGGGCAACGGCGGCGCGGATTCGTTCGTGAAGGCCGGCGATTCCATTCTTCGCCGGAGCAACGACCAGAAACTCCTCGCCGCCATAGCGACCGAGATGATCGTAGGGCCTGAGCACACCCTGGATGCGGGTTACCATCTCCTGGAGAGTGTAGTCACCGACCTGGTGACCGTAAGTATCGTTGATCTCCTTGAAATGATCCGCGTCGATGAGTGCCACGGTGACCTGCGAATCTTCCCGCCGCGCACGGGCCAGCTCCTTATCCAGCATGTCGATGATCGCACCGCGATTGAGTGTGCCGGTGAGGCTGTCGTGAATCGCGCGGTATTCCAGCTCTGCATTCAGCTTCCGCAACTCCTCCTGGGTCTTTCTTTCCTGGCTGATATCGCGGAAAGCGCCGGAAATTCGGATTGGCCTGCCTCGCTCGTCATGCTCCGTCGCGGTTCCGTAAATGTGGCGCCACTGCCAACCGCGACCCTCACGATAGAACCGCCACTCTATGCCGTAGCTGGGCAGTTCACCCCTGATTACGCGCTCGGCAGCAGCGATCGCCGGCATGCGATCGTCTGGATGAATCGAGTTGATCCATTGCTCCACCGACATCGAGGCGGGTCCATCGAAGGTTCGGAGCGAGGGTGCCCAGTAGTCGGACAGCCAAATCGTCCGCGACCTTAGGTTCCACTCCCAGATACCGATCTCGGCTCCGACCACTGCGGCTCGCAGTCGGCTTTCACTTTCATGCAGGGCTTTGGTGGCTTGGCGCAGGGCGGTCTCGGCGCTATGTCGGCTGGTCATATCCGTCGAGCTGACCACGATGCGAACCACCTTGCCTTGCTCGTCGGTGATCGGTTTGAGCACCGTTTTCCAGGAGACCGGCCCAGACGGGAAGTCACCGGTTTCCTCGTATTCGAACGGTTGTGCGCTATCGACGCAAATCTGGTAATTGTTAATGAGTTTTTCGGCAACCGCCGGAGAAAGATATTCTTCCAGAAAGAAGCCGCTGATACGGGCGTGATTGAGTCCGGTGATCAACTCCACTCGAGCATTGATGCTCAAGACTCTGAACCGGCGATCGCCACAGACTTCCATTACCGATACACCGTGACCGATCACGTCGGTCAGTTCTTTGAGCTCATCAGCGTTGGCTGTTCTCCACATAAGCCCCCCGAATACTTCACAGTGTTCTAATTGTTGTTGCTGTACTGAGTGTGGCGCGATGCAGCATATTAGCGTTTTTCTGTGAGCTAGATATCAAGAATTGGAATCAATCAGCTGTAAATTTTTGATAAACGACGACCTGCTGGTCAGAGTGTCAGAAATCTGACATTACTGGCGGAGAAGTCAACGGCGAAGGTTCGGAACCGAACAATTCGGGAACTCGCTGCGACCTTAGATTAGAAGCCAGCGCAAAAGACCGCGTTCCGATCACGAGAGAAACTGACCTATACTTCGAAGTTTCCGCGAAGCGCAACGCGCGAGGACCGAATGAGACAGCCCAGCATCACCATCGGCAAAGACATTGTTCAGCTCGTGGCTGAGGTCGACGAATTCGAAAAACAATGGCGGACAGCAAACAAGCTTTCTCCCGCCCGCCTAGAGCAACTCCGTAGAACTGCCTTCATTGAAAGTGTCGGCGCTTCCGCCAGAATGGCCGGCGCGACGCTTACCAATGCCCAGGTCGAAGCCCTTCTGTCCGGTAGTGACGTTCACAACCGCGACGGAGCGCTAGCCGCCGGCTACGCCGACACACTTGAGCGGGTGCTCGAAGAGCATCAGGATCTTGATCTGACCCCTGAGCATCTCGGCGATCTGCATCGGACCTTGCTTCGCCATTCCGATAGCGGCGAACATGAAGCCGACAGCGGAAGCAGAGCCGCGCGGGACGACGGCAAAACGCAGGAACTGCAGGACCTGCTGCGATGGACATCGGATGCGCTCAATGAAGCCACCATGCATCCATTGCTCATCACCGCCATCTTCCACGTCCTGTTCCAGGCCATTCAACCCTTTCAGGAAGGCAATGGCCGACTCGCAAGAATCCTCACCGATCTTCTCCTGCTGCGCGCAGGCTACGACTACCTGCCTTACACCTCCTTCGAGGCAGTCATCGAAAAAGAGAAGGACTATTACCGCAAGGCTCTCCAGCGCACTCAAACCACACTCGACCACGACTCACCTGACTGGCAGCCCTGGTTCGCTTTCTTCCTGCGCTACCTGAAAATGCAAAAAGCCAAGCTCGCTCCCGCAATCGAACAAATCGAAGGCGTCGATAGCCAAGAACTTCCGGCCCTATCAATGGATGTACTCGTCCTGTTAAGCCAACACGGCGAGCTGAGCCTCGCCCAGATGAGCGAAATGACGGGTGCCGATAAGAAGGATGTGGAATTACGCCTAAAGGAATTAACCGAGGCCGGGCACATCCAGAGTCGGGGAGAGGGGCGTTATAGCTTGGCGCATTAGGACGTAACGAACGGCGCCCGGCAAAAAGTTGTAATGTTCAGCCATATCTCTAGCATAGTCGCCTGTAAAAATTCCAAGAGTTGGTTTCCGAAAACGATGGTTGTTGACTATGAGAGCTTTCAGCATCAAAAAGGGCCTGCCCGCATTCTCGTTCTTCATCTCCGCGCTCCTTATCGCTTCAGGCATACATGCTCAAATGCCAGAACCGATTCCATTCAAGGCCGCCAATCTTGACGAGTTGAAGGGCGAGCTCGAAATCCTCGAGCAGAATGGCAGTTTGTGGGGTGCCGTGCTGATTGCAAAAGATCACGAGGTTCTGCTGCACGAAGCCTTTGGCCTTGCCGACCGCGAGAGGGATCGCGCCAACACCACCAACACCGCCTTCAACATCGCCTCGGTAGGCAAGCAGCTGACCGCAAGCGCGGTGCTGCGTCTTGCGCAGCAGGGCAAGCTCGAACTGGATGATCCCGTCGGTAGCTGGATAGACGATCTGCCCGGCAACACCGGCGAGACCGTCACCTTGCGTCATCTGCTCAGAATGGAATCCGGCTGGGGCGACTACCTTGAAGAACCGCGCTACACCGCTGCACCGAAAAGCTTTCGTGAAGTATCCGATCTGATCGAACTGATTCGAAGCATCGAACCCACGGCCGCTCCCGGCGGCGAGTTCATCTACAGCAACATCAGTTTCGAACTCGCGGGAGCCATTATCGAAAAGGCCAGCGGCCAGAACTACCGCACCGCCTTGCAGGAACTGATCCTCGATCCCGCCGGCATGGATTCCAGCGGCTGCTTCGTTCACGAGCCGGCCGACATCCGCGCAGTGCCCTACACGCAAAAGAAAACCGCCGAAAGCAAAGAGGCGGGCCTGGTATCAGCGTACCCACTGATGGCATACCGCTGCTCACCGGCCGGGGGCGTGTACTCCACAACCACCGACCTGCTGCGCTACCAGCGAGCTGTCATCGACGGCAAATTGCTGGACAAGCGTCATACCTCGCTGATGCTCAATCGCTTTGCCGACAAACCCGGTAAGCCTTCCCGATTTGCCTTCGTCGGCGGCATCGAAGGCGCCAACGCCTGGGTGGAAACCAACCTCGACACGGGCATCACCGTCGTCGTCCTCGCCAACCTCGATCCGCCGGCGGCGGAGCGGGTTGCATTGGGCCTGCTGGAATGGACGAAAGATCGGCTCTAACGAGCCTGCAGGCCGCCGGGAAAAACAGGCGAAGCAATGCGCATAATCCTCAGCAGAAAAGGCTTCGACTCCTCAGCCGGCGGCTGCCCCAGCCCCATACTGCCCGACGGCAGCCTGTGCTCCCTGCCAATCCCCGACAGCCAATCGCTGATTCGCTACGCCGACCTGAACTGTCACGGCGTGAACATGGGAAGCCTGGTCGAGCACCTAACCCGCGGGAAATCGAAACGAAAACATCGTGCCCATCTCGACCCGGATCTCAACGCCCATGCACTACCAAGAGAGCCTGGCTGGCGGGGAATACTCGGCCAAATGGGCTCCGCCCAGGGCCACCTGCGAGAGCAACAAGTCGCACCGGGCGACCTGTTCCTGTTCTTTGGATTGTTCCGCGAAGTACAGCAGATAAAACGAAAGTGGTCCTTCGTCCCCAACTCGCGACCCCGCCACGTACTCTGGGGATGGCTACAGATTGAAAGCATCGTGCGGGTGGATGACCTGGCTGCTGACGAACTGTCATGGGCACGCTATCACCCGCACTTTCAGTACGGCCCCGATCGGAACAACGTGCTTTATCTCGCTGCCGAGCAGCTGGTGATCGATGGCAAGCAAACAGGTATTCCTGGCTCGGGCACCTTCGGGCAGATCGAAAATAAGCTCGTACTCACCGCGCCGGATGCAAGGCTAACGAGCTACTGGCGATTACCTGAGTTCTTCCACCCCACGAAGACAACACAGCTTAGTTACCACCTGGATCGAAAACGGTGGACGATTGATGGCGACGTTTGTCACCTCCGCAGCGCGGGCAGGGGGCAGGAGTTTGTTTTGACTGGAGCCGACGATGCCGAAGTTAGCGATTGGCTGCGCAAGCTACTACTCAACGCGAATTAGTTGGGTCCGACTCGTCAGTTTCCGGACGCAGGCTGGCTGCTTTTAGATCACCTGAATGAGCGGTGCGTCCTCTGAATGGACTCCATCGTTTGACTGTCAACGCCTGCTTCGGCGGCGTAGTGCGGCCAGCTCAGTATCGCATCGCGGACTTGATCAATGATGCCTTTGGCTCGGCTGGGGCGAAGATTTGCGTGCGTCGCCACCGCTAGAAGGTCATCGATTGTAAAACGTTCACGTTTACCATTGATGCTCATCTGGTGACGAGCCGTCCACTCGCCCTGCGGGTTGTAACTGAAGATAACGTCGAAGGCCGGCGACAAACGCCATTCGCCTCGTCTGTCCATGAGGAATGCAATGTTTTTTGTGTGATCGTCCTGGTTGCGGGCCATGACGTTGAAAACCATCCGCCGAAATTGCTCCTCCAGCGCAAGGCGCTCGAGGGGCATCCGTAAATGCTTGATGATCTGCAGTGCCTGGACGTAGCTGTAGGCACCTGCCTGGTTGAAATCGTAGTGCGCAATCGCGCAAAGCGACTGCATGTGAAGCTTTTCACCGGCCTCGCCGCGATCAAAGCGCTTCGTCATAAAATGCGCTCTACCGTTTTCTTCCTCCAATCGGCAGGGACTCATCGTGATTCCAGCTGCAGTCGCCATCAAATAGTAGGCATATTCAATGCGCCCGTATCCCAGTGGGTCCGCGAGGCGCTCCTTGTCCCGGTTCTCTGCGACGCCATCGAACTTGAGTAGCCAATACTCGAACCCATCGGGCGCGCTTATCTGTCCGGATCGCACTTCTCCAGTCTCTGGATTCCAGGCAATCATCGCTTTCGCCCGCGCTCCGCCAGCAGAGGATCCGACCGAGATTATCTGTCGCATTCCTTCCTCCATGCCGCGTTCATCCTCAGGGTTCAAGGTGGTATGCAGCTTTTCGCGCTTGGTCAGAATGCGGTTCGCCAATCCCACCAGGGCCTCAAGATCAATCGCTTCGGATTCAGGAGCCTCTCCGTTTATCGCGGGCCGGAACTCGAGCGCCCCCATCCCGCGTCTCCCGATATAGCACAGCCTCTCTACCGGACTGAACGATGTCGCCTCTCTTCCCTGGTCCGCCAACCATTGGTCGATCAGCATATTTCCAAACTTATCGGGCAAGCTGTCGGCCAGCAGTCCAGGCAAACCCTTGAACGTTGTTCTGGGCAGCGCCGGAAAACTTTTTACCCCAGGGCTCTTCGGCATAACGATTGGCGAGACTTCAACCGGTGCATCGAGGAAAGCGGGATCGTATTCGAAGTATCCCAGCTCGCGATCCCTGTCCCAGGTGACAGCCCCGATGCGCGTTCCCCACAAAATAACTTCTGCTGTCGTGACTGCATTCATTTTTCATCTTCCCACTTCCAGCCAGCACCCGGCTTGCTGCGCTTTTTTGACTTGCGCACCCGCTTCCTGGGGGCGTCCCCCTCAGCAAGCCGCAAAGGACTCAGTGGAGGAGGCGGCAGGAAGCTGTCCAGCTGCTCAACGAGCCCCAACGCCCGCAGAATGGCGATAATTGACGCGAGAGTCGGGCTTATCTTGCCCAGCTCCATCCGCCCGATTGTGTTGACGGCGACGCCAGACCGTTCGGCAAGCTCTTTCTGAGTCACTTCCGCGTTCAGTCGAGCTTGCCTTAAGCGCCGGCAGAGCTCATCGTGGACCTGCTGGTCGCTGGCAAGGGAGAAGTTAATGCTCATGATAGGCACTATAATGGGTATAAAAATTGAAAAAGGCCGAAATACACAATAAAAGAGGTATTACGCGCGCAATATATGAGGCCTAATATAAACGCAGCATCGTGTGTTTTAAAGTACATTTGTGAGTTTAATACATCATATTTGCTGTTTTATGAAGCTGGCAGGCCGCTGTCTGTCGCGCATTCAGGCTTTAGTGGGCCTCCAGCTTCAGGCTGCACTCAACTGCTTGTCGTCACCAACGCACTTCGGGATAGAAGTCGATGAACTGGAGAGAGGGGATCTCGTGACAGGACAGATCATAGAACGGGAGGCGGAGCTGAGAGCGGCACCAAGACAAACTCGTACTCACCGCGCCGGATGCTAGGCTGACGAGCTACTGGCGCTTGCCCGGATTCTTCGACCCCGCGAACACAGCGCAGCTTAGCTACCACCTTGATCCAGAACGGTGGACGGTAGATGGCGACTTTTGTCACATCCGCAGCGCGGGGAGGGGGCAGGAGTTTGTCTTGACTGGCGCTGGCGGTGTTGAAGCTAGCGATTGGGTGCGCAAGCTGCTAACCGAGAATTAGCTAGGTGCGACCAACCAGATTCGCGGCCGCAGGTTGTCCTTGATTTCTGCTTCATGGCGCCAGATTCCTCTCGCGTTGGCAGACCTTCCGACTGCCCGGCTTTCCTTCGCGCACTCCGTCTCTCATACTTCGCGTCTAAGAAAAAAGTACAAAGGGAGCTCGCGAGAGCGCGACAGTGGCTGTCGCTTTGTCTGATAGCTTCTGCTGTCGAGTAAGTTTTTGGGGTACTAGATGTCCGACACAGCTGCACGTTATATGGCCATGCTGCGCATGGTCCCTCGTTCTCCTCGTTCTATCACCGCGCCTGAACTCCAGAAGCGGCTCCTTGGCGAAGGCTTCAAGGTAGAAGTTCGTTCCATCCAGCGAGACCTGCTCAAGCTTTCAGCGGATTACCCGCTGATCTCCGATGAAAACAGTCGACCCTATCGCTGGTCTTTCAGAAAGGACGCTCCCGCGTTCATGGTCCCGGCGGTGGACCCATCGGCTGCGCTGACCTTTGAACTGGCCCGCGCCTATCTAATGCCTGTATTGCCGAAGCGAGTGATGGCGCATCTCGAGCCCCATTTCGAGGACGCGCAAAAGGCTCTGCGCCCGGAACGCAGCGCGCTGGGGAAATGGCCCAGCCGGGTGCGGGTCATCAACCGAGGCCTCAGCGGGGCTCGCCCGGAGGTCGATCCCTCAGTCCTGGAAACCGTGACGGAAGCACTGCTTCTGGAGTACCAGTGTGACCTCGACTATCAGGCGAGGGAGTGGCCTGCTTCCAAGACGATTCGGGTCCAGCCGCTTGGCCTGGTGTTTCGCGATCCCAACGTCTACCTGATTGGAACCATCGACGGTCGCGAGGGGATACGACAGCTGGTGCTGCACCGAGCCAGCGGCAGTGAACTGGTTGAGGAGCAAGTCAGTCGACCCGAAGATTTCGACCTCGATGAATACATCCGCGAAGGCAACATGGGGGTCCTGTTTTCGGAAGAGCCGATTCGTCTTCGGCTTCGCTGTGACCGGCCAATGCTAAACCACCTCCTGGAAGCACCGCTTGGTATCGATCAGCAGACCCCCAACATTTCGAATGACAGTTTCGATTTAGAAGTAACCCTTCCCGACACTCAGGACCTCAGATGGTGGTTGACTGCACAGGCATCGCACCTCGATATCCTTGAGCCAGACTGGTTAAGGCACAAGATTAGAAACAGCTTGCAAAGAGGCTTCAAGCGATTAAGCACTACAAGCGAGAGGCATAGCGTGTGACAGATACTTTAGAAGAATGGAGCGGATTTTTCTCTGCCTACGAGACACTTGATCGAGAGCGGAAACTCGATAAAGCACGAGGCCGCAACGATTACAACCTGCTTACCTCTGTGCTTTCGGCCAATGACGAGGTCAGGCTGCATACACGCTTCCTCTGTTCTTTACTCGATCCCGAGGGGGCTCACTACCAAGGAAGCAAATTCTTAGCGCTATTCCTCGACTGCCTTGGGAGCAAAAACTGGCTCGATCCAGCCGAAACCCGAGTCAGGAAGGAATATTGTCCTGCAGGAAAGGAGGATCAGCTTGACCTGTATTTGTCCGATGGCGCCAGACAGATTGTGATTGAAAACAAGCTGAACGCCATCGATCAGCCTCGCCAGGTCGCGCGCTATCTCGAAGCGATAGAGTGCGATCGAGTCGGGGACTATCGGGATACCTTGTTCGTCTATCTTTCAAAGGGGCGCTCACGACCTTCGAAGCGCGGGATGGGTGAGTTGGAGCTCAGCGAGATAGATGGCCATCAAGTTCTGGTAAAAGGCGGGAAGCCTCTCGCGCTCTACCAAAACATGAGCTATCGACAACGTGGCCAGGTGCCGAGCATCCACAGCTGGCTTTCGCTTTGTGAAGAGTCCGTTGCTGCAGTACCCAACCTTGTCTTTATTCTGCATGAATATCGCGGCGCGGTGGAACGTGCAACCAGGGAGTACCGAAGTCAAGTGAAATCACTGAACCAGTTTCTGAAAAAAGATCGGCAAAACGGCAGCGAGTACCATGAGTTTGCCAAGCAGATTATGAAAGAGCTGCCCCGGGTGCACGCAGCTTGGCTCGATGAAGCTATTGAGACGATGGACGAGATATTTTCGAAAGCGCTGGAAAGCGGAATGTTGACCCGTATGGCCAAGGAAGATGCACATCTGCTTCAACCGTTTGTGTCGAAACTCCACAAACAGAATGAAGCCAAGTTAATTTACCAGCGAAAGTTCGACAGACTGCCGCCAAAACCAAGCCGTCGGATGAAGGGTTGTTTTTACCTCGTGGAGCAGGGCAAGTTTGCGGGGCAGGTCTTAATCTTTATTTTCTACGCGAAGGATCGAATACATGTTGGCTTCGCGCTCGCGAATCCGAGCTTGCTCGGGAGCGACGAAGCGGTCGAAATTAGCAAGAGGTTGACCCCACCCGGGGGATTGAGCCGACACTTTCCCAACTGTTTCACGGTGTCGGATTGTAGCGAGGATCTGGACAGTAGCTGGTCTGATTTCAGTGCGAGTCCCTACCGGAAAATCCTTGATAAAATTCTGCGCTATTTTTCGCCCGCTGAACGTCCGGGCTAGTCGAAGTCCAGCCGGAGGCGACGCGAGCTGTCGCCCAGCCCGGCTATCCTCAACCGGTGAAGTGCGTGGCCCGGTGGTCACGCCCTAAAGCCGGGGGGAATATGAATAAAGCCGAATCGCTGTCAAACTGCGTTATCGTAGGTATCGGGGGCGCAGGGAAAAACGTCTTATTACAGATGGGATACACCGAGGGCATTACCCGCGTCCATATCAATTGTGATCATAAGAGCGTACGTGAATTCGACGGAGAACTGAGCGTTCTTGCAGATCGCCGCCGAGCCCTGACCGCCGATACGTTAGAGCCCAGCATCACAGCATTGTTGAGAGAACAGGCAAAGCCCAATGCACGGTTTGCGGTAGTCGTTGGGGGCCGCAGCCCGGCGACTGCCCGGCTGCTTCAGCAGGTCTGCCGCTTTTTGCATGAGCTTTCATGCCCTTATCGGGCAGTGCTGTTCAAACCATTTTCCTTCGAGGATCAAAGCTCTTTTTTCCGCACCTTGGAGGTGCTGGCCTCGCTGCAGGAATCCCTGCGGCCGTTCTGGAAAACCATCGATCTGCAGCGGCAACTTGAGCTCATGGACGATGCAGCATCACTTCCCGACGTCCTGTACCGGGCGAATCGGCTGGCCATTGAGATGGCCGCAGGTCTACCTGCGGGACAAGGGGGTATCCTTGCAGCTTTGAGCAGCAAAGTGCTGAGCCTCACGTCGAACCCGCTGTTGGAGACGCCCCTGTTATGCCAGATTGAGCAAGTCCGAATCGAGCCATACGATGGATCAGGATTGACTCGGTCCGATGGCTATTGCGTCGAGGGGACCCTGGCCACGCCGACCATGGCAAATGTCAGGTTTTCGATGTCGGGTATGTGTCACCTGAAAAACGGTCTGTCACGGGATGAAGCCGACACCTGGTATCAAGTGCTTGCCGAGAGTAGTACGCGTGGCGAAGCCATGATCCTACTGACCAGTAATCTGTTTCACCGGGACGGTTTGCGGTTCATTGGTGATCCGATTTTTGTTAGAACAGGTTATGCGCTGGAAGACCTGGAGGTGCTGGTTAGTGATCAGACCCCGACACCCGATCTCTACCAGATGCTGCCCCACGAAGAATCTCTGAAGAAGCCGCCGCTTCGATGAGCGATCGGGCACGCTAGTGACAAGAACGTTCCAATTTCTTGAAGGCCGACCGGCACTGGCTAATGCAAGCCAAGGGAGAAGAGACGACATGCGATTATGCAGCTATAAAATGACCTATGACACTGGTTTCGCGCCCAATCCTTTTGGATCAACCCTGACCCTGGCGACGTGCAAACCCGATATTCGCCGTTGTAAGCGAGAGGGTGATTGGATCGCAGGATTCACGTCCGTCGACCTTTGCAGCGACAAGGTGGGGGACGAAAGAATGGTTTACCTCATGCGCGTGGGGGAAAAGATTGGGTTCGCAGATTATTACAATGATCAGCGCTTTCAGGACAAAATTCCCAACAACACCAAACCTGGACCCGTCGCGAAAGCGGGTGACAACATCTACCGTCCGCTTGGTCCAAACGCCACCGAGCCCACGCAGTTTGAACAGATTGAGAACGTCAACCACTGGGGCAGTGCTGGGCCGAGCCGAGAACATCTCATCGAGGACGTCTCGGGTCAGTATGTCCTGGCTGCCGACGAGTTCTACTACTTCGGACGCAACGCAATTGCAATCCCAGACGAACTGCGACCTAAAGTGCCTACCGCCCAAGCGCAGCATGGCTGGTGGACGCCAGCGGACAGGGCTGAGGCCCTCATCGCGTTCATCCGCTCTCGCTTCAAGCCGGGCCGCCACGGTGAGCCCCACGACTGGCCAACGGTGACGAGCAAAACCTGCGGGGGTGTGGTATGCGCATAATCTTGAGCAGGAAAGGCTTCGATTCAACGGCGGGCGGCTGCCCCAGTCCCATATTTCCCGATGGGACGCTCAGCTCACTGCCGATCCCCGATAAAAAGTCGCCGATCAGCTACGGCCAATTGGTAAGCGGTGGCGTGAACACGGGGGATTTGGTGCAAGATTTGACCGGCGGAAAATGGAAGCCAGAACACCGCGCCCATCTCGATCCCGATCTGAACGCGGCGACCTTGGAAAGAAAGCCGGGGTGGCGAGGCCTGCTTGGTCAGGCCGGCTCAGCGCAGGGGCACCTGCGGGCGCAACAAATCGGCCCAGGCGATTTGTTTCTGTTTTTCGGTTTGTTCAGGAATGTAGAGCAGGTGGGTGGTCGGTGGACTTTTGCGGTTAATTCGCGACCACGCCATGTATTGTGGGGTTGGCTGCAAATTGATCGAATAGTACCGGTCGATGATTTGGCACCCGATGAACTTGCCTGGGCGCGCTACCATCCGCATTTTCAATATGGTGAAGACCGCAACAACACGCTTTACATCGCCACCGAGCAGCTCGTCGTCAACGGCACCCCAACCGGGCTCGCTGGCGCAGGTACATTCGAGCAGCTTATGGACAAGCTCGTACTCACCGCCCCTGATGCAAGGTTAACCAGCTTCTGGAAGCTGCCCAGTCTCTTCTATCCCTCTGAACATAGGCAGCTCAGTTATCACCTTGATCTGCAGCGGTGGAAGCTGGATGGCGAAACCTGCTATCTGCAAAGCGCGGGCAGGGGGCAGGAGTTTGTCCTGGACGGGGCCGAGGAAAGCGAAGTCGGCGAGTGGCTCCAACATCTCCTCGAAGAGGAGCGATCAGCAGTGGCGATATAGTCGCAAAGAGGCGGAATATTTGGAAGCACCGCGGTCTCGAACCATGCCGCCGTTCTTTCATACAGACCGGTGCTGCTCGAACATCCTGTCCAGCAACCTCCGAAGCGCCAAAGCTTGCTCCTCCAGCACTACGGAGTAGTTGCTTCGCAATCCCAGCGGTATGTCGCACTCGTTCGAGTCGGCAATCGACAGCATGCCGCAGAGGGCCAGCACTTTATCCATTTGAAGGTAAACCTCGTCTTCCAGGTCACTGGAATGGCGGAGCAACGGAATATCAATAGGTCTCATGTTTTCTCCTCGTCCCTGGTCTCGGTCGTGATCCAAATTAGCTTTGAAGTGAGCCATTATAGCTAACTGGTGTGAGTGAGCAATCCGTTTCAGCTATAAAGTTGGCTTTTCCAGACCAATAACAGCCTTTTTAGTCCATTTTGGGGAGTCAGCAAACTTGATTACAGCCGGCCAAATACGCATGGCTCGCGCGTTCCTGCGCTGGTCGATCGAAGACTTGGCGAAGAAATCCGGGGTAGGGGCCTCCACTATCAAGCGGATGGAAACCTTCGACGGTATACCCAGTTCACGGGTGGAAAATCTTCAGGCGATTAAAGACACCTTTTTTGCAACCGGGAAAATCCGGTTTGAAAAAGAGACATGTGTCTGCGTCGAGGAATAAACGAGAAGCTGCATGGACTCTGCTCAAAAGTTTGAAATACTCAAAACCGAACTAAATCTGATTCAAGCGACGCTGGATAAGTATGACGATCTCATTTTTCGCGGAAGGAATTTCTTCGTCACTCTCTGGCTGGCAACTGTAGGCCTCGGCTTTACGATACGTTCTGAATTTATGCCTGTGCTTGCTGCAATTCTCGCACTTGTTTATTGGCTGCTGGAAGGCATGATGCGTCACCAATATTGGTTCAAATATGTCGATCGATATAGGTTTCTCCGCGATAGCATCAACCAGAATCAGTTGAAACTGGCGGAGATTTCGGTGTACGACTTGACCAACCACTACCACCGAGTGCCACCAAGTAAAGCAACTACCAATGGGCGTGAACTATCTGGAGCGAGAGGCTAGGAATCAACTGATTGGAGAGGCGGGGGAACAGTTCGTCATCAATTTCGAAAAGGCTCGCCTGATCCATGTCGGTAGGGAATCACTAGCCGACCGAGTAGAGCAAATCTCCGCAACTCGGGGGCCGGCGGCGGGCTTTGACATCCTGTCATTTGAGGATAACGGGGCCGAACGCTTCATTGAGGCCGAAACGACCAAGTACGGCAAAAGCACCCCGTTCTTCGTCACGGCCAACGAGCTGAATTTTTCTCGCCGGAATCCAGGCCGTTATCACCTCTATCGAGTTTTCCGGTTCGGCGCACAGCCGCGCTTGTTTACTCTCCAGGGCCATCTCGAGGAGTGTTGCCGTTTGCAGACCGCGGAATACGTGGCTCGACCTCTTTAGTGAATTCTCACAACTAATTTAACCAACCAGTCGAACTGCAAACTGGCGCACAAAGCAACAGCCGGTTATGCTTCACGGCTGAGCCATGTCCTTATAAGTATGGTTGTTTTTGGCGCCAGAAGGCAATCTGGGCGCCTTTACCGACAGATCATAAAATAAGCAGATCTCGCTTCGGAAGGCAGTAAATGGAAGAAGTATCTGAAAGCAAGAGCATCCCGGACTACCAAACCCTCATGCGCCCCCTCCTTGCGCAACTGGCAGATGGTCAGGTTAAGAGCATGGATTCGCTTCGGGAGGGGCTCGTCAAGGCGTTCCAGCTAACGCCTGAGCAGCTGGAAGAACGTATTCCTAGCGGCAAAACCACAATCCTTCGTAACCGAGCCGGTTGGGCAAGAACCTACCTGCATAAAGCCGGGCTGCTGACGCTGCCCAAAAAGGCTCATTGCCAGATCACAGAGCGAGGCCTAAAAGCACTTGCCGTGTGCCCTGAGTACATTGGCAACGCCTACCTAAAGCAGTTTCCCGAATTCATCGAATTCACATCGCCCGCGAAAGGAAAGGGTGGAAGCGCCGAGGGCGTGGATTCCGCTGAATCCGAAGTCGCGACACCAGACGAACAGATGGAACTCGCGGCCACTAAGCTCAAACAGGCGCTCGCGGCTCAGCTGCTCGATACCATCAAGTCCAATTCCCCGTGGTTCTTTGAGAAGCTGGTCGTCGATTTAATGCTGGCGATGGGCTATGGCGGGGCGAGGGCGGAATCAGGTAAAGCGACCAAAGCTACTGGCGACGACGGCATCGATGGGACGATCAACGAAGACAAGCTTGGTCTCGACACCATCTACCTTCAAGCCAAACGTTGGGAAAACACGGTTCACCGGCCGGAAATCGATAAGTTCATCGGAGCCCTCACTCGGCAAGGCGCACACAAAGGTGTTTTCATCACGACATCGAATTTTTCCGAAGGCGCGTTCGAAGCCGCCAAGGGATTGAGCATCAGCATCGTGCTCATCGACGGGCATCGCTTGGCGGAACTGATGATCGAGCACAACATCGGTGTGAATATCAAACAAACCTTCCACGTGAAGGATATCGATTCTGATTATTTCAATGAAGATTAATCGATTCACCAAGTAACTCACAGCATTCCATTGCAACAAACCCGACATTAATAGCGATTAGCCATGACCGAAGCTGAAGAAGTACGATTTCTTAACGACTTGGAAAAGAAACTCTGGAACGCCGCCGACAGGCTGCGCTCAACCCTGGATGCGGCCAACTACAAACATACCGTACTGGGCCTGGTGTTTCTCAAATACGTTTCCGACGCTTTTGACCTGCGCCGGGACGAATTGAAACAGCAATTCTCCGACCCGAATCACGAATACTTCCTCGACCCCGCGGACTTCGGTGGTGAATCGAGTGCTGAGTATCAACAGGAAGTCGCCGACGAGCTGGAAGTACGCGACTATTACCTGGAAACCAATACATTTTGGGTGCCGAAAAACGCCCGCTGGGAGTTCCTGCAGAACAACAACAAAGCCGTGCAGGGTGGCGAGCTGTGGTTCGGCCCCGGCGGCGAGTTGCTGGATGCTCCGCCAAACTCAGCGGAGGACAAACGTAAGGCCCGACGAATCAGCTCCGTGGGCATGCTGATCGACTACGCACTGGAGCTGATCGAAAACGACAACCCCAAACTCAAGGGCGTTCTTAATAAGCAGTACACCCAATTGCGCATCGATCAGGGCAAGCTGGGAGAGCTGATCGACCTGGTCGCCACCGTTCCCTTTCGCCACAAGAGCCTCGATAGCAAGGACATTCTGGGGCACGTTTACGAGTACTTTCTGGGTCAGTTTGCCCTGGCCGAGGGCAAGAAGGGCGGTCAGTTCTATACCCCCAAATCCATTGTCCGCCTGATCGTGCAGATGCTGGAACCCTTCAAGGGCCGCGTCTACGACCCGGCCATGGGTTCCGGTGGTTTCTTTGTTCAGTCCGAGCATTTTATCAGCGAGCACCAGGGCCGAATCGGCGAAGTCTCCATCTATGGTCAGGAATACAACCACACCACTTGGCAACTGGCGGCCATGAACATGGCCATTCGCGGCATCGACTTCAACTTCGGCAAGGAGCCCGCCAACACCTTCACCAGCGACCAGCATCCGGACTTGCGCGCTGACTTTGTCATGGCCAATCCACCTTTCAATATGAAGGAATGGGACAGCGGGGTGAACGACAACGACCCCCGCTGGCAGTTCGGCAAGCCGCCGTCCGGCAACGCCAACTTCGCTTGGCTGCAGCATATGTACTACCACCTAGCCCCCAACGGCAGCCTGGGCCTGCTGCTGGCCAACGGTTCCATGAGCTCCAACACCAATAACGAGGGCGCAATCCGCAAGCGCCTGGTGGAGGAAGACCGGGTCGAATGCATGGTGGCCTTGCCCGGGCAACTGTTTACTAACACCCAGATCCCCGCCTGTATCTGGTTTCTCGCCAAAAACAAGGGTGAGCGGACCTCCGCCGCCGGCCGCAAGCTGCGCGACAGGAAAGGCGAAGTGCTGCTTATCGATGCCCGTAATCTGGGTTACATGAAGGATCGGGTGCTGCGTGACTTCACCAAAGAAGACCTGGCCAAAGTCACCGACACCTTCCACGCCTGGCAGACCGGTGACGGTTACGAGGACCAGCCTGGGTTTTGCAGGAGCGCACCGCTCGACGAGATTGAAAAGCACGATCATGTGCTGACGCCTGGACGCTACGTGGGAGCGGCCGAGGAGGAAGACGATGGTGAACCCTTTGCGGAGAAGATGGCGCGGTTGACGGCTCAATTAAGGGAGCAGTTTGAGGAGTCGGATCGGTTGGAGGCAGAGATAAAAAAAAATCTGGTGGGGTTGGGTTATGAAGCCTGAGTGGGCTGAAATGGAATTAGGTGACTTCGTTGAGCTGAAACGTGGCTACGACCTCCCTAAAAAGAACAGAGCAGATGGCAATGTTCCTATAATCTCTTCTTCCGGTGAATCAGGTTTCCATGATGAGCCAAAAGTTAAAGGGCCTGGTGTTGTAACTGGGCGATATGGAACCATAGGAGAGGTTTTCTACACTGAAAATGATTTTTGGCCTCTTAATACAACTCTATATGTTAAGGACTTTAGGAATAATGACCCATTATTCGTTTATTTTCTTCTAAAAACCCTTAGATTCTCTGATTATAGTGATAAAGCTGCAGTGCCGGGTATAAATCGAAACCATCTACACAAAGCAAAAATTTATGTGCCCACCAATCCAGGTTATCAACGAAATCTGGCAGAAAAGCTTTGGGCATTCGATAGAAAAACAGTCGTCAACACGCAACTAAATCAAACCTTGGAGCAAATTGCCCAGACAATTTTCAAATGCTGGTTTGTCGATTTCGAGCCCACCCGCGCCAAAATCGCCGCTCGCGAGCGCTGGCGGGCGGCGAACGAGTGCGTGGGAACCAGCTCCCCCACGTGCTACGCCGACCAGTTCGACACCCCACGCCCTGCCTCCACCTTAGAACAGGCCATGACCCGCGCCGCCATGGCCGCCATTAGCGGCAAGTCGGAAGCAGAACTCGACCAGCTCAGCCCAGATCAACAGCAACAACTCAAAGCGATCGCTGACCTGTTTCCCGATGCGTTGGTGGAATCGGTGTGGGGGGAGATTCCAGAAGGGTGGTGTTATCGAAAAGCCATAGAAGTTGCTGACGTGGCTATAGGAAAAACTCCACCCAGAAAAGAGCCCCTGTGGTTTAGTGGAAACTCATCGGGCGTTCCTTGGGTATCAATAAAGGACTTAGGGACCAGTGGAGCCTTTATTAAAGCTACTAGTGAGTACCTGACGGAAGAGGCAGTCAATAAATTTAAAATAAGACGCATTCCCGATAAAACAGTACTACTTAGCTTCAAGTTGACCATAGGAAGGGTATCCATCAGCGATGGAGAGGTTGTATCCAATGAAGCGATTGCTCATTTTAGGTTAACTGAGAAGTCGGCGATTTCTTCTGAGTACCTGTACCTCTACCTCAAAAACTTTGATTACGCAGCTCTGGGAAGCACGTCATCTATTGCAACGGCGGTCAACTCGAAAACGATCAAAAATATGCCGATAATGCTTCCATCTGTCGATATTCTTAGATCGTTTGAGTCTGTGATGCGGCCAATATTTTTACTTATAAGAAATCAACTCTCTGAAATTCGAAGCCTCTCATTCATGAGAGACTCCTTGTTGCCGGAGCTGATGAGCGGCAATCTTCCGAGCCGAAAAGAGGAAATCTAACGATGGATTACCTCAAGGAGAAATTCTATTCGGATCTGCAGTCGGAGGCAAATACCTATGTTAGAGAAGGGCGTATTCATATCCGGGAAATGCACTGGTCACCGTCTGAGTTTTTGGAATCATTAGGTGGAGACGCCGCTGACGAGATAATGAACGAGTGGTTTGATGAAAGAAAAGAATCACTTCTTCAAATAGCCGAAGAAATTTTGGAAGGTTATGACAATCGAGACAGGTTTGATCGCCTCAAGGAGACGTGCGGCGAAAATTCCGTTATTCCTTTCGTCGGTGCAGGAATGTCTATTCCCAGCGAATATCCAGGTTGGTCGAATTATCTTAGAGTGTTGTGCTCTCAAACCAGAGTTTCGCCCGATGAGCTGGAAAGACTGTTGAACAGTGGTCGTTTTGAAGAAGCTGCACAAACGCTATTTGATGACATGGGTGCCCCCGCATTCAATGAACATCTCCGAAACACCTTCGACAGAAGAAGAGAACCAAAGGGGCCTATTAACTACCTTCCCAGAATATTTCGATCCGGCGTCATTACCACAAATTTCGATACACTCCTAGAGGGAATCTATGACACCGAGAAAAACAAGTTTGAAGAAGTATTATTTGGCGTAACTGGCTCCGAATTTCCTCGACTTGCAGCTACTGGGAGACCGTATTTGTTGAAGTTGCACGGGAACGCAAATAGACAAAGGGATAGGGTTATTACCTTAAATGAATACGAATCTGCTTATCAAGATAGAAAAGTATTGAGAAACCTCGTTGCCAATGCTTTCTTTTCAAAATCTATGCTTTTTATGGGGTGTAGCTTGGCCACTGATAGGACTATTCAATCTATGTCTGAATATGTCAATGAGTTTGGTCATGAAAGCCTACCTCAGCATTATGCCTTTGTTTCTCTGCAAGAGGGTGAAGATAGAATTTCGAGGAGAGAGCAATTGGTGTCCGCCAATATTTTTCCGATTTGGTATGAGGGCGTCGACCATGATGAGGCGATAGAAGCGCTGTTATTGGCGTTGGTAGACGGAGATATACAGCTATGATTACCGAAGATCAATTAGAGCAACTATCCCTGGAGTGGTTTCAGGCCACAGGCTACGACCACATCAGCGGCTACGATATCGCCCCGGACGGCCACACCCCGGAGCGCACCGACTACCGCCAAGTGATCCTCCGTGATCGCCTGCTGGACTGCCTAAAGCACCTCAATCCCCATGTCCCCAACGACAGCCTGGAGCAGGTCGTCACCCAGCTTGCCATCGCCGAAACCCCTATTCTGATCAAGAACAACAAAGCCTTTCACCAGCGGTTGTTGGAGGGCGTCAAAGTCGAGTACAAGGAAGCGGGCGAGAACAAGACGGACTATGTCAAGCTGATGGATTTCGCCAGCACGGACAATAATCAGTTCCTGGTAGTCAGTCAGTTCACCATCATCGGCACCAAGGGCAATCGCCGCCCAGACTTGGTGGTGTTTATCAACGGCTTGCCGTTGGCGGTGATCGAGCTCAAGAACCCCGCCAATACCAGCACCGACATCTGGTCCGCCTATCAGCAGTTGCAGACCTATAAGGAAGAAATACCCGAGCTGTTTATCTTCAATGAGGCGCTGGTGGTCAGCGATGGGCTCACCGCCAGGGTGGGCTCGCTGACCGCCAATCAAGAGCGTTTCATGCCGTGGCGGGTGGTCAATAGCGAGCACGATCGACCTGGTTACGAGTATCACTTGGAGACGATGGTAAAGGGCTTTTTCAAGCCAGACCTGTTTCTCGATTATCTCCACTACTTTGTGATATTCGAGCAGAACGACGATACCTTGATTAAGAAGATGGCCGGGTACCACCAGTTTCATGCGGTGCGAGAGGCGGTCAAGGCTACTGTCACAGCGGCGCAGCGGCGAAAGGAAAACCTGCAGACGAAACGTGCCGATTACGCGGATCGCGTGACGCCCGGCTCGGGCAAGGCAGGGGTAGTGTGGCACACCCAAGGTTCGGGCAAGTCAATATCTATGGTCTGTTATGCAGCGAAGCTGCTGGCGCAGCCGGAGATGCAGAATCCCACTATCGTGGCGGTCACCGATCGCAATGATCTTGACGGCCAGCTGTATAACACGTTCTTGATGGCGGCGGAGACCCTAAAACAAACTCCGGTCCAGGCTGGTAGCCGCGACGAATTGAGGGAGATGTTGGCGGACCGGCAAGCGGGAGGCATTGTCTTTTCAACAGTGCAGAAGTTCACCCTTTTGGGGAACGAAACTGCCCACCCGATATTGAGCCAGCGTAACAACATCGTGGTGATTAGCGATGAGGCCCACCGCAGCCAGTACGGCGATAAAGCTAAGTTCAATACCCAGACAGGCCAATATAGTTTCGGCTACTCCAAGCATATGCGCGATGCGCTGCCCAATGCGTCCTTCATCGGCTTTACAGGCACGCCCATTTCAGCCGAAGACAAGGACACCCGCGCGGTATTCGGTGATTACGTATCCATCTACGACATTCAAGATGCGGTGAATGACGGCGCGACCGTGCCTATCTACTACGAATCGCGTTTGGCTAAGCTCGATATCGAACAGGCACGGATCGAGGTGCTAAACGAGGAGGTGGATGAAGTCTTCGAGGATGAGGAGGATATCGCGATCCGCGAACAGTCCAAATCCCGCTGGGCGGCGCTGGAAAAGCTGGTAGGGAGTGAACCCCGCGTCAGGCAAGTAGCAGTAGACCTGGTCGCCCACTTCGAGGAGCGCACCGCTACGCTGCCCGGGAAGGGCATGGTCGTCTGCATGAGCCGAGAGATTTGCGTGGACATGTACGAGGCGATCTGTGCGATCCGTCCCGAGTGGCATGATCCCGATCCCGCCAAAGGGGCGATCAAAATCGTGATGACCGGTTCAGCCTCGGACCGGGCCAAATTGCAGCCGCACATCTACAACAAGGAAACCAAAAAGCTCTTCGAGAAACGCTTCAAGAATGAAAACGATCCTCTGCAGCTGGTCATCGTGCGTGATATGTGGCTTACCGGCTTTGATGCGCCTACCTGCCACACGATGTATATCGACAAGCCGATGAAAGGCCATAACCTGATGCAGGCTATCGCCCGGGTCAACCGGGTGTTCAGAGATAAACCCGGCGGCCTGGTGGTGGACTACATAGGGATCGCCAACGAGTTGAAATACGCCCTGAAAACCTATACGGACGCCAAGGGCAAGGGCGCACCGACCTTGGACAACCACGAAGCCCTGGCCATTCTTCTGGAAAAGCTGGATGTGGTGCGGGGCATGTTCGCTTCCCCCAACACCGAAGGTCGCATCTTCGACTACAGCGGCTTCGACACCGAGGCACTCCAGTTACTGCCCGGCGCAATCAACCACATCCTGTCCTTGCCCAACGCCAGCGGCGAGCTAGATGGCAAAAAGCGCTTCCTAGACGTGGTGGCGGCCATAAACAAAGCATTCACCCTCTGCGCAACGCTGGACGAAGTGGAGCCGTTAAAAAAAGAGATCGCCTTTCTCTCGGCGGTCAAGGCGGCGATTACAAAATATACCAGCGTCGACAAGCGTCGTGCCGACGAGGAGAAAAACTCGGCCCTCAGGCAGATAATCGACAACGCCATCGTGGCAGGGGGCGTAGCCGACGTTTTCGAGCTGGTGGGACTGGACAAACCCAACATTGGTTTGCTCTCCGACGAATTCCTCGACGACGTCAAGAATTTGCCCGAACGCAACCTAGCAGTGGAACTGCTGGAAAAGCTGCTGAAGGACGAGATCAAGGCTCGGTTGAGGACTGATGTAGTGTCGGAAAAGAAGTACTCCGAGCGTCTACTCGAGACTTTGCGAAAGTACCACAACCGTGCCATCGAAACCGCTCAGGTCATCGAAGAGCTGATTCAGATGGCCAAGCAAATGGAAGTGGATGCTGAACTGGCGGCGAAGTCCGGTTTGAGCCCTGAAGAGATCGCCTTTTATCGAGCGCTTGTCCAAAACGAGTCTGCGGTGCGCGAACTCGGTGATGACAATCTGCGCGAGCTAGCTAAGTACGTGACCCAACAGCTGCGAAAGTCCACGACGGTCGACTGGCAAGTGCGCGATAGTGTACGGGCAAAGCTTAGGAATCTGGTGCGACGAGCGTTGCGGAAATGGAAGTACCCGCCCGATGGGGCGGACGACGCCGTTGAGCTGTGTCTGAAACAGGCTGAAGCTCTGAGCGCGTACTGGAGCAGCTGAAATCCGATGGGAGAATTTTCGAGCAAGACAGGAGTGCGTATGGAAGGTAGTGGGAGATGTAGCTGCGGCAGCGGAAGGCTCTTCAAGAACTGCTGCAAGAACAAGCCACGTCTGGCAATCGAAATCGATCTTGACGGTGAAAACGAAAGATTTGACGGCGTTGCTATCTCCCAGCACGGAGTAATGAGCGGGGTGAAAAAGGGCCGTCTGTTCCCCCTTGTTGGCTGTAATAGGGTTGCTTACAGAAATGCGGATAGTGACAGGAAAAAAATTCTTTCGGTCACATCTTCGTCAGACTCTCCCTTAACCCTCGACCCCAACTCCGCTTTGGCGGAATTTCCGACGATTTTGATCGTCGATACCAATACGAAGCGCGATTTCGTAGGCGGGAACAAGGTTTCAATTTCCAGTTTGATTCATTGTGTCACTGAGAAGGTAGAGGCCAATACGGTTTTTCTGAAGTACTCGTTGGTTGGTGCCTGGGAGTTTTGGAACCTGGAAGGTAATGAAGAACAGTATTTCTGGAAGGCGTTGGCGGAATCGATCGAAACCGGATCTGCCCACGAGATCTACCAGGTCGAGAAGGTCGGAATTCTCACAGATTGCAACGTTAATCGGCATCCAGATTTCAATGCTAAACGGGCTCCGATCTACGGCGAATATTATTTGCCCGAACGGTTTACGCTATTTTACGCCAGTTCGGACTCCGCTAGAGATCTACCGAACAAGTTAATCAGGAAGTGCGATGCCTTCTCCTCCAAGGTAATGAAAGCGGTTGTTCACGAAGAGGTGCCACCTCGCGTTGAAGGAATGCCTTTCTCTCACCTTCGACAATGGCACCCGGATGACGATGACACTTCGTGGCAGATCGATGGCTATGAATCCCTGCCAGTGGACAGCTTGAATATATAGTATGCAGCGGAAACGGCTGCTGACGCTGACTGGACTACGAATGGTGTGCCCATTATGAAACTTATCGCCAACCGGATAAATGGAGTACACCTTAGGGATATCCTGCCCGATATTGCAGGTGGGCAGGAGGTGGACTCAGTGATGGCGGCTATCGCCTACGGCGAAAATGGGGCGGACGAGACCAAGGACCTGTTGGGTCATTGTGTTGGGAGCAGGCTTCGGCTAGATCTTTGGATGAGATACGATGAGAAGGTGCCCGTTGCTATTCCTTTGCTAAAACGACTGTTGAAGCATCAACGACATAACGTATTTACGAATTTCATTCCTGACTGCTTTCACTCAAAAGTGATTTGGTGGAAAGGGTACGGCGCGTATATCGGATCTGCAAACCATACGGATCGCGGCTGGCTCACAAATATCGAAGCCGGGGTGTTCCTGTCTACTGATGATCTGCTTGCGAGTGGGATGGATACGCAATTAGAGGAGTTTTTTGAGTATTTAGGTGATCTAGCAGAAGCTATCCCAATTTCACCAGACTACGTCGAAGAAATGGAGGAGTTGGCGAGGTTAAACAACAACATCTTCGATAGGGCAGGAAAGGCACGACGACACCCGAGGTGGCACGGACCAACGTTTGTAGTAAAGAATACGGCATTGGAAAAGCGCAAGAGAAGGTTCCGAGAAGAGTGGCTGAATACGCTAGGGACGCTAAAGTACATCGAAAGTCAGATGCCGGATTACCGACCAAGGTGGATAGATAGTTCGATCCCAACGGGATGGCAAGTGGATCAATTCCTTCATGCGTACTATTACACTAGAGTGGGTGAGGGGCTGTTGAAACCATACGAAGAACTTCACGTCCTTCATCGAGCCGATCCAAACTCAGAGATGTTTTCGCAGCTCGAATGGTGGAAGAACGAACTGAAGGCACCCTACAGAGAAGATGTGATGCTCTACGAGAGTGCGCCGGTCTTGCAAAGACTTCTAGACAAGAACAAGGTCCTCACACTGTCCGTGGATGAATTCGAGGAGGTCTGTAGGCGTACGCATGCGACCGGCGATCACGTCATCAAGATACCGGCGTCGGTTCTTGGGCGGTCTGATGTAAGCAACCTAAATCGCGAAGAACGATTTGGTCCCTTCGCTGAACTAGTTATGTCGCAGGTCAATAAGAAGGGTTGGGATGTACGTAAACTCCTGCATTACGTTTTGTATGAAGGCGCCGAATCGGAGCTATGGGAGAGGTTGTACCATGCAGGTAGAGACGATGAATACAAGATAGCTAGGTACGGCCTTAACTCTCTGGCCGAGGTGGTAGGCTGGGTCAGGCCTGATGTCGCTCCGCCAAGGAACGGGCGCACCAGTAAGGCATTAAGGGCACTGGGGTTTGATGCGAAGGTCTATTGACAGGTCAAACGGCCGAAAACGAAAACGATCTGAAAGAGCTATAGACAAGCATCATGACGAGAAAAACATTAGGTCTAAAACAGAAAAGGAATAAGGACGCCAAACCAGCTGATGAAGCAGCAGCTGTGTTTGAGAGCGACCCACAAAAACGTTTCATGAACGGTGTGGCCATCAATCCCACGCCTGGAATTCGCCTGGAGTCGGGTTCTGACCAACTCACGGTCCGCGCGATGGACTTGATCACCCCGATCGGCATGGGGCAGCGAGGCTTGATCGTTGCTCCCCCAGGATCTGGCAAGTCGACGATCTTGAAGCATATCTGCCAGGCGGTGGGGAAGGCCTACCCCGAGATCAAGCTTTATGCCTTGCTGATCGATGAGCGACCCGAAGAGGTCACTGATTTCAAGCGCAGCGTCCCGGCAGAGGTGCACGCTTCCTCCTCGGATGAAAGCTATGCGCATCACGTTCGCGTTGCCGATGAGCTTCTCCGCACTGCCCAGCGACAGGCGGGCGAGGGTCATAATGTGATGATTGTGATTGATTCGCTCACGAGGCTTTCGCGTGTGCATAATGCGGAGCGAAAGAGCAGCGGTCGTACGATGTCGGGCGGGGTTGATGCTCGGGCGATGGAGGTTCCGCGGAAGTTGTTTGGCGCTGCGCGAAAGATTGAGAATGATGGCTCACTCACCATTCTGGCCACTGTGTTGGTCGATACCGGCAGCCGCATGGATCAGGTGATCTTTGAGGAATTCAAGGGCACCGGGAATATGGAACTGGTTTTATCAAGAGATGTTGCCAATCAGCGAATTTTTCCCGCGTTGGACATAGCGAAAAGCAGCACGCGCCGCGAAGAATTGCTGCTGGACCCGCAAGAGCTGGGCAGCATAAGAGCGTTGCGCAGGGCGCTGACCGGCCTCAAGCCGATTGAAGGTGCTAAAAAGCTGGTCAACTTGCTTGAGAAGTATCCAACGAACAGCGAACTTCTGAAAGAATGGCGTGGGATTGGCGGCTAGCTCATTCCAGGGAATGGGCATGTGGACATAGACGTAGCGGCCGCAACAAGCAGAATTACTAGCAGTCGGTAGGGGTGCTATCGAAGGCTTTGTGAAAGCTTCCGGTTAACATTGGACAAAAGATTAGATCGAAGGACCCCCTATGGCTGGCGCTGGCCTGCTCGCGTTAATTGACGACATAACAACTCTCCTCGACGACATCGCTTCGATGAGCAAAGTTGCCGCGGGCAAGACCGCGGGGGTTCTTGGCGATGATTTGGCCCTGAATGCCGAGCAGGTATCCGGTGTGCGCGCAGAACGTGAGCTGCCGGTCGTCTGGGCGGTGGCCAAAGGATCGATAAAGAACAAGTTTATTATCGTTCCTGTGGCGCTCCTTTTGAGTGCATTTGTTCCGTGGCTCATTACGCCGCTGTTGGTGATCGGTGGCTCATATCTGTGTTTCGAGGGCTTTGAGAAGGTTTTTCATCACATAGCCCATCGCAATGATCCAGAAGACCATCACGTAACCAAGGAAGTGCTGAACCCGGCAGCCGATATGGTCGCCTTGGAAAAGAAGAAGATCGCTGGGGCTATCCGCACAGACTTTATCCTGTCGGCAGAGATCGTTGTGATTGTTCTGGGGACGGTTCAAGCCGCAAGCATGACCGAGCAGATTCTTGTGGTGTCGCTGTTGGCCTTGGGAATAACGGTGATTGTCTACGGCGTGGTTGCTGCTATCGTCAAGCTCGATGATGTCGGGCTGCACTTGCTGAAGAGCGCCCGAAGCGGTGTGGTAATGATCGGCCGCGGTATTCTTCGCTTTTGTCCGATTTTGATGAGAACCCTTTCAATCGTCGGCACTGCCGCGATGTTTCTGGTGGGTGGTGGGATTCTGATTCATGGCTTCCCCTGGGTGCACCACTTGACCGAATCCGTCGCACACTTGGCCTTTATCAACCAGTTGCCGGGGTGGATCTTCGATATCCTGGCGAACGCCATCGTCGGCATTGTCTACGGCGGTCTTCTGGTCGGCATTTTTGAATCGGTCGGGAAGCTTCGGGCCAAAGTGGTCAACGCTTCTTGAGTCTCGCGCGTGCCGCCCGGCGCACACCCAGGCGCACCAGGCCTGTTGTGGCTCCAATAAGAACCGCCCACAGTACCGCGTCTTTTAGATCGGCATCGTCTTCTGCACGTTTATTCGGCGGCGGTCTTTTGTATACCGCACTCCAGGAGCGTTCCGCAGCAGTTCGTGTAGCAACGGTAGCGGCCGCCACCAGCCCGCCCACAATCAGACTGCGGCTCAGGGAAGAACTGCCGGAGTGCTTGGGCAGATGCTCTCTGGCTTGGAAATCCATATTCGTCTCTCCACGTTCGCTTTCAGCCACACAATAGATGGCTTAGAGGGGAGCAACTATTGGACCATTCAAATGTTGCACCACTCAAAGTGCGGCTTCGACGCATACACCAGCCGGGGCGGTACGAGCGACTATAATGACAGCGCAAAGCACACACACCGCCAAACGAGTAATGAAATGCCCAGATTCCTCCACACCGCCGATTGGCAGATAGGCCGCACCTACAACCGTCTGGAGGCGGAGGATGCCGCGGCCCTGTCGGAAGCACGCTTTGCCGCTGTGGAGCGCCTGACCAGCCTCGCCACAGAAGAGGGCTGTGACCTGGTGCTGGTGGCGGGCGATGTATTCGATGCGCAGACGGTCTCGGATCGCACGATTCGCCGCACCTTCAACGCCATGGCGGCTTTCTCCGGTCCCTGGGTGCTGCTACCGGGCAACCACGATGCGGCCCTGGCGGAAAGCGTGTGGACGCGGGCGCGCCGCTTGAAGGCGGTGCCCGACAACGTGCACCTGGCTTTGGAGCCCGGCGTCCTGGAACTGCCGGACCAGGGCGTGGCCGTGCTGGCGGCCCCCTTGACCCAGCGCCACACCTACGACGATCTGACCGCTGCCTTCGACCAGCTGGAAACCTCGCCCGGCCTGCTGCGCCTTGGTCTGGCCCATGGTTGCGTGCAGGGGGTTCTGGCGGAAGACATCGATTCGGCCAATCCCATCGCCGCGGATCGGGCGGAACGCGCCCGGCTTGACTATCTGGCTCTGGGGGACTGGCACGGAGCCAGGCAGATCGACTCCCGCACCTGGTACAGCGGCACGCCGGAACCGGAGCGCTTTCGCAATAACGACGCGGGCTATGTGCTGGTGGTGGATATTCCCGCAGCCGGCGCGGAACCCGCCGTAACGGCGCACCGCACGGGCCAGCACGAGTGGCAGCAACTGCACGAAACCCTGACCGTAGAAAGCGACCTGGATGCCTTTGTGGAAACCCTGGCCACGGTCCCGCCCAACGCAGTGCTGGATATTCGGCTGGAGGGCGAGATCACTCTGGCCGGTGAAGCAAAACTCGAGCAGGCACTTTCGGAGGCGGAGGCCCGCCACCGCAGCTTGCGCTGCAAGCGCAGCCAGTTGCGCCTGCAGCCAACGGAAGACGATATCGCCTCACTGCAAGCCGATGGCTATTTGGCTGAGGTAATCCAGGAGCTGCGCGCGATGCCTCAGGAGGCCGAGGATTCTCCCGCGCGGGAGGCCCTCGCTATTCTGGCCGGCTTGCTGCGCGAGCGGCGGGCAGATAGCTCGTCCGAAGCATCATCGTCGCGCGAGCAGGCGAGCCCTGAACCCAGCAAAACGGCGGAGGATTGATCATGCAGCTGAAACGCCTCGCCATTCAGCAATTTCGCCAGTTCCGCGAGCCCTTCGAGCTGGTGGCACTCACGCCGGGTATCAACCTGATCCACGGCCCCAATGAATCCGGCAAAAGCACGCTGGTGCGGGCCATCCGCGCGGCTTTTTTCGAGCGCCATCGTTCCGGAACGGTGGACGATTTGCGTCCCTGGGGCGATTCCGCGGCGGCGCCCACCATTGATCTCGAATTCGAAGCGGGCGGAAAGGAGTGGCGGCTCACCAAAAGTTTTCTGCAACGCAAACGCTGCGATCTGCAAGTCGGCACTCAGCGCTTCAGCGGCGAGGAGGCGGAAGCAAAGCTCACGGATCTGCTGGGTTACGAACAACCCCAGCGCGGCGCCAGCCAGGACAGGCACTGGGGTATTCCCGGTCTGTTGTGGGTGGAGCAGGGCACCGGCCAGGAGTTGCAGCAGTCCGTCGAACACGCGGGCGATCATTTGAAGTCCGCCCTCAACAGTTTGCTGGGCGAAGTGGCCAGCACCGGCGGCGATGACATCATCAATCAGGTGAGCGCCCAGCGCGGCGAGTTGCTCACCGGTACCGGCAAGCCCCGGGGGGAATACGATCGGATAGCCAAGCAGCGGCAGGAACTGGAGGCGCAGTTAAGCACGTTGCAGGAGCGTATCGCCACCTACCAGGCGGATGTTGACCGACTCGGAGAGTTGCGGCGCGATCATCAGCAGGACGAAGCCAACAAACCCTGGCACGTGCTATGGCAACAACACCGCCAAGCGGAGGAGCGTTTCCGACATGTCCAGCAGCGGCAACAGGAGCAGGCCCGCGAACAGCAGGCACTGGAAAGCTGTCAGCAAACACTGGGCTTGCTGGAGCAACGCCGTGAGGAAATGTCCGAGCAGGCCGCGCGCCTTCAGAAGCGGGAAAAGGAACATGAAAGCGCCTGCAAGGCACATGCAGAGCTGCAGGCACAGTCCCCGCAGCTGGAGCAGAAAGAACGCGAAGCCCAACAGGCTTACAGCGCAGCAGAAAGCGTCGTAAAGCAGGCGCGGGCACAAAGCCAGCGGGAAAAACTGGCGCAGGATGTCCATCGTCTGCAAGCGCGGCTCGACACGCTCGCCGAAAGCATCGGCAAGGTTCGGGGCTACCAAAATGATCTCAAGTCGGCACGCGCAGAGCTCCGTGACAACACGATAGACGAGAAGGCGCTCGCGGCGCTGCGCAAAACCTGCCGCGAACTGGACGAAACCCGAATCCGCCTGCAGGTCGTGGCCACGCGCCTGCGTTATGAATTGGAAGCGGGCAGAAGTCTTTCACTCAAGGGCAAATCCCTTGAGGGCAGCGGCGAAGAACAGCTGCTGGAAGAAAGCGAGCTGCATATCCCCGGCATCGGCAAGCTGAGCATCGCGCCGGGCGGCGAGGATGTGAGCAAATTGCGCAGGCAGCTCGAGCGCCTGCAGCAGGATGAAGCCGCACAGCTCGGAAAGCTGCACGTTACCTCGCTGGAAGAGGCCGAAGCCCGGGCACAGTCCCATAGCAAAAGTCTCGAAAACCTTCGCCGACTGGAAGCCTTGCTCGAGTCCGCGGCGCCGAAGGGATTGGAGGCGCTGTGCAACGAAGAAGCCGACGTTCGAAAACAAAGGGACGATTGCCGCAGCGAACTCGATTCGCTGCCGTCGACTGAGGGAAAGACCCTGCCGCTGCGCGAGGCCGAAGCCGCGTTGCAAGCCGCGGAAAAAGCGCTTCAGAGTGCGGAAACGACCCTTCGCGAGCACCGAACGCAGTTGGCGATGGCCCAGCAACGGCAGGAGAGTGCCAGGAAGGAATGGCAGGCGCTTGATGACGAGATCAGGGCGCCGGAACGCGAGGAAGCCGCTGAAAAACTTGCGCAGCAAATACGAAACGTTCAGCAGCAACAAAGCGCGCTCGCATCTTCTCTGCGTGAACGCCAGGCGGAGATCGACCAGGCCCAGCCGGACTTTCTGCAACAGGACATGCAGCGCCTCAGCGCCAGCGCGCAACAGGCGGAAGAGGCCCGCCGGCAACGTGCGCTGGAACTGCAAGCCCTGCAAAGCCGCCTGGAAGTTCAGGGCGCCGAAGGCCTGGAGGAAAAGTGCAACGAAGTGGCCGCCGAACTGGAGCACGCCAGCCGCCGCTACCAAGAGCTGCACCGCCGCGCCCAGGCGCTGGACCTGTTGCTGGATCTGCTACAAGACAAGCGGCAGGCGCTCACTCGTCGCCTGCAGGCCCCTTTGCAAAAACATCTGGACCGCTATCTGGCCTTGCTCTTCCCCAAAGCCCGGCTGGACGTGGACGAGAATCTGAAACCAGGGGCCTTTGAACGGGAGGGCGAATTGGGGCACATGGAGGAACTCAGCTTCGGCGCCCGCGAACAGGTGGCTCTCCTGAGCCGGCTCGCCTACGCGGACCTGCTGAAAGAAGCCGGGCGGCCCACGCTGATCATTCTGGACGACAGCCTGGTGCACAGCGACACGGAACGCCTCGGCCAAATGAAACGCATCCTCTTCGATGCGGCACAGCGGCATCAGATCCTGCTCTTCACCTGCCACCCGGAAAACTGGCGCGACCTGGGCGTGGCGCCACGGGATCTGCGTAGTTTGAGGAGTGAGTTTCAAAGCTGAGTTCGTCGTCGTGAACTCTAGAAGTTGCAAGCTGAACATTGCCGATAACGAATCGAAGTATAGTCGCATGTGATATTCGGCAAGACACCCATCATTGTAGGGGGATAGACCGATGTACCAAATCGACACTGGCCACAATACCATTCAGGCTTTGCAGAGAAAGGACTTTTCCGAACTTGGTTTTCGTGAGCGAGAGCACCTGCAGGAATGGTTGGCGGCTAACCCGCAGGCACTCGGCGAAGATCTACTTATCATCCAGAAAGAGTTCGACGGATTCACGGACACCCGGGAGCGGCTGGATTTGTTGGCCTTGGACAAGTCGGGCAACCTCGTGGTCATCGAAAACAAGCTCGACGACTCAGGGCGGGATGTCGTCTGGCAGGCACTGAAATATGCTTCCTATTGTTCCAGTCTGAGTAAACGCCAAATCGCGGATATATATCAGAGCTACTTGGATAAGCAAGGAGTGAGCGAAAGTGCCGAGAACAAAATTGTAGAATTCTACGGTGAAGCTGAGTTTCAGGAGCTGATACTCAATAGTGGGCAAGGCCAGCGGATCATCTTTGTGGCGGCAAACTTCCGCAAGGAAGTCACATCGACGGCGCTCTGGCTTCGTAGCCATCGCATCGATATTCGGTGTATTCGCGCGACTGCTCATGCACTTGGAGAATCGCTTTTCTTGTCGCTTGACCAGATTATTCCGGTGAAAGAAGCCGAGGAGTACATGATCAGCATCAATGAAAAGGAAGAGCAGGAGCGGGTGGACAAAACTGAATCGCCGAAGAGGCTTCATGTCCGCCGCGCATTTTGGGAGCAGTTTCTACCGCAGTTACAGGAAAGCGGCATACGCGTGTTTTCTGACGCAGTTCCCGCCACCACCCGTAATTTACGTCAGCCTCTTCCGGGGCGTGGGCTATTTGTGGTTTTGGAGTTCAAACAGCACGAGTTGGAAGTTCGCCTTGTGTTCAGGGGGAAGTCGGGTCTTTCTGTTTATAACAGGCTTGATCTGGCGCAGTTGCGAGAAGGCTTCGGTATGGATCTGGAAGATATCGACGTAAGAGGAAAGGCCCGCAAATTATCGTCTCGCAACAAGATCAGTGCTTTCGATGAATCGAATTGGCCAGTTTGCAATGACTGGCTCATTACCACGCTTGGCAAGCTCCTCGATGCAGCGAGACCGGAGTTCCGGAAGCTAGATATCTCTATCCCTTAACCTTCGGTTGTCGCGGTTCCGGCGAGAGCATGTCTTCGAAAGCCATCATGATGGCGCATCGAGACTCCCAAACTGGGACCTAAGGTTCCCAACTTGGGACTCGTTGGTGGACTAGCCACAACATAAAAAAAAAGCCCCGCCGGCTTCCACCGGCGGGGCTTTTTTCATAGCGCTGGAACTACTTACTTCGCAGCAGCAGCCTTACGCTCTTTCACCTTCGCAATGATCGCATCAGACACATTGGTCGGGCACGGGGCGTAGTGCGCGAACTCCATGGAGAACTGGCCGCGGCCAGAGGTCATGGTGCGCAGGGTGCTGATGTAGCCGAACATTTCAGACAGCGGCACGTTGGCTTTCACGTGGATGCCAGTAGCGGTCGGTTCTTGGTCGGTGATCATGCCGCGGCGACGGTTGAGGTCACCGATCACGTCGCCGACGTGATCTTCGGGTGCGTACACATCCACTCGCATGACGGGCTCGAGCATTTGCGGGCCGGCCTTCGGCATGGACTGACGGAACGCGCCTTTGGCGGCGATCTCGAACGCAATCGCCGAGGAGTCAACCGCGTGGTAGGCACCGTCGAACAGCTCTACTTCTACGTCCAGCACGGGGAAGCCAGCCAGGGGGCCGGTGTCCATCATGTTGCGGAAGCCTTTCTCGATGGCCGGGAAGAATTCCTTCGGAACGTTACCACCCACTACTGTTGAGGTGAACTTGAAGCCGCTGTTGGCTTCGCCGGGCTTGATTCGGTAGTCGATCTTACCGTACTGACCAGAACCACCAGATTGCTTCTTGTGGGTGTAGCTGTCTTCGATCTGCTGGGTGATGGTCTCGCGGTAGGCAACCTGAGGCTGTCCGACGATCAGTTCAACGCCGTAGGTGCGCTTGAGGATGTCTACCTTGATGTCCAGGTGCAATTCACCCATTCCCTTCAGAATGGTTTCGCCGGACTCGACGTCGGTTTCCACTCGGAAGCTGGGATCTTCGGCCACCATTTTGCCGATGGCGATGCCCAGTTTCTCCATGGACCCTTTGTCTTTCGGCTCTACCGAGATCGAGATTACAGGATCGGGGAATACCATCGCTTCCAGCGTACAGGGAGCAGTGGGCGCGCAGAGGGTATGGCCCGTCTGAACGTTTTTCAGGCCCACGATGGCGATGATGTCGCCGGCTTGGGCGTGGGTCAGTTCGTTGCGTTCATCCGCCTGCATTTCCACCATGCGGCCAACACGTTCGGTTTTACCGGTGAACGAGTTAAGGATGGTGTCGCCCTTGTTCAATTTACCAGAGTAAATACGAACGAAGGTCAGAGCGCCGAAGCGGTCTTCCATGATCTTGAACGCCAGCGCGCGGAAGGGCTCGTCGGCAGACACGATGGCGTACTTGCCGGTGGGGTTGCCTTCTTCGTCGGTCAGGGGCTGCGGATTGACTTCGTGCGGAGCGGGCAGGTAGTCCACAACCGCGTCCAGCAGCAGCTGCATGCCTTTGTTCTTGAAGGCGGAGCCGCAGTAGGTAGGGAAGAAAGCCAGTTCCAGAGTACCTTTACGGATGCAACGCTTGATGTCGTCGATCGAGGGTTCTTCGCCCTCCATGTAGGCCATCATCACGTCGTCGTCCATCTCCACGGCGCTTTCGATCAGCTGTTCGCGGTACTTCTCCACATCATCGACCATGTCGGCCGGAATGTCGGTGATTTTATAGTTTTCCGGCTGTCCGGTTTCGTCCCATACGTAGGCTTGGCGAGTCAGCAGATCCACCACACCAGAGAATTCGTCTTCGCGGCCGATCGGCAGGGTCATGATCAGCGGGTGAGCGCCCAGGACTTTCTTGACCTGGTTGGTTACTCGGAGGAAGTCCGCACCGATACGGTCGAGCTTGTTAACGAAGATCAGGCGCGAAACCTTGGATTCGTTGGCATAGCGCCAGTTGGTTTCGGACTGGGGTTCCACACCGCCGGACCCACAGAATACGCCGATACCGCCGTCCAGTACTTTCAGCGAGCGGTACACTTCCACGGTGAAGTCCACGTGCCCGGGGGTGTCGATAACATTGAAGCGGTGGCCTTTCCAGAAGCAGCTAACGGCCGCTGACTGAATGGTAATACCTCGCTCGGCTTCCTGCTCCATGAAGTCGGTGGTGGATTCACCTTCGTGAACCTCGCCGATCTTGTGGATTCGGCCAGTCAGCTTGAGGATTCGCTCGGTTGTGGTGGTCTTGCCGGCATCAACGTGGGCGAAGATACCAATGTTTCGGTACAGGGATAGGTCGGTCATAAAGCTCTCTGAACGAGGGGTTGAAACGAGGGTTACAAGAGGGGCTAAAAATTGGGCGACAATATACAGGTATCCGCGCCCAAACTGTTGGATTTTTTTGAAAGTCTTGCAAAAAACAGCCGTTTAGGCGCCCGAATCATGGCTTGAAGGGCTGTATCGCCGGTTGGTGGGCTGGCGAGACGCTATGAGAGTCGACCCTGCCGTCGAAAAAGTCGCCTCCCCGGTATCCATTGCAAGATCCCGAAGGTGATCAGAGTGGCCAGCAGCCATTCCGGAACCCGCAAAAGGTAGCTCGCCATCAGCCGAAGTGCATCGCCCTTGTAGGCGATTTTGCTGACCCGGGCGCTGTACTTGACGAAGGCCGGCGCGCCGGTCTTGTTAAGCAGCTTCAGGCCTTCCCCACCGTAGGTGGAGGCCAGCTTGATGCTGTGTTTCCCGAAGGTAGGGACCTGCTTGCTCATGTCCACAGCCAGGTCGCCGCCGACCCGGTAAAGCGTGGTGCTCTGGTTGCCAAACTGCCGGGCGAAGCCGGACATGCGGCGCAGGGACTTCGCGTCGGTGGTTTTGCCGAGCAGGGTCAGACCGCCGCGGGTGGTTGCCAGGGTGTTTACGTCCCGCAGCACACCGGCCACATTACCGACGCTTCTGGATTCGCCGGCGGCTTTTGAGCCCTGGACCAGCGATCGCGCGAGCCAGGGGGGCAGTTTGCCGACTTTCCGGGCAGCCTTGCTGGCGATGATTCCACCCTTTACGGCGGTACTGCCAAGCAGCACGGGTGCGGCCGCGCCGCCCGTCGCGGCGGTACCGGAGGCGCTGACGATTTGAACGGCGCTGGCGGCCAGTCCGAGTGAGGCGAGCGCAACCAGAACCTCATCCGTTTCCTCTCCTCTGGATTTTTTCATCGCCTGAATCGCCAGATCCCGTATATCGCCGAACACGAAAAAGTCGCTGGCCACGGCGGCGGTCATTCCGCTGGTTTCATCGCTGGTTCCGGTGAGCAGGCCTTCGGATACCTTGCTGGCCTGGTAGGACCAGCTGTTACGTACCGCGGCTATTTGCCGGTAGAGGGTCTGAGCCTCGGGATCGCTACGGACGTAGTCGTATTCCATGAAGAAGTCGAGGTGGTCGGCCGCCTCGGCGTAGCGCTCCTGGTCGACCAGGCTGCGCGTCTCGGGCACCGGATCGATCCGGTTCATCGCCAGAAAGGCGAGCTCGGTCCGTTGCCATAGCGCGCCGGCGGCGACGATGGCGACCAGGGTTAGCAGGAGTTTGAAAGGGAGTTTGATCATGGATAACGTCGAATCGCGGAGCCCTTGAGTGTAGCAGCGGGTAGTGCGGGCGGGATGGACCCGTTTTCGGTTTTCGAGGGTCTTTGACAGCATTGGTTGGCTTCAGTGCCACTGCTCTCCAGTCGCTCCGTTTAGCCGGCAGATAGTGAGTCGTGGCTTCAGCATTGTAGCCTGGAAGGAGTGGTGAGAACCCCAGGATTGGGTCCCGGGACTGCGCTTCGCTCCACCCATACTGCGGGCGCTAATACACCAAATCCGCCGGCTTGAACGGCCTAGCCGGCGCCTTCCCCAAAATCCTCTTGAGCATATCGTTCATCGTATCCGGGTCATTGTCGAACCCGCCGTGACTCATGGCCGCGGTCCGAGAACCTTTTTTCCCTTGGCTGTAGGCGAAGGTTACCGGCAGACCTGCAATATCCAGCTCTTTGTTGAACTTCTGCATGCCCAGCAGGGGAGCGACCGGGCTTTCCTCGAAAGCGCGGGCGACCAGGTAGAGCAACGACTTGCCATAGACCTTCGCGACATGGTCGTCCTGTTCCAGTTGGTCGGTCAGGTTGTAGATGACGAGATCTTTGATCACTTTCGATTTAAGTAGCGGGACGTAGTGAGTCTCGAAGAGTTTGTTGGTGGCGGCGGGCGCGAGCAGTGAACAGCTGTTGATGATCAGCTCGTCGAACAAGGCGGCGGCGCGGGCGAGGGCATGAGCGTGCAGGATGGCGCCGGTGGAGTGGCCGGCCACGTGGATGCCGATTTTCCGATCCAGGCCCGTGATGGTGCTGATGAGGCGTTTCAGCACGTCGGCGCCGTCGGCGGTGTTTTTGGTAAAGGGCGCTCGGGCTCCGTACTTCATTTCTCGCCAGAGCGCGCGGCCGACTCGCCGCGAGAGGTTTTCGATACGGCGATCAAACCAGTCGCGAACGCCGCCGGCGAGCATTTCCGCTTCGCTGCGTTTGCCGGCAACCACATCTTTCAGTTCTTCACCGAGGCCAGTGTCGTACATGAAATGGAAGGGATAGATTCCGTTCTCGAGAAAGATGTCCTTCATCGCGGCAATACGTCGCGCGCAGTCCTTGGTGCTGTTGAGACCGCCGTGGGCGTATAGCAGCAGGTGATCGTAGTCGCGGGTTTGCAGCTGATGAGTGATCAGCTCCATCTGCTGAGCGTTGCTCCAATAGCGTTCTTTGTCATGGTACTTGCCATCATCCAGATGCACGAAGTGATGCTGAATGACCTGCCGCGGTACGGAGCCAATTCCGGCGCGACGGTTTGCGGGCGAGTCGTTGCCGACGACGACACCGGACGAGAAGATTTGCGGAGTGGGCAGGGCCAGTTGCACCGCCCATGCGTCCATGGCGTTTTTGGCCCAGTCTTCATACAGCCACAGGGCGAGTCCGCCTTTTCCCCACCCGCCTTCTCCCCAGGAGTTTTGCACCCAGAAACCTTTGTGGTTGTAGCCGACGATGGCGAAGGCATGACCGCCCACGCGGGTGGTGCGCAGCGGAATGTACTCGTCGCCGTCTTTGTCTGTCTTGGTTTTGAACCAGCCTTTGTGAACTTTGGCCGAGGCGTAGATCACGCCGACCTCATTGAGCGCTGAATGAAAGTCGGTGATGTCCGGCCGAATGCGGTAGTAGGCTCCGACCGTTCGGCAGCGCGCGTCGGCGGCGACTTTCGGCGTAATGACGAAGGACTCCCCTCGAAAGGCATCGTCCTCCAGTTCTTCAAGACAGACGCCGGTGTTTTTCCAGCCTTTGATCGCACCGCGACAGCTTGAACCTTCGTAATCTTCCCCGGCCCACTCGTCGTAACGGCGGGCGAAGGTGTAAAGCATCCGGGGGCTAACCCGCAGCTCTTTGCGCTGGAACCGGTAGAGGAGGTTGATCGTTGCAGCCAGGCCAAAACCGGTACACGCACCTTCATCCCCCTGATCGAGAATGTGCAGGTTACCCGGAGGGTGCATGCATTCTTTGAGGGGGCTTAGAGAGGGTTCGTAGTAGCGGTCCCGGAAATCCGGGGGATCGGCTTGGACGTTGAGTGCAGATTGGCTGATGGGTTGAGCCATGGTTGTTTCCTTACGAGTCGTTATTCGAATCCTTCGCGCTCATGCTGGCGCGTGAACGACTTTAGAAGCTGTGGCTGAGCTTGGAAAGATGGAGGCTTGGACGTTGGCCAGCGACAATGACCGCCTGTCGCTTACCGAAGAGGCGCTTAAGAGGTGTGGCGGTCGGCCTGTGGGCGAAAACGTCCAAGTTTCGGGGTCGATTTGACGTGTTTTGCAACATTTGCAAGCGATTGGCCTTGGCGGGAGTCGAGCCCTGTAACTGCGAAACTGCGCTGTGACGGGGTCTGCCGGGAAGTTGAAGGGGCCCTGGCACAATTGCTGCGTTACAGCAGCTAACCGCTCAGTTTGAGCGCAATTCACTGCAGCGGAGGAATGGCTATGAAAACTATGCAGGCCATATCACTCGCAATGGTCACCGTTTTGGCGCCCGCCCTTGGACAGGCGGAGCAAGAAGCGATGCCGGTCGGCAGCGTGAACCATCTGTTGGACAATGCAGGGAAGTACGTCAACGAGCGCATCACCGTCCCGGGGGAAGTCGAAGAGCTCCTGGATCCGCGCACCTTCGTATTGGAGAGCGGCGGAATCTTCATGGATGAAGTGACTGTGGTCGTCCCCAAGGGCACGAAGGGATTTAATCCAGCGCTTTTGCGCGAAGACTCCGATATACGAGTCACTGGCACTGTTCGCCAGGCTTCTGCGGTCGACATCGAACAGGAGCTGGATTTCAAATTCGCCCCGGCGATCAAAATCGAGCTGGATTCTGCGGATACTTACCTTGTAGCGGAAACGATCGAAGCCCGGTAGCCACTGAGCTTGCCGCCCGGATCAGATCCGGGCGGCTCCCGTTCCGACTCGGTCCGGCAGCAGTGGCAAAATCCCTCCTCCTAATTCTCCCCATCCTTTTTCCGCGTCACCGTCAACCAATCAAGCACAACGCCTGACAAGGCATTCAACCTCGCTACGCGATACACAATCTGCAACATCTGCGGATGCCGCCTCACGCGCGGCTCGACCGCGCGCGGTATGAACCACAGCGTTACCGAAAATCGCAGTATCGCCGTGACGATAAAGACGAGATAAAGCGGACTGCGCATCAGGTCCTCGATGCCCCAGTGTTGCAGCAAATCCGGCGCGGCGGAGGCCAGGAAGCCGCCGCCGAGAGCGCCGAGAAAAACGGCACTGGCGCTGAGACAGGATTGCACCGCTGCGTAAACGGCGAAGTTCGTCGCATGGGGGCGGATGTCGTAGAGGTAGTTGGCGGTGCTGAGAGTAAAGCCGCTCCAGGCAATGCCCGAGACCACCTGTACGCCCAGCAGGTAATAGAAGCTGGGTGAGACCAACCACAGCAGCGGCAGCATCGGAATCATGCAGCTGGTGATCAGCATGACCAGCCGGTTGCCGAAACGGTCGCTGAAGCGCCCCCAGTAGTTCAGGCAGACAAACTGGGTGGCGATGGACGCGACACTGTTGAGACTGTACTGCAGGTAGGTGAAATCCAGATCCCGCAGCATGTAAACGGCAAAGAAGGGCGCGGAGATGGCGACCATGCCCTGCATGCCGGCGACGAAAAAACTGTAGTGGCGAAAGGTTTTGTCGTGCAGCGACTCGCGCACGTGTGCAAAGCTGCGGCTCAGGTCTTTGGGATTATTCTTGTGCGTGTCGTGATCGGGGTCATGCATTCGCCCGAGATAATAGGTCGATAGCGTCCGGCCACCCGCCGCGGCGATAAACAAGAGCGCAAAACCCAGCCAGGGTGCTTGCAGGATCCGGTTGCTGACCGTCAGCAGCGCGCCGCCGCCGATGAATATCACCAGCGAGGAGATCATGGTGAGCCGAGTGCGCGCTGCAAAGAAAGCCCCGCGCCGACGCTCGGGCACGATGCTGCCCATCCACGCGCGCCACTGCGGCTGAATGAAGTTCAACAAGCTGAAATACAGAACTGCGAGGCCAATCAGCCAGTAAATCGCCGCCGGCGGGTGTGCGAGCGCAAGAATGCCCATCCCAGCGACCACCAACGCCTGCAGGCCGGCGCCGGCGACGATGAGATGACGACGCCGCACGTAAGTCCCCAGCCAGACCGAAACCAGCTGGAAGAGGGCACCGAACAGCTGGGGAATCGCGGTCAGGAATCCCATTTGCGCCGCGGTGGCATTGAGGTGGATGGCGAAAGCATTGAAGAAGTTGTCCCCCGTCGCCGTCATGGTGGCGGACGCAACGGCTTCCTTCTGCGACAGCCGCAGGGTGTCGCGAAGCCAGTGCTTGCGACGCCGGGTGGCGGATGCGGCGGCAGGTGAGTCGAAGGGCGGAGTCATCTATGGCTGGTTTAAGCGGAGCGCATTTATCGGGGTGAACGGGACGAGTATGGGCCGCCATCATAGCTGAGAATGGGCCGGTGATGAGGATGGTATGGCAGAGGCGGAGGTTGGCGTGCGGGCGAGACGTACCAAGCCGCCCTTGTTAAACTGCCGTCCCGGCGCGCCGGCGCAAATCACCCTCGCCTCAAAGGAATCGCAGCATGACCACCATCGGCACCCCAAATGCCCCCCACGCCACCCGCATTATGCTTCTGGGCAGCGGCGAGCTCGGAAAGGAAGTCACCATCGAGCTGATGCGCCTCGGCTGCGAGGTGATCGCGGTGGATCGCTACGCCAACGCGCCGGCCATGCAGGTGGCGCATCGCAGTCACGTGATCAATATGCTCGACGGCCAGGCGGTTCGGCGGCTCGTGGAGCAGGAAAAACCGCACTTGATTGTCCCCGAAATCGAAGCCATCGCCACCGACGAGCTGGTGAAGATGGAAAGCGAGGGCTGGAACGTAATACCCACGGCCCGGGCTGCACGGCTGACCATGAACCGTGAAGGTATCCGTCGACTGGCCGCGGAGGAACTGGGGCTTTCCACATCGCCATACCGCTTCGCGGAAACGAAAGAGGAATACCTGGAGGCGATCAAATCGGTGGGCTTGCCCTGTGTGGTGAAGCCGATCATGTCTTCTTCCGGCAAAGGCCAGAGCACGGTCAAAACCGCGGACGACATCGATGCAGCCTGGGAATACGCCCAGTCCGGTGGTCGCAGCGGGCAAGGCAAGGTGATCGTCGAAGGCTTCGTGGATTTCGATTACGAGATAACGCTGCTGACGGTTCGCCACCGGGACGGCACCAGCTTCTGTGCGCCCATCGGCCATCGTCAGGAGAAGGGAGACTATCGCGAGTCCTGGCAGCCGCAGGCGATGAGCGAGGTGGCGCTCGAACAAGCGCAGCGCATCGCCGCGAGGGTCACCGAGTCGCTGGGCGGCTTCGGGATCTTCGGGGTGGAGCTGTTTGTGAAGGGCGATGCTGTCTACTTCAGCGAAGTATCGCCCCGGCCCCACGATACCGGTCTGGTTACGCTGATTTCCCAGAATCTGTCGGAGTTCGCACTCCACGCCCGCGCCATTCTCGGCCTGCCGATTCCGGTGATCCGCCAGCTGGGTCCATCCGCTTCCGCGGTCCTGCTGGTGGCCGGCGATTCCGCCGATATGCGCTACGGCAATCTGCACGAAGCCCTGGCCGAGCCGGATACCGACATTCGCCTGTTCGGCAAGCCGGAAGTTCGCGGCGAGCGTCGCCTGGGGGTCGCGCTGGCGCGCGACAACAGTGTTGAAGAGGCGGTCCAGAAGGCGCTGCGGGCGGTGAGCAAGATCGAGGTGGAGCTCTAGCGGCAGTGGTTCTCGAGGTTACAAGAGCAATCGCGGAATGGGAGCATATTGTTGCAGATGCGGATTGATGAACTTGAGAAGTGCTCGTTTGGCAGATTCTCTGTTGCTCTTTTTGCGATAGTGGTCCTCGCGGCCCAGTCGGCCCATGCTCGCGAGGTTCCTGATGTATTCCAGGGCGAGTGGAACAGCAAATCTTCCGCCTGTGGTGCTGCCGGGAACGACACCCGACTACGGATCAACGATGACAGCATTGCCTTTCACGAGAGTGAAGGGCCGATCGAAGTGTTCGCGACCCAGGGCGAACGGGAGATCGCCATGATCGTTTCCCTCCAGGGCGAAGGTGAACGCTGGCAATCCTTTCGGCACTTTCGGCTATCCGAAGATGGCAGTCGGCTGACAGACATTACTTACGGCCGGAACTTCGTTCGCCACCGCTGCCGCTGAACCATAACCACCCATTTTTCTTTGCGCAGCCACTGCGCCTTCTCAGGTCTCTATGCACACTCCAGGAAATCTCTACGCTGATCTCGCCGGCTATTACGATCAGTTCTGCAACGAGGTGGACTACACCGAGCAGTGCGAATTTGCCGTCAGGGCCTTCGAATGCTTTGCCCATGTCGATGGTCGCGAGTATCTCGATCTGGCCTGCGGTACCGGCAAGCATCTGGCGCTGATGCAGGAACAGGGCTTTGCGGCGAGTGGTCTGGACAACAGTGCCGCTATGCTTGAGCAGGCGGCAGTGCGCTGCCCCGATGCGCGTTTATTGCTCTGCGATCTGGCCGGTTTTGATCAGCAGGAAGAATTCAGCCTGATCACCTGCTTTCTGTACTCGCTTCATTACAGCCATCCGACCTCTGCACTGGAGGAAACGCTCAAACGGGCATGGAATGCGCTGAAGCCGGGAGGCGTATTCATTTTCAACACCGTGGACGCGCGTGGTATCAGCGAGCGGACCATCAAAACGCAACTGAGTGAAGGTGATACGCATCTGAGCTTCCAGTCCGGCTGGCAGTATTCTGGCGAGGGGGAAGTCATGAACCTGGTGCTGAGTATCACGCGGGAGTCGACGGAAGGCCGGCAAACTTGGCACGACCAGCACAGAATGACGGCGCTGACCTTGCCCCAGCTGTCCTCGATGCTGGAATCGGTCGGTTTCGAGGTCACTTTGCTCGAGCACGATTATCGCGTGATGGTGCCCTGGAATGGTGAAAGCTTTAACGCTATCGTGGTCGCCGTGAAACCCAGCTGATTTTTCTGCAGGAGCCTCTATGATCAAAGCTCTTTTCGTCAGGTCTTCCGTGCTTTTCGGGGTGCTGCTTCTGGCCGCCTGCGCGGAGCTTCCCCAAATCATTCAGGCTGGCGCTGACGCGGCCAGTCAGGCCGGCTACAACAACCAGGCGCAAATGGTGCGCGGCGTCAAGGAAGTACTTGAGTTGGGTAGCCGGCGCGCAGCCGATCAGCTCTCGGAAGTGGGCGGCTACAGGGATGATCCCCGCTATCGGATTGAACTGCCAGGCGATCTGCAACCGATCGCCAGTCGCCTCCGGCAGTTTGGCCTGGGTGGCCAGCTGGACCGGGTAGAGGAGCTGATGAACGAAGGCGCCGAACGCGCGGCAAACGAGGCGAAAGCGATTTTCATCGATGCGGTGCGTGACATGACAGTGACGGACGCACTTGGAATCATCCGGGGCCACGATACCGCGGCGACGGAATACTTCCGACGACAAACCGAGGAGCGTCTTCGCACTCGCTATGAGCCGATCATCAAAAACAGTCTTCAGCAGACGGGTTTTTACGATCAATACCAAAGCATGCTGAGCGTCTACAAACAAATCCCATTGGCCAATAAGCCGAACCTGGATCTGGAGCAACACGCGTTGGATGAAGCGCTGGATGCTCTGTTTCAACAGGTTGCAGTGGAAGAGCGCCTGATCCGGCAAGATCCGGTCGGTCGCGGTACGGCGATCATCGAGTCCGTCTTCGGTAACTAACAAACCAACTGCCTGGAAGGAAAACCATGTCTCATAATCTTTTCGACCTCAGTGGAAAAACCGCCCTCGTCACTGGCGGCAACGGCGGTATCGGTCTTGGCTTTGCCATCGGCGTCGCAAAGCAGGGCGGCAATGTCTGTATCTGGGGGCGCAATGAAGAGAAGAACCAGCAAGCGCTGGCGCAGCTGCAGCCTTTCGGAACGCAGGTACATGCAATTAGCTGCGATGTCGCCGATGAAGCAGCAGTGGAAAAGGCCTTTGCGGAAACGCTCGACGTTTTCGGCCGTGTCGATGGCTGCTTTGCCAATGCCGGGGTGGCGGGCGGTGGTCGTTTTCACGAGCAGACCGCCGAGCAGTGGCAACGGGTTCTACAGGTGAATCTTGACGGTCTGTTTTTCACCCTGCGCTGCTCGGCCAGACACATGAAGGAGCGAGCGGAAGCGGGCGATCCCGGCGGGCGACTGGTGGGAACGTCTTCGATCGGCGCGAAGGTCGGTATGGCAAAGGGCGAGGCCTACGCGGGTAGCAAGGGCGCGGTGATGTCGATCATGCAGGGCTTGGCGGTCGAGTACGCGCGTTACGGCGTGACCGCCAATTCCATCTTGCCGGGCCACATCGAAACGGCAATGACCACCAACAACTATCAAAATGAGAAGTTCGCCAACGCCATCATGCCGCGTATTCCGGCGCGCCGCTGGGGCAGGCCTGAAGACTTCGAAGGGATTGCCGCCTATCTGATGAGCGAGGCAAGCCAGTACCACACCGGCGACAGTTTCATCATCGATGGCGGATTCCTGATGTCGTAAAGCAGCGTCGATAGAGGAGAGGGTTGAGTGGTCGATCCTCCTTCTCTTTTCCGCTATGCTCTCCATCATCATCTGGCGTGAACACATTGCGCCGGATGCAACAATAATAAGGGAGACACCCACCATGACCTCGACCACCGCATTCGGCAGCAAACCCTCTATCCAGCAGCATCCGCTTGTATTGGGGTTCTTCTTAGTCGCCGCAGCCGCGTATATCACCTTGTCTGAACTGGGACTGAGCGGTCCGTGGATGGCTGGTCTCAAGATCGTTCCCATCATCACACTTGCCGTGCTGGCAATGAGTCGCCTCGAGGGGCTGAGTCGCACGCTTACGCTGGTTGCACTGTTTTTCTCGGCGATGGGCGATGTATTTCTGGACCTGGAGTTCGCCAATCAATTTGTCGTCGGCCTGGCCGCCTTCCTCCTTGCGCAGCTGACTTACGCCGGCAACTTCCTTCGCAATGCCGATTTCCGAAACAAACGAACTGCACTGCGCGCGCTGCCCCTTCTGGTCGGAACCTTTGCGCTCGCGGCCGCGCTGCTGCCCGAAGCGGGTGAGCTTGCACCGGCGATCACTTTTTACCTGCTGGCCATTTTGCTGATGGCATTGAGCGCGGCGGCTCACCGCGGTGATTCAGCCTTGCTGTTTGCCGGTGCAGTGAGCTTTGTGATTTCCGACGCGCTGATTGGCTTGAACAAGTTTCTGGCTCCAATCCCATTGGCAGGCGTGGCGATAATGCTCACCTATTACGGCGCTCAACTGATGTTGGTGCTGGGTCTCGCGCGGCTTCGCCCCTAGCCGACAGGCGCCTGACTCACGCTGTGGCACGGTTAGCTGGAGACGAAGATATTTGTAACGAGGAGTGAGGTGTTCGTGATCCGACTCTATGACTTCATTAGCGATAACATCGAAGTAATTCTAAAGGAATGGGAAGATTTCGCACGGCACCACCAGCCTGCAGGTCTTGAAATGAGTGTGGTCGAATTGCGCGATCATTCGGAGCAGATGCTGACGGATATGGTTGCGGACATGCAACGACCTCAGACTGAGCAGGAGCGGGCGGAGAAGTCCTGGGGCGAGCAATCCAATGACACCCGCTATTCGGCCGCCCAGAGACACGCTGCCGACCGCGTCGCGTCCGGTTTTCCTGTCGACTTGCTGGTTGCCGAGTATCGAGCACTGCGGGCCAGTGTTCTGAGATTGTGGCTTCACGAAGCATCACCGCTCGAGCCTGTGCAGATCGATGACATAGTTCGCTTCAACGAGGCCGTGGACGAGGCGCTCAGTGAATCCGTGAAGAAATATTCGGAAGTGGTAGCGACGCACCACGACGTGGCGGTGGGCATACTGGGTCACGATCTGCGCTCGCCTCTGCAAGCGGTAAGCCTCGCCGCTCAACGGTTAGTTCAGGACAATGCGCCCGACGATGGTGTTCATCAGCTGGGTGCACGTATGCACAAGAGCATCAGACGCATGACTGCGCTGATCGACAACCTTCTGGATTTCACAAAAAGCCGTATAGGCGGCGGTATAGAGATTCATCGCACGCACTGTGATTTGAGGCAGATAGCCGAGCAGGTCGTCGATGAATTCCGCTCCCAGAACTCTGACCGGCGGATTCACTGCGTATTTAGTGGTGAATGCACAGGGTTCTGGGATCAAGACCGGATCGCGCAGGTGTATCAAAACCTTGTGGCCAATGCCTTGGAACATGGCGACAGGACGCGTCCAATAAATATACATACAGAGGATAAACTCGACTCGACGGAAATCCGTGTCCAGAACTTCGGGCGAACCATTCCCCTGCATGAGCAAGCGCGCATTTTCAATCTGTTTTACCGTCAAGAATCTTCTGAAGAGAGTGGGGCCCGCCGAAATTTGGGACTCGGTCTTTATATCGTTTCAGAAGTGGTATCGGCACACGGCGGCACTTTGCAGGTAAGCTCGACAGAAATTGCCGGAACAGAGTTCGTCGTAAGTCTCCCCAGAGCAACGGCCGCTCCCTAGTCGCGCTTCCGAAAGAGACAAAGGCGGACTGATCGGGACAGAAACACCATTGGCCAAACACCCGCTTCTCGAGCGAAGCACCCGAACGTTTCGAGCAGTCCTTCCAGGTTCCCCTTCACGGGTGCGCGCAACTGCAGAATCCAACAGCAGTCGACGGCACGTAAACCTCAGATAGAGCGGTTGTGCACACACGGATTGGCCCTGGCACGAACCTGGCTTTGCATGCAGTGGCGCTGTCGTTGTACATGTCTGTTTGGAGAAGATGGAAGCCCCCTCGCGGAGGAATCATGATGAACTTGACCTGGTTGGGATCGTTGGCTGTCATCGCCACATTGGCTCTTTCCGTCAACGCACAAGACTCTGCCGATGAGCCAGGCTCCCGCAAACCCCCCGATGTACCCGGGATTACTTCCGCCAACCCCTTCTCGCAGGGCTGCGTAGACTGCCATGTGAAACGGCCCGACATGGATGTACGCCTGAGTACAATCCTGCGGGAGTGGTCGAGCAGAGGCGTTCAGGCGGAGCGGCTCGAACGCATGAAAAAGTTCGCGTCAGGCCATGAGCTCGCAGGTCGCCATCCGCCGGTGAGTCTGGAGGACAGTCTGGTGCCGGATACCTGCATGAATTGTCACGCAGCCGATGCCGGGATTGCACCTGCGCTGGGGCCGCTACTCCATGGAATCCACCTTACCGGCGCTGAGCAAAACCATACATCGCCGAATTCCGGGGGCAATGTACTTTTTGCCATGGTCTCGATGCCGATTCAGGAACCGTTTCGCTTTCAAGCGGGATAGAAAAGGATTAGTCCAACCGGTCGTATCAAATCCCGAGTACCCAGCGCTCGAGTGAACCCGTCCAGCCGAATCTCTCGATTACCTGCGTGAAGTCTTCCTCCAGGGATGCACGCAGCTGAATGCGTTCACCACTCACCGGATGCAACAGACTCATCTCCACACAGGCCAACAACAATCGATGGCAACCAAAGTCGGTCTGAAAGAAGCGGTTGTGCACACCCTTGCCATGTTTGGCGTCGCCGATGACGGGGTGAGCGATGTGCTTGAAGTGACGACGGATCTGATGTTTACGGCCCGTCTTGGGAATCGCCTCCACCAGTGAATAGCGCGTTTGCGGATAGCGTTCGACGCAAACGGGCAGTTCTATTTGTGCGAGCCGCTTGAATCTGGTGACCGCCTCCTGTGGCGGCTTGTCCTGCTGCGCGCGGCGGTCGGTCATCTTGTCCAGTTCTTCCTTCAGCGGATGGTCGATGACACCGTGCTCCGGTGCGTAACCCCTGACCACTGCCAGATAACGTTTGCTTACCGCTTGATTGGCAAACTGGTCCGACATCGCGCGGGCGACTTCCGGAGATAGTGCGAACAGCAATACGCCCGAAGTGGGTTTGTCCAGCCGGTGGACAGGGTAGACGCGCTGATCGAGTTGGTCGCGGACCATCTGCAGCGCGAACTGGGTTTCGCGGCGATCGATTTTGCTGCGGTGAACGAGCAGTCCGCTAGGCTTGTTGATCGCGACCAGGTGTTCATCCCGGTAGATAATTTCCAATTCAGACATCGGTGATCCAGAGCGCAATTTGAGTCGGTGTCATTATCGTAGATTCAGTTCCGATAAGGTATGCTCAGCGGCGTTCAAGAACATTTGAATAGAGATTCCTCCCATCTATTGCATTCCATAAGGGGCTTTTATGCTGAAGCTGTACGGTTTTCCGATCAGTAACTACTACAACATGGTCAAAATGGCGCTGCTGGAAAAAGGCATCGACTTCGAAGAGGTTCACGCCAAGCCCAGCCAGGAATCGGACTTTCTGACAAAAAGCCCGATGGGCAAGGTGCCGGTGCTGGAAACCGAAAAAGGGTGTATTACTGAAACCGATGTGATCTTCGACTACATCGAAGACCTGGGTACCGGCCCGGCCTTGCTGCCCAGGGATCCTTACGAGCGCGCGAAAGTACGTGAGTTGATCAAGGAAATCGAACTCTACATCGAGCTGCCCGCGCGAACCTGCTACAAGGAAGGCTTCTTCGGCGGCACCGTATCGGAGGAAGTAAAGGAGAAAGCTCGCGAAAACCTGAACAAAGGCATCGCCTGCCTGAAGCGGAATGGCAAATTTTCGCCCTATGTCGCGGGCGACAGTTTTACCTATGCAGATATCATGTTCATGTATTCAGTGGGCCTCGCCGCGAGTTGCAGCAAGCGGGTGCTGGAAATGAACCTGCTCGAGGACTTCCCCGAAGCCAAGGCGCTTTCGGCGAAAATCGCAGAACGCGAATCCGCACAGAAAATCGCTGAAGATCAGAAAGCGACGGCCTAGAAAAAACCAGGAGGAACCGGAATGACCTCGGAAAAAAGCTACGACACCATTCTCTACACGGTCGAGGACCATATCCTCACCATTACCCTCAATCGCCCGGACCGGCTGAACGCCTGGAACCTGCAGATGTTCGCGGAGTTGTGTGACGCCTTCGATCACTCGGATGCGGACGACAATGTGCGGGCAGTGATCATCACCGGCGCTGGCAAGGGCTTCTGTGCCGGCGCGGACCTGGCCCGCGGTGCCGACACCTTTGAGGGGCATGCGGAGGCCATTGCCAAGGCAAAGCGGGGCGATGAAGGGGGAGAGCTATCCCGGCGAATCTTCCGAAGCCTGAAACCGGTCATCGTTGCCTTCAATGGTCCCGCGGTGGGCGTGGGCCTGACCTTCCCCCTGGCAGCGGATGTTCGCATGGCGGCCAAGGGCGTGAAAATGGGTTTTGTCTTCGCCAGCCGCGGCATCATTCCCGAAGCCTGTTCCTCCTGGTTCCTGCCGCGCATCGTCGGCATCAGCAAGGCGCTGGAGTGGTGTTATACCGCGCGGGTGTTCAAGTCTGAGGAGGCGCTGGAAGCCGGTCTCGTGCGCAGCCTGCACGAGCCGGATGAACTGCTGCCGGCCGCCCGCGCTCTGGCCAAGGAAATGACGGAAAACAGCTCGCCCATTTCCAACACGGTTTTGCGGCACATGATGTGGCGCATGCTGGGAGCGGACCATCCCATCGAAGCGCACCGCATCGACACCAAGGGCATCGACGAGCTGGGTGTGTCGGCGGACGCGAAGGAGGGCATTCAGGCCTTTCTGGAGAAAAGAAAGCCGGAATTCCCCGGCAAGGTCAGCAAGGATCTGCCGAGTTTCTTCCCCTGGTGGGAGGAGCCGGAGTTTTAGGCCCCCCCCCCCACTGCCGTCATTCCGGCGCACGCGGGAATCCACAGGAAATAAAAAGCTTTGGGTCCGTCCGGTCCGCACCTAGCTGCGTCGCTGACGAGTCCCGAGGTTCTTCGGTGGGCAGTACCCCTGGACCATGGATTCCGGCCTGCGCCGAAATGACGGTGGTAGTCGGTGGTAGTTGGTAGAGGCCGGCGGACATCCAGGCCTTTCTGGAGAAAAGATAGCCGGAATTCCCCGACCGAGCTTCTTCCCCAATGGGAGGAACCGGAGTTTTTAGGTCTCCCACTGCCGTCATTCCGGCGCAGGCCGGAATCCATACGAAATGAAAAGCTTTGGTCCGGTCCGCACCTAGCTGCGTCGCTGACGCGCCCCGAGGTTCTTGGGTGGGCAGTGCCCCTGGACCGTGGATTCCGGCCTGCGCCGGAATGACGGTGGTAGTCGGTGGTAGTTGGTAGAGGCCGGCGGACATCCAGGCCTT
>WACF01000001.1:304976-1201540 GCA_026192395.1 Proteobacteria bacterium 005FR1
GAGGAACCGGAGTTTTTAGGTCTCCCACTGCCGTCATTCCGGCGCAGGCCGGAATCCATACGAAATGAAAAGCTTTGGTCCGGTCCGCACCTAGCTGCGTCGCTGACGCGCCCCGAGGTTCTTCGGTGGGCAGTACCCCTGGACCATGGATTCCGGCCTGCGCCGGAATGACGGTGGTAGTCGGTGGTAGTTGGTAGAGGCCGGCGGACGCGAAGGAGCGCATCCAGGCCTTGCTGGAGAAAAGAAAGCCGGAATTCCCCGACCGAGCTTCTTCCCCGATGGCATGAACCGGAGTTTTTAGGCCTCCCACTGCCGTCATTCCGGCGCAGGCCGGAATCCATACAAATGAAAAGCTTTGGTCCGGTCCGCACCCGGCTGCATCGCTGACGCGCCCCGAGGTTCTTCGGTGGCAGTACCCATGGACCATGGATTCCGGCCTGCGCCGGAATGACGGTAGTCGGTGGTAATTGGTAGTTGATAGTTGATAGCTAACAGAAGATAGTCCAGGTGAGCTGTTTTCCGGCGGCTGAGCGACTGGCTCCAGCTCGGCAATTTCGGTTCTCTATCTGCTTTGCCAACAGGCAAGTGCGGTGTAAGATTCGCGCCTTGCCCGCGCCAGAGCTATGCTGCGGGCGCAGTGATTCCAATAGCTACAACGATTCCGAGGACCACATGGGTCGAGCCTACCAAAACCGCAAAGCGTCCATGGCCAAGACGGCCGACGCCAAGACCAAGCTCTACAGCCGCTACGGACGGGAAATTTACGTCTGCGCCAAAAATGGCGGTGCCGATCCCGCTGGCAACACGACCCTGCGCGGGATGATCGAACGGGCCCGCAAGGACCAAGTACCCAGCCACGTCATTGAAAAAGCCCTGGACAAGGCCAAAGGCGCAGGTGGAGAAGATTTTGCCCCGGCCCGTTACGAAGGATTCGGTCCCGGTGGCTGCATGGTGATCGTCGAGTGCCTGACCGACAACCTCAATCGTACCATCGGTGACGTGCGCACCTGTTTCAACAAGGGCAAGGGCAAGCTGGGTACGCAGGGAACGGTATCCCACATGTTCGACCACACCCTCATCCTGGCTTTCAAACATGACGATGAAGATGCGGTCCTGGAAGCGCTGATGAGCGCAGACGTCGAAGTGACGGACATCGAAAACGAAAACGGTCAGATCACCGTATTCGCGCCGCCCACCGAGTATGCCAAGGCCAAGCAGGCTCTGGAAACTGCCTTCGGCAACATCGATTACGAAGCCGACGCCATCCAGTTCCTGCCGCAAACCATGACAACGGTCAGCGGCGAAGACGCTGTGCACCTGGAAAAAATGCTGGGCATGCTGGACGACTGCGACGATGTGCAGAACGTCTACCACAACGCGGAAATTCAGGCGTAAAAACGGTTAGACTCAGGTAAACCCTTACGTCCAGCCTGATTCTCAATGCAATTACCCGCCGTCGACATCGCCACGCTGCTGCTCTATCTGGGCGGCATGCTGGCGATGGGCTTCTACTTCTCCCGTCGCAATACCTCCACAGAAGAATACTTTCTCGGCGGCCGCCAGTTTGCCGGCTGGGTGATAGGCTTGAGTCTGGTAGGCACGTCCATCAGCAGTGTGACCTTTCTGGCCTATCCGGCCGATGCCTTCGCGGCGGCCTGGTTGCGCTACCTTCCGAATCTAATGCTGCCGATTGCCGCGCTGTTCGCGGTGTTCATCTTCATTCCGATCTTTCGCCGCCATTCCCTGACCACCGCTTACGAATATCTGGAGCTGCGTTTCGGCCCCGGTGTACGTGCCTACGGGGCGGCGGCCTTCGTGCTCGCACAGCTGGTGCGAATCAGTACGATTCTTTATTTGCTGGCGCTGTTGATCCATGAAGTGACCGGGCTGGGTGCGATGTGGAGTGTCTTTGTCGCGGGCGGCTTCGTCGCGCTCTACACCATCATCGGCGGAATCGATGCGGTGATCTGGACTGACGTGATGCAGACCGTTGTGCTGATCCTGGGCGGGCTTATCGCCTTGCTCGTGGTCGTACAGGCGCTGCCGGGCGGATTGGGGCAAATAGTCGAAGTGGCAAGCGCCCAGGGCAAGTTGTCCTTTGCGGACTGGCGGGCGGGGGAGACGGTGCCACTGAGCTGGGATCTGTCCCTGCTGAACAAAACCGGCACCATGATGTTGATTCTGGGGCTGGTGAACTGGCTCACCGAATATTCCAGCAACCAGAATGTGGTGCAGCGCTATATTGCCGCTCGCAGTGACCGCGAGGCCCGAAAGGCGGTGTGGGTCTGTGTGTTCGCGAGTCTGCCGATCTGGGCTTTCTACATGTTTCTGGGCACGGCCCTGTATGTCTTCTATGTGCAATTCCCCGCACCGGAAGTGACTCAGATGCTCGACGGCAGCCGCAAGGCTGAACAGATTCTTCCCTGGTTCATTCTGCGGGAGCTCCCGGTGGGGCTGACAGGCATTGTGATTGCCGCGGCGCTGGCCGCGGCCATGTCCTCGCTGGACAGCAGCATCAACGCGATTGCGACCGTCTCCATCAACGATATCTATCGCCGCTTCATTCGCCGGGATGCCGATGATCGCCACTACCTGCGGGTCGCCTTCGGGGTGGCGACCGCCAGCAGTGTGCTGATGATGGCCGGCGCAATTTACATTCTCAATGCGGACACGCAGACCCTGCAGGATTACGCCACCATTCTCGTTTCACTGTTCGGGGGTGGTTTGCTGGGGCTGTACGCTATCGGCTTCGTGACGCGATCGCTGCGCGGAATCATCCCTTGGGTCGGTATCGGCGCCACGGTCGCTTTTACCGCGTTTACCATTGCCGTCAGCAAGGGCTGGCTGGACGTCTCCCTGCCCTTTGATCTTTACTACACCAGTATTTTGGCCAATCTGGTGATGGTTGCCGGCATATTACTGGCCTGTCTTGGCAAGCACATGTTGGCGCGCCGCGCTGCGGTCCCAGCGGACCAGCCCGTCGAGGGGGCGGTCTAGCGCGGGCGCCATTGCGATTTTTCGTCCTCCCTGCCACAGTACTGACCCGACTTACAGCCGACGGAGCAGTAGATGGCCGATCTCTCCATTCTCGACCTCGTCCGTGTCACTCAAGGGGCCACGCCCGCCGACGCACTCAACAACGCCCGCGATCTCGCCGCCCATGCGGAGGATTGGGGCTACCGCCGTTTCTGGGTGGCGGAGCATCACAACATTCCAAGCATCGCCAGCGCCGCCACATCGGTGGTGATCGCCCATATTGCCGCCGGGACCTCGCGGATTCGGGTGGGCGCCGGTGGCATCATGTTGCCCAACCATTCCCCGCTGGTGATTGCCGAGCAGTTCGGCACTCTGGCGCACCTGTTTCCCGATCGCATCGATCTCGGTCTGGGTCGCGCGCCCGGTACGGACCAGATGACCTTGCGTGCGCTGCGCCGCACCCCGATGGCGGCTGAAAATTTTCCTTCCGACGTGCTCGAGCTCCAGACGCTGCTCGGCCCCGGCGAGCCGGGCCAACGAATCCATGCCACGCCGGGGGAGGGGACGCAGGTGCCGCTTTGGATCCTCGGCTCCAGCACCTTCGGTGCGGCCCTCGCAGCGGAATTCGGTTTGCCCTACGCCTTTGCCTCGCATTTTGCGCCGCAGCAGTTGATGAGTGCATTGGAGATCTATCGCAGCCGCTTCAAACCCTCGGCGCAGCTTGATCGGCCCCATGCCATGGCGGGCATAAACATCATCGCCGCGGAAACCGAGCAGGAAGCCCGCCGACTCGCCACCACCCAGCAGATGTCCTTCGTCAACCTGTTTCGCGGTAAGCGGGGATTGAGTCAGCCACCCATCGATGATATGGACAGCTACTGGAGCCCCGCGGAGAAGGCGCAGGTTCAGGAGCTGATGTCCCGTTCGGTGGTGGGCTCGCCCGATCAGGTTCGCGCTGGCATCGAAGCTTTTGTGGCGGAAACCGGGGTGGACGAGTTGATGGTGGTTTCCGACGTTTATGATCATGCTGCCCGTTTGCATTCCTTCGAACTGATTGCGGCGGCGAACCCGGAGTAGGTATCAGCGGGCAAGAACTGCCAGGCTCGCGTGAAGTCCCAAGGGGCACAAGATCTCGAGAACACCACGTCAAAAACAAGAGGAGCCAACGATGGAGTGGTATCTGGAAGTTCTGAAGAAATACGCCGTATTCGACGGCCGCGCACAGCGGGTGGAATTCTGGTGGTTTGTGCTGATCAATCTGATCATTGCGGTGGTGCTGGGCTGGATTTCCGAAACGCTCAGTTCCATCTACGGCCTGGCGGTCCTGCTGCCCGCCATTGGCGTCTCCATCCGTCGGCTGCATGACACCGGCCGCACCGGCTGGTGGCTGTTACTGAGCTTCCTTCCAGTGATTGGCACCATCATTCTCATCATCTTCTACGTGCAGGACAGCGAAGAAGGGACCAACGAGTACGGACCCAACCCTAAAGCGCTGGGCCGCCCGGCCTGAGCTCGACCTCTCCCCTGAATCCTGCCCACAGAATGCTGGAGGTGACTGGCATCCGCCATCACTTCCGGCCATTCCGTCCTCCGTTTGAGCGGCCCGCCAGTGGAAGAATCGCCCTGGAGCGACTATGTTGATACGACCTGCGCTAGAATATGGCGGCATTTCCGCGACAGTCGCCCGGGTTACTTGCTCAGGGGCTTTCCGCCGGACCTGACCGGATGAGGACCGGGACGTTTTTCAGGCGTTTCAAGACCATCCATAACCAAAATAGCTATTGATAACGAAGGCTATCAATAACGAAGGCTATCAATAACGAAGTAACGAAGAGGCACTTCATGACCACCATGCTGATTTACGACAAGATCGTCCCCCTCAACAAGGAGCGCCACAAGGACCTCAAGCTGAGCATCGATAATCTGAAGTTCACGCGCGGCACCCATTTCGTGCCCATGGCGGCCGTTGAGCTTTTTCAGGCCGCTCGGGATCTGGCGGTTGTGTTCGCCGGCGGCGAAGGCAAGAACATGGGCCTGATTGCGCTGCTGGGCGTGAAGGAAGGCGAGAATCTGTTCGTAAATGAAGACGGCCAGTGGGATAACGAAACCTACCTGCCGGCCTATTTCCGCCGCTATCCCTTCGTTCTCGCCAAGGGCGACAACGACAACTTTACCGTGTGCTTCGACGAAAGCTTTGAAGGCTTCTCCGCAGACAAGGGCAAGGAGCTGTTCGCGGAAGAGGGCAAGCCCAGCGAACTGCTGAACAACATGGTTGGCTTCCTCAACGGCTACTCGCAGGACATGGAGCGCACCCGCCTGTTCGTGGAGCGTTTGCAGGAGCTGGATCTGCTGGTCAAGCGCGAACTGCGCGTGGCCGACAAGCAGGGCAAGAGCTACTTCCTGCGTGACCTGCATCTGGTGGACGAAGAAAAACTGGCCAAGCTCGACGATGAGACTCTGGGCAAGCTGCACCGCGATGGTCATCTCGGCTGGATTTACGCGCATCTGGTCTCTGTGGGCAATGCCAGCCGACTGGCGCTCAGGATCCCCGTGGATGCAAATGCTGCCGCGGCTCCGGCTGAGACTGCAGCCAACGAAGAGCCCGCTACTGCAGAGTAGTGGGAAGAGGGGCCGCAAGGGCCCTTTTGCCGTAGCATTCCAGGTTGCTAGAAAGCGGCTGCGCTGCCCAACTCCGAGCGGGAGTCGGGCAGCGCAGCCGCTTTCGTTTTAGATGAGATGTTCGCGATCGATTTTTTCGAAGGGCTTGAGCTGGTCGAACTGTCCCTTTCTCACCTTGTTCACCCAGTCCGGATCGGTCAGCAAAGCGCGGCCAATGGCGATCAGGTCGAACTCTCCGTTCTCCATCCGTTCGATCAGGTTGTCGATATTGGCGACTGCCGCCCCCTCGCCCTGAAACGCTGAGATGAACTCCTGATCCAGGCCCACACTGCCCACACTGATGGTCGGCTTGCCGGTGATCTCCTTGGTCCAGCCTGCGAGATTGAGGTCTGAGCCCTCGAATTCCGGTTCCCAGAAGCGGCGCTGACTGCAATGGAAAATATCAACACCCGCATTGCTCAGAGGCTCAAGAAACTGCGCCAGTCGCTCGGGCGTGGGCGCGAGCTTGGCGGTATAGTCCTGTAGCTTCCATTGCGACCACCGCAGCACGAGCGGGAAATCCCTGCCGCAGCGGCTTCGAATCTCGCGAATGATTTCCACCGCGAACTGGGTACGCGCCACCAGGCTGCCACCGTACTTATCTGATCGCTCGTTGGTGCCGTCCCAAAAAAACTGGTCGATCAAATAGCCGTGCGCCCCGTGGACTTCCACTCCGTCGAATCCGAGTCGTTGTGCTTCCGCGGCGGCCTGTCCATAGGCTTTGATCAGCGCGTCAATGTTTTCCAGCGTCAGCGGCTCGAAGATTTTTTTCCCGGGCGCCACCAGTCCCGAAGGCGAAGCAGTCGGCGCATCGGGATGCGGTCCGGTGCCCGGACGTCGAGTGGAACCCACATGCCAGATCTGCGGCATCATTTTGCCGCCGGCGGCATGAACGGTATCAATCACGTTCTTCCAGCCGGCCAGCGCATCATCGCCAAAAAATGAAGGATAGGTGATGCTGTCAGTGGCGGCGGGATAGTCGATCAATGTGCCTTCCGAGATGATCAGCCCGGTTCCACCTTCCACGCGCTTGCGATAATACTCGGCCACATTCGGGCCAGGTATTCCGCCGAGGGAAAAGCCTCGCGTCATGGGTGCCATCACCGTGCGGTTGGCAAGCTTCAATGAACCGTGCTCGAAAGGTTTAAACAAGACATCATTGCTCATGGATAGGCCTTGGGGAATGTGGAGACGAAAGGGAGTGAGTGGCGGTCTTCATCGTCGGACATCAACGCGGGCCCGATGGCGCGTGCTTCGGCAGCTTTGGTAGAGCGCCGATCAGACCGTCGGGCCGCGCCTTTGCCAGCATGCGTTGATAGGCGGGACGTGCTTCTGCCTTTTTCTTCCAGGCCGCGACCCGGGAAAATTGCTGCTCGTCGACGATGTTGAGCGAAGTGGCAACGTTTAGCGGGAACATCATCATGATGTCCGCTGCGGAAAAATCCTCACCGCCGAACCACTCGTGTTCGGCCAGGTAATTCTCAGCGAACTGCACGGTTGCTTCGGAATCGACCAGTCGTGAGCGGACTGTGGGCGGCTCTTTCATCCACGCCCGGTAATCTGAAAACACGCGCGCGGCGAGCGTGCCTTCGGCGTAGTGCATCCACATCAGATGATACGGATAGTCTGGGCTGTCCAGCGCCGGCTGCAGTTGGTCGGGCGCATAGCGATCAAGAATCAGCTCGATGATTGCCCCTGATTCCACCAGGATCTGATCGCCAAGCATCACCGTGGGTGCCATCGGCATGTCCGGGTTAATCTTCTTGATATTCGCCATGGAACCGGCCAGATCGCCGCGTTCGAATATGAGCTGGTAGGGCATGTTCAATTCTTCCATCAGCCACACCAGGCGTTCCGAGCGACGACCTTCCAAGTGGTAGATCTTGAGCATCGGCAAAGCAGCGTGGTTTGAAGAGTCGGAGCCGGTTTGTGCCAGAAGTGATTGGGCGGTAAATCCGACCAGGGTGGCGGCGAGCAGGGCGAGCAGAGTTTTCATGGGCAATCTCCAGTGCGTTTTTGGTGGCTTCCTGAATGTTTGAGAGACTCTCTTGGTCGTTTTTCGGGCAGACGCCACAGCTCGCGTGAGATGCTCGTCCATGACGATAACCGAGAAGAGTTCACTTGCCGGTGAGAATGCGGAGCTACTCGCCAGCAACGGAAAAAATGTACTCGCGTGCGTCTTTCAGGATTCGGTCGGAAAATTGTTTGTCGTTTACAAGACGCGAAAGCGTAAGCGCGCCGACCATCAGGCAGGTGATGGGAATTGCCAGCTGCTCGCCGTCGGCTCGCTGTACCGCACGCGAAATCGTTTCCACATGGCGTTGGAGATGGGCATCCATAATGGCGCGGGTCTGTTCGTCGGAGCGCACAACTTCGCTCGCCAGTGCTGAAACGGCGCATCCAGAGATGGGGGTATCGCGGTGAGTGCGGCTCAGATACTGGCGAACCATGCGGTTCAATGAGGGCTGGGTGCTCTCCTCGTAGATCTCGCTTTCGTGGAGGGCTTTTTCCAACGCGGCCGCCATGAGCTCCGCTCGCGAAGCAAAGTGGCCATAGAAGCCACCGTGGGTGAGCTCCGCATCCTTCATGACATCAGCGATGCTGAAGCCGTTCAGGCCGCATTCGCGAATCCGGCGCGCCGCGGCGTTGACGATGCGTTCGCGGCTCAATGCTTTCTCTTCCTGGGAATGGCCCATCTGCACAGCTCTTGCTCATCATTAGCGTCAGGATGATAGGTATCATGCACGTGGATGTCAATCATCATGCAAGGTGCCAACCCGGCCCTGACAGGAAACGGTCGTGGGGTGTCGTTGCGAACTGAACGCGACCTGCCAAGTCGGACAGTAAATACTGAGGGAGAATGAGCTAAGGTGATCTCTGGATGATGGTCTGTCCGCCAGCCTCACATAAAGCCGACTTCCGCTTTTTTGCGGAGCTCAACGCCTTTTTGCCTCGAGCACAGCGGGGGCGTTGGTCTGTCTACTGCTTTCAGGAATTTCCGGGCATCAAGGACCCGATCGAAGCGCTCGGTGTGCCCCATACGGAGCTTGACTTGATAATTGTGAACGGTGCGAGCGTGGATTTCAGCTATAAGCTTCAGGATGGCGATCGGGTTGCGGTCTATCCCCGCTTCTACAATCTGGACACGAGCTCGCTGAAACCACTCAGGCCACCGCTGCCCGATCCCGCCTTTGTACTTGACGTACACCTTGGCAAGCTCACGAAGATCTTGCGGCTGCTGGGGATAGATGTGATCTACCGAAATGATTTTCATGACCCCGAGCTTGTCGACATCGCCGAGCGCGACAACCGAGCGCTACTTACCCGCGACCGCCGGCTGCTTTTTCACAGGCGCGTTGTTCACGGCCGATTCGTTCGCAACACCGATCCGCTGGAGCAAACCAGAGAAATCATCAGCCATTTCTCGCTGGAGCCGCTGGTCGCACCGTTCACTCGCTGCATGAGTTGCAATGGCGCAGTTGTCACTGTTGAGAAGGAAGAGGTGCTGCCTCACATCTATCCGAAAACCGCCCGCTACTACGATGAATTCTTTCGCTGCCGGGAATGTGAAAAAATCTACTGGAAAGGCCCGCACTTCAAAAATCTTTTCGATCTTTTGCGCGATCTGGGCGTGGCCGACTAAACGTCTTTCGATGTGACTCACTCAAAGGCCAAATGCCAAATCCGTCCGTAATTGCCTACCTTTCACCTATTGCCGCTAAAAGCGCGGAGGAGTAGGTTCGGGTCGTCCGTCTTGAATTTCGCGAAAAGCCTAAAGACTTCGTGAAAAGAATAAGAGATAAGAGGAGGCTAGGGATGAGCAGCAAGGCTATGGAGTATGTGGCAGTCGTTGCCGCGCTCGTGCTCGGAGCGGCTGTGTTTTTGTTTGTCTTCCCGATCGGGCGCGACGATGCCACCCCGACTGAAGAGCAGGGCGAGCCTTCGTTCGACATGGAGCCGGCAATTCCTCGATCCGGTGAGGCCGGGGGATCAGAGCCAGCGCCGTCGCCTTCAGATCAGACGGGCGGAGCGAGCGCGCAATCGCAGCCATCCGATCAGACCGGCGGAGCGTTGGGAGCTCCGCTTTCTGCGGTTCGTCCGCCTCAAGCCCTTCCGCGGGTTCTGCCTCGGAGTCTTCCTGGACCTCTGCCCCAGGAGATCAATACGGTCGATGAGATTCTCCAGCGAATGGCCGTTGCGCAGGTCGCATTCAATGCGCCCCAATCTGTCAACGTAAACGACACCGCGATGATCCAGCTGCTGCTCGGAGTCACTCAGGAAATCGATGAGCTGAAAGAACGCATCGAAGCCGAAGGCGAGCGGGTGGGTGCGGAGGTTCGTGTTTCGAATCAGATGGAGGCGCGTCTTACCGGCCCGAACTTTTCGATCACCGCGATCACACCGGAGGTGCAGGCAATCTCGGGAACTGAAGTGACAGAATGGAAGTGGGAGGTCCAGCCGCAGGAGGTGGGTAGTCATTCTCTGCACCTCACCTTGTCGGCGATCGTGAGTCTTGAAGACGCCTCGGCGCGGCGCAGCATTCGCACATTCGACCGGGTGATCGACGTGGAAGTCACCTGGCCCCAGCGGGTAACGGGTTTCTTCGGAAACAATTGGCAATGGCTATGGGCAGCCATTCTGGTGCCCGCCGTGACCTGGCTCTGGCGCAGACGGAAACGGGCCGAAAAGACCAGCTGAGATCGATAAGGTGCTTGCAAGGTTGTCAGAGCGCCGCTGCAAAAATCGCGGACAGCTGCCTGCTCTGGCTGGAGCCGCCTCAATACGACTTCGGCAATCCCAAAACCCGCTCGGCAATGTAGTTCAACACCATCTGCGGGCTCACCGGCGCGATTTTGGAAATCATGATCTCGCGCAGGTAGCGCTCAACGTGGTATTCCTTCGCATAGCCGAAGCCGCCCAGCGTGTTCATGGCCCGGGTGCAGGCGTTGAAGGCGGCTTCTGCGCTCAGGTACTTGGCGCCGTTGGCGAAGGCGCCGCAGTCTTTACCGTCGTCATAGAGGCTCGCCGCCTTGAAGGCCATCAGGTTGGCGGCTTCGAGTTCGCACCAGCTTTCCGCCAGCGGGTGCTGAATGCCCTGGTTCTGCCCGATTGGGCGGTCAAAGACGATCCTATCCTTTGCATAGCCGGCGGCGCGCGCCAGGGCTACGCGGCCGATGCCGATGGACTCCACCGCCAGCAGAATCCGCTCCGGGTTCAAGCCATCGAGCAGATAGCGAAAACCCTTTCCTTCCTCGCCGATGCGGTCCTCTGCAGGAATCGGCAGCCCATCGAAAAAAACCTGATTGGAATCCACGCACTTTCGGCCCATCTTTTCGATCTCGGTGATCTCCACGAAACGCCGGTCCAGATCGGTGTAGAACAGGGTCAGGCCATCGATGGGGCGTTTGCATTGCTCAATGGGTGTGGTGCGGGCGATGAGCAGGATCTTGTTGGCCTGTTGTGCGGTGGAGGTCCAGATCTTCGTGCCGTTCACAACATAGTTCTTGCCATCCCACTGGGCGCGGGTGGTGAGCGCGGCGGTGTTAAGCCCTGCATCCGGTTCGGTTACACCAAAGCAGGCGACGTCCGTGCCCTGGATGAGCGGCGGCAGCATACGCTGCTTTTGTTCGGGTGTGCCGTGTTTGACGATCGGGTGCGGGCCGAAGATATTGAGGTGGATGGCGGAGCAGGCACTGAAGGCGCCGCCGGACTCGGCCACTGCCTGCATCAGCACCGCGGCCTCGGTGATGCCTAGTGCTGAACCCCCGTATTCGCCCGGCATTGCTATGCCGAGCCAGCCGCCTTCGGCCATTGCCTGGGTGAACTCCGTGGGGAAGCGTCCGTCGTGATCGCGATCGAACCAGTAATTGTCGTCGAACTGTCGGCAGATTTTGCTGACCGCGTCGTGGATGGCTTGCTGGTTTTCGGTGAGTTCGAAGTTCATAGGGCCAGCCCCGGCAGATGAATTGGCTGGCAAGATTAGCAGCTGTCGGGGGACGCAGAAATACCATTCTGCTATCGATCTTGCGGGTAAGGCTCAGTCGCAGGTCGGATTGCGCTATGCTGATTCCGACCTGCGATCCGACTCAGTTGTCCAGCAGTTCGCCGATTCGGGCGGCTGCCTTTTTTGCGTCCAGCAAAATCTTTCCGAGTCGCGCCTTCGGCACTGCCGACAGTGCGAGCACCGAGTGGGCGCCTGCCTGGGTTATCAGCATCACGCCATTGCTGCCCATCACCATCACCTGACGCATCTCGCCGATGGCGATCTCGGTGGATGTATGCTCGGCAAGCGCAAGAAGCGAGGCGCACATGGCGGCGAAGCGGTCCTGGTCCACACCGGCTTTAAGGTGTGAGGCGAGAATGAAGCCATCGGTACTCATGGCGGCAGAGGCATCGACTTCCCCGCCCGAAAAGCTGTTCAGCTCGCGCAGAACTGATCGAATGGCGCTTGCCTGCGGGTGTTCACTCATGGCTTTCTCCAGTGGGATGGTCGGGGCTGATTTGGTCGGATCTGGCTAAACGAGGGACCGGCTGCTTCGGCTCCTGAACTGATAATCGTGGTCAAAGTGCTGCTTCAAGCTGCGGAACCTGACCGCGAGCCTTGGTGAGCACCATGCCGAGGTTCGCCGAAAGCCGACAGACGAAACAGATAACATGCTGCGAATCCGCCTTGCTGCGAATGAACACATGCACCAGGTTATCGGAGTTGACGATGATCTCCCGGAAGTAGTGGTAGTCATCCTGCGCCAGTCCGCGAGCCTGCTTGAAAATCTGCTCAATGGTGGTGACGTTATTGCCCTGGAACAGATCGAAAGTGGCAGCGGCGAGCAGGTCCATCACCTCGCTGGGATGCGAATCCACGGTCTTGATGCCGAGCAGCATACCGCTGGAAAGGTCTACATAGCCGCAGGCCACGCATTCGGGAACAGATGCAACGGCTTTGGCAAGGGCATCGTCGAAATTGGACATAGTAGTGGTTTCCTTTGTTAATCAATGCTTAAAGAGAGTTGCGAAAAAAACGCTGCTTGAAAGTGAAGCTTGAAGATTGCTTGGCACTAATGACTAGCTGATAGCGCCAGCGCGTTCCGATTGGCCAGAAATAGTTCAAATGATTCGAGAAATGCGACTTGCACGTCCGACTGAACCCAGCGCGGTTCGATGCGACGGACCGTCTCGAGTGCAGTCATTGCATCGCTTCCCTCCCAGATCAGCTGCGCCGCGAGCACGGTGCCGGTGCGCCCCAGACCGGCACGGCAATGCACGGCGACCACTTCGCCGCGCTTGAGCAGGTCCTCCAGGCTTTCGCAAATCGAAACGGCTGTTTCCATGCTCGGTGCAGCCATGTCGGCAATCGGATAATGGAGGCCGTTGATTCCAAACTGCCTTAACAAGTCTGTTTCGATTGCCGGTTCCGCGGGCGGATGCTCCGTCAGACTCATCAGACAAGTGACGCCGACACGACGCAGGGCTTTCAGATCATAAACGGTGTCATAGAAAACACCCGGTCGCGGCGTTCCCGCCAGCCGGCCTTTTTTCAGCCAGAGAAATCCATTGGGGCCGAGACTGTCGCTGACGTAGTCCTGCGCAGCCAGGGGCAGTGGCGTGGCGCGAGCCGGATGGTCGAGATCCCGCAGCGCCGTTTGCGGGGAGGGCACGGAGCAGGAGCCGGTTCTCACAAAAGTCCGTGCAACCAAGGTCGACGGTTCGCGGAAAAAGTCTTCAGTGCTATCCGCCACTTGAATCACTCCACCGGCCAGCAGGGCGGTGTGGCCGCCAAGTGCCTGTGCATGCCGGTGGTTATGCATCACCGAGAGAACGGCGCGTCGTGCGCTCTGCGTCCCAACGAAATCGATGATCCGGTCCGCTTCGTCGGGTTTCAGTCCCGCGGTGGGCTCGTCCAGGCAGATCATGCGTGGATCGGTTGCGCAGACGCGCACAATCGAGACCAGCCGGTTGAGATAGAAGGGCAGTTCAGTGACAGGCGTTTGCAGCCTGTCCACCAGTTCTGGCAAGTCCGCGTGCTCAAGCAGCGACGCGGCCAGGTCCCGTTGCTGGTGCAAGGTCATCCCGGATCTTTCCGGCAGCTCGAAGAGCACGTTCTGCAAAATGGTGGAAGAAAGCAATCGCGCACTTTGCATCACCAGCGAGGGGCGATCGCCGGCCCCGAGGGGCGCTCCGGCATAACTGGCCAGACCCCATGAAAGGAGGTTGGGGTTGCTCTCGTTCAAACCGCAGAGCGTTCTGAGCAGCGTGGTTTTGCCAGTTCCCGTAGGGCCCATCAGGGAGGTCACGCCACTGGCCGGAACCTCCAGGTTCACCGAACTGAGCACCACGCGCCCCCCAAAAGCCAGGCCGAAGCCCCGCAGCGACAGGACTGCTGAGGTGTTACCGCTTTGCATTGAAATCACGCGCTGAACTGAAGCATCTGCAGCAGGCACTGCAGCAGAATTTTCACATCGCTCGCGCTGCGTGCGTCCACTTCCATGAGCGGAGCCTGAATGCCCATTGCGTCCAACACATTCTGATGGGCCTCGAGTGTCGGTGTGGACTTTACGTCCATTCGGGTAATACCCACGGCCACGGCATTGTCGCGAATAAAAGACTCGAAGGCCTTCAGGTAAAAGGCAAGGTCCTGCACCGGATCGGGGCGGGAATTATCGATCAGAATGATCAGACCCAGTCCGCCGCGAGTGAGAATGTCCCACATGAAGCGGAAGCGCTCCTGGCCGGGCGTTCCGTAAAGGTGTACGCGCGAGCCATCCGCGAGTTTGATGATGCCGTAGTCCATTGCCACGGTGGTGTTCTGCTTCAGGATGGTGGCCTGGTCGCTGGCCTTGGCGTCGGTGTTGACGATATCAATGTCGCTGACCGCGGCAATGGCGGTGGTTTTCCCTGAGCCCACCTGACCGGCAAAAATGATTTTATGCTCCATTGGCCACAACTCCGAGCCGGGACAACAGGGAAGAAATCAGCTCGCGGTGGCGGTGGGGCTTGAGCTCTACTACTTCGGCCTTGCGGTTGATCACTTCCGTGTAGCCGGCTTCGTGAGCAGCGGCATAAAACTGAAGCGCCTCCTGCTGAGGAATCTTCAGGATTCGATGAATCATGTCCACGGAGGTTGGACGACTGAGCACCAGGGCGGCGATCCTGAAGAAGCTTTTCCTGTGCGGAATGCGCGTGAAATTCGGCCACCGTCTTAGTCGGAAAACATCGGTTCGCGAACAGGACGCCGGGAGTGCGCCGGAAGTGGCGAGTTCGAAAGCAATAGTCCATTTGAGCTCGCTCAAGTCCCGAGCGCCCGCAAGCGCAACGCGGGATGCATCCCGTTCATATCGCAGGGGCGGGTCCAGCGAGAAGAGGTTTGCGAGGGAGCAGCCGGAAAGGCGGTAGGCGTTTTCCTTTCCGAGGACCGTGAGGCGGCTGTCATTAGGCAGGGCGAAATCAGCCTGCTGTTTGCCGCGGATAGCCTTGACGATGGGCTCCACAAGAGATTTGCTCGGCATAATTGCTACATCTCATTTTGCCGGTGAAAGTCGGGCAGGATTATAGATAAACAGCTGGGATTCGATAGGCGACCGGCATGATCTAGATCATGTGGCGGGCAAAAACACCATCAACGACAGAAGTGCTGACATAAGATAAGGTTCGGCAGTTCATGGACCTCCGAAAACATCGGGCAATGGATAGAAAAATGTTTAGTTTTTTAAATGTCCCTTGTTTTCCAAAAAAAATTAGATTTTTGAAAAACATGAAGCGAAGAACGACAACCGAAGCGATTCATTTTCAGGCAGACGCAGTGAACGAAATCAGTTATGAAGGACAAAGCTATGAATTCAGACCGGGCGAAACGGTCCTGGAAACCTTGCTGCGGCACGGCGTCGCCATCAACTACTCCTGCCGCAAGGGAGTCTGTCATGGCTGCACCAGCAAATCGGATTTTCCCCGCACGGCTTTGAACGCCGGCTCGCTGTCCACAGATCTCGCGGAGGCTGGTTGTTTCCTACCCTGCAAGACACCAGCGCAGCACGGCATGGCGGTGCGCAAGCATGATCGAACGCGAGGAGAGGGAGCCGCTGCGAGTCAGGAGCCTTCACAGCAGAGCGAGCGCCACTGGCCTCCGACTAACCCGCAGCTCTGGACGGCGCTTGATGAGGGTGCCTTGCTCAAGAAGATTTTGGGCGACTTCTATGATGCGGTGTTCGCCGATCCCATTCTGTCTCCGTACTTCCAGAACTTCACCAAGCAACGCTCGAAGGAAAAGGTTTACAGCTTCTACCGGCAGCTGTTCAGCGGTGAGAAGGTGTTCTTCGGAGACAGGCCTCGAAATAGCCATCACTGGATGGTGATTTCCAATGAGGTGTTTGACTACCGTATCGAGCTGCTATTGAGCTGCTTGCGCAAGCACGGTTTACCGGAACCCCTGGTGAAGCAATGGTTGAGCTATGAGAACTTCTATCGCCAGGACATCGTGAAGGACGAGCCGCAGGGCCGGAGAATCGGCAATGTCGTTCAGCCCGCGGGCGGCTCCGATTACGAGGTTCTCGACGTGGGCGCCTGTTGCGACGGCTGCGCGGATTTTGTGGATGAAGGAAGTCGGGTTCTGTTCAACCTCAGGACTGGGGAACTCTACTGTCTCAACTGCCATCCGGCTTCCGCTGGCGAGCTACGGGCGGCCTCTCATGTCTGAGGAGGTGAGAGAGGTGCTTGGCAGGCTCAACGGCATGTCCCCGGACATTCTATTGTCCATGGTGATCTCCACCGATGGCCTGGTTATTGCCCATCGAGGTCAGGTGGAAGATCCGGATCACTTTGGGGCCTACTTCGTGGAAATGCAGCTGGTTTGCGAAAAGATCATTGGTGAATTGCGCTACGGCGGTGTGGAGGAAATCTTCATTCGATCCCAGTCGGGTTGCGTAACGGTCCTGCCCGTTTTCGACCGAGGTTATGTCGCTTGCATGTCCACGCCCAATCTGAATGCCAGCCTGTTTCAGATGCTGGCATGGAAGTTTGTCCGGGAGATTCATGGGCTTCTTTAGCCATGTCGCTTTAGTTGCCACGGACTTTCAAACAATTTGGGAAGGAGCAGGCTTTCCAGATGCCTGGAAAAATTTTGAAGGAGCAAACCCTATGTTCGACATCAAGCAGAAGGGTGTCAATCGCGTCGATGTTGATTTCAGCGGCAAGATCGACAGCGCGGAAATGCGCGCGGCGATGGATGATCTGGCCACAAAGACCAGCGGAGTCGAGGGCGGCAGAATGCGTCTTCGCATCGGCGAGTTCAGGTTGCCGACAGTGGGTGCAATGGCGGTGGAACTGTCGCGGTTTCCGCAGCTATTCAGATTAATCGGGCGCTTCGATCGGGTGGCGGTGGTGGCGGACGAACGCTGGGTGCGCAAGATCGCGGAATTCGAAGGCAAGTTTGTACCGGGTATCGAGATCAAGGCCTTCGGCTGGAGTCAAGAGGCCATGGCCGAAGCCTGGCTCGAGTCCACCAGCCGCTACTGAACGCTTGCAGGCATCTCTGGGAAGTAGAACAATCCGCCGCACTTTTCCCCGACATGCGAGAATCGAAATAATGCAAACTGGTCGGTGCCACTGCGGGTCGGTGACCTTTGAACTGCGCGGCGAACCCATGACCTGCTACGTCTGAGTGGCTCACTTGTGGATGCAAAGCGCACAGGCTTGGGTAAAGGTGGATGCCGATACCGAGCAGTATGCGCAGCAAGCGGACATGCAAACCCTCGTCTCTCTCTGGCAGTCGCGCAAGCAGTCAGCCTGACAACCAGGGGCGGCAGGTTTATCGCCCCTGGTCTTTTCTGGACACAGAACCCGATCAGGCGCGCTCAAGGACAACCGGTACGGGTCGGCAGACCGTATTGCATACCGGTGAGTGGTTCCTGGCGAATCTCAGCAGATCATCCAGCTCCTCAGCGCTGCAGTCCGCATCGATATCCATGACGATGCGGATCTGCTCGTAGCCAACAATCGCCTGATCATTCAGGTTCAGCAAACCCTCCAGATTGATGTTGCCGGTGAGCTTGCTGGAGAGCTTGCGGATCGTGATTCCGCGTGCGGCGGCATGCAACACGGTAGTCGTGGTGACGCAGCCAGCCAGCGCGTGGAGCAGAAATTCCACCGGGTTGGCTCCTTCATTGTGGCCGAGCAGTACCGGTGGCTCGCCATTGGTGAATACGAAGTCCGTCGTTCGACTCTGATCCTCTTTTCCTGCGCCGTAGAAGTCGCGAATGGTGGATCGGTTTTCTCCACCGTCGATCCACTGATTGCGGGCGCGAAACTCGAATTGAGCCAATGCGGGCTCTTTTTGCAGCAGCTCGACAGTCTGAGCCATCTGAACCAGATCCAGGCCATTACGGCTCTGGGGTTGGGGCTGAGTGTGTGCTTGTGCTTGCGGGTTCATTGCCTGGTCCTCCTGGGCTTGTTTCGGAATCGGCGCATCAGCGCCTGGTGCACAATTTATGGATCCCGGCTCGATCGAATAAGATGGACAACTGTCAGAATAGGGGCGTTTGTGCCGCTGTCGGTGAAGTAAGTTTCGAGGGATCTGAGAGGGAGGCGGGCAGGATGCAAAGGGAACAGCAGGGCCGGGGCGGCGACTCCGGGCCGGTTCAGGTGCTCATTCTCGCGCTGCCGGAAACGGCCGGCTCTGCGCTCTATGGCATGATCGATGTACTGACGGCCACCGGCAATGTCTGGCAGTCGCTGGTGGCTCATGGTGGAGAGCGGCACTGCTTTGAGGTGCGCGTCGTGTCCGCGAGCCGTGAAACTTTCCACTGCGGTCACGGGATTCCCGTCGAACCGGCCTGCAGTATCGCTGACGACCCCGCGGCGGATATTTTGATTTTGCCCGAGATCTGGCTGGGACCGCATGAAAGCATTCGCGGCCGTTATGAGGACCTGATGTCCTGGATCCAGACCAGCTACCGCAACGGCATGGCCATTTATGCCGCCTGCTCCGGTTCCATTCTGTTGGCGGAATCCGGCTTGCTCGACAATTGCGAAGCAACGTCTCACTGGGGCTATCAGTCCCTGTTCAGAGAGCACTATCCGCAGGTGCGCTTTCGACCGGAATCCAACCTGGTCTTTGCCCGCCCGGGCGGGCGTCTGGTCACGGCGGGCGGAACGACTTCCTGGCATGATCTGGCCTTGCACATCATCGCCCGCTACGCAGGAGTAGGGGAGGCACTGCGGATCGCCAAGGTCTATCTGCTGAAGTGGCACGGCGACGGGCAACTACCCTTCGCCAGTCTCGCGCGCCGCACGCCCCATGCCGATTCCGCTGTGCGCCGATGTGAAAACTGGCTGGCGGAAAACTTCCGCGACCCGCGCGCGATAGCTCATTTGCTGGAGTTCATCGGTCTGCCGGAGCGAACCTTGAAACGGCGGTTCAAGGCCGCGACCGGAACTTCGCTGATCGAGTATCTGCAGAATCTCCGAGTCGAAGAGGCCAAACGCCTGCTGGAAAGGCGAAAACTGGCGGTGGAGGAGGTGAGTCACGCGGCGGGCTACGAAGACGTGTCTTTTTTTCGGCGATTGTTCAAGCGCCTGACGGGACTGACACCCGGAGAATACCGACGCATGTTCCAGCCGCTGGGGGCGCTCGAGGAGACGGTGCAAACGTGAGTGACTATTTGTGAATAGCTATTTGATTGTCCCGGCACGCCCCGACCATCTCGATGTCTTGCCGGCGATCGAGCGGGCTGCGGCCTCCAACTTCCCCGACGCGCTCATCCCGCCCGACGCACGCGAGGAGGTCGTTGCCCGGGCAGTACTGGAAGCCGCTTGCAGCGAGCATCGCCTCTGGATTGCGGAACTCGCCAACGGCGACCCGGTGGGTTTCTCCGTCGCATTGCCGGAGCACGATTCCGCTTTCTTGCTGGAGGTGGATGTGCACCCGGGGCATCAAGGTCGGGGCATCGGGCGCGCACTGATTTCTGCCGCGGTGAACTGGGCGCGCCGCGAGGGCTTCCGTTCCGTGACGCTCACCACCTTTGAAAATCCGACTTGGAATGCCCCTTTCTATGAGCGGCTGGGTTTTCGTCGCTTGAAGGGCTTCGAAATTACGCCGGTGCTGGCGAGCAAACTGGCGCAGGAGCAAGCGAAGGGCCTGAAAGACCGGGTCGCAATGATGTTCGAGTTGGGCTCCTAGTTTGCGGACCCGGAATAGCATTGGTTCCGGCAAGGCGCAGACAGCTATGGCATAATCAATCTCGTCTTTTTCAACGCTTTTGAGTTCTATGCTGCAATTCCAGATCATTCCCGTTACTCCCTATCAGCAAAACTGCACCCTGATTTGGTGCGACCAGACCAACGAAGCGGCCCTGATCGATCCGGGCGGCGATCTGGACCGGCTGGAAGGGGCGGTGCGACAGCACGGTTTACAACTCAAGCAGATTCTCCTCACCCACGGTCATCTCGATCACATTGCCGGTACCGCGGCGCTGGCCAAAAAACACGGCCTGCCGGTGATCGGGCCTCAGAAAGAGGATTTGTTTTGGATTGAACAGCTGCCGGAGAGCTGTCGAATGACCGGCTTCCCTCCTGCCGAATCCTTCGTGCCGGATCGCTGGCTTGAGAACGGCGACACGGTCAACGTGGGGAATGTGACATTGCAGGTGCTTCACTGCCCTGGTCATACGCCCGGACACGTGGTCTTCTTCGACCCGCAAACCAAACTGGCGCAGGTGGGCGACGTCCTGTTTCAGGGCTCTATTGGTCGCACTGATTTCCCCCGAGGCGATTTCGATACATTGATTCGCTCCATTCGCGAGCGTCTCTGGCCGCTGGGCGACGACGTGCGCTTCATTCCCGGCCACGGCCCCATGTCCACCTTCGGACAGGAGCGCGCCAGCAATCCTTTTGTGGCGGACTATCGCTATCGTTGACGGCCTCGGCTCGCGCTGGGCCGATACGCTCTACCTTGGACCTTGCTTCTCCCTGGGCCAGCCCGGGAAGGCCGTAAGCCGGCACGGTCGCTGGCACGATGCTCGCTTGTTCCATTCTCATGACTGTTCTCATCGTAATGGGCGTATCCGGCAGCGGTAAGACGACCGTCGGGCGGGGACTCGCCGAGGCGCTTGGTTGGCGTTTTATCGAAGGCGACGACCTGCATCCGCAAGCCAACGTGGAAAAGATGGCTCGCAGCATTCCGCTCGAAGACGAAGACAGGCAGCCGTGGTTGCAGGCGATTCGAGGCACCATCGACGAGCTGATCGAGGCTGGAGAATCCGCGGTAATTTCCTGTTCGGCATTGAAGCAGTCCTACCGGAATTTCCTGGTAGCTGGCCGTGACGAAGTCACCTTCATCTATCTGAAAGGCTCTTTTGATTTAATGCGCGAGCGCCTTGCGAAACGCAAAGGCCACTACATGCCCCTGAATCTGCTGAGCAGCCAGTTCGAGGCGCTCCAAGAGCCGGAGGATGCAGTCGTTGTCGATGTGGACCAGAGCCCCGCTGCGATCATCGAAGAGGTTCGGCGAGCATTGCGGTCCCGCTGAGTCCCTGTCACGGGTTTACCCACCAGCCATTCCCAATCAAGAGCGAATACCGGGCCGGTCCTCGAAAGGTACTTGCCGCCAGGGCACTGCCGGGTTGATCTGCTGCAGGAAATCGTCGATCTGCGATTCGTAGCGGTTCAGATCAGCTGGCGAAGCGAGAAAGTTGGAAACGATCCGCACGTTCTTGCGATCGCGCTCCGGCAACAGATCGGTAACCGCCAGCTCGGTAAGTGCCTCGGGCGCTTTTCCGGTGAGCTCACGCAGCTGTTTGCCAACCTGTTCGGGCTGGCCGGGTCGATGATAGCCGCTAAAGGTTATGAAAGAGTAATCATGGATGGACGCTCGTTCCCGCTTTATCAGCGCACTCATCGGATTGGCCAAATGCGCGTTCCACAAAGGCGCGACAAAGACAATGTGATCGTAGTTGGCGGGAGAGAGGGCCAGCGGCTCAAGCTTGGGCTCGCGTCTGAATACCATATCCAGCAGGTTGGTGATGTCGGTGCGAGACTTCTTTTCCACCACCGGGCAGCTGTCGCAATCCAGTCGTTCGCTGAGCTCTTCGGCAAGCAGACGGTTGTTGCCGGTATAGGAGAAATAGACGATCAGGAAATTCATGGCCGGGCTCCTTGCGAATGAGCAGGGGAAAATTCGGGCGCGTAAGAGCTGCAACGAAAATGCCATTGCCGGCACCGATCGGCATCGGGGAGCTACGGAAAAACAGGAACTGAGCCCCGAACTCCGGCTCAGCTATCCTGATCCGAGGGGGAAATCAGTGCAGTTTTTTGGCGCGTTCGCGCGCTGTTGCGCCAAGCCAGCAACAGCAGCGGGACCACGATCAGCAATGAGCCTGCGACGAACCACAGGTCCGGCACCTCCGCAAACCAGATCCAGCCGATGGCCACCGCCCAGATCAGCCCTGTGTATTCGGCGCTCGTAACCTGGCTCGCGTCCACGAAGCGGTAGGCGAGTAAAACAGTCAGGTTATAACCAAGGATCAGGGCCGAAGAGCCGACCGCGTAAGGCCAGATTGACCAATCCCAGGGTGTGCCTTCCAGCAATGCAAGTACCGCGACTGCGGGCAGACCAAGCCAGGCATTGAGCGTTAGTACGTGGATGTTGGATTGCCCCTCGGGCAGTTTTCGGACCAACAATGCGTTCAGGGCGAGCGCCAGTGCGGAAGTCAGGGCGGTCGCGCCGGCCCAGTTGATTTCCACCGGTCTCAGGATTACCAGAATGCCGACGAAGCCGCTGGCGACTGCGAGCACACTGAGTGGAGTCAGTCGCTCGCGAAAGAAAACAGTGGCCAGTATCATCACCAGAATCGGCGCGGTATAGAAGAGTGCATTGGCGGTAGCCAAAGGCAGCCATTGCAGCGAGACCACCATGCAGATGATGCCGGCCAGGCTGATGTGCGCCCGCAGCGTATGCAGACCCAGCCCCCTGAACAGTCGGGGGTATTCGATCTGTGAATACAGCGGCGCAAGGAACAGAATCGTGCACAATGAGCGCGCGAAGACGAACTGGAACAGCGGAAAATCCCGGTCAAGCAGCTTCACCGCCACATCTGACCCGATGGCGAGTGCGTTGCCGAGTATCAGGAGCGCAATGGCACTGTTTACTGTTCGACCAGTCACGACATCTACCAAATCCGCGCGAAAGCAGCGCAGTATAACTGAATCGGCCAGTGGATTCGCCGTCTGGGCGAGGAGCCGGTCCACAGCAACGCTTGAACAAAGAAATAGCCAGACTGAAGGCGGTTTCGGGCTGAATATTTTCTCAGCCTGAGTAAAATGCCATCGGATTTGATTGGAATGAAACAGGAGTATTGATGAAATTGGTCGCGATTCGACGTTTTTCGCTATTTTCGCTGGTATTGCCGCTGTCTGCGGCCGTTCAGGCTCAGGAAGCGAAACCGGCAAACGAAGGCAGTGCATCCCTCGGCTACGTAGGCACCACCGGAAACACCGAAAGCCAGACCTTCGAAACCCAGCTGCGTTACATTATGCGCCGTTCGGACTGGGTCCATAACTTCGAATTGCAGGGGCTCTATGCCGAGCAGGAAGAAGAGGTAAATGGCGAGCGTCTCTATTTACAAGGAAAATCGGATTATCAGATCACCGATGACGATTACGCCTTTTTGAAAGCGAGTTATACCGATGACCGCTTTACAGGCTTCGAATATCAGGCGACGACGTCGCTTGGATACGGTCATTACTTTTACAATCGCGATGATCTTGTTCTAGAGACGTTCGGTGGCTTGGGTTACCGCTACAACAAGTTGCCGCAAGCCGACGAGAACGGCATCGAGAGCGAAGGCGAGGGCATTCTCACACTCGGTGAAAATTTCATGTGGGCCTTCTCAGAAAGCGCCAAGATGACGCAGAGCCTCAGCACTGAAATCGGCGAAGAGCTGACGGTCAGCCGCTTCGAGTTGGGCCTGGTGTCCACATTGATCGGTAACCTCGCAACGAAAATCGCATTCCAGGTGCGGCATATTTCTGAGGTGCCCGAGGATCGTGAAAACGTCGACACTCAAACCAGTGTCAGCCTGGTTTATGAGTTCTAGTCACGGTTGCAGGTTCGGAACTGGTGGGAGGTACGAGCCATTTGGGCTCGACATCAATGGAACCTGAGAGCGTGTGCAGGAAGGATTCCAGGTTCTTCAGCTGCCTTCGACCGAGCTTTAGTGGCTTTGTCTCGTTGTGACCAATCATCGCCGCGGGGGCCTGGTTGTAGTGCTCCAGAACTTCCATCAGCGTATTGAGCTGCCCTTTGTGCATGAACGGTTCGGTATTCGCCAGGTTGCGTAGGGACGGCGTTCTCATGGCGCCGAGCAGTTCCTTGCCCGTGCGCATGAATCGCAGCTCCAGACAGTCTTGTTCGCTGGCGTCACTGTAAAGGCCGCTGCAGTTGAAGGGGTCCGCAAGTACTCTGGTGATAGCAGCGCGACGACCGCGGTCGGGCAACTCGGCGGAATAAGAGAGCAGGCCAGTGTTGTGGAATTCGTTGTTGGTCAGCAATGGCCCGTTGTGGCAGTCGATACACTTGGCCGGGCCGATAAAGAGTCGCAGTCCGCGGATCTCCCCTTCGCTGAATAAGGCTTGCTGCTGCTTCTCATCTCCGGCGAGGACAGCGCTCACGTATGCATCGAACCGTGATGGGCCTGGCAGCAGCAGTCGTTCGTAAGCGGCAATGGCCTTGCCGAGATTGGCAAATGCCCTGTTTACCGCATGCTGATCCTCCGGTGTCATCTCTCGCCATGCTCTCTGCCAGCTTTCGTTGTGAATGGGTGTGGCGGCCAGGGGGAAGCGGCGGTGATCACTCAGGTCCGGCAGAGGTCCGAACAGCGACTCATAAGCTGCGCGATACTGCGGATCTGCGGCAATGAACCGCACGTACTCCATTCGATTGCCGCCGTGCTCCGCCGGATGCTCCAAGGGCGTCAGGGCCTGTGACCAGAGGCTGTCTCGGCGACCATCCCAATACTGCCAGGGGCTATAGGCGCTGCCCACAAGGCTCATGGTGTTGCGCTCCGTAAAGCCAATGGCACGGCCGCGGGTCTGGCTCTCACTGAAATGATTTTCCGGCCGGTGGCAGCTGGCACAGGAAATCTTGCCGTTGGCGCTAAGACGCGAATCGAAAAACAGGCGATGCCCCAGTGCTGCTGCGCGGGGATTATCCGCGACCCGATTCGAAGGGCTGGCAGGCGGGGGTGGGATATTGTCCAGGGTCATGGAGCGCAACAGAGCGAGTTCATCGGCAGACCATGGGGCGGGAGGGCAAAGACCCAAGTGTTCGCAGTTGTCAGCCAGGGCAATCAGAAAAGCAGCTGCCAATGCCAGCAGGGTGAGGGTTCCGGACCAGAGCCATCGTGTTCGGCTTGCGTAACTGATCATAGCTCGAAGGTGATCACGAGACTGTCCTCGGTGCCGCTCGCAGAGATATCCATCTCCAGCTGCCACTCGCCGGGCATATGGAAGCGCAAGCCTTCTATCAGGTATTTACCTTCGCCATCAGCTGCTCTGGCCCGTGGTTGAGTCGGCAGGCCATGGTCGTGCGCGGGCATCCTCCCGGTCACCTCGATCGAGGCGTCGGCAACGGAATTCCCTGCGACGTCTTGCAGATAAACGGTCCAGTGATGAATTTGGTTAAGGGCTACGGACTGTAGTGAGCTCTGGATCTGTACACGGAAATGTCCATTGCGCGAAACACTCACGGCCTCTGGTGACAGGGCAAGCGCCTGCACAGGAATGAAAAGCAGAGTTGCGATCACCATAACTGAAAGAACCGCTGCGTCAGTTTTCATGTGCTGACCTTTTCGACATCCAGTAGCAAAGCTGAACAATCAGCACCAGCAGAATAAAGAGCGGGATTTTTTCCAGCCGCAGGTAGTTCACTTCGAAGGGAAACACGGCGGAATAGACCCGCTGTGTACGCGAGTCACTGGCAGTGATGATGCCGAGGTATTCGCCGGCATCGCTAAAATCGTGAAGAACTGTGAGAGCGTCGTTTTCTACCCGTGCGGCTTGATAAAACACTGTGACGCTTTCGAGGTCGTCGATCCTGTCTACGTCCCGTTGCGTGGCGAAGCGGCCGAGGCCGGTGACGTTGCGAATGATGCGAAAGTCGACTGCCATTGCAGACAGGTCGCGGTGGGTATAGTCCAGCACGAAAACCGCTTCGCCCGACCTGGGCAGATCTTCACAGAACTCCTGGTGCTGGTGCGTTCGTGGAAGATAGATCTTGAAGTGTGCTGTGAGGTAGCCGACCCGTATACGGCACATGTCGTCGTCGGCCGTCACACTGCCGTGGGTCATCCCAGGGCAGGGCGCCGCCAGCAGCAAGAGTAAAACTGTCGACCTGATTACGAACGGCATGTCGAGGTTCAACTCCCGGGTCGAGGTATGCTTATCGGCCTGTTTTACCGGCTTATTAGGTTAGTGATGCTCTCCCAGGACATCCTTGACGTGAATCCGCTCTGCACTCTCCGGCTGTCCGAGGTAGTCCACTCGGGTACCGAAGGTGTGGTCAGCCTCGGACGCCATGAATGCAATAAGAACGAGCAACACGAGTGGCGGCATCAGAATCGCGCTGATCAGCGTCATGCGCTCCCACATGACGTGCATGAAAATCGCGACAATGAATCCGGCTTTCAGTAGCATGAAAATAATGATCAGACTCCAACGCAAATAGCCTTGAAAGTCGAGGTAGTCCACCATATAGGACATTGCACTGAGAATAAAAAGCAGGGCCCATACTTTGAGGTAAACGCTGATCGGATGCTGCTGAGCATGGGCCGCCGGTTCACCTAATTCCGCATGGCCGCGCGGATCTTCTGTGACTTCCATGCCTTCCTCCTACCAGAGATAGAAAAACGCGAAGATAAAGACCCAGACCAGGTCAACAAAGTGCCAGTAAAGGCCCGTTATCTCGACAATGTCATAGTTGTTTTTGCGATCGTAGTGGCCCTTGTAAACCTTGGTGGCCACCACCAGCAGATAGATAACCCCGATTGAAACGTGCAGGCCATGAAAGCCGGTCACCATGAAGAAGATGGAGCCGAACTGAGGGGCGCCGAAGGGATTGGCCCAGGGCCGCACGCCCTCTGATATCAGCTTGGTCCATTCGAAGGCCTGCATACCCACGAAGGTGGCGCCGAACAGGGCGGTTATCGCCATGAACATGAATATCTTCTTCTTGTCTCGCAAATGAGCGTAGCGCACCGCCAGCGCCATGGTGCCGCTGCTGGTGATCAGGATGAAGGTCATTATTGCAATCAGGATCAGCGGAATGCTCTGGCCGAAGAGGGTCAGCGCGAACACCTCGCTGGGATAAGGCCAGGGATCGGTGGTGGTCATTCGCACATTCATGTAGCCCACCAGGAAGCAGGTGAAGATGAATGTGTCGCTGACCAGGAAGATCCACATCATTGCCTTGCCCCAAGGCACGTGGAAAGTCTGCTTGTCGTCGCTCCAGTCTCTGACGACGCTTTGGACGGAGCGGGAATCGTCGATGCTCAGATCAGCCATTGTGAATGTCCCTTCTGTAAGGCGGTCATCTTGTTTCGATCATCTCCTTCGGCTGCTCAGGTGTACGAGAGAAGCGCGAACACCACCAGCCAGACCAGCAACAGGAAGTGCCAGTAGGTGCTGCACAGTTCGATGCTGAGCCGTACCTCGTCCGGGCTGGCTCCAAGCCGGACTTTTACCCCGGTCCTTATCCATACCCACAGGCCGCCAAGGATGTGGAGCGCGTGCAGGCCGGTGAGCACATAGAAAAAAGAGTTTGCGGGATTGCCATAGACGATGTAGCCATCGGCGCTCATCGCTCGCCATACCAGCAACTGCCCGACGACGAAGGCAATGGTCGTCAACGCCCCCAGCAGCAGTCCGGCTCTGACCCGCGCTGCGTTCCGATGCAAATTCATCCGGGTCCATTGCAGAGCGAGACTGCTCAGAAATAGCATTCCCGTATTTACCCACAGAGCCGGAGACTCCGGCATTGGTCGCCAGTCCTGCAGGTCCATGCGCACAACGTAGGCGACTGAAAACAGCGCAAACAGAACCGCAACGATGCCCAGAAAAAACCACAGTGCGACCCGCTGCGGAGCGACAGAGGGCGTGCCGGCGTGGGCTGCCACTGCGCTCGCTTCGTCTGCATGACTGTTCCAAGGGGTTTCGGTGAGTGTTTGCAGCAGACTCATACCGTGTGCTCCCGATAAGGGCCGGCGCCGGGCTCCATCTCCACGTCCTCCGGCGGAACATTCTGGGGAACGAAGTCCTGCTTCGCGCCCGGTACGCTGTACTCGTAGGCCCAGCGGTAAACCGTCGGCAACCGCGGTCCCCAGTTGCCGTGCCCGGGTGGCGTTTCCGGCGTTTGCCATTCCAGTGAGGTGGCGTCCCAGGGATTGCCGCCCGCGGGTTTACCTTTGAAGAGACTCCACAGGATGTTGACGATGAATATCAGTTGGACGACACCCACGAAGATCGCCGCGATGGTGATGTTGGCGTTCAGCGCCGTGGCGGAGTCCGGAATGAAATCAGTGTTGCCGATCGCGTAGTAGCGCCGCGGCACACCGAGAAAGCCGAGATAGTGCATCGGCAGGTAGATGGCATAGGTGCCGAGGAAGGTAGCCCAGAAGTGGATCTTGCCAAGGGTGACGTTGAACATCCTGCCGGTAATCTTCGGGAACCAGTGATAGATCGCCGCGAACAACACCATGACCGGGGAAACACCCATCACCATATGGAAGTGCGCCACCACGAAGTAGGTATCCGAGAGTGGGAGGTCCACGGTGACATTACCGAGGAAAATGCCTGTGAGCCCACCATGAACGAAAGTGAAGATGAAACCCATCGCAAACAGCATGGGAACGGTCAGGCGGATGTTGCCCTGCCACAGGGTCAGCACCCAGTTGTAGACCTTGAGTGCGGTGGGCACCGCGATGATCAGCGTGGTAAAGGCAAAGAAAAATCCAAAATAAGGATTCATGCCGCTCACATACATATGATGTGCCCAAACGATAAAGCTGAGTCCCCCGATGGCGACGATGGCCCAGACCATCATCCGGTAGCCGAAAATGTTCTTGCGCGCGTGAGTGCTCAGAACGTCGGACACCAGGCCGAAGGCGGGCAGAGCGACGATGTAGACTTCCGGATGGCCGAAGAACCAGAACAGGTGTTGGAACAACACAGGACTACCGCCGGAATAGTCCAGCGTTTCTCCAATCGATACGACCGCAGGCATGAAAAAGCTCGTGCCCAGCAGTTTGTCGAAGGCCATCATTACCGCGCTTACAAACAGCGCGGGAAAAGCAAACAAGCCAAGCACCGTGGCTACAAAAATCCCCCATACGGATAGCGGCATGCGCATCAGCGTCATGCCACGGGTTCGCGCCTGCAAAATGGTGGTTACGTAGTTGAGACCACCCATCGTGAACGCAATGATGAATACGGCGAGCGACACCAGCATCAGCACGATGCCCATGTCCGCGCCCGGCGTTCCCCGCAAAATCGCCTGGGGTGGATACAGGGTCCAACCTGCACCGGTCGGTCCGCCGCCGACAAAGAAACTGGCCAACAGGATCAGCACCGAGAGCAGGTAAAACCAGTAGCTGAGCATGTTGAGGAAGGGAAATACCATGTCCCTGGCGCCGATTTGCAGCGGGATCAGGTAGTTACCAAAGCCGCCCAGGAAGAGGGCGGTCAGCAGGTAGATCACCATGATCATTCCATGCATAGTGACGTACTGGTAGTAGTCGCTCGGATCGATAAACGAGAAAGTGTCGGGAAAACCCAGTTGTAGTCGCATCAGACCCGACAGCACCAGAGCGATGAGACCGACGGAAATCGCCGTTGCCCCGTACTGAATGGCAATGACCTTGTGATCCTGGCTCCAGATGTACTTCGTCACGAAGCTGTGGGGATGGTGCATCTCCGCCGGTTGATCGGCGATAGCAATGTGCGTCATTGGGCGCCTCCAGTCGTCACAGATGCCTGTTCATCCGGAGCCGCCTCCGGGAGGGTGTTAATGTAGGCAACAACGTCGTTGATCGCATCGGCCTCCTTCAGCGCCGACACCATCGAACGCATCTGGAATCCGAACTCGTCCCCGAGATGGTTGCCGCGAATCCCGGCCCGGTAGTTTTCCAGCTGGCGAACGAGATACCAGTCGCTCATTCCTACCAAAACTGGCGCATTGACTGACCAGACTCCGTGGCCACCCGGCGCGTGGCAGATACCGCATGTGGGCTCATAGATGGCCTTGCCTTTGGCGATATCGCCGGAGACGGTGGTCTCTGCCTTGGTTTTCGGCAAGGTTTCGATGTAGGCAATCACATCGTTGATGGCCTGATCGTTTGTGAGTGTCGCAGCCATGGGCGCCATCTGCCGACCGTAGACGTCGTCTTCATGAACACCGCGGATGCCGTCTCGGTAATAGGCCAACTGCCGTTTGATGTACCAGCCTGCCTGACCCGCGAGCCTGGGGGCATTCAAGGCCTGGTTGCCCTCTCCCTGACTGCCGTGACAGCTGGCGCAGATCGCAAAATGAGCCTGACCGGCCAGCGGATCGCCGCCGATTGCGCTTTGTGTGTCCGCGAAGGTCGGCTGCGCCGTCAGCCAGTTCTGGTAATCGTCTTCGCCAGCCACCACTACCCGGCCGCGCATGATGTGATGGCCGATCCCGCAGAGCTCTTCGCAGAGAATGTCGTAGCTGCCGGTGGAGGTGGGTGTGAACCAGAGGTAACTTACTGAACCCGGAACCATGTCCATCTTCACTCTGAACTGGGCCACCGAGTAATCGTGCAGCACGTCTTTCGAACGAAGCAGCAATTTCACCGGTTTGTCCACGGGCAGGTGCATCTCCTGGCTGGTAACGAGAACGTCATCCTGCCCGTTGGGATCGTCCGGATTGATTCCGAAGGGATTGTCGGGGCTGATGTAAACCGCATCCGCTGCGCCGAGGAGTCCGTCCTCGCCTGGATAGCGATAGCTCCACTGCCACTGCTGGCCGACCACCTCCACCTGATGGGCTTCCTCTGGGACACTCACGAATTCCGCCCAGACGAACAGGCCGGGTGCGAGCATGGCCACAATGCCCACTGTAGTGAAACCCGTAAGCCAGAGCTCCAGCTTCTTGTTTTCGGGCTCGTAGCGGGACCGACGGTTTTTGTTGAAGCGATATCGAAATACCGCATAAGCCATGAACAGGTTGACGGCGATAAAGACAAATCCGGTTACCCACAGGGTGATGTTGATTGTGTCGTCGATAGCCGACCAGTTGGAAGCGATCGGCGTAAGCCACCAGGGACTCAGCCAATGCAACAATAGTGAAGCAGCGACGAGAAGAACGATTGCAACAATGAATGCCATGTCAGTCTTGTCCTTATTCGCTTGAACATTGGCAGCCGGAACCGGGGTTGCCGTGGCTTACCTTTGTCGGTACCTCCATCGATGCCGAACAGATCCTCACACCGCGACATCTGGGCGATGTGGCGAACCGAAGTTTTTTGAGGTTGCGCAGTTGCCTGCGCAGCAAAGCAAGCGTGCTGCTTCAGCCTGGAACTCAGCGGCTGCCCGACGGAGCGGCCGAAAACATCACTTGGCTTTCAGTGGTTGCCTGGCCGGAACGGCAAAAGGGTTGAAAAACTGCGGGTCCACGGCGACCAGTCTGGCTTCCGGGTGCAGCCTGTTCATCGTATTCGCCACGTCCTTTTCTTTGTTTTTTGGGGCGTAGATAAGAATGAGGTGCTTACCGGCTTCGATATCGTCGTGGAACCGCGCGATCTTCTTGTTTTCCTCGCCAATGCCGAGAAGTCCTCCCTGCCATGCACCGAAACAGGTGAGCAGAAATACGACAGCAGCGAAAGCAAGAAAAGGCATTTCGATGCCAAAAGGATTGACTACCGACAATATGCCTGCCGCAATGAGTCCCGCTCCAAGACCGCAGGCAGCTCCGAAGAGGCCGCGCCGGAGCACATCCAATGTTTCGAAATAGTTGCTGGAGTGAAGCTGTTTTTGACAGAGGCCAGCCTCGTCTTTGCAGATGATATGTATGTACCAGTCGCTAACACCCGAGTTGTGCAGGTCTTCCGAGATCTTCTCGGTGCTGGCCATATTCGGTGACAGATAGTAATAGCATTTCATCTCGTTCTCCTCACCGTTCAAGGAAAAGGCAAACCAGATCTCTGTACCCTTCGAACTTCCTGACCGCAACGCAGGCCGGCTAAAAGGCAACAGCCAGAGATGCTGTTCCGTTTTTTTATATTTATAAACCGGTGTCTGTCTTGATATATTCCATCGCGAAAGCAATTTCCGAGATCGCTTCGATCAAGGATGGTCGAAAGCTAGCACGTTTTTTTGTGCATGCGAATAGTGAAGATGAAAAAGCGGCACAGAAAAACCGGCTTTATGTTTATTTCGTTTAAACGACATCCGCGTAAATGGCCGGACGTGCTAATAAACGGTCGAAAACCGGGGTCGCCTGAAAAGAAGGCTGCCTTACTTTCCTGGCTTCAAACGTCGCATACCGGAACGAAAAGAAATCCTGGCGAGGATCAGCATCGCCACGGCGATTACCAGAGTGCCGATAAAAGACTCAACTGCCACCAGGGTGCTTTGAACAGTGATCGCCTGAATCGCGGAATAAAACGTAGCGACAGCGGACAGCAGAAGAGTCGGAGCAAGAATCAACAGAAGATAGCCGACGATTCTTGTCATATCTTTTTCCCCGGTGCTGGAGGTAGTGGTCGTTGATGAGTTCGGAGGCGGATTCGATTATAGACAGGAGTACGATCATGCAACAATCCACGCTTGGAAATGCTTCGGATACCAAACTGTTCGGGTGGGACTGATATGTCAGGCAAGACATTGAGGCTTGGACCACTGACGATTCGCTTCAACTGGGTAGTCGCCGCGATTGTCATTGCGTCGATGGCGGGTTTGCTTCGCCTGGGTGTCTGGCAGCTCGAGCGCGCTCAGGAGAAGATTGAATTCCACGCTGATCTCATCGAGATGGGCAAGCAGGCGCCCGATCCAATCGAACATATCCCCCTGGCCGGCCGTGAATACGACGCAATTCAGTTGCAGAATCGCCAGGTTGTTTTGCAAGGCCGGTATCTCAACGGGCAGTCTATCTTTTTGATTTACCAGACGCATCGGGAGCAGTTGGGCTTCGAGGTGATCACGCCTTTGAAATTGACGGACAGGGACGAGATTGTGCTAGTGAGTCGTGGCTGGACCGGAGCGGGCAGTTATGAAGCACTCCGGGACAATCTGCCGATGATTGATGGCGAGCAACAGGTGCTTGCTCAGATTTACGTTCCTGGCGCGTCGGAAGCGGAACGAAGCAGCGGCACAGATGTGCTTCAGACCGGATCAGTCAAATGGCCGCTGCTGGTCCGCCATCTGAACACCAGGGACTTGCAAGCGCTGTTTGCCAGTCCCGTGTTTCCCTACGTGGTGCGCCTGAACGAAGGACAGGCGGGAGTTCTGGTGCGTCACTGGCCGGCTGTAACAGTGGACACCGGGCGCAACTTTTCCTATGCCTTGCAGTGGTTTGCGATGGCTATTGCTTTGGGGACAGTTGCCCTGTTGCTTAGCAGCAATCTGTTGCAGTTGCTGGGGCTGAAGACATCACGGTTGCCTGCCCGGGGGTAACCGAACCCCCGGGTTCCCAGTGCCCTGAGCGCTTGAATCGCTTATCGCTGGTCGCCGATCACGGCTTGCGAGCTCTAGCGATTAGTTGCGGATTCTCCCTCAAAAGCGGCGCGATACGACCGGAGCCGATCAGCCTGAAGTTCTGGGGTGGTTCGGGCGTCATGTTCCTGCCGTCCTGCACACGAGTAGTCCGCGCGGATAGCCGGGCAGCGCGGTAGCAGCGACCGCGCGTCCATCGCTTTCCGAAGCGCCGTCCACCTGGGCTTGCAAGTTGCGGCCGATCCGGAATCGGCTCAGCGCAGGGTAATCGTCCCAGGCCGTAAATCACCTGGCCGGCGGAGTAGAAAGTCATTACTCCGGTATGTGGCGCAGAGTCTGTTGCGAGAGTGCGACGGTTTTGTGATCCTGCCGTGATCATCGATCGCGATTGCGCTACAACGGAGCTGGTGATTAAATCCCGGTGAAAACCACCCGAAGGAAAGGAAAATGAAGCAGCAACAAGCGGAAGAGTTCGCGGAGGACTGGATCGCGGCCTGGAATGCTCGTGACCTGGAGCGGATCCTCGCCCATTATGAAGATGATTTCGAAATGAACTCGCCGGTTATCGTGAGTTTCGGCGAGCCGTCGGGAATGCTGAAAGGCAAGGAGGCAGTCGGACGCTACTGGTCAGCCGCCCTGGCGAAGTATCCGGAGCTCCATTTCGAGTTGCGGCATGTGCTGACGGGAGTCAGTAGCGTGGCTTTGATATACGATGGAGTACGCGGTCTATCCAACGAAGTCTTTCACTTCGCCAAATCAGGTAAGGTCGCCCGGGCCTTCGCTCATTACCTGCTTTGAGCGGCGAGCATTACCCGGCCGCTGCCGCGGAAGCCGGCCGGCAGAAACAGCTGCAGTCGAAGCTCGTTTCGAGGGCGTAGGTGGTCAAGCCACCGGGTCGATAATCCTTACCGCCTGAACATCGGTCTGCTTGTTCAGAACCTTCTGCTGGCGCCGAGCGATTTCCGCAGCGCTGTGCCGGCAACTACCCGCGCGTTCGATCAGTTTTATCTCGCAGATGTCGCAGCGCACGCATTCCTTGAAGTCGATCTTGGGACCGCGGATGGCGCCGGTGGGGCAGGCCCGTTCGCACACTTTGCAGAGGTCGCATTGTGGAACGCGCTTGATGCGCAAGGGGCTGATAAGTGAGACCAGACCCAAGGCGGCGCCGAGCGGACAGGCATAGCGGCAGTAGAAGCGCGGTATCAACACCGAGCCGGCGAGTATCAGCAGCAGAATGCTCCACAGTAGCAGTGAGGAGCTGAAGAAAAACAACGTTCCGAAGGGCTCGAAGTATTGGAACACGCTGATGTTGCTTTGCAGCAATGCCATGCCGACGATGAAGGCGAGGAATCCGTACTTGATATAGAGAGCCCGATCGTGAATGCCCTGAGGCACTTTAAGCTGCCAGTGGCGCGGCGTAAATCGGGTGATGAAATCCTGCAAGGCTCCGAATGGACAAAGCGACGAGCAGAATACGCGGCCCCACAAGAGGGTGGTCAGTACGGTAAAGCCAACGATCAGAAGAACCGTGAGATTATTCAGCAGAATACCCGGTCCCTGCATCAGGACACCGGTAATGTGGGAAACCGACAAAAACCCACCGTCGTAGAAGCCCAGATAGAAGAGGGTGGCGGTGAGGGCGACCCAACGCACGCGACTGCTCTTGCGCAGGAAAGCGGTTGTGACCAGTGCCAGTGTCACCAATAGCATGAGGACTTTCGGCCAGTCGGTTTGGCCCCAGGGCGGCGCTTCGCGAAGGCGGGTCAGAATGCCCGCTTCTGCCAGTCTCGCTTCTTCGATCTCCTCCAGCGAGAGAATCGGTTCGCCCTGCGCGAGCTGCAGGGGAATGCCGCTGACCTGATATGACAGCTCCAGCGGCTCGTCCATCCCCAGTGCCTGGTAGGAGACGGTAAACGGCTGGGTGGGATCGAAGTCCTCCTCCATGACGATAGCCGCAGTGTACTCCGCATGGCCAGCCACGATACCGCCCTTGGCATTGCCGGCGTTGACGATCCGGCGCGGGTGCACGCGTCGGGCGGGGGAGTCACCCTGCTGGAAGGACAAGCGTTCCTGTCGGAACAGATGCGAACCGCTGCCGCCAACAGCCACTGCAATCATTTCCGGCGTATCGAAGCGGATGCTGGAGTCGCGTTCGGCTTTTTCGTAATCCTCGGCACCCACGAAAAATTCTCCCAGCGCAGCCCGGCCCATGTAAGCGATGGAAAGTTGCAGCTCGGTATCCACGGGCGTGGGCACTTGGCCCTGAACGACCATTCCACGATCGATCAGATCCTGCCAGCTCAGCTGCTGCAACTGCTCGAGCGCGTTGGCGTTCCAGGTTTTTTGCTGCTGATTGCCTTCACTGAACCCCATGTAGGCCTTGGCCACCTTGCGAGAGGCACTGCGGACGGTGCGAGCAATGGCCCAGCTGCTGATGGTCGCATTGGACACGCCGTCGATGTCGTGACGGACGCGGAAGTTGTCGGTGATCGGCTTATCCTGGAATTGCTGCTGAAAGCCCTCGGTGGACAGGAAGTCACCCCTCGAGTAGCGGTAGGACTCCACATAATGCAGCACTTTGATGCCGGTGAGGTGACCATCCACATGCAGACCGATCAGCATGTCGATCGGAGCACTGTAGCCTTTTTCTTCCGGCGGAACGTCTGCACTCAGGAAGAGATAGCCCACCAGTTCCTGTTCGCCGGTTTCGCTGTTTATCTTGTATCCGCGTATCACGGGTGGATCGCCTGCCTTTTCGGAAAAGCTATCCGCCTGCGGCATCACCTGCTCTAACCACGGTTGAACATCGGTGGACCAGGGCGTGTCCGCCGCTACGGGCAGGGCCAGTAAAAAAAGCGAAGCGAGCAAGACGATGAAGCGGGGCATACTGCGGATCCTGCTTTTGTGTGGTAACTGCAGGTTCTTGGTAACGGCGGGTGGCGGTTACATGGGAACGGACGGTAAACCGTCCATCATAATGGCGGCCCTTTGTCGGGCAACCGACTTCACCAAAATTTACCTCGCTCTGTAAAGAAGAGCGAACGTCCGGTCAGGAAATGTCATTCTGCTTTCACCGTCGCTATGGCATCATTAGCCGCCCCGCAACTGTCAGCCAGTGCCCGGCACCTCTCATCGAGCTTAGCTCTCAGATCACATCAATAACCGGCAAGATGATTTGCCCGAGGATTTGGTATGCAACTGCTACAGCGGTTAACCGCCATTTTTCTGTTGTGTTTTGTTGTTGCCCAGGCGCAAGGCGCCGAAGGTTTGGACCCGGTCAATGCCCACTACGTTGAGCTGCTCAGCAACGGCGGCCCTTCCAGTATTCGGCAGGCAGCCCAGAGCATGCACCGCTCCGGCGTCAGTGACGAGCGGGTCCTGGACGTCGCCGCGGAAGTGCTGCTGCGCGATTACAAGACCGCGACCAGCGGTACCGAGATAGACGCCCTGGCCTGGATTACCAACGCCCTGTCTCACGCGAAAACCGACCGATACAATGCCGTCCTGCTGGAAGTAAAGGAGAATGCGGCGCACAAGAAGCTGTCGAAATACGCCGATAAAAACTTCAACAAGCGGCTCCCGGCCGGTGAAGCCTACGTGGCCGGCTCCGTTGATCTGGCAAAGATCGCCGCAGCAACTGCTGCAGCCGCTCCCGCCCCGGCGTCCGGCGCCGCGCCGGCAGGCAGTTACCATCCCATCAGCGTGATCAAGGTCGGCATGAGCCGGCAGGAAGTGATGGCCCTCGCTGGACCACCCAGCGGCACCCGTCATTATCAAACCGGCAAAGCGTTTATTCCGTTCAACTACAAAGGCGGTGATTTGATGCGCGAAGAAGCGCTCTACAAAGGGCAGGGCCGCATAGTGATGTCCAACACCAACCGTTACAGCAATGACTGGGAAGTGCTGGAAGTCATCCTGGATGCCAACGAGTCCGGCTATCCCTGATCGATCGCAGACCTCTGCATCACCGAAGGCCGGCAGATTTGTCGGCCTTTCTGTTTTGGGGCGGGTGGCGCGCGTAGGTTCCCGGCTGGGAATGAGGTTTGCAGGCTGCCTTTGCGAAGTCATCGCCGAGGCATTCGAGGGAGCGAATGGATTTATCGACACAGGCTTTCTTCTGGGGCATCTTCAGCGCCATCTCCCTGCCGCTCGGAGCGGCGCTGGGCCTGGCTTGGCGGCCAGGCTCGCGCATCAGCTCTACTTTCATGGCCTTCGGGGCGGGCGCTTTGCTGTTTGCGCTCAGCGTCGAGCTATTGAGCCATGTCCCCCATTATGTGAGCGAACACGGACTGCCCGCTCTGGCGGTCGCTGCAGGCGCGGCGGTTGCAGGCGGCTTGCTCTTCGATGTGCTCAACCAGATGCTCAACAATCGCGGCGCCTTTCTGCGCAACGTTTCCAACGCAAGAAATCACATCGCACGTACCAAGCGCGCACGCGCGCGGCGAATGCTGCGCCGGCTTTCGCGCATCGACGCCTTGCGCGAAGTGCCACCGGAGATCATGGCGGAGCTGGTGAAGCGGGTGCGCAAGGAGCGCTATCGGGACGGTGAATTGATTTTCAATTCCGGTGATCAGGCTCAGGAGATACATTTCATCCGACGCGGCGATGTGGATATCTACCGCGGCGAGGGGGACAATCGCTCAGGCGAGCTTGTGGCCACTTACGGGAAGGACGACACCTTCGGGGAACGCGCGGTGCTGGAGCGCACTGAAAGGCGCAACGCCGCGGTGGCTCGCGGCGACGTGATTTTATATACGTTGGAGAAGGAGGATTTGCGCCAGGCTTTTCAGGAGATGCCGGAGTTGTTGAAGGCGGTGGAGGCAATGGCGAGCTGCAGACTCCGGGCCTGCGAAGACACGGAATCAAACGCCGAACGCGGCGCCTGGGAGGAGCAGACGGGCGATCGGCTCGACGATATCAATATCGATGTGACTGCGAACGAGATTCAGCAGGAAAGGCGGGATACGAGCCCGACCGCCGCGGCCGGTGCCGCATTGGCGATCTGGCTGGGGATTGCCATCGACGGGATTCCGGAATCGCTGATCATCGGCACCTTGAGCATCGACCCGGAGGGTGTGAGCCTGGCATTCATCGCCGGCGTGTTTCTTGCCAACATGCCAGAAGCCATGTCCAGTTCCATCAGCATGCGCAATAGCGGCTCGTCCAAGCGTCGCATCCTTGTCATGTGGAGTTCGCTGACCTTGTTGACCGGTTGCGGCGCATTTCTCGGCGCATCTCTTCTGCCACCCGATCCGGAAGGTTACATGTTCTTCGTGGTGCTCGGCATCGAAGCGCTGGCCGCTGGTGCCATGCTCACGATGATCGCGGAAACCATGCTGCCGGAAGCGTTCGAGCAGGGCGGCTCGGTGGTGGGAATGGCAACGCTGCTGGGATTTCTTGCCGCACTGGCGGTAGCCGCGGGTGGAGAAATCTAGGGTTTCTTCACAGCAGTGAACACCCGACCGGTGCCGCCCCACTCATTTCCGAGGAACACGCCATCGTCATTCCCGCGCAGGCGGGAATCCATTGATCGAAAAAAGGGTCGGATGTTGTGGTGCCAGGCCGGCAATCCGGCGTTCACCGCTGTGACTCGCCGTGAATCCGTCCATGGAGACTCTACGCCGGCATTCATCCCGGCGAAGGTCACAGCAGCAAACACCGGATCACTGGCTGAAAATGGGGTGCCGCCCCGACGGATCAAGGGCTCCGATCTTCACGAGCGAAAACTTCAGCTGCAGTGCCCAACCGGAGCACTGCAGCACGAGGGTATCAGCCCGCGGGCTTGTTCTCGAACGGCTGCGGACGGGGAGTGGCCGGAGTGGAGGGCGGCAGGATCGGCAGTTTGAACTGGGGCTGTTCGCCAGTCAGGGTCTTCAGGAAGGCGACGATGCTGTCGATTTCCGCTTTCGTCAGCGTGCGACCCAGCTGCAGGCGAGCCATGATGTCGGTGGCCTGCTCCAGACTCCAGATAGCGCCGTCGTGGAAGTAGGGGTAAGTGAGCTCCACATTACGCAAAGTCGGCACCTTGAAGCTAAAGCGATCAGCGTCGCGACCGGTTACCGCACTGCGGCCCTCGACTTCGCTGTCGGTCTCGTAGGGTGCAACCATCCCCATCTTCTGGAATGAGTTGCCGCCGACCGCCGGACCATTGTGGCAGGCCACACAGCCGACGTTCTTGAACAACTCATAGCCTTTCAGTTCTGCTTTGGTGAGCGCACTGTTGTCGCCTTTCAGCCACTGGTCGAAGCGGGAATTCGGTGTCACAAGAGTTTCTTCAAAAGCGGCAATCGCATCGGTTACGCGTTCGAGATCGATTTTCGAATTGCCGTAAACCGCACCAAATTCGTTGACGTAACCCGGAATGGAACGAAGAATCTCGATCGCCAGGTCGTGAGTGGATGCCATTTCACCCGGGTTGGCGATCGGGCCGCCGGCCTGCTCCTGCAAGTCTGCTGCGCGGCCGTCCCAGAACTGGGCCAGATTCATACTGGAATTCAGAACAGTTGGTGAATTGATCGGACCCTGCTGCCAGTTGTGGCCGATTGAAGAGGGCAGATTGTCGCTGCCGCCGGTGCTCAGGTTGTGGCAGCTGTTGCAGGAAATGAAACCCGAGCGTGACAGACGCGGATCAAAAAACAGCTTTTTGCCGAGCTCAACTTTGGCGGGATTTTCGACTTTAGCCGCTTCGATCGGCTGAATGGGTTCCTGGCGGGGGGCTGCGCTTGCAAAGGCGTTGAACAAGGTTGCTGCCAGCAAAAAGGTGATCATCTTACTACTGGATTTCACGACTGCTTTCCTCTTGTGCAAATTCATTCGCCGGGGCGAATATGCGACTACTGCGTAACCGGCAAGGCGCCAGATTTCCTACTCACAGGCAGGGCACTCCACCGGGCGCGGCATGATAGCAGAAGCTCGTCATTTATTTTAGGCCATTTATTTTGGGCCTTTTATTTTAGGCGTAGTTACCGGATTGGTTTGACTTGTCCCAGCGCTTTGCCGGATAGTTTTCGCGGCTCGCGTCAGCTCCGGGAACCCTCAGGTAAACTCATGCATCCGCTTCTTCTCTCTATATCCCTGCTTTTGTGCAGCAACGTCTTCATGACCTTCGCGTGGTACGCGCATTTGAAGGAACTGAATCACAAACCCTGGATGATCGCCGCACTGGTCAGCTGGGGGGTTGCGTTTCTGGAATACCTGTTCCAGGTCCCGGCGAACCGCATCGGCTACTCAGTGCTTTCGATCGGCCAGTTGAAAGTGATGCAGGAAGTTATCACACTGTCGATCTTCGTTCCTTTTGCGGTGTTTTATCTGAAAGAACCGCTGAAGCTGGATTACCTGTGGGCTGGCTTCTGTCTGGTCGGAGCCGTCTATTTCATGTTCAGGGACCGTCTTGGCTGAATCATTGCCGTGGACAAGGTCGCCGTGGACAATAACCCGAAACTGCTCTCGTGAATGGAGACAAGATGAAATTGCTGGATCTGCTGAACACCCGCTTTCCCATCATCCAGGCACCCATGGCGGGTGTGCAGGACAATGCGCTCACAGTGGCCGTGTGCAAAGCCGGTGGACTGGGTTCGCTGCCATGCGGCATGTTGAGCCCTGACGCGATGCGCCGCGAAATCGAGGCGATTCGTCAGCAGACTGATGCTTCCTTCAACCTGAATTTCTTTTGCCACCAGACGCCATCAGCCGATTTACACGCTGAGGAAAGCTGGCGAGCGGCTTTGACGCCCTATTACCATGAATATGGGATCGATCCGCAGAGCATCGGGGCGGGAGCGAGCCGGACGCCTTTCAACGAAGCAGCCGCCGAAATCGTGGAAGCGTATCGACCGGCGGTGGTGAGTTTTCATTTCGGTCTTCCCGCCGCCGCGCTGCTCGAACGAGTGAAAGCCGCAGGATCTGCTGTACTGTCCTCGGCCACCACCGTTGATGAAGCATTATGGTTGGAGGCGCATGGCGCGGATGCGATCATTGCGCAAGGCTTTGAAGCGGGCGGACATCGCGGCATGTTCCTCAGCGATGATCTTTCCACCCAGGTCGGCACCTTCGCCTTGCTGCCGCAAATAGTGGATGCCGTGAAGCTTCCGGTCATTGCCGCTGGCGGGATCGCGGATGCAAGGGGCGTCAGGGCTGCCATGGACCTGGGTGCGGCGGGTGTTCAGGTTGGTACTGCGTACCTGCTGTGTCCCGAGGCGAGAACTTCTGACATACATCGGAGTGCACTGAAAGCCGGGAAGGGCGGACGTGGGCAGTACACCGTGGTGACAAATGTTTTCTCGGGGCGGCCCGCGCGCGGCATCGTGAATCGACTGATCAGCGACCTGGGACCAGTGTCCGACCTTGCGCCGGCCTTCCCGCTGGCGGCGAGCGCAATCGCTCCTTTGCGAAGCGCGGCCGAAACGCGGGGTAGGTGTGACTTCTCGCCGCTATGGGCGGGGCAGAATGCAGCGGGAGTACGGGAAGTGCCGGCGGGTGAACTAACGAGCGAGCTGTCTTCCGGGCTACCGCGTTGATGATTGAAGCTCCGTTTGTCGGTGACCTTTCGGTCGGGCAAAAGAGCCCTTGCGGTGAGCGGAGGGGATAACTAACATACTTTTTCGATTCAACATGACTTGAATCGAAAACTTACCGCGCGGAACAACACAATGATAAGAACATCAGCGCAGGTCCTGACCTGGGTCTATGTTTCACCCGCTCTCCAGTTCCTATAGGCTGGGGCATTCATGGACGAGACCAGAGTAAATCCCCGCTTCAGGTTGGCCGCTTTCGCGCTGGTCGGCGCACTCGTTTTCATTGCATTGGCCTTGCTGCTCTGCTGGCTTGCTCGCGAAGTCCACTTTTCAGAACATCGGCCACCATCTTCGAATCCGCCCGCGGGGGTTGCCGCAGCACAGCTCGATCTCCCCGTGATGCTGACAGGGGGAGGTGAGCCGGATGAACCTGATAGACCTTCCTACGTCCCTCAACAAAGCCTCGTTCAGTTTCACAGCAACATCAGCACCGAGCGTGTCGAAGAAATTCTGGGTGCAATTGGGGCTGAGGTCCTGAGGGAATACCGATCCTCACCCGGACTCTTTCTGGTCAGCTTGCCCGACACCATCAGTGTCGAAGAAGCGCGCGATTATCTCGTGGGCCTCGACGAGGTGGAGCACGCAGAACCCAACGCGATCTACCGCACTCAGCTGGTCCCCAGCGATACTCATTTCAGCTCTCAATGGGCACTGCACAACAGAGGGCAGAGTGGTGGTGTTGCAGGCATCGACATAGCCGCGGTCGAAGGGTGGGACTATGTGACCGGTTCAGGTGATGTGATTCTGGGGGTTATCGATACGGGGATCGACTACACCCATTCGGACCTGAAGGCGAATATGTGGCGGAATCCGGGCGAAATCGCTGGGAATGGCGTCGATGATGATGGAAATGGCTGGGTTGATGACGTCCACGGGATCAACGCCATTCAGGGGAATGGCAGCCCTTTGGATGACGAAGGTCACGGAACCCATGTAGCCGGCAGTATTGCAGGACGAGGCAATGATGGGATTGGTATATCCGGGGTCATGTGGGAAGCGAAACTCATCGCCTGCAAGTTCCTGAATGCCAACGGCGAGGGGGAACTCGCCCACGCTCTTACCTGCATGGACTACTTCTCGACGCTGGCGGACGCGGGAGTTGATATCACTGCGACCAATAATTCCTGGGGAGGTGGTCCGGCTTCCTCGCTCCTGGAAAGTGCGATTTCCGGTCACAATGAAAGAGGGATTCTATTTGTTGCCGCTGCGGGCAACGAGCGGTTCAACCTCGATAACACTGCGTCTTATCCGGCAAGCTACGATCTGCCTAACGTTATTTCCGTCGCTGCAATCGATTCCAGCGGCTCGCTCGCGTGGTTTTCCAACTGGGGCCCGAACTCGGTCGACATCGCTGCGCCTGGGGTGGACATTCTTAGCGCCGGCCTCGGAAATACCTGGCTGCACGCCAGCGGCACCTCCATGGCCGCACCCCATGTCACCGGCATTCTCGGGCTGGCAAAGGACGCTGCTCCGGCCCTTACGGCCGCGGAACTGAAGCAGCAGCTTCTCGATACGGCCGTTAGATCTTCAGCCTTGAACGACAGAATCATCGAGGGCAGGCGGGCTGTTGCGGATTTTCTGTTCGTTGATCTCGATCGCGACGGATTGAATGATTCCTGGGAGAGCACCTATGGACTCGATCCATCCAATCCGCTGGACGCGGGCTTCGATCTGGATGGCGACGGCCTCTCCAACCGCGACGAGTTCGTCCTGGGAACCCGGCCTGACAAGCAGGATACCGATGGCGACAATCTCAGCGACGCCGATGAAGTCAACCTGCATCGCTCGGATCCCCTCAAGCCCGATACAGATGGTGACGGACTGACGGACGGAGATGAAGTGAGGGTCCACGGGACTGATCCAGCCCGGTCTGACACTGATGATGACGGAATCAACGATCGAGAGGAAATCGAATTCGGTACTGATCCTGTTGATTCTGACTCCGATGCCGACGGCATGGCGGACGGCTGGGAACTGGATTTCGGATTGGATCCTCTGAATGGCGCGGACGGAGCGGCGGACACCGACGGCGATGGTTTGAGCAATCGTGAAGAGTTCGAAACTGGCGCCTCGCCGCTTCACGCCGATACCGATGAAGACGGACTCCGCGACTTCGACGAGGTGAATCTGCACCAGACACTGCCGTCGCAGTGGGACACTGATGCGGATCGGGTCCCGGATGGCTGGGAGGTGAAGTACGGACTGGCGCCTTTGGATGCTGCCGATGCGCAGGCGGACCCGGACGGCGACGGCTTTAGCAATTTCTATGAATACAAGGCCGGGACCGATCCGACGGATGCAGCATCTTTCCCTCCAAATATGGGCTGGTACGTCACCGAGGCAAATGCCAGTCACAATCCGGTGAGCCATCTATACACGAACGTGGACGAATTCTCCGTACGTTGGTCTCGACAAATTCCCGAGCTTGCCTACTCCCAGCCGATGATCGCCGCCGATGGGAAACTCTATGCTTCGAAGTATCAGGGTTATCGGTCGGAAGATCTTCTCGCCTTTTCGCTGGCCGACGGTCGGGCAAGCTGGACCAAGCGTTTCGTCGATACTGACAGGCTCGAATGGCCGACCTATGGAAACGGAAAACTCTTTACGACCACCGGCTATGGACTTGGCCGGTCTCTTGGGGGCGTCGACTCGCAAACGGGAGCTTCGCTTTGGACGACAACCCTCGACACCTGGGAGCGTACTCGTGTGCTAGCCTTCGATGAGGATATCTACCTCACCGAGCCCAACCTTATGCGGCTGGACGGCAGCACCGGCCAGATTCGCTGGGAAACCGTGCTTGACTACACGGTATTCGGGTCCATTGTGGTCAATGAGCAGTGGGTCGTGGCAACCGATGGCAATGAGATCTACATCTACAGCGCCGATGCCGGAGCATTGCAGGGGGAGAAACTCGCAACATCCTGCCCGCAAGGTATCCGCCGACTTACTCTGGACGGTGACGCGGTTTATGCAGGCGGGTCGACCTGCCTTGTCAAGATGGACTTACCAAGCCGACAGGAGCTCTGGTCGAGTACGCTGGACAACGAATTGCGCCACATCGTCAGCCTCGATCATCAGATTTTCGCCGCACATCACTCCGGCGTCGAAATTTACGATATGGATACAGGAGCGCGTCTCGACTCAGTGTCGATGAGTGTCGGCGGAAGTATCGTCGCCACGCGTAATCATCTGTTCTCGAGTTCCGCCAGCCGCACTTACGCCGTCGATCTGCAAACGGGTACGGAAGTCTGGTCGACCGATCTCGGTGGCGAGTTGGCCTACGACGAATATGGCGGGCTGCTTATCAAGGCGGCGACGGGAGAGGTTAGGATCATCAATCTGGAAGGGGACACTGATGGCGACGGCATTCCCAACTGGTGGGAGCGCTTCCACCGTCTGAATTATCTGGATAGTTCGGACGCTGTCGCCGATTTCGATGCGGATGGTTTGAGCAACCTTGTAGAGTTTGGATACCGCAGCAATCCTAACAAGCGGGACACCGACGGTGACAAGCTGTCGGATGTCGATGAGGTAAACGTACATGGCACCTCGCCTTTGAATGCAGACACCGATCTGGACGGACTCAACGATTTCGACGAGGTGGTCCGGCATCAGACCGATCCGCTGAACAAAGATACGGACGGCGACTCGTTTATCGATGGTGAAGAGGTCAACCGCTATGCTACCGATCCGAATGATCGAAAAAGTCAGCCGGTACGCATCGCCCAGTTCGTCGAGTCTTTCGAGAGTGATGTTCCGCAAGACTGGAAAACACCGGTCCGTGCCCACAGGGGATGGAATGTCGACAATTCTCGAGCCGCTAACGGCACATTCAGCCTGAAGGCTGGGGCAATCGACCACGACCAGAATGCAGCCATTGAACTTGCCATGCTTTTGCGGCCGGGCTACCTGAGCTTCAAAGCGTTTGTGGACTCATCATATGCAGATGTTTTGACCCTGTATGTGGACGGAAAACGGCAAAGGATCGTCAACTCCTCAAGGGGTGAGTGGGTCGAGGTGAAAGTCTATCTCGCCGGCGGATACCACCGATTGCGCTGGGAGTACGCTAAAGACTCCTACATGACATCGGGGGAGGACTCAGCCTGGATCGACGATGTACAGTTCGAAGCTGCTCATTTCGGCCTGAATCCAAGGAACGTTTTGGTTGTGGAACGGGGGGAACTGAGTGAGTACGACCGGGCTGGCAACCTCGTTGCGGGGCCAATGCGCTTCGTCAGCGACCACGATACTTCGGCCGGGGATCTGGTGTTTACAGATGATCACCTGATCGCAATGACCAATGCCCCTTCGCTGCATCTCTACAATCCCCAGACCGGAGAAATGCAAGTCACCTCGGTTCCGGACTGGAGCCAGGCGATCTCTGAAGCACGGATCATCAGTGCGGGAGGTTATCTGCTGACGCCTGATTGGCGAGGGGGATTAATGCGTTTCACCCAGGCGGGTAAGTATGTGGATCGCGTCCTCGCAGAACAACGTTTTGAAGATATCTCGATAGGTCCTGATGGTCAGCTGTATGCTTTACATAGCTACACTTCACAGATTTCCGTCTACGCCCTCGAGGACTTAGTCGAGCAACGAGCGATTCAGCTGCCAGAGAAAGCCGCGCAGACGCTTGCTGTTAAAGACGATGGACATATTTTTTACATCAATGAAAACGCTCTGATCAAAGCAGGGCCCAAAGGCGTCGAAGTGGGCCGGCGGACTTTGGGTACCTTCTCTACGGGTCATTTCGACATCGACATCGCGGATCAGCAGATTCTGGTGAGCGGAGAGCGTGGCGTGGTGTTGATGGTCTATCCCGATCTTCAAAGCGCTGCCGAGATTAGCTTGTCATCAAGTTATGGGGCGCGGGCGGGGGTGGCTTCCTTCGAGGGTCTCGATACCGATGGCGATGGTCTGCCGAACTGGTGGGAAACCTTCTACGAAATGGATGCATATGCGGCAGACGGTGCTAATCGGGATACCGATGGGGACGGGCTTTCGGATCTCGAAGAGTTCAAAAACTTTAGTAACCCGATCTCCAGTGACAGCGACAACGATGGGCTCAGCGACTCGGAGGAAATGGAGGCTGGATCGGATCCTCTTGCCTCAGACAGTGACTTCGACGGCCTCGACGATCTCTTTGAAATTCGGGAGAGCGGCACATCGCCCATAACTCAGGATACCGATGAGGACGGCATCGGTGATTACGACGAAGTCGTGATCTATCAAAGCGACCCGCTGAGCAGCGATTCGGATGCAGATGGATTGCCGGACAAGTGGGAGCTTGATCATGGCTTTTCGATGATTGACGCTGCAGATGCGTCCGAAGATCCCGATGCGGACCAGCTGACCAACCTTGAAGAGTTCCTCGCCGGAACGCAACCGGCTAAGTCGGATACTGATTATGACCAGCTTGGTGACGGCGAGGAGTTGACCCTTGGCACCGATCCCCGGATCGTTGACAGCGATGGCGACCTGCTTTCAGATGGCTGGGAAGTGCGCTTCGGCTATGACCCGCTGGTTGCAGACGAGAGGGAAGCGGACAGCGATGGAGACGGTTCCAGCGATTGGCAGGAATACGTCGGCGAGTCCGATCCCCGCGATGCGACGATGGGGCCGAGCATTAACCAGTGGAGCGCGTTTCAGGGTGGAACGGAGTACAGAGGCATGCGCCCGGTACGCACGAGCGCAGAGAAGTTTGCTGAGCTCTGGTCTGTTCAGCTGCCGGGTCAACCGTACTGGAGATTACGCCAGGTTCTATCCGACGGGCGATCAGCCTACGCGGTCAGCAGGGAAGGGGTATATGCGCTGGATCCCGCCACCGGCGCAACGAAGTGGCATTGGCAGTTCCCATCTTTCATCGCGGGCTATAGTCATCTGACGCTCGGTGCCGAGACAGTCTACCTGCAGACTGGCAGCGCCGATCACAGCGTGGTGGCACTGAACAAGAATGACGGAAGTGAGTTCTTTAGCAAGGGCTTCGGGTACACCACGAATGGGCAGGCCCCGGTTCTCTACGGATCGACCCTGTATTTGAATGACGGCTCGGGGATCCGCGCACTGACGGAAAGTGGCGACACAGACTGGCGGACATCCATACCCAACTCCTATGGCTGGTATCCGGTCGTGAAAGGCGATTACGTCTATGTGTATGCGGAACATATCCTGTATGTCATCAATCGCCATACCAGAGTCGTCGAGAAAAAGTGGATCGACGACGCGCCGCGCACCGGTGGGAGTGACACCGCCGTAGTAATTGGAAGCCACAGCGCCTTCATTGGCCAGGCGGGTCGCTTGGTTAGAATCGATCTGGATGACCTTTCGGTCGGCTGGGCAGTTGATGGCGCATCCGGGCAGCCAGTGCTGGCGGCCGGCGCTCTCTATCTGACGAGTGGCGGTGATGTCATCGCCCACAGTGAAAATACCGGCGAAGTCTTGTGGCGCTTCAGCGGGCACGGGTCGTCGATCACCGGGATTGTCGCTACGGTGGACCATGTGTTCCTGTCCTCCGGCACGTATACCTGGGCTATCGACGCACGAACCGGCAAGCAAGTCTGGGAATACGGCAGGGGCGGGGCCCTGTCGCTCTCGGCGGAAGGCGCCCTGTACATTATCAGCTCCGACAACACGATCTCGGCGGTGAAGCTTGTCGTTGACGCTGACGCGGACGGACTTCCGGATAACTGGGAAGCCGTCTGGGGTCTGGACAGCACTGACCCGGTTGATGCCACCGACGATGGCGACAGAGACGGCTTGAGCAATCTTCAGGAGTATCGCAGCGGTACCTCACCGTCAGAGCCCGACGGCGATGCAGATGGGCTGGCCGATGGTGATGAGGTAGAACTCGCGGGCACTGATCCTCACAATTCCGATAGCGACAGCGACGGCTTGCACGACGGTGAAGAGGTACATGATCACAGTTCTGATCCCTTGGCGGCGGATACCGATCGGGATGGCCTCAGCGACTACCGGGAGGTGGTGGACTTGGGTACTTCACCCAACAGCGCCGATTCCGACGGAGATCGCTTCCTCGACAGCGTCGAAGTCGAGCGCGAATCCGATCCTCTGGATTCGGCAAGCATTCCAGCTCCTCTGGATAATCTGACTCTCGATTTCGAGAACGGGGCCATGCCAATCGGCTGGCAAACGCCGGAAAGCACAAATCGCGGCTGGTTCATCACTGATGCAAAAAGCAATGGTGGTGCTCACGTAATCCGTTCGCTTCCGATCGTGGATAATAGGGTGAGCAGTCTTGAGTGGACGGACAATTTCGCGCAAAGCACGCTGCACTTCGAGGCGCTCAAGAGTTCAGAGTACTACGATCGTTTCCACCTTTATGTGGATAGCGAACCGGTACACGAGATAACAGGTGAGAACTGGGCTGTCTACATGGTTCATCTGGTCGAAGGTATTCATACCATTCGTTGGGAGTACAGCAAGGACGCAAGCCGCAGCGGAGGAGATGATGCGGCTTACATTGACAACGTGACGATAGAACCCGGCCACATCAGTACTCCACAGCCGGCTCCTCCTTCATCCAATCCACCACCACCGAGTCCCGCGCCAGCGCCGGCAAGTAAATCTTCGGGTGGTGGCGGATCTGTCAGTTCGCTTTGGCTGCTTTTGATACTCGGATCGGTGATGCGAGAGCTCGCGCGCGCGAGTGCGCGCACGAGAAGGAGCACTCTCTAGCTCTGGTTACCAAAATAGGCGTATAAATCCGTGTAGCCGCCGATGTGCTTGTTTCCGAAGAAGATCTGCGGCACGGTGCGCCGACCGCTGCGCTCCATCATTTCTCGGCGTTTCTCCGGGTCCTTGTCGACGTCGATTTCCTCGTACTCGAGCCCTTTTTCTCGCAGCAGTGCCTTTGCCGCCCGGCAGTAGCCGCACCAGCTTGAGCTGTACATGACGATCGGCTCCATAAACTGACTTCTCCGCAGTCGTTCACAATCACGTTGACGCAAAAATTTCGACAGCCCTTGTCAGACCTCGTTCCGCTGCGCGGGGAGAGTAAACCCCGGCGGTCGTTCATTGTCGTTTACCCATGTCAGCTGTTTCAAGGGGCGGTGGAGGAGGTGCGCTATGCTGCTCAAGGGTTCCTGTCATTGTGGAGCGGTCCGGTTCGAGCTGGAGTCCCGCGATCCTTATCCGTTCAGTCGCTGCTACTGTTCTGTGTGTCGCAAGACTGCCGGTGGGGGCGGTTACGCGATCAACCAGGGCGGAGATGCTGCGACGCTGAAAGTGGATGGTGTCACCGCGGTTTATCACGCGCTCATCGATGGCGAGGAAAGTCCAGCCGAGCGTCACTTCTGTTCCCGTTGCGCCAGTTGCCTTTGGCTCTATGATCGCCGTTGGTCCGAGCTCATCCATCCCTTTGCCTCGGCTATCGATACTGACCTGCCAATCCCACCGGAACACATCCACCTCATGCTGGACAGCAAAGCCCCGTGGGTGGAAGTCGAGGCGGGGCCGCGGGATCGCTGCTTTGCGGAGTACCCGGATGAGAGCCTTGCCGAGTGGCATGAGCGTCTCGGCCTGGGACGCTGAATCTGCTACTCTCCCGTTGCGCCCCTCACAACCAACAATAAAGCGAGCACTATAATAATGAGCGAGAATCTGCAGATAGTTCGTGACTTCATCCAGGCCTGGTCCACGCTGGACGCGCAAAAGCTGGCGGGCTACTTTGCTGACGATGGCTGTTACCACAACATCCCCCTGCAGCCGGTTGTTGGCCGCCAGAAGGTTCAAGACTTTATCCAGCAGTTCATTGCCGGCTGGACGGAAACCCAATGGGACATCACCAATATCGCGGCCACGGGCAATCTCGTCATGGTGGAGCGACTCGACCGCACGCGAACTGCCAAAGGCGATGTGGACCTTCCTTGCGTGGGCGTATTCGAAATGGAAGACGGCAAGATCAAGGTATGGCGGGATTACTTCGACCTGGCTACCTACACCAGAGCCATGCAGTCCTGAATGCCGGAGGCACAAACGGGCGAACACAAGGTTCGCCCCTACAGGAAAGTGAGGCAGTCATAGGTTCCCATAGGGGCTACCTTGCGTTCGCCCTGCTTGGCGGATGACAGCAAGCCACCTGAAAGTTTAGAGTTCAAAGCACCCCAGGCTAGTTCAAGATTCTGCCTGCCCCCATCTTTTGACATCCAAAAAGCGGAGCTATAATCCGCGGACCTTCCCCCCCCAGGGTTTCCTCTTTCAGGGCTCCCCTATGAACGTTCTTACCTCCTTTGTTCTGCTTTACCTGTTCATCTCGGTGGCGATTGGCCTCTACGCGGCCAGGAAAGTCAGCAGTACGGGTGACTATGCCGTGGCCGGCCGCTCGTTGCCCTTATACATCGTTATCGCTACGGTGTTTGCCACCTGGTTCGGGTCCGAAACCGTTCTGGGAATACCGGGGGAGTTTATCGGCAGCGGCCTGGCGGGAGTGATCGAGGATCCCTTCGGGGCGAGCATGTGCCTGGTGCTGGTGGGCCTGTTCTTCGCCCGCAAGCTTTACGCCATGAAACTGCTGACGATTGGCGACTACTACCGGCTGCGCTACAACCGCACCGTGGAAATCATCGTCTCGGTGTGTATCGTCATTTCATATCTCGGCTGGGTTGCCGCCCAGATCACCGCGCTGGGCATGGTGGCGGAGATATTGTCGGATGGGGCGATCTCGTTGCCGGTTGGCATGGTACTGGGGGCTGCCATCGTTCTCACCTACACCCTGTTTGGCGGCATGTGGTCGGTTGCACTGACCGACTTTTTCCAGATGATCATTATCGTGGCCGGACTACTCTTTATCGCCTGGCTGGTGTCCGATATGGCGGGTGGCGCGGGCACGGTGATCGCGCATGCCGCCGATAACGGCAAGCTCGATATCCGTCCCGAGTTCACACTGGCCGGTATTCTTGGATTTATCGCGGCGGCGCTGACGATGATGCTCGGTTCGATTCCGCAGCAGGATGTCTTTCAGCGAGTGATGTCCTCCCGGACCGCCAAAGTGGCAGCCTCCGGCGCGGTGGCGGGCGGGGTACTTTACTTCATCTTCGCCTTCGTTCCGATGTTCATCACCTACGCCGCGTCGCTGATCGATCCGGACATGGTGGCGCGCAACCTGGAGGCAGATACCGCCAACAATATTCTGCCGACGCTGATTCTGCAGAAGGCGCCGGTGATGGCGCAGGTGATGTTCTTTGGCGCCTTGCTGTCGGCAATTATGTCCACCGCCAGCGCCACCTTGCTTGCGCCGAGTGTCACCGTGACGGAAAATCTGCTCCGGCAGTTCGTGAAGATGACCGACCGTCAGCAGCTGCTGGCGACCCGTATCACGGTATTGCTGTTTACGGTTGCGGTAACGACCTACGCCTGGCTGATGCAGGGAACGTCCATTTACGAGCTGGTGGGTAACGCTTACAAGGTAACGCTGGTCGGTGCCTTCATACCGCTGGTGATGGGTTTGTACTGGCAGCGCGCGACGGTGCAGGGCGCGTTGTTCTCCACTCTCGGCGGTCTCAGCTCCTGGATTCTGATGGAAGTGTTCGCCGCCGAATCGATCTGGCCGCCGCAACTGGTGGGTTTGTTTGTCAGCTTCGCGGGCATGGTGGGCGGATCGCTGCTGTTATCCTCGCGAGCGGCGGCACCGCTGCCGGCACAGTCCTAAAACAAGTCCTATAGCCAGGGTGACCGCAGCGCGTCGATGGAATCCAGCAGACGGGCGAGATAGGGATCCTTCGGTCGGAAGCTGCCGCTTCGCTTCTCGGCTGCTCGATAGTCTTGCTCAAGACTGTCGAGCAGCCTGATCAGCCGCCGGCGATGTAGTCCGGTCCAGCTTTGCAGGGGATCGGTGAGCAGGCCGGAAAAGGAGGCAACTATTGCCAGGGTAAAGAGGGTGGCCGCAACACTCCCCACCGTCATTGCCAATGAGGGTTCCGGCGGAAACCATTGGTAGTACAGGCGACCCAGATTCTCGCCTAGAACGAAGTGCTCCACGGCGATCCATTCGGCCACTAAACCGGCCAGATAAACCCCCACCGCCATCCCGCCGGGGGTGAACTTCTTGAAAGCGAATGCGCCGAGCAGGGTGCTGAAAACGGAATTGCTGATGTCCGCCGAAGCGGTTCGTGCAAGCGCGTACTGCTTCAGTGCATCGCGCAGAAGTTGCTCTTGCTGGTCCGTTTGATTAGCGGGTGGGTTTCCCGCCTCCGCTTCCAGCAATAAGCCGATTCGTTCTTTCGCAAGCTGTAACAGCCTGTCTTCACCATCACTTCGCTGGAGCAAATCGCGCTCGATCAGAGTGGCGATGTGCTGCTGAACCCGGGTGGTAAAACCGCCCGGCGTGCCCGCCAGCAAACGCGACAGTTTCTTCGCGCCCAGTCGATGACAAAGCCAGGCCGCGACCATGGCGAGAACGAAGAAGGGTGCCCAGAACAGGTTGACCGGCGCGCGCAACAAGTCGCCGCCCCAGGCCTGCCTGTTGATATGCCAAGCCCCGGGGTAACGGAAATGCCGATTCACGAAAGCGGGTACCCGCGTCCGGCAATCGGCGAAGTAATCGGATAGCGCCGCGGAGAACGCTTCGGCAACTTCTTGCTGGGAAATCGCCCCTGCCGTGGCTACCTCGCTGTCAGTTTCCATCACGTGATCGCCAAGCCTCGTTGTTGCGCTTCGTGCGAGAGCAGCCATCGTTTGCGAGGCAGTCCGCCGGCATAACCGGTCAGTTTGCCATTGGCGCCGATCACGCGATGGCAGGGCACGATGATGCCGATGGGGTTGCGGCCATTGGCCAGGCCGACTGCGCGCACCGCCTTTGGCGAACCAATTTTCTCGGCGATATCTCGATAGCTTGCTGTCACGCCGAACGGGATTTCCGTCAGGGCCTTCCAGACGCTTTTCTGAAAATGGGTTCCGCTCGCGCGTAATCGCAGAGTGAAGCTCTGCCGTTCGCCGGCAAAGTATTCACTGAGTTGTTCGATCGCTTCGCGGAAGGGACCGCTATCTCTTCTGCAATCCTTCGCCAAGCCGGACACCTTATCTTCCGCATCGGTGTGCAAAGCGGTCAGGCACTCCCCATCGCTGATCAGCAGCAGGGAATCGATGGGGCTTTCCATGATTGCGTAGTAAGACATGGCAGTTATCCTCCCGAAGTCAAATGCTGCCAAAGATGTATTGCGCCGTAAGAACGCCACGGTTGCCAGGCTGTAGTCCGCTCCAGAACCTTGCGTGGTTTGTCGACACCAAGCGCGCGCATCAGGCCCAGGTCAGATGAGGGCAGGGCATTGGGGTCGCCCAGGGCGCGCATGGCGACGTACTGGGCTGTCCAGGGTCCGATACCGGGAAAGCCCAGCAACTGCGTCAGCGTGTCGTCCCGGTTGCCGGTGGACAGGTCAAGTACACCCTGGCTCACGGCACTTGCGATCCGGTGAATGGTGGTCGCGCGGCGCTCGGTCAATCCCAGCCCGATAATCTCCTGCAGCGACGCACTGGCAATGGCGCCGGCCTGAGGCCCGCTGCGGTCCAGGCCTTCGAAGGGCGTGGCGACGGCCTCGCCGAAAGCTGCCACAAAACGGCCGTAGAGCGTGCTCGCGGCTTTGACACTGACCTGCTGACCGAGAATGGCCCGCAGGCAAAGCTCAAAGCCATCCATTGTTCCCGGCACCCGCAGCCCAGGTCGCGCTGACACCAATGTCGCGAGCAGTTCGTCACGCTGTAAGTGGCTGTCGATCGCGACTGGGCTTGCATTGAGATCGAACAGCGCACGCAGCCGCGCCTGCAACTTTGTCAATGCGGGCAGGAGCGAGAAAGAAACCTCCACCCGCAGCTGGCTTGAAGAATGGTCGTCTTCCGCGGCGATCCAGCCGCTGCACTCGCCCAGTTTGATTGCCCGCAGGTAGCGCCTATTTTCCCATCGCTCCACCCGCGAGTTGCCACGGCTCGCGAGGAACGACCCCAACGCATCCCAGGCAAAAGGCGGGCGATAGCCGAGTCGCAAGGTGAAGGACTCTGGCGATCCGCCGGGCTTTCCCCGGCGCAGCTCCGAAGGCTTCAGCTGGTAGTGGCGGCGGAAGGCATGATTGAAGCGGCGCAGACTGGAGAAACCGCTGGCAAAGGCCACGTCGATGATCTTCAGATCCGTATCGCTCAGCAGTTGCTTGCCGAGATGCAGACGGTGAGTGAGCGCCAGTGCCATCGGACTGACCCCGAACTCCGCTTCCACAACGCGTCGCAGTTGCCGTGAGCTCAGCTGAAACTCCGCGGCCAGTGCTTCCAGGTTCCCCTCCGCGAGCGCGCCCGCCCTGATTCGTTCCGCCGCCTGCTGAGCCACTCGGTGCACCGCATCCATATTGCTGCTGCCGGGAGCCAGTTCGGGGCGGCAGCGCAGACAGGGACGGTAGCCCGCCTGTTCGGCACTGGCGGCGCTCGGAAAAAAGCTGCAGTTCTCCGGCCGTGGTAGTCGCACCCGGCATACCGGGCGGCAATAAATCCCCGTGCTCGACACCCCGACGTAGAAGAAGCCATCAAAGCGGGCATCGCGGGCCCGAATGGCCGCGTAGCATTGGGCGTGGTCGAGAGGAGCATGGTCGAGAGAAGCGTTCATCGGGCCATTCTAACGGGACAGCCGGAAAATGGATCGCCATTTTCGGACATGATGTTGAAGGTGGTATGGCCGGAACCGTTCTTCAGTCGGCCGCGATGCGCCGCCAGGACTCGAGCTTGGCAGAGTAGGGGATCGATGCATTGGCCGGACTGGTGGAAGGCAGGCGAACGGCGGGGATGCTCGCCAGGTCTTCGGGCAGTTGAGGCAATACGTAGCGCTGGTAACTCTGTTCCGCCTTCGCGCCATTGAAGTAGATGATGCGGATGGCGGGATGAGCGCGCAGGAAACACGAGAAGTCGTTGGTCACCACCGATGACTCCACGATATCGGAATCGAGGCTGCCGGAACGAAAGCAGGCCTTCATCACATCCCAGAGCGCGACGCGCGATTCGCTCAGTTCGTGGCAACGGCTGGCATAGGGAAGGTCGGCGGGAAAGCCGAGGACCGTGGCGATGATCGGCCAGAAGTTGTTGCGCGGATGACCGTAATACTGATGGGCCTGGAGCGAGGCCTTTCCCGGCATCGAACCGAGGATCAGTTTTTCCGCCTTGGCTGTGGCGATGGGAGGAAAACTTTCAACATGCATCGTCGGTTTTTGCTACTTGTGCTCAGGAGGGCGAAGGCTCTGCAGCTTGTCTATCCGCTCGTCATCTGCGCCCAGATAATGAATGAGGACGGCGCTGACCCGATCCACGTTCAGCGTGCCGGCCGCCTGCATGGCTTCCAGATCGGCCCAGTCCTGGGTCCGGTTGAAAAAGGCCTTGAGCACCGCCAGATCACCGCAGGCCAGGAAGGGAACCGAGTGTCCCATGAACTGTTCCAGGCGAACTCGTCGCGCCGCCTGTTCGTGGAAGTCGGTGGTGTTCAGAAACACATCCACCGGCGTTTGCTCCCACCAGAGGCGGACCTGGCCTTCTTTCTGCAATTCGCGCCGCTGTTTCAGCGTTGCGCTGACTTCCTGCGGCAGGGCCGCAAACACCGTTTCGCAGTGATCGCTGCCGACGAAGATGTTGATGTCGATGTCGATAGTGCCCCGTGCACGCTGGGTGCACCAGGCAAGCGCCAGTGCGCCACCGAAGGCGTGGGGCAGGCCGGCGGCGGCGAGGCGCTGATGAAGCGCAACGATTTTCTCCGGCAGGTTCACTTCTTGTAGCCGAATCGGGGCAGGTCGAGGGTGGAGCTATGGCGAGCCGGAAATTGACCTGCCAGGATCAGCGCCTGCTCCAGTTCTTCGCCGCGGTTCAGGCCTTCGGCGCGACGGATTCGCGGTGACAGCTCGATATCCACCGCCTGATCACAGGCATCCAGAAGCCGCAGAAACGTGGCGACTGAGGGTACTTTGCTGCCCTTCTCATAGGCGAGCACGGTGGCGTGAGAGGTGCCAGCCCGGCTGGCCAACTGGCGCAGGGACAGACCTGCACGCGCGCGCGCGGCAGCAAGGATGGCTCCCACCGGGAGCGGCGATTGTTCAGCGATGCTGGCAGTGGCTTTCATGGTCTCCATGGTATCCAAACGGATACCGGCTTGCCAGCCCCTCAGGTGCCACATCAGCTCTGCGCGGTCCTCGGCCTGGAGAGTGGAGAGGGATTTGCAAAGCAGCAGCTGGCACGCTAACGAAGGTGGCTATGAACAAGAGGTTTCAGTTTCCAGCGGTGTTATACAAGGCTTTTCGCAGCCGCGGCCACGCGGAAATGTTTCGCCGGGGCTCAATCCGCTTTTCCACCCTGGAGTACTACCGGCAGACTGCCGACGGCGCACGCTCGGATCAGACCGAAGGCATCGGCGTCATCCATCGCGATGCCGAGCCCAACAGGCCCTCGGCTGCGGAACGGGTCGAGTGCACACCGGGCGGAATCGAAAAACTGCGCATCGAGGCGCCCGATCGCGAGTGTTTCGTCTGCTGTTTCTCGCTGGCGGATCAGAGCGGAATCGACCAGCTGCCGAGCCGGTTCGGTCGCTTTTACGTTGAGGTCCGGTCGCCGGAAACGCTGTTTTACCAGCTCCGCGATGCGATCAGGCGCGACCGGGCGCTGGCTGAAAACCCGCCCGCGCTCGAGGCGGGAGCGGTACGCTATGACAAGGGACGGTACGTCGGCGCATTGACGGACCCCGAAGAGATTCGCAGCCTTCCCTGGCTGCAAAAACCGGCCTTTTACGCTGCGGAAAATGAATATCGCCTTCACTTTCACTGCCGCGGCACAGGTCTTTCGAGTCACAGTCATATTGTTCACGTCGGGCAGCAGCTGCACTACTGCCGATTGCTGGAGCGGTAGCCCACGCGGGAGCCAACAACCAGCAAGGCTCGATCGCTTATACTCATTGGCGAGCTGCAACCACTCGCAAGCCGTGTGGAATTTCTCGTAAGGGACTGCAAAGCATGGAAAACAAACTGGCATCAGTAAGCGACGCATCCTCTCTGTCCCGCTATTACACCCATAACGTGGCGCACCTGGCGCCTTGGGAGCCACGGCGCAGTCCCGGTTTTCACGCACCGGGCGCCTGGGCGGAGCGGCTCAAGTTCCGCGAACAGGAGCAGCGGGAAGGCCGTGGCTTCTACTTTCTCACCTATGACGATGCCCACGAGGCCATCATCGCTACCTGCTCGCTGACTGGCATTGCGCGCGGACCGCTGGAGGCCGGCTACATGGGCTATTCAGTGGATCGCGATTACCAGGGTCAGGGCGTGATGAAGCAGCTCTGCCTGCACGTGATCGACTATGCCTTCAACGCACTGCAGCTGCACCGGATCATGGCCAATTACATGCCCGACAACGAGCGCTCCGGCAATCTTCTCAAGCGGCTGGGCTTCGAGCGGGAGGGCTATGCGAAACAGTACCTGCAAATCAATGGTCGCTGGGAGGACCATGTCTTGACGGCGCTGATCAACCCGCGGGATCTCTGAATGCTTACCTAGCCTGAATCCGCGTCGCCTGAATCAGCGCCATTCAGCTGCTATTCAGTTTGGCCCTGCTTAACTGCTCTCATGGACAGAAGCGGGGTATGCATCATGAAAAACCGACGGTTCTCATCGATCGCGGCGTTGCTGGCGGCGCTGCTCATCATCATCTCCGCACCGGCTTTGGCGGCGGATTCGGACGAAACCATCGTTTCCGATGCTGAACTCGACCAGCTGCTGGCACCCGTAGCCCTCTATCCCGACAGCGTCCTGTCCCATCTTCTGATTGCCTCCACCTATCCCCTCGAAGTGGTCCTCGCCGAACGCTGGACCCGCGAAAATCCGGACGTTGAGGCCGAAGACGCGCTCGAGGCGGTGGAGGACGAAGACTGGGACCCCAGCGTCAAGGCGCTGATCGCTTTTCCCGATCTCTTGCAGCGCATGAGCGAGGACCTGGACTGGACTGAGTCGCTCGGTGAGGCCTTTCTCGCGGATGAAGAGCGGGTACTCGACCGGGTACAGATACTCCGTCAGAAGGCCTACGACGCGGGCAGTCTGGAAGAGATGGAACATCTCGCCGTCAGCCGCAAGGAAAAGCACATCGTCATCGAGCCGGTCGTGCGGGAAGTCATTTATATTCCCTACTACGACACCCGCGTGGTTTACGGCCCCTGGTGGTGGTCCGATTATCCGCCCCATTACTGGCACCATCACCATCATCACTACGATCACCACCGCCACGTGCGCAGCGTTCACTGGGGACCGCGGGTGAGCATTTCGTGGCACTTCTTCTTCAGCGGTTTCCACTGGCATGACCGTCGATTGGTGGTGATCGATCACGATTACTACTGGCACCATCGACATCACCATCGGTTCTGGCGCGCCGATCAGGTTGCTCGCTATCGCGACGCCCACTACTGGCGCCACGATCCTTACCATCGTCGCGGCGTCCATTACCGAAATCCGCGCACTCGCGACTATTTCGAACGCCGTCACCGCGAACGGGGCGATTACGATCGCCGGCACGACAATGTCCGAAGTCATCTGAAACAGCGTGAGCAAAGGGCGGGAAGCGAATCGAGGCTGTATCGGGCAGCGCCCTCCGTTGATCGTAACGGGGCGATAAGACGGGACAGTCGAGAGCTGACACCCAGTCGTGGCGCTGAACGATTCTCCAGCGACAATCGCGAACGCGCCGCCGAATATGCCCGTGAACACAAAGAGCGCAGCACGCGCGTTTTACGGCAATCGGAGGATGCTCGCCGCCAATCCATCGAGCGCCGGGCGAGCGACCGTCCTGCCGTCCAGCAGCGCTCCCGTCCAACGCCTGATGCGCAACTGCGTCAGCCGCAACAACGCGAGCTGCGGCGATCGCCCGAGCGCGTCCGCAGCCCGGCGCAGTCGACTCGCGAGTTCAGAGGCGAAAGGCGCTCGCAGCTGAAGGCGCGCTCTCACGTGAATCCACGATGACAAACAATCTTGTAAACCAGGGAACGAGAAAATGAGAAAACTGCTCACCACCTCTGTCGCTTTGAGCACGCTGCTGGTCCTGACCGGACCCGCCTTCGCCGAAATCTACGATTTCGCTATCGAAGGGTCGCTTGGCAAGTCTGATCAAACCAATTCGATCGACGGCTTCGATGCCATTGGCGGATACGGCGATTCGAAAGCATTCCGCGGTCTGTTCGCGATTAACAGCGCCATGCATCTCGAGCTCGGCTATACCGACTTCGGAACTGCCGAGGACAGCAGCGTCGACGCCTTCGGTGACCTGCTGAATGACTATCTCGACACCACGGCTGCACAGGTGGGCATTCGCGGCACAATTCCGCTGGGTAAAAAACTGGCGCTGATGGGCCGTGCAGGGGTCGCCCTGTGGGAGCTGGACTACCGGCAAACCGACAGCGCCTTCCCCGGTGAAGTCTACCGCGACGCCGACGAGGGCTCTGATCCGTATTTCGGCGCCGGCTTGCAGCTGCGCTTACAAGACAACCTGCGGCTCGGTGTGGAATACAACGTTCTCGATTTCACCGCGAAACTCGGCGACGCCTCGACGGATCAGGAAATCTCCAGCTTCGCCGTCTCGCTCGGCTACGCCTTCTGAGTGAACCTCCAGTCCGAATCCGTTGCGATCATTCCGTTCCGAGCGTTGTCACAAAGCATCACACAGGTCGGAACAATGGGTGAGGCATGACTGCGGGGACGGGTTATCTGATCGGGCTCGTATTGGCGCTGGTGTTGTATGTTGCCGTGTGGGTAATGGAACGGGACTACTACAAGCGCCGACACGAGCTGATAAGAAAGAAAATGGACAAGCTCGAAGAATCCAAGGGGCGCGGCAGCGCCACCGTGGAGAACAGCACCGGAAACAGAGTACTGGGCAAATCCGAAAGCAGGGTAAGTAAGATCAGTCGCATTCAGCGATGAAAATGGCGCGCCGGGGCGCGGGATAGCCCTCAACGGTTTTGTTCGGATCGGCGGGATCGAGAAAATTCGCCAGCGAATGGAAAGTCATCCACTCCGTTGCCCGCTGCTCTTCCGTACTGGTCTGATTGACATCCACCACGCGCGGATTGCGAAAGCCCACCTTTGCCAGCCATATCAGAAGGTTGTCGGGACTGGGGATGAACCACACGTTGTTCATCATCGCGTAGCGGCCCGCGGGAACCAGTACCGCGTTCTCGTCACCTTCGATTACCAGTGTTTCCAGAACCAGTTGCCCGCCAGGACGCAACATCGCTTTCAGCTGCCGCAGGTGATCGATGGGTGAATGTCGGTGGTAGAGCACGCCCATGGAAAATACGGAGTCGAACACCGGCAGCGCTTCGCCCACACCCTCCAGCGTGGTGGGCAGTACATCCACCGGAGCGGCTCCGACGAAGTGCTTCACCATGTAGAACTGCACCACGAAACGCGGTGAGGGATCGATGCCGATCACCCGGCGCGCGCCTTCCCCGAGCATGCGCCAGCAGTGATAGCCGTTGCCGCAACCCACGTCCAAAACCAGTCTGTCCTTCAGTGGGGCGATATGTGGCAGCAGCCGCTCCCACTTCCAATCGGAACGCCATTCCGTATCAATGAATGTACCGTGGATGTCGAAGGGCCCTTTCCGCCAGGGAATCAGGATGCGAAGCAGGTTATCGATTTCCGCGCGGGTTTCCGGGTTGGTATCTTCGGGGCGACCGAGAGCGACTCTGTCTTTCAGCTCGACAGCGGAAGCTCGCACTTGCGGTAATCGTTCCAGCGCACTTTGCCACTTCGGCAAGTCGCCATAGCGTTGCTGACTCAGACCGGTATCGATCATGTCCGGGAGGAGGGGAATCCAGGCTTCCAGCGCTGTATTGCGCAGGTCTGCTTCGAGGTGACGGAAATAATCTTTCATTATTTATTAGAGAGCATCATTTGATGGCGAGCATGGATGCGAAGTTAAAGCACTGAAACCAGACATCAACACTGGCGAAGCCCGCCTGTTTGCAACGCTGCTGATGAGTAGCGAGAGTCTCCGGAAGCAGCACCTTTTCCAGTGCGGAGCGCTTCTGTGAAATTTCGAGCTCCGAATAGCCGTTGGCTCGCTTGAAATTGTGGTGCAGCTCGATCATCAAGGCCTGATGTTGCGGATCGGAAAAGCTGACTTTTTCCGATAGTATCAGTACGCCTCCTGGCAGGAGTCCCTGGTAAATCTTTTCGATCAGCGCAGCCCGCCGCTCCACGGGCACGAACTGCAAAGTGAAGTTCAGCACCACTACGGAGGCATTTTCGATCGGGGTATCGGCGATATCCTCACAGCGCAGCTCTACCGGCAAGTTGCCACCGTCCTGTTGCAGAATCGTTGCCGCCCGGTCGAGCATCGCCTGCGAGTTGTCGACGCTGACAATCCGACAGCCTTCCGCGCGAAGACCATGGCGCATCGCCAACGTGGCCGCTCCCAGCGACGAGCCGAGATCGTAGCAGGTGGAATTCGCCTGGGCGTAGCGGCCGGCCAGTTCGCCGATCATGTTGATGATGGCCTCGTAGCCGGGCACGGATCGCCGGATCATGTCCGGGAATACCGACACCACTGATTCGTCGAAGCGAAAGTCCGGGATGGAGGCCAGCGGGTTGGCGAAGATTCGGTCGGTGCTGCTATCGGATTTTGAAGAAGTCATGGTGGGAGGCCTGCGGGCCAGCGAAGCGGGAGAACAAAAGGCCGGCGATTTTAATCAGCTTGTGGACGATGCGCAAAAATCATGTCCGGCAAATGAAAACGGCCCCGCGTCTGCGGGGCCGCACTGGAGCCAAGGATTACAGCCGGTGCACATCGAGCTGCAGGTCGGCGACCCTCGCCTGATTGCCCTGACCGGTGACCACCGCCACGCTTTCCTCGCCCTTGATCAGATAGTCGCTGGCAACCCGCTGAAGGTCTTCGACACGCACCTGCAAAACCTGGCGCCGGAAAGCTTCGCGCAATGCCTGGGTGCGGCCATGCAGTTCGGCATGGAAGGCCTGCTTGGCTTCGCCGGCGGGAGAGGCGGGCTTGTCGATCTGGCTGATCACGCCGAGGATGGCTTCCTCGACCGGCTGCCAGTCGTGCTTGCTCTCCATCAGCCACTCCAGGGAGCGATCGAAGTCCTTGAGCGTTTCGCCCATGCGCGGATCGCGATAGGAGAAGAAGCGGAAAGCGCCGCCGTTGCTATCCTGCTGGGCGCCGGAGCCATAGGCGCCGCCTTGCTCGCGGATCGCGCGGTGCAGGTAGCCATTGCGCAGAAAGCCGCCCAGCACCGTCAAGGCTGCCGCATCCGGATGGCTCATAGGCACGGTTGGATAGGCCTTGGCGCAGAAGTTTACCTGGGTGCTGGCCAGCCAGGCCTGACGCACCGCCTCGCCAGCGGGCGAGGGCAGTATCAGTTCGTGGGGCTTGTCGCTGGCGGGAACCGCGTCGGCGACGCTTGCCCAGCGGCCTTGCAGGGCCTGATACTGCTGACCGAGGTTGGCTTCCTCACTGACCAGCAGAAACTGGATCGGTTGCTTGCAAAGCTTCATGTGCAGCGCCTGCAGGCGTTCGGCAAACTGCTTCAGCTGGCCGGGATCTTTGAGGCTGTCGTCGAGCTTCTTCAGAGTCTGGATGCCTTGCAGGCCGGAGACGCGGTGGTTGAGATAGGCCACCGGGCTGATCCCGGAAGAGGCGGCACTCATGGCCAGCCCGTGACCGTTGCCGGTCACGCTCTGCTCGCGGCGCGCGCGGAATTGGGAAATCAGCTCGCGGATGCGGTTGTGTTCGTCAAAGCGCGCGCTGTAAAGCGTGTCCGCCAGGAGATCGGTCATCTTGCCGTGATTATCGGCCAATGCCTTGGCGGACAGGATCAAATGACCCATGGCTTGTTGAGGATCATTGACCTGACTGCGAATGGTGGTGAAGCAATTAATGGAGCCAATCACCTGCGACTGGCGCCGCTGGGTGGCCAGATAATCGCTGTCGCCGAGCCCCAGTTCTGTCACGCACAGGCAGAACAAGGGCAGCAGGGCCAGTTCGTCGGTGTCGAGTGCCGGCAGATCCAGCACTGCCTGCTGGTAGGTCAGGCCGTTGGTGCCCGCTTCATAGAGTGCGGTGGGCAGCTTCTCGCGCTTGCACTGACCTTCCTTGTGGCGCATCTCCTTGGGAATGTCGTCCAGTCCCACTTTCGGGAGAATACTGTCGTCGTCCTTGTGTACTTGCCGCGCTTGCAAGGCCTGGGCGCGTTCGATGATGGCCTGGCTCTGCTCAGGGCTGAGATGGCGTTTAACCTCGGCCAGCTGTGCGGCCTCGGCTTGCAGTTTGCGGTCCGCCAACTCAGGATCGGGGACCATCGTCAGGCGCACCCGGTGGCGGTTGTTCACCAGCAGATTGCGGGCAAGCGACCTGATGTACTCGGGATCTTTGATGGCCTCGCGCAGATTGTTCAGCACCGGATCGATATCCAGCAGACCAATGGGATCACCGCGATGAGTGGCGGCCGTCAAGGCGGTGAGCGCCAGTTGCAGGCCGTACGGGTAGCTGTCGCCGCCGATTTCCCGCTGCTGTAACTCAAGTTGGTGCAGGGAAGCCTTGACGTCATCGTAGGGCACCCCTTCCACGGCCACCTTGACCAGGGTGTTCAGCACCAGCTCTTCGAAGGCGTCGGCAGATTCCGGGTTACTGCCCTCGATACCGCAGACGAAGGTCAGCTCGTGCTGGGAATCATCCAGACCCACAAGCGGCGAGGGCGCACTGCCCAGTTCCGTGGTTTCCAGCACTTGTTGCAGCGGCGAGGCACTGTGATCGAGCAAAACGCTAGTCAGCAACTGGGCTTCCAGCGTGGCCTCCAGATCGGTGCTTTTGCCGAGCAGCCAGCCCATCACGATATGGGTCTTGTTGGGGATCAGGCCTTCCTGCTTTTCACCGTCTTCGCGCTCGTCGCTATAGGGATAGGCCTCTTCGATGCGGATCGGCGCCTGATAGCGTTTTTCCGCCGGCACGAAAATCTGCTCCGGCAACTTGTCGAAGCGGCCCAGCGCGCGCTCCTCGAACTTCTCCTGCAGCTCCGCCGCGGGAATGTTGCCGAAGGTCATGAAGATCGCATTGCTCGGATGGTAGTGCGTTTCGTAGAAGAGCCGCAGCTGGTCATAGGTGAGATCAACGATGGATTCCGGGTCGCCGCCACTGTTGTAGTGATAGGTGGTGGTGGGATACACGTATTTGCAGAGCGTCTGCCAGAGCTGGGCGGGCACGGAGCTCATCGCGCCTTTCATTTCATTGAAGACCACGCCCTTGTAGACCAGGTCTGAATGCGGATCCGTGGGTTCGGCAAACTCCAGACGATGACCCTCCTGGGCAAAGTCCAGCGGATCGAGGCGCGAGAAAAACACCGCATCCAGATAAACGTCGAGCAGGTTGTCGAAATCCTTGCGGTTCTGGCTGGCAAAAGGATAGGCGGTCCAATCGGAGCTGGTCATGGCGTTCATGAAGGTATTCAGGGAACGCCGGATCATCATGAAGAAGGGATCTCGCACCGGATACTTTTCGCTGCCACACAGCGCCGTGTGCTCGAGGATATGCGCCACGCCAGTGGAATCGTGGGGTACCGTGCGCAGCGCCACCATGAAGACATTCTCGTCGTTGTCGGCGGCCAAATGGATGTGGCTCGCTCCCGTGGCGCGGTGTTCGTACTCTTCTACGGTAATGTTCAGTGCCTCGATGTGGTGGCTGCGAAGCAGGTGAAAAGGCTTTGCTGCGGAAGACGCTGCTGAGGTAGAAGTCATATCCATCCTGTTGTCTGTGGAGGCCATTACAGATGAGAGCCGGTCGAACCGGCGCCGGGTGACCGCGCATTATAGGCCGGGGGCCGCGGCGGGCTCCAGAGCGGAGCGGGTGATGCTTCGACCGCCATGAGGGGCAGTTGGTTTACTTTGTCGCTTCGACAGCCGGGGGAACGAGCGCGACTGGCCCCTGGCAGCGAACCAGTCGCCATTTCTGCGCCGGGGCGAGCTTCTTGATTTGCGCCTCGCGCTGCGCGGCGGTGCTGCGGTTGAGTCCGCCTTCCACCAGGCAAAGCGCCTCGGCCCGGTCGCTGCGAAAGAACTTCGCCCCCGCCTTGCCCGCACAGTGTTCCCGCCAACGCCGGGTCACATCGGTCGTAATGCCCGTATACAGTCGTCCCCCCGCGGTGCGGATCATATACACATACCAGCCTGCGGTAGAATGGCCGCCCATCGTGAACTCGCGATTCGAACAAGCGCGCATTCTGAACGACTGATCCATGATTGAGCAACCTCGTGACTGAACACCTATATGACTGAACAATCGGCCCAACCCGGCGATCGCAATTTCGACGAACTGGTGAATCGCTTCCAGCGCAACATCTATGCAAGCCTTAAGGGGCAGATCCGGCTCGGAGTGGTGGAACGGGATTTCGCGGAATTTCTGCCGGAACAGGATGGTGAGAAGCCGCTGCGCGTGCTCGATGCCGGTGGCGGTCAGGGGCAAATGGCGATTCACTTCGCCAGGCGTAGCCACAAGGTCGTCCTTTGCGATATCTCCGGCAAGATGCTCGAGATTGCCAGAGAGAAGCTGTCGGAGGAGGGCTTGCTGGATCGGGTGGAAATTCACCACGCACCGATTCAGGAGGTAGTGGCTGCGAGCACAGAACCTTACGACATCATCATCTGCCATGCCGTTATCGAGTGGCTGGCTGACCCGAAGCAAGTCCTGCATTCTTTGGCGGAAAAACTCGAAGCCGACGGGGCCTTGTCGTTGTTGTATTACAATCTCAATGGACTGATTTACAAAAACCTGCTGCGCACCAATTTCAAGAAGATCCGCAAGCAAGCCTGGCAGGGTTATCGCGGCAGTCTCACACCGACTTCGCCATTGCGTCCTGAGCAGGTGGACGAATGGATCGCCGCCTTGCCACTGGAACGGAAGTGCGAAAGCGGCATTCGGGTGTTTTACGATTACATCTTCAATCAGGATGATCGCCGCCGCGATCCCGAGGGAATACTGGAAATGGAGCTGGCGCATTCACGGAGAATGCCTTTCATGCATCTGGCCCGCTATATCCATCTGCTTTGTCGGAAAAGGTGAACTTCACCTGCCTCGCCTTACCAGCAGATCCTTCGCCTGATTTACCTTCACTGCCAGGTAGTTGCTGCCGCCGCGATCCGGGTGTAAACGCTGCATCAGTTTCTTGTGCGCGGCGAGAATTTCCTGCTCGCTCGCGCCTTCGTCAAGACCGAGAATCTCGTGAGCTTCGCGGACGGACATATCACCGCCGCGCGCGGCGCCGGCATTTCGACTTTCCCCTCCATAGTTGAACGACCATTCCCGGTGTTGCTGCTGCAAATAGGCCTGCAGGAGCCGAAACGATTCCGGGTCCTCGCGGCCGTAGTGGTGCACCAGCTGCTGCAGTTCGTCCTGATCAAGCTCATCGAGCGCTTTGCCGGCAAACAGGCCGGCCAGAACCTGCCCGCTAACGCGGCCGCTGTTTCGATCCAACTGCAGCTTCAGGTAGCGACTTTGCAGCGTACCTCCGCCCGCGCCATTCTGCATTCGCTGCTGCTGAAACTGGCGGAGGAAGGGCAGTAGCTTGATCGCCAGAGGCACGATGCGTGAAAAGAAGGGAATAATCCCGGCGACCAGGGCGGTCAGCCAGTGGGCGCGGCCCGTCGCCACCAGTACCAATATGCCGAAGGCCAATCCGTACAAGCCCAGTTTGATGGCGAGCTTGCGACGCTCCGCTGCGGGTTGGCGACGAAAACGACTTAGGGCGTAACTGATTGCAATGACCACGATGATGGCAAAGAGCAGTCGAATGATCATTGAAACTATCCGGTTACCGAGAGATGCGAAGCGTGCAAATTATACGGAGGGGTACGCGGCGAGGAAAGCAGGCAAAAAAAAGCCCGATGTTCGGGGGGAACACCGGGCACTTTAGGAGCGAAAAAACACAATTCATCAAACAACCGATTTCACCGGCCCCCACACGTCGGGGGAGGAGTGTGCAGGGACCGGTTACTTTCAGTATGGCTCACAGTGGAAAAGCTTCCTCCCACTTTTTAAACGAATTCGGGATACCCGCAGCTGACTACTAGCAGCAAACGCTATATTCGGACCCGTCGCGCTTCAAAAGCGGTCACGTAACGATCAGCTTATGCAGCTTCGATCTCGACGGGAACTCATGTGTCGTTGCGCGGTTTATAAGTGTCGTTGGTTTTCGCGGTCAGCGCAGCATCCTGCTGTCGCCATGCCGATCGCTGTCCGTCCGTCTGTTTATGTTCATCTAGCACGGGAATGGCCGCACCAGCGTGATTTTCGGCACGTTTTAAGCATTACTGCTCTGCTAGAGTAATCTCGGCTGCTTGTATCAAATTTAATCAAAAATCCACGAAAGCGCCCGCCACCCGCGCTAGCCACTGCCTTGAAAGGGGACCAGTTCCATGACCGACTTTTTCGCGCGACTATCCGAGGACCCCTGGCTGGGATTCCTGATCGTAATCGGCACCGTGATAGCGCTGTACATGGGCCGCAGCAGCGCCCACGGCGCGATCGAAACCTTCTTCCGTTTACTGTCCTCCGCTTTACGTCTCGGCGCGCGTTCGACTGCGATGGCGGAAAAACGACTGAAGGAGCGCAATCGCGAAGTGTTGATCGCCCTGGGCAAGGAACACGCGGAGCGCGAAATAAATCGAGAGTTTTTTCGCATCAACAAATTCGTCGAGCGGGACCTGGGCGGTTACCCGAAGTTGCAGCGCAGCATTCAGGAGCAGGTCACGACGATCAATGAAGACTACGAGCGCAGCGGTGAAGTCCCGCCGCCGTCGCCTGAGTGGGTTGCAGCGGTCGACGCAGTAGCGAAGCTGCATCTGAATGAAAAAGGCAGCAGCCTTACGGAAAAGATCCTCGAAGACATTCACCAGGCCGCCGAAGAACAACACCGTGAAGTGCTGGTTTCGTACCGACAGGGCATGGCCGAACGCCATTCGATTCTGAAAAAAATGGCACCGTTCTGGCGCAAGTTGAGCAACAGTGTCGATCAGATCGGCACTCATCTGCAGGAGCTCAAGAAGCGCGCCCAGCAGATCGATCTGCAAATGGAGCGCTACGAAGAAATCTGCAACCGGCCCGACAAAGCCGAACGCATGCTCAAAGCCTCCGCACTGACGCAATTCACCATCGCGCTCATTGTGGTGGCGATCGCCATTGCCGGCGCTTATTTCAACTTCCATTTGATAGCCTATCCCATGTCGGAAATGGTGGACGGCAGCAATCGCATCGGTGGTGCGAGAGTTTCGGACATCGCGGCGATGGTGCTGATCTTCATTGAGATCACCATGGGCATCTTCCTGCTGGAACTACTGCACGTAACCAAGCTGTTCCCGATCATCGGCTCCATGGACGATCGCATGCGGGTCAGGGGAATCTGGGTGGTGGGTGGCATACTGCTGGCGATGGCCTCGATGGAATCCGGCCTTGCCTTCATGCGGGACTATTTGGCGGTTCAGGATCGGGCGTTGCAGGCAAGTCTCACCGGTGTCGAAGTGGGCGCAGAGGTGAATTGGATTACCCTGGCGGTGAATATGGGCATGGGCTTCTTCCTGCCGCTGGCGCTGACCGTGGTGGCCATCCCCCTCGAATATCTTCTGCACACGGGCCGCACGGTCATGGGCATGCTGACCGAGCTCTTGTTGCGGCTGCTGGCTTTGACCATGCGTATTCTCTCCGTGAGCCTGCGCCATGCCGGCCGGCTTACGATTCACCTGTACGATCTCGTAATCATGCTGCCCCTGTGGGTGGAGACCACGCTGAAATCGCGACAGCAGGTGGGCAAGGCCGCAAACGGGGGCGTCCTGGATGACTCTGAATACTTTGCTAACGAGGCTTCAAAATGATGATCAAGGGTAAAGTCGCGCCCATGCTGGCGCTGGGCCTCGCGATGCTGCTGGCGGCCTGTTCCGGCGAGCAGGTTAATTACAAGCGCGGGGTCTATCTGCTGCTGGATACCTCGGGAACCTACACCGAAGAGCTGAACAAGGCGCAGCAGATCATCAATTTCCTGCTGGCTAACCTGGAGGCGGGAGACACCTTCGTGGTGGCGCGCATCGACAGCGGCAGCTTCAGCGAAAAGGACATCGTGGCGAAGGTGGTGCTCGACTCACGGCCATCGGCGGCCAACCGCCAGAAGCGGGAATTTGCCGCCGCCATCGACCAGTTTGTCGTCAGCGTGCAAAGCAGCGCCTACACTGACATTTCGGGTGGCTTGTTACAGGCGGTGGAATACCTCAACGAAGCCGACGTGGGGCAGAAAAGCATCTTCATTTTTTCGGATATGAAGGAAGAGCTTCCCGAAGGCTATGTGCGGGATTTCTCCCTGGCTCTGGATGGGTATCAGGTGAAGGCACTAAACGTGACCAAGCTGCGTTCCGACAATGTGAACCCGCAGGAATACCTGGCGCGAATGACGGATTGGCAGACGACCATAGAGCAGGGCGGTGGTCGCTGGGCTGTTGTAAACGACCTCGACCGCCCGGAAGCGCTGGCCTTCTAGAAGTCACTCCATCCCCCTCCAGCCGGGCTTGGATCAGCCCGGCCCCACACCCCTCCTGGCCCGGACGCCGCGCGTGACTATGCGGGAGTTCCGGTTTCGCTGCTTCTGTGGACTGCTGAGTCGAAAGTTGTTGAATTATTACTCATCAGTACTACTTTCTATTGATTGGTGCCAGTGGCGGTGATACATTCTCGCAACCCGAATACCCAATCCGGTCATTTTCAACAAAAGTGGAAATGACGGAGCCCGGCGTTTCAGGCCAAAAAGTGTATTTTTCCGACTAAACTCTAAGAGATTCGGCTTAGCGCCGTAGAATAATTTTTCGACTTCGGTCACATGAGGCTAACGATGGAAAAAACCCAGCGCAAAATCGAAAAGTTCAGAAACAGAGAGCAGCGAATCCTGGATGCCGCTCTCGAACTGCTGGTGGAACACGGCGAAGAATCGGTGACGGTGGAGCAGATTGCCAATCACGTGGACATTGGCAAAGGCACCATTTACAAGCACTTCACCTCCAAAGTGGAAATTTATATGCGGCTGCTGTTCGACTACGAACGTCAGCTCGCTGATCGGCTGAAAGAGGCCATCAGGGATATGGAGAAGGGCAATTACGCGGCGCCAGCGCGAGCCTATTTCGAAAGCCGCATGTCCGATCCGACCAAGGATCGTCTGTTCCAGCGTCTGGAAGAGAAAATCATTGCCCTGAAGCAGGCGCCCGAGATGATTGGCGAACTGCATAAGATGCGCAACGACCTCTTCGAATCCATGAACGAGATGTTCGCCCGACGCATCGAGGAAGGTTACCTCTACGATGTGCCCCCCCACTATTACTACTACACCTACTGGGCGTTGACCCAGGGTGCGGTGGAACTCTTCCATTCCAAAGCCTTCCCGCGCGTGGAAGAAAACATGGAAGGCTTGATGCACTTCATCATGGAAGTGGGCGTGCATATGGGCAATAAGAAGCAGGAACAGTAATCGGTTTTGCCGCCGGAGCCACAGCTCCGGCGGCTTTGCCTCGCTCTTTGTCTGCTCTTTCCGCCTGATCGTTTCCTCCTGTCATTTCCTCCTGAATGTTGTTTCCCTCTCAAATTTGTTGCTAAGGTAGTCCCGACGCAGTAACCGGGGGTCCTGGCATGTCCGACTTCTTCGAACAAGCTGAAGCTCTTCAGAAAGAATACGCGGCGAAATTGCCGCCCGTGGAAAAATGGAATCCGCCGCTATCCGGCGACATTGATATTCGGATCGCCCGTGACGGGCGCTGGTATCACGAGGGCAGTGAGATTCAGCGACAGAAGCTGGTGAGACTCTTTTCCACCATTCTCAAACGCGAGGGAGATGATTACTTCCTGGTGACGCCAGTGGAGAAGTGGCGCATTCAGGTGGAGGATGCTCCCTTCGTCGTGGTCGATTTCAGCCGCCAGGGGAGGGGTGCGGACCAGAAGTTCGTCTTCAAGACCGGGACCGATGACATCGTCGTTGCCGATCAGGAGCATCCGCTCTGGGTCGAGACTCGAAAGGTCGGGGAAGACGGAGCGACTGAAGAAAGCGTCCCCTACATCATCGTGCGGAAAAATCTGCCGGCACTCATCAGCCGGAATGTCTATTACCATCTCATCGAGGTGGCGCTCGAAGAAGAGCAGGGCGAGGCGGATCGGGTGGGTATCCGCAGCTGCGGAGAAACCTTTTACCTGTCCTGATCCTCCCGGGGCTCAATACCAACTCTGGCTGGCGGGATGTTTTTCCGCCAGTTTCACGAATTCTGCGATGCCAATCAGCTGGACACCTGCGAGCAGCGCTCCAGTCAGGCTGCGCCTCTCCGCATCTTCCTGCAACGCGAAAACTCGGCATCCGCCATCTCTGATTAGCGCCTCCAGCGAAGCAGCGCATGGCGAACTGCTGCTGGCGCCGTAGATGCCATCATTCAGCAGCAGGATGTCGTCGCCGGTGGCAGCGCTATCGATGCACCGCGACAGGAGCGGCGAAGTGAAGGCGGATTTGTTGACAGTGTGCAGCATCGCTCAGAAGCTCAGAATCTTGTGGTGCCTTGCGAACAGCGCCTGAATTTCGCTGTTGTTCAGCGCTGTGGGAGCGAGTGGAAGATTGGCAGTGCTGAGGCCGCGGCTCTGCAGGTCGCCCGCCGCCGCGTACAGCTGAATGGGCGCCAACTCCATGAGCGAAGTCAGCTTGGTGGCGGCCTCGCCTTCAACCAGCTGGTAAACCCCGTCCGCTACAAACAGAAGGCTGACCGCTTGGTTGAGAAGCCCTGCCGTCATCACCGCGTCGAGACTTTCCCGGGCCAGCGCGCCACTGAGTGGGCCATGCGAGAGAACAAACAACAGCCCGGGGGCTTGCTCTTCAGTCATATCTGTATTGCTCAGCTGCCGAAGGTGACGAGGCGATCGGAATGGACCGTCGCATCGATCAATTGTCCGAGCCCGCCGATCACGAAGCCTTCCCCGAGCCGGAGCGATGAGCCGGCTTCGCCGGGTCTCGCCTCGATCCCGCGGTGCTTGGCGGAGGTCACGCAGACCACGGCGTCCAGTTGATTGTCGAGAATCAGGTGTTGCCAGCGCTCAAACAGGGGTGCTCCTGGACCGGGCACCGCATTCAGCACCCCGTCGCTGAAGAAAAACAGCCGGTAGATGGAATGGCCTTTCGCCAGCAGCGCTTCCGCGAACTGCAATGCTGTTGAGCAGAGTTCGGGCGTACTTGGCCCGGCGTAGATGGCGAGGGAGAACTTCATACTTCGGTCTCAAAAAAAAGCCCCGTTTAACACGAGGCTTTTTGATCGGCCTGCGCCGGGAGCCGGCGCACTTTCCTTTCCTGCTTGCCTGATGACCTATTCGTCCGACATGACGCCCAGCAGGTGCAGCAGGTGGACAAACAGGTTGTAGATGTTCAGGTACAGGGTGGTGGTAGCCAGCAGGTAATTGGTTTCCCCGCCGTTCACGATTCGGCTGGTGTCATACAGGATGAAACCGGACATCAGCAGCACGACCGCGGCGCTGATCGCCAGCGACATCGGTCCAACGTTTACACCGAAGAAGCCAGCGATAATGGAGCCGAGCATGGCCAGCAGCACGACCACCAGACCAGTAACCAGGAAGCCGCGCATGAAGCTCATGTCCTTGCCTGTGGTCAGCACGTAGCCGGACAGGGTGAAGAACACCAGTGCGGTTCCGCCGAGGGCCTGCATGATCAACTGACTGCCATTGGCCATCGCCAGATAGTGGTTCAGGGTCGGGCCCAGTGCGGCGCCGAGCAGACCGGTGAAAGCGAATACCACAACGATGCCCGTGGCGGAGTTGGCGGTGCGCGGCAGTACCAGCCAGATCAGGCCCAGCGCGCCGAGAGACATGACCAGCGCGGCTCCGAAGCCCAGATTCGCCGCCATGGACAGACCGGCTGTGGCTGCGCTGAACAGGAGGGTCAGACCCAGCAGCGCGTAGGTGTTACGCAGTACTTTGCTGACCTCAGCCGACCGCGAGGTAGCAGTCTGAGTTTGTGAATAGAGCTCTTGCATAGGTGTTCTCCAGTGAGCGTGGACCGATTGCGCCATCATACAAAGGCCGGCCCTGAAATCAAGCACTTAGGGGACGATCTCAGCGGTTTTTTGGTGAAGCAGCTTGCCGCTGTGCCTGGGTATCGGCGTTCTGTTAGATCCCGGAGCGACTCATAGGTTTCCCTTGGGCCGGAGCTCGGCACAAAGCCTGCTTGGAAGCCCCCGTTTTCGTGGATTCTTCTTTTCAGGCATTCGTCAAGGGTGGCGCCAATGGACTGGGGCTTTTTGTCTTTTCTCGCCGAACCGTGGTTCGTTCTACCCTGGTACGTGATCGGCATCGCCGGGGCACTGCTGGTCGGCGCCGACATTCGCAGGCACAACACTGCCCTGAAAAAAGCCATGCAGTGGGCCTGGCCCATCATCGTGCTGTTCTTCTCGGTTATCGGGCTGGCGCTTTATTACGGCACCGCTCGAGCACCGGGCATCCAACACAAGAAAAATCCGGAAGAAAAGAAGAAGCTTCACCACGAGTACGAGAAGAACATCTTCCGGCGCGTCAACGGTGCGGTGATTCACTGCATCGCCGGTGACGGCCTCGGGATCATGACTGCAATGGTGATTGCCCGTGCCTACGGCTTCAGCTTCTGGCAGGAGTTCTGGTTCGAATACCTGGTGGGCTTTCTGTTCGGCTGGTTCATCTTCCAATACAAGTCCATGACCATGATGACCGACAGCAAGGCAAAGGCGCTATGGATGGCCTTTCGCGGCGAGTTCATGTCCATGCTGACGGTGATGGCGGGAATGGGCGCTGTGATGGGCTACGTCACGCCCCTGGCGGTGACGGAGCAGCCCAGGCCGCTCACCTACGCCTTCTGGGGCTTTGGCATGTTCGGCTTGCTGGTGGGCTATGTGTTTACCTGGCCGATGAACTACATGATGGTGAAGATCGGCTGGAAGCATGGCATGGGCGGCATGAAGGAAGGCCATAAAAAGCAGGTGAAGGAAAAGGGAGGTCGGGTCGCACTCGGGGCGAGTATGGCTGTACTCGGGGCAGTTGCCCTCGTGATCCCGGCCTGGCTGGTTGAAGTTCGCGATGGGACGCCAGTGCGTGCGGACATGGCCGAAGCCGCGTCACCGGTCCAGCCGGGCGGCCCGGACAACTTGGCAACCGGACTCGAGGAAACGCTGAGTCTGGCCGTCGACTACATGAATGAGGGTGAGAACTCCCACGCAGCTCACGCCATCGATGCAGCCCATCGTGCGGCTTCCGTCGCCCACGAAGCTTCTTCCGCGCCGGTATACGGCGAGGCTCTCCACCAGATCGAGTCCGCACGCCGGGAGCTGCACATGGGGCGACCTGAACGTGCCCGCGAGAGCCTGAAGATTGCGGCAGATCAGGATTTTGGCACGGTCGCCAGTGCGGGCGCGCCCGCGATGCAGCGATTTGGCAGCGCCACACTGATCAATGCTCATGGGGTGAAGATCGGTGAGATCACCGCCGTTCGGGACGACGAGGTGGAGGTCGCCCTCGGCGGCCTTCGCAACGTCTGGGGCTTTGTGGATCTGAGCGCGGAGCGGGTGCTGGTGCTGCCCGCCGAAAGTCTGGCGGCGGGCCCACCAGAGACCATTGGCGCATCTCTGGTGACTATCGCCGAACTGGACGTCAATTAGCCTGCTTCAGGGGCTCGGCGGCGAAATTCGGCAGCTTCACGTCTGCTGGTTCCCGCCAGTCTGTACCGGCATGCTGGCCCCGTTCATTGGTGCGCCCCCGATCACCGGCTACCCCGCGGTCATTGGCGAGATAGAGAGTTTGTGAGGGGTAGGCCAGACTGGTGCCACTGCGGCTAAGGGCCTCGGCGATTTGCAGGTTCAACTCTTCCTGGATCTCGAGAAATTCGCTGTAGTCAGTAGCCAGGATGTAGCCAAAAATCTCAACATTCAGGGCACTGCTGCCGAAGCCGAGGAAAGTTACCCGGGCTTCCGGGTCCACCTGCGGATGTACCTGCAGCACCGCACGCAGTGTAGTCAGCAAGGTGCGGATCTGATCCGGCGAGGTTTCATAGCGGACCGTCAGCAGGGGACGGAACAGAAAACGATCCCGATGGGTGTAGTTTTCGATTTTCTGGGAGGCGAAGTCCGCATTGGGGATGGTCACCAGCGTGCGATCCAGGGTCCGGATACGGGTGGTGCGCATGCCGATCTGCTCAATGGTGCCCAGCGTATCACCGATGCGGCAGAAATCGCCGATGCGTACCGTCTGATCCAGCACCACGCTCATGCTGCCCACCAGATTCTCCACCATCTTCTGCGCGCCGAGCGCGAAAACGATACCACCGATACCCAGGGCGGCCAGTCCGGTCGTGACATCCAGGCCCGCCATGCCCAAGGCCACGACGATGGCGACTGCCACCAGCAGCACCCGGAAGGTGCGGCGCATCAGACGGACCGCCGACAGCGCGCCGAAGCGCGCCTGCAGCGTCATGCGCTGTTCGCTCAACGAGGCGATCACGTCCACCAGTCGCCACACCAGCCAGGAAAGCGATATCCAGCCGACGATGACGAGCGCGTCGCTTAGGTATTGCCGGACGATGATCGATACGCCGGTGCGCTGCATGACATAGACGAATATCAGCACTCCGATGAACAGTCGCGCCGGAACGGCGAAGGCGCGCACCAGCCCTTCGGGATAGTTGGTGAATTTGCGATGGAGTAGTGCCCGCGCAAGGGCGGATACGGCAGCCACGCTTCCGCGGCTGATGAGATAACAGAGCCCGCCCAGCAGCACCATGGCGATCCAGTGACCCCAGGGGACGCCGTAAAGCTTGTTTTCGATCAGCGAGTCGGGCAGATAGTGGTTGATCGGCAGCGTGGATTCCGCCCGTACTTCCCGCGGCAGCTGGTCGAGGGTGTCGGCTGAAATCAGCCAGATCGGGCCATCAGCGCTTTGCAGCTGCTGCAGCTTGACCGGCACCGTTCTCGCGCCGATCTGCAGCGAACCTATGTGCTCGTATTCGGGAGGAAGATTGTCGTCCACCTGACCCGCGGGCTCGCTACTGAGCATAACCGCCGGGCGAACGGTGCCATTTCGGTCCAGAGCCTGCTGAAGAATGCGGGCCATCTGCTCGGCACGGATTCGCTTGTCCAGGGGCAGGGGAGCGAGATCCAGATACTGCGCCGCACGCTGATAGTTTTCCTGGGAGACTGCCTTGATATAGCCCTCGAAAGTGCCCCGCGGCGTGGTGCGGCCCAGTGGGTCCGCGGGCTTTTCCGCTTCCGACGCGGTCGCTTCCGCGCTCTCGCCCTTCAGTGGAGCGACCGGATTTGCATCGAGTGCTGTGGGGGTGACTGCGGCCAGCATAACAACGGTCAGCAACAGTCCGGAGAGCTGACGGGTCCGGCAGCTTCTTTTCAGAATCCTTCTTTCCAGGATCCATTCTCGAAATACTTTCATTCTCGAAACAACTTCATGAGATGCGCGTTAGCTATTTGTTCTGATTGCAGGAACCTTAGTTAAGGAATGTAAGGGCTGCAAACCGGGGCAGGGCTTTGGGTGCCATTATTTCGTGAGACGTGAGACGTGAGACGTGAGACGTGAGACGTGAGACGTGAGATGTGAGAGGGGAGTTCACAGTAGCCCGCATGGAGCGCAGCGCAATGCGGGGAAATCCGCTCAATTACCGACGTCCGTCCCGAATTCCGCTCGGCTGCATCCGGGCTACCGGTGGATCGGCAGACCGCGACTCGGGAGACGGGAGATAGGGCGGGGGGCGAGGGAAGACGTGGACCGTGGGGTCACGGTCCACGTCTGATCGTGGCAGGCTTTATTCAGCTGCGCTCAGCTTTGCTTCATCCAGATAGCGGAAGCGGAAGGCGCCGAACAGCATTTCCTCCCAGCTTTGCTCGCCCCAGCGAACATCGATGCTCGGATCCGGGTTGGCCGGGTTCTGGGTCGAGTTGTCCCAGGAGGTGCGGTAGACGACCTTGGTGCCCGCCGGCAGTACCTTGGGTTCGTCGAGAACGTAGGTGGTCTGCCAATTGAAGTCGTAGTTGGGCACGTTCAGCAGGGTCTCGGTCCTGCCGTCCGGGTACTGGACTTGAAACTCCATGGCCTTACCCCGGAAATGGGCGTGGGGCAGGATGCTGTACAGCAGGATGTCGCGCTTGATCGGGAAAACGGACTCTTCCCAATGCTCCTTCACGCCGGCCGGAATCAGCAGGTTCGGCTTGGCCAGATACTGCGAGTGCTGCTCATGCGCCGGGGCCTCGTCATGGAAATAGATCCCGAGACGGGTCGCATCGGTCTCCGGCTTGCCGTAGGTGGTGTAGTGCATCTGGAAGCGGAAAGTCGCGTCCTTGGGCAGGAATACGCCAGTACCTGCCGGGAATTCATAGCCGGCGTCCCCCGGGACATAGCCCGGCAGGCTGCTGCCGCCGTTCTTGTGGGAGAAGCTGATGATGGTGTGATGGAGCACCGCGCGGGAGCCGGGCAGCACCTGGACCGCCTTGATCCACACGTCCTTGCCCAGCGGGTTCTTCACATCCAGATACTTGTAGTCCACCACACCGGTAGCGGGCACGTCGGTGGCCGGCACGTCGACGATCGCATCCGGCTCGCCCATGGCCCACTCACGGACGTCGGGCTTGTAGTTCGCCAGCGTGTCTTCGCCCTTGCCGCGGGGCGCGCCGGCTTCGATCCAGTGAACCAGCTTCTTGGTTTCTTCCTCGCTCAGTGATCGGTCGTTTTCGAAGGTCCCGATATGCGGGTCGGCGTGCCAGGGCGGCATGCGCTTGGTGCGGACCACTTCCCGGATCATTGGCGCGAAGCCGCGGATCATCGCGTAGCTGTTCATGGCAAAGGGACCGATGCCGCCATCGCGGTGGCAGTCCACGCATTTGTCGATCAGGATCGGCGCGATGTCGTCAGCATAGGAGATTTCCTTGTGCGCGTCGCGGCGGGCCAATTCCGGCAGGGTCACCGCGCAGCCTTTCGCGTCGCTCGCAGCCACCTTGACCGCCTTTCCGGCAATCAGCGCGTCCAGCGCGTCCGCCACGTAGTCGGCGGAGGATGACTTCTGGCCCAGGCCGCCATTGAGCGCGCCCCGGTAGACCACCTTCCAGCCCCGCGGATCGATCACAAAGGTCTCGGCCATGCGCTCAAGGCCCAGGGACTCGCCAATCAACTGCGTGGAGTCCAGCAGAATCGGCGTCTCGATACCCAGTTTGGCCGCTTCCTTGGCAATGCTTTCCCGGTCGTCCTGCAGGTTGGAGTTGATCATCAGGAAGGCCACGCCGTCCTTGCCATAACGGTCCTGCAGCGCCTTGTAGCTGCCAAGCGCTTCCTTGACCACCGGGCAATCGTTGCCGTGAACCATCAGCACCACCGCCTTCATGTCGGACAGGTAGTGCAGTTCGTGCATCGAGCCGGCATGGTCCAGCAGCTTGAAGTTATCAACCCGATCTCCCGGCGTCAGGGCGAGGGCTGGGCCCGCCATGCCCGTGAACAGCAGCGGAAGCAGGAGCGATCTTAGTTTCATAATTACCTCATGTTCTGATGAAATCGATCGTTGTACGCCAGTCGCTGTCTGGCGCAGACAAAAAGGGTCGGCAATGAAACCCGATTTCTACCGGGGAGTGTATTGATTTAACCGTTATTTACCGATCACTCAAAGTCGGTTCGCCGAAGGACGTGGATAACTGCAAATTGCTACTGCCTGTCCGCCTAATCATTGCGGACGCGCCTTTCGTTTAGACACGCTGCAAAATAATTCCAGCGCTTTGCAAAAAACTCCAAGCATGAATGTGACGAAGTCTTCAAGCTGTGCGCCCGAGTCATGCCGTTTGGCTCGGTTATCTTATTCGAAAGGAGAAAGAATCATGGAGAAGTTTATTGCAGGAATTGAGCGCTTTTGGCGTGAGGAAGAAGGTTCCGAAGTAGTGGAGTGGGCGTTGGTCGCGGGCCTGATTGTGGCTGTCGGTGCGACCGTGATGGTTACCATCGGAGACGGCGCACGTACTCACTTGACAACCCTCGCAAACCTTTTGGGGGGGGGCGCGGCGACTCAATAGGTCCACAGAGAATGAATGCCGGCGGCGTCGGCATTCATTCTGAATCGAAGTGTCAGGATTAATTTTATGTTTTTTGCCGATTTGGTTCTGCTGGTGGTGGTCTGGTGCGCGGCTTTCGTGGACATCAGAAAACGGAAAGTCCCCAATTGGCTTGTCCTTACATTGGTGGTTACGGGTATGAGCGTTCAGACCTTATTGCATGGGCTAGAAGGGGCTGCGGTGGGTATGTCGGGGCTGTTCGTCGGCATGGCTGTCTTGCTGCCCGGCTACCTTGGCGGCGCAACCGGCGCGGGCGATGTGAAGTTGATGGGAGCGGTTGGTACCTTCATGGGAGTGACAGGCGCATTGATGGCAGCAGTGGCCAGCCTGATCGTGGGGGCAGTGATCGCTCTCGGGTTCATGCTGGTGACACTGTTTGTGCCGACTTTGCAGACACCATGGCAGCGCTACGGGTTGATGGTAAGGAGTCTTGTGGTCACCGGCCGTCCTGTCTATCTGAAGCCGGCCGCCGGCGAGATCATGGGGCGACGCTTCCCGTTCGCAGTTTCAATCGCCGCCGGTACGACGGCGACTGTAGTTTACCCATGGTTGGGGAGCGGCGCATTTTGATTCTCCTGCTCGCAGTACATTCACACAGGAAGGGATTGCAGGATGTCGATTAGTCTTTCAAGTCAGATTTCAAAAGAAGAACGGGACAGAACGGACGCCCAGAGCTTCCAGGTTGCACAGCGACCTCGAGCATTCCGCGATACCGGCCTGACCGAGTTGTATGCTGCCGATCTGATTTCAAAGCACCTCTTTGAGCGGGGTGTCCTCGACCTCCAGCAGGTGATGCAGTGCACGGCACTGACAGGCGGGCAGGTCGAAGAGATATTCGCGTTGCTTCGCGAGCAGGGGAGAGCGGAAATACGTGGCACCACGTCAGGTGGTTTGCTTCGCTTCGCGCTTACGGAGAAAGGTCGCGCGGCTGCACAGGAAGCGCTCTATCGCGACGGCTACATCGGTCCTGCACCTGTGCCGCTCGATCAGTACACCGCAGTGGTGAAGGCGCAGGCCCTGTCGTCGCGCGGACTGAGTCGCGAGTCCGTACACAGCGCGTTTGACGGCGTGGCTATCCGAGCTGAAGTGCTCGATCAGCTGGGGCCAGCGATGTATTCAGGTCGGGCGATATTCATCTACGGCGACGCGGGCACCGGGAAAACCTTTATTGCCCGAAGATTGACACGGCTGATGGGCGGCGATGTTCTCATCCCTCACGCTGTGTTGGTCGCAGGCAAAGCGGTGCGGTTGTTCGATGGCGGGGTGCATGAGCCTGTTGCTGACGCGCAGGAAGACTCGCTGTTTCTCGACCGCGGCCACGATCCTCGTTATGTATTATGTAAGCGACCTCAGGTCGTGGTTGGCGGCGAACTGACCATGGATCAACTGGAAGTGCAGTTCGACCCAGCAACGCGAATTCACCACGCGCCGGCTCAAATGCGCGCCAACAATGGCATGCTGGTGATCGATGATTTGGGCCGGCAGCGTATGCGCCCGGAAGAATTGTTCAATCGGTGGATCGTGCCTATGGAGGATCGCATCGACTATCTGAGTCTGCGAAGCGGACAGCACTTCGAAATCCCCTTCGATGTCGCCTTGGTTTTTTCCAGCAACAAGCATCCGCTGGAGCTGGCGGATCAGGCCTTCTTGCGGCGCATCGGTTACAAAATCAAATTCGAGCCGCTGAACCGCGAGGAGTACCGGAGCCTGTGGGAGCAGGAATGTGAACGTCAGTCCATCGCTGCCGAGCCGCATATTGCGGAGTTCATGCTGGACGAACTTCACGCTCGCCAAAAGGTTCCATTGCTTCCATGCCACCCTCGCGACTTGATCGGTTTGGCGACCGATTTTCTCCGCTACCGGGGCGGCGATGGACTTACTGAGGAGTCGCTGCGCTGGGCCTGGCAAAACTACTTCGTGCAATCGGAAAGCAGCGGCAAGGAGGGTGAATCATGACAAGGAAGGGCATTATCGCCATGTTGGGAATTTCCGTGGTGATGGCCATGGGAGCAGCCAGGATGGCCAACAACTGGGTGCAGGAGCGAATGGGTACCGCGGCAAATGCCAGCGGTTCGTCGGTGGTAGTCGCCGCCGTTTCCATTCCTTTTGGCCGAACCATTGAAGCGAAAGACTTGCGAATGATGGAGCTGCCTCCAGAGGCGGTTCCCGAAGGAAGCTTCAAGACTATCGACGAGGTGGTGGGTCGCGTCAGCTCGCAGTCCCTGTTTACCGGTGAAGTCGTTCTGGCGGGTCGTGTGGCGGAACACCTGGGCGGCAGTGCGCTGGCCGCCGTGCTCGAACCGGGCATGCGCGCGATCAGTGTCCGCGTCGACGATGTCGCCGGCGTAGCGGGTTTCCTGTTGCCGGGCAACCTGGTTGACGTGGTCTCCAGCAAGCGCAGCGGAGGGAATCGCGAAGTGGAATCGCGAACCATTCTGCAGCAAATCAAGGTGCTGGCCGTCGATCAGATCGCTTCGCAAGAGCAGGATAGCCCCGTCATTGTAAGGGCAGTCACTCTGGCGGTGACGCCCAAACAGGCGGAGCGTCTGTTCGAAGCGACCCAGGAAGGCAGGGTCCAGCTCACGCTGCGTAATCCCCTGGACAAGTCGGAAGGCGAAGTGGAGAAAGTCGCTGCCAGGCCGAAACCTCGCGCAACGTCCGCACCGCGGCATCGACACGTACGGGTGAGCGTAATCCGGGGTACCGAGATGGGGTCTACCAACGTTCACGAATAACTCGCAAAAACACACAACAATGACAGGCAGGGAAGCTGTATGAGGAAATTCGACAGGAAGAATCGCCTGGCCTTGTGGGGCCTGATGTTGGGTTTTGCATGGGCTCAGCTGGCTGGCGCTCAGTCACGACCGGTCGAGGTGAAAATGCCCGACCCGGGCGATGCCTTGAAGGTGGACGTTTCTCTCAACAAGTCGCAGGTGCTCGACTTTCCCCGCCCGGTAAAGATCCTTTCCATCGGCAATCCGGACGTGGCGGACGTGGTGGTGGTCCGGGCCAGCCAGGTTTATGTGCTAGGCAAGTCACTGGGCAACACCAATGTGGTGCTCTGGGATGAAAACGAAAAGGTGCAGGGCACGCTGAACATCCATGTGACTCACGACCTGGAGGCGCTCAAGGCAAATCTTCATCAGCTATTGCCTGACGAGCAAATTCAGGTGCGGTCGTCCAACGGCAAAATCATCCTGACCGGCGAATTGAGCAGTGCGGACCGCATGGATGCAGCCATGCGTCTGGCCACCGGTTTTGCGGGAGTTCAACAAGAGGGTGAGCCACCGCCCATCCTCAATCTGATGCAAGTGGGCGGCGCGCAGCAGGTCATGCTTGAGGTGAAAGTGGCTGAAGTCTCCCGTACCCTGATGAAGCGACTGGATGTTCAGTTCAATTTTCTCAACATCGCCGACTCCGCACTGAAGGTCGGTGGCGTCAATGGCGGGGCCACATTCCCCGATGCGCTGTTCGAGCCGGACGGTGTACGCTTGCCGGTGTTCGATGACTTCCAAACGCCCATCGGCCCGATGATCGACGAGTTTGCGCCCATCGACAATACCATCAAAGACGTGGGCCTGTTCGCCAGCTACCTCGAAGACGACTGGTTGCTCAATCTGATATTGGATGCCGGCAACACGGAAGGCGTCGCCAAGATTCTCGCCGAGCCGAATCTGACCACCCTTACCGGTGAACAGGCCAAATTCCTGGCTGGCGGGGAATTCCCGATTCCTGTCCCACAACGGGAAGGACAGGTGACGATCGAGTACAAGGAGTTTGGGGTCAGTCTCGGATTCCTGCCGGTCATTCTGAATTCAGGGGTTATCAATCTTCAGGTCAGCGTCGCGGTTTCAGACCTCATTAGTGCAAACAGTGTCATCACCGGCCTTGGGGATGAAGCTTCCCGGCAATTGTTTGTGCCCGCGCTTTCAAAAAGAAGCGCTCATTCCACCGTCGAACTCGGCAATGGTCAGACAATTGCCATTGCCGGCATGCTCAATGAGCGGCTTCGCGAAAACGTCGACAAGTTTCCGGGTCTGGGCGATATACCGATTCTCGGCCAGCTATTCCGCAGTCAGGAATTCCGCAAAGAGCAAACCGAGCTGGTGATCTTCGTCACCCCGCGCCTTGCCAAGCCCATTACGCCTGAAGAGATCCGTTTGCCCACGGGCAGCTTCGTCGCTCCCAGCGACTGGGAATACTATCTGCTCGGCCGCTACCATCCGGCCGAAGAAAACAGAGACGAAGCGGAGAATCGGGCTGCATCCGCGCAAGCGAACGCGAATGCCAATCCAGGCGCCCGGGCCGACATCGATCCCTTGCTGAATCGACGTGACGGAGGAACCGAGGGGCGCTTTGGACATGATCTTTAACGCGGCGCAATCAAGCGCGAGTCAAAAAGGAGAGGATTTGTGTTGAAGAGGATAGCAATCATTGCAGCCGGCACAGTGCTCACCGCCTGTGCCGGATCCCCCGGCGAAGATCTGCCGCCATTCGGTGAAACCGTCATGGCGATCAAGGAAGCTCAGACCTGGAACGAAGGCGACGCCGTACCAACGCTCACCGGAGAGCGGGGCACTCGGAGTCTGGAAGCTTACCGCAACCGCGGTGCTGAAGGCGGCCGGCAAGCCACCAGTGAAACCGTCGAGATTGGTGGCAAATAGGGCTGCGTAGGCAATGCGGTTCTTTGAAGATCAGAGGAAGATATGCGCAACAGACTGGAAGTACTGCTTGCCGGCAGGTCAAAGGACGACCTGACGGAGCTTGAAAAAGTGCTGAACGAGCGCAGCGATGTGCGAGTCAGCACCAAAATGTTCGTGAACGGACATGCCGACCCGCTGCAGGATGTATTCCCGACGCCGGATGCGGTAATCCTGCTGGTGAGTCGAAACTGGCAGGCCGAACTGGAATCTCTGCAAAAGCGGCCAGCCATCAACCGACCTGCATTGCTGGTTATCGGCGAGGAGGGCAACGCCGAATTGATCAAAGTGGCGATGCGGGCCGGTGCCCGGGATTTTCTGTCGCCCCCGCTCAACGAAGGCGATCTGGAAAACTTCCTTGCACAACTGCTGCGCGAAAAACGCACTGAGTCGAGCCACAAGGCGGCGCGCCTCACGGCAGTCATCAATGCGAAAGGTGGCTCCGGCGCAAGCACCCTGGCCGCGAATCTATCCCATATTCTGGCCAGTTCGCTGGACAAGCGCACTGTCCTCGTGGACATGGACCTGCAGTTCGGTTCATTGCCTCTGTATTTCAATCTCAGTCCGCGTACGGGTCTGATCCGGGCGCTGGAACTGGTGGATAGCCTCGATCTTCTCGCGCTGGAAGGCTATGTCTGCTCTTACCAGGACGGACTCGACATCATGGCGGCGACGCCGGAAGACCGGGTCACGGTATCCGAAGTACCGGAAGACCGGGTGGAAATGCTGCTGAAGCTTCTCGGCGAAGCTTACGATGATATTGTCGTCGATGTGCCTCGCTGGATCAGCGGTGCGACGGCGGCGGTTCTGGAGCATGCGGACAAGATCCTGATAACGATGGAGCAAAGCGTCACGGATCTGCGCGATGCGCAACAGCTGGTGGCCGTGCTGCGCCGCGAGTTGAACATTGCCGAATCACAGCTCACCATCGTGGTGAATCGCTTCAACAAGAATCATCCGGTGACCATCAAGGACATTGGCGGCGCACTGCCCGGCGTCCGCACCATCACCTTGCCAAACGACTTCAAGCGCGTGAGCCAAAGCATCGACATTGGCACTCCGCTGGCTGAGTTTGCCGCCGGTGCACCGATTACCCGCAGACTGCAAGAGCTGGCGAAATCGCTGACCGAAAGTGAAGGGCAACTGCGCACCCGCGCTTCCCGATGGAGCCTTTTGAACTGGGCACGACAATAGATACGAGGAGAAGCATCGATGTTACTGCGACAACGGACGTCCGCGGTGGAGCCAGCTGAAAACGTGCAAAAAAGCTGGACTGCCCCTGCCTCGCGCGATATGCAAGGCGAAACCAGCCCGCTTTCCCGGGAAGAGCAGGATTTCAAAGAGTCCTTGTTCAACCGCCTGGTAAAAACGCTCGACCTTTCTCTGCTAGGTGGGCTGGGGGATCGCGAAGCCCGCAGCCAGATCCAACAGGTCTGCGAAGCGATCATGCGGGAGGAAAGCCTCCCGTTCAATGCAGTGGTCAGACAGCGCATCATCAAAGACTTGCAAGACGAAGTTTTGGGTCTGGGGCCCCTGGAGGCATTGCTGGCCGACAACACCGTGTCGGATATTCTGGTGAACGGAACAGAACCGATCTTTGTCGAACGACATGGCAAGCTCCAGCAGACCAGTCTGCGCTTCAGCAGCGACCGTCACCTGTTGACCATCATCGATCGGATCGTCTCGCAGGTCGGTCGTCGCATCGATGAGTCGTCGCCGATGGTGGATGCCCGGCTCAAGGACGGATCGCGGGTGAACGCCGTGGTGCCGCCGCTGGCAATCGATGGACCGATCCTTTCCATTCGCCGGTTTTCAGTGGACAAGCTCACGGCTGAAAACCTTGTGGAACTTGGGGCCGTAACGGCGGATGTGATAAGGGTGCTGCAGGCCGCGGTAAAGTCCCGGCTCAACGTCCTTGTTTCCGGTGGTACCGGTGCCGGTAAGACGACCATGCTCAACGTGCTGTCCAGCTTCATCCCCCACGACGAGCGGATTGTCACCATCGAGGACTCCGCCGAACTTCAACTGCAGCAAATACATGTGGTGCGCCTGGAAACAAGGCCGCCAAACATCGAAGGACGGGGCGAAGTCTCCCAGCGCGATCTTGTCCGCAACAGTCTGCGGATGCGTCCTGACCGCATCATCATCGGTGAGGTTCGTGGTGGCGAAGCGGTGGACATGCTGCAGGCAATGAACACCGGCCACGATGGATCGCTGACGACCATACACGCCAATACACCCCGAGATGCATTGACACGGATTGAGAGCATGGTCGCCATGAGCGGCGTTAACCTTCCACCGAAGCCACTGCGTGCGCAGATTGCGTCGGCAATCGACGTGGTTATCCAACTCGAACGGCACGAGGACGGCAAGCGTCGCCTGGTGAGCGTGCAGGAGATAAACGGGCAGGAGGGCGATGTGATTACGATGTCGGAAATCTTTGCCTTCCAGCGGGAGGGCATCGACGAAGAAGGTCGTGTTCTGGGCAAGCTTGCAGCCACCGGCGTGGTGCCACATTTCTTCGAACATCTGCGTCGACGAGGCATGGATATCGGTCTCGAGGTCTTTCAGCCCCGGCAGGAGTGGTAAATGGATTTCAATCTAAGCGACCAGGCGATCTTTATCGGAATGGTGTTTATCGCCAGTTTTCTGCTGGTGCAGAGTTTCGTCATTCCAACTTTTGGTGAAAACCGTAAGGCACATAAGCGCTTGCGTCAGCGGCTGCAGTCGGTGGCCGATTCGGCGGAATTGAACGAGGCCGTGGCACTGCTGCGCAGTCGCAAACACGCCAATCTTTCGCCCATGCAGCGCAAGCTCCAGGCTCTCCCCGGAATGAACGCCCTGGATCAACTGATCGAACAGGCGGGCAGGGAGGGTCTCGCTTACAAGCTGGCGGTGAAGTGCCTGGCTTTCGCCCTGGTTGGCGGATTTCTGGTCAATGCAATTTCGGGAAATGCACTGCTGGCCGTGATGGCTGCCGCTGCCGTGGGGGGGATGCCGATTGTTTCTCTAATGCGCGCACGGGCCCAGCGGCTTGCGAAATTCGAGGAGCAGCTTCCCGACGCGCTGGTGATCATGTCCCGGGCACTGAAGGCGGGGCACCCTTTCGTGGATGCTCTAAATCTGGTCGCGGTGGAAATGACTGATCCCATTGGTCCGGAATTTCGTAAAGTCTTTACCGAAATCAACTACGGCGGCGAAGTGCGCCATGCCTTGAATGGATTAATGGCGCGTGTAGGCAGCGTAACAGTCATGGTGTTTGTGACTTCGGTGCTTATCCAGAAGGAAACGGGCGGCAATCTGTCAGAGCTTCTCGAAAGCCTCGCCTCGGTGATTCGCGAACGTTTTCGCTTTCATCGGAAATTGAAAACTCTGTCCGCCGAAGGGCGCCTCGCTGCCTGGATTCTCTCTTTATTGCCCTTCGGGTTGGCGGCAATCCTGAGCGTGGTCACTCCGAACTTTCTGCCGATGCTGGTCGACAATCCCTCGGGCCGGCAGCTTATCGGCGTTGCATTCGTTTTGACGGTAGTGGGGATTCTGTGGATGCGAAAAATTGTACGCATCGATGTGTAGAGTACAAACACGGTAGTACAGGAAGGTTTAAATGGACTTACTTTCACAACTTCAGGCACTGATCAGTCAGTTTATCGCTGACCCGGAAATGGCGCAACTTGGCTTCATGGTCATGATGGGGCTTGCAGTTTTTGCATTCATGATGGCGGGCCTGCTGATCTATATGGGCCTGAGTAACCCAGTTCGCCGTCGCGTTCAGCAGCTGGAGCCGCAACTCGTGGGGGCAAGCACAGGATCGGGAAACTCAGCGGCTGGGGCAAAGCCAGCTGCATCTGCAGCCCCGTCCCGCGTTCTGAAATTGGTTGCGCCGATGGGCCATCGATTGATGCCGGAGGACGAGGCGGCTCGCAGCAGGACTGCGGATCGCCTGAACCACGCCGGTTTTCGAGCGCCCGGCGCGATGAATACCTATTATGGGGTCAAACTTGCCCTCTCTCTTTTCTTGCCTACCATTGCACTGCTGATTACGTCTGCCATGGATCTCCCGCCGAACGCCGTTTTCCTTTTGGCAATCTCCGCAGGAATAGTGGGCTTTGTTGGGCCGAGCTTCTGGCTCGACAAGGCTGTGAAGCGCCGAACCACCAGCCTGCGACGGGGGCTGCCGGACACGCTCGACCTCATGGTGGTTTGTACCGAGGCAGGCCTGGGCCTCGCTGCGGCCATCCAGCGGGTTGCCGGTGATCTCGAAATCAGTCAGCCGGAACTGTCCCATGAGCTGAAGATGTTCGGCATGCAAACGAGGGCGGGAATGGATACGCGCAGCGCACTGAAGGACCTTGAGGATCGTTGCGGTGTGGAGGACATACGCGGACTCGTTACGAGCCTGATTCAGAGCATGCGATTTGGAACCAGTATCGCGTCGACGCTGCGAATCTATGCATCGGAGCTTCGCGACAAGCGCACCCAGGAAGCGGAAGAAAAGGCGGCGAAGGTCAGCACAAAAATGCTTTTCCCATTGGTGTTCTGTGTGCTGCCGAGTTTCTTTGTAGTGGCAATCGGTCCGCCGCTGCTGGGCGCCATGGAAGCAATGGCGGGCCGCTAAAGAGCACTTGAGATCATCATAGGGAGATGTGAATGAAAACAGTCGAGGTTTGCCACAGAAGAAGACTGGGGATATTTGGCGTCTGCGTTCTACTGCTTAGTGGCTGCGCGAGCACCCCGTCATCGCAGTCAGCGGGTGACGAGTTCGGAATGTTCTATGATGGCAATTCGGATACCGCCTACGCCACGGCCTTCCCGGTAGCATCGGCGGAAGAAGCGTATCGTAACGGCGATGCTGCACTGCGAAGTGGTGATCAGGACAGGGCATTGTTCGAATATATCCGTGGACTTCGCCTGCAGGAAAAACCTGAGCTAAGCGTCCTTTATAAGATCGGCAGTATTCATCATGGCCGTGGCAATCACCGCCTCGCCGCACTGGCATACCGCTGGGTTTTAGAAGAACAAGAGCTGCACGTGGAGGCCGGAACCGGGATGGGCATGATTCTTCTGGAGCAGCGGCAGTACGACGCAGCGCGAGAGCATTTGCAACTGGTGGTCAGTTCCGGGCGGGCACCATGGCGTGCTCATAACGGACTCGGCATCATCGCGGACATGCATAGTGAATTCGAAGCCGCAGAAGAACACTATCGCAATGCGCTGCAGGCGAGTCCGAATTCTTCCACCATTTTCAACAATCTGGGGTACTCTCGCTATCTTGCCGGAGACTGGGACGGCGCCGCGGCTGCGCTGCAAAATGCTTTGCGGATCAATGGCAACTACGAGCGGGCTTGGCGTAATCTGGGGCTGGTTTACGCCAGGCAGAAAAAATATGACCGTGCCCTGGAGGCGCTGGAGCGCACCAGCGACGCTGCGGAGGCGCACAATGACGTGGGCTTTGTGGCGATGCTCGAGGGAGACTATGTGCGCGCGCTCTCTTTCTTTGAAAAAGCCATGCGTCTGTCACCGGCCTTTTATGTCGTGGCCAGCGAAAACGCCGAGAACGTCAGGCGCATGTTAAACCGCAACAACTAATTACGCTTCGACAGGAGGTCATCGTGGTCAGGTCGCTGCGCTACCAGCAGGGAACCGAGGTGGTGGAATTCGCCATCGTCTCGGGTCTGCTGTTTCTTATTCTGTTCGGCATCATAGAATTCAGCGTCGCGCTATTCGATAAGGCCACGCTGACCAACGCCAGTCGGGAGGGGGCGCGAACGGGAATCTTGTTTCGTACCGGTGACCGTTTCATTGGCAGCATGGGAACTGAGGACGCAATTGTCCAACAGGCGGTTCAGGACTATGCGCAGGCCTATCTCCTCTCTCTGGGTGGGCCGGCCACCCTCGATGTGCAGATCCAACGTGTAGATCTTTCGGGCGATGGTAATTTCAACGCCGGCGATGAGCTGATTGTGACGGTCAACTACCCCTACGATTGGCTGATTTTGCCTGGTTTCATAGGCACCCTGGGAGGAACCCTGAACCTGTCGTCAACCTCAGTGATGCGAGCGGAGTAGGTGAGATCATGGAGACTTTCAAACTTGGAAGCAATCGGCGCGGACAGGAAGGTCTATCCACTGTACTCTTTGCGATAGCGCTGTTCATGATTCTCGCCCTCACCGCCTTGGCTGTGGATGGCGGCAACCTGTTCGTTGCCAGGAATGAACTTCAAAACGCCGCGGACGCCGGTGCATTGGCCGGTGCAAGGGTGCTCTACACGGATGATGGCAGCTCTGTAAATGCGGGCGCGAACGCGGTGGCACAAGATGCAGCAATGGCCAATGACAGCCAGGGTGCAGCCGTGGAAGTCATCAGCGTTCAGCGCGGTCACTGGAGTTTTGCGACGCGAACATTTACTGCCAACCCATCGCTCGAACCGGTGGACCTTTTTTCCGCGACTACCGAAGAGCTCGATCTCAACCTCAACTTTATCAATGCCGTGGAGGTGATCACCGCACGGGAAGCTACGCCGGTGCAGGCATTCTTCGGCACTGTCTTGGGCTTCGACAGTTACTCCATGCGTTCGCGTGCAGTGGCGTACATCGGCTTTGCGAGTTCCCTGCGTCCGGAAGACGCGGACCAGCCGATCGGGCTGTGCAGGCAGCAGCTGGTAAACCCGGACGGCTCATACGATTGCAGCGTCGGAACGATGATACCGGCAACCACCGACACCGGGGGCTGGACCAATTTCGAGCAGAACGTCGACGGGGCAGCGAGTTCGAATGAGATCCGTGACCTGGTTTGTGGGGACGGCAATCCCCTCGAGCTTTTTTATGGAGAACCCATGCAGACCACCAACGGACAGGTGCAGTCAGCCTTTCAGGCGTTTTGGGAGTGCTGGGTGGATCAAACGGACCGTCAGCGGTTGTGGAACATGACCCTGCCCGTTCTTGACTGCCCGGATGGTTCGGTGGGGCCTACCAACGACCTGGTCGGGGCCGTCAACGTCAACGTGGTTTGGGTAGTGAATCAGAACCCTGAAGTATATGACGACGCACCGACTCAGATGGAATTGCCACCAGACAATAGTGACGGCGTTTCACCTGGCTCATGGACCAACAGCGGTACGGATGGACAGGCTCGCTGGAATGATTTTGCTACCGACTTCAACCTCCAGGACTCCGACGGGACACCCGCGGACATGCGGCAGAAAACGATATACTTCCTTCCCGACTGCTCTTATCACGAACCAAAAGGCAATACAGGTGGCGAGAACTACGGCGTACTCGCCCGAATCCCGGTACTGGTCGACTGACAGGATCAGAGTTCAGGTGAAGGTTTCTCGCCAACGAACGCTTTCGAGTAGCTGGTGGAGACCTGCTCCGTTTCAATCGAAGCAGGGCGCCTGCTCGTTTGACTTTTTCCGTCCGGGTTGGTCCGGTAGCGCGAGGGTGGCAGGCCTACATAACGTTGAAACACGCGCGTGAAGTAGGACAGGTCCTGGAAACCGACGGTAAAACACACGTCGGTGACCGAGGCTTTGGGGTTTTCCAGCAAACGCTTTGCTTCTTCTATTCGCCGCGAGATCAGGTACTCCTGGAAGGTTACTCGAGTAAGGCGTTTGAAGAGCCGGCTGAACTGAAAGGTGCTCAGACCGAATGAGTGAGCGACGTCCGCCTGCACGATTTTCTTGTGCAGGTTCGCATCCAGATAGCTTAATGCACGTTCGAGAATTGATTGCTCTTCACTGCCACCACCGCATCGCAGCCTTGCTTCCGGTGGAATGGTGTTTTTGAGCTGAGGAAAGCTTCGGGCGGTGTGGCTTCCCTTTCCGAATCCATGGAGAGTGTCGACCACAGCGACAAGTCTGGCGGTATCCACCGGCTGCACAAAATAATCCCAGACCCGGGTACGAAAGGCCCAGACAGCGAGCTGCTCGGAATGCGCCTGAGTGACCATCAGCAGGGGTACCGAAGGGGCGAGTTGCTTGGTCAGACGCAAATCAGCCAGGCCAAACAGGTCAGGGTAGTCGTATTGGAAAATGACCGTGACCGGCGTGTGTTTCTCAATTGTTTTCACCGGATTCTGGCCGACGGTGACATACACCAGTCGGTAACCTTTCGCCCTGAGTGCTTCGGTGTAACTGCTTCTTATATTTTCGTGAAGATTGCGGAGGACAATGACGATACAGCCAGAACAATCCATGTCTCTGCCTTTTTTTCAGGTTCTTGTTCGGCGAATGCGACAAAGCGCCTTCCTGGCGCTTTTAAGCCGCGTTCACTTCGACGTTTTGCAGGATGTTGGCGAGGATGCCAGTATATTCATTTATCTTAATAGCTAAGCATTAGCTCTAAAGCAAAAACGAGACCTTCCGCACGCAAGTGGTGTAATCCACAGTAGCGCCAGCTTTCATTTTTTGTCCGCGTTCTATTTAGCGTCAGAAAACTGTAAGCCTTACATCGCTGTTTGCAAAGTGAGGGAAACGACAGGCCGTTGATATTGTCGTGCGCGTGATCAGGAACCTGTAGTTCTGCGCCAAACAGCTTTCCCCTTTCAACGATAAAGCATATGTCAGAGCCGCCATCCTGGTCAGGGCTTGCATCAGGCGGGTGTAAGTCCATGCCGGTTGAAATGCGATAGGCGGCGCAGGGGGTTCCCTTCGGTCCCGTCGTTTTGCCAGTCTCATTTACGTTCACCGAGGCTGAAAGAGACTTGTTGACCTTCGTCCATTTCATACACAGTGCCGTGAAAGCCGACTCGCGCTGGCGCATGCCGGCCCTTTTCTAACGAGACGGAGAGTGTATGGTGGTTGACCTGAATCGCCAGCCAATGGCCACGGTAGCGGACAGTGAAATTGAGTTGTTCGAGGTCGTCCGGCAATACGGGATTGAGCCACAGAACGCCGTGGCGCATCTCGAGTCCTGTATAGCAGCGCTGCATCAAATCGACCGAGCTGGCCATCGCACCCATGTGGATGCCCTCGGCCGTGGTGCCACCCTGGATGTCATCGATGTCACTGGCTAGTACATCCTTGAAAAGATGCCATGATTTCTCGCGCTGAGTACGGGCCAGCACCCAGGCGTGTACCACCCGGCTAAGGCTGGAACCGTGAGAGGTACGTGCGAGGTAATACTGCACATTGCGCGGGATGAAGTGCGGGTCGAAGTCGTAGCCCAGTCGCTCGAAGTTCTCCTTGAGTTCTTCGGCGGAAAATAAAAAGAACAGCATGAGTACATCGGCCTGCTTGGTGGCCCGATAGCGATTGGGGTCGTCGTTTTCCGCTTCCAGAACTCTATCCAGCCGTTGGATGTCGCCGTGCCGGTTGCACAGTTCGTCCCAGTCTAGTTCTTCGAGAGCATCCCAGCCTTCGAACTGGCTGACGATATGGTCTTCGTGGAAGGGCACGTACATCAGTCTGCTCACTTCATTCCAGTGGCGCAGATCTTCGTCAGAAACCCTCAGCGATTCCAGCAGTTCGGCTCTCTCGTCTTCGCCTAGCAAATCCAGCGTGACTTCGGCCGTGTGCAGAACCCAACTGGCCATGACGTTGGTGTAGGCGTTGTTGTCCAGCCCGGGATGATCGCCGCCGGGGTACTGGGTGTGGAATTCGTCGGGGCCGACCACGCCGCGTATTTCGTAGCGACCGCGCGCGGTATTGAAAACGGCGATGCTGGCCCAGAAGCGCGCAATCTCCACCAGCAACTCCGCGCCATAAAATGTCATGAACTCCAGATCGCCGGTGGCCTGATAGTACTGCCAGACATTAAAGGCGATGGCGGCGTTCACGTGACGTTGGCGATGGGTGTTATCCGCGATCCAGCGTCCGGACTTCGGATTCAGATGCAAGGCCTGGCTTTCCTCGCGACCATCACTGCCGCTTTGCCAGGGAAACATGGCTCCTCGATAGCCTTCCTGCTTCGCCGCGTATCGCGCTTCGCTCAATCGGCGGTAGCGGTAGAGGAGCAGTGAGCGGCTCAACTCCGGTAGGCGCAGGTTAAGGAAGGGAAAGGTAAACAGTTCGTCCCAGAAAACATGCCCACGGTAAGCTTCGCCATGCAGACCGCGCGCGGGAATGCCGACGTCTCGGCCGATGCTGTTGGTGGAAATCGTTTGCAGCATATGGAAGATGTGCAGACGCAATACCGGTTGGGTGTAGCTGTGCTGTCCGGATAGCGTCAGATCCGCTCGGCTCCAGAGCTTCCGCCAGGCCAGTTCGTGGCGTTCGCGAAGAGAATCGAAATCCGGTAACCGATGGATGGTCTTGCAGGTTTCGGCGCAGGGCTCGCTCAGCGCGAAGTCCCGCGAGCTGAACATTGTCAGCACCTTTTCGATGCGCACCGGCTTCCTCGCGGAGCATGAAAGTGTCAGGTGCTGGGCAATACGGTTGCTTTCGGAGGCAGTCCTTCGCTCCAGCGAAGCCGGCTCTCCGTCGATGGTGGCGCGCGTTCGAACCGCTTGTGCAAGGACGATGTGCGATTGCCGGGTTTGGCTGACGAGAAAGATCGCATCTTCACCGGCGATACCGCAGCCGAGGATGCTCAGATGGTGACCATTCAATTCGCGGTAGCGAGCCACGCCATCGTTGGACACGTCGCCGTCAATACCGGAACGGATCTCGATTTTACCGGACCAGTTCAGCGGTGTGAGCAGCCAGTCGATCGCCGCCACATGGCCATCGCTCATGTGAACAAAGCGACTGGTTTCGAGGAGGAATTCCCGATCATTGTGGTCGCGGAAGTGCACCTTGCGATGAAGCAGGCCACGATAGAAATCGAGCCGCTGCTCGTACTCGAGAATGTCCATCGCCTCAAAGTCAAACCACTCGCAGCCTTCGCAGCGGAAAGACAGCGGCAGCCAGTTGGGCCAATTCACGAGATCTTCACTTTCTACGATCTTGCCCGCGACTTCGCTTTCCAACCGGTTGTAGCCGCCAGCGAGATAGGTGGCCGGATAATGGGGCCCGCGGGCGTAGACCTCTTCGGCGGCACCGCGGGTGGCGAAGTGCCCGTTACCCAATGTGGTCAGCGCTTCGCGCAATGCCTGCTCGGCAGGATCCCAGCCGCGATATACGAGTTCCCAGTCGCTAAAGTGGCGCTCCGACATTCAGCTTCTGATCTCCAGATCCTTGGGGATGAGGTTTTCTTGCTCCGGCTCATGGCTCTTGGCGAAGAGCATCGATCGTGCCGAGGACACTGTCGGGATTCAGGGAAATGGAGTCGATTGCGTGCTCGATGAGAAAGCGGGCGAAGTCCGGGTAATCACTGGGCGCCTGCCCGCAGATACCAACCTTGCAGCCTGCGTCGTGTGCTTTCTCGATCACCTGGGCAATGGCGCGTTTGACGGCCTCGTTGCGCTCGTCGAACAAACTGCGCAGCTCCTCCGAATCCCGATCCACGCCGAGAGTCAATTGGGTGAGGTCGTTACTGCCGATGGACAAGCCGTCAAAGCGCCGGGCAAATTGCTCAGCCAGAAAGACGTTCGACGGTATCTCGCACATCATGTAAACCTCCAGACCGAGTTCGCCGCGCTTGAGATCATGTGCGGCCATGGTCTCGAGTACCCGATCTGCTTCTTCGGGCGTTCGCACGAAGGGAATCATGACCACCAGATTGTTCAGACCCAGTTGCTCACGGGCGCGCTTTACAGCCCGACACTCCAATGCGAAACCGTCCTTGTAGCGCTCGCTGTAGTAACGTGATGCGCCGCGAAAACCGAGCATGGGATTTTCCTCTCGGGGCTCGAATTGTTTGCCGCCGATCAGCTCTGCATATTCGTTGGTTTTGAAGTCGCTCATCCGCACGATGACCGGATCCGGGTACTGCGAGGCCGCGATCGCGGCCACGCCGCGAGCGAGGTGTTCGACGAAGTATTCCGTCTTGTCGTCATAGCCGGCGGTCATTTGTTCGATCTGTCTGCGCGCGTCCTTGTCCTCCAGCTGATCGAAGCGGGATAGTGCCAGCGGATGTATCTTGATGACATCGCTGATGATGAATTCCATTCGCGCCAGTCCGACGCCGTTCACGGGCAGCCGCCACCAGCGAAAGGCTGCCGCGGGAGCGGCGAGATTGATCATCAGCTTGACGGGAAGTTCGCCGAAGTCCGAGAGGTCGATGTCGCGTTCTTCGAAGTCGAGTCGACCGTCGTAGATGCGGGCTTCACTGCCTTCCGCGCATGAGACCGTCACCTCCTGACCATCCTTTAGCAGGCTGGTCGCGGTATTGGTGCCGACCACGGCGGGGACGCCCAGCTCTCGACTCACAATAGCGGCATGGCTGGTGCGTCCACCATGATCGGTAACGATTGCGGCAGCGCGCTTCATGATCGGCCCCCAGTCCGGATCGGTACGGCCGGTGACGAGAATGTCGCCCGTCTCGAAGCGATCCATCTCACTCGGATCCTGCAGCACCTTCACCCGACCGGTGGCAATCGCCTGACCGATGGCGGCGCCGGTCAGTAATGCTTTTGGGTGCTCCTTGAGCCGGTAGCTTTTCAGCGACTTGGGCTGCTGACGGGAGTGCACGGTTTCCGGACGCGCCTGGACGCAAAAGAGCTCGCCGGTATCACCGTCCTTGGCCCATTCCATGTCCATGGGTTTGCCATAATGCTTTTCGATCGACTTGGCCCAGCGCGCCAGGGTAATGATTTCGGGGTCGGAGAGAACATACTTCCGACGTTCCGCTGCCGGCGTGTCCACTGTGCGTGTAGTGTGCTTGCCGCCGCTAGCGTAGATCATCTTCTTTTCTTTTCCGCCGACGGACTTGGCAATGATGGGCATCAGGTCTGGCTCATCCAGTCGCGGCTTGAACACGCGGTATTCGTCGGGGCTCACGCTGCCCTGGACGACGGTTTCGCCGAGGCCCCAATTCGCATTGATGACCACGAGATCCGGGAAGCCGCTGTCGGTATCCAGCGAAAACATGACGCCAGCGCCTGCTTTGTCTGCCTGAACCATCTTCTGGATGCCAACCGATAGCGCCACTTTCAGGTGATCAAAGCCGCGTTCCTGGCGATAGTTGATGGCGCGGTTGGTAAACAGCGAGGCATAACAGTCTCGGCAGGCTGAGAGCAACTCATCCGCGCCGCGAATATTCAAATAGGTTTCCTGTTGACCTGCGAAGCTGGCCTCCGGCAAATCCTCGGCAGTGGCGCTGCTGCGAACTGCGACGGCCACAGAATCAGTGCTGTTGCGTTGCGACAGTTCTGCATAGGCGTTGCGGATCTCGGCGGCGATGTCGTCGGGAAACTCGGCACGGCGAAACGCGCGACGTACGGTTTCGCCCACCTGCTTGAGCGATTTTTCATCCTGCGACAATTGTGCGATTTGTTCGCGCAACACATCTGAGAGTTGATTGTGTTCGAGGAAGGCGCGATAGGCTTGGGCAGTGGTCGCAAAGCCGCCGGGCACCTGTACGCCCTCGCTGCGCAAGCTTCGGATGAGTTCTCCTAGCGATGCATTCTTGCCGCCGACGCTTTCAACGTCGTGATTGCCAAGATCCTCGAACCACCGGACGTAAGCAGAACCAGCCATTTCATAACTCCTGCTTCGGGGGGCGTTTACAACGCGTCATCTCACTATTGAAGTGGGCGTTCTTCCTCGGACTTTGCCTGCCTCAGCGTGGCGAGCAGGCTTTTCATCGCCGCCGACTTGCGTTTGAGATCTTCGCGGAAAGCGAAACTGTCGGTGTTGCCGATTTCGTAGCTGAGATCCGACAGGTTGGACTCGAGAGTTTGTACGAGGAGCTCGCGCTCCTCATGGGTGATTGAGAGCTGCATGGTCTGTTCCTCCTTGGCTGTCCACTGCTTTTTGACCCGGCTGGGGGAATTTTCTTCCTGATGATTGCTGATCCGGGGGCGGTAATTCGGGTAGGAGCGGTAACGGGGAGTAGGGGAAAGGCGGGGTAGGGATAGATGAGCGCCTTCGGTGGCGCTCACCCCTGCGGGGCAGCTCGCTTGGCTCGCTGTCTCAAATTGCTCCCGGCGATTTGGTCGAACCCCGGGTTCTCATCCATGCTTTCGATTGGGCATAAAAAAAGGCCGGCAGGTTAGCGGCCTTCCGTTTTTGTAGAGAGAGCGGCGGAGGGGTAGGGAAAGATGCGCGCGTTCCGTGGCGCTCACCCCTGCGGGGCAGCTCGCTTGGCTCGCTGTCCCAAATTGCTCCCGGCGATTTGGTCGAACCCCGGCTTCTCATCCATGCTTTCGATTGGGCATAAAAAAAGGCCGGCGTATTGTGCCGGCCTTTTAGTATGGCGGAGGGGTAGGGATTCGAACCCTAGGAACCTCGCGGTTCAACGGTTTTCAAGACCGCCGCTTTCGACCACTCAGCCACCCCTCCGGAAGAGGCGCAGATTATACAGAATCGGCTGTGCCGGGCAAGCACTTGGCTGGCCCGGCGTTTCCATCAGCTCGCCTGTGAAGGCGTTTCGTTGTTTTCCTGAGCAACTGCTGCCGTTTTGCCTGCGCGTGGATCATTCGGCGGCCGTGAGATCGGGCGCGGCGAGTGAATGACGCTGGCCTGCTGAGACGTGTCGAGAGCTCGCGGTGTGGGGCGAGTCGGCGTCTCAGTGATGATGCGTGCAGTGCTAACCGGCTTGGGGTTCAGGCGCGGGTCATTGGGAGCGCGCACCGCGGGTTTTGCATCAGCGGCTTCGTCAGCTTTGTTCTTGGGCGCGGCAGGCTGTTGTCGCTCAGTTTGTTCGGCGACTTCCTCCACGGCTTGCATGGCTGATTCACCGTCGGCTGCCGTTTCCGAAGTCTCCGTCTGGAGCTCAGCTGATTGGCTTGCAGGCTCTTGTTGCTCGCTGGTCGCTGGCGCTTCCGGCGCAGCACTTTTCGCTTTGGCGGAAGCTTCTTCGCGTAGCGGCTGCTCGTCTGTGGCAACTTCCTCCGCGGCTTCCAGCAACGATTCCCTGGCGAGCGGGGAGATGGCCGGCGCAGTCTCGTGAGCGGGGCTTTCTTCCTGCTCCGCTGGCCGCTCGGCTTCCTGCTTCGCTGGCCGCTCGGCTTCCTGCTTCGCTGGCTGCTCGGCTACCTGTTTCGTCTGCTGCTTGGGAGCTTTCGCGGGCTGTGTTGCTTCCGCCTTCAGCTCTTCCTGTGTCACCGCCTTGGCGGCTGCCAATGGTGCTTCGTCAGCAACCGGTTCCACTTCCTGGGTCACTTCGAGCTCTTCCGGCTGTTTTGCTTCGGCAGCCTTGGGTTTTTCTTCGCGTTTCGGTCTCTGCGGCCGCTGGGACTCGGCAGCCTTTGGCGCGGGAGCCGCCGTCGCGGCTGCTTCGCTGCCGCCAGGAGCTTCGCGGTTTTTCGCTTCTTCAGCGCTGGCCTGGGCTGCCTGCTCGTTTTGCGCTTCCACGGCCTCTACCAAATCTTCGCGGCGACCGCGGCGACGCGGTTGCGGACGGGCCCGCTTGTTGGCGGGGCGCTTCGGTGGACGCTTGCTTTCGTCGACAGGTGCTTCCGCCGTCTGGCCTTGCTCGGCGGCTGCAGCGGGTTTCTGTTCGCCTTTTCGGCTCTCATCGCGGCCTCGGCGCTGCTCGTCTCGGCGACCTTCGCCCCGTTGACCTTCGCCTCGTTGACCTTCGCTGCGTTTGCCTTGCTGTTCCTCGCGACGGGATTCCTCGCGCTTGGCGGGTTGTTCCTCGCCTTCAGCTCGGCCGCGGCGACGTCCATCGCGGGGCTTGCGGTTGCGTCCCTGGGTATCGCGGCGGTTACGGCCACCGCCGGTGCGGCGGGCTTCATCGCGTCCACGCTGGTCTTTCTTGCGCGTTTCCTCTTCGCCACCGCCGAAGAATTCGCTCAGCACTTTCAGCAGGCGCGTCAGCAAGCCGGTTTTCGCCACGGTGCGGGTCGGGGCGGGGGTATCCGGGGCGACCTGCTGTACCGCCGGCACCGGAATCTTCACCGGCACTTCGGATTCGCTCTCGTCCTGGCTCATGTCTTCCATCGTGGAGGTGATCTTGTAGCTGACCTCCAGCGTCTCGCTATCGTCATCGCGCAGACGTTGCACCTCGAAGTGGGGGGTCACCAGGTCTTCACTGGGAACGATCACCACGCGGATGTTGTTGCGCGACTCGATCTGGGAGATCGTTTTGCGCTTCTCGTTCAGCATGTATGTCGCGACGGACACCGGGGTGATGGCCCGGATTTCGGCGCTGCGTTCCTTCTGTGCTTCCTCTTCCACCAATCGGAGAATGGAAAGCGCCAGCGACTTGGTGGAGCGGATGGTGCCCTGGCCGCTACAACGCGGGCACACTTTTGAGGTCGTTTCACCCAGCGACGGGCGCAGGCGCTGACGGGACATTTCCAGCAGGCCGAAGCGGGAAATGCGGCCCACCTGAACGCGGGCGCGATCCATTTCCAGCGCATCGCGCATGCGGTTTTCGACTTCGCGCTGGTTTTTGGCTGCCTGCATGTCGATGAAATCAATCACCACCAGCCCGCCCATATCACGGATGCGCAGCTGACGGGCGATTTCGTCGGCCGCTTCGAGGTTGGTCTGCAGCGCAGTGTCCTCGATGGACAGACCCTTGGTGGCCCTCGAGGAGTTGATGTCGATGGAGATCAGCGCTTCGGTCACGTCGATGACGATGGAGCCGCCGGAGGGAAGCTTCACTTCGCGCTCGAAGGCGGTTTCAATCTGGTTTTCGATCTGGAAACGGCTGAACAGCGGGACGTCGTCGGTGTACAGCTTGACCTTGCTCTTGAAGTCCGGCATCACCTGCTGGACGAAAGCGGCGGCGAGGTTGTGCGCGTCCACCTGGTCGACCAGCACTTCGCCGATGTCATCGCGAAGATAGTCGCGAATCGCGCGGATGATGACGTTGCTCTCCTGGAAGAGGAAGTGGGGGGCTTTGGCCTTCTCCGCTTCTTTTTTGATCTCGTCCCAGAGGCGCATCAACCAGGCGAGGTCGTATTGCAGCTCTTCGGCATTGCGGCCAACGCCGGCAGTGCGAATGATCACGCCCATGCCGGAGGGGATTTCGATTTTGCTGAAAGCTTCGCGCAGGTCGGAGCGGTCGTCGCCTTCGATACGACGCGAGATGCCCCCCGCACGCGGATTATTGGGCATCAGCACCAGGTAACGGCCGGCAAGACTGATGAAAGTGGTCAGCGCCGCACCTTTATTGCCGCGCTCTTCCTTGTCCACCTGGACAATGACTTCCTGACCTTCCTTGAGGACATCCTTGATCTTGACCTTGCCGTCGATTTCCTTCGGCGATTTGGAGAAGTATTCGCGGGAGATTTCTTTGAGGGGGAGGAATCCGTGTCGCTCAGCGCCGTAGTCGACGAAGGCGGCTTCAAGGCTCGGTTCGATGCGGGTGATTTTGCCGAGATAGATGTTGGCTTTCTTTTGCTCGCGAGTGCGATTTTCGATGTCGAGATCGTAGAGCCACTGGCCATCTACCAGAGCAACACGCAACTCTTCGGGTTGAGTTGCGTTGATTAGCATTCTTTTCATGTGCTTCCTGATGTTTGTTATCTGGGCACAATAGGAACGCTATTTGAACTGAATACGAGCGGTGATGCGTAAGCGGTAGTCGTTATGACCTGTGATGATGGAAGCAGGTTGCCTCAATGATCGTTGGTTTACTCCAGGCAATCTGCCATGGTTGAGCAAAGAATCTGTCTGGCTAATGCGCTGAGATCTGACTTGTTGATGACTAAGTTCATGACTGATTCATGAAAATCGGGTGACAATCAAGTGACCGGCGACGTTGATACTTCAAGGCGATTCTAAAGCTCGTGTGTTCGCTTACGTTCTATCTTCGCCGACCTTGTTTTGCGAACATTGTTGTACTGACAACTTGTTGTCCGGCTTCGCCAAGGTCGGGTCTAAAAATTCCGCTTGTTTCGATTCAAATAGGCGCTCAAATTGCGCGATTATTACAACGATCTGCTCTTGTTGATCGAGCAGCAGACCGGACTTGCATGACTTTGTGCGGGATTGGCGCCTCGCAACCTTTCATCTGAATCTCGTGCATTTACAATCGTAACTGCTTCGAGGACTGCTCTGGTTTTCGATGCGCCTTTCCTTACCAGCCGCCGATATGCGGGTGCGAATCTTCATCCAGCGTTTCGCCCTGTGCGAAATGGTCTTTACCGATGTCACAGGAGCTTTCGCTCAGCGCTCTCCGCGTCTGCTGGCTGCATTAGCCGCCGCCGCGGATGCCTTGTGCTGGGAAGTTCGGTTGGATATCCGAAGATCGGGATGGCCAGCGGGGGCGACTATACCACCATTTTCTAAGTGCTTCAATTACAAAGAAAATTGTCCGGTTGGCGACAAATCCCGTTAGTGGTTTCTTTAGATGCCAATGTGCCAAATAAGTTTGCGAATGCCCAGTCATTATTTGTGAGGGGATGTCCGCAGAGGCCGCCACTGGTATCATTGGTCGATGCAAATGCCATCAAATAACCCTGTCGTGCGCCTCGTCGAAATTGATGCGAATGCCGCCGGGCAGCGGATCGACAACTTCCTCCTTGCTCAACTCAAGGGTGTCCCCCGGTCGAGGATCTATCGCCTGTTGCGCAAGGGCGAGGTGCGGGTCAATGGAGGGCGGGTAAAGGCTGAATACAAGTTGGTCCGGGGCGATAAAGTGCGCGTCCCCCCGGTCAGGGTGGCAGAGGCGCCGCCTCCGGCCATCCCGGGCAGCAACCTGCTTGAGCTGGTGCAGGCCGCAATTATCTACGAGGATGACGACCTTCTGGCGGTGAACAAGCCGACGGGCTTGGCGGTGCACGGGGGCAGCGGAGTTAACCTGGGGCTGATCGAAATTCTACGCCATCTTTACAGCAGCAAACGATTGGAGCTGGTGCACAGAATCGATCGCGACACCTCGGGCTGTGTACTGGTGGCCAAGCGTCGCCTGGTGCTCACGTTTTTACAGGACCAGTTCCGGGACGGCAGCATTCACAAGCGCTACCAGACCCTGGTCTCCGGGCAATGGCCGCGCCACGTCAACCGTGTGGAAGCGCCGCTGCTCAAAAATCAGCTGGCAAGCGGCGAGCGGATGGTCGTTGTGAGTGCGCAGGGCAAGCCCTCAGTCACGGACTTCCGCATTCTTCAGCGCTACCGCCAGGTGACGCTTTTGGAGGCGACGCTGCTCACCGGTCGGACCCACCAGATTCGGGTTCATACCCAGCATGCCGGCCATCCGATTGTTGGGGATAGCAAATACGGCGACAACGACTGCAATAAAGAGATGCGGCAGTTTGGCGTATCCCGACTGTTTTTGCATGCGGGCCATATCCGCTTCCGACGACCGGACGGCACGCCGCTCTCGCTCGATGCGCCACTGGCCAAAGACCTGAGCGATGCCCTGGAACAGCTGGCGCCCTTCAAGTTCTGAATGGCCTGTTAGCGATCCAATCCAACTATATATAAAGAAGAAGCAAGCCTATGTTGTACATCTTTGATTGGGACGGCACGCTGTGCGACTCGCTGGCCAAGATCGTCTACTGCACCCAGGCGGCTGCCCGCGAGTTGGGTGTGCGGGTGCCCGAAGAGGACGCGGTAAAGAACATCATCGGTCTCAGTCTGCGTCCTGCGATTCAGCAAATTTTCCCCGGGGTCGGGGAGGAGCAGTTGCAGGCTCTGTTGGCTGGCTATTCCAAACACTTTGTGGCGGATCAGGAGCGGGGCATGGATTTCTACCCCGGTGTGCGACAGACTCTCGACACTTTGCTGGACCAGGGCCACCACCTGGCCATCGCGACCGGCAAAAGCCGTCGGGGCCTGGACCGGATCCTCGGGGAAATGGGCTTGGAGGACTACTTCCATAGCACCCGCTGCGCGGACGAAACCCAGTCCAAGCCGCACCCGCAGATGCTCAGCGAACTGCTGGATGAGTTTGCCGTTGGTCCGGAAGTCGCGGTAATGATCGGGGATACCGAATACGACATGGATATGGCCCGGCAGCTCTCGATGCCACGAATTGCCGTTTCCTACGGTGCTCACCACATCGATCGACTGCGACCCTTCGAGCCGGTGATGTGTCTCGATCAAATGGACGAACTGCTCGAGTGGCAGAGGTGCTGATAGCAATTAACCAAAAGCGGGGGAATTGTCCCCTGTTTTTGCGTTCAAAGGGCCTTTCTACGCCTAATTCTCTTTGACAGAGCCAGATCACCTCCCTATCATTGCGCCGCTATGCCGGGACCCCCTTCGAATCAACGACTACCGCGCTGGGTGGACTCTCGGAAGTTCGCACAGCAGCACGTGGAGCTCACTGGGCAGATTCCCCAGGACAAACTGCCACGGCTGCAGCAGGCGGTGAGTAGCATTGAGAGCCCCGTCTCCGCGCAGTTGCAATTTGCCCGCGATCCGAGCGGCATTCGCACTGTGTCCGGTCCGTTGGAGGTCCGGGTCAAGATGGTTTGCCAGCGTTGCATGGGCAATACCGAGGTAGAGTTGGCCGCGAATATGGCAGTCGCCATCGTCGCCAGTGATGAAGAGGCCAAGCAGCTTCCTCATTCGTTGGAGCCCTGGGTGGTGAGCCGTGACGATTCCGAGGCCGACTTGTACGCGGTCGTGGAAGACGAGTTGCTGCTGGACCTCCCGATGGTGGTCTATCACGACTATCAGTGCCTTGAAGAAGATTTGTATTCCGCCGGCGATGCGTCCACAGCCGCGGCGGCGGAAGAGGGTAAGCGCAACCCGTTCCAGGTTCTGGAGCAACTGAAAGGCGGAAAGAAGAAGTAGCGTCTGCCGCTGCGCGACAACTGTTTTTAACTTGAGAGCTATCCGGAGTTAGCCATGGCTGTTCAGCAAAATCGAAAAACCCGCTCAAAGCGCGGTATGCGCCGTTCACACGACGCCCTGACGGGCCCGACCTTGTCAGTAGATCCGGTCACTGGTGAAAAGCATCGCCGCCACCACGTCACTGCCGACGGTTTCTACCGCGGCAAGAAAGTTGTGGAAACTGATGAAGAATAGGTTTGTCGGCGGCAATTTCCATCGCAATTGACGCCATGGGTGGGGACTTCGGTCCCCAGCCGGTACTTGATGCTGCTCTCCAGACCGCCGCCCACAATTCGAACATCCAGCTTCTGGTCATCGGCAATCGAGACCTTCTCGAAGCGCAACTTCAAGATCTCTCCCCACCATCCGCCCTCGCATCCCGGCTGAAACTGCTGCATGCTCCTGACGTCGTGAGCATGGAAGACCGTCCGTCGTCTGCACTGCGACACAAGCGCGAATCCTCCATGTGGAAAGCACTGGAGCTGGTCAAGACTGGCGAGGCCGACGCCTGTGTCAGCGCCGGCAACACCGGGGCTCTCATGGTCCTCGGTCGGCACCTGCTGAAAACTTTTCCCGGCGTGGACAGACCAGCCATCTGCAAGCCAGTTCCTTCGTCGCAAGGGCACTGCTATTTGCTCGATCTCGGCGCAAACATCAATAGCACTGCCGAACAATTGGTTCAGTTTGCGTTTATGGGTTCAGTACTGGCGGCCGTTACCGACAATAATCCGGCGCCCAGCGTTGGCTTACTCAATATCGGCGAGGAAAATACCAAAGGCATCGAGCAGGTTCGCGAGGCTTCGCGGTTGTTATCGGCGAGCAACAAGATCAACTATGTGGGATTCGTGGAAGGCGACGATATTTACACCGGCGATGTGGATGTAGTGGTTTGCGACGGCTTTGTCGGCAACATAGCGCTCAAGGTCAGTGAAGGTGCGGCGAAGTTTCTCGCTGCCAATGTTAGAGACGTGTTCACCAGTAGCTTGTATGCGCGCTTTGCCGGCTGGATCGCGGGTCCGGTTGTGAACCAATGGCGGGCAAAGTTCGACCCTGTGAGGCATAATGGCGCCTGTTTTCTTGGGCTCCAGGGGACCGTGGTAAAAAGTCACGGGGGAGCAGACTCTCGCGGCTTCTGCTTCGCTTTGCAGATGGCGATTGAGCAGGTGGATAAACAAATCCCGAAAAAAATCAGCGGAAGATTTCAGGAGCTGTTTGCGTGAATTTCTCCATTTCTTAAGGCTGTTTTGTTGTGGGCATTGAAGATAAAAGTATTCCCGAAGGCTTCGAACCGCTCTATCGTGAAAGCGCTTTTACGCAATTGATTGGGCCGATCTATCAGAAGGTCACGCCCACTTGCCTGCGTCTCGGTTTGCGCCCTGCGGAGAAGCATTGCAACATGCGCGGCGATATCCATGGCGGAGTAATCAGCACGCTGGCCGACATCGCGCTGGGCTACAATATCGCCTTTAGTCAGGACCCTCCCATTTCGGCGGTGACGGCCAGTCTCACGGTGGACTACGTGGGCCGGATCAGTCAGGGAGACTGGCTGGAAGTGGATGTGGACATCCAGAAGCTGGGCAAGCGCCTTGCGTTTGCGAATTGCTTTTTTTACGTCGGTGAACAGCGGGTCGCCCGAGCCAACGCCGTCTTCAGCATTTTGAACAAGAGCTTGAAGCAGTCCTTTTAAATGGAAAAGGCTTCAGCAAAAAATCGTATTCATTCGTAACCTGATCTGTACAACAATCCCCGGCGTTTTTGGAAGTGAATCAACTGACACCGGAACGACCGAAACGGGATACCGGACAACCAGAACAATAGTAGAGATAGCCTATGAGCATGCAGGACAAAGTGGCCATTGTGACTGGCGCCAGCCGTGGTATTGGAGCGGCGATCGCGGAAAAGCTCGGTGCCGCTGGCGCTGTCGTGATTGGAACTGCGACTACGGAAAAGGGGGCGGCCAACATCAGTGATCGTTTCGCGCAACAGGGTATCAAGGGGACCGGGATGGTGCTCAACGTCATGGAGCCGGAATCGGTCGGTGAGCTCTTGAAAGCTGTTCAGGATCAGTTCGGAACGCCGCAGATCCTGGTAAACAATGCCGGCATCACCCGGGACAATCTGCTCATGCGCATGAGCGAAGAAGAGTGGAGCGATGTCATCAATACCAATCTCAACGCCGTTTTCCGTCTCAGCAAGGCCTGCCTGCGCGGGATGATGAAGGCGCGCTGGGGACGAATCATCAACATCAGCTCGGTGGTGGGGTCGATGGGTAATGCGGGGCAATCCAACTATGCCGCCACCAAAGCCGCGGTGGGAGGCTTTGCCCGCGCGCTGGCGCGAGAAGTGGGCTCTCGCGGTATTACAGTGAATACGGTTGCGCCGGGATTCATCGACACGGATATGACCCGTGATTTGCCGGAGGCAAACAAAGAGCAAATGCTCGCGCAGATTCCGCTGGGAAGGCTGGGTCAGCCCGCCGAAATCGCCGCTGTGGTGGAGTTCCTGGCCAGCGAGTCTGGCAGCTATATTACGGGCGAAACAATCCACGTAAATGGTGGTATGTATATGGCCTAAGTTACTGTTTTTAATGGGAAAAGCAGTGCTTTTCCAAGTTTTTTGCGGAGATGCGTTACAACCGGGGAAAAATAGATGTAAAATGCGCGCTCAAATTGGGCCGCCCCTGGAAATTCCTCCTCCGTTATCGGGTTTCATCTAAGGGCATAGCGAACCGTTGCGGGGATCCTCGTAAAGGATTCGAACGCGGCGTTTTGTTTTTAGCTTTGCGTATGGCGGTTTCGCCGATTCTATCGACTAGGAGTTCAAAAATCTTATGAGCAGCATTGATGAACGAGTAAAAAAAATCGTTGCTGAGCAACTGGGTGTAAAAGAAGAAGACGTCAAGAACGAAGCGTCCTTCGTCGAGGATCTGGGTGCGGACTCACTGGATACAGTTGAATTGGTAATGGCTCTCGAAGAGGAATTTGAAACTGAAATTCCCGACGAAGAAGCAGAAAAAATCACCACCGTTCAGCTGGCCATCGACTACATCAACGAGCACCTGGCCTAGTTTTACGCTGGTTCAAGTTTTCCGTAAAAGCCGTATCTATTTGTACAATAGTGCGGCTTTTCCTTTGTTTGAAGGTCAGATTTGACGGTCGAAGTAGCGCCCCGCCGTATCCCGATGGCTGTCAGATTCACAGGCGGTCATTGAGACGGCTCGCTCGCCCGTCGCAGTGCATGTGAACCTCGGGAGGTTGAATTGTCACGCAAAAGAGTTGTGGTTACCGGCTTGGGCATGGTAACTCCCCTTGGAAATACAGTGGCATCAACCTGGGAAGGTATCGTTAATGGCCGCAGCGGTGCTCGCCCGATCGAGACCTTCGACGCATCGGAGTTCACCACTCGCTTCAGCGCCCCGATTGTCGATCTCGATGTCGACCAGTACATTCCCTCAAAAGATGCCAAGCGCATGGACCCGTTTATCCAATACGGGCTGGTTGCGGGTATTCAGGCGATGGAAGACGCCGGGCTCGAAGTAACGCCAGAAAATGCCGGACGCATTGGTGCTGCGATCGGAGCTGGAATCGGCGGCATTGGTTCCATTGAGACTGTCAGCCACGTTTTGGATGACAAGGGGCCGCGCAAGCTTTCTCCTTTCTTTGTGCCCGGAGCGATCATTAACATGATCTCCGGAAATCTCTCTATCAAATACGGTTTTACCGGCCCGAATCTGGCCCTTGTCACGGCTTGCACCACTGGCACTCACAATATTGGCCTTGCCGCACGCATGATCATGCATGGCGAAGTGGATGCAATGATTGCCGGCGGTGCAGAGATGGCGTGTACGCCGGTGGGGCTCGGAGGCTTTGCCGCAGCCCGCGCATTATCGACGCGCAACGATGACCCGCAGGCTGCCAGCCGGCCCTGGGACAAGGACCGGGACGGTTTTGTGCTTGGCGACGGTGCCGGCGTTCTGGTGCTGGAAGAATACGAATTCGCCAAGGCCCGCGGTGCCAGAATTTATGCGGAACTGGTTGGCTTTGGCATGAGTGGCGACGCCTACCACATCACGTCACCGCCCGAAGATGGCCGGGGAGCAGCGTTGTCCATGCGCAATGCACTTCAGGACGCGAAGCTGTCGCCGGATGAGGTGGATTACATCAATGCTCATGGTACGTCGACCCCGCTTGGCGATGTGGCTGAATGCATGGCGGTGAAAACCGTTTTCGGTGCGGCGGCAGACAAGTTGGCGATCAGCTCTACCAAGTCCATGATCGGTCATTTGCTTGGCGCGGCCGGATCGGTGGAGGCCATCTTCAGCATTCTGGCAATCCGCGACCAGGTCGCTCCGCCCACCATCAACCTGGAAGAGCCGGGCGAGGGTTGCGATCTCAACTTTGTTCCGAAGACTGCCCAGCAGCGGCCGATCAATGTCTCTCTATCGAATTCTTTCGGGTTTGGTGGCACCAACGGCTCGCTCATTTTCAAGCGCGTCTAGCGGGCGTGCAGTGGCGGGGAGTTAATCGCCGCCATGGCCGAATTCCAGTCATTTGGCAGCATCAACGGCGTGTTTGGTGGCTGCCTTTCCGACCGCGATCGCGGCTTTGCCTACGGTGATGGTTTGTTCGAAACCATGCGCTTGGAGCAGGGCCGTTTACCCCTCTTTCAGTTTCATCATCAGCGACTTGTCGCTGACTCTCAGCGCTTACAGTTATCGTTTGACTCCATCCGGCTGGCTGAATACCTAGATGACATTCTGGCGGAGGTTGCGCGCCAGGGAATATTGCGGGCAGTGGTGAAGGTCGTCGTTACCCGCGGAGAGGGCGGGCGCGGCTACCAGCCGGCGGAAAAGTCTGCCAACAATATCGTCATTCGTGTGCATCCTTTTCCCGAGTACCCGTCGCACTACTGGAGCGAGGGTGTAAGCGCATTCATTTGTGAGCATCGGCTCGGGCACAATCCCCGGCTCGCGGGGATCAAACACCTCAACAAGCTCGACCATGTGCTGGCGACACTGGAGTGGCGCGACACAGAGAACGCCGAAGGCATATTACTGGACTGTGATGGCAACGTGGTCGAAGCGTGCAGTCGCAATATTTTCGCGGTCAAAAGCAGCACTCTGTTAACCCCCTCACTCCATAGCGCAGGCGTTGCCGGTATTTTGCGAAAGCGTATCCTCGAGGATTATGCGGGCAAGCTGGGACTTGCCGTCGAAGAAGTCGCCTTTGATATGGATGAGCTGTTCGATGCCGACGAAATCTTTCTCACCAATAGTGTCTCCGGGGTATGGCCTGTGAAGCAGCTCCACGACAAGACCGGCGTTCTGGGAAGCAAGGCGCTGTGCCGGGTGGCCGGGCAGATGCAGGCAATGTTCGATGACGATTTAAGGGCGAGCAGGAAATAAGAGATGCGTAAATTCTTCGCCTTCACACTTGTTGCGCTCGTTCTGGCATTTGCGATGGTTTACGCCGGTTTTCGATGGTTGCATTCACCGCTTGCCATCGACGGAGATGAGTTTATTTACACCCTTCCCAAAGGTGGTTCGCTCTCGATGGCGGCGCGGGATCTGGAACGCGAAGGCGTTCTCGACCATGGGCGTCTGCTCACCTTGTATGGCCGGTTGAGCCGCCAGGATGCAGTCAGGGCCGGCGAGTACCGCCTGCAAGCAGGAGATACGCCACTAAGTCTGTTGAGCAAACTACTGCGCGGCGATGTGGTTACTTATCAGGCGACCCTGGTGGAAGGGTGGACTTTTCGCGAGGCCCTGAGTTACCTCCATGCGCAGCCCAAGCTCGCCATGGATCTCGACGACGATGAGGCCCTTCAGCTCTTCCTGTCCGAGCTCAATCTGCCCGGCGGTCATCCCGAGGGCTGGTTTTTTCCTGACACGTACCAGTATGTAGCCGGCAACAGTGATCGCGAGATTCTCTTGCAGGCTCATCGACGTATGGAGGACGTTCTGGCCACCGAATGGGCCAATCGGGTGGGCGAATTGCCCTACAGCTCGAGCTACGAGGCGCTGATCATGGCGTCGATCGTGGAGCGCGAGACAGGCGTGCCCCAGGAGCGGGGACAGATAGCCGGGGTGTTCGTGCGCCGGCTGGAGCAGAACATGCGTCTGCAAACCGACCCCACCGTGATTTACGGGCTGGCCGATAACTATGACGGCAATTTGCGACGTAGCCACCTCGCCGAGAAAACGCCCTACAACACGTATGTCATCAAGGGTCTGCCGCCGACGCCGATCGCTCTGCCAGGACAGGAGGCCATTCACGCGGCCCTGCACCCGGAAGAAGGGGAGGCGCTCTATTTTGTCGCCAAGGGGGACGGCAGCCATCATTTCTCAGCCTCACTGGAAGAGCACAACCGAGCGGTGCAAAATTACCAGATCAAGCGCCGCGCTCAGGATTATCGGTCGAATCCGACAAGCACGTCGGATGCTGAGACGACGAGTGTCGAAGCTACGACTGAGTAAAGGCACGGCAGGGGGTAACACAGAAAATGGGGCGTTATGTTGAACGAGGCTGAACAGGCCAATGGTCGCCAACGCGGCAGGTTCATCACGCTGGAAGGTGGTGAAGGAGTGGGCAAATCCACCAATCTCGCCTTTATTCGCGACTACCTCGCGGAGCGTGGATTGCCGGTGGTGCTGACCCGTGAGCCGGGCGGGACACCACTGGCGGAGAAGATCCGCGGTCTGCTGCTGGAGAAATCGCCGGAAGCCATGGCCGATCTCACCGAACTGCTACTGGTGTTTGCCGCCCGGGCGCAGCACCTGGATCAGGTTATTCGTCCGGCTCTGGAGCGGGGAGACTGGGTGCTCTGCGACCGTTTCACTGACGCCACCTATGCCTACCAGGGTTTTGGCCGCGGACTCGACCAGGAGCTGATTGGCCGTCTGGAAGCCCTGGTCCACCCTCATCTGCAGCCGGATCTGACCATTCTTCTCGACATCGACGTGGACCTCGGGCTGGCCCGCGCCAGCGAACGCGGCGATCTGGACCGCATCGAATCTGAACAGCGCAGTTTTTTCGAGGCGGTGCGAGCCGGATACTTAACGCTTGCCAGTGAAAATACGAAACGCTACATCGTAGTGGATGCGAGTCCGCCGCTGGCTCTGGTCCAGGCGCAGATCGAAAAGAAGTTGAAGCAGTTTATCGAGCGAGGCGAAGCATGAGTCAGCCAGACCATGATTCCCTTCCCCTGGTTCTCCCCTGGCAATGCGATCAGTGGGCGGACTGGCAGCGCTTGCTGGAGATTGGCCGTCTGCCGCATGCGGTTCTCATTACCGGATTGCCCGGGCTTGGCAAGGGCCGGCTCGCCAGAGCCTTTGCGCAGGCCGTTCTTTGCCAGGACTCCAGTGTTCGTCCCTGCGGCCGCTGCAAAAGCTGCCGCCTGCTGGCCGCTGAAACCCACCCGGACTTGCGAATACTGGAGCCCCAGGAGGCAGGCAAGGGTATCAAGATTCAGCAGGTTCGCGAGCTGATGGACTTCCTCGGTGGTACGGCGCAACAGGGCGGCTGGAAGTGCGCGATCATCGAGCCCGCCGACGCAATGAACAGCCATGCGGCCAATGCTTTGCTGAAATCACTTGAGGAACCGCCGGGCGATACCCTCATCGTGTTGGCAACGGCCACGCCCGGCCGCCTGATGGCAACCCTGCGCAGCCGATGTCGGCACGTGCAGGTACATCCGCCGACGAGGTCCGATGCTCTTGAATGGCTTCAGCCAAGAGTTGGACGGCAGGCAGAGGCGCTGCTCGATTATGCTCACGGTGCTCCCTGCGCTGCACTCGCGGCCAACGATGAAGACCGTCTCTTGCAGCGCGAGGAAGTGTTCGGCAGTTTGCTGGCTTTGGCCCAGGCCCGACTCAGCACCCCCGAGGCGGCCAGAACAATCCAGGCCTGCGGGGACAGCGAGGCGCTTGATCAATTTCTGACCCTCGTCAGCAGGCTCTCGAGAGCGGGACTTGCGGCCGGCCCAGATTGCGAGGAGCTTGCGGGTGAATGGAAAGCGGTCCTTGGCCGGATACGCCCTCAACATTTGTTTCGCTATGCCGATAAGCTGTTACAGGCAAAAAGCCTGCTTCTCAGCGGCGCCAATCCCAATAAGCAGCTACTATGGGAAGAGTTGCTGCTGGACTGGCAGGCCCTCACGGCGGCAAGAGCAACGGCAAGGCCGGCCAGGCCGCTGATCTAGCTCTGCGGATGACGTGAGAGTCCGTGAAAACGGGCAGCGCGTCGGACCGGGATCGGTGTAAACTGTAGAGCTAGCGATCCTCCAGTTCGGATTGCAGGTCAGATCACAGCAGATGTCTTGAAGGAATTGATGATTCTATGAAAGGTCTCGGCGGCGGCGCCCGAAACGGCATTCTTTCTCTGACTATAAAGGACAAGGCGGTTCTCTATGCTGCATATATGCCTTTTCTGAAGAACGGCGGTCTGTTCATTCCCACCAACAAAGTCTACAAGCTCGGCGACGAGGTTTTCATGCTGCTCAACCTGATGGATGAGCCTGAAAAGATCCCCGTCGCGGGAAGGGTCGTCTGGATTACTCCCAAGGGGGCTCAGGGCAACCGGGCCGCTGGCATCGGCGTTCAGTTCAGCGATCAGGACAACACAGCAGCGACCAAGATCGAAACCTATCTCGCCGGGTCATTGGATTCAGAGCGTCCGACCCATACAATGTAGCGATCTAATCGCTGCAAAGTCGTTGTATCCATGCTGATTGACTCCCACTGTCACCTCGATCGTTTACGTCTCGATAAATACGAGGGCGAGCTCGACAGAGCCGTCCAGGCGGCCCGGGAGCGTGGCGTGGAAGCCATGCTTTGCGTCGGCATCAGCCTCGAAAATCGCCAGACCGTGCTGGAAATCGCCGAGTCCCATCCGCGCGTCATCGCCTCCGTGGGTGTTCATCCACTGGACATCGAGTCGGGCCTGGCGTCGAAGGAGCAGCTTGTCGAATGGGCTCAGCACCCCAAGATCGTCGCCTTGGGTGAGACCGGTCTGGACTACTACTACTCCGATGAGACCCGCGAAACTCAGCAGGAAAGCTTCCGTATCCATCTCGAAGCAGCGGCAGAAGCCGGCCTGCCGGTCATCGTGCATACCCGTTCGGCCAAAGAAGACACGCTGCGATTAATCTCCGAACACGGCAGTGAGCAACACGCCGGTGTGCTGCACTGTTTCACCGAGGACTGGGACATGGCGAGCCGCGCCGTGGACCTCAACTACATGATTTCCATATCCGGCATAGTGACCTTCCGAAACGCGGAAGCGTTGCGCGATGTCGTGCGGAAGCTGCCCCTGGACCGCTTGATGGTGGAAACCGATTCGCCCTACCTGGCGCCGGTTCCCTATCGAGGCAAGCCAAACGAGCCCGCCTTCGTGCGAGAGGTGGCCGAATATGTCGCCGAGCTGAAAAACATCAGCTATGAAGAACTGATCGACGCGACGGCGGAGAATTTTTTCCGGCTTTTCCCTAAAGCGCGGACCCAGATCACCTGACCGTCATTGATCCTCGGCGCTGGACAGTTGCCATGGGGCTTCCGCGATAGGAGTGGAAGCCCGGCAAACCGTGGCTTTCCGTTTGCTCCCACAGTGTTCGGATCAGATCTTCCTTTTCTGTCAGGTCCCCGCGGGTAATCCATTCAGCGATGTGCTTCGCCACGTTCGGGTAGGAAATTCTTTTCGCCCGGAAGTTGTCGAGCCAGTCGCGAACCACCGCCGCGCCCAGATGCTCGGTCGCGCATCCCAGATCCAGATTCTGCAAAGCCAGTGCATTGGAGATTTGTTCCATTTGCCCGTGCAGTGGTTTGGCCAGAATTTTCTTTCCCAAACTGATCGATTCGCTGGCAAGCTCGAATCCCGCGTTACTGATCACCCCGCCGCATCGCACCAGGTCTTTTTGGAATTCTTCGCGCGATACAGGATTGTAGGTGATGTTTGCACTTGTGCTTCGTTGCGGAAAGTTGCCGTAATAGAGGAAGTGGTAGTCGGGGAATTCCTTGAGCAGTTTTGCCACTGTTTCGGGCGCTTCGAAGGGAAGATATACAATGATCTTCTGATCATCTGTTTCCAGGTTTTCTTCCAAGGTATCCACAATCGGCGGGACGATGGGCTGCTGATAGTGATACCAATGCATTCCGATGCTGTAATCGGTGGGAGCGAACAGTTTCATGATGGTGCGGGTGAGGGGATTGTCCCCGTGCTTTGGAATGGGATAGTCAAAAGCGTATTGATGGCCGAGCCCGAGGCAGGGCACTTTGTTTCGGCGGGCAGCCCAGGCGGAGACTGGCTCGAAATCCGAAAGCACCAGGTCGTAGTCACGCACGGGCAATGAGGCCATATCCTTCAGCAGCTGTGCAGGTTTGGCATTCATCAGTGTGCCTACCGGCTTAACTTTTCCTTTGATAACCGAAAAAGTCAGACCTTCGAGGCAGCGCCAATCGCCGAAAGGTTCCATCGCGTAATACTTGTCCGCGGCCCGGCCGGAAAACACATAGTCCACATGCAAACCGGCCTCGCGCAGATGCCGGCTCATGCTGCGCGCGCGGGTGAGATGTCCGTTTCCCGTCCCCTGAACACCGTACAGAATCTTCAAAACGCAGCTCGCTTTATAGGGTGAATTGATTGGCCACCAACAGCTGACTGCCCATCGCCACACTGGTGCCGAGGGTTGCCCCAGCCAAGGTATCGGTAGGGAAGTGAACGCCCAGCATCACGCGCGAACCGGCTACGCAACAGGCCCACGGGTACATGAACCAGGCAGCGCCAGGGAAGTGGGAGTAGAGGAGGGTCGCCATAAGAAATGCAGCGGACGTATGCCCGGATGGAAAACTGAATCTGTCGGCTGCTTTGATCATGCTTTCGAAGCCGGGGATGGCATCCGGGGGCCGGTTCCGTTGGATTTTGTTCTTTAAAACGAAATAGCAACCGCGTTCTGCAACGAAGGCGGTCACCGCGGTGACCAGAAAGTGATAGTATCCCTGCGACCAGGCAAGCAGACCGAGCAAGCCATAAAGATGACCATCGGCCGAGCGGGAAACTTTTCTGCTGATCGCCACCAGGTAGCGACGGCAGCGACGCTGATGGCACCAGCTGAAAGTCAGGTGATCGAAGTGGATGGCGGTGATGATGATTCGCATACAGTTATCCGGCTATTCTCCACAGCCGCAACCGTACGCCGGGTTTCTAAAACTTTTGTGATAAGCTCGTGGCAGTTACGTGACAATGCACGTGTTTGCAACAGCTAATGTTCCAAAGAAAAGAGCGCAGTGAGAGGGGAGTTATGCAAGAGCAGCTGGAAGTGATGCTCAGCCTGCAAGACGATATGAATACACGGGTTCACCCCGGCTGGCGCGATCAGGGTTACGCCTGGCATCGAGCTGTTTGGATCGAATGCGCCGAAATGCTCGACCATTACGGCTGGAAATGGTGGAAAAAGCAGTCCCCGGATGTGGAACAGGTCAGGCTCGAACTGATCGACATTTGGCACTTCGGGCTCAGCATGCTGCTGCTCGAAAAACAGAGTGCAGACGAGATCGCCCAAGTGATTTCTGCCGCCGAAAGCAGCAGCGATGGAGTGGGGCCTTTTCCCGAAGAGTTGGAGCATTTTGTCGCGGGCATTCTGAACACTCGGCGCTTCGATGTCGGCGGTTTTATCCGGCTGACGCGAGCGATCGACCTGAGCTTTGGTGAGCTGTATACCTCCTACGTCGGCAAGAATGTTCTCAACTTTTTCCGCCAGGACAATGGCTATCAGGACGGAAGCTACCGCAAGCTGTGGGGCGGCCGGGAAGACAACGAACATCTGGTGGAGCTGGCGCGAAGTCTCGATTCATCGCGGTCGGATTTCAAGGATCAGCTCTACCGGGCTCTGACTGAACGCTATGAGTCCTCCGCCGAGTAGCGTCCTGCCTAGTGAAAAATCTGGCCAATTCCCTATAATGCGCACCCGCGTTGCCGGTTGCGCCTTCCCTTATGGGATGGGCGGCCAAAATTTGATCAGTTTCGAACGGTAGCGCCCGAAATACCTCACCCATCTACAATGGAGAAACATCGTGAAAGCACCAGTTCGAGTAGCCGTCACTGGCGCGGCGGGTCAAATCAGCTATTCCCTTTTGTTTCGTATCGCTGCCGGCGAAATGCTGGGCAAAGATCAGCCCGTAATTCTGCAGATGCTCGAGATTACTCCTGCGCTGGGGGCACTGAACGGCGTCGCCATGGAGCTCGACGACTGCGCTTTCCCGCTGTTGGCCGGCATGGTCTGCACCGATGATCCCAACGTAGCATTCAAAGATGCCGATTACGCCTTGTTGGTAGGAGCGCGTCCCCGCGGCCCCGGCATGGAGCGCAAGGATCTGCTGGAAGCCAATGCGGCGATCTTCAGTGTTCAGGGTAAGGCGATCAACGATCACGCCAGCCGCGATATCCGGGTTCTCGTGGTGGGCAACCCCGCAAACACGAACGCTCTGATCGCCCAGCGTAATGCGCCGGATATCAATCCGCGACAGTTCACCGCCATGACGCGCCTGGATCATAATCGTGCCATGACACAGCTTGCACAAAAAACCGGCAAGTCTATCAACGACATTACTCACCTGACCATCTGGGGCAATCACTCCTCGACTCAATACCCGGATATTCACCACGCGAAAGTGGCCGGTGCCGACGCCATGGGCCTGATCGACCAGGCGTGGTATGAGAACGACTTCATCCCCACCGTTCAGCAGCGAGGAGCGGCCATCATCGACGCTCGCGGCGCCTCCAGTGCGGCATCCGCGGCCAATGCCGCCATCTTCCATATGCGCGACTGGGCGCTGGGCACTCCGGGAGATGACTGGGTGAGCATGGGCATCTACAGCGATGGCAGCTACGGCATTGAGCAAGGACTGATCTACTCGTTCCCCTGTCGTTGCAAAAACGGTGACTGGGAAATCGTGCAGGGACTCGAAGTGAATGAATTCTCCCGCAAGAAAATGGAAGCGACTGAGACAGAGTTGAAGGAAGAGCGCAACGCGGTCAAGGATCTGTTGCCCGGCGCCTAAGGTTCGACTTTAGCCGGTCCCGACAAGTCGTCGGTCCTGACAAGAAAGCCGCAAGCGGATGTTTGCGGCTTTTTTGTATCCGCAGGCCGAAGAGATTTTGTTTTACTTAGCTGCTTGCACTTAGCAACTTCGTACTTAGTCGGTATCGTAATTAGCCAATCTGAAAACAAGTGAAAGAAAGAGGTAGATCCAGATGGCCTTCCCCAAAATCGGCAACCTGGCCCCCGCATTCTCACTGCCGAATCAGGACGGTGAAACGGTGAGCCTGAAGCAGTTCAGGGACAAGAAAAACGTCGTTTTGTATTTCTATCCCAAGGCCATGACGCCCGGCTGTACCACCCAGGCCTGTGAATTACAGGACTCGCTGAAGGCCTATGACAAACTGGACGCCGTTGTCCTTGGAGTGAGCCCGGATCCGGTTTCCCGATTAGGGAAATTCCGGGAGAAATACTCCCTCACTTTTGACCTACTGTCCGATGAGGACCACGCAGTCGCGGATAAGTACGGCGTCTGGGGATTGAAGAAGTTTATGGGGCGGGAGTTCATGGGACTCATCCGTACCACCTTCATCATCGGAAAGGATGGTCGCCTCGTCCACATCATGGATAAGGTGAAAACCAAGACTCACCATGACGACGTGATCGCCAGGATCGAGGAGCTGGGCCTCGGAAGATAAGCTGAGGACCGATTAGGATTTGGGGCCCGGTTTTTCGAACGATACGCCAATTCCGAGACCGCTTTTCATTTCCGGTTGACACCTTCTGTGAGCTGCTATAGCGTCTTTAATCAGCCCGCCTGAGAGGCTGTTCTTTTCTCGCATGACCGGCTTTGCCACCGGCTCTACCCGTATCCCACCGCGGCGCAGGGTCGGATGAATGTCACATTCCAATACAAAGTGACGTACACAAAGTTGGTCCCTGGGGCATGTTGGAATTACCTTAGACACGCTGACAATAGTGATCAGTAAAACCGTAGAGCAGGTATTTGCTGGGAGATGCCGTGGATGGATCATAAGCTTATGGAGAGTTGGACCTCGCAACCCACCACCATGGGCACTGCCCAAAGCCCTCTTTACTCTGAAGAAATGCTGGACCAGTACGATCTGGAATCCTTTGAGGATAGGCTGAGATTTCTGTATCGCCAGCTTTGCCAGCCGCAGGATAACAACGATAGCCAGGCGGCAACGTTTCTGGAGATCGGCTGCCGCATCCTCAATGCGGATCGTGCATTCATCGTGTCTTCGTCGGGGTCGATTTATCGCCATGTATTTGTCTATCGCCGAAAGGCCAAGCTCATTGATCACGAGTTGACCGATTCGGAGGAGAGCGTTTACAGGATCATTATCGACAACGACAGTCTCTCTGACCCGGTCAGCGGTGAGCAGAACCCTTTGAACTCTCCGCTGATGGCGGTCAACGGTGGCGCTATTTGCCACTATTTTGGAGTACCGATCATAAATTCCGGGAACAAATGTGGCGTTTTGTGTTTCTTAGCTCCCACGAGGATTAACCTGTCACCTCGTGACCTCGAAACCCTTCAACTTATGGCAGAAGGAGTCGCCAGAATGATCGAACTACAAAACGTGCAAGAAAAAAACCGGATCGAAGAAATCCGTGGGTTTGCAACTGCTGGGGTTAAATCGCTGGACGAATACATCAGCCAGGCTCGACTGCCAGAAGTCTATGGCGTATCGGGTCGGGTGGTGGAAGTTCTGCAGCGTCGCATTGGCAAGCAGCCGCTGGCCATTGACTACATCGCTGAAGAACTGAACCTGTCCAAGCGAACCTTGCAACGTCGCTTGCAACAGCAGAATGTCAGCTTTGCCCAACTGCGTGATCAGGTTCGTTTCCACTATTCTATCGACTACCTGATTCATCAGAACATGAGCATCGATGCCATTTCAGCTGCCCTCGATTTTTCCGATCGCACCAGCTTTACCAATGCGTTCAAGCGCTGGACATCACTTTCACCCAGCTCTTTTCGAAAGCTGTTCCGCGACTACGCATGAAGTAAGGCAGGATAAGCAACACTCCGATATGGGCTCTCCTGCCTGCAGGCGAGCCCATTTTATTGCCTGGGTTTTGCAAAAAGGGTAGAGTTGTCGCCTTTCCGTTCTGCGAAACTAACGAGGTAATGCATGGACTTCCTGATCCCCGCCGCCATGGCACAAGCTCAGACAGGTCAGCCGGCCCAGAGCCCCTGGACCTTCTTTATCATGATGGGCGGTCTGTTCTTGTTCATGTACCTGTTCATGATCAGGCCTCAGCAGAAGCGGGCAAAGGAACACAAGGAGCTGGTCTCATCGTTGAGCAAGGGTGACGAAGTGCTGCTCAACAGCGGATTGGTGGGCAAGGTCAACAAGGTGGACGAAAACTACATCGTTGTTGAAGTGGCGGATAACACCGAGCTCAAATTCCAGAAAGTCGCCGTCCATGCGGTTCTGCCCAAAGGTACCCTGAAGTCCATCTGATCTCCTCCCCGAATTGGAGCTTGTCGCCTTCGCTAAGCGGAGGCGACAAGCTTGAAATGGAGCCTCTGCTGACATAGGCTTCGGAGGTCTCGCCCTCCTGACCAGGCAGCTGTTTCCACCATGTCCTTTTCCTTCCCAAAACGTCTTCCGCTGGCCCGTACGCCAACTCCCATGCAATTTCTTGGCCGGGTGTCCGCTGATCTGGGCGGTCCACGTATCTGGATCAAGCGGGACGATCTGACCGGTTCGGCTTTGAGCGGTAACAAAATTCGCAAACTGGAGTTTACGGTTGCCCAGGCATTGGAGGAGGGCTGCGACACTTTGATCACCTGTGGGGGGGTGCAGTCGAACCACTGCCGGGCCACCGCCATCGTCGCTGCGCAACTAGGCCTGCATTGCTGCTTGGTTCTGCGGGAGGATGCGGTCCCCACACCCGATGGGAATCTGCTGCTGGATTATCTGGCGGGCGCTAACGTTCAGACAGTCAGCAAGAGCGAGTATGTCAGGAATCTCTCCGGCTTGTTCGCTCACTGGCAGGACTGGTATGCAGCGCGGGGGCACAAAGCATTCGTGATCCCCACTGGAGCAAGCGACGAGATCGGCGTCTGGGGCTATATCGCGGCCTGCCAGGAATTGAAGCAAGATTTCAACGAACAAGGGATCACGCCGTCATCCATCATTGTGGCCACAGGCTCTGGTGGCACTCAGGCGGGTTTGACTGCCGGGGCCGCTTTATTCGACCTCGGGGCGAGAGTCACAGGCATTGCCGTATGCGACAGCGGGGCTTACTTTCAGCGCAAGGTGCGAGATGATCTCGAGCATTGGCTGTCCCGCTATCGGGTGGATTTTTCTCTCGACCAGCTGGACATCCACACCAACGCGGAGTTTATCGGCCCCGGCTACGGGATTGCCGGGCCTGAGGTCTACGAGACTATTCGTTATCTTGGTCGTCGGGAAGGGATTCTTCTCGATCCGGTCTATACCGGCAAAGCTTTTCACGGTCTTCTGGAGCTGATTAAAGGCGGAGACTTCGCGGGCGAAACCGACGTTGTGTTCGTGCACACCGGCGGAATATTTGGGCTATATCCGCATCGCGGGAATCTGATTCCGAACGAAAACCGACCCTGAGCAGATAATAACAATGGAAATTCTCCAGCAGTTGAACAGCATCGCCTGGGGCCCTTGGATGCTGGCCCTGATCCTCGGTACCGGCAGCTTTCTGATGATCGCTCTTCGCGGCATTCCCCTGCGCCGGATCGGCTATGGTTTTCGGCAACTGGCCCGCGGACGGCAGGGCAGTGGAGAAGGGGAGATCTCACCCTTTCACGCATTGATGACCTCGCTCTCGGCAACCATCGGGACTGGCAACATCGCCGGTGTGGCAACGGCGATCGGCCTGGGCGGACCCGGCGCGTTGTTTTGGATGTGGTGTAGCGCCCTGGTTGGCATGGCCACCAAATACGCCGAAGCGGTCTGCGCCGTCCACTTCCGGGAAACCGATGAAGACGGTCAATATGTGGGCGGCCCCATGTACTACATCAAGAACGGCCTTGGACGACGCTGGGCCTGGCTCGGTGGCGCCTTTGCGGTATTCGGCAGCGTCGCCGGTTTCGGAATTGGCAATGCGGTTCAGGCCCATTCCGTGGCTGATGCCATGAGCACCGCATTTGGCGTCAGTCCGGTCGTCGTGGGTCTGGTGCTCATGGTGCTGGTGGGGCTGGTCTTGCTTGGCGGCATCAAGCGAATTTCCAAGGTGGCAGCCAAAGTCGTCCCGGTGATGGGTATTGGCTACCTTCTTGGTGGCATTTGGGTTCTCGCCGTCAACATAGAGGAGATTCCGGCAGCGATCGCTCTCATTGTGCACAGCGCCTTCAATCCCGTGGCGGCGCAAGGCGGCTTTGCCGGTGCCGCGGTGGCAATGGCCATTCGGTTTGGTGTGGCTCGGGGAGTGTTCTCAAATGAAGCGGGCTTGGGCAGTGCGCCCATTGCACACGCGGCGGCCAAGACCAACAGCCCGGTGCGTCAGGGCGTGATTGCGATGCTGGGTACGTTTATCGATACCCTGGTGATCTGCTCCATCACCGGTCTCGCCATTGTCGTCACCGGTGTCTGGGCTGGAGAAGAGCAGGGCGTGGCCATGTCCCAGGCGGCCTTTCTGAGCGCTATACCACTCGGCGACAAGTTCGTTTCCATCAGCCTCATCTTTTTCGCATTTACCACGATACTGGGCTGGAGCTATTACGGCGAGCGCTGTGCTCAGTACCTGTTCGGGGCGCGGATCGAACTTCCGTTCCGAATTGCCTGGGTGCTGATGATTCCGGTGGGTTCTTTTGTGGTCGGGTTGGACGCGGTCTGGATGCTGGCGGACACGCTCAATGGCTTCATGGCGGTGCCGAATCTGATCGCATTACTCTTGCTTTCTGGCGTCGTGGTCAGGCTAACCCGTGAGTACTTTAGCGGTTCAAAACTCGCGCGATCAGCGCACGGCTAGGGCATGCCGATCAGGTAAATTGTCTCACTGCCGACATCGCTTGCGAATGGTACGAGCCGCCAAAGAGATTCAAGTGATTCAGCAGGTGGTATACATTGTAGACCGTCGCGCGCTCGCGCCATTCTGGTTCGAGAGGGTTTGTTTCCACGTAGCTCTGATAGAAGCTTTCAGCAAACCCTCCGAATAAACGCGTCATGGCAATTTCCGCTTCCGGCCAGCCCCAGTAGGCAGCCGGATCGATCAGCACCGGCTCGCCTGCGTTATCCACGTGGATATTCCCGCCCCAGAGATCGCCGTGGATTAGCGCCGGTCGTTGGATGGGTACCAACTCCGCCAGCCGATTGGCAAACCGTTCCACTTCCGACAGTTCTTGCTGCTGCAGCCGCCCATTGTCAAAGGCCAGTTTCGCCTGATATATGATGCGGTGTTCGCGGTAGAAGGTGTAACCGTCGGGAGTGGGTGGATTCGGCTGGGGTGTGGGTCCGCAGTAGTTGTCCCGCTGAAAACCGAAAAGCTCTTGGGGTTGCCGGTGCATCTCTGCCAGTCCGCGGCCAAGAGCCTCCCAGTAGCCGGTCTTCTTTTGACCGCCAGGTAGATATTCAAGCACCAGAAAATATCGGCTCACGAACACTACCCGTGGCACCCGCAATGTTCTCGTGTCGGCAAGCGCCTGTAAGCCCGCGGCTTCCGCCGCGAAGAAGTCCGGCGCCGCGGCCCTGTTCTGCTTGATGCAGAATCGTTCACCAGAGGCGGTCGTTAGCAGAGCGGTATCGTTGATGTCGCCGCCCGCAAGAGGCCTAAGGTCATGGCGACCCGAATACCCGGCATCTCTCAGCCATTCTGCAGGAGTTTCTATCCAGTCTTTTTCCCGTAGCTTGTCGTCTTTCATGCAATAAAACTACAATGAGTCCATTCTCAACAAGGGTTTGACCATGCCGACAAATTTTGGCAACAAATTGGTGATCGCAATTTCCAGTCGCGCGCTGTTCAACCTTAATGACAGCAACGAAGTCTTTGAAAAACACGGTCTGGATGCGTACTCACAGTACCAAATCGAACATGAGAACGAAATTCTCGAACCCGGTGATGCCTTTCCTCTGGTGCAGAAGCTGCTGCGTCTGAACGAAAGGCTCGGCGAGCCGCGGGTCGAGGTGATTCTCCTGTCGCGCAATAGTGCGGACACCGGCTTGCGCGTATTCAATTCCATCGAGCATTACGGCCTGACCGTAAGCCGCGCCGCATTCTGCGGCGGTGAAAGCCCGTACCGCTATGTGCAGGCATTTGGCTGCCACCTGTTTCTGTCCACCGACGGTGAAGACGTTCGCAATGCATTGGACAACGGGGTTGCAGCTGCTACTTTGATCGCGGCCAAAAACAAGTCGGATCACGGGGATCAGTTGCGTTTTGCCTTCGATGGCGATGCGGTGTTGTTCTCGGACGAAGCTGAGCAGATCTTCAAGCGCGATGGGCTCGAAGCGTTTGCCAGCAGTGAAAAGGCATCGGCGCGTAAACCCCTGCATGGCGGTCCATTCAAGGCATTCCTCTCCGCGCTTCACAACCTGCAGGCAGAGCTGAAGGGCGAGGATAGTCCGATCCGGACTGCGCTCGTCACCGCGCGATCCGCGCCGGCGCACGAACGGGTCATTCGCACCCTGCGGGCCTGGGATATACGAATAGATGAGTCGCTGTTTCTCGGAGGGCTGGACAAGGGGCCGTTTTTGCGCGCCTATGGTGCGGACGTATTCTTCGATGACCAGCGCCAGCATTGTGACTCGGCCTGCGTCCATGTGGCGACCGGCCACGTGCCGCACGGGGTAGCGAACAACCCGGTGTCCTCGGAGGAGTCCTAGAAGAAGGCGAACCGGACGCCGAGTAGCATCAACAGGCTGGCCAGGAGCGGATGCATGACTTCATTGGGGACCATCGTGCCCAGCTTGGTACCGAAGTGCACCGCCGGCAGTGAACCCACCAGCAGACAGCCCAGCAGCACCCAATCCACATTCCCCAGCAGCAGAAAGTGACCCATTCCGGCGATGAAGGTCAGTGGAACTGCGTGGGCGAGGTCGGTGCCGACTACCCGCAAGGCGGGGAGGTGAGGGTAGAGCATCAGCAAAAGCGCCGCACAGAAAGCTCCCGCCCCGACCGAGGACAAGGTCACGAAGACGCCCAGAACCACTCCCGCAATCACGGTGATTGTGCTCGCATGGCGGCGGGCGAAGCCGGGTTGGTGCTCAGCGGAATGCTGACTTGAGCTCTGGATTTTCCGTCTGAACAACAATACCACAGAGGTCAGGATCAGCATGATGCCCAGAGCACTGGTAAGCAGCGGTTTGTAGGCGTCGGGATCGCCGAAAAACCGGTCCAGCGACAAGGCAGTGAGAATAGATGCAGGGATACTGCCCGCCGCGAGCAGGGAGACCAGCCGCCAGTTGATTGTTTGGCGGCGCTGATGGGAAATTACGCCCCCTGTTTTGGTTAGCGCGGCGTAAAGAAGGTCGGTGCCGATCGCGACGTGATAGGGAATGTTGAACAGAATAAGCAGCGGCGTCATCAGCGAGCCACCGCCGACACCGGTCATTCCCACTGCTAGCCCAACCCCGGCGCCAGCCAAAATATAAATAACAAAATCCATTCAGATTAGGCTACAGTTATTGTCACCGGATCTAAGGGCAAGCGCCTGTCCGGCAACAAAAAGTAATGTTTGGCTTGAGGCTGGTAAATATAGGGAATTAAAACTATTCTGCAAAAGAACGATTCCTTATATTTTTATAATACAAAAGCCAGTCTCAACGCGCGGCCAAACCGGAGGGGAATAATGAAACTGCAGCAGCTGCGTTATATCTGGGAAGTCGCTCATCACGATTTGAATGTCTCCGCGACGGCCCAGAGCTTGTACACCTCCCAGCCAGGCATCAGTAAGCAGATTCGCCTGCTAGAGGATGAACTTGGGGTTGAAGTATTTTCACGTAGTGGCAAACACCTGACCCGGATCACACCGGCAGGGGAGGCCATTCTGAAGACTGCGGGCGAAATCCTCCGCAAAGTCGAAAGCATCAAACAGGTCGCTCAGGAGTACAGCAACGAGAAGAAAGGCAGCCTTTCTCTGGCGACCACTCATACTCAGGCGCGCTATGCATTGCCGCGGGTAATCAAGAGCTTCATGGAGCGCTACCCCGACGTTTCCCTGCACATGCACCAGGGAACCCCCATGCAGATTTCCGAAATGGCCGCCGACGGCACCGTCGACTTCGCCATCGCCACCGAAGCGCTGGAGCTGTTCAGCGATCTGGTGATGATGCCCTGTTATCGCTGGAACCGCTGCATTGTTGTCCCCAAGGACCATCCTCTCTGCCAGCTTTCCGAACTGACCCTGGAAGAAGTGGCCCGGCATCCGATCGTGACCTATGTTTTCGGTTTTACCGGTCGCTCCAAGCTTGACGAGGCATTCATTGATCGCGGTCTGGCGCCCAAGGTGGTGTTTACCGCAGCCGACGCGGACGTGATCAAGACCTACGTCCGCCTGGGACTCGGCATCGGGATCATCGCCAAAATGGCCTACGACGAAAAGCTGGATCCGGATCTGGTCGCGCTGGACGCGAGTCACCTATTCAAGTCGAGCATCACTAAGATCGGGTTCCGCCGCGGCACCTTTTTGCGGGGATTCATGTATGAATTCATTGAAGGGTTTGCCCCGCACCTGTCACGCGAGGTGGTGACCGAGGCCTACGAGCGTAACAGCCGGGCCGAGTTGGAGGAGTTGTTCAGAGACTTGGAACTGCCTACCTACTAGTTGACGCAAGCAGCTGGGTTTTGGAAAACGCCCGGGGCGGTTCAGCCTCGGGCGTTTTTTTTGCGGAGTTTGCTGTGGGAAGGTATTTGCACGACGAGCTACAGGAAGTCGAGATCGTTGCTGTTTTCCAGGATTTCCCGAGCTTCATCCGCGGCGGAATTCTGCTGTCCCAGCACTTCCTTCACAAACTTTAGATACACAGTGTAAACATCGCGGCTGCCGTCATCTTTCTCCACGACGAAAAAGGGCGCGCGACTGACATCGAGCTCGCGAGCCAACTGCATGCCGGGGCTGTCGGAATCCCGTTCGTCCGCAATCAGAGTTTCATCGATCTGCCGGATCTGGCCGGAGCTCTCGAGTTTTTCCTGGACGTCGGCGCATTTGGCGCAGGGCGAGCCATCGGCCAGAATCTTTTTCACCAGGGTGATTTTCACTCCCACCTCCAAAATCGAACTATTTGCTGTCCAGATTGGCCTGATGCAGGCCGCATTCCTTCTTGGTTGCTTCCTCCCACCACCAGCGTCCTTCGCGCTCGTGCTGGTTCGGACCCAAGGGGCGGGTGCAGGGTTCGCAGCCAATGGAAATGAAGCCCCGGTCGTGCAGGTCATTGTAGGGCACGCCATTGCTTCGAATGTAGTCCCAGACCTGAGCGGAAGACCAGTTCGCCAACGGGTTGAATTTGGTCAGGGTATCGCCGGGGCGGGAAAAAGCGCGGTCGTCCTGGATAACCGGTAAGTGCGCGCGGGTATTTGGACTTTGATCGCGGCGCTGGCCGGTCACCCAGGCATCCAGCGTCAGCAGTTTCTGTTTAAGCGGCATGACCTTGCGGATGCTGCAGCATTCCTGATGGTTGTCCTGATAGAAGCTGAACAGACCCTTTTCGCGTACCAGCTTGTTCACCGCCGCAGCGTCCGGAAACAGCACATCGATATCGATCTGGTAGTGGTTGCGTACGCGGTCGATGAAACGGTATGTCTCGGGGTGAAGCCGACCCGTGTCCAGCGAAAAGACCTGAATGTCTGGTCTGATACGGTGAGCCATATCGATCAAAACCACATCTTCAGCACCGCTGAAGGAGATGGCAATATCGTCGAACTGGGACAGCGCATATTCGAGCACCGCTTGGGGCGACTCGGCCTGGAGTTTCTTGTCCACGTCGACTGTGGCGATGGTATCAACAGCCATTGAGGGGCTTCCTGTTCGTAAGCGGTTCTATTCGTAAGCGAAAACTGTCAGTGGCGCGCGAGACGCCCGGAAGGGCAGCGAAGAATACCAGAGTGGTATGAGACTTTAAAAATAACTAAGCAGCATACAGTTATAACGACTGGCTGCTCTAATGCATTTGCCGTCGGCAGATAGTCTTTGCGATTAGTGCAAAAAAAGTCCGTCGGCTTCTGTGAAACATTGGCGCCTAAATGCCCCAACTGTCCGAAAATCGCCCATATCTGCTGCTCGGTTTTTTTGGGAGCTCAAGATGTAGGGGTGAGGCCCCGGAATTACTGGGATACAAAGTCGCGACCGGAAAAGCGACAGATTGAGCTTGGGAGGGAAAGTTCAAGTGCTTTATTAACTGTTCCACGTGAAAAACTTCTCACTTGAGCCCGGTTCGAGGGGGGCGGTGGATTGCGCTGCCAGGGGGAAACCGGTAGATTTGCCGCCTCGAGTCACTGTTCATCTGGAGTTGTTTGTGGAACTAGCGTGTTTGGATCTTGAAGGGGTATTGATCCCCGAAATCTGGATTGCCTTCGCCGAAAAAACCGGCATTGACGAGCTGAAGGCGACCACTCGCGATATTCCCGATTACGACGTCCTGATGACTCAACGCCTGAGAATCCTTCGCGAGCACAAGCTTGGCATCCACGAGATCCAGGAAGTGATTGCCGGGTTGAAGCCGCTTGAAGGCGCCCGGGAGTTTGTCGACTGGTTGCGAGAGCGCTTCCAGGTGATGATTTTGTCAGATACCTTCTACGAGTTCTCCCAGCCCCTGATGAGGCAGCTGGGCTGGCCCACCTTGTTTTGTCACCGGCTCGAAGTTGACGAAGAAGGGCGGGTTGTAGGCTACACCCTGCGCCAGAAGGACCCGAAGCGCCAGACCGTGTTGGCCCTCAAAACCCTGTACTACCGCATCATCGCCGCTGGCGATTCCTACAACGACACAACGATGTTGAAGGAAGCAGACGCCGGCATTCTGTTTCATGCCCCAGACAATGTGATCCGGGAGTTCCCTCAGTTCCCAGCCGTGCACAGCTACGAGGATCTGAAACGAGAGTTCATCAAGGCAAGCAATCGGGATCTCAGCCTGTAGCCCCACCACCTACCGGGAGCCGGCGAGACCATCCAGCAGAATCTGGATTTTCGCGAGGCTCTCGGCATATTCCGCATCCGGATCGGAGTCGGCCACGATTCCGCCGCCACCCCAGCAGAACATCTGCTCGCCATCGTAGACCAGCGTGCGAATGGCAATATTCGTATCCATGTTGCCATGAGCGCTGACGTATCCAATGCTGCCGCAGTAGACTGATCGGTCAGTTTTTTCCAGCTCGGCAATGATCTCCATCGCCCGGACCTTCGGCGCACCGGTGATCGATCCGCCCGGGAAGCAGCCCTTGAGCAGATCCATGGGGCTGGCATCATCCCGGAGCTCGCCGGTAACGGTGCTGACCAGGTGGTGAACGTTGGCGTAACTTTCCAGTTCGAAGAGCTTGGGCGTCTTCACGGAGCCGAAACGGCAGGTCTTGCCCAGATCATTCCGCAGCAGGTCGACAATCATCAGATTCTCCGCCCGATTCTTGGTGCTGCCGCTGAGCCATTCGGCATTCCGGCGATCCTGCTCGGGGTCCGCACTCCTGGGGGCCGTGCCCTTGATGGGCCGGGTTTCCACGTGGCGGTCCGTGAGCTTGAGAAACCGTTCTGGCGAATGGCTCAGCACCGCCCCCTGAGGCAGCTCGAGGTAGGCCGAGAAGGGGGCGGGTAGAAGTTGCCGAAGATGGCAGAAGGCGGCGAAGGGATCGCCCTCGAAACTGCTGCTGAAGCGCTGCGCAAAATTGACCTGGTAGCAGTCGCCAGCCTGAATATAAGCCTGAATGCGGGCGATGCAGCTTCGGTAGGTTTCTAGATCAAAATTGCTCTTCAAGCCCTTGAAATAAAAGGAAAATAGCTGTTGAAAATCGATGCTCTTCGGCCTGTCGCCGACCGCGTTGAATGCTCTGTGTTTGATGTCCTCCAGCTGCGACCGGGGGCAGCTGGGGAGGGCTACCAGGGTGGCGGATTGGCGCAGGTGATCCTGGACAATGGCCCACTCATAAAGACCGACAGCCATATCCGGCAGGCCCACGTCCCGGGGCGTCTCTTCCAGGGTGGTTTCGAGATGGCAGCGCAAGTTGTAGCCGAAGTAACCTATAGCGCCGCCGCAGAACGGGAGTTCCGCCGGTGCTTCAATGTGCAACCTTGCCAGCTCGCTCTCGACCAGTTGGAAGGGGTCCCTGTCGGCTCCCTTGCCAGCTTCTCCGCTTGTGAGCAAGGAATGCGAAGGATTGGCGCTGATGATGTCGTAACGCCCGAACTGAGCCGAGGGTCTACCGCTGTCCAGCCAGACAGGCTGAGGTAAATCGCGGACCGCCTGGAAGTAGCGGCTGCTGTCAGCCAGATAGGGGAGATCGTGAAGGGTGAGCGAAGCCATGATCGAGCTGCAATCCGGGTGGCCCTCAAGGGGAGGGCGGATTGTAAAGGACTGGGCGGGATTTCGCACACCTTGCGGACAGCTGTTGCTCCTTTCTACAATCGGCTCAGGTACGGGAGGTTTGGAGTTCCAGTCTCCCGGTCAAACGACTCTCTCTCTTGCTGAACCTTTTCTTTTGCGGCCATGACTTTCTTTCCCCTCGAACGGCTTCACCGATTGCACGACGGCTATATGCAGGCCTTCACGGTCGACGGCCAGCCGCTGCTGTTGGTGCATACCGACGGTCGAACTCATCTCATCGCCAATCGCTGCCCGCACATGAATGCGCCCCTGACTCACGCCAGCATCGAAGGGGACATCATTCGCTGTCCGCTGCACCGTTTCGAGTATCGTCTGAGTTCAGGGCTTCCCGCGCGCGAAGTTTTCGAGGCGGGTGGTGGCAGGTTGCAGCGCTACTCACTCGCCTATGAAGGCAACCAGGTCGGCGTCTACCTCTGAGAAAATCTTCAGCACGGCTTCAAATTATTTCGCACGTGCCTTATCTGGCGCCGGGCTGGTGCACTGCAATTTTGGCGAAACTCCTCTGTTCCGCTTACGACCAATTGTCGAATAGCCAGCCCATTTACCTTTCATTGCATTCGCGCGCAGACCTGATTTGAGAGAGCGCTAATGCTTAACAATTGCGGGGCACACCGATACAATGGCTCGCTTACGAAAACGGTGGGTCACAAAAAGCACACATAAAAAGCAGATATAAAAAACTCGCGAAAAACGCACCGCACGATAACGCATTTTATTCTCCCGACAAGGCTCTTCTTTAATGAATACAGCTACTCTGACCATCATCGGTTACTTGGTAATTGTTACCGGCCTGGGTATTTATCTCTCCCGGCGCAACAAGGACTCCGCCGATTGGGCGACCGGTGGTGGCGGTATGGGTATCATGCTGATTGCAGCGGGCATTGCGGGCACGCGCATCGGGGGAGCAGGCTCCTACGGGGTGGCGGGAGATGTGATGAATACCGGCATCTGGAATGTCTGGTATGGCATCACGACGTTTTTGGCCCTGGCGCTGGTGGGAATATTTTTCGCCGTTCCCTATCGCCGTCTTAAACTGACGACTATTGGCGAGCTTTTTATCCGCCGATACGGCAAATCCCGATCGAGTTGGCTGACCAGTCTTTGCGTGCAAACAGAGTATCTGGTGGTCAATGTCATCGAGCCACTGCTGATCGGGGTCATCATCAGCAGTATCACCGGGATCGAATTGTGGATTGGGATTGCGATTGGTGCTCTCGTCATCATCGCCGCCACTGCCTCGTCCGGACTGAAGGGAACAGCACTGACCAACGTCATTCACTGCGGTGTGATCATCGGCGGTTTGGGGCTGGTAGGTTACATGGGCGCTGCGCAAATGGGCGGATGGTCCGCGGTAGTGGAAAAAGCCGATGCGGCGTTGGTGGCTTCGGGCAAGGACCAGGACACCTGGTGGAGCTTCATCGGCGTGAGCTGGTTCCCGATCATTGCAATGTTCTTTTCAGCCACCATTCATACGCCGGCGGCATCGGTTTACGTCAATTATTCCAGCTCGGCGAAGAAGGAAAGCTATCTCATTCCGGCATTCCTGTTGGCGGGTTCAATTGCGGCCCTGATGCCCTTCCTCTCGGCAATCATCGGCATTGAAGCGCTGGCGAAGTATGGTGCGGATTCGGGCATCGGCAGCTACAGAAGCATCACCCAGATTGCGATCGATGTCGGACCGGCGGTGGGCGGAATAGCGTTGGCAGCGGTTCTCGCCGCGCTGATTTCTTCGGGCGGTCCCATTTTGTTGGCCAGTGCCACAATGTTCGTGAATGACTGGATTCCCGCTTCAAAGGACTATTCGCCGACTCGCAAGCTCAAAGCGTACCGGGTGACCGCAGTGATCTACGGCATTGTAGCGGCCTTGATTGCCTGCATCTTCGGCTACTTCATCGGCACTGCGTCCGTTCTCGAGTGGCTGTTACTCGGCTTCGCGATGGTGGTTCCGCCGGCAATCGCCATTGCTTACATCTTCTATGTGCGGTCGACAACCGAGCAGGGCGTTTTCTGGGGTATCGCCAGTGGTTACGCTCTTGGCCTGTTGTCCTGGATGGTGAACAAAACCATTCTGCACCTGGATATCGATATCGCTTCCTACTTCACAACCATCGTGCCGATATTTGTGATCCCCATCGTATCCGCTCTGACCCAGCCAGCGGACGGTGACCCGCTGGCCGAGGAGTTCTACCGGATCCTCAGGACGCCGGCGGACAAACCGAGCCCGAAGCTCGCCGCCGAAGGCGCGGCCTGAGGCTGGGCCGACCACCGAGGATGCACCCCCGGAGCCTTCCTTCGGGGGCGTTTTGCTGCTCTAACGAAACTTAACGGCGCAGCAGAGTGCGAATGTACTGAAATGATCGCATCAGTCCCGGTATAATCGCCGCTCCATTCAATTAGCGGCTCCAGTCCCTCGTTTTGGATCTCTCGATTTTCGGCCTACATCTGACTCTTTTCCCGTTTCCCGGGCCCGTAGCGGTTTCGGGGCGTTTTGCAGTCGGTCCTCGCCTTAGCCTCGGCCCTCGTTTGTGGTGCTCTGTCCGATGAGAGCGGATTGGGGCAGTGCAGCTGCGCTCAAGCTCGACGGTATCAGCTGTGAGCGTGACGATCGTTTGTTATTCCAGAATCTCAGCGCGACCGTGCAGGGCGGCGACATTCTTCAGGTCCAGGGTCCCAACGGCAGCGGCAAAACCACCTTGCTGCGGGTGCTCACCGGCATCTCCACCGAGTACCGGGGTGAGCTGACCTGGTGCGGCCAGCCGGTGGGTCAGAACAGTTTCGACTACCACCGCAACCTCCTGTATATCGGCCACCTGCCGGCTGTGAAGCGTTCGCTGACCCCGGAAGAGAACCTGGACTGGTACTGCGGTATGAACAACGGTTTGGGGCGGGAAGAGATCAGTCGCGCTCTTGCGGAGGTGGGACTCGCTGGTTACGAAGACGTCCCGAGTTATCGCCTATCGGCGGGACAACTGCGCCGGGTGGCCTTGGCGCGGCTGTATCTCAGCCCCGCACGGGTCTGGATATTGGATGAACCCTTTACCGCCATCGACGTTCATGGCGTCGCCAAGCTGCGCGAGCTGTTTTCACATCATGCCAAATCGGGCGGCATTTTGATTCTGACCACCCATCAGGATCTCGGTATCGAGCAGGTAAAGATGCTGAATCTGCTGGAATTCACGGGGGAGGGGGCATGACTGCGGTGGAGTCCTCGCTCCCGAATCAGGTGAAGCTCGGCACGGCGGTCACTGCGGTTTTCCGCCGCGATCTGCTGCTCGCCTACCGTCACCGGGGCGAACTGGTGAACCCGGTGCTGTTCTTTTTTCTGGTCAGCATGCTGATTCCCCTCGGGGTCAGCCCGAACCCGGAAGTGCTTGCCCTGTTGGCACCTGGAATCATCTGGGTGATGGCACTTTTGGCTACTTTATTGTCTATGGACGGACTGTTTCGCGGCGATTTCGACGATGGCTCGCTGGAACAGCTGGTCGTCAGCCCGCACCCCATGTACCTGCTCGTTTTAGCCAAGGTAGTGGTGCACTGGCTGGTAACCGGACTGCCCCTCACGCTGGTTTCCCCCCTCCTGGGTTTGTGGATGGCCCTTCCACCGGACGGTTTCGTGGCGCTGTTCCTCTCATTGCTGATTGGTACGGTAACCCTCAGTATGATCGGGGCTATCGGCGCGGGGCTGACGGTAGCGTTGCGCAAGGGTGGGGTGCTTATCTCCTTGATTATCATCCCGTTTTATACGCCCGTGTTATTATTCGGCACCGTGGCGGTGAGCAACGCGATCAACGGCTTGCCCTATGCGGGTCTACTTGCCATCCTGGGCTCGTTCATGGCGCTGTCCATGGGGCTGGCGCCGCTGGCGACTGCGGGGGCGATCAAGATCAGTATCAACGGCTGAAGCTCACGAGCTGCCGGGGCATCAGCACGAATCGAACAAGAAGACGGAGTGGATTCGTCGCGAAGTGGGGCAGGAGGCAATCCCAGGCAGCAACACCGTATCGATGAGGAGAGTGCCACGTGGGTTGGCAATGGTTTCACAGATTGGGCTCGCCGCGCTGGTTTTACGAAAAGACCGGCCCCTGGGTCTTCTGGCTCGGTTTGGCGGCGCTGATCCTGCTGGCCGTGGGCACCCTCTGGGGCCTGGGCTTCGCGCCTGTCGAGCGCCTTCAGGGTAACTCCTACCGGATCATCTATATCCATCTTCCTCTGGCTTTCCTCTCCATGGCTGGCTATTACATCATGGCCATCAGCGGAGCGATTGGCCTGATCTGGAAGATGAAACTTGCCGACATGGTGATGAAATCGGCGGCGCCCATTGGGGCGGTTCTCACTTTCCTGGCCCTGTTTACCGGTGCGGTCTGGGGTAAGCCCACCTGGGGCACCTGGTTCGAATGGCGCGATCCGCGAATCGCCTCAACCATGTTGTTGTTCTTCCTTTATCTTGGCGTGATTGCGCTGCAGGCGAGCTATCAGAATCAGCAGATGGCGGATCGCTTCAGTGCCATTCTCGCCATTGTGGGAACCGTAAACATCCCCATCATGTATGGATCGGTGTATTGGTGGAACAGCCTCCATCAGGGCGCGACCATCAAGTTCACAGGGGGAACATCCATGCACCCCTCGATGCTTTATCCGCTGATGGTGATGATTGCCGGGTTCTACTGTTTCTACGCCTACGCGCTGCTCAAGAGCGTGCGGGCGGAAGTACTGCATCGGGAATATCGGACCCAGTGGGTCAAAGATCTCGTTTCCTCCAACAGGGCGGTGTAGCACGACCATGGACTTTCAGTTTGAATCTTTCGGCGAATTCCTGGCGATGAACGGTCATGGCGCTTACGTGTGGGCTTGTTTCGCCGTCACCTTTGCGTTGATGCTATACCTGGCATTCGCCCCCGACATCCGCGTCCGTCAGTTTATCCGTCAGCAGAAGCGTCTCGAGCGACGCATGGCGGCGGCTCGTAGTGGTGAACTCGAAAGCGGCTAAGCCGTCGCGTTTCAGAAGGTTTTTTGAGGCAATTCAGTCATGCATCCCGTTCGAAAGCAGCGTCTCATCTTTGTCCTGTTTCTGGTGTTCTTTGCCGGTGCCGCGGCAGCATTGTTCGGTTTCGCCCTGCGCGAGAACATCGACCTTTTCTATCCACCATCCAAGATCGTCGCCGGTCAAGCCCCCGTGGACAAGCAGATTCGCGCCGGTGGCTGCGTGCTGCCTGGCAGCATCAAGCGGATCGAAAACAGCATGACCAAGAACTTCATCGTCACCGACGGGATAGCGAATCTCGCCGTTACCACTGATGTGATTCTGCCGGACCTGTTCGGCGAAGGGGAGTCTGCAGTTCTCACGGGCAAACTCAATGGTGACGGCGTTTTTGTCGCCACCCAGGTGCTCGCCAAGCACGACGAAACCTATATGCCGCCGGAAGTCGCCGACAATCTGAATACGGCCGATCATGTAAAAACCTGCAAAGGTCTCGACTATGGTACCTGAGCTCGGGCATTTCGCTCTTCTTATCAGTCTCTGTCTGGCTGTCGGCATCTCGGTAGTGCCGATGCTGGGCAGCTACGTCAATAGCACAACGATGATGCAGTCCGGTCGCTCCATGGCGGTCGGGCTGTTCGTTTTTTCGCTGATCTCCTTCCTTTGTCTGGTGTGGTCCTTTGTGCAGAGCGACTTTTCGGTGGCCTACGTGGCGTCGAACTCGAACTCTCTGCTGCCAATGGTTTACAAGCTGACCGCCACTTGGGGCGGACACGAGGGCTCCCTCTTGCTCTGGGGACTCACCATGGCGTCGTGGCTGTTGGCGGTTACTCTTTTTGCCCGAAGTCTGCCGGCCCAGATTCATGCGCGGGTCATCGCAGTGATGGGTATGACGGTGGTCGGCATCCTGCTATTCACCGTGGTGACCTCCAACCCCTTCGAGCGAATCCTTCCAGGCAGTCCCGCCGAGGGCAGTGATCTCAACCCCTTGCTCCAACACTGGGGTTTCATTATTCACCCGCCCATGTTGTACATCGGCTACAGCGGTTTCTCGGTGGCCTTTGCCTTTGCAATCACCGCCCTGCTTTCCGGTCATCTGGACAGTGCCTGGGCGCGTTGGTCGCGGCCTTGGGTCAACGTCGCCTGGGCCTTCCTGACGCTGGGTATCGGCCTCGGCAGCTGGTGGGCCTATTACGAGTTGGGCTGGGGCTTCTGGTGGGGCTGGGATCCGACTGAAAACAACTCACTGATCCCCTGGCTGACCGGGACTGCACTGGTGCATTCGCTGGCGGTGACTGAAAAACGAGGGCTGTTCAAAACCTGGACGATCCTGCTGGCGATCGCCACCTACTGTCTGGTTCTCTTTGGTACCTTCATCACTCGTTCCGGCGTGGTAAATTCGGTCCATGCCTTCGCCAACGATCCCGAGCGCGGGGCCTTCCTGCTGATGTACATCGTGGTGCTGGCGTTCTTCTCACTTCTGCTTTACGCACTGAAAGCGCCCAATGTGACCAGTCTTTCAGCTTTCCGTATCTCCTCGCGGGAAACCTTCATGCTGTCCAACAACATTCTGCTGACCATCCTGATGGCCACAGTGTTGTTGGGGACCATCTATCCGATGATTTCCGATGGTTTTGGCTGGGGCAAAGTCTCCGTCGGTGCGCCTTACTTCAATTTCTTCTGGGTGCTGCTGACTGTGCCGATTCTGTTGTTGATGGGCGCAAGTTCCCTGTCGCAATGGAAGCAGACCTCCTCCGAGATTTACCGCAAATACCTGAAGTGGCCGGTGGTGATAAGTCTGATCGCCGCGGTTATTTTCCCCTTGCTTTACAGCGATGGGCACCGAATTGGTGGCGCGGTCACGATCTTCGTGGTGGTCTGGATCATAGCGACGACTATCAGTTCGCTGCTGCGGCAAACACGCAACGCGCCTTCTCTCTGGGCGGGCATGCGACAGCTGAAGATGGGCTACTACAGCATGGTGGTGGCACATTTGGGCGTGGCGGTGTTTTCACTTGGCGCAGGCCTGACGTCGGTCTACTCCGAGGAGCGTAACCTGATTCTGATGCCCGATGGCAGCAAGGAGCTATTTGGTTATACCTGGAGCTTCGACGGCGTTGAGGAGATCCGGGGACCCAACTACGTCGCTCAGCAAGGACATATTCAGGTGAGCCAGGATGGTGAGCTATTGGCCAGGCTGGAGCCGCAGAAACGCTTCTATATGTCCGGCGCGATGGTAACGACAGAGGCGGCGGTGGAGGGCAACTTGTGGCGGGATCTCTACGTGTCGCTCGGCGAGGCAACCGAGCCGCAGTCCGCAGGCGGCTGGGTTATCACTGTCTACGTCAAGCCGTTCATTCTATGGCTCTGGATGGGGATCGTCCTGATGTCCGCCGGCGGCTTTATGGCCCTGTTTGATAAGCGCTACCGGCTGGCCAGGGCGAGTGCCGATGCACTCGCGGGCCGCAAGCGCGCGACGACCACTGGAAAACCCGTTCAGGCGACCTAAATGAAACGACTGAAACTTTTTATTCCGCTCGTCATTTTCGCTGGCCTCGCCGTTCTATTCTGGCACGGCCTGAAAATGGATCCTACCGAGCTGCCATCTGCCTTGATTGGCAGACAAGTGCCGGCTTTTCAGCTCGGCACTGTGAAGGAGCCGGAGCAGATCGTGACGCGTGACGATCTGAAGGGGCACAAGTTCGCGCTGATCAATGTCTGGGCCACATGGTGCGGCCCCTGCCGTCAGGAGCATCCGTTTCTGGTCAAGCTGGCGGAGCAGGGGATCCCTATCTTCGGTGTGAATGCGAAAGACGAGCTTGATCTTGCGCGCGAATGGCTGGATGAGCGGGGCGATCCCTATCAGTTCAGTATCTTCGATCCGGAAGGCAAGCTGGCTCTCGACATGGGTGTTTACGGTTATCCCGAAACATTTCTGGTGGATGAGAACGGGACTGTATTGCAGCGCAAAACCAGCGTGTTGGATGAGCGCGTCTGGCAACAGGATTTTCTTCCCATCATCGAGAAACTGAATTAAGCCTATGCGTCATTGCCTGCGAATACTTTCTCGATTGCTGCTACCGCTCATGCTGCTTACCTCGCTTGGAGCAGTGGCGGCAACCGATGTTTACGAGTTCGAGACCGAAGAGCAGCGCGAGCGTTTCAAGCGCTTCACCTACGAGTTGCGTTGCCCGAAATGCCAGAGTCAGAACCTGGCGGGTTCGGACTCGATGATTTCACAGGATCTCAAACGTGAATTGCACCGGCTGATCATCGAAGGAAAAAGCGATCAGGAGATTATCGACTTCATGGTCTCGCGCTATGGGGACTTCGTCCTATATAAGCCGAAGTTCCAGGCCAACACCTATCTGCTATGGCTCGGGCCGGCGGCGCTGATCCTCGTCGGACTCGGCGTATTTGGCTGGGTGCTTTACAAGCGTCAGCCGCCGGAAATCGAATAACAATCCAATTCTCTTTCTGACCATCTCGCTCCGGTTCCATTTGCCGCGAATCGGTGCTTCGGAACAAGACAAACACTATGGCTTTCAGTTTTTGGTTTCTGCTCCTGGCTTTGCTGGCCGCCGTCTTCATTGCCTGGCCGCTATTGTTCCGAAGGACGTCGAAGGTCGACGAAGCTGCCCCGAGCGACGTGGCACAACGGTTGGCCTTCAACGACGCTGTCTATGAAGAGCAGCTGGGCGAATTGACGCAGCAACGCGACGCCGGCGAGCTGAGCGAAAATCAGTTTGCGAAACTGAAACAAGAACTCGATGCCTTGCATCAGCAGGATAATGCGATTGATGCAGCGACCAGTTCCCGGGGGCGGTTCGGCCATGCGATCTGGGTGGTGGCTGCCGTGGCGATCCTGGTCCCCGCCATTGCGTTTTTCCTGTATGACGAGTGGGGCGCTGCTGATGACTGGGAGATACAACAACTGAGCACCCAGCTGCTGCGTCAGCAACAGCGAAGTGCCGGACCGGAAGTTCTGCGCGCAACCAGTGAGAAACTCTTCGACAAGCTGCAAGATCGTCTTCAGGAAGAGCCGGAGAATCTCAACAATCGATTCCTGTTGGCCCGCACCGCCGTGGAGTTGGGCGATTTCCGCACCGCCCTCGAATCCTATCGCTACATCCTCGAGCGACAGCCCAACTCTCCGCAAGTGGTGGGGGAAATGGCCCAGGTGCTGTTCATGGCGGCTGGCAACCGATTTACGCCGGAGGTTCAGCAAGTGTTCGACCGTGCGCTCGAGATGGATCCGGCCAACACGGACCTGCTCGGCTTTGCCGGAATTGGTGCCTACCAGTCAGGCAAATATCAACTGGCCATCGACTATTGGCAGCGCGGCATGGGCCGACTGCAACCCAATGATCCGCGCCAGGAGACCTGGCAGCGGGCGATTGCTGAAGCGCGGCGCCACTTGGGTCAGGGCGGAGAGGCTGTTTCGGATCTTGCCGGCGAGCCAGCCGCGAGTGAAGAGGCGGCAGGCGAGTCACTGAGAGTCAATATCAGCCTGGCTGATCGGGTGGAGGCCGAGCCCGGTGACAAGGTCTTCGTCTACGCTCGTGCCTGGCAGGGTGCCAAAATGCCCTTGGCCATGAAACAACTCACCGTCGCCGATCTGCCCGCCACCGTGGAGCTGAACGATTCCATGAGCATGGTTCCCGGGATGACCATGAGCCGCTTCCCGCAGCTGGAGGTGGTGGCGCGAATATCATCATCTGGTCTCGCCGATGCCCGTCCGGGCGACTGGCAGGCCACTGCCGGTCCCATCGACTCCGCCAAGACTGACGAGTCCGTTCAACTGCTAATTGACTCGCAGATCCCCTGAGAGACTCTGGACATTTGGCCGCCATTTTCGAGTGTAATGGACCGGTCAAATGTGTAGAATTCCGCCCTTCAGGAAAAAAGGACATTCCGGCCCCACCGCTGGTCCAGCCTTGCCCCATCCATACCGAAACTGAATACAAAGCCCGAATAAATATTCCAAAAACCAAGAAGTTACAGATTGAAGTGAAAGTAATTCTATGCGGCTAAAATCCATCAAGCTGGCCGGGTTCAAATCCTTTGTCGATCCCACGACGGTCACCTTTCCGAGCAATCTCTGCGCGGTAGTCGGACCCAATGGCTGCGGCAAGTCCAACATCATTGACGCCGTGCGCTGGGTAATGGGGGAGTCCTCCGCCAAGCACCTGCGCGGCGAGTCCATGACTGACGTCATCTTCAACGGTTCCGGCGGCCGCAAGCCGGTGGGCCAGGCCTCCATCGAGCTGATTTTCGACAACAGCGACGGCACCATCGTCGGAGAGTATGCGAGCTTCACGGAGATCTCGGTCAAGCGGAAAGTGACCCGCGACGCCCAGAACAGCTACTTCCTGAACGGCGCCAAATGCCGCCGCAAGGACATCACCGACATCTTTCTCGGCACCGGCCTCGGGCCCCGCAGCTACGCCATCATCGAGCAGGGCATGATCTCGAACCTGATCGAGGCCAAGCCCGATGACCTGCGCAACACCATCGAAGAGGCCGCCGGCATCTCCAAATACAAGGAGCGCCGCCGCGATACCGAAAACCGTATTCACCGCACGCTGGAAAACCTCGAGCGTCTGACGGACATCCGCGAGGAGCTGGAGCGCCAATTGAGCCGGCTTGAACGTCAGTCAAAAGCCGCCGAAAAATATACCGAGTTCAAGAAAGAAGAGCGCTGGCTGAGAGCTCAGCAGCTCGCCATGCGCATTCGCGATCTGGATGAAAAAGCGAAGAACAACAAAGACCAGATCACCGAACTGGAATTGAAGATTGAATCGCTGGTCACTGACCGGGTCAACCGCAATACAGCGATCGAAAAGCTGCGCAGCCAGCACACCGAACTGAACGACAAGTTCAACGAAGTGCAAGGCCGTTACTATGCGGCCGGCTCCGACATTGCCCGGGTGGAGCAGAGCATCCACCATGCGGAAGAACGCAGTCAGCAATTGCGCATCGATCTGGACAACAGCAACCGCGAACTGCGCGAAGCGGAAGAAAGCCTGGCATCCGACAAACAAAAAGCGGAAGCCTGGCAGATGGAACTGCTGGAGGTCGAACCGCAGCTGAGCGAAGTGAAAGCGACCGAAAGCATCTCCACCGAGGCCCTGCTGGAAGCGGAAGGCGCCATGCAGACCTGGCAGACCGAGTGGGACAGCTTCAACCAGAGCGCTGCCAAACCGCAACAGGATGCGGAAGTGCAGCAGTCGCGCATTCGTCACATCGAGCAAGTCCAGGTTCGCCTTCTCGAGCGCATCGAGCGGTTGCGCAAGGAGCAGGCACAGCTGGCCGAACAGGTTAGTGATGACAACCTCGACGAGCTCAAAGAAGAAATCGCCGAACTTGACATGGTGGTCGAGCAAAAACGCGAAGAACTCGACGGCCTGGTGGAAAAACTCGAGCTGATTCGTGAACGCAGCCGCGAAAACCAAAAGCAGCTCGATCAGGAGCGAAGCGCATTGCAGCAAATGCGCGGTCGCCATGCCTCTCTGGAAGCCTTGCAGCAAGCCGCCATGGCGGAGACCAGCAAGGACGTGACCAAGTGGCTGGAGCAGCAGGGGATCGGCGGCAATCCGCGCCTGGCGGAAAAAATTCAGGTTAGCGATGGCTGGGATACCGCCGTCGAAACCGTGCTCGGCGATTCGCTGCAGGCGGTTTGCATCGAGGGCCTCGATCCGCTGACTTCCGTACTCGGTAATCTGCAGCAGGGCACCGTAGTGCTGCTGGATACTCAAGCGAACCCGGCCTCCGGCGATCACAGCAAAGCGCCGAGGCTGGTCGATAAGGTCAATAGCGCAGTGAGCGTGAACGGGCTGCTCGACGGCGTTTACCTGGCGGAAGATCTTGGCGCGGCGCTGCAATTGCGCTCGCAGCTGCAGGCTGGTGAATCAGTCGTTACCCGCGACGGCATCTGGCTCGGCGCGAGCTGGCTGCGCGTCGCCAAAGGCAAAGACGCAGCCTCCGGCATTCTCGAGCGGCAGCAGGAACTGGAAAGCCTGGACGAGCGTATTGCCACAGCGGAGTCGCGCATTGGCGAGCTGCAGGAAGAGAGCGATAGCCTTCAATCCGAATTGAAGTCAGTGGAAGGCCAACAGGCACAGCTGCGTTCGGCGATTGAAACGGAAAACCGCAAAATCAGTGAGCTGCAGTCAAGCTTGTCTGCCAAGAAAGTCCGCATTGAAGAATCACATAACCGACATCAGCGCGCCGCCAGCGAGATTCGCGAGGCCGAAGCGCAGATGAAGATGGAAGGCGAGCACCTCGCCGAGGCGCGTCACTTGCTGTCTGACGCCATCGAGGCGATGGAGACCAACAATATCGAGCGCGAGCGCTTGATGAACCAGCGCGATCAGTTCCGTTCGACTCTGGACAACGCCCGGCAGAAAGCGCGTCACGACAAGGATCGCAGTCACGAATTGGCGATGCGCTTCCAGTCCTTGAAGACTCAGCTGGAATCCACCAAGCAGGGCATCGAACGTCTCGAGCAGCAGTCAACCCGCTTGCTCGAACGACGGGAAATGCTGCAGGCCACAATCGAGGAACTGATCGAGCCGCTGGAAAGCAACAAGCTTGAGCTGACGGAGCTGCTTGATCGCCGTCTCTCAGTGGAAGGTGAACTGACGACCGCCCGCCAAGCGATGGAAGGAGTGGATCACGAACTGCGCGAAGCCGAGCGTGCCCGCTCCCGAATCGAGCAGGATCTGCAGTCGGTTCGCGAAGTGTTGGAGAAAGCCCGCATCGAAGCGCAGACCTTCCACGTACAGCGGCAGAACAGCGAGCAGCAACTGCAGCAGGAAGATTACCAGCTGGACCAAGTGCTGGCGGAGATGGACACCCAGCTGAGCGTGGACGAGATTACCCAGGAGCTCGAGCAGATCGCCAGCCGCATCAGCCGTCTCGGCCCGATCAACCTCGCGGCCATCGACGAGTACAAGGTGGAGCAGGAACGCAAGACCTATCTGGACGCGCAGAACGCCGATCTTCAGGAAGCGTTGGACACCCTGCAGGAAGCGATTCGCCGAATCGACAACGAGACGCGCAACCGCTTCAAGGAAACCTTTGAGCAAGTCAACTCCGGTCTGCAGGAGCTGTTCCCGAAAGTCTTCGGCGGCGGCAGCGCGTACCTTGAGCTGACCGGCGATGACATGCTCGATACCGGCATCACCATCATGGCACGTCCGCCCGGCAAGCGTAACAGCACCATTCACCTGCTGTCCGGTGGTGAAAAGGCGTTGACGGCGCTGGCCCTGGTATTCTCGATTTTCCGGTTGAATCCCGCGCCTTTCTGTATGCTCGACGAAGTGGACGCGCCGCTGGACGACGCCAACGTGGGCCGTTATGCGCAGCTCGTCGCCGACATGTCACAGAACGTACAGTTCATCTACATCACCCACAACAAGATCTCCATGGAGATCGCCCACCAGTTGATGGGGGTCACCATGCACGAACCGGGCGTTTCGCGTTTGGTAACCGTGGATGTGGACGAGGCGGCGGAACTGGCGGCTGTATAACAACAATTTGTTCAATTTGAATCGTGCCTGATTGAACCTTTGCTCGAAGAAATTGGCTGGAAAACGTTATGCGTGAGTCGTTAACCGTCATTATCGCCTTGCTGATTCTGGCCGTCGTGCTGGATGGCCTGCGGCGCATGCGTCAGGCACGTCGCGGCAAGATCCGCATGGCCAAAGGCAAGCGGCGGACCGTTGTCGCGGGTGATGGCGATGAGTATGGCAGCGAGCTGCCCAATGGTGGCGCGCGCGTAGTAAACGTGCGCAAATCGGACGATGCCCAGCAGCTGTACCGCAAAATCCGCGAAGAACGCGAACAGAAAAAGCGCCGCCTCGGCCGACCCAATCGTATTCCCCAGCAGGTTGCCCTGAACCTGGACGAGCATGTTCCCACCCTGATGGAAATGGAACAGGACGAGCAGCGCGAGCAAGCGCGCAACAATCCCCGAATGGAAAAACCGTCTGCATTGAAGCGTAAAAAAACGGCTGCGGTGCAGGAGGAACTACTCGATGAGGATCCGCTGTTTGATGATGGCGACCGCATTGAACCGCAGCTCTCCATGGAGCCGCAGCAAGCGCTGGAAGATGAGATCAGCGACGAAGCCTATTTCGGCTCGCCGGTCGAATCCGCGCCGACTGCATTCGCTGAACGGGACGCGCAGGCCGATAATTTCGCCCCGGACGAAACCGAGCTGGGATCTCCTCAAAGCGAATACGAATCCGACGATTATCCTGATGACGAAGATCTCGACGAGGGGGAATCCGGTTTTGGAGAGAACGGAGAGGGCGAAGAAGATCAGGAAGAGTCCTTACGCGAGCCGGAAGATGTCCTCGTCATCAACGTGATGGCGCCGAAAGGGCAGCGATTTCGCGGCGATGTACTGCTGGAAACCGTGCTGGAACGGGGTATGCGGTTCGGCAGCATGAACATCTTCCATCATCACGATTCGCTCAATGGCGGTGGCGGCGTGCTCTACAGCATGGCCAACATCGTGGTGCCCGGCACGTTCGACCTGGCCAGTATGAAAGACGACTTCACGACACCGGGTGTTAGCCTGTTTCTCGCACTTCCGGTCGAGGCCGATAGCAGCGAAGCGTTCGAAAACATGCTGAAAACTGCCAAGAGTATCGCCAGCCGACTCGGGGGTGAGCTGAAGGATGAGAATCGAAGTGTCCTGACCGCTCAGACGATCGAGCATTATCGCAGTCGCATCAAAGAATTCGAGCGCAAACGGCTGTCTCGGCACGACTGAAAATCCGACGTAAATATCGCCACAGAGGTCGCCGGTGAACGCGAAATCCGTCACTCCGGAAATCAAGCAAAGCATCGCCGAACTGCGCGAGCAGATCAACGACCACAACTATCGCTACTACGTACTCGACGCGCCGGACATCCCGGACGTCGAGTACGACCGCCTGATGAACGAGCTGAAGAGGCTTGAGGCGGAACATCCCGCGCTAATCGTTCCCGATTCTCCCACCCAGCGGGTCGGTGCCGCTCCACTCTCCGCATTCTCGACAGTGAAGCATGAGATGCCCATGCTTTCGCTGGACAACGCCTTTTCCGACGAGGAGATCGCCGACTTCAACCGGAGACTCTCGGAGCGTTTGAAAAGTACTGAAGATATCGAATTCGCTTGCGAGCCAAAACTCGATGGCATTGCCATCAGTCTGCTCTATGAAGATGGCGTTTTCGTGCGCGGCGCCACCCGCGGCGACGGTGAAACCGGTGAGGATATCAGCCAGAACGTACGGACTATTCCCTCCGTCCCGCTGCGTTTACGTGGCAAGGGCTTCCCGGCGACATTGGAAGTGCGCGGCGAAGTCTACATGCCGAAGGCCAGTTTCAATTCGCTCAACGAATATGCGCGAAAGCACGACCAGAAAACCTTTATGAATCCGCGCAATGCGGCCGCCGGCAGCTTGCGGCAGCTGGATTCGCGGATCACCGCCAACCGCCGGCTGGAGTTTTGCGCCTACGGCGTCGGGCTGGTGAGGGAAGGCAACCTGCCCGACCGCCACAGTGAAATCCTGCGCAGGCTGCAGCAGTGGGGCGTGCGGATCAGTGACAAGCTGGCGGTGGTGAAGAACCTTGCGGGCTGCCTCGAATACTATAAAGATTTGGAGCAAGTACGGGCCGATCTCGAGTACGACATCGACGGTATTGTCTACAAGGTAAACCGCATCGATTTGCAGCGGCAGCTCGGTTTCGTATCCCGCGCACCGCGCTGGGCCATCGCCCGCAAGTTTCCGGCCCAGGAAGAGATGACCCGCCTGATAAACGTGGAATTCCAGGTGGGCCGTACTGGGGCGGTGACACCTGTCGCGCGCCTCGAGCCGGTTTTCGTCGGCGGAGTAACGGTGTCCAACGCCACACTTCATAACCAGGATGAAATCAATCGTCTTGGGGTGCAGATCGGGGATACGGTGATCGTGCGCAGAGCCGGCGACGTGATCCCGCAAATCGTTTCGGTGGTCATGTCGAAGCGGCCGGCGGAAACCATCCAGATCGTGTTTCCCAGCGACTGCCCCGTCTGTGGATCGCCAGTGGAGGCAATGCCGGGCGAAGCAGTGGCCCGTTGCACGGGCGGGCTCGTCTGCGAAGCCCAGCGTAAGGAGGCCATCCGCCATTTTGCGTCGCGGCGGGCCATGGACATCGACGGGCTCGGCGACAAACTGGTGGAACAGCTGGTAGACCAGAGCCTCGTACATTCGGTAGCGGATATCTATCGGCTGGATGCGGAGACCCTCGCGGGCCTTGAACGCATGGGCAAGAAATCCGCGGAAAAGCTGGTGAAGGCAATTGAAAGCAGCAAATCCACCACGCTGCCACGTTTTCTTTACGCGCTCGGTATTCGAGAGGTGGGTGAGACCACTGCACGGAATCTGGCGGCGGAATTCGGTAATCTTGACGATCTGATGAAGGCCGATCAGGGACGCCTGCAGCAAGTGAAAGACATCGGCCCGGTCGTCGCGCACTTTGTGGAGGAATTTTTTCAACAGTCGGAAACCCGCGAGGGAATCCGCTCCCTGCAGAACGCGGGTGTACACTGGGACGAATTCACGCCGGGCGAAAACACCGCCGGCGAAGGGGATCAACCGCTGGCCGGGCTCACATACGTCATCACTGGAACGCTTGAGAGCATGTCCCGCGATGATGCAAAGGAGAAGCTGCAGCAGTTGGGGGCAACGGTAGCGGGCAGCGTTTCCAAGAAGACTCACGCCGTTGTTGCCGGTCCAGGCGCCGGCTCAAAGCTGGCCAGGGCCGAACAGCTCGGAATCACGATACTGAATGAGAAGGATTTTTTGGCGCTGCTGGAGAAACCCGAAAGCGCCCAATAAAAAAAGCATGCAAACCAGGGATGATTGCATTGGGGATACAACATGCGACTGAAACCGTGTCTGCTGCTGGTGACCGTCAGCTTTCTGGCCGTCGGCTGTGCAACCACGCCGCCCAGTTCCGCCGACAATGTCTGCCATATCTTCGAAGAAAAGGGCAGCTGGTACGAAGATGCCAAGGAAGCCCAGGGACGCTGGGGCACCCCGATCCCGGTGACCATGGCCTTCATCCATCAGGAGTCGCGCTTTCACGCCAAAGCGCGCCCGCCGCGCCGTCGTTTTCTCTGGATAATCCCCGGGCCTCGCCTCAGCTCCGCTTACGGCTACCCTCAGGCAAAGGACACCACCTGGGAGTGGTATCGCAGTTCGACCGGAAACGGCTGGGCGGATCGTGACGATTTCGCAGATGCGGTCGATTTTATCGGCTGGTACAATGCCGAAAGCCGACGGCGCAACAAGATCGCCGCGAATGATGCCTACCATTTGTACCTCGCCTACCACGAGGGCCACGGAGGCTTCGAGCGGCGCACGTTCAGAAACAAGGACTGGCTAAAGGCCGTGGCGAAGAAGGTCTCTGCACGTACCGTTCGCTACACGCAGCAGCTCCAAACCTGTGAGGAAGAGCTGAATGATTCCGGCTGGTGGCCGTTTTAGGCGCGTTTAGATGAACAATATGGATCAGGAATCGATCGTCTACGGCTGTATCAAGGATGTCGCCGGCGATCACGACCGACTCGAGCGGCGGCGGGTCAACCGCGAAGCGATGCTGTCCCTGCCCAGTGGCGAGGATTGGTTGTTTCTCAGCCAGGAGATGTTTTCGATTCCACGGCTGGAAGACATCGGCGGGCAGTATCACACTGAAGTCATGCATTTCGGCGCCTCCTATCGCGCGGTTGAATACGAGTGGGATCAATGGATCGCCAGTTTCGAAGCGCTGCTTCGCAAGATGTACTGGGTATCCGCTACCGTTCACCTGGAAACGGAACTGAGTGGCATCCACACCTTCAACTGGACCTCTCTGTCGGACAGTCATATCCCGGGCGCTAGCGATATCAAGGTGCAGTGCGAGTGGACTCGCGAGAATGTCATGGGCTTCTAGTAGCGGCGCAGCTCCGACTGGCGGGGAACGTCAGTCTCCTCAGACGCTCATAGAAGAGAACGAAAAGTGGAGCGGAACAATTATGTTCGGATCAAAGCGAACCACCCGCTACGTCATCATCGCCGCTGTAATCCTTGCCGGGGTTTCGGTGATTGCCCTGTTGATGAGCAGCTTCGATGTGGAAACAGCACAATTGCTGGAACAGCTGCTCGCCATTTTCATCCTGCTTATCGTGCTCATGGCCGCTGCCTTTTTCGCAGCCTGGGGTCTGCGGGCAATCCAAAATCGTCGCGAGCGCTCATCTCGCCGTGACGACGAAAACGAAGACGAATAGGAACACCGGCTCAACGTGAGAAGAGAAGGGCCGGGACAAAGAAGGGAAGAGGAAAGGAAAAAGGATACGAAAGAAAGCAGGGATTCAAACTAAACCAACAAATCGAAAGAAGTGGAGACAGGCGATGCTGGGGGAAAATGCCACGGTAGTGGATGTAATCGACGAGAGCGTTAAGAAGTACAAGAACAATCGCGCTTTTACCTGTCTCGGGCACACGCTGACGTTCGGCGACGTGGATGAACTGAGCGCACGTTTTGCCGCCTATCTGCAAACTGAAACCTCTTTGCAGCCCGGAGACCGGATAGCGATTCAGCTGCCCAATATTCTGCAGTACCCGATTGTGCTCTTCGGTGCACTGCGGGCCGGGCTGGTGGTGGTCAACACCAATCCGCTATACACGCCGCGGGAGGTCAAGCACCAGTTGGTCGATTCCGGAGCCAAGGCTCTGGTAGTTCTGGCAAATGTCGCCAGCGCTGCGGCCAGCGTGATCGCCGATACGGATGTGGAGAAGGTCATCGTCACCGAAATAGCCGACCTTCACCCCACCGCCAAAAGACTCCTCATCAACAATGTTGTGAAGTATGTTCAGAAGGGCGTACCGGATTTCTCGTTTCCCAATCAGGTTTCATTTCGCGACACGCTCAAAGTCGACGAAGACCGCTTCAAGCCCGTGGCACGAAGCCCCCAGGATATCGCCGTGCTCCAATACACTGGAGGCACGACGGGCGTTGCCAAGGGCGCCATGCTCACCCACGCCAATCTTGTAGCCAACAAGGAGCAACTCTCAGAGCGACTTGACGAAATCATGGAGGAGGGCGGTCAGACCTGGGTAGCGCCTTTGCCGCTTTACCATATCTATGCCTTCACAGTGCACTGCATGTCCATCTTCAGTTATGGCAATCGTAACCTGCTGATTCCCAACCCGCGCGACATCAAGGGCTTCGTCAAAGAACTTAAAGGCGAAGACGTATTCGGCTTCATAGGCCTGAATACACTCTTTAACGCGCTGGCTCAGAATCCGGAGTTCCGAGCTCTCGACTTCAGTAATCTCAAATATACCGCTTCAGGCGGCATGGCACTGACAAAGGACGCCGCTCGGGCATGGACTGAGGTCACTGGCGTGAGCCCCAGCGAAGGGTATGGCCTGACCGAAACCTCTCCCGTGGTGAGTACCAATCCCCCCGGTGCAATTCGCCAGGGCACCGTGGGTACCCCGGTCAAAGACACCGAGGTAAAAGTCATCGACGAAGAAGGTCAGACTCTGCCTCAGGGCCAGGTGGGAGAGCTTTGCGTTCGCGGTCCCCAGGTGATGAAAGGCTACTGGAACCGTCCCGAAGAAACCGCCAAAGTCCTCAGTGAAGACGGCTGGTTCAGAACCGGCGACATGGCGATGATCGAAGATGACGGTTATATCCGCATCGTCGATCGCAAGAAGGACATGATCCTCGTGTCCGGCTTCAACGTTTACCCCAACGAGTTGGAAGACATTTTGTCCGAGCACCCCGGCATTCTGGAAGCGGGTGTCATTGGTATACCCGATGAACACAGTGGCGAAGTGGTCAAAGCCTTCGTGGTTCGCTCCGACCCAAGTCTTACCGAAGAGCAGGTCCGCGATTTCGCCAGGAAGAATATGGCAGCTTATAAAGTGCCTAAATCGGTAGAGTTTTGCGAGAGCCTGCCCAAGTCTGCAGTTGGCAAGATTCTGCGCCGCGAACTGAAAGAACTCGATCAAAAGAAGGCGGGCTGACGCGACACGGTTATGAAGAGCGCGCTCATTCTGTCGGGCGGCGGAGCCCGTGCCGCCTATCAGGTGGGCGTGCTTTCGGCCGTCAAGGATATCCTCCCGGGTTCCGCCCACAACCCTTTCCCAATTATCTGCGGTACCTCCGCCGGTGCAATCAATGCACTGGCGTTGGCTACTCACACCGGCAGTTTCCGCGAAGCAGTTGCCGACCTATATACCATCTGGGGCAATATCGCCATCGAGCGAATATTCAAAACCGGCTGGTACGAACTAAGCAAAAGCACACTTCGTCTTGCGGGCTCTCTGTTCAATCAGGGTGTTGGCCGGGACCGGCCGCTGTCGCTGCTGGACAATCAGCCCCTGCGCGAATTCCTGCTGGAGACCATCCGTTTCAGCAACATCGAGAAAGGCATAGCGGCGGGAGATCTGGAGGCTGTGGCGGTAACGGCTCTGGGCTATACGTCGGGTGAGTCTGTCAGCTTCTTCCAAGGCCACCCGGACCTGAAAGGCTGGCGCCGCGCCCGACGGGTTGGAAGGCCAGCAGAACTGACGGTGGATCACTTGCTGGCGTCGTCGGCGATCCCAACTATTTTCCCGACCGTTAAAATTGATCGTGAATACTTCGGCGATGGCGCGATGCGGCAACTTGCACCGATCAGCCCTGCATTGCATCTCGGAGCCGATGGCATATTCGTTATTGGTGTCAGTACCAACCGCAATCCCGCTCACTGGGACAAGCGCAAGATGCGTCCCCGCCATTCTCCTTCCATGGCTCAAATCATTGGCCATATGTGGAACAGCGCTTTCATCGACAGTCTCGAGGGCGATCTCGAGCATCTGGAGCGAATCAACAAGTTGATCGCCAGAATCGATGAGGATGTCTACACCGACTCCGGCACCAAACTGCGCCCAGTGAAAACGCTGGTGATCTCTCCTTCCAGAGAGCTGGATAAAATCGCCGGCCGCAAGGTCCGCTACCTTCCTAGAAGCATGCGCTTATTCATGGGGGCCACCGGTGCAACCGCCCGAGGCGGCGGTGCGGCGGCGGCCAGTTACCTGCTGTTTGCCAAATCGTTTTGTGATGAGCTGATGGAATTGGGTTATCAGGATGCGATGTGGGAAAGGGAAGCGATTCAAGAGTTTTTTGGCGTTTAGAGGCGCGGCAGCCGGTTGGGCCAGTTCTTAACGCGTTTGTCGATGGGGTGAAGCATTCTCAAAACGCATGAATCCATCCCTGGAGCTCCCGCGCCGCGTCCTGCGGCGAGGGTTTGAGAATGCTTCACCCCACCGACAAACTCACGCCGTGCCTATTCGAACGAAGATTTTCTTTTCAGCTAACCAGCGCGCATTTGTTTGGAAACTACTGAAGTAGTTTGGGGTAGGGGGGAGCCCTTTTGAAACCTTCGCGGGAGGGACCCCGCGAAGGAGCTACAGGGATGTATTCATGCGTTTTCAAAAGGGCTCCCCCCTGCGCCAAACGTGATAGAGGCACGATATCCCTTATTTGGACATTTCGATGTCTAGGGTGACCGCTGCACCCTGCGACTTGTAGAAATCCACGGCATGAGGATCGGACACGATCAAAATGGATCGCGAACCGAAAACCCGAGCCTGGATTCTGGCGTGATTCAGCAGCGCACGCCCATAACCCTGACCCATATAGTCGGGATCGACGAACAAGCTATGGAGTTGTGTTTCGGTATCGGTGAGAAAGCCCAGGCAATAAAAGCCGACTAAGAGAGGATCTTCGGCGAGAGCGAAATAGTAGGAAGGGAAGTCGGTTTCGTGGTAGGTGAGTTCCTCTCGACAGGCTTCCATGAACGCAGAGCTGTAACCCCAGGAAGCTTTTGAGCGGAAGGCCAGTTCGGAAAGGGCGAATGCGTCTTCAGGTCTTCCCTGGCGGATCCTCAACATCGCCAGTCCTTGCGTTGCGAGAGGGTGAAATAAAAACGGCGGGGAGGTCCCCGCCGTTTTCGTTTTGCTTAGGCGACAGTTTCGATCTGTACCGCCGCGATTCGCTTGCCTTCGTCAGCTGCTTTCTGGAAGGCCTCGATCTCATTGAAGTTGAGATAGCGATAGATGTCGCTTCCCATACTGTCGATCTTGTTGGCGTATTCCAGATACTCAGCCGGGGTCGGCAATTTGCCCAGTACCGCTGCCACCGCCGCCAGTTCCGCGGAGCCCAGGTACACGTTGGCACCATCGCCCAGGCGGTTCGGGAAGTTGCGGGTGGAAGTGGAGATTACCGTGCTCTTCGGTGCGACTCGCGCCTGGTTACCCATGCACAGAGAGCATCCCGGCATTTCCATGCGCGCGCCCTTGCGGCCGAATATGCTGAAGTAGCCTTCTTCCATCAGCTGATGCTCGTCCATTTTGGTGGGCGGCGCCAGCCACAGGCGGGTGGACAGCTCGTCGTCGGTAGACTCGAGCAGTTTGCCCGCGGCACGGAAGTGACCGATGTTGGTCATGCACGAACCGATGAACACTTCGTCGATCTTGTTGCCGGCAACTTCGGACAGCAGTTTCACGTCATCCGGGTCGTTCGGGCAGGCCACGATCGGCTCTTTGATTTCGTTCAGATCGATCTCGATCACGGCGGCGTATTCCGCATCCGCGTCGGCTTCCATCAGTTCCGGATTGGCCAGCCACTCTTCCATCTTGCGAGCGCGACGCTCCAGGGTGCGCACGTCACCGTAGCCTTGCTCGATCATCCAGCGCAGCATGGTGATGTTGGAGGTGAGATATTCCTTGATCGGCGCATCGTCCAGCTTGATGGTACAACCGGCGGCGGAACGCTCCGCGGAGGCGTCGGAGATTTCGAAAGCCTGCTCCACTTTCAGATCCGGCAGACCTTCAACTTCGAGAATACGGCCGGAGAAAATGTTCTTCTTGCCTTTCTTCTCGACGGTGAGCAGGCCTTGCTTGATCGCGTAGAGCGGAATCGCATTCACCAGATCGCGCAGGGTGACGCCGGGCTGACGCTCGCCCTTGAAGCGGACCAGAACGGATTCCGGCATGTCCAGCGGCATGATGCCGGTAGCGGCCGCGAAAGCCACCAGACCGGAACCGGCCGGGAAGGAGATGCCCAGCGGGAAGCGGGTGTGAGAGTCACCGCCGGTGCCCACGGTGTCGGGCAGCAGCATACGGTTCAACCAGCTGTGAATGATACCGTCACCGGGACGCAGGGACACACCACCGCGGTTCATGATGAAGTCGGGCAGCGTGTGCTGAGTTTCGACGTCCACCGGCTTCGGATAAGCCGCGGTGTGACAGAAGGATTGCATGGTCAGGTCGGCGGAGAAGCCGAGACAGGCCAGATCCTGCAGTTCGTCGCGGGTCATCGGGCCAGTGGTGTCCTGTGAGCCGACAGTGGTCATGCGCGGTTCGCAATAGGTGCCGGGGCGAACACCGTCCATGCCGCAGGCACGGCCAACCATCTTCTGGGCCAGGGTGTAGCCCTTGCCGGTGTCGGCGGGCTGCTCGGGCTTGCGGAACAGGTCGGAGGGCTCCAGACCCAGAGACTCGCGAGCCTTGGCGGTCAGGCCGCGGCCGATGATCAGCGGGATGCGGCCACCGGCCTGAACTTCGTCCAGCAGAACCTGGGACTTCAGTTCGAATTCGGAGATAACGTCGCCGGCTTCGTTGAGAATCTTGCCTTCATAGGGACGGATTTCGATCACGTCGCCCATGTTCAGGTCGTCCACCGGTGCTTCGAATACCAGGGCACCCGCGTCTTCCATGGTGTTGTAGAAGATGGGGGCAACCTTGCCGCCGATGCAGATGCCGCCGCTGCGCTTGTTGGGCACGCCGGGGATGTCTTCACCGATGTACCAGAGAACGGAGTTGGTGGCGGACTTGCGGGAAGAGCCAGTGCCGACTACGTCGCCCACGAAGGACACGGGGTAGCCGGAGGCTTTGAGCTCTTCGATCTGCGCTTCTGCATTGGTCACGCCTTCGCGGGGCGACTTGTACATGGCCTTGGCATGCAGCGGAATGTCCGGGCGGGACCAGGCATCGGGAGCGGGGGAGAGGTCATCGGTGTTGGTTTCACCAGTGACTTTGAAAACGATGGTTTTGATGCTTTCCGGCACGGCCTTGCGCTTGGTGAACCACTCGCCGGCGGCCCAGGATTCCAGAACTGCTTTGGCGTTGGCGTTACCGGCTTTGGCTTTTTCTTCCACGTCGTGGAAGGCATCGAACATCAGCAGAGTGTGCTTGAGTTCTTCGGCGGCCAGTGCGCCCAGCTCGGCATCATCCAGGGCATTAACCAGCGGCTCGATGTTGTAACCGCCGTGCATGTTGCCCAGCAGCTTGACGGCCTGCTTGCGATCAATCAGCGGAGAGCTGGCTTCGCCATTGATGATGGCGGAAAGAAAACCCGCTTTGACGTAGGCTGCCTGGTCCACGCCGGGCGGTACGCGGTTGGAAATCAGGTCCAGCAGCGTTTCTTCTTCGCCAGCCGGTGGGTTCTTCAGCAGTTCAACCAGTTCAGCAACTTGTTCCGGGTTCAGCGGTTTGGGGACCACACCCTCGGCAGCACGCTCGGCGACGTGTTTACGATAGGCTTCAAGCACGACTCTTTCCTTCTGTTTATTGCGGTTACTCGCAGGGTCAGGATCGCTGCACCGCGAGGCTATCGGTGACCCACACCGATGGCTGGGAAGCAGGAGGCCTGGGACTCCGCACCGGGGAGGGTACGGAACAACACCCCCATTGGGGGCGCGTATTCTACAACGGACCGTGTTCAGTCTCCAGTCGAGGACTGGAGACGTGAGATGGGAGATGTGAGACGTGAGATGAGGTCGCGTGCGGTAGAAGCGCACGGGCGTGTGCCACGAACAGGCTCAGAGGCCGCACGGACTGCGGGGCCTGGAGCTCTTTCGTCTCACATCTCACGTCTCACATCTCACGCACAAACTGGCCACAGGCCACTCTGCTTGCCTACAATACCCAACATAAATCCCGCGAATGAAGTCCCAGCCATGTCCCGACCTCCCCGAACCCCCTGCATTGGTATCTGCTCCACCGGAATCGGGGACGATGTTTGCCGCGGTTGCAAGCGTTTCGCCCAGGAGGTGATCGACTGGAATCGCTACAGCGTGGACGAACGCCAGGCGGTGCTGGACCGGCTGGATCAGTTACTGGTCCAGGTGGTTCAAAGCAAGTTCGATCTGCTCGACCGTGAATTGCTGTTGAAGCAAATCCGCTATCAGCAGATTCCCTTCGACGAAAACAAGCCGGCGCATTGCTGGATCTTTGCTTTGCTGCGGCACGGGGCAGGGCAGATTGGAAAGCTAGAGGATTTCGGGGTTCGCCTGAAACCGGAATGGCAGCAGGTCTCCCTGGTGGAACTGAAAAGCCGGATCGATCAGGATTTCTACCAGCTCTCCTGCGCCTATTACGAGCGCTATATCCTGCCGGGAACCCGGGCCGCCCAGCCCAGCTGAGCGACCCGAGCTCGCTTACTTCCGACGGCGGCGCAGCAGGCGAAACACCAGCACGATGAGCGCCAGGGCAATCGCCCAGGGCAGCGCCCAGGCAATGGCAGTGACGATGCTGGAAGTACCGGAAGCGAGGTGATAGATGAAACGGTCGAAGGCTTCCTCGATCGGCGCAAGGAAGTTGTCCCGCCGATCCGAGTAGAGATGAATGTTCAGCAGATCGAGATCTAGCCGCTTTTGCAGGTAATCCCGGTTGCTTTGCAGTTGTTCGATTTCGGACTGGATTCTGGCCAGCTCTGAATTTACCTTGATCAGTGATTCGACATCTCCCGCGGCGCTTTCTTCCAGGGCCTGCAGTCGCTCGCGGTAGGAGCGCAGCATCTCCAGGCGTTCGTCCACGTCCGTCACCACTTCGGTGAGATCTTCCGCCCGGGAGTTCTGTGAGGTGATTTCACCATCTTGCGCCGCGGTGCTGATCAATGGGTCGACACCTTCAGTTTGAATGCGCACCTGGATATTGGCACTCATGGAGTAGTCGTCTTCATTGAGGCTGGCATCCACCAGTGTGCAGCCGTAGAAGTTTTCCTGAGCGCACCGCTCGACTGTCGCTTCGAATCTTTCCCGGATCGCGTCCTCCGGCAGCTCGATCCGGAAATAATGCTCAAGGGCCAGATAGGGGTTTTCGGCTTTCTGCGCGGCCATCCGGTCCGAGGCCACCATGCGCTGTGCCGCCTCCGGCGCACTGGCCATCTCCATTCCACGTGGGCTCGGGCCTTGCTCGCCACTGCAGGCGGTCAGGAGCACAGCGCCAAATGAGACAAGAAGAAAAACCGAAATACGACAGAAGAGGTGCATGGGTGTGTTCATAGGTTCTCGCTTGTTATCTGCAGAATCCGGCACGGTCGAAAGGGCCGGCTGGCGCCTAAGACCACATTGGCTGGGCGGAATTCCCCACCGGCCGCCAGCCTTAACAGCCCCGGCGGCTTCCTATACACTATGCCGCCTTGTCGCGACCAGGGAGTCTGCCCAGGGCGTTTTCCCGCCAGCCGTCGCATGAAGGACTTTCTTTTGATCCCGGAGATTGACCATGTCTGAAGCTTTTGTCTGTGATGCCATCCGAACCCCAATTGGTCGCTACGCCGGCGCCCTCGCGGCCGTCCGTCCCGACGACCTGGCGGCTCTGGTCATTAAGCGTTTGATGGAACGCAATCCCTCAGTGGATCAAACCCAGATCGAAGACATCATGTTCGGCTGCGTGAACCAGGCCGGTGAAGACAACCGCAACGTGGCTCGCATGGCCGGTCTGCTGGCTGGTCTGCCCGTGGACGTGGCCGGCGTAACCCTGAACCGCCTGTGCGGCTCCGGTATGGATGCGGTAGGTACCGCAGCCCGTGCCATCAAGACCGGTGAAATGGATCTGATCATCGCTGGCGGTGTGGAATCCATGACTCGTTCACCCTATGTGATGGGCAAGGGAGAGGGGCCATTCTCCCGCAACTACGAGCTTCAGGACACTACCATGGGCTGGCGCTTCGTCAACCCGCTGCTGAAGGCCCAGTACGGCATCGATTCCATGCCGGAAACGGCGGAGAACCTGGCGGAGAAGTACAACATTTCCCGTGAAGATCAGGACGCATTCGCCTACCGCAGTCAACAGCGCGCTGCCGCCGCCCAGGAAAGCGGCCGATTCGCCGAAGAGATCACCCCGGTGGAAATCCAGCGCCGCAAGCAGGATCCGCTGATCGTCGACAAGGACGAGCACATCCGCGCGAATACCACGCTGGAAGGTCTGGCAGCGCTCAAAGCTCCCTTCCGCAAAGAAGGTGGCACCGTGACCGCCGGTAATGCCTCCGGCATCAACGACGGCGCCTGCGCGGTACTGGTCGCTTCAGAAGCAGCGGCAAAAGCCCATGGCCTGACGCCGCGTGCCCGTATCGTGGCAATGCAGGTCGCTGGCGTCGAGCCGCGCATCATGGGCTACGGCCCGGTCCCAGCCGTGAAGAAGTTGCTGGCCAAGACCGGTCTGACCATGGATCAGATGGACGTCATCGAGCTGAACGAAGCGTTTGCCGCGCAGGCACTGTCGGTAACCCGCGGTCTCGGCATTCCCGACGACGCGGAATACCTGAACCCGAATGGCGGCGCTATCGCTCTGGGTCACCCGCTGGGTATGTCCGGCGCGCGCCTGGTTACCACGGCCACTATCGAACTTCACAAGCGTCAGGCGAAGTACGCTCTCTGCACCATGTGTATCGGTGTGGGGCAGGGGATTGCCATGATTCTCGAACGCGTATAAGCAGTAAAGGGCGCAGCGAAGGCTGCGCCCAATCTCTTCGCTGATGTCACTCCAAACCATTCACGAATTCCTTCCCTGCGAAACCCCCGATGCCTGGGTCGAAAATGCCCTGGCCAATCAGGAATTGCTGCTGATCGACCACGCCAATTGCGAAAAAAAGGCGGCGAGTACGGCGATCAATCTGATGTATCGCTACGTGGAAGACGGCGAGCTGCTCAACAAAATGTCCCGGCTGGCCCGTGAAGAGTTGCGCCATTTCGAGCAAGTGATCGCGATCATGGCCGAGCGCGATATTGCCTACCGGCAGATCAGCGCATCCCGCTATGCGGCGGAGTTGCGCAAAAGTGTTGCCACCCATGAGCCGCAAAAATTGGTGGATACGCTGATTATCGGCGCCATTATCGAAGCCCGTTCCTGCGAGCGTTTCGCCAAGCTGGCTCCCCATCTTGATCCCGTGCTGAGCAAGTTCTATTCATCGTTGCTCAAGTCTGAATCCCGCCACTTCCGGGATTATCTGAGTCTCGCCGAGAAGGTCGCCGGCGCCGATATTGCCGATCGTGTCGGGTTTTTTCTCAGTCGCGAGAAAACGCTGATCGAATCGCCCGATGCTGAGTTTCGCTTCCACAGCGGTCCTGTCCTGGATGTCGCCTGATATTCATCCGTTCTCATGTAAAGCTTTTTCACTCTGCGCGCGGGCGCACTGGCCGGGTGATATGATGTCCGGCTCATCAGGACGGCCAACAGGAGTCGGTTATGAAAGCGTTGCGTTACGGATCAAAAGCACGTATCGGTGTGTTTTCCAGTAGAGCCATCGCGGTGAGCGCGATGTGTTTGCTGTCATCGCTGGCCACAGCGCAAGACCTTAGCGCTTCGCTGGCCGATCCCGCCTGGACTGGAGATGGCATTCCGCAAGGTCAGCAATGCCAGCGCTTCGGCGGTCAGAACCCGGAATCACCGGAAGTGAAAATAGAAAACATTCCGCAAGGCACGCAGGCGATCGTGCTTGCTTTCAGTGATCGCAGTTTCGAACGCATGGACAATGGCGGTCACGGCATGGTGGCTTACAAGTTATCCGGCGAACACAGCGGTTCCGTTACAATTCCCTCGGTGCCCGGCCACACCGAAAACCTCCCGAACGGTTTTTTCACTGTACAAGCCCACCAGGCTCCTGGTTGGGACAAAGCAGGAGCTTACCTGCCACCCTGTTCCGGCGGGCGAGGCAACAATTATTTCATCGATATCAAGGCCGTGAAGCTGGCCGGTGATCAGCAGGTGGGTGAAACCCTGGCTGAAACCAGCGTCAAGATGGCTACCTACTGACGGGGCGTGAAGGAGAAGCAGTATCAGTACCCTGGATCAATCAGACGCGGAACGGGCAGCCAGTAGCACCGCTGGTGACAGTGGGAAGTTGCCGGTTTTTTACGGCTGGAAGGTGGTTGCCGCCATTCTGGTGGTGCTCACCTTCGCTTCCGGCCTCAGTTTCTATAACCACGCCGTAATCCTCGAGGCGCTGGCTCGCAAGGACGTTTTTTCCGTAGAGTCGGCCTCATTGGCGGTGTCGTTGTTTTTCGTCAGTGGCGGAATTAGCGGACTTTATGTCGGCAAGTTGCTCGCGCGCTACGATGTTCGTTTGTGCATCACGGCGGGTGCGACGATCTGTGGCATTGCGATCGCCTCATTGGGCTTGGTGAGTTCGCTCTGGCAGCTCTACACGGTTTACATATTTTTCGGTGCTGGTTTTTCCGCCTCCGGTTTGCTGCCCGGCACTACGCTGGTTGCCCGTTGGTTTCACCGCAAGCGCGCGATGGCTCTCTCCATTGCCTCCACGGGTTTGTCGCTCGGCGGGGTCGTGATTACCCCGGCCAGTGCGGCACTTGTGGAAGCCGTTGGCCTGGAGGGAGCAGCACCGGTCATGGGACTTGCCTACATCATCGGCGTGATTCCGGTGACCTGGCTGTTCATTCGTACCAGCCCCGCGAGCATGGGATTGGGTGTGGACGGCGGCCCGATGGAAAAGCCCGGCAGCGAACGGCCGGCCGATGGCGTAAGCTTCTCTGAAGCGCGGCGACATCGGTTTTTCTGGGGAATCTGCTTCGCCTACGTGTTTCTGATGCTGGCGCAGGTGGGCGGCATCGCTCACCAATACGGCCTGGCAAACGAGGTCATCACAAACGGACAGACTGCGCTGGCGCTCGCCATTCTGCCCATCGCCAGTATCATCGGTCGACTGATCGGTGGCTGGCTGGTGGAGAACATGTCCATACGCGCTTTCGCGCTTGCAATGATGGTTTTCCAGGTAGTTTCGCTGTCGGTACTGAGCCTTTCCGAGGGAGTGGCAACGCTATTTCTTGGCCTGGCCCTGTTTGGGGTCAGCGTCGGTAATCTGCTGATGCTGCAGCCCTTGCTGATTGCGGAAGCTTTCGGCTTGCGCAACTACGCGCAAATTTTTTCCGCGGCCAATCTGATGTCCTCGCTCGGCACCGCCTGCGGTCCGGCGGCTTTGGGTCTGGCTTACTCCTTCTCCGGATCCTACACCTTGCCCTATCTGCTCGCGGCCAGCGCTGGCATTGCCGGCTTGCTGCTGTTTGCATCCGCCGGTCCGGTGGGGGCCACACGGGAGCAGGCGGGAGCCTGAACAGCGCCGGTTTTAAGTTAAAGCCCGAACGGATAGGTCTCCGGTGTTCCCTTGAGCATCTTCGAATCCAGCGGCGTCACCGCGTGTGTTACATCGAACCAGATGTATTCATCGAATTGCTGGCCGAGCCGCGCGCTGAAGTAGTGGCTGATCCGCTCGCTCTCGGGCCGATAAATCACCCCGATCGCCCGTTCCAGACGCTGATGCTGCAACTGCTCTTTCAGATCCCGTGAGCCGGGTTCACGCATGCCGAGCATGAAGGCGGGCACCTGCGAGTCGTGAGCGACCCGCTCCCAGCTGTCGGAAAGGGAAGGGCGCACGGTTTTGAATTCCAGCGGTCCGCCCCATTCGGTAGCGGCGGCCACCTTGCCCTGGTGCGTGCCGAAGCCGATCAGGTAGGCGTCCTCGCCGTAGGTTTCCCGACACAGCTGCCCCACGTTGAGCTGGCCGCGAACAGACATGTCCGTCTTCGATGCGTCTCCGAGATGAGAGTTGTGCGCCCAGATCACCGCTTTGGAGCCCTCGCCGCGATGATTGAACAGGGACTGCAGCGTGTCGAACATGTGCTGGTCGCGCAGATTCCAGGAGTCGCTATAGCCTTCATACATGCTGCGATAGTAGCGCTCGGCGTTGGCCACAAGGCGGGCGTTCTGTACCGCGTCCAGAAAGCGCTCGCCATCCTGTACGGAGTATTCGAGCCGTTTTTGCAGCAGCTCCGCCAACATGGTGACCACCTGTTTTTCGCATTCGCCGTAGCGCCCCGAGGCAGCGGCGCGGCCGTAGCGGACCGGGTCCGCCTGCCAGGGCGTAAGGCAGCCATAGCGGTCGCGCGCAATCTTGGCGGTGGCCGGGTCGACATTGTCGAGATAACCGAGCACAGCACCGATGGAGGTGTAGAGGCTGTACAGATCCAGTCCATGGAAGCCGATCTTCGACTCTTCGCTTTCGAAGTTACGGTTGTAGTCGTGGAGCCAGTCGACGAACTCCCGCACTTCGGCGTTTCGCCACATCCAGGTGGGAAATCGAGTGAACGCAGTCCAGCTGGCCGCGGGAACCTCGGCGTGGCGAACGTAGTTGTCGATGCGGCTTGCGTCGGGCCAGTCCGCTTCGACGGCAACAAAGCTGAAGCCCTTTTTCTCGATCAGCTCCTTGGTGATGCGGGCGCGGAAGCGATAGAACTCCGCCGTGCCGTGGCTGGCTTCACCGATGCAGACGACCCTCGCGTCGCCGATCCGCTTGAGAAGCGGATCGAGATCAACGGTTTCCATGTTGTCGATGGGCTCAGCATGCTCTGCCACCAGTTCCGAGAGTGAGCGAGGCTCCGCCCGTGCCGCCTGGGAGGTCAAAAGCCCGGTGCCTTGCGGCTGTCCCGGCTCGGTCCAGGCGGCCTGGCCCACCAGGGGAACGAAGTGGGCCTCGATGAGGCGCTCCTCGCGGAAATCATCAGCGTTTTCCCTGGTGATTCGTACCAGCGACTGGCTGGATTCCGTTTGGCCCACCGGCATTACCAGTGTGCCACCAACAGCCAGTTGCTCCTTGAGGGCAGGGGGAATTTTCGGCCCTCCGGCGGTAACCACAATGGCGTCGTAGGGAGCGCCTGGATGCCAGCCGGTGGAGCCGTCTCCGTGGACGACGTCGATATTGTGGTAGCCGAGCTGATCGAGGATGTCGCGGGCCCGGTCTGCCAGTCCCTTGTGCCGCTCGACGGTGATGACCTGCCCGGCAATTTCCGCCAGCACCGCAGCTCCGTAACCCGAACCCGTGCCGACTTCCAGTACCCGCTCACCGCCGTCCAGCTGCAGCGCATCGATCATATAGCCGACGATGTAGGGCTGAGAGATCGTCTGTCCCTCCGCAATCGGCAGTGCGCTGTCCTCGTAAGCCAAGTCTTGCATGTGCTCCGGGAGAAAGGATTCGCGATGCACCTTGTCCATTGCCTCGAGCACCATGGGGGAGTGGATGCCACGTGCGCGCAACTGACTCTCCACCATTGCGTGGCGTTCGCTGTCTTTTCGCTCAAGCATGAGCCTGTCTCCTGTACCTGGTTGCTCGCCGAGTCGACGCGAATTTGAAAGCGCGGCTACCTGCCCTGGCTCAGCCCATCGCTGATCTGCCCGGGCCGGTACAGCTGCAGCCAGCGCAGCACGTCTTCGCGCTGCAGCAGGCCGACCACGCGCCTGTCTCTGAGAACCGGCATCTGATTGACACCGGTGGATGACAACTCGGAAAGAGCATGAAAACTGTCGTCGTTGGCTGTGAGTGTTTTGAGTTTCTCCCGCCCGGTCATGACATTGCCGACCCGGGTCTGCGGCCACTGCTCGCGGGGGATGCGGCGCACGTCCTCGAAGGAAACCATTCCCACCAGCTCACCCTGGTCCAGCACGGGGAAGCCGCGCTGGCCACGAGGCAGGAGATATTCCTCCACCAGCTGATCGACACTGTGCTGCGGGCTCAGATAGTCGAACTGGGTGCGCATGATCTCGCTCACCGGAACCTGCGCCAGCGAATCCTTGAGGCCTGCTTCCTGATAGCTCAGCATCGCCACGCGCGATAAAAACCAGCCGATGAAAATCAGCCAGAGGCCGCCGACCAGACCGGTGCCGAAAAGAGGCACGGGAATGCCGAGAATCATGGCGATCCCCGCGGTGATCAGCACCCAGCCGAAGAAGCGACCACCGCTGGCTGCCCAGCGGGTCGCTTGCACGAAGTTGCCGGTGCTGCCCCAAAGCACAGCCCGGAGCATGCGGCCACCGTCGAGCGGAAAAGCCGGTACCAGATTGAACAGCGCGAGAATGATGTTCACATTGCCAGCCCAGAACAGCAGCGTGGTCCAGGGACTCAATGCGGCGAAGACCTCTTCCGGGGACTGGTTTTCCATCGCCCCCGGGTCAGCCGCAAAGCCGGCGGCGACGAAGAAGAGAATACCCAGCACGATGCTGGTGACCGGTCCAACGGCGGCGATCAGCAGCTCCGCCCGCCAGTGCTTTGCCTCTTCCTCCATGTGCGCCATACCGCCGAAGATGAACAGGGTAATCCGCTCCACACGGGTACCGTAGTGACGCGCGGTCAAGGCGTGGCTGAACTCGTGAATCAGCACCGAGGCGAACAGCAGAACGGCCGCACCCAGGCCTACCAGCCAGAGCAGAGCTGCCGACCAGTCGTCGTGCCATTGCGCCAGCGGACCCATCGCCATAGTGGTGGCAATCAGCGTAGCGACGATCAACAGTGTCCAGTCGAGCATCACCGTGATGCCGAAGAAAGTGCCGAGCCGCAGTCCTCGTTGCCCCGGTTCCCCGGCTCCGGCTTTACTTCGGTTTTCCTCGTCCACGGCGCTTGCCATACATTCCTCGCTGCTTGTGGTCGTGGATTGCGTTCGCTCAACGTCTCTGCAGGCAGGCCCCTGAGAATCGAACTTGCCTGGTGGCATGTGCGTCATAAAGCATTATTTGTACCTGCTGAATGCGGGCGCCTTTCTATGTGAGGGAGGATCGCCTTGTAAAACTTACAGGCATGGAGGCAAGAGATGAAAAGTCGCAGTCAATGGTTGGCCTCGCCGGTCGATCGCTCCAGGCTTCGTGCCTTTTGCCTTGGGACTTTCGGCTGCTCGCTGTTTTTGATCGCGGTCGGACTTGCTGGTGCGAACCCCGCGAGTGCGGCCACCGCAAAAACCAGCGACGCCAAGCCTGCGCATGCGGGCCTGCAATCGGCCGTGACCAGCGCGCGACGTCTGCCAAGGATCCACAGCCTGCTGGTGGCCCGCGAGGGAGAGTCGGTGATCGAAGAAGTGTTTGCCGGGCCCGCGCTGGACGAGCCGGTGAACATCAAGTCTATTGCCAAAACCATCATTTCGGCACTGGTGGGCAAGGCCATTGAGCAGGGGATCATCCGGGGAGTGGAGCAACCGATCACGGAGCTGCTCGATGAGCGTGTGCCGGAGGACGCAACTCCCGGGGTGGAAAAGATCACCGTCGGTAATCTGCTGGCCTTGCAAGCAGGACTGCGACGCACGTCGGGCCCTTACTACGGTGCCTGGGTGAACAGCGAGAACTGGGTCGCTCACATACTGACGCGGCCCTTCGTGGCCGAGCCCGGCGGCGACATGCTTTATTCCACCGGCAGCAGCCATCTGCTGTCGGCGGCACTGACCGACGCGTCGGGACGCAGCACGCTGGAACTGGCCCGCGACTGGCTGGGTGAACCGCTCGACCTGCAGATCCCGCCCTGGACACAGGACCCTCAAGGCATCTACCTGGGTGGCAACCAGATGTGGCTTTCGCCGCGCGGGCTCCTCAGATTCGGGGAGATGTACCGCGGTGGCGGTATCTACAAGGGCCAGCGGGTACTTCCAGAGACTTGGATCGAGACCTCCTGGCAGCCGCGGGGCCGCTCACCACATACCGGGCATCTCTACGGTTATGGCTGGTTTATCAATCAGCTGTCGGGGGAGATGGTCTATTCCGCGCGTGGTTTCGGTGGCCAGATGCTTTATGTGATTCCAGGGCTCGGCACCACGGTGGTGATCACCGCCGAGACCTCACCGCCTTCGCCGGGAGGCGCGATTTACAAGCGGTTCAACGAGTGGGTGGGGCAGGAGCTGATACCGGCTCTGACAGAGCAGAAGAACGCCAGGTGATCATTTGCTCGTCGGCGGCGCCTTCAGCTCTTGGCGGATTGCCTCGTTCATGCCTTCGTCGATTATCTGGATATCGCCGAGCATTTCCTCACCCACTTCGTCCACCGAATCTCCGAGCAGCGTACCGATCATTTCCCTCACGGTGGCGGCGTAGTCCACCCGCCACTCGCCTTCGTAAATAGCCAGCACAGTATCGAAGCGAACCTCGCCCGGAGTGCCGAAGAAGACTCCCTCGAGCGACGTTTCCACTCTGGCCTCGTCGCCATCTCGGCGGGTCTCCCCTAAAACCACACTGTCGAAAATCTCATGGTGCCTGGCAGTATTGAAATCCGCCGACACGAGAGTACCTGGGATAACCAGCTGCTCGAGAACGGGGCTGTTGCCGGTGAGTGTGGCTGCCCAGAAAGCGCTTACCACCGTGCGCGGTGGTTCCGAGGGGCTGCAGGCCCACAGCAGCAGGCAGCTGAGCAGAACAATAGGCGAAAGAGAGAGACGTAGCTGCTTCATCGAGACCTGAACAGAGTTGAAGGGCGACCATTCAACCGGGCGGCTGAAGGCCAGGGTGTTGGATGGTTCTGCTGCAGTCCGGTTCCCCGGCTGGAAGGTTAATCCGTGATTTCCCAGGACCTCAGAGCCCAATCCCCATCGTAGCGCAGGCACCAGCCCTCATTCTCCCAGTCGCCGAGCACGATCCGCTCGCCTGAGGGGAGCTCATGGCGGGCCGGGCGGTGGGTATGACCATGGATCAGCGTGGTCGCCTGGAACCGGTCCATCACCGCCTGCACCTCCCCGGCGGTCACGTCCATGATGTCTTCCGCCTTGCGGCTATTCATGGACTGGCTTTGCTGCCGGATCTGCCGGCCCAGGGCGCGGCGTTCTTCCAGCGACTTGCTCAGCACCATCTGCATCCATTCCGGCTGACGCACCTGCTGGCGGAAGGCCTGATAGTCGCGGTCGCCGGTGCACAGCAGGTCGCCGTGCATCAGCAGCACGCGCTTGCCGCCGATCTCCAGCGGATGCGGATCGGGCAACAAAGTGGCGCCGGTAGAGTTCGCAAAGCTCTCGCCGATCAGAAAGTCGCGATTGCCGTGCATGAAGTAGAGCTCGGTGCCGCTGCCGGCCAGAGCACGCAGCTCTGATTGAACTTCCAGCGCCAGGGAGGAGTCATCGTCATCTCCGACCCAGAGCTCGAAGAGATCACCGAGAATGTACAACTGTTCGGCCTGGCGGCCTTCGTTGGCAAGGAAGTGGTAGAACGCGCGGGTGATGTGAGGGCGCGAGGCATCCAGGTGGAGGTCGGAAATGAACAGAATCACGGGGATGCCTCGGCCGATAGGCAAGAATCTCAGTCGGTGACGGTAACGCTTTCGATCACGATGGGTTCACGAGGAACATCCTGATGGAAGCCCGCGCTGCCGGTGTCCACCGATTCGATCTTGTGCACTGTGTCCATACCTTCCACGACCTTGCCGAACACACAGTAGCCCCAGCCCTGGACGTCCTTGCTCTTGTGGTTGAGGAAGTCGTTGTCTTTCACGTTGATGAAAAACTGAGCGGTGGCGCTATGCGGCTCCATGGTGCGCGCCATGGCAATGGTGCCGGTCTTGTTCTGCAGGCCGCTGTCCGCTTCGTTCTCGATGCTGTTGCGGGTTTCCTTTTCCTGCATGTCGGCAGTCATGCCGCCGCCCTGGATCATAAAGCCCGGGATCACCCGATGGAAAATGGTGCCATCGTAGAAGCCGTCTTCGGCATACTGCTTGAAGTTGGCCGCGGTCTTCGGAGCCTTTTCGTAGTCGAGCTCGAGGACAATATCGCCCTTGTTGGTGTGCAGAGTGATCATTCGTTACTCCAAATGCGGGAAAGAAGGGAAATTCTTGCCCGGTTGATGTGTTTGCCGCTATGGGAGGCGGTTATAATACGCGCTTCAGACGGATTCTCAAGAAGGCTCTGAAGCCAATCCACTGCTGTAATCAGGAGCATCCACCCCTAAAATGACTGAACGTACCCGTCCGTTGAATTTCATCGAGCAGCGCATTGAAGCTGATCTGCGAGACAACAAGATCAGCAAGGTCATGACCCGGTTCCCCCCTGAGCCAAATGGCTATCTCCACATTGGTCATGCAAAATCGATTTGCCTCAATTTCGGCCTGGCGGAAAAATACCAGGGCGAATGCAATCTGCGCTTCGACGACACCAATCCGGCCAAGGAAGAGCAGGAATACGTCGAGGCGATCCAGGAAGACATCAAATGGCTGGGTTTCCAATGGAACGGCGAGGTCCGCTACACCTCGGACTACTTCGATCAGCTCCACGAGTGGGCCATCTACCTGATCAACGAAGGCAAGGCCTACGTTTGTGATCTGAGCCCGGAAGAAGCGCGCGAATACCGCGGTACGCTCACCGAGCCGGGCAGAAACAGCCCCTGGCGCGACCGCTCAGTAGAGGAAAACCTGAGCCTGTTCGAAAAAATGCGCAATGGCGAGTTCAACGAAGGCGATTGCAGCCTGCGAGCCAAAATCGACATGGCCTCGCCGAACATGAACATGCGCGATCCGGTGCTATACCGTATCAAAAAGGCGCGCCATCACCAGACCGGTGACAAATGGGTTATCTATCCCTCCTACGATTTTGCACATGGTCAGAGCGACGCCATCGAAGGAATCAGCCATTCGCTTTGCACGCTGGAGTTTGAAGATCACCGGCCGCTGTATGACTGGTTCATCGAGAACCTGCCGACACCGAGCCGACCGGTGCAGATCGAATTCTCTCGGCTGAATCCCAACTACACGATCACCAGCAAGCGCAAACTGAAACTGTTGGTGGACGAAGGTCATGTGGAGAGCTGGGATGATCCGCGTATGCCGACGATTTCAGGCATGCGTCGGCGCGGTTATACCCCGCGAGCGATTCGCAATTTCTGTGAAGCGGCCGGTGTGACTCGCTCGCTGGGCATTACTGATGTGGGCATGCTCGAATACGCAGTGCGCGATGATCTGGACAAGAATGCGCCGCGAGCCATGTGCGTGCTGCGTCCGCTGAAAATTGTTCTGACCAACTATCCGGAAGACAAGAGCGAAGAGCTGAGCGCACCCGGCCATCCGAATCGCGACGATCTGGGTGAAAGAACGCTGCCGTTCTCTCGCGAGATTTACATCGATCAGGATGATTTTCGCGAGGAAGCGAACAAGAAGTACAAGCGGCTGGTGCTCGGCAAAAAAGTCCGTCTGCGCAATGCCTATGTGATCGAGGCGCAGGAAGTCGTCAAAGACGAGCAGGGCAACATTGTTGAAGTACATTGCCACTGTGACATGGGCACACTCGGCAAGAACCCGGAAGACGGCAGCAAGCCCAAGGGTGTGATCCACTGGGTGGATGCCAAGAGCCACCTGAACTGCCAGGTGCGTCTGTACGACCGTTTGTTTACCGAGGAGGCACCGGGTGCTGGTGGAAAGGATTTTCTCGAGTCACTGAATCCGAACAGTCTGGAGATACTTGAGAACTGCAAGGCTGAGATTGGCTTGGCTGAGGCTACGCTGAACGATCATTATCAGTTTGAGCGGGAAGGGTATTTCATTCTGGATAGCAAGCGTGGGAGCAGGGAGTATCCCGTGTTTAATCAGACCATTGGACTGAAAGATACGTGGGAGAAGGCGGACAAGGACTGATTTGGGTCGGTGGGCTCAGTTAGATTGGCAGCCTCGATCCAGTCCGAACCTTGGGGTATGCATTCCAGAAACGCATGAATACATCCCTGTAGCTCCTTCGCGGGGTCCCTCCCGCGAAGGTTCTGGAATGCATACCCCAAGGTCCGAACTTCACTCCGTCGATGCTTGCGGTTAGGTGCATTCTGAAAGAACGAAGGCACTCAACGTTCAAAATCGCACGTATGTAGTTTGGGGTGGGGGTGGTCTCTTTCAAAACCTTCGCGGGAGGGACCCCGCGAAGGAGCTCCAGGGATGGATTCATGCGTTTTTGAAAGAGACCACCCCCACCCCAAACGGCCAACCGGCACCAAGTCAGCAGGCCACCAGCTCCACACCGTCAAAAAAACCCGCAACAAAATGGAAAAACAATGAAAGAGTTGTACCTAACCAACACACAATCAAAAAAGAAAGAACGCTTCGAGCCCATGGACCCGAATCGGGTGACCATGTATGTGTGTGGGCCAACGGTGTACAACTATATTCATATCGGCAACGGCCGCCCTGCGGTTGTATTCGATACCTTGTTTCGTGTTCTTCGCACGTTGTACGACAACGTAATCTATGCGCGCAACATTACCGATATCGATGATCAGATTATGAAGGCGGCGAAGGAAGAGGGGACCGATATCGGTACCATCACCGATCGCTACACCAAAGCCTATCATGAAGATGTCGCTGCGCTTGGGACACTGAAGCCGACGGTAGAGCCAAAGGCGACTGATCATCTGCCGCAAATGATCGGCATGATGGAAACTCTGATCGAGAAAGGGCACGCCTACGTCTCCGAAAAACATGTGCTGTTTTCGGTGAAGTCCATGCCCGAGTATGGTCAGCTGTCTCATCGCAATCTCGAGGATATGCTGGCCGGTGCGCGGGTTGATGTGGCTGAGTACAAGAAGCATCCCGGTGATTTCGTGCTGTGGAAACCTTCCAGCGATGAAGAGCCCGGCTGGGACAGTCCCTGGGGGCGCGGTCGGCCTGGCTGGCACACTGAATGTGTGGTGATGATCGAATCGCACCTGGGGCCGTCTATCGACATTCACGGCGGCGGCAAGGATCTGATATTCCCTCACCACGAGAACGAGCTGGCGCAAAGTCACTGCGCTCACGCAGGGGCTCAGTACGTTCGCTATTGGCTGCACAATGCTTTCATCAATATGGAAGGCGAGAAGATGTCCAAATCACTGGGCAACGTGAAGACTGTTCATGATCTGCGTCAGCACTACCGCGGCGAGGTCTTGCGCTTTGCGATCCTCAGTGCTCATTATCGGTCCGAGCTCGACTTTTCCAAAGAACTGTTAGATCAGGCCAGGTCCAGTCTCGATTCTTTGTATACTGCTCTTCGCGACAGTCAGGACGTGCAGGCCGAGAGCGTGGATGTTCGCATAAGCCCGGCTTTCGATGCACTGCTTGACGATTTGAATACGCCCATTGCGATCAGTGCCTTGCATCAGATTGCCAAGGATCTGAACAAGGCCGAAGCTGCCGACAAGCCGAAGCTGAAAGGGCTGCTGCTGACTAGCGCCGAGGTGATGGGGCTGCTGCAGGATGATCCCGAGCAGTGGTTCAAAACCACGCTGGCAGACAACGCCATCGGCGCTGATGAAGTCGAGCAGCTGATTGCCGAGCGTCAGTCGGCGAAGAAAGCGAAGGACTATGCACGCGCGGATGAGATACGCGAACACTTGAAGGAAGCTGGTATCGTTCTCGAGGATTCCCGCGAGGGAACCACCTGGAAGCGCGCCTGATCTGTCGATTTGTTTACGATAAAAACACAAGGTTTCAATTATGTCCTCCATTGACTTCCGCTTCCGCCGTCTTCGCCGCACGCCTGCGATTCGCGATCTTGTGCGACAGACTCATATGTCCAAGGACGATCTGATCTTGCCGATTTTTGTGGAGGAGGGGATCGACTCCAAGGTCGAGCTCGGCACCATGCCCGGTGTTTATCGCTGGCCGGAAGCCGAGCTGCCCGAGTTCGTTCAGCGGCTCTGGAAGAAGGGCATCAAAGCCGTGATGCTGTTTGGTGTATCGCATCACAAGGATGCGGTGGGTTCCGACTCCTGGGCCGAAGATGGCTTGATGGCTCGCATCATTCGCACCGCCAAAGAAGCGCAGCCGGAAATGCTGGTGATCAGCGACAACTGTTTCTGCGAGTACACAGAGCATGGTCACTGCGGTGTGGTAGAAGAGGGCGATGTCACCAACGACAAGACGCTCGCAAATTTGCAGAAGCAGGTGCTGGTTGCCGCCCGCGCGGGCGTGGACATGATCGCGCCTTCCGGGATGATGGATGGCATGATCGCCGCCATTCGCGAAGCGCTGGACAGCGAAGGGTTTTCTCATATCCCGGTGATGTCCTATTCCACCAAATTTGCGTCAGCATTCTATGGTCCCTTCCGGGATGCCGTTGACGTGCATCTGAAAGGTACTCGCGACAGCTACCAGATGGACAAGGCCAATGGCCGCGAGGCGCTGGCGGAATCGCTTCAGGATGAGATCGAAGGTGCGGATATTCTGATGGTGAAGCCCGCGACGGTTTACCTCGACGTGGTGTCGCGCATTCGCGAACATTCCACCCGACCGCTGGCGGTCTATCACGTGAGTGGCGAGTATGCGATGATCAAGATCGCCGCCGCGAACGGCGCGATCGACGAGAAAGCCATCGTGATGGAAACCATGACTGCCTTCAAGCGAGCCGGGGCCGATCTCATCCTTACCTATTTCGCCGAGCAGATTGCCGACTGGCTGGATCAGCGAAGCTGATCTTTCCGCATCAATGGTGGGGATATCTATTCCGCACTTCTTCACATCCGGAATACACTTCTTTACGGCTTGCGCACAGGGAAGCGCGCAAACACCTCATCTTGTTGTCAAGCAAACCCGCAGTCGCTACTATGTTTTGAACCCGAGCAGGTACGGGCTGTGAGGATACTCCAACGAATTCAGAGCGCGGCAATAGACGGTAACTTATCTCTACTATAATTTTCACTGCTGAGCGCGCGACGAATAGACGAAACCACAAGTTTCGCTATCTCAGCTGATTCTTCTCACTGCCGACTGGCCTGTTTGATTCAGCCATCGCCAGAGTGGTAGAACTATCGTGGAAGTGACCAATACTGCGGATCCGGAATATTTCCACCGCGTTGTCGACTGTCAGTACGCTTGTCCCGCCCATACCCCCGTTCCCGAATATATCCGGCTCATCGCCCAGGGTCGCTACGACGACGCCTACATGATCAACTGGGAATCCAATGTGTTTCCCGGTGTTCTCGGGCGCACCTGCGATCGGCCCTGTGAGCCCGCCTGTCGGCGTGGCCGACTGGGGAAGGACGGCAGTGAAGAGCCCGTCGCCATTTGCCGTTTGAAGCGTGTGGCGGCGGATAACAAAGACAACATTCTCTCCCGTCTCCCAGCCATCCCCTCCAACAACAACGGCAAGCGCATCGCGCTGATTGGCGCCGGACCAGCATCGCTCACGGTTGCCCGCGACCTGCTGCCGCTTGGCTACGAGCTCGTGCTCTTCGACGAGCAGAAGGTTGCCGGGGGCATGATGCGCAGCCAGATCCCCAGCTTTCGCCTGCCGGAGAAAGTGCTCAACGAAGAGATCGATTTCATTCTTCGCGATCAGGTGGAGCTGAGGCTCGGCAAACGTGTCGACAGCATGAAAGCGGTTCTCGACGAGGGCTTCGATGCGGTCTTTATCGGCACTGGTGCACCGAAGGGCAAAGAGCTGAATCTGCCCGGCAGCGAGGAATGCACAGCCAACATCCACGTTGGCGTGAGTTGGCTGTCGAGTGTTGCCTTCGAGCATACCACTCGCATAGGTAGACGCGTCATCGTTCTGGGTGGCGGCAACACCGCAATGGATTGCTGCCGAACTGCTCGCCGTCTCGGTGGTGAAGATGTGAAGGTTGTGGTGCGCAGTCCGCGCGAAACCATGAAGGCTTCGCCCTGGGAAATAGAAGATGCCGAGCACGAAGGCATTCCGATTCTGAACAACCATGTGCCTAAGGAGTTCATCGTCGAGAACGGAAGGCTGGTGGGCATGCGCTTCGAAAAAGTGGAAGCGCAATACGACGAAAACGGCAAGCGATCCTTGGTGCCCACTGGTGAAGATCCGGTGGTCATTCCCTGTGACGACGTGCTGGTGGCGGTCGGTCAGGAAAACAGCTTCCCCTGGATCGAGCGGGATATCGGTATCGAATTCGGCGACTGGGACATGCTCAAGGTGGATACCAGGACTTTTGCCACCACCAACAAGAAAGTTTTTGTTGCCGGTGATGCGGCAATCGGTCCGGAAAACATCATCACCGCCGTCGCCCAGGCGCATCAGGCCGCGATTTCCATCGACAAGTACTGTATGGGGCAGGCCATTGACGACCGTCCGGCGCCGGGACATACACTGATCAGTCAGAAAATGGGCGTTCACGAATGGAGCTACAGCAGTTCGGTGGCGGACGATCCGCGCCACGTGGTGCCTTTGATCGCCACCGATAAGGCGCTCGCTGATCGCAAGGTCGAGGTGGAGCTCGGCTTTGATCGCCAGCTTGGGCTGGAAGAGGCCGAACGCTGCCTGAATTGTGATGTACAGACCGTCTTCGAGGCGAAGCGCTGTATTGAGTGCGACGCCTGTGTGGACATCTGTCCGACCGATTGTCTGACCATGATCGGCAATTCTGAAGAAGGTCAGCTGCGCGAGAACTTGACCTTCCCTGCACGCAACGTGGAGCAGCCGCTCTTTATTTCCGACGATCTCGCGACCGGTCGGGTGATGGTGAAAGACGAAAACGTTTGTCTGCATTGCGGACTCTGCGCCGAACGCTGTCCCACCGGCGCCTGGGATATGCAGAAATTTTTGTATCGGGTCACACAGGCGGGTAAAGCATGTCAGTTGTAAATGCCGCTTCTGCTTCCTTCCAAAGCGGAAAGAAAGCGAATCAAGCACTGAACGAACTGGTTGTGAAGTTCGCCAACGTTAACGGCACCGGCTCGGCCAGTGCTAACAATCTGTTTGCGAAGGCCATTTTCCGGATGGGCCTGCCAGTCAGCCCGAAGAACATTTTCCCCTCAAACATTCAGGGCCTGCCCACCTGGTATGAGGTCCGCATCAGCGAAAAAGGCTATCTTGCCCGTCGTGACGGTGTTGATCTGATGGTGGCGGTGAATCCGCAGAGCATGGTCAAGGATGTCCGCGAAGTGGTGAGCGGGGGATACTTCCTCTACGACTCCACCAAACCGCTCGACCTTCGTCTGGTGCGTGATGATGTCAACTACATCGGCATTCCGCTAACGGCCATGTGTCTTCAGGAGTACACCGATCCGCGCCAGCGTCAGCTGTTCAAGAACATTATCTATGTGGGCGCGCTGGCGGCACTCCTGGATATCGAATTCGAAGTACTGACGGGCTTGATCTCAGATCAATTCAAAGGCAAGGAAAAGCTGATCGCTCCAAACGTACATGCACTCGAACTCGGTTATCAGTACGCCGCGAAGCATTTCGACTGTCCGCTCGCGATCAAAGTGGAACGTCGCGATCTGGTTGGCGACAAGATTCTGGTGGGCGGCAACGATGCGACCGGACTGGGCGCCATTTACGGCGGCGCAACGGTGGCGGCATGGTATCCGATTACCCCGTCAACATCGGTGGTGGAAGCCTACGAGAAATATGCCAAACGTTTGCGTATCGACGCAGGCACCGGCAAGCAGAAGTTTGCGGTTATTCAGGCGGAAGACGAACTCTCCGCCATCGGCATGGTGATCGGTGCGGCCTGGAACGGTGCGCGCGCCTTTACCGCCACCAGTGGTCCGGGCATTTCGCTGATGAGCGAATTCCTCGGTCTTGCCTACTTTGCTGAAGTACCCGCTGTTCTCGTGGATGTACAAAGAACAGGCCCTTCGACGGGCATGCCAACCCGCACCCAGCAATCGGATCTGCTGGCCTGCGCCTATGCGTCCCACGGCGACACCAAACACATCGTCCTTCTCCCCAGCACGCCGAAGGAATGCTTCGATTTCACCGCGCAAGCCTTCGACCTTGCGGACCGCTTCCAGACGCCGGTGGTGGTACTCTCGGACCTGGACCTGGGCATGAACGATCACCTGTGCGATCCCTTCGACTGGGACGATTCGCGGCGCTATGACCGTGGCAAGGTGCTCGATGCAGAGCAGCTGGACCAACTCACCGCCGAAGGCAAGCGCTTCGGGCGCTACCTGGATGTGGACGGCGATGGTGTCTGCTACCGCACCTATCCCGGAACGCACCCAAACAAAGGATCTTTCTTCACCCGTGGCACCTCGCGAGACGAATACGCGATCTACACCGAAGATGGCAGCGTCTACGCGGAGAACATGGATCGCCTGCTGAAGAAATTCGACACCGCAAAATCGGCGGTACCGGAACCGGTAAGCATCCCTTCGCATAAAGGCAGGAAGCCCCAGTTCGGGATCATTCTGTTCGGGACGAGTGTGTTTGCCGTGGAAGAGGCAATGGACACCCTTGCCGATGCAGGTCTGCACGGCGATGCACTGGTAGTAAAAGCATTTCCCTTCCATCCGGAAGTGGAGGCTTATCTGGCCCGGCATGAACAGGTATTCGTGGTGGAGCAAAACCGCGACGCGCAGATGCGCACTCTGCTTATGAGCGAATTGGACGAATCGCCGGGTAAGCTGATTCCTTTGCTCAATTACGACGGCATGCCGCTGACGGCCAGCAAGGTGGTTAGCGAGATCCGCGCAACCATGACCCGCGATGCTGTCGCAGAAAAAGAACCCGTAAGCGCAGGCGCCGCCGAGTGAATCGACTGGCGACTGTAGACTGGCGACTGGAGACTCTTCCCGAATGACCTACCTACGACCGAATTTCCGCCACCCCGACGCACCGACGAACCGGATTGGCTTTACCGAAAAAGATTACGAAGGCGCGCTGTCCACGCTTTGCGCCGGATGTGGTCATGATTCCATCAGCAGCGCCATCGTCAGCGCCTGTTTCGAGCTGTCGATCGAACCGCACCGGGTGGCCAAACTTTCCGGGATTGGCTGTTCCTCCAAAACGCCCACTTACTTCCTCAGCAACTCTCATGGCTTCAACTCGGTTCATGGACGCATGCCGTCGGTCACGACCGGCGCGAATCTGGCCAATCGCGATCTGATCTATCTGGGCGTTTCGGGTGATGGCGACTCCGCTTCCATTGGACTGGGGCAGTTCGGCCATGTGGTGCGTCGAAATCTGAACATGCTCTACGTCCTGGAAAACAATGGCTGTTATGGCCTTACCAAAGGGCAGACCTCAGCGACCACGGATCTGGATTCCGTCAACAAGGCGGGTGTCAACAATCCGTTCGAGCCCATTGATCTCACCAAGCTCGCTTTGCAGCTCGGCGCCACCTTCGTCGCGCGTAGTTTTTCCGGTGACAAGGAGCAATTGGTCCCGCTGATCAAGGCCGCGATCAGTCACCGGGGCTTCGCCTTTATCGATGTGATTTCTCCCTGCGTAACCTTCAACAACAATCCGGGATCGAAAAAGAGTTACGACTTCGTGCGCGAGCACTGCGAAGCAACCGCCACGATCGACTTCGTCCCCATGCAGGAAGAGATTACGACCGCGTACGAGCCGGGCAGCACCAAGGAGGTGACGCTGCACGACGGCTCCGTGATTCGCCTGCAGAAGCCGATGACCGATTATCGTCCGGACAACCGGCACGCCGCACTCGAAGCTCTGCACAGGGCCGAACAGCGCGGTGAGATTCTCACGGGTCTGTTGTACATCGATGAAGATCCCTCTGATCTGCACGATACCCTCAATACAGTCAGCACCGCGCTGAACGCCCTGGATGAAGAAGCGCTCTGCCCAGGCAACAAGGTGCTGCAATCCATCAATAGAAGTTTCCGCTGACTTTAGGGGGAGCCGGATTTCGGCGCCTCCGGCGCCGGCGTTTGGTGCTCCCGAGACTTGATGTTATTCTTCGGCCCCGCCAGCATGGCGGTGTCCGTGACAACCCTGTTCTCTTACCATCTCCTGATCATCGGGCAGCCTTTGCGGTAAACGGGCAAAAAATGCGGAAAAGCAGCTGAAGCAGCGCTTTTCGCCGGTGCCCGCATGCCTTCCGAGCTGCCGGCTCAGCCGTTTCAACCAGGAGATCCTCATGAGTGAATCCGGGCAGGCTTTCCGGGAAGTCGACCTCGACAATTGCGCCCGCGAGCCAATCCACATCCCCGGCAGTATTCAGCCCCACGGCTTTCTCCTGGCCTTGCACGAGCCAGAACTCGCCGTGCGCCACGCCAGCCAAAACTGCGGCAAATACCTCGACTTCGACGCGGATGCGCTGATTGGGCGTGGGCTCCGGGATTTTCTTCCTCAAAGTGCGGTGGACGCCTTGCAGGGCGCACTCGTGGCGTCCCGTCCGCAGGACGTGAATCCGATCAAGCTGAGGCTCAGCAAGGCAGGCCGGCCGATGGCGTTTGACGCCATTGCGCACCGCTCCCAGGATCTGCTGCTGTTGGAATTCGAACCGGTTCTCGAAGAAGGCGAAACGTCGTTTTCGACCATCTACCGAAGAATCAACGCGGCCATCGAGGAGATCGAGGAGGCGGATAACCTTTCCACTCTCTACCGAACGACCGCGGAGCGAGTAAAAGAGTTGTCCGGCTATCGGCGGGTGATGATCTACGCTTTCGACGCGGACTGGAATGGCAAGGTAGTAGCGGAAGCGCGTGACGCGGATCAGGAGCCTTTCCTCGGCCTGCAGTATCCTGCCTCGGATATCCCGGCCCAGGCGCGTGCGTTATACCGTCGGAACTGGCTGCGCATGATCCCCGATGTGGGTTATGAACCCTCTGCCATTCTCCCCCCGCTGTCGTCCGGTGACGAACCACTCGACCTGAGTCAGTGCGCATTGCGAAGCGTCTCGCCCATGCATGTTCAGTATTTGAAGAACATGGGCGTGGGTGCCTCCATGAGCGTATCGGTGATCAGGGAGGGTCAGCTGTGGGGGCTTATCGCACTGCACCATGACCGGGCCAGCTATCTGCCCTACGAAGTACGCCAGGGCCTGGAGTTTATCGGCAAGGTCTTCTCGATTCAGCTGACTGCCAAGGAAAAGCTGGAAAATATCGATTACAAGCGTCATCTCAAGTCCTTGCAACCCACTTTGCTGATGCAGATGCGGCAGGAATCGGCCTTCCTCGATGGCCTTTGCAGGCACCAGCCGAATTTTGTCGAACTTGCCGCCGGCTGCAGTGGCGGCGCGATCCTGCATCGCGGGGAACTCCGTTTGATCGGCGCGTGCCCTCAACCGGAGCAAATCCGGCAGTTGGCTTATTGGCTTCACGAGCGAGATTCGGAATCATCAGTCTACGTCACCGACTCACTACCGTCCGAATACGCCCAGGCGGCGGATTACAAAGAATGCGCGAGTGGGCTGATGGCTGTGACCATTCCCGAGCCAGAGCCCGCGCAGGTCATGTGGTTTAAACCCGAGGTTATGCAAACTGTCAACTGGGGAGGTGATCCGCGCAAGCCGGTTGAGTTCAGCCAGGATGGCGCGAAACTAAGCCCCCGGCGATCCTTCGCACTTTGGCGTGAGACCGTCCAGATGACGTCGCTGCCCTGGGCTCAGGAAGAAATCGAGGCAGGGCAAGAGCTGCGCCGCTCGATCATTGAAGTGGACCTGGAGCGCCAGATTCGCGCAACAATGGATAGCAACGCTGAGCTAGAGCAGTATGCGTCAGTGATTGCCCACGATTTGAAAGAGCCCTTGCGAGGTATCGGGTTTTTCGCGGATTTTCTTAAGGAAGATCTGGGCGATCAGGTCAGTAGCGAGGTGCGGGCGAATCTTGCCGAGATTCGGCAGCTCACGAAAAAGACGCAATCGCTGATCAGTGAACTTTACGAATACTCGAGAGTAGGGCAGGTGGAGTTGTCCTTTACGGACGTGAACTTGCAGAGTGTGCTTGAGGATGTCGGTGCGAGACTCAAAGGGCGTTTTACTGAGGCAGGAGCCGAACTTGTCGTGCATGGCCCGCTACCTACGGTCCGTTGCGACCATGTGCGGATCGCTGAGGTCTTCGCCAACCTGCTGAGCAACGCGGTCAAATACAATGACAGTCCTGACAAGCGGGTGGAAGTGGGTCTTCGCCACAAAACGAAAGCCGATCACGCAGGGGGTGCGCCGATCATCTACGTTCGCGACAATGGTATCGGGATTGCGCCCGAAGCACGCGAGCGGATATTCAAGGTATTTCAGCGTTTGCACCAGGCCGACGCCTACAGCGGCGGAAGCGGCGTGGGTCTGGCGATAGTCAAGCGCATTATTGATCGACATGGCGGTCGCATCTGGGTGGAGTCCGAACCCGGCCACGGCGCGACCTTTCTTTTCACTCTGCAGCCCTCGGGGCACAGCGGGAGCTAAACTTGCCGAATCCGCAGCAAAGGATCCTGATCATCGACGACAGCCCGTCGGATCGCAAGATCTACCGGCGATTTCTCGGCAGTGATGCGCACGGCGAGTTCGAAGTCGTCGAGGCGGCCACCGTCGGAGAGGGTATAGACAGGATCAGAAACGTGGAGCCCGATTGCATCCTTCTGGACTATCAACTTCCCGATCGCGATGGCATCAGTGCGCTCGAGGAGATTCGTGGCCTGAGCGCCGCGCCGGTCATCCTGATAACCGGCAAGCCCGAAGCGCTTCTGATCACGGAGGCCTACCGCCGAGGAGTCACGCGATACATCTCCAAAGATATGGTCTCTTCCCAGTCGCTGCTCGAAGCCGTGCACGACGCTATGAATCTTTCGTGAGGGCTCTGAGTTGAGCGTCGAAGTGGATAGTCCGGATGTCTGAAGTTAAGTACATCGTCGGTGTCGGCTCATCTGCGGGCGGCCTTGAAGCCTTGCGCAGTCTGTTTGGGTCGATTGAAAAGACTGCGGGCATGAGCTTTGTGGTAGTGCAACACCTTGCGCCCAGCCATAAAAGCCGTTTGACAGAGATTCTCGCGCACTCCACAGCGTTGAAAGTCCGCGAGGCGAAAACCGGTGACCGGCCGGAGCCCAACGTCATCTATGTGACTCCACCGAATGCCGATATTCGGTTCGAGGAAGGTGCGCTGACATTGCGCGAGCCGCACGTAAAAGTGGGGCCGAAACCGTCGGTGGATGTGTTCTTTCGTTCGCTCGCCGAGCACGCCGGCACGGCCGCTATCGGAGTGATCCTCTCCGGCACCGGTTCCGATGGCGCACAAGGCGTTCGGGCGATCAAAGCTGCCGGTGGAGTTACCTTTGCGCAAACCTCGGTGACCGCCAAATACGACGGCATGCCCATGGCCGCCCGTTATACGGGTGCAGTGGATCTGGAGCTGAGTCCTGAAGAGATCGCCGCCGAACTGTTGCAGCTTGATGCTTCACCGCGGCAGACGAGAAGCGCTTATGACAGTTCGGAAGAGGATCATTTTCAGTCCATCTTTCGTATCCTGGCGCGGGAAAAGGGCGCCTGCTTTGCCAACTACAAAGTATCCACGCTGAGGAGAAGAATAGAGCGGCGGATGTTTGCTACCCGTTGCAAGTCCCTCGAGCAGTACGCGGACTACCTGCGTGACCATGCGCTGGAGTCCCAGGAACTGTTCCAGGATATTCTCATTTCGGTGACCTCTTTCTTCAGAGACCCGGAAGCTTTCAAGTGTCTGGAGCAGCACCTGGAAGAGAAGATTCGTGCAAAGCAAAGCGGTGAGAGTTTCCGCTGCTGGATCATCGGCTGTGCGACGGGGGAGGAGGCGTATTCCATTGCCATTCTTCTGAACGAAGTGATGGAACGGGTGAACAATCCGTTGAACCTGCAGCTGTTCGCGACGGATCTGGACGAAACAGCTCTCAATTTCGCCCGTGCTGGCTGCTATTCACGTGGCAGTTTCGAACGTTTTCCCCAAGACCTCCAGGACAAGTACTTTATTCCGGCCGAGGATCATCTGCAGGTCCGCCCGTCGTTGCGTGATCATATCGTATTCGCAAAACATAACGTTGCCGAGGATCCACCGTTTCTCAGCACGGACCTGGTGACCTGTCGCAATGTGCTCATTTACTTCAATTCCGAACTGCAGCGTACCGTGTTCCAGGCCATCAGCTACTCCCTTGAGCGTGGGGGCGTTCTTTTTCTTGGTCGCTCAGAGTCTGTGCCTGCCGCACTCGGTGAGTTGTTCGCGGTGAGCGATAAAGAAGCGAAGATCTTCGTTTCACAGAAGGCCAAAGGTACAGGACCCCTGCCCAGACCATCGGCACTGCGCTCTGAGCCCAGGCCAGCCGCTAGCTCCGCAAAAGGTCCGGGGCCGCAGCCGTCGGAGCTCGACATGTTCCATTCAATGGTGGCCGGCTTCGCTCCCGACTCGGTCGTCGTCGATCGGGATCATGTGGTCAAGCATATCTACGGCCGGGCGAGGGACGTTTTGCGCTTTCCCGACGGAGCCTTGACTTACGAGGTCACCAAGCTGCTGCCTGGTGACATGAGTCTGGAGCTGTCGTCACTACTCTACTGCGCGGATCGCGACCACTGCGCGGCTCGAGGCCGGCATCATGAGTGGCAGCACGACGGGGAAAGGTCCCGTTTGCAGATGGTGGTGGTTCCGCTTAAGAACAACGGGGGAGCGGCGCGTCATCTGGTTGCCTTTCAAATAACCGAGATTCCGCTCAAAGCGGGTGACGCGACCGAGGATCAGCAGACGACCCAGACCAGCGAGCGCATAGAAGAACTGGAAGCGGAGCTGGAATCCACACGCGGGCTGCTGCAATCGGTGCTCGAGCAACACGAAACCAGCGATGAAGAAATGCAATCGCTGAATGAAGAGTTGCAATCGGCCAACGAGGAATTGCAATCGTCAAACGAAGAGTTGGAAACCACCAATGAGGAGCTGCAGTCCACCAACGAAGAGCTCACCACGCTCAATCAAGAGCTCAACGTGAAATCGGCGGAGTTGCAGTTGTTATTCAGTCGCCACCAGGCGATCCAGAACGCCATTGTCTATCCGCTGTTGATTGTAGACAGTCGAATGAACATTCTTGATTTCAATCCCGCCGCCCGATTCTTGCTGCGGGTGCAGAAATCCGATATTGGCGCTCATCTAAAGACGGTGCCGACCCGTGTGGATCTCAAAGAGCTCACCGTGGCAGTCGGTCAGGCTCTCGCCGAACAGCAGGACAGGCGCTTCCAGTTCAGCAGCAAAGAGCGTTCTTTCGAGGTGCAGGTCCAACTATTTCACGGCAATGACAGCGATATCGAGGGCGCGGTGATCAGCTTTGTGGATAACACTGAGATCAGTATGGCCCTGGAGGAGACCCGAACCATCAAGACGCGGCTGTCCAGCATTATCGACAATACGCCCGCGATGATTACCATGAAAGATTTGTCCGGCGTGTATGTTTTTGCCAACAACCGGTTTTGCGAAGTCACGCAAACCGATGCGGATGACGTCGTGGGTAGCGACGACGAGGACTTGTTCGGTGGAGACGCCGCCAAGGCGATTCGCGATAAGGACTTTGAAGTGCTGAAATACAACGTTCCGCTGCAGTTCGAAGAGCGGTACACGATCAATGGAGAGCCGAGGTTCTGGACTTCATCAAAATTCGTGCTTGTCGACGCTAAAAACCGTCCTTATTCGGTTTGCACCATCTCACTGGACATTACCGAGAGGCTCAACGATCAGCAGGTCATCCTGTCGCAACAGGAGGAGCTCTCGAAACACGGGCGATACTCAGCGCTCGGCGAAATTGCCGCGGGCATCTCTCACGAAATCAATACGCCCCTGAATGTGATCACCGCAAACACCGACATTCTGAGGTACGCGGTGAAAAACGCAAGCCTCACCGACGAGCTGGTGGTCAAATCGGCTGCTGATATCGAAAAAATGGCCAAAGGGATTTCCGGCATCGTGCTCGGCCTGAAAGCCGTGGCTGGAATCGACCCAGAGAATTTCGAAAACGTGCCGGTTCAGAGAATCGTGCGCGATGCGGTCAAGATTTGCGGTTTCCGGCTGCAGCGGTCCGGGGTTCATCTCGAAGTGGATTTGCCTGCGGATGATGTTACCGTCTGTTGCTACCCCATCCAGATCATGCAGGTACTGATCAACTTGATCAACAATGCCCTCGAGGCCATTGCGGGCATGGACGAACGCTGGATCCGGGTCTCTCTGTCGGACGGCAAGGAGACAGTACAGATTCTGGTCACTGACAGTGGGGCAGGAATAGACCCGGCGATGGCAGAGAAAATCATGACTCCCTTCTACAGCACCAAAAAGGGCAAAGGTACCGGGATCGGACTTTCCCTTTCGCGATCCATTGCCCGTCGCCACAAGGGCGACCTTTGGGTGGACCACCGTTCCGACAACACGGTATTTTGTCTGGAAGTATCAAAGACCAATGAGTAGTAAAAAAGGCCCCATGGATAGAAAACTTGCAGTTATCCTGGTGGAGGACGATTCGGCGCTTCTCTCCGTTTGGACCCAACTTTTCGAAATGCTGGGACATAGTATCTCCGGTTTTCAGACCGGCGCTCAGCTGCTCGCCCGGCGCGAGCTGGTGGACGAGCACGACCTGGTAATTACCGATTATTATCTCCCCGACCTCAACGGCGTTGACCTGATCAAGGACCTTCGGATAACTCATCCGCAAGTGCCCGCCATCGTGCTGACCGGGTCGCGCGAAACGTTTATCAGGGAAGCGGCGGAAAAGATTCCCGCCTGCCACATTCTCTACAAACCTCTGAACATCGGCGATATCGAATGCAAAATCGCGGAAATCCTGCAATTGCGAAATTAGTGCGGATCAAGGCCCGCATTCTGTGCGGTCTTATGATTGTCGCGGCCAGCTGGGCCGAGGCGGACGATCGCCTGGCGATCGGCGCTTTTTCTTCGGGCGACCTTGGCGGTTGGGAAGGCGAGACTTTCGACGGTGAAACGCAGTACGACATCGCCCAGGAAGACGGCAAGCGCGTTCTTCGGGCTGTCAGCAATGACAGCGCTTCGGGGCTGGTGAAGCGACAAAGGATCGACTTGTTGAGCCATCCCTATCTGAACTGGGAGTGGAAAGTCGACAGACGCTTGCCACCGCGTCGCGAAGCGACCGAGGCGGGGGATGATTATCCCGCGCGTATATACCTGATCGTCAGTGGCGGCTGGCAGTTCTGGAAGACCCGCGCGGTGAATTACGTCTGGGCACACAATGCAGAGAAAGGAAGCAGCTGGCCCAACGCCTTCGCCGGCGACAGTGTGACCATGCTCGCTATCCGCAACCGTGAAGATACTGTAGGAGTGTGGCACAGGGAAAAGCGCAACGTGCTTGAAGATCTTCGCCGGATCATTGGTCCGGATGTGCGCTATGTGGACGCGGTCGCGCTGATGACCGACACCGATAACACGGACAGCAGCGCGCTGAGCTATTACGGGGATATTGTTTTCACCAGCGAATGAGCAATTTGCTCACTCGAAAATCTCGGCGAGAAAGTTTTCGATCGCCTGCCAAGCGCGGCGGTTGGCCGTGGGATTGAACACCGTGCCCGCGCCGGCGTTGTTGGCTTTTGGATTGGTGAAAGAGTGATAGGTGAGGCCGTAGGCGTGGACCTGCCAGTCAACCCCGGCGTCGGTCAGCTCCGCAGCCAGTGCTGTCATGTCTTCAGGGGGTACCATCGGATCTTCATAGCCGTGCAGGGCCAACACTTTGGCTTTGATGAGCTCATTGGGCAGGGACTCGGGCGGTGGCTTCAGAAGCCCGTGGACGCTCACCACGCCCTTTGCCGGGCTGCCGCTGCGGGCGAGATCGAGCACGCACATCCCGCCGAAGCAGAAGCCAACCGCAGCGATTTTTTCCGCGTCCACCACATCGAAGGACTGAGCCGCGCGAAAAGCGGCAACGATGCGCTGCCGCAATAAGCCCCGGTTCTCGACGAAGGGCGCCATCAGGACCCGGTTTTCCTCCAAGCTGCCGCCGCGCTTGCCCTTGCCATACATATCGATTGCGAAGGCGTTGTAGCCGAGATTCGCAAGGGCATTTGCTTTTTCCTTTTCGAAGTCGCCCAGTCCACCCCAGGCATGGGAGATCAAAACGGTGGGGCGCGCTTTGCCGTCTTCATGGCTAACCAGATAGCCTTCCAGTACTTCCGAGCCATCCTGATAATCAACGAACGCCTGCTTCATGGAGGTTCTCCTGGAGTTGGATTCAAGAAGTCGTACTTCAGAATTTGTATTGCCAGTGCTTGCCTTCAATCACAATGCGATGATGCCGCCCGGGCACAGTCGGATCCGCAGTGGCATAGCCTGCATCATCATCATAGAGGATGATCTGCCCTGACGAAGTCTTCACGATTTTTGGATTGAATCGCTGGACATCGCTCTCCTGAAAACCGCAAAGCGCTTCCGCGCAATCCTGATACCGAGCCAGCAGGGTCAGGCAGACGAAGGTAGGCGGCATCATGATGATTTCACCGCAGCCTTGCGCCTGTAGTGCGGCCTTCGGCGTCAGCCAGGCGAAATCGACGATTTCACTACCATCCACCACCACGTCCACCGCTTCCTGGATATGTGCGACGAAGAACCAGGTGGCGAAACGGCGTTTCTGCCCTGCAGGGGTGGTCCAGTGGGCAAAGGCAGTCAGATGCTCGCGCCTCAAGGTTATGCCGGTTTCTTCCAAAGTCTCGCGAATCGCTGCATTCTGCGCAGCCAGGAATTCGGCGTCCTGATCGGCCGTATTGTGATTCGGATAGTCCAGCGCGTCTACGCGCCCCCCGGGGAATACCCAGGCACCGCCGCCGGTAACGAGATTGTTGTTGCGGCGCACCAGAAGCGCCTCGATGCCATGCTGTGGCGAATCGCGCAGCAACATGACGGTAGATGATGGGCTGGGAACAGACACGGCTTTCCTGCTACTGATGATTTATTGGAATAAGATTTCAACAAAACATAGCCGCCGCCGGCGGCCATCTCTGGTATGAGACAGCGCCGGGGCGAAAAGATCGATAATAGCGAGAGCCTCGACGGACGTCGAGGTTAAAAGGGCGGGTTAGCTGGTCAGGGCACGACGACGAAACAGAGGGAGAGGTTCATCCACTGCGCCCTGATAGTATTCAGAGAAATCCCCGAGGGATGCCAGCGCGGCTTGCGGGTCATATTTCTCGTTGAGGCTGAAGGCATTAAATCCGCAGCGACGCAGATAGCAAAGCTGATCGCGCAGGAAGTTGCCAACTGCACGCAACTCACCGCTGAATCCATGGCGTTCGCGCAGCAGACGGCCAGCGGAAAAGCCGCGACCATCGGTGAACACGGGGAAATTGACTGCAATCAGTGGCAGTTGCGCGACATCGTCGTGCAGCTGTGCGGTATCTTCCTCACCATTCAGCCAGACTCCGACTTTCGGCAGATGCTTGCTCAGCTCCGCTTTGTTCTCCAGCCACAGGGCGAGGGGAACGATCACTTTTCCAACCGGGAGTGCGTCTACGGTGCCGTGATCGGCGTCAACAAACTGCCAGTCGTCAGTGACAACGGCGCCGTCTTTAATCAGCTTTCGCATACACGCGCTCCTTGAAGGGATCGATACCGATACGTCGGTAGGTGTCGATGAACTGCTCGTCCGGATTGCGGCTCTGCACGTAGACGTCGACAATCTTCTGCACCACGTCAGTTACTTCGTCGCGACCGAACGAAGGCCCCAGTACATTGCCGAGGGAGCTGTGCTCGCCGGCATTGCCGCCGAGTTGAATCTGGTAAAACTCCTCGCCCTTTTTATCGACGCCGAGTACACCGATGTGACCAACGTGGTGGTGGCCACAGGCATTCATACAGCCGGAGATGTTCAGATCCAGGTCGCCCAGGTCGTAAAGGTAGTCGAGATCGTTGAAGTGGCGCTGAATGGCTTCGGCCACCGGAATGGACTTGGCGTTGGCCAGCGAACAATAGTCGCCGCCCGGGCAACAGATGATGTCCGTGAGGGTGCCGATGTTCGGGGTTGCGAAGCCGGCCGGCTTCAGCACTTTCCAAAGGTCGTAAAGGTCGGATTTGGCTACATCACCAAGCACGATGTTCTGTTCGTGCGTGGTGCGCACCTCACCAAAAGAATACTGATCCGCCAGATCGGCCAGCAGCTCCAGCTGTTTATCGGTGATATCTCCGGGGGATACACCGGCAGGCTTCAGCGATAGTGTGACTGCTGCGTAGCCGGGCACTTTGTGAGGCTGCACGTTCCGATTCAGCCAGCGACTGAATGCCAGCTCCTCGTCCGTGTGTTTCTGCAACGCGGCAGAGACCGCCGCGTCATCGATTTGGCGGTAGGGCGGGGCAGTGAAAAAGCTCTTCGCACGGTCGATTTCTTCACCGGTTAGCCGGGCAGGACTGTTCTTGATGTGCTGCCACTCTTCTTCCACTTTCTCGGCGAAGACTTCCGGACCCATGGCGCGCACCAGGATTTTGATGCGGGCCTTGAACTTGTTATCGCGGCGGCCGAACTGGTTGTAGATCCGCAGGATCGCATCCAGATAGGTCAGCAGGTCTTCTTCCGGCAGAAACTCCCGGATCACACTGCCGATCACCGGCGTACGGCCGAGTCCGCCCCCCACCAGAACCCGAAAACCGACGGTGCCCGCGTCATTCTTTACGATCTGCAGGCCGATATCGTGTACCTGTACCGCCGCCCGGTCGTCCAGCGAGGCGGTTACCGCAATCTTGAACTTGCGGGGCAGGAAAGCGAATTCCGGATGGAAAGTGGACCACTGGCGAATGATTTCGCAATAGGGTCGCGGATCGACGATCTCGTCCGGCGCGATGCCGGCAAACTGGTCCGTGGTGGTATTGCGAATGCAGTTGCCGCTGGTCTGGATGGCGTGCATCTGCACCGTCGCCAGCTCGGCCAGGATGTCCGGGACATCTTCCAGGCTGGGCCAGTTGAACTGAATATTCTGACGGGTGCTGACGTGGCAATAGCCCTTGTCGTAGTCCCGGGCAATGCTGGCAAGCTTGCGCAGCTGCACACTGGTGAGCATGCCATACGGGACGGCAATGCGTAGCATGGGCGCCAGACGCTGAATATAGAGGCCGTTCTGCAAGCGCAGGGGCAGGAATTCTTCGTCGCTGATTTCGCCTTCCAGGTAACGGTCTACCTGGCCGCGAAACTGGGCAACCCGTTCAGACAGAATCTTGTGGTCGTGCTCGTCGTATACGTACATCGATGTGCAGGTTTTCCATCGTTTTGAAAGCTGGGGTCGATCGGCCGGAATCCGCAGAGACCGGCCAAAAATAGCCGCGAAGGATACACCAAAGGGCCATAATCCCGCGAGAAGCACCCGGGTTCTCCACCATGATGGCCCTCCGAACGAAATAAGCGCCTCTCGGGTTCATCGGGCAGCGTAAGCTAGCACCGAAGGTTTAGCGTGTAAAATGATTAAGGGCTATCAGCTAATAGCAAAGATTCATAATAATTTGGCACCCACAATATCCCGCCGGGCGGAAAATCAGTACAATGCTGCCTCTTTGCAGGCCCCCGGATGCTCCAGGCGGCTTCCTGTTTTTACTGTTTCGAATGTTTAAAGGAGAAGTAGCCATGACCGACGATACTCCGCACGATCAGAACGGCGATCGATGGGTGGATGCCATCGCTGCCGTGGTTCTGATTGCCATCGTGGTAACGACCTTCGCTTACTGGGTTTCCAACCAGCAGTAACACGTTCGGGGTCTCCCGACGATTGCAGCCGGAGTTTCAGACCTCCGGCTGATGCTCTTCCTCCCTTTCCGCTCGCCTCCCTGCGTTCCCGCGAATCCGCAAGCTCGGCTTTATGATCTGACGCTTGACAGTTATTGATCAGGCAAATACTTTGGCGCCATTCCGCACTCACCTTCCCATGGAGCAGGGCGCCATGCGATCCAACAACGAGAGCACTGAGTTTCTTCTTCACAACAGCTACACCTTCTGGATCTCCCGTCTCGCGGCGCTGATGCAGGAGGAGTTCAACCGTCGGCTGGAGAGCGAAGATGTGACCTGGCCTCAGTGGATGGTGCTCAATGTGCTTGCACAGCAAATCGCCACTACGCCCGCCACCATCGCCGACAACATCGGCGTCGACCGTTCCGCCGTGACCCGCCTGCTGGACCGGCTCGAAAAGAAGAGCCTGATCGTGCGTGAGCACGACAAGCTGGACCGCCGCTCGGTCAACATCCACCTGACCGATCATGGCCGCCAACTCATGGGCCGCCTCAACGAGCTGGCACGGGAGCACCAGGAGCACTTCCTGGCAAGTCTGCACGCGACCGAACACCGGAGTTTCAAGGGAAACATTCAGAAGCTGTTGCGCCTGGCGGGGGTGGACAGCATTCGGCTGTGGAAGTAGGAGCTAGCGCTGGAAGGGATGCCCCGCGTCGACGAGGGAAACGGAGCTTTTGATTGGCGGCTCAGCGATTTTTACTGAAAAAATTGATCGAGCAATCAGTCAGCACCCGCGGCACTCAGGACGATTTTGACGATGCCGACGACCGTAAAAATGAAGACGATCGTGAAAATCAGGCCCGCCACCAGATAAGGAGCGATGCTGCGCTGATTCGCGTCGCGTTCGTAGACTTTGCTGCTTTGAACCCCGAAGGCGGCGCCAAGGGTGCTCACCACGACCTGCCAAAAGGTCGGTTTCTGTTCGCTCATATGTTCACTCATGATTACCTCTATATTGCTTCCTGAGCTGATGCTGACCGCGGCTGCTGTCGCGGAAGGCTCCGCGACAGCAGCCCTGGCGGTTACCAGATCTTGACGCGCTCTTGCGGAGGCAGATACATCCAGTCACCGGACTCGACGCCGAATGCCTCATAGAAGGTGGGCATGTTACGCAGAACGCCGTTGACCCGGAAGCGGGGCGGGGCGTGCGGATCGGTCATGATGCGTCGACGCAGTTCCTCATCCCGGTACTTGTTGGCCCAGACCTGGCCCCAGCCCAGGAAGAAGCGCTGGTCGCCGGTAAAGCCGTCCAGCACCGGTGCTTCCTCGCCATCGAGAGAGAGCTGGTAAGCCTTGTGGGCGACGGTCAGGCCACCCAGGTCACCGATGTTTTCGCCCTGGGTCAGTTCCCCGTTCAGGTGCAATCCATCGAGGACAGTATAGCCGTTGTATTGCTCCACCAGCTGCTTGGTGCGGCGTTCGAACTCGCTCAGATCCTGCTCCGTCCACCAGTTTTGCAGTAGGCCGTCACCGTCGGATTTGGCGCCCTGATCGTCGAAGCCATGGCCCATTTCATGGCCGATGACCGCGCCGATAGCACCATAGTTAATCGCATCGTCCGCTTCAGTGTTGAAGAAAGGAGGCTGCAGAATCGCGGCGGGAAACACGATCTCGTTCATGCCCGGGTTGTAATAGGCGTTGACCGTCTGCGGCGTCATGAACCACTCGTCGCGGTCAACCGGTTTGCCCAGCTTGTTCACTTCGCGTGCATACTCGTACTCACTGGCGCGCTGGTAGTTGCCGAACAGATCGTCGGCCTTGATGCTCAGCGAGCTGTAGTCACGCCATTTGTCGGGATAGCCGATCTTGGGGCGGAATTTCTCCAGCTTGTCGATGGCCTTCTTCTTGGTTTCTTCCGTCATCCATTCGAGGCCGAGGATGCTCTCGCGATAGGCTTCGCGGAGGTTTTCCACCAGCTCTACCATTCGCTCTTTGGCGGCTGGGGAGAAGTGCTTCTCGACGTACAGCTTGCCGACCGGATCGCCGAGCATGCCATTGAGGAGGTTGACCGCGCGCTTCCAGCGTTCTTCCTGAGCCTGCACGCCGCTTAGCTTGGTGCCGTAGAAGTTGAAGTTTTCTTCATCCAGCGCCTTGGGCAGCAGGGAGGCATAATTAGAGATGGTGTGCCAGGTGAGATAGTCCTGCCACTGGGCGATGGAGAATTCATTCAGCAGCGAATCCAGATCCCGGAAATAATCGGGCGTGGCGACGATCACCTGTCCGGCCTTGTCCAATCCGCCAGCCTTGATGTACTCGTCCCAGGACCAGGTCTTGTTCTGGTTGGCCAAATCCGTGACCGCGAATTTGTTGTAGGTCTTTTCGCGATCGCGCAGCTGGGCGCGCGGCCAATGCCGCTGGGCAATGGCGTTTTCGATGGCCATTACCGTATCGGCCGCCTGTTTGCCGTTTTTCTGCCCGGCCAGTTCGAACATGGTGGCGATGTGCTGGCGATAGTCCTCTCGCAGTTGCTTGCTGCGCTCATCATCTTTCAGGTAGTAATCGCGGTCGGGCAGGCCGAGACCGGAATGAGAGAAGTAGGGGATGTATTCATCCGGCTTCTTCTCGTCGTTGTCGATGTAGAAGCTGAGCGGGGTCGTAATGCCTTTACGGTTGGCCTCGGCGAAAAGACGACTCAGATCCTGGTGGTTTTCGACGGCGTCGATTTCCGCCAGCAGCGGCTTAAGGGGCTCCGTGCCGCGGGCTTCGATGGCTTGGGTGTCCATGAAGCTGCGGTAGAAATCGCCGATTTGCTGGGCTTCGCTGCCTTGCTTTGCATTCTCGCTCTCGGCGGCGGCCAGTACGATCGCTTTCACGTCTTCACTGGCTTTGTCGCCAAGGATGGTGAAGGCGCCGTAGCGGGCCTTGTCGGCCGGGATTTCGGTGTTTTTCAGCCAGGTGCCATTCGCATAGCGGAAGAAGTTTTCCGCCGGGTCGATGCTGGTGTCCATGTAGTCCAGGCGGACGCCGGAGCTCTTTTCCGCGTTTTCCGGCGCGATGGTGCTGACCGCAGCCATGTGTTGTCCAGACTGGTCACAGGCAGTCAGGCCGAGCAGTGTGCCGACAATAAGAAGAGGGGCTAAGCGCATTGCTTACCTCCGTTATAGTTTGCTGGGGAAGCGAGGGGCTGATGAGGGTTCATGGGGCGGAAGGCCTCGCGTTGGAGAGATAGGACCGGATCGCGGCAGATTAGTTGCCGGACACGCAGTCGAACCGCCCTGAACTTCATCTCCTAACTCACTGATTCTTAAAGCAAAACGGCGCCTGAGGCGCCGTTTGTAAATCCATTTACATGTTGGGGTAGTTGGGGCCACCGCCACCTTCCGGAGCAACCCAGGTGATGTTCTGGAAGGGGTCCTTGATATCGCAAGTCTTGCAGTGTACACAGTTCTGCGCGTTGATCTGGAAGCGCTTGGAGCCATCGTCTTCCTCGACCACCTCGTAAACACCCGCCGGGCAGTAACGCTGGGCCGGCTCGTCGTAGAGCGGCAGATTCTTCTCGATCGGGATGCTCGGATCCTTCAGCTTCAGGTGAACCGGCTGATGTTCCTCGTGGTTGGTGTTGGAGATGAACACCGAGGAGAGCTTGTCGAAGCTGAGCTTGCCGTCGGGCTTGGGATAATGAATCCGCTCGCACTCGGCCGCTTTCTTCAGCATCTCGTGATCGGGTTTGGGATCGTTGAAGGTCCAGGGCACCGCACCGTTGAGGATGTTGATGTCCACAAAGCTGTAGGCGCTGCCCACCAGATTGCCCCACTTGTGCTGAGCCGGTCCGAAGTTGCGCTGCTGGTGCAGTTCCTTGCGAATCCAGCTGTTGTCGAAGGCTTCTTTATATTCACCTGGCTCGTCATTGTGACGACCGTCGGCAATGGCTTTCGCCACCACTTCCGCGGCAATCATGCCGGACTTCATGGCGGTATGAGAGCCCTTGATCTTGGCGAAGTTGAGTGTCCCTGCGTCATCACCCAGGAGAATACCGCCGGGCATGGTCATCTTCGGCAGCGACTGCAGCCCGCCTTTGACCAGCGCGCGCGCGCCATAGGAGATTCGCTCGCCACCTTCCAGGTACTTCTTGATCACCGGGTGGTGTTTAAAGCGCTGAAATTCGTCGAAGGGGCTCATGTAGGGATTGCTGTAAGCCAGATCGGTGATCAGGCCAACCACCACCTGATTGTCTTCCAGGTGATAAAGGAAGGTGCCGCCCGGCGTATTGCTTTCAGTCAGCGGCCAGCCGGTGGTGTGAATGACCAGGCCTTTCTTGTAATGAGTGTCCGGCACTTTCCACAGCTCTTTCAGGCCAATGCCATAGTGCTGTGGGTCCTTGCCTTCGTTCAGCTTGTATTTTTCGATCAGCTGCTTGCCGAGATGACCGCGGCAGCCTTCGCCGAACAGGGTGTACTTGGCGTGCAGCTCCATGCCGGGCATGTAGCTGTCTTTGTGCTCACCATTCGGGCCTACACCCATATCGCCAGTGGCAATGCCTTTGATGCTGCCATCTTCATTGAACAGCACTTCAGCGGCTGCAAAGCCGGGGAAAATCTCAACGCCCAGTGCTTCGGCCTGCTCACCCAGCCAGCGGCAGACGTTGCCGAGACTCACCACGTAGTTGCCGTGGTTGTGCATCGTTTTGGGTGCGAAGAGGTTGGGCACCTTGATCGCGCCGGTTTCGCTGGTGAAGTAGTAAATCTGATCTTCCACCACGGGCGCTTTCAGTGGTGCGCCTTTTTCTTCCCAGTCGGGAAACAGTTCGTTCAGTGCGGTGGGTTCCAGTACGGCGCCAGAAAGAATATGGGCGCCCACTTCCGAGCCTTTTTCCACCACACAGACACTGAGGTCTTCGTTCAACTGACGGAGTCGACAGGCCGCTGCCAGACCGGAAGGACCGGCGCCAACGATGACCACGTCGTATTCCATGCTTTCACGTTCCACAAGTATGCTCCTCTTGTCTTCTCTACATATGGGGTGTGCATCGTCAGACGGGCTGGCCGTCGGTGGGTGGAAATGCACTGCTGAGGAGGTCGGGCGGAGGCGATGCGCAGGTACCTGCACGCGGTCAGCGCGCCATCCGTGACCAAACTACGGCGCGCATTATACGGAAGAGCGGAGCGAGAGGACAGAACCACGTGCCAGGGCGCCTGCGGAGAAGGCGCGGCAGAGCGCTAAAGTATTGATTTTGAGAGTTGAAACCGTCACCATATGCGCCGCTCGCGAGGCGCCCCCACCGCGTAGAGGGCGACTCGACGGTTCCAATTGTCCCTTGCAACACTGTCCGTTGCAGAGCGGTCAAATGCAGTTGTCCGGCGTAGCGCGAGCAGCAAGACAGGTAAAGACAGCTCAAAGTGGATTTGCAACAGCTGAATCGGCTTCTTGTCTTCATTCCTGATCTTGGAGAACCCTTGATCTCAGTCAGGGTTTGCAACCAGGGGATCTTGGACCAACACGGCCCCGCGCCGGCTGGGTAACGCAGGAAGGCTGCCAGACACTGTCGTCAGGCGACCTGCGAGTGAGAATTCTCCGCCTCCGATTTCCTTCCAATCGTTAAACTGAATGGGTCATCCATGAAGATACTTGTAGCTGTAAAACGCGTTATTGACTACAACGTCAAAGTGCGCCCCAAGGCAGACGGCAGCGACGTTGATCTCGCCAACGTCAAAATGGCCATCAATCCTTTTTGTGAGATTGCGGTGGAAGAAGCCGTACGTCTGAAAGAGGCTGGTACCGCCACTGAAATCGTGGCCGTCTCCATTGGTCCCAAGCAGGCACAAGAACAAATCCGAACTGCACTGGCCCTGGGTGCCGACCGTGGCATTCACGTGGAAACCGATGCGCGCATGGAGCCGCTGGCAGTTGCCAAGACGCTGAAGGCCCTCATCGAGAAAGAATCCCCCGACCTGATCATCATGGGCAAGCAGTCCATCGATGCAGATAACAACCAGACCGGCCAGATGCTGGGTGCACTCACCGCCATGCCGCAGGGTACCTTCGCTTCCGAAGTGAAAGTTGCCGACGGCAAGGTAGCGGTTACCCGTGAAGTCGACGGCGGTTTGCAAACCGTTGAGCTTAATCTGCCCGCTATCGTCACCACCGACCTGCGCCTGAACGAGCCGCGTTATGCATCGCTGCCGAACATCATGAAGGCGAAGAAGAAGCCCCTGGACACCACCACGCCGGATGAGCTGGGTGTGAGTACTGAAGCGCGTGTGAACCTGCTGAAAGTGGAGCTGCCGCCTGAGCGTCAAGCCGGTATCAAAGTTCCCGATGTGGACACCCTGGTGGATAAACTGAAAAACGAGGCGAAAGTAATCTGATGAGTATTCTAGTTATTGCAGAACACGACAACAGCAGCCTCAAGGGCGCCACGCTTAACACCATCGCCGCCGCGCAGGCCATCGGCGGCGGAGACATCGAAGTGCTGGTTGCCGGTTCCGGCTGCGCCAGCGTTGGCGAAGAGGCGGCGAAAGCTGCGGGCGTCAGCAAAGTGCTGGTTGCCGATAACGCGGCCTATGAGCACCAGCTCGCTGAGAACGTCGCTCAGCTGGTCGCGGAAATCGGTGGCAACTACACCCATATTTTGGCTCCGGCCACTACCAGCGGCAAAAACATGCTGCCGCGCGCGGCGGCACTGCTGGACGTGCAGGCCATTTCCGACATCAGCGGCGTGGAAAGTGCGGACACATTCAAGCGTCCCATCTATGCTGGCAACGTTATCGCGACTGTACAGAGCTCCGATCCCATCAAGGTGATTACCGTGCGTACCACCGCGTTTGATCCGGTCGCAGCAGAAGGCGGTTCCGCCTCTGTGGAAACGCTGGGCTCTGCTCACGATGCAGGCGTGTCCAAGTTTGTTGGCGAAGAGCTGGCCGAGAGCGAACGTCCCGAGCTGACCTCTGCGCGTGTCATCGTTTCCGGTGGTCGCGGGATGCAGAACGGCGACAACTTCGAAATGCTCTACAAGCTGGCGGACAAGCTGAACGCTGGCGTAGGCGCTTCCCGTGCGGCGGTTGACGCCGGCTTCGTGCCCAACGATATGCAGGTGGGTCAGACTGGTAAGATCGTCGCTCCAGAGCTGTACATCGCCGTCGGTATCTCCGGCGCGATCCAGCATCTGGCCGGTATGAAGGACAGCAAGGTGATTGTGGCGATCAACAAGGATGAGGAAGCCCCGATCTTCCAGGTTGCCGATTACGGTCTGGTCGGAGATCTGTTCGAAGTGATCCCGGCGCTGACCGAGAAGGTCTGATAAAAAGGCCGGCGAAAGCCGGCTTTTTTGTGGGATGTGAAACCACAGACGTGAGACGAAAGGGCTCGCGGCTTCGGTTCACATCTCACCATCACCGTCTCTTTCATCTCACGTCTAACATCTAACGTCTTACATACTATGCCCATCTGCACCCCTGACCTCTGCGACGACAATCCCGACCTGGTACGTGTCTGTGAACCCATGTTCGGCAACTTCGGTGGCCGCGATGCCTTCGGCGGCGAGATCGTCACGATCAAGTGCCACGAAGACAATTCCCTGGTCAAGGAAAACGCCGGCAAACCGGGCAAGGGCAAGGTCATGGTGGTGGACGGCGGTGGTTCACTGCGCCGGGCGCTGCTGGGCGATATGATCGCCGAGCAGGCGGTCAAGAACGGCTGGGAAGGCCTGATTATCTACGGTTGTGTACGTGATGTCGACGCCTTGGCGGAACTGGAGCTGGGAGTTCAGGCGCTGGCCGCCATTCCGCTCAAAACCGAAAAGCGCGGCATCGGTGATCTGAACGTGCCGGTTACTTTCGGCGGCATCACCTTTACGCCGGGTGAGTATGTTTATGCCGATAACAACGGTGTTATCGTTTCTGCTCAGGCGCTAAAAATCGATTAGGACGCCGAGCTCTGGTCTGTAGCACGACTCTCGCTGGCGACGATGAAGGACTGCAGATCCACCGTCGATAGCCAGTTTTCAAAATCGGCCACCGACATGGGCTTGCCGATCTGGTTTCCTTGCACCACGTCACAGCCCATGGACTCGAGCATCGCCAGCGAAGGCAGGTTCTCCACGCCTTCAGCAACCACCTCTAAACTCAGATTGTGAGCCATTTCAATGGCCGCGCGGACGATCTTCTGATCGTCGTTGTCCTTGTCCAGATTCAAAATGAAGGTCTTGTCGATTTTCAGCTCGTGTATTGGCAGGGATTTCAGTTGGCTCAGCGACGAAAAGCCGGTGCCGAAGTCGTCCATTGCGATGGTGACGCCGAGCTTGTGAATGCGTCGGAGATTCTTGATCACCTTGAGCGGGTGCTCCATCATGGCGGTTTCAGTTACCTCAAGAACCAGCTTTGAGCTGGGCACGCCGGCGCGCTGGATGCATTTGGCGAGGTGCTCCACCAGACTGGTCTTCACTAAATCCTGCGCCGATATATTGATGCTGATGCCCACATCGATCTTCTTTTCTTTCCAGCGGGACAGTTGGGCAGTCGCCTGTTCAACAATCCAGCGCGTAATAACCGGGATGTAGCCGGCACGCTCCGCCAGCGGGATGAACTCGTCGGGCTGCACCTGCCCGAGACTGGGTTCGTGCCACCGCAGCAGTGCTTCGGCCCGGACCACCGTTCGACTTCCGACGTCCAGTTGTGGCTGCAAGAGCAGTTCGAACTGGTTTTTGTCGATCGCGCTCTGGAGCAAGTGAATGATCTGCAACTTGCGCAGATGCAGCGCATCCTGTCCACTTCGATAGGTCTCTAGCGTGGTGCGGTTGACGAAGGTTTGCGAAAGCGCAATATTTGCTCGACGGAGCAAATCGGCATAATCAGTACCGTGCAGCGGACAGAGTACCAGTCCGAAGCGAATCTCCAGGCGAATCTCGTTTCCAGCTATTGCAAAAGGACTGGCATATACGCTGGTGATGCGATCCTCCAGTGCAGCTAACTCGTCGCCGGTTTTGCCTTCGAAATACATCAAGAACTGATCGCTGTCGAAGCGCGCGATCTTGTCCCGTTCACCGAGCAGCTCACTGGACCGCTGAGCCGTTTCTCTCACCAGCTCGTCAGCCACCGCCTGGCCGTAAACGTCGCCTAGTTGAGCCAGTCCGCAAATCTGCTCGAGCACCAGCGCACAAGGTCGTGGTGGGTGTGTGTTGTCGAGTCGCGACTTCAGCCAGAACTCGAAGTGGTTGCGGTTGGGCACGCCGGTGAGCTGATCATGCCGCGCCTGAAAGCTGAACCGGTCCTCGCGCTCCTGCACAGCCCTTTGCATCTTGTTAAAAGCTTCTTCAAGAGGCACCAAATCGTGACTGTTCGCCAGGGCGAGGTCCTTGCTGTAATCTCCGCGGGTGATGCGTTGTGCGGCAAGCGACATAACGTGAATCGCATGGTTGGCTTTCCCCGAATACCACAGCGCGATGCCAGCGGTCAGGAAGGCGATCAGCATCGCGACCATCAGTAGCTGTCCGCGCAGCGACTCATAGGCCAGATACTCGTCCGCCACCGAGGTGGACACCAGCAGCAAAATGTTACTTTCCGGTGACTGCAGGATCGGGTAGGGCGTCGTCAGCCAGTTGTGTTCGTCAAGATCCTGAACGAAGGCAGCGGCTGAACCGGGCAGGTGAAGCCCCTCGGTCCTGACTAAATTTGCCAGGGAGTCTGGCAGTGTCGAGATGACCTGGACAGCTTCGTTCTGCCGCTGATAAAGAAGGGTGGCCTGCATGCCGGTCACCTCCTTCAACCGCTCCAGAAGGTCTCCGTCCAATTCGAAGCCCATACCCACCCACGCGATCCAGTTGCGCGCCATGATGGGTGAAAATACCAACTGATAGGGTTTGCCGTTCACCACCATCGACGCATTCAGTTGATTGACTTCGTTGGAGCGAAGCCTGTGCAGCACTGCGGGGGAGAAAAATTTCGGCGGCGCATTTGCTGTAATACGGCCGCGGCTGTCTACGAGCAGGCTGAGATCGGCATCAATGCTTTTCTGGTGAGCCTGGAGAAGCGCGATGATATCGCGGTCGCTGCGGGTGATGGCGTGCTTGGCAATGGCCTGTTTGAAGCGAAGATCCTCGGCAAGCAGACTTGCGTGGCCGGCAAGCTGATCGTTGCGGTCGGCGAGAAGCTGATCGAACACACGGGACGCGACCACCAGTTCGCCTTGGGCGCCAGATTCGATCTTTCCATGCGCTGAACGAAGAACTGCCGCAATGGTGACGATCAAACCACAGGCAACAGCAATGGTGAGCGCGAGCAGCAGCTTTCGGCGGATACCGACGTTCAAGATTGTGTTCCTTTTTCGTGCCGTGGCCGGATCCGAGCCAAGGCGTGGCGGTGATGCCAGGTCTGATTATAAGGATATGCTCGACCGCTTGGACAGAGGTGAATGGCGGCAGTTTCGTGGCAGATGACCGAGGGGGAACGAGGCGACATGGACCGCGTCCCAACATCGTGCAACAACGCCCCCATGCTACTGTCGTAGGTGAACCCAGGGGTTCATGCAGCGACGGTTGCGGAGCCGGCGAAGTGAACCCACTGATAAGTTTCTGACTCACGATTCAGATCCACCAAGGAGAGGAGGAGCAAAATGGCTGGCACACCGACGAGTGATCGCAATTACGATGTCATCAGTGTGATGTATCACCTTTTACAGGGATCTGACACTCTCGATCAGTATCGCGCAGACGCGGAAGACTCCAACGACGATGAGCTCGCCGCATTTTTTCAGGAGGTTCAGGAGAATAACCGGCAGCTTGCCGAAAAGGCGCAGAAACTTTTGAAGAAGCGTTTGCAGTAAGCACTTTCTTTCAGATGCGTGCTGCGGCGCGCATCCCCTTCCCAGACCTGTCTGAACGTATGCCCTCTTTCTCGCTATTAACTATCACTATCGCCGCTCGTCCATGCGCAGCCTCAGTGGGTTGAAAATGATAATGGAGATGCCGTAAGGCAGGGCAGTCAGCCGGCAAAACCGGCTGACTGGACCGACAAGTGGCATCCTTGCTTATTGAGTCGGCTGCTGCTGCGGCTGCTGCTGTTGCTCTTGACCCGCAGCGGGAGATTCTTCCGGAAGGTCAAGCTCTTCTCCTTCCTCCACGATCTCCACATCAGCTTCCTGCTCCTGGGTCATTGGTTCCTGTTCGACTACAGTGGTCTCTTCCTCGCCGATGCCAGGCTGCTCAACAATCTCGACTTCCTCTTCCTCATAGAGGCCTTCTTCCTCAGTGATCACCTCTTCTTCCTGGTACAGACCTTCCTCTTCGCCCACACCTGCGGTTTCCTCGGTGCCGTAGTCACAGCCTGCGAGGCCGATGGTCAGAAGGAATGATGCTAAAAACGTAGACATTATCGGTTTCATCATAAGCTCCCAGCGTTTATCTGATGACAATTCACTGCGCACGTCGTTGTGCGCAACGTTTCCTATAGCAGGCCACCTGTCGCAGGATCCTGCGTGCACTCGAAGTTGCAGGAATCATACCGCCCGGCCCCAGCTGCTTTCGGCAAAAAGCCTTAGCGTGAACCCAGTCTACTGAAGTGTTAAAAAAGCGGAAGTCGTTGCGGGAAAGATTGGCAGGCATATGCGCCTGCGTTCGTTCGACTGCTGGATATGAGTGACAGGGATGATCGGTTAGGGGGGCGCTTCGTCCAGGTCGCGTCTGGGCCACCCGCGCGCAGGCAATACTCGCCGCAAACGGCGTCCCTCGCATTCACGGCCTTGCAGGCGTTATTCCTCGGCGAGGCGTTCTCGGCGAATGGGGCGGAAGCGCCTTCAAGCGGACGCGCAAAAAGCCCTTCCGTCACTCCGGTGGCATGTGCTTGAAGCGCTCTCGCGCGTTGCGAATCCGCTTACTCTCCTCCGCCGGCAGTTCTTGAAATTTTTGGAAACGCTTGCGCAGACCTGTTCTCTGTTCCTGCGAGCTTGCTGGAGCTGAGTGCGTCACTTCGGTTTCTGTCCAGTCTGGGAAGAACACAATCTCTTCTATATCATGTTCAGCCGGTTTTCCACTTAGGAGCTTTTCATGACAGTTCTTCTTAAACTGCCGCTCAGGCTTGCGCTATTGTCCATGGTCCTGTTCACCAGCTTCGCCCATGCGCAGTGGACGCTCGATGGCAGCAAATCCCGGCTGAGTTTCGTCACGACCAAGGCGGTGAACGTCGGGGAGGTTCATCAGTTCGACCGAGTTAGCGGCAGCGTCGATGAAGCCGGCCAGGCCGAATTGCGGATCGATCTCGCCAGCGTCAATACAGCTATCCCGATTCGTGACGAGCGGATCCGGAAGCTCTTATTCGAGACCAACCGTTTTCCGGACGCAGTGTTATCGACGCGGGTGCCGATGGACGAACTGGCCAAACTCAAGGCCGGAGAAATGAAGCCGCTGACGCTGGAAGGCGATCTCGGAATACGGGGAATCAGTGCCCCAGTGTCCAGCTCGGTGGACGTTATCAAGTTGGCGGACGGCTCACTGCAGGTGGTCAGCCGCGCGCCGGTGCTGGTCAATGCTGCGGATCTCAAGCTGCTGGAAGGGGTGGAGAAGCTGCGTGAGATCGCGGGGCTACCCAGTATTGGCCAGAACGTGGCTGTTTCCTTTCAGCTAAATTTCCGCCCTGGCAGCCGGTGAGAACTCTATGAGAAGGCCGCCCAAACCGGGCAATGATCCGACGGCTTGTCCATAGCGCGAATGTCATAGTCGATCCCTGCGGCCGTACAGCGGCTAAGCAGGGGAGTTGTGGCGAGGATGTGGTCGATGCGCAGGCCTCGCTTCGGCTCCCGCTCGAAACCGCGCGAGCGGTAGTCAAACCAGCTGAATTCGTCATTCCGCTGGGGGTATTGCTGGCGATAGGTATCGCGGAGCCCCCAGCCCTGTAATCGGTCCAGCCACTCCCGTTCTTCGGGCAGGAAGCTGCACTTGCCCGTGCGCAGCCAGCGCTTGCGGTTATCCTCGCCGATGCCGATGTCGCTGTCCTCGGGGGCTACGTTCATGTCGCCCATCACGATCAATGGTTGATCGCGGGAAAACTTTTCTTCCACGAGTCGCTGCAGGTCGCTGTAAAACTTCTCCTTGTTCGGGAATTTGGTCGCGTGATCCCGCGACTCTCCCTGCGGAAAATAGCAGTTCACCACCGCCAGCGGTCCGAAGCCGGGGATGTCGAACTCTCCCTGGATGAAGCGGCGTTGCGATTCCTCGCCATCGTGCTCGAAGCCTTTCTGCAGAGAGGTCAATCCGCCTTTGTAGAGCAGAGCGACGCCGTAGTGCGTTTTCTGCCCGTGGAAGGCCACTTCATACCCCAGGTCGCGGATTTCGGCGACGGGGAATTCTTCGTCGCTGACCTTTGTTTCCTGGAGCCCGATGATCTCCGGCTGGTATTTCTCGATGATTGCCGCCAACTGGTGAAGGCGCACGCGGATGCTATTGATATTGAAAGAAACGATGTTCATTGAAGGGCTAGATTCTCGCTGAGATGAAACAGACGGACATAAAAAAGGCCGCCCAGATTAGCGGGCGGCCTTTTTTGATTCAAGCTCAGGTGGGATCGCGATTAGAAGTTGGCGATCTTCTGAACCTGATCAGAGCGCTGCAGCTTGATGTAGTCCAGCAGCACGTAGCCAGTCTCGTTGAGGATCGGGTCCTTTTCCAGGCTGATCTCGCCCGGCTCTGCGAGGCTGGAATCCAGACCGTCCTCCGGGTCCTCGCCTTCGGCAGCCAGGAAGGCCTTCACGTCCCCGTAGGGCTTAAGGCCCTTGGCTTCGCGGCGGGCGTTTTCCAGCGTCATCGCTTCCTTCTTCAACCGGTCTTCCTCAGCTTTGCGTTTTTCCAGATTGAGCGAAACCACCTTGCGGTCGTTGTTCTCCATCGCCAGCTTCGCCTGCTTCACAAGATAGACAAAGTCAGGGTCCTTGGCCGCGCGCTGCTCGTGTTTCTCCTGGAGCAGGGGAATCATCGAGTCCATTTGGAAGTATTCCGCATGAGGCGCTTCGTGGATCTGATCCCAGGGCAGGGCGTGGTCGTAGGAGCTTTCGCCCACCAGATCGAAATCGATCAGGTCCGGGAAGACAATGTCTGGCACCACGCCGCGGTGCTGAGTGCTGTCGCCAGACACCCGGTAGAACTTGGATTCAGTGATCTTCAGCTCGCCCTCATGCACTCTCACCAGGGACTGCACGGTGCCCTTGCCGAAAGACTGCGTACCGACGATCAGGCCCCGACCATAGTCCTGTATCGCACCGGCGAAAATCTCGGACGCAGAAGCGCTGAAGCGGTTTACCAGCACCACGAGCGGCTTCCTGAAAGTGGCCATGCTGCGCGAGCCGCGATCACGAAGAATGCGATCGTCACTCTGGCGAATCTGCACCACCGGACCGGGGTCAAGGAACAGGTCGGTCAGCATGGTGGCCTCCTGCAGAGAACCACCGCCGTTGTCGCGCAGGTCGAGGATAATGCCGTCGATGTCTTCCTGCTCGAGCTCGTCCAGCAACCGTCGAACGTCGCGCGTAGTGCTGCGATAGTTGGGATCACCGTTGCGATAGGCTTCGAAGTCCTGATAGAAGTTGGGCACATCGATCACGCCAATCCTGAAAAGCGACTCCCCGTCGCTCAACTGGAAGGTGGCTTTCTTCGCGGCCTGGTCTTCCAGCTTCACGGTGTTCCGGGTGATCTGAATCGTTTTGGGCACATCGTCCGGAGGGAGGACCTCGAGGCGCACAACGGTGTTGCGCGGCCCGCGAATCAGGTTCACTACCTCATCCAGACGCCAGCCGACCACGTCCACCATTTGCCCGTCTTCACCCTGGCCAACCGCCACGATGCGGTCTGCTGCCTTGAGCTGACCCTGCTTGTCGGCGGGACCAGCGGGCACGATGCGCTCGACCTGGGTGTATTCGTCTTCAACCTTCAGCACGGCACCGATTCCCTCGAGAGAGAGCGACATGTTGATGTTGAAGTTTTCCAGCGTGCGCGGCGACAAATAGTTGGTGTGCGGATCGTAGATCGTGGTCAGCGCGTTCACCATGGTCTCGAAGGCATCGGTGCTGTTGTGCTGATCGAGGCGGCTCAGCTGGGTGGTGTAGCGTCGGATCAGCGTGTCTTTGGCTTCTTCCTCGGTCTTTTCCGCCAGCACGAGGTTTAGCAGGTTGGACTTGACCAGCTTGTGCCACTTGTCGTTGGCCGTGGCCTGATCCACCGCGTACTCGGCGTCCTCGACGTCAACCACCAGTTCTTCGTCGGCACTGAAATCCACCTCGTAGTCTTCACTCTGCAGGCGCTCCAGAATGGACTCCAGGCGCACTTTCATGCGCTCGCGATACCGGTTGAAGATTTCGAAGCCCATGTCCAGCTTGCCCGCCTTCAGATCGTCGTCGAAGCGGGCGCGATGCTTGTTGAACTCGTCAATATCGCTTTGATAGAAGAAGGTCTTGGCTGGATCCAGCATTTCCAGATAGTGATCCAGAAAGCGGCCGGAGACTTCATCGTCCAGCGCCATATCGCGGTAGTGGCGATCTTCCAGATTTCTGATCACCTCCTTGACGGTTTTTGCCTGGCCTTCGGTAGGCGCCAGACGCTCTACGCCCGCAAAGACCGGGGACGCGATCAATGAGGCGGTAAAAAGAAAGGCAAGGGAGAAGCGTTTGAGGTGATCGTTCGGCGATTTCTGAACCATTATCGAGAAGAACCTGCTCTTGACTGTAACGTTGCCCGGGCTGTTAGGCGATGACACATCGCTACAAGCACCGGAGTGGTCGGGCCTCTGCCGGGAAAGGAGAAATCCTGGCAACTGCGCCTGAACCGTTCGGGAGGGTTCAGGGCAAAAATCTAACACTTCCCATTGATCGCTCCAAGCTGAGATTAGTTCAAAATCTACCCAGCAGCGACAAATGGTGCCAACCGCAAGCCCCTCAGGGCCTCAGCCGGTCTCGTGCACGGCAGATTGGACAACGTCCGGGCGAGTAGGTGCCCCGCGGGCGAAACCCGGGCTAGAGGGGCACAAATACACTCAGAAGCCGATGCCCCTTTCCCTACTCGGCCCTAATCAGGTAGAATGCGCGCCCTTACGGCGCCAGAGCTCGTCTGGTACGCCAGTCGGAAGACAGTAAAGCGGTTCGCCATAGCGAACCAGCGGAAGACGCGAATCTGTCTCTCCGGGAGGTAGAAAGCGTTCGCGACAGCGAACAATCAAGTACAACCAGTTTCCGCACCCGTAGCTCAGCTGGATAGAGTAGGTGGCTTCGAACCACTTGGTCGGGAGTTCGAATCTCTCCGGGTGCGCCATAAAAAAAGCCCTCCCCGCAACGGGAGGGCTTTTTCGTTTCCAGCACCCTCATTCCAGCCACTCGTATTCCCTCTCCGTTAAATTCCGTAAATCCATTTTGACCTGCATCAACTGACCGCCGCTTAGCGCTGGGCAGTCAGCTCATAATCCCTAGAATAAAAATGGATTCATCGTAACGGGGTTTCAGTACACGAACCCCATGCACCTGCAAAACATAACAGACTAGAGGTGAATGAAAGATGGTAACTCGAATCGCGGGCTTTGCTTTGTGTTTGGCGCTGGCGCCGATGGCCAGTGCGGAAATGATTGGCTCCTACAAATCAAAAGATAACTGTACCCTTACCATCGAGGCGCTGAATGAAGATCGAGGCTACACCGATGGTATTTACAAATTTCGTTCCGACGGTACCGGCGCCTGTGAGTGGACCGGGATGGGTATTGCGAAGAAAACCTACATCGACGGCGGCATCGCGTCGGGTGCAACTCGCGGCTTCGTCGAAATGCACTGGGTTTTTGGCCCGGCCGGTGGCCAGGTGGACGTGACATTCTTCGAACCGGATGGCAGTGTTCGTTTGAAGGATTCCTACACGCGTAACTGATTGTTCAGCCGCTGCAGTTAACCCTTCGCCGGACCTGATTTTCTGATCAGGTCCGCAATTTCAGAGCCTTTTCCAGCGTCGATTTCGTCGCTGGTCAGGCCCACCAGTTCGTGAGGGAAGACCAGCCACTCATCAGTGGCATGTACGTAAAAGTCCGGCTCGATGTCGGTGACGTTTCGTTCCGGCTTGTACCAGGGGCAGGCGACACTGATGCGCTCCGGGGCGTTACGCCGCGCCCGTAGCTGAATTTCCCGAATCACCGCTTTGATCGAACGGCCCGAGTCGAAAACGTCATCCACGATCAGCAAATCTTCATCGGATTCCACGTTTTCAATCACATAGTCCAGGCCGTGTATCTTGATGTCCTTGTGCTGCCTGTCGATCCCGTAATAGGACGAGGTGCGGATCGCGATGTGATCCGTCTCCACAGCGCGATATTGAAGATATTCCTGAACGGCAATGCCCACCGGCGCGCCGCCACGCCAGATGCCGACGATAAAGTGGGGGCGAAAGCCGCTGGCATGTATCTTCTCGGCAAGCCGGAAGGAATCGAGCAGCAGTTCGTTGGCGCTGATGAATCGTTTGTTCATGAGAATCCTTGGCCCGGCGTCAAAGAAGGTTATCGAGTGGCAGCTCGGTGGTATCCTTGATGCGAGTGATTGCCACGTTGGAATGCATCTCGCGGATATTCGGCACTTGCGCCAGGTACTTGCGGGCGAAGTTTTCGTAGTGATGTACGTCTTTGGTCACGATCTTCAACATGTAGTCCATCGTCCCGGTCATCGTGTAGCACTCGACCACTTCGGGGAATTCCGCGACGGCCTCCTCAAAGTCGGTGAGGGCGGCGCCATGGTGACTGCTCAGATTCACCGAGGTGAACACGATCACCCCGAGGCCCAGCTTCTCCGGGTCCAGCAGGGCGACCCGCTTCTTTATCAGACCCGCTTCCTCGAGTCGGCAAATCCGGCGCCAGCATGGCGACTGTGACAGCCCGACCCGGTCCGCCAGTTCCGCAGTGGTGAGGCTGGCATCCTGCTGAAGCAATGCCAACAGCTTCAGGTCCACCGGGCTGAGTTCCAGCTGCTCGTTCCGCATAACTTTGCCCTCAGAGTGCCAAAGAAGGGATAAATATACCTTCTGGGAGCGGTTCAGCAAGCAAAAGAAAATAAATCTGCCCGATCTGCGGTGATATATTGCCGAATAGTAATACCAAGCTAACAACAACGATATTTCCGGTCCGCCAAAAGCGGCCGCCGGAAGTCATCCAACCACCCAAAAGGCGGATACGGATATGGCACTTAGAAAGATATCGCTGGACGACAAGTACGCGCTGGACACAACGCGCGCGTACATCACGGGAATCGAAGCGCTGGTTCGGCTGCCCATGTTGCAGCACCAGCGGGACATGGAAGCAGGACTCAATACCGCCGGTTTCATCTCCGGCTACCGCGGCTCGCCCCTGGGCGGGGTGGACCAGGCGCTCTGGAAGGCCAAGCCCTATCTGGAAAAGCACCATATTCGCTTCCAACCGGGCGTCAATGAAGACTTGGCGGCGACCTCGGTCTGGGGTTCGCAGCAGGTGGGCCTTTTCCCCGGCGCCAAATACGATGGCGTTTTCGGCATGTGGTACGGCAAGGGTCCCGGTGTGGACCGGAGCATGGACGCTATCAAGCATGCCAACGCCTTCGGTACCGCCAAGTACGGTGGTGTGCTGGCAGTGGCGGGCGACGACCACGGCTGCAAATCGTCAACCCTGCCGCACCAGAGCGAACACATGTTCATCGGTGCTTCCATCCCGATTCTCAACCCCGCCAATGTTCAGGAAGTGCTCGACCTGGGTGTTTACGGCTGGGAGTTGTCCCGCTTCAGTGGCTGCTGGGTAGGGCTGAAGGCGATCACCGAGAACATGGATTCCGCCATCTCCGCCGAGATCGACCCACACCGGGTCAACATCATCATTCCCGATGACTTCGAATTGCCCCCGGAAGGGCTAAATGCCCGCTGGCCGGTGACGCCGCTCGAGCAGGAGCGGATTCTTAATAAGTACCGCATCTACGCCGCCCGTCATTTCGCCCACGCCAACAACCTCAACAAGATCATGCTGGACAGCCCCAACCCGCGACTGGGCATCATCACCAGCGGCAAGTCCTACCTCGACGTTATGCAGGCGCTCGATGATCTTGGCATCGACGAAAGGCTCGCCGCACAGATCGGTCTGCGGGTTTTCAAGCTGGGGATGTCCTGGCCGCTGGAACCGGTTGGCACCCACGAATTTGCCAAAGGACTGGAAGAAATCCTCGTCGTGGAAGAGAAGCGCAGCATCATCGAGGACCAGCTCACCGGTCAGCTCTACAACTGGCCGGTCAACGAGCGGCCGCGGGTGGTCGGCGAGTTCGACGAAGAGCATCGGGACCTGCTGCCCAACCTCGGCGAACTGAGCCCGGCACAGGTCGCCCGTGCCATTGCTTCGCGCATCAGCCGCTTTTTCGATTCGGAGCTGATGCACAAGCGGTTGGAATTCCTGGAGGCGAAAGAGCGCCGTCTCGCCGAACCCCGCAAGCGATTGGACCGCACACCCCATTACTGCTCTGGCTGTCCGCACAATACCTCCACCAAGGTGCCCGAAGGCAGCATGGCCTTCGCCGGCATCGGCTGCCATTACATGGCGCACTGGATGAACCGCAATACCGAAACCACCACGCAGATGGGTGGGGAGGGTGCCAACTGGATCGGCCAGGCGCCGTTCACGGAAACACCACACGTGTTTCAGAACCTGGGTGACGGGACTTACTTCCATTCCGGACTGACTGCGATCCGCGCTGCCGTTTCGTCCGGCGTCAACATTACTTATCGCATTCTCTACAATCATGCGGTGGCGATGACTGGCGGGCAGCCCATTGATGGCACGCTGACGGTCGAGCAGATCGTGCACCAGCTGCGCGGCGAAGGGATCAAGCGAATCGCCATCGTCAGCAACGAACCGCACAAGTACCCCAAAGCATTGCAGCGCGAGTGGAAAAGCATCGACGGCGTGACCATCAGCGATCGGGATGACCTTGCCCAGATTCTCGATGAACTGCGCAACACCACCGGCACCACCATCATGATCTACGATCAGAGCTGTGCTACCGAAAAACGCCGCCTGCTGAAGAAACTGAAGAACCCGCCGCTGCCCAAGCGCGTCTTCATCAATCAGGATGTTTGTGAAGGTTGTGGCGACTGCAGCGATCAATCCAATTGTCTTTCCGTGCTGCCGTCTGCCACCGAGCTCGGCACCAAACGACAGATCGATCAGCATGCCTGCAATCACGACTACAGCTGTCTCAGCGGCTTCTGTCCGAGCTTTGTGACGGTCGAGGGAGCGAAGCTGAAGCGCAGTACTGATGGCAAGGAATCCATCGAATTGCCAGACTTGCCCGAGCCGGAAAAGCCCGCCATTTACAAGCCCTGGAATATCGTGATTACCGGTGTCGGCGGTACTGGCGTATTGACCGTGGGTTCTCTGCTGGCGATGGCCGCGCACATCGAAGGCCTCGGTTGCTCGACTCTGAACCAGACCGGTCTCGCGCAAAAGTTCGGCGCGGTCACCAGCCACGTGCGAATCGCCCGTCAGCAGGATGATATCTATTCCGTGCGGGTACCCGCCGGCGACGCGGATCTGTTGCTGGGATGCGATCTGGTGGTCTCCGCCTCGGATGATGCCTTGTCGAAACTGCAGCGCAAGCGCTCGCATGCCGTGGTCAACGACTACCAGTCCGTGACTTCCGATTTCATCTTCGATAAGAACTACGAGTTCCCCGGCGAAGAAATGAAACGGTCGCTGATCGACGAACTTGAAGACGGTCGCGCATCGTTCACCAATGCCACCAGCATCGCCCGACAGCTGCTGGGTGACTCCATTGCCGGCAATCTGTTTCTGCTCGGCTACGCCTACCAGAAGGGACTGATTCCCCTGTCCGCCCAGGCCATCGAAGAGGCGATTGCACTCAATGGCGTTCAGGTGGAAATGAACCGGCAAGCCTTCCTCTGGGGGCGCGTCGCGGTAGCCCGACCGGAGCTGGTCGAACGGTCGGTATCCGATGATCTGGAACCCTTTAAGCCGCTGTCCGATCTGGATGAAATCATCCAGTGGCGAGTTGACTACCTCACCAGGTACCAGAACGCAGCCTATGCCGATCGCTACGGTCAGTTCGTAGATCGCGTCCGCGATGCCGAGCAAACCCTGTTGCAGACCCGCGACAAAGCTAAGCTGACGCTGACCATGGCAGTGGCAAAAAGCTACTTCAAACTGCTCGCCTACAAGGACGAGTACGAAGTTGCGCGTCTCTATACCGAAGGCAACTTCAAGGAAAAGCTAAAGCAAACGTTTGGTGGCGATTACTCGATGCAGTTCCACTTTGCGCCACCGCTGCTTGCCAGGAAGGACCCGGCAAGCGGTCACCTGAGAAAGCGACAGTTTGGCCCCTGGATGTGGCCCTTGCTGCGCGGAATGGCAAAGTTGAGAGTGCTTCGCGGCACCGCGTTCGATCCGCTCGCAAAAACTGCCGAACGAAAACTGGATCGTGCCCTGATTCAGGAGTTCGAGACCAGCATTGAAAAAACGTTGAAGGTGCTCAAACGGCAAAACCATGCAGCCGCGGTTCGCCTGGCCGCCTTGCCGCAAAGCGTGCGCGGTTTCGGCCACGTAAAGGAAAAGGCCGCCCGCGAATACCACGCCCAAGTTCCCGAGTTGATGCAGGAAATTGAACATCCCAATGAGTCGGTCGTGCGCATCATCGACCGGGTTGCCTAAAGCTTACGAAAGAGACCAAGTCATGAATATCTTCAGCAACAACAGCTACGACAGACACGAAAAGGTTCTCTTCGGTTACGACGAGGCCTCCGGCCTGCGAGCGGTCATCGCTATTCACAACACTCAGCTTGGCCCGGCGTTGGGCGGCTGTCGAATGCATCCCTATGCCAGCGAAGCGGATGCACTGACAGATGTACTGCGCCTGTCCAAGGGCATGACTTACAAATCGGCGCTGGCGGAGCTCCCGCTGGGCGGTGGTAAGTCGGTCATTATCGGCGATCCGTCAAAGGACAAGCGTCCCGACCTGCTCGCCGCCATGGGTCGTTTCGTGGACAGTGCCGGCGGGCGCTATATCGTCGCCAAGGATATGGGCATCTGCGTGCCCGACTTGCGCGCCATGGCCGAACACACCACTCACATCAGCGGTGTCGGAGAGTGCCTCGATGTGGAAGGCAAGCGACGCGACGGCGATCCATCTCCTTCCACGGCCTATGGTGTTTTCTGTGGAATCGAGGCCTCCGTTGAATTCCATCTCGGTCGCAAGCATCTTGAAGGATTGCGAGTTGCGATTCAGGGGTTGGGAAGCGTGGGCTACAGTCTTGCGACAATGCTGCGGAAAGCCGGCGCCGAACTCTTCGTGAGCGATATCAATGCCGCCAGCGTCGAGCGTGCCGTTCGCGAACTGGATGCAACGGCGGTCGCACCAACGGACATTGTCGCGCTCGACGTCGACGTTTTCGCGCCCTGCGCGATGGGGGCGGTGATCAACGAGCAGACAGTGGAGGTGGTTCGTGCGAAGTTAGTTGCCGGAGCGGCGAATAACCAGCTGGCAACCCCGGCTCAGGGGGATCGCCTGTTGCAGCGCGGCATCCTTTATGCGCCGGATTACGTGATTAATGCCGGCGGTATCATCGATGCCTATTACATGGATCACGGGAAAAGTGCTCAGTCGCTCAAAACTCACGTAGAAAATATCGCAACGACACTGGAGCGAATCTACCACGAGTCGAAGCGCTTTCGTCTATCGACCCAGGAAGTGGCGGACCGGATGGCGGAAAGCCGATTTATGGCAACCGAGCGTCTGGCTTCCTGATACGCGTCGTTACCGGGGCATGGGCGAACACGAGAGTCGCCCACACAATCGCGTCTGCTCGTAAGGGCGAATCTTGTATTCGCCCTGATGCCAGTTGGCACGCCAACGGCTATTGGCTCTCTCCCTCCTTTGGCTCGCTCTCCTCAACGTGCGAATTCTCATCCAGTGTGACACTGTGCTCAAGGGATCGAGCAAAGGTGCCTCCAATCGCATTACGCAGCACGTTGAAGGCCGCTGCGAGAATGCCGGCCTCGGGATCGTCTAGTTCTCCGCCAACGGGAATGCGGGTGGCTGCCTCCTGCTCTGGCTGATACTCAAAAATTTCAGCGGCAAAATTCAGCGCAGCTTCCCACGCGCTCTGTAAGAAGCCGTCGGTCTTTTCGCCCAGGTCATAGAGATCGACATTCTCTGCGAAAGGCTTGACGTAGCCTTCAAAGCGACCGTCCGCAGCCGCCAACTCCGTATAAACCGCAAAGGTGCCGCCCTGTGCGTCCGCATTCAAATACTCGCGCAGCCAGGGATTGAGATCGGTGAGGTTCACCTTTTCCAGGCGCAAGTTCATATCGAAGGTGGGGTCCTGTGCGGTGGGGTTTACTTTTCCTTCCAGGTGAATCGGCGCGTCCAGAATCCGGCTGGCAAACTCGAAGGAGGCAAAAGCTTCTTCGGCTATTTCGGCGGTATTGGTAAGGTTCTGGACTTTGCCGTTCACCTGACGCGCGACCAGGGCGTCCTTGGTCTCGATAGCAGGTGTGCGAAAGCGGATGGTGCCGTCCCGGACAACGATCTGTTCGAAGCGGAAGGGAAAGAGCTCGTCGATGCGTTCAGCCCAGTCCACGTCGGCACCGGTCTGGGACTGTCTTTCATCTTCCGCTTCCACCAGGTTCAGCTGCGGGTTGATCAAGGTCAGCTCGGCCACCAGTGAGCCGTCCAGCAGTTTTCGCCAGTCCACGGACAGGTCGATCAGTTCGCCGGTGAAGAATGGCTCCAGCGAACCCTGCTGTTCTTTGTGAATTTGAATTGCCTGAATCTGATAGGCACCGCGCCAGAGTGCAACGTCGATATCGCCGACCTGCCCATCGTAGCCCTCGAGATTGGCGAGATGATCATTGATGTAGTCTTCGAGAATCCAGGGCAGGGCGAGGCGCAGGCCTCCCAGTAACAGCAGCAGGGAAGCGACGATTGCAACATTTTTGCGGGTTTTCATGGCCTTCCAGAGCCTCTGAACAGTCACTGTAAAGAAGCAGGAAGCGGGCCACTGGATCTTCGGCAAACGAAGGTTCAGAGCATCATTCGGAAGCCGCGCGGTGAGCGCTCGACCCCGCTTCCGGATAGCAGATGGTGCGTCTCAGTTCGTCGATGCGTTGCGGATCGAATTTCGGCAGGTGCAATTCCCCGCGCTCCCGCCACTGTCGTACCCGATCTTCGGCAGCGGCCGTCTTGTCCGGCGCGGTGCCGCGATCTTCTGTCAGGTAGATGGTTTGCGAGCTGAAGGCGAAATCGGTGCCGCTTTCGGCGACGATGCGCAATATGTGCAGATAGAGATCTTCCTGCACTTCCATGAAGTCGTCGAAGTCGGTGCCGAAGATATAGGCGAAGAACTCCAGGCGCAATGCGCCTTGCGCCAGTCCGAGCAGGCGCACGCGGGGTCCTTCGGGGTCGATCTTGGGGTGTGCATAGAGTAGCGCGCGCAACTCAACCAGCAGATAGCGCAGTTGATCGGGTGTTGTTTCCTGACGCAAGCCGAGAATCGGATTGAACAGGAACATGTCGCGGGGCGCGAAGTTTTCGATTTTCTGTGAGGAGAAATCGCCGTTGGGGATAACGACCATGGTCCGTTGCAGTGTGCGAATGCGTGTCGAGCGCATGCCGATGTGTTCGACTGTGCCGAGGGTGTCGCCCACCTTGCAAAAATCGCCGACGCGTACCGGTTGATCGAATATCAGCGTCAGACTGCCCACCAGATTTTCAATGGTTTTCTGCGCGCCCAGAGCCACCGCCAGGCCGCCGATGCCGAGTGCGGCCAGCCCTGTGGTCACATCGAAGCCGAGTGTGTTCAGGACGATGATGATGCCAATTACCACAACGGCGATTTTTGCGGCCCGGCGGAACAGCAAAATCGCGGCAAGGGCACCGAAGTTTTCCCGCTCGGTCACGTGGCTTTCGGCCACTGCACCGACGATGGTTACCAGTCGCCAGCCGAAAAGCAGAACCGCCGCCCAGGCCACGATGACCGTCAGCTCGCCGAAATACTGGCGTACCACGATGGATATGCCCAGCTGCTGTCCGGCGAAGATGAACAGCAAAACGGCAAGATAAATACGAGCCGGCAACACGAAGGCGGCCAGCACACCTTCGCCGTAGTCGCTCAATCGACGCCGCGTCGCGAGATGGAGAAGCCGAGCGATTATTGCCGTGATCAGATGACTGACGAGATAGGCGAGCAGACCGAGCAGGACCACGGCAATCCACTGGCCCAGCGAAACGCCGCGCCACTCGATGCGGGCGACTGCAGGTGGAATCAGTCCTTCTACGTTGAGCAGGTCTCGCTCATCCAGTGCAAAGGGTAATGCCTGCAGGCTCTCGCCGGCGATGAGCCAGACGGGCTGTTCGGCCGTTTCGTAGCGTTGCACCAGCAATGGAATTTCCTCATCGCCAAGCTCGATGATGCCAAGACGATCAAGGCGTGGATCCAAATCATCGTCGAGCCGGCCTTCAGCCTCGTCGCTCAGCATCACTGCTGGCGGAACATCGCCACCGCGGTCGAGGGCGATTTGCAGGTTCCGGGCGATCTCCGGGCCGGCCTCGGCGCGCTGTTCCGGTGGAACGAGGGACAGATCCAGGTATTCCGCCGCACGGGCGTAGTCCTGCGCGGAAACGGCGTCGATATAACCGGTGAACGTGCCGCGGGGACTGCTGCGGCCCAGAGGATCGTCGACTTGTTCTTCAGTCGTGGCAGTCTCTTCCTCCGCGGTGGGCGCCGCAGGAACCTGGGAAAGCGCAGGCAGATACAGGCCAAGCGCCAGGATCAATACCAGCCAGCGCGCGGCTGCCCGGTTTGAAAGCCTGTTGCGAAATCCGTCCTGCATCCCGTTCCCCCTTTCGCTTTGCATCGCACGAACAGCAGCAAGCGCGCAAACTGTCGTCCCGCAGTCACATAGAGGAATTTTTCGCGGGAAAGATCCTGAAGCTCAGCAGCACGTCGGGGGCGGGGGCAGCGGTCGAATGGCCCGGTCGTCTGGACAGTCTGGCCAAGGAGGAAGTTAGCTGAGCAAGTCCGAGATCGATAGCCTTCAAAACTGCCCGGGTCCGGTCGCGAACACCGAGTTTGGCAAGAATCGCCGAAACGTGATTCTTGACCGTGCCTTCGGACAGGTGAACGGCCAGCGCGATTTCACGATTGGAATAGCCGCCGGCCAGGTAGCGCATCACCTCAAGCTCGCGTGGCGTGAGTGTCTCCGACTCAGTTGCGGAATAGAAACCCAGTGAATGATTTTTCAGACCGCGTATCACCCGCTCGGTGATGGTGGGCTGAATCAGCAACTCGCCATTGACGACCCGCGTGATGGCAGAAGCAAGCTGCTCCAGGCTCACGTCCTTGAGCAAGTACCCGTGCGCTCCGAGTCTGGCGCAGCTCAGCAGTTGTTCGTCGGTGTCGAAGGTGGTCAGAGCGATCACCTTGGGGCTTGGCAGGGAAGCGCCTTGCTTGCGCAAGACTTCAAGTACGTCGATTCCGTTCAATTTTGGCATCTGCAAGTCGAGCAGCATTACGTCGACCGCGTGCAGCGCCAAGGGCCGCCAGGGCTTCTTCGCCGTCGCTGGGCGAGCAGTTGCCCGGCGGCGACCAGTTCCTGATGGACTCGATCGAGCTCTTCGCGCGCCCTTCGTTCGCGCATCACGCTGTAGCTGGAGAACAGCGAAAACACGGTAAAGCCGAGATAGGTGAGAGAGTAGAGCCAGGTGTTGTCGGTGCCGCTTCGTTCGCCGACCAAGCCCGCCAGCACGAAGTGAATCGGTACCGCCGTCACGAGCGACACTGCCGCGGAGGCGAAGTAGGGCAGGGTTCCCGCGAAAACGCACATCAGCACGAGATGCAATGTGATGGGCTGGAACCAGCTGGCGAACAACAACGCGATCGGCATTGCGACGAGCCCGGCAAGATGACCGGGCAGGCTCTCCGCTCCCCACGCGGTGAACATGGCAAGTAGAAAACCAGCCAGAGCGAGTGCTGTCGGTAGCCGGGCGGCGGTATCGTCCATCGGCAAAATGAACAGCGAGAAACAACTCACCAGTAGCTAAGGTGAGGGCTTCACTCTGGCAGGATATCCTTCAAAGTCCGCAATGTTTCCGAATTGAATTCCCGTCGGTACAGTACGGGCACGATCAGCGCTGCGAGGAACATGAATATCCACGCATTGATGAACCATCCCAGCACGGCCATGCTGAAATAGTAGGTTCGCAGGCCGTTGTTGAAATTCCCTCCCGCTTTCGACGCCATCTTGGCGATCGCCTCTACAACCGGCGAGTGTTGGCCCGGTTGCGACGCTTCCACCCTTGAGCCACCCAGCATCACCGCCACAAATCCGTACTGGCGCAGACTCCAGGTGAATTTAAAAAACGCGTAGATGAAAAGACAGATGAGAACCAGGACCTTCAGCTCCCATTCGCTGCGGGAGTCCGGGTCCGAGAAGGGTACGTCGGCCAGTACCAGAGTGACCGCATCGGACGACCCCAGCACCGTCACCAGACCGGCGAGAATCAGCAGGGTACTCGACGCGAAAAAGCTCACATTTCGTTCGAGATTGGCAATGATGTTGGTGTCGGCAATGCGGTTCTCGCGAGCTATGGCCATGCGAATCCATTCTCTGCGATGCCGGTGCATGGCGAAGGCCAGGGTGGGATGCGTGCGGCTCTTGCGGTTTGTGTAGTGAAAATAACCACGGTAACAAAGAAGAAACCAGCCGATGGCAAGCAAGTTGGTGGTGTTCAACTGCAGAAAAGAAAAGAACTCGGAAAGACTCATATACTCAGCAAACAAGTGAACGACGGGTCACCGATGCTATTACAGCGCATCGTCCAGTACAACGGGGAATGGGAGTACAACGTTGCTGGAAGTCGATACTGGACGGCCGTGGTAATCTGCGGCAGGATAAGCTCCTTTTTTGGTCTCCCACAGAGGGTGTACTATGGGCATTTCCATTCAACGCGAGAATTTCACCGATTTCGTCGGGATCGAAGCGGAACCGAGCCCCTGGCTTAAGATTGAGCAGGACCGAATCGATCAGTTCGCCGACGTTACACTCGACCATCAGTTCATTCATGTCGATCCGGAGCGTGCCAAGAACTCTCCGTTCGGAACGACCATCGCCCACGGCTTTCTGACTTTGTCACTGCTGTCTCATTTCGCCGAGAGTTTTGGCATTGCGATCGAAGGCATGGTCATGGGCGTAAACTATGGTTTCGACAAGGTACGTTTTCTCAACCCGGTGAAGGTCGGATCGGAAATCCGCGGCAAGGCCCGGGTGCTGGAGATCACGGAGAAGAAGCCGGGCCAGTTCCTGCTGAAATATGAAATCACTGTAGAGATCAAAGGAGAGGAGAAGCCGGCGCTGATGGCGGAGTGGTTGGCGATGCAGGTGGTGGCCGGGCAATAAACATATCCGGCTCGCAATCACAAACAAAATTATTATTGAGGTAGAAGGAAAACAAAGCATGACAATTCGATTTGATGGCAAAGTCGCAATCGTAACCGGCGCAGGCCAGGGTCTGGGTCGCTCTCACGCGCTGGCGCTGGCCGCACGTGGAGCGAAGGTTGTTGTCAACGATCTGGGCGCCGCCCGGGACGGCACCGGTGGATCGTCAGACGCTGCCCAGGAGGTAGTAAAAACGATTGAAGAGCAGGGCGGCGAAGCGATGGCGCACGGCGCAAACGTGGCGAAGTTCGACGAAGTGCAGGACATGGTCGAACAGACCATGAAGCGCTGGGGTCGGGTAGACGTTCTGGTCAACAACGCCGGCATTCTGCGGGACAAGAGTTTTTCGAAAATGAGTCTGGACGACTTCCGCCTGGTGTTGGATGTGCACCTGATGGGAACCGTCAACTGCTGTAAAGCAGTTTGGGAAATTATGAAGGAGCAGCAGTACGGCCGGATTGTGATGACCTCTTCTTCCAGCGGCCTGTACGGCAATTTCGGTCAGACCAACTACGGCGCTGCGAAAATGGCGGTCGTAGGTCTGATGAATACCCTCGTTCTAGAGGGGGCCAAGTACAACATCCGCGTGAATACGCTGGCGCCAACGGCCGGCACCCGCATGACCGAAGACATCATTCCCGAGCAGGCTTTCAATCTGATGACACCCGAATCGGTGACCGCAGGGCTGCTGGCTCTTTGCCATGACGAAAGCCCGAACCGCTACATTCTCTGCGCAGGCGCAGGCGGTTACGCCAGCACCCACGTTTATGAGAACGAAGGTATCTACCTGCCTCCGGAAGAGCAGACCCCGGAAAACGTGATGGCAGCGATGGACCGATTGAACGATGCTTCCAAGCAGGAGGAGTTCAAACAAGGTGGGCAGCAGACGCAAAAGTTTGTGATGAAGGCAATGGAGCACTTTGGGATAAAAGGCTGATTCATCCGCAAGACCTCGCAGTTGGCTGCGAGGTCTTCGTTGCAAATCTTGTCAACGAGCTGAAGCACGAGCGCGACATTGCTGCCCCCGTCTTCCGGAGCAAGCTACCTTCACAGCCTTCCAATAAGAAAACCCAAACTGCCGGGCAGGTTTCCTGCTTCAGCGACGCGTGACGTGCCGCGTGCTTGTCAAGTTTAGATGTGTAATCTTTGTCCCACCCGTTGTAAAGTCCGACCGAAACGCGCAACTATACGGCCCCGGATTGTTCCCAACTTTTCGGGGCAGTGTTATGCTCACTGCCCGCAAATACACGGGAAAGTGGACAGAAAAACCCCACCGTTTTCTTGGTAATCACTAGCTCATCTTTTTTCAATAACGAATCGTATTGAGGCGCTCGACGGGCGCAATCAATCCGCGGAGGTATAAGAATGCGACGATCTTTTCTGCTTGGTTCAGCTGGCGTTGTCGGCGCCGCTTTGCTGGCCACGGCATCGCTGATCACGCCGGTCCAGGCCGAGTCATACAAGGTACCAAAGAATGAATTCGGCCAACCCGACATCAGCGGTTTCTGGTCCAATTCCTCGCTGACTCCGCTCACCCGTCCGAAAGAGCTCGGTGACCAGTTGGTCTATACGCCTGAGCAGGTGGCGAAGATCGAAGGTGAGGCTGAAACCCTGATGGAAGAGGGCAACCGACCCACCGATCCGGACGCGCCTGCGGAATTTGAGCATGAAAGCTCTGTGACCCGACCGGAGTTCGAAGCGGCCGGCGGCGATGTCGGCGGCTACAACACCTTCTGGCTGGACCCGGGTAATCACATCATGCGGGTGAACGGCGAGCCGCGTACGTCCATTCTGACCACCAAGAATGGTCAGGTGCCGACGCCCAAGCGACGCCCCGAGCCGGATCCGCGCAAGCAGGTCGACTCCTACACCAGTTACGAGACTCGATCACTGGGTGAGCGTTGCATTATCGGCTTCGGCCGCAATGGTGGACCGCCCATGTTCGCCAACGGCTTTTACAACAACAACTATCAGATCGTGCAAGCCCCGGAGCACGTGATGATTCTGGTGGAGATGAACCACGATGCGCGCATCGTTCGCCTGAACACCAAGCAGCACCTTCACGAGGACGTGCGCCCCTGGTTTGGCGATTCCATTGGCTGGTACGAAGGCAACACGCTGGTTGTGGAAACCACCAATCTGCCGAAAGAACAGGCCTTCATCGGTTCCTGGGAAAATCTGAAAGTAACCGAGCGCTTCACCCGCGTCGGCGAACATCGCCTGCACTACAAGTTCACCGTCGAAGATCCCACCATGTGGGACAAGCCCTGGGGCGGCGAGTACGAGTTTTCACCGCTTGACGGCGTGATCTATGAGTACGCCTGCCATGAAGGCAACTATTCCCTGCCAGGCATCCTGCAAGGTGCCCGCGTAGAGGAAGCCAAAGGCAAGAAGAAGTAAGCGCATTTGGTAGAGGGTCGCAGGCCGCGTGCGGCGACCCTTCTACTGCGTCTCGAAGCTGCAAGCAAATCATTAAACCGTTCTCTCCGGGAGGCCTGCAATGTCCTCTCTCCCCAATCCCCTCGCATTCCGGCATCGCGCCATTCGCCACCTTGCCTGGATCTGTCAGGCACCTCAGCTCTTTAGTGGTCCGCTGACCTTTTACCCGGCCAAATCGGTGTCCGCCGCTGCACTGGAGAAGTTGCGCCAGTGGGATCTCGATCCTGCCACGGGCCCCTCCGTACTCAGCGATACGCCCCATCGACGACTTGGCCTCTACTTCGAGCGTCTCTATGCCTGCGTGGCGACCGAGCTGCTGAGCTGGGAATTGCTGGCCAGCAATCTGCCGGTCCGTGTCGCCGGGGCGACGCTCGGCGAATTGGACTTTCTGCTGCGCAATCCCGCCACTGGCGAACTCGAACATCATGAAATCGCCGTGAAATATTATCTCGGATATCGTCGGGAGGCTGATGGCGAAGTGCTCTGGTACGGCCCAAACGCGCGGGACAGGCTGGACATCAAAACCCGTCGCCTGCTCGAGCACCAGAGTGTTCTGTGTCAGCGGGCGGAAGCTGGAGCCGTATTGCGGTCTCTGGGTATTCGTGATGTGCCGATACCGCGGGTTTTCATGCCCGGTTACCTTTTTTACCCGCAGGCAAACAATTTGGCAGCCCCATCGCAGGCGGCCAGCGATCACGCGCGTGGTCATTGGCTTTATGTTTCTGAAGCGGAAAATCTCGATCGCAGCGACTGGGTTCATCTGCGCAAACCCGACTGGCTCGGTCCTCACGTTCAGGCTGATGCGCCGGACCCCGGGGAAGCGGAAAACGCAATGAGCACTGTGTCAGCTTCCGGCAGGGCGAGGCTCTTTGCAGCGCTCAGGCAGGATGCACAAAGCGGCTTGTGGGTCGAACAGGCGCGCTTCTTCGTCGTTCCGCAAAGCTGGCCGGAGTTGTCGAGCTAGTCGTCTCACCTGTTAAACTCCCTCAGCAAATCATAAATCAGGCAGCAATTTCTGATGCTAAAGATTGCACCGCTGACGCCAGCCTACCAGCAGCAACTCTGGGAATGGCTGCACCTCGCCCTTTGGGACCCGCCCCCGGCACCGCTCCGTCCGCGCGAGGTGCTTGAGTCTCCCGCTGTTCGCATCTACGCGGAGAACTGGGGTCGCACCGGCGATGTGGGCGTGGTCGGCACCACAGAGCTGGATGGTGGTGAACGAAATATCGGTGCGTGCTGGATGAGAACGCTGCCAGCCGGCTCCGGTCTGGCCTGGGTCGACGACGCTACGCCCCAACTGGGTATTGCCGTCGAGCCGTGCTATCAGGGCCGCGGCTGGGGGGCGCAGCTGATGCGGGCGGCACTTGAGGCGGCGAGGGCGGAAGGGTATTCGCAAGTTTCTCTCACGGTGCATCCACAGAATCCGGCCATTGGCATGTATGAGCGCTGCGGTTTCCAAAAGGCCGGCATGCGCAGCGATTATCATCTGATGATTGCAAAGCTGTAGGCGGGCACAAGACCAGGCTCTCTGGCCCGGGGGTTGCACCGATTATTCTTTACAGTGACAGCGTGGGAGAGAATCAGTGGATCAGCGCCAAATCGAAGAGTTGCACAGCAGCTTGACGCAGAAAAGACAGAACCTGCGGGAGGCTATCAAGCGCGACAATCAAGAGCTGGAGCGCCAGCTGAAGCGAGAGGGCAGGGATGACGGCCATCTCGACTTCAACCATCCCGCCGACATGGTCGCCGGGGATCCCGACTATGAAAAAGAACTCAATCTCCTGCAACGAGAACGCGATGAACTGGCCCAGGTCAATGAGGCGCTGGAGAGGATCGCCGAAGGCGACTACGGGATTTGTGACGAGTGCGGCCAGGAGATTGGCTTCGCGCGCCTGACTGCCGTGCCCGAAACCACACATTGCATCAGCTGTCAGGAGGCTTTGGACCGGGCAAGGCATTAGCAGGCCAGCGAAACTGAGGCGAATCAACAAGCGCGCGGCAAAACAGCCAGTTCAACGCAGCGATTACCAGCCGGGATCGTTTCTCCCTGGCCTCCTAGCGACCTTGCCCAACGCTGATCACAGCGGATGCAGTCGCACCGGCAGCTTCACGTAACCTTTCACGAAGCTCGAATAGGTACGCTCGGGCTCGCCCACGACCTCTACGGTGTGGAATCGTTTGAGAATCTCTTCCCAGAGTATCCGCAGTTGCATTTCCGCCAGGCGGTTGCCCATGCAGCGGTGAATGCCGAAACCGAATGACAGGTGCTGACGGGCGTTGGGTCGGTCGATCCAGAATCGGTCCGGCTGGTCGATCACGTCTCCGTCGCGGTTTCCAGAGGCATACCACATGACCACCTTGTCGCCGGCCTTGATCTGCTTGCCGCCGAGTTCGGTATCCACCAACGCCGTGCGACGCATGTAGGCCAAAGGCGTCTGCCAGCGGATGATTTCCGACACCATGTTCGGAATCACTGCAGGGTTGTCCCGCAGCTTCTGGTATTCCTCCGGGTTCTCATTCAGAGCTAGCACTCCCCCGGAAATAGAATTTCGGGTAGTGTCGTTGCCGCCAACGATCAACAGGATAATGTTGCCGAGAAATTCGTGCGGCGGCATGTTGCGCGTGGATTCACCGTGGGCGAGCATGGAAATCAGATCATTTCGCGGCTCGGAATTGACGCGTTCATTCCATAGACGGGTGAAATAATCCAGGCATTCCCCCAGCGGCTCGGCGCGATCTTCATAGGAATCGATTACACCGCCCCCCGGAATGGCCGTCGCCACATCGGACCAGTAGGTGAGCTTGCGGCGGTCGTCGAACGGAAAATCAAACAAGGTTGCCAGCATCTGCGTGGTCAGTTCGATGCTGACGCGCTCCACCCAGTCAAATTCCTCGTTCAGCGGCAAGCTATCGAGGATGCTGCAAACGCGTTCGCGGATGATCGGCTCGAGATTTTTGAGGTTCTGGGGCGCAACAACGCCCTGGACCGTTCGCCGCTGCACGTCGTGCTTGGGTGGATCCATTGCGATGAACATGGGAAGGTTGTGCTCTTCCGTAATGTCGACGATGCCGATGGTGGGCTCCGACGAAAAGATATTGTGCGAGGTATCCACCTGCACAATGTCCTTGTATTTCGTCACCGACCAATAGGGTCCAACCGCCGACTCGGGGCAGTAGTGCACCGGATCGTCACGGCGCAGCCGGGCGAGAAAGGGCAGATACTCGTTGGCTCTCCAGATCCCCGGGTGTGAGAGATCGATTTCTTCCAGCGGCATGGTCTCCGGGTCGCGGCCGACCATGCTCCAGACTTTTCTTTTGGGCGCGTTCATGATGCCCCCCTAGAACTGAAATTCAGGCGTGGTGACCACCAGCCCGTCCAGCTCGTCGCTGACCTGAATCTGGCAAGCGAGCCGGGAGTTGGGGCGACGATCATTGCTGACACTGAGCATGCCGTCTTCACAATCCTGAACAGGGCCGACTTTGTCGAGCCACTTCTCGTCGACAAAGACGTGACAGGTCGCGCAGGCACAGGCGCCGCCACAGTCGGCATCGATGCCGGGAATGCCGTTGCCGATTGCTGCTTCCATCACGGATTCGCCGGGCTGAGCTTCGACCACCCGCTCGGTACCGTTGTGCTCAATGAAATGGATTTTTGCCATGACTACCTTCACCAGACTTTGTGGATCTTCTGTTTGGGGGCGCAACCTTATCAAGATGAGGGGGCAATACAAAGTGCTGTCTTTGACTGATGAGTCCCGGCAAACCGCGGGCTCGCCGGTTATGTTCCGCTAACTGGCAGGGTGGCGCCGCCCCCCGGTTCGGGAGCGGCGTTCTTTGCCGGGGGGAGGATGGGCGGCGCGCGAGATGCCGCAGCCAGAGCTCAGGGACTACAGAGATCGCCGTCACGGCTGTGATCGCTACCGATGGCGATCAGCACCTGGTCGAAGTCGCTGGCCTGAGCGTCGCTCGCCCGCACCTGCAGCACATAGCTGCCGTAGCGGTCCGGCGTGAACGAAGCGTCGGCGCTCCGCCGCCCGGCAATATCACTGGAGTCCAAGGCGCTATTGTCGGGTACGGAGACGAACTGCCAGGAGAAGCTGGTCGGCGAGCCCTCAGGATCGGTGCTGCCGCTCGCGTTCAGGGAGATGGGCGCGCACTCGCTCAGCCGCTGATTGCTTCCAGCATCTGCGTTGGGAGCCGCATCCGACTCTGCCACCAGGATCGAAATAGTGTCCGTATCCACCCCGTCCGCGGTTCCGTCGCTAACCTCCAGCTCGACGATGAACTCGCCACTCACATCCGGGCTGAAACTGGCAGCCGACGTGTTCGCGCCGGCAATGGCGGCATCGTCCAGCGAGCTGGCTGCGGGCTGGCTCACCAGCCGCCACCGGTAGCTCAGGGGCATGGGCCCGTCATCGACATCGAAACTGGCACTGCCATCGAGCTCCACCAGTTGTGATAGCTGCGCATGCTGATCGGCGCCGGCACGGGCGTTGGGGGGCGTGTTGCCGGAGAAGGCGCGCACGGTCACGCGGTCCTGCACGCTTTCGACCACCCCGTCGTTGACGATCAGACCCAGCACATAGGTGCCGAGCAGCGGGTTCTCCGCGCTTTCCGAGATCTTGGAATTGAAGAAGCTGTCGACGAACACCGGATCATTCGCCTCGGTGACTTCATAGGACCGCGCGATCAACCCGGCTCGTAATACCTGCGCCTGAAGGCTACGTGGATGTCCTGTGTCCGGATCGCTCAGGGCCTCGAGGGTGGCGTCTGCGTCGAAGCGGTTGCTGCCTGGCTGCAAGCGGTCAGCGTCCGGATCTCCGTACTGGTCGAAAGATGGATCGTCCTGCGGGTTGATCAGCAAGTCGACGAAGGCGCTGTGATCAATCAGTAGCTTCGCCGTGCGATCGATTTCATCTTGCCAAGCCTGTGCTGCTTCGGTGGAGATGTCCTCGGGCGGTTCGTACTCTTCATCCACATCGCTGTATGGACCATCCGAGTTTTCGTCGGTAACGAGGATGAGATTCCGGCGTGCGTTGGCGCGGAATTCGAGGCCGGTCAAGGGCTCGGAAACCAAAGTCGGATCGGCCAGCACCGTGCGCAGTGCTTCAAGTCCGGCCTCGCGTTGTTCCTTCCCGTTGAGGCTGCTCGTGTCGATGCCGTCAAAGGCCGCAATCACCTCGTCGGCAACATCCGCCTGGGTAGTGCTCTCGGTAAAGCCCAATTCCACGCGCAGCGTTGTCGTGCCCAAGGGCCGCTCATCGAAGGTGACCACGGCAAAGCGCGCATCCACCTTGCTTTGTGCGTCGCTGAGATTTTCCACAAAGGCGCGCAGGCCATTGCGGACCACCTCAATTTCGTCGGCCATGGAGTGGCTGCCGTCGATTACGAAAACGAAATCCACCATTGTGGGAATGACCACCGCCTGATCCGGCACAAAGCTCGGATTGGGGGTAAGCCGGCCGACGATGTCGTTGTCGTTAATTTCACTTTCCGGCGAGATATCGATGAAACTCCAGCGGTAGCTGAGACGATCGCCATCCAGGTCGAAGGATTCGCTGCCATCGAGCGTCACCCGGTTTCCAGCGGCGACGTTCTGGTCCGGACCCGCATCCGCGACTGGCGGGGTGTTATCTTCCGGATCGGTTGGATCGGTCGGATCGGTTGGATCGGTCGGATCGGTCGGATCGGTCGGATCAGTCGGATCAGTCGGATCGGTCGGATCGGTCGGGTCAGTCGGATCAGTCGGATCAGTCGGATCAGTCGGATCAGTCGGATCAGTCGGATCAGTCGGATCAGTAGGGTCCGTGGGATCGATCGGCGTTGGATCATCGCAAATCAGTCTGGACTCGTCGAGGTTATCCTCGAATTCCCGATCAACCGGCGCAAAGGGCAGGGCCTGTCCCCGGCGCGGTTGAGCCAGAGCCAGTTCGGTGTAAACCAGATCACTGCTTGATTCCACTACGGGCAGACGGCTATCGGTTCGGGGGTTGTAAACCCAGATGCCATATTCGCTGCTCACCTGGCCTTGGCGACCCTGATCACAAAAAGCATTCACACCGTTTTCCTGGGTGGCGCATTGCGACCAGCTCACCAGCAATCGCGAACTTCCGTCGCGGTAGGGCGCCACCGCGCTGTACCAGCCATCGGGAGAAGCCTGACTGGGATAGAGGTTCACCTCCGGCGTCAGCAGCGGATTCGGGGACAGCTCGCCGAACACACGGTTATTGCTGGCGCTGGCGGGATCGCCGAGCTTGACGACGCTGCCGCCCTGGTGTTCGTTGTAGAAATGTTTCATCACTCCGACCAGATATCCGTCCTGATCCTGCGCCAGCTTGTCGAAGTGCACGAATTCTTCATCGGAACCGAACAACGTAACAGTTTCATAGAGCTGCTGCAGTTGTTCGCTGTCCGGATCGATGGCGAGCAGGGTGTAATGATTGCTGGGCAAGGCCATGCCCAACGGCGTCTCGATGGCGAACTCGCATAACTGCTCTTCGCTCCAAGGCTGCGGGCTTTCAAGTCCCGTGGGGTAGTCTGTGGTGAACAGCGAGTCGTGATCGACGCTCCCGACCGGTGTCGGCGATGTGCTCGTGTCACAGGATGGCAACAATTGATAGCTGCGCGACCAACGCAGAAAGGCCACGCGGCCATCCTCCAGGCTTGTGGTTTCCACGTCGTGATTGTTGCCGAAAGTGAGCTGAACGATGTCGTCACCTTCTGCACTCATCCTGTGAAGCAGGGAAGGGCTTTGGGCGGGCCCGATCTTGTAGCAGTTTTCGCCGAGATCATCGTCAGGTTGTTCTGGACCGCGGTTCGGATTGCCGGCTGCCCGATCCGAGGAAAAAACGATGCGCCCATCCGCAGTGTAGGTGGGGTTGGTATCCTCGCCCTCGTTGGCGATGGCGTCGTCGCGAATGACGCGCCGCAGTTTGCGGTCGCCGATATCGTATTCGAAGATATTCCAGGTGTGATCGCTCGGATGGTCCTGCGGGCCGCGAGCGGCGAACAGCAGTCGTTTGCCATCGTCGGAAACGCTCAAGTCCTTCACATCGTAGTCGCTGCTACCCAGGAAACCGGCAAGAACTTCCCACTGTTTTGCTTGCGTATCCAGGCTGGAGCGATGAATCAGTCGCGCTCCGGGATTGTAGGCGTAAGGCGCCACCAGATCCTGTGGGGCCTCTGTTCGGCTGGCCAGGGATTTTTCAAAAACATCCATTCCCTTGGCTGCACTGGCGGCGATGCTGCGCTCAACGAAAACGAATTCCGTATCCCCGGTGAGACTCTGGGTCTGATTCCCGCCATCGTCACTGCCACCGCCGCCACCGCAGCCAGACAAGATCGCAGCCAATAACAACACAACAGAGTGGAAACTCGGTCGAAAAGAAAACGTGCGCATAAATTAGCACCGTCCCTAAGCAATCTGGTTCGAGAACAATGATCGATCGGGGTCAGAGATCTGCGATTGCAGCTGAACCCGTGGAGACTTAAGAGCGTGCACCGGTCAGGGTAGGGCAGGCAGCTCCCTCATGCGAAGCTGCCACCGTCCTCAACTCGGCAGGAACGAAAAGGCGTATTCAACGGCGGTGGGAGAAACCTCCTTCGCGCCGAAATTGATTCCGCGTATCCGTTCGAGAATTGTGTTTTCGAGATCACGCAGGCCCAGTTCACTGTTCACCAGTTCAAGTTCCGACACAGTGCCGTCCGGCTCGATCACGAGTCGGAAGATAAACTTGCCTGCCAGTTGCGGGTTCTGATTGAGCGCCTGCAGATAGAGCGCATACACCCGGCTCTTTGCCGCTTCGAAAGTGCGGCGAATGCTTTCCATATCACGGCTGCCAGCCTGCCCCGAGAGGTAGCTGATCTGACTGCCACCCGGATCATCCGAATAGGTGGTCGCCTGAACGGGAACCCCCCGGTAGTCAGACAAGGAGACATTGTCCTGCCTCACCACCTGATCAGTTTGCACACCTTGGCTGCGCTGTGCGGCGACATTAACGCCGAATTTATCGCGGGTGCTGTATTCCTGCTTGCCAAGCTCGCTCTTGCTGACGTTTTTGCGCTGCAGTTTCGCGACGCTTACCGATCCTCGCATTGCGTTCAACTGGTTGCTCAGATTTGCAAGGCCCGCGTCGCGCATCACGGACTCCCTGTCCGGCGGCTCCGCTTTCGGGGGTGGAGCCGGCGGGCGTTCGGCGATGGCGCGCGATTCGGGCTGCGGCTCCGGTTTCGGCTGCGGCTTGGGCGCGGGAGGCGGCGGCTCCACCACTGGCTGCGGCTGGGGCTGCGGTTCCGGCTCCGGCTGAATGGGATCAAGGACGACTTTGGTTCGGGTTACCTTGTCTTCAGGAGCCACATCCGATTCGAAAATCGGCAGCCAAGGAATGGTGACTGCGAACAAGGTGATCACCACCAATGCGGCCGTCAGCAGTTTTTTGAAACGCTGCTCCTGTTCCGGGTTGTCCTGCCACGGCAGGTCCAGGTCCAGTGCGCGGGGTTCGTAATTGGCGAACTGCATAATCTACCTTTCCCTTCTATTCACGGATCCGCGACTCACTGGCACGCGCAAGGTCGGCAAGGGCAGGGACAGGTTCCTCGGTTGCTGCCGGATCGGGGGCGGCGACCCGATTGACGGCCAGGGCAATCTCGCGGAAGTCGGCGAGGCGGCAAGTCGCCATCACTGTTTTCAGCAGCCCATACGGCACTGCGTGATCACCCATGATCGTCAGAGACAGGCCGTTTTCCTTTTCGTAGGCGTTGACTTCGCCCTTGCGTTCGCGATAACTGGTCAGCGCCTCGGCCAGGGCTGGAATAGAACCTCTGGATTCTTCAAGTTCTTCGGGCGAAAGCTCGTCGAGGCGCACGAGCAATTTGTCGCCCAGCCAGATGGCTTCCTCGTCGATCATTACCACCAGGTCGTTATGGGGCGCACTGCTCGCATGCGAGTCGGGGAGGGTGACGAATTTCGCGCTTTCAAGTTTTTCCGCTTCTCCGGAGTTGAGCAGCAGGAAGAAAACCAGAATGGTGAAGATGTCCATCAGCGCCACCAGGTTCAGCTTTGCACTGGGAGCGGGCTTTTTGTATTGAAAGGCAGACTGCAACATAATCTAGCTCGCATCTCCCAGAGAGATTTCTGGAAACAATTCCACTTCCACCACATTTGCCGCCACCACGGTACGATAGGACTTGACCGCGTCCATCGTCGATACCAGATCCTGGTAGGCCAGATCCTGCGCGGCGAGCACTACGACATCACGTCTGTCCGAAAGCTGGTTTTTTATCTCCTGCATCACCGCGGACAAGGTCAGATAGTCGTAAGCCTGACCTGCTTCGGTTTCCAGCAGCGGCACCTGCTTGACCAGATTGCCCCGATCCGGGTAGTAGACGGAAAAGCCTTCATTAGTAACCATCACCTCCAGTTTCGCCTGGGATTCCGCGCTGGCGACGCTGCCCCCGGTAAGCTCGGGCAGTTCGATTTCATGCACGGCCAACTGCGTGAAAGTGAGGCTGAGCAGCAGCACCGGCACCAGCACGATCATCAGGTTCATGAAGCTGGTGATGTCCAGTTCTGCGTTGTCGGTCGGTCTATGTTTGTAGCGAAAGGCCATGTTTCACATCCTTGTCGTCGCCAGAGACTATCGAGACGTTTTTAGCCCGTCGCCGGAGCAGGACCGGCAAGCGGCGCGTCCCGATCGGGATTCACGCTTTCGGCCTGAGTGGGCCGCGCGATAGAGGCCTCGATGAATCGGTGCAGGGTCATGACGTTCAGGAACTTAACCGCGGCCATCTCGATGCTGTTGACGATGGAAGTGGTCTTGTTCTGGATGTAGGCGTGGAGGATCAGCAAGGGAATCGCGGACATCAGACCGAAGGCCGTAGTATTCATCGCCACCGAGATGGACTGGGACAAAAGCGTGGACTTCTCCGCGGGATCGGCCAAGGCGACAGCGGTGAACGCGCTGATCAGGCCGATGATCGTACCGAGCAAACCAAGCAGGGTGGCCACGTTCGCCAGCACTGCCAGGTAACCGGTGCGCTTCTCCAGCCTCGGCATGGTCTCAAGCATGCCTTCGCTCATTGCGTTTTCCACATCGCCGCGCTGCTTGCTGACTTTCATCATGTCGAGTCCGCAGGCGATGATGCGCGTTACCGGTGTGTTCACTTCTCGGGTATAGTGCTGCATTTTTTCGACGTCGGTGGTGCGAAGCAGTGGCAGAAACTCCTGAAAAGCCTTGGCGTTTCTGGCCTTTTCCCGACTGAGGAAAATCAAGCGTTCGATACTGATCGCGATACCCACCGCCAGTACGAAGGCAATCGGATAGATGAAGATTCCGCCATCCTGGAAAAACTTGGTTATGGTGCTGTACACATCAAGCATGGTTGTCCTCCTGACGCAGCCGACCTGTTGGCCGACCATTACTGCTAATTGGCGGTCCCTGGATATCCGGGAAGACTCCGTGACCGCAACCTCCTATACTGAATCAGCGGAAGGAAGCTAACGCTAGAGTTTGTGTTGCAATAAGGATGCCCTTCTAAAATGCGCACAGACTCGATTGTGAACTGCTACCGCTCCGGGTTCTCAAGATTCATCCCTTCATAGAGATTCATCGATCGGAGCATGATCTCCCGATCGACAGGTTCCAGGGCCCGGTCGTTTTTTTCTTCCATATTCCAGTGAAGTTCGTCGGGCGTGCCGACCCCCTGCCAGGGTATGAAGTAACTGATGGCGGGTTGCTCTTTGTCACCGACGAAAATGGACTCCAGTTTGATGGTTCCATTGTCATTTTTGCCGGCGGTTGCATCCTCTTCCTTCGCAGTGGCATTGCTGTGCATCAACGCACTGGCAAGAACAGTGGCGAAAAATGCGAATGTTGCTGGCGTTTTCATGATCACTCCTCCGCAGATTTGACGGCGACGGTGTTGCTGGCTTGTTCAGGACCGCTGCTGGCTTGCGACTCTTCGTCTCCGTCTTTGGACGGCCCCTTAACGACCAGTGCGGTTTCGATGCCGGTGCGCTTGCGAATCTCTTCAAGCCAGCGGGCGATTTCCCCGCTGTTGTCGCCACTGAGTAGCTGATACGCCTCCATATGTGCCTGGGCTTTTCTAGGCATATTCAAGTACACGTCATAAAGCACCCCGAGGTTCCAGTGCAGTTCGGCGCCGTCGGGCCACTTCTGCAATGCTTCGGCATAGGTGTTCTGAGCGCGTTGGAACTGCCCCTGCATTCGCTGCGCCTTGGCGAGGCGCACCCATGCGTTGAAGTTCACTGGATTCACGTCCAGCGCGTCCTCGTAGTATTCCGCTGCAGCCTCGAGTTCCCCGCGGGCCAGGGCGATATCGCCGCGCATGACGAGCGGTCCGCTTAGTTGCGGGTGTTGGTCTTGCAGCTTTTGCAGAAGATCTTCCGCACGCTTGAACTCATAATCGTTGAACGCTCTCCGCGCGGCGATGTAGGTGTCAACCGCGTTGCCCTCGACTTGCTTTTCGATCTGCGAATAGGGGCTCGGGGTTGGCTCGTAGCGGACCGGCAGCCCCGCATCGTTCAGCTCCCTGACCGGCAGGTATTGCGCGGTCGGCACCAGCTCGCTTTGACGTACGGGTCGGTTCTCGACGGGCGTGCGGGTGTCGCTTGACGAGCAGGCGCCGAGCGTTACCGCGAGGAGTGTGGGTAGCAGAATTCGGGAATCAGTAAATTTCATCGCCATAGCTCACAATCAATTCACGTTTGGCAAATCGTTCCGGGTGGAGGCGTCGCATGGTGGCGAAGCTTCGGTCGATCCAGCTGTTGAAATCGCCACGCCAGGCCCGGTCGATGTTGCTTTGCAGCAGCTCGGCCGCCAGGTCGTCGAAGGGCGCTGCCTGCTCTTCGATGATCTGGTCGTAGAGCTGCCGTTCCTGCGCGCTAAGCCCCTGCGGGCGCGGTGACGCGCGCATTTCCGCGGCGAAGTCGTAGTACAAGTCGGCGATCTTGTAGGCGCTCATCGTCACGAATTCGAAGATCCCGCTGTCGGCAGCCTGTTGGTAGCGAGCGGCTGCCTTTTCCAGTTGCTCGTTCTTGGCCGGGACACTGCGGTCCAGCGGAGGGTAGAGGTTGAAGTGATCGAACTCCTGTGCGTGATGGTTCCCGTATTCGGAGTTTGCCCAGGCGGCCAGCCAGCGGCTGCGATCATTGCGCTGATCACCGGCCTTGCGATCAGCCTCTACCAGCTTATCCAGCCAGAAGAGGCGTTTCTGCTGATCGCCAATGCGTGCGTAGTTTTGCACCAGCTTGTATCTGGCCTCCACATTGGTTTCGAAAGGCTCGGGGTGATCGTGGGCGTAATCTCTGTACTGAGCGATCGCCGCGGTATAATCGCCGTCCTTTTCGAACATGGTGGCGGCCAGGTAGAGAGACTCCCGACGCAAGTCCGGATCCGGGTCCGAGGCGGCGACTTTGAGATAGTGCTCTGCGGCCTTCGCCCAGTTCTGGTCTTTTTCGTAGGCGAACGCCAGCTTGCGGGGAAATTCAACTGCCAGCTCGTGTTCCGGATAGCGCTCAGCCATTTCCTCCAGTTCGGCGATGGCGGGCGTCCATTCTTCCATTTCCAGTAGCAGGGTGGCCGCATCGTGCTGCGCAGTAATCCGCACCGGAGAGTCGGGTGCTAGGTGCTTCAGGCGCAGCAGCTCCGCTACCGCCTGCATTTTTTCGTCGGCGGCAATCAACGTTTCCCCATGCTTGTAAACCGCCGTCGCGAGGCGTTCGGTGATGTCCTGGTATTGCTCCTCGCTATCTTGCATCAACTCGCGCTGTTGCAGCCAGTCGTCGCTGGCTTCGCGAAAGCGCTCCAGTTCAAACAAGGCGTGAGCAGTGATGCCATAGGCGGTTTTCTGCAGCTCTCCGCTCGGCTCCGGCTTTTCCAACAACTGCCGGGTAAAGTCCAGCGCGCGTTCGAAGTCACCGACCTCGAAGAGGTGACTGGCGGCATTGTCGAGCACCGACGGCGTGCGTTCGTCCTGGTGGTTGTGCTCTGCGAAACGAAGCATATTGTCCACCGCCGCGCTGCGCCAACGTCGCTTTTCGCGGTCGTCGTCCAGCTCGCCGATGTGCCGGTCGTAGGCGATGATGGTGGCGTAGCCCGCATCGGTACTGTACTTATCCGCGAGCTCAGTGTCGGCTTCGTACGCGACCTTTTCGTATTCGGGAATGGCATCGGCAAAGCGTCGTGCAGCAAACAAGGCCTCCGCCCGGAAGAAGCGGTACTCGTCCCGATCGTCGTGGCTCGGAAAGGACCGAAGCAGTTGCCCGTAGAAGTGGGCAGCCTTGTTCAGTGCCGCAACCGCTTCCGTATCCAGCTTGTCGATGGTTTCCGGTTGCGGTCGTTGCTCTTCATCGGCGTTCAGTTTTGCGATCTCTTTTTGCAGCTCCTGCCCACGGGCGTGATAATTTCTGGCCAGTTCGTCCAGGTAGCTTTCCAGCGTAGCATTGAGATCGTCGCCAAGTCCGCCGCGCTTGCGAGAATAAGGGGAATCGACACCATAGCTATCGACGAAGGCTTCCTTCTCCAGTGCAGCCTGCCGGGGAAAGCTGCCTTCGATATAGATATCGATCATCTTGCGGTGCATCTGCGGCGCGAGGTCGGAATCGGCGTAATGGCCGGCGAACTGCCGATAGCTCTCGGCCGCCGCCTCGTATAGCTCCTTCTCCAGGTAATACTCACCCAGCTTGTTGTAAACCATGGAGACATAAGGCTGTGAGCGAAGCGCGTCGATGTCCTGAATGGCAACGGCCCCGCCGAGCTTGTCGAGACTCAGGCTCACGGCATGCAAGGTATCCTTGACCAGCGACTGGTTGGGCTTGCTGAGGTCTTCAAGCGATGCGCCATTTCCCATCAGCTGATTCATGACGAAGACGAAGTCTCCCATCGCGTCGTCGAACTTCAACTGCTTGTACTGCGACCATCCCAGCATGTAGTGGGCGTTCAGGTCGTATTTGAGAGCCTCTTTGTCTGTAACCGCGCGGTAAGCCTGTTCCGCCTCGTCGTAATTGCCCAAGTTGAAAAGAATGTCGCCTTTGCGGAAATTCGCTTCCGCTATGTTTTGGTAATCCGGGTGTCGGCTGGTGAGTTCACGGAGAATGGCCAGCGCCTCTTCCTGGTCCCCTTCCATGTCGTAGGCCTTGGCCAACTGATAGAGTATTTCCGCGTTGTCTGGCGAGTTTGGATACTTTTCGAGAACTGTGCGGTAGGACTTGATCGCTTCCAGATAGTGGCTTCTGCCCGGCTCAGCGCGCAGCTGTTGCTGGTCGCCCTCAAGCATGTAGACGTCACCAATACGCCGTTGGATCTGCTCCTTGATTTTTGCTTCCTCAACCACATCCAATAGTGCCTCGTACTCGTTCAGCACGTCCTTGTGGGTGGTCTCCGCTTCCGGTTCGGCAGCGATCGTTTCGGCCTGCGGTTGCGGCTCGTAGCGCAGCGAACCGAGTGTTTTCGGCTCCTGGCTGGCACAGCCGGCGAGCATTCCCGCGACGGCCATGGCAATCGCCATTGCCGATGCGAAGCGCGGGATCGCTGGTTGTCCTTTGCTGATTAGCTGTCTTGTGACGATCCTGTGGCCTGTCGTTCCGTTCACAGATTCTCCCTTCCTTGCAACGTCAATCATTTCGGGGTTTGCAACCGGGACCCGGCGGGCTGCTGCCGTTGCGGGGTCGGCCCCGAGGTGTTCTGCATTTCGCCGGCCTTCATAAGCGCGGTGTCATAAAGGCGCGCCTTGGCAAGGCGGGCCTGGGCGAGATAATAGGTCATGCGCTCTTCATGCTTCTGCAGCTCCGCGCGCACCAGTTCGCGAATGACCGGCTCTAGACGAGCGATGTACTGTTCGGTCTCGCGTCGCTTCTCCGCGATTCTTTGATGTTGTCGGTCCACCATCGCGGGATAGCTGACGGGCTGTCGGTAGGGCGCATTGCGTTCCTGAAGGATGGCGAGCTTGTCATCGAGCAGTTGCAGTTCGCGCTCCGCATTTTCCAGCAAGGCATCGAAACGAGCCTGTTCTTCGACGTCAAGCGTGCGACGTCGCAGACTCAGTTCCTTGCGTTCGCTTGCCAAACGCGTTTTTAGCTCGGCGCTGTCGGTGATCGCTCGCCTGATATTATCGTCCAGCACTTTGCCGTCGGCGTTCTTCAATATCAGACGGTGCTGGTCGGTTTGCCGCGACCAGTGCTCAAGGTTGTCCTGAATAGCGTAGAGTTCGCTGAGCTCATCGTGAACCTGATGAAAAGCATTGCTGGCCAGGAGGTCGACCAGAAAGGGCGCAATAATCTGATAATCATCGGAGACTTCGGCGGCTTGCCATCCGCTGGGATCACCGAGTGCGTCGAGGTTCTCGGTCAGCTCCCGCGGTAGCTGACCCCGATCGACGATCTGGTGAGCCGTCTTCAGCTGCTCGAGTCCGGCTTTGAAATCCTGCTCCGCTTGCAAATGGCTCTTCAGGGCCTGCGCCAGTGCGCCCTGTTTCTCATAGACATGACCGAGGAGCACCTTGCCTTGCTGAACTTCCGGCAGCGCAATGGAGCGCTCGGTCAGCAAGCGCAGCGCAGGCTGGGCCGTGGTGAGAAGGTCCTGGCGGATTGCAGTCCAGGCGTAGGCGAGGAGGGCGCGGTTGGAGTAGAGCCCTTGAGTGCGAATGTCCTGCAAATACGCCCAAGCGTCCGTCAACCGCTGTTCCTGAATCGCGATCTGCGCGAGCCCGTGTCGAGCGCGATCCGCCAGCACCTGCAATTCTTCACTTCGATCAGAGTAGCTGACCACCTTGGCGAGATTGCTAGCGGCCGCCACAGTGTCGCCAACACCTAGCTGGGAAACGCCAAGGTTGAACAGCAGGTAAGGATGCTGGGGGTCGTCGGGGGAGAGGTTGGCCAGGGATTTTTCGACCTTGCGCAGGTAGTCACCGTCGCGGTTTACCAGCGTCGAGAGATAGTGCACATCCATGCTGAGGTCTCTCGGCAGCTCTCCGTGGATGTTGTCGAGCGCCGACTTCGCTTCAGCGGCTTGCGAGCGTGAATGATAGAGCTTGGCCAGCTGATACCAGGTGCGGTTGCGCACCAGTCCATCCGGCTCCAACGCGAGAAGACGCTTGAAAATGTCGTTCGCTTCGTCCGGCATGCCATAGGACAGGGCCATGTCGCCTTTGAGTAGCTGCCCTTGATCGGAACGTGCGCGTGCATTCTCCAGGGTGGATGCGTAGGCGTGCTCGATCAGACCATGGAAGAAGTCTTGCTGGTAGTACTCGAACAGAACCGTGCCATATTCCAGATCCGCCCGTGAAAGCACCTGGCGTTCCGCCGCGCTAATTTGACAGCTTAGCGACAGCAGCACCAGGCATAGCAGTCTCGGCAGTGCCAAGTTGGCGGCGGAGTTGATAGCCAGACAGCGAAATCCCTTCACCATGCCTCCGTTCACCACTGTCTCAGATCAAAGACCGGTTCACGCGCAGAGGCGTCGTCGGCTACCGATATCTCCAGGTATCCGCTGCCGGGACCCTTGTCGAAGTCGAGAGAGACTGCCCGCTTGTAAGGTCGCTCATTGGAACCGAGCCCGGTGAAAAACACCGTTGCGGTGTGCTTGCCTTCGTTCAGATTGGTGACATAGAGGCGGTGCACGCCACCTCTGGCCATCGCGCCGCGCTGCTTTTCCGAATAGACGTGGGTGGCAACTAGTTCACCATCCAGTTTGAATTTGATGCCTTCCAAGTCGAAAAAACGATCGGACTTGAGAGAAACGAAGACGGTGTAGCGCGTACTGGAAGGAAACAGCAGCTTTTCTTCCATCAAGCGCAGATCCTTGTTCAGATCCACGACTTGGGACTTAAGTGCCTGTATCCCCTGCGAGATGGCCCGCACCTCGGCCAGTGCGGACCTGGCAGCGCTTTCCTCCGCCTTGGCGCCGAATTCCAGCGATTGCTTCTGGCCTTCTTCGGAGCTTTGGCTCTCCTCCGGAGGCGGGGAGGGCAGCGCGGCGAAAGAAGAGGGCACTGCAATGCGAATGCTGGCGCAGAATAAAATGAATATAGATGCTGTCGCAAAGGCGAGTTGTATTCGTGACATTCCGAAACCTGCCATCCCTGAACGATCTCGTTAGTGTATTTGTCGCGAAACCTCCGCCGGCTTAATTCATCGCGGCCTGTGCGGAGTCCGGTGAGCAGCCGTCGCGGAAGGCTGCAGTGACTTTTCGAAAATCTATTTGATTATGAACTACTGCACGACACCAAAGCCCATTGGCTGGATGACGCGCAACCCTGTGACCACAGAAATTCGAAAAACATCCATGCTGTTTCTTCAGGAATCATCAACAAGATCGGCTTGTGACGTTTGTCGCATCATCACGGTCGAAGACGTTTACGGACCGGCAGTGACCGACAGGTTTGCACACGATCGCGGCAGCCGAAATTCGACCGAACTTTCCCCGAAGCCCGCTTTCAATAGCCGTATCGAATAATGGCAGAGCCAGCGAAAAGACAGGTGACCTGATGGCATTGGGTGGAGCAATCAAACGTAAATTGTTTGTTTTTCTGGGCGCGGGACTGGGTTGTCTGGCAGCGTCCGCCGTGGCCGATGATGCGGTGAATCCGATTGGCGCCGGGCAGCTTGAAGTGGGTCCATTCACAGGGATTCTGTCGGTGGAAGATTTCGGCAGTGAAGTGTTGGGTGGCCTTGAGCTGACCTATCATCTGCGAGACAGGTGGCTGTTGCAGGCCAGCTATGGAAGATCGGAGATGGGAAGGGCAGCCTTTGAGTCCAGTCGGCGCCGATTTCTTTCCGGTGGCGATCGGGATTTCGAATACCTGGCCTTTACCGGCGCGTACCGACTCATTCGCGGCAGATCCTTCCTCGGTAGCGACTCTCGATTCTATTCCGATATACGCCTGCTGGCGGGGCCCGAGCGAGTCAGCTTCGCGGGCTCTGACGAGTGGGGCATCAATGCAGGTTTGAGCTACCGGGTCGCCTTTAGCGATCGCTTCACCGCCAACGTGGATTTCCGCGAACATATCGTGGAAAGAGATTTCATTGGCGACGACAAGACGACTTTCAACACGGAACTGCGTCTGGGCCTCAATATGCTTTTTTAGGCTCTGATCAAGACCACTCAGAACAGATAGCCAAGTCCGATTGAAAACTGCGCGCTTTGCACTGTTTCTTCCTCGTCTCGAATCAGGCTGGATTCATAGATGTAGTTGCGATAGTCCGCCCGGACGATCAGGTCGCGGGTCAGTGCAAGCTCGTAACCAATACCCGCGGTAATGGTGAAATTTTCCTCGTCGCCAAAGCGGGTTTCCCCCACGCCGCCAACGAGATAGAAAGAGGACAAGTTCGCTTTTCCTTCCCGGGGATAGACTTCGGCCTGAAAAAGCTTGTATCCCACCAACAAGTCATAGTGGACAAAATTGCGATCCGAGCCACTGAAGTAACGGCCCTGGCTTTCTTCGAATGACGACAGCCCGGCATCCGCCTGCAGATAGTTATACTGCAGAAAGAAGTTTTCGCTCGCCTGGAAATTCGCCGATATACCCGCAAGCCATTCGCTGCCAAAGTCGCCGATATTGATGATCCCGGTGAAGACCCCAAGCTCGAAGTTTTCTTTATCGATATCGGCCTGGGCGTTGACGCCAGGGCTGGCCAACGTCAGCGCCACGCTGCCGGCCAATGTCGTCGAAGTAATACGTTTTCTCAGCTTCTCACAAAGCAAAAACATACGAAGGTTCCTAAGTTGACTCGCCCGCCACGGCTTCAGAAGAAGCTTAGAAAAATGCATTGAAGCCGATGCTCCAGGCGCCAAGTCTTTCGGTATCAATGTCGGTGTCGACTTCGAACCGGCGGTAGCTCCCCTGGATGACGAAATTGCGGCCCAGGTAAAAATTCGCGCCCAGGCTATAGCTGCCATAGTCCGACGAGTCGATTGAAAGGGGCAGGAGTTTCGGCTGCGAATCGACGTCCATGGTGCCGCCGCCGAGCGCCAGGAAAGGAGAGAACCGCGATTCGCTGAAAGGCTCGATGACCGCATGCAATCCGTAGAAGCTGCCGCGGACATCATCCTTGTAGAACTTCCCGAGTTCCAATTCGAGATCCAGCCAGCTGAACAGCTTGTACCCGGCAGTCCCGCTGAAGGTATCAGCGCCATCCAGTTCGCCGCTGGTAAAGCGGCCGGCTTCCAAACCAATTTCCCAACTGCGCTCCAGATAGTCGCCGAAGCTCACCGAGGGCAAGTCCGCCGGCACCCCGGTCGCCTGCATGGTGCGGGACAGTTCGGCTGTACTGGTCCAGCCGGTGCGACCATTGGCAGCCCGCACCTCGTACCAGCCCGGACGCTCGGCCAGTATCTCGACGGTTTCTCCCTGTTCCACGGCGTAGAAGACCGGATAGCCACGGCCCGGGCCGGTGCGCAGTTCGGCGTAGGGGTCGATGACTTCGAGCGTGGCCGCTGAGCTGGTTGAAATTTGATCGGCCGATGCCGGGAGAAGGGCCGTGCAACATAGAAGGGCAGCTGCGGATTTGCAGAGCACTTGCAATAGTTGACGTGTTGCCAAGGTCCATGTCATCAGGCGAACTCCGAGCGGTGAAATGTTTTTTCGCAGAAGCAAACGCCAGCTTGGACTCAGCCGTTTCAAAGTTGTTCTGTTTGATCGCATAGGGTCGTTGTTATCGCCTGTTCTGGTGATAACGAATCGGGCCCCGCAGCTGTCAAGAGTAGCAGTCAGAGAAGCCTGTTTGCGCTAATGCGCGTTGTTGTTTGGCGGAAGTTTCCGAAGCTCCTTGCACACTTTGCGACCTCCAACAAAAAAAGGGCCACAAGGGCCCTGAGAGGTACTCCGAAGCTGGGTTGTAGATGGACCCACAGGGCCCGCTTTGAGGCACTTACCTGGGCATCCGGGCTGCCCGAACTTCGATTTCAACAAGCCACCCCGGAACTACCAGGCCGGCTATCTGAACGAAGGATCGAACCGGCTTTTGCGGGTTTTCCTCGGTTCCGAAAAACTGCTGATAACCTTTGTTGAATCCGGCAAAGTCTAGCTCGCCGTCCGCGCCGGCAACTGCAAATGCTCTCACCTGAACGATGTCCTCCATCGACCAGCCACGGGACTCGAGCTGCTGTTTGAACTTGTTGAATGTGCTGATCGTCTGTTGTTCCATGTTGCCCCAGGTTCCGTCCTCTTCGCGAGAAGCGCCACTGCCGCTTAGATACATTGTCTCGGCGCCTGGGGGGATGGTGATAGTGGCGTAGAAATTCCGACCTTCATCCTCTCGCACGATTTCGTCCGCATGCGTCAACCCGGCTATTCCGAGTAGTCCCGTAGCGACGAGCGCAGCGGGTTTGAGAAATCTCGCGAGACCTCGGCGAGCGCGAGAGCAGGACAGGGTGCCTGTTATTGCCATGTTTTGTTCCTTTGTTTCTGTGCGTTGAGGAATGTAGAAATTATTTTTGTGAAAGAGTATTTACGTAGCTCACAAGATCAATCAGTGCCTGTTCATCAGGAAGCGCCTGGACTAAGGAACGCATCTGGGCGCCCAGCTTATCCTTGGGGTCGCTGCCGCGGTAGCCCGCCCTGAAATTCCTGAGCTGCGTCAGCAAGTACCAGTCATTCTGGCCAGCGAGGGCGGGAGCCTGCATCGCCCTGTTGCCTTTTCCGCTGTTGCCGTGGCAGCTCGCGCATACTCGGTAATGTTCTCGGCCCCGCTCGGGATTTCCCTCGACTGTCGGCGCTGGCGCCTGACCAGCCGGCCAGCTGCCCACCCAGTCGATAACCAGGTCTATCTCCTTGCTGCTGAGAATGGCGGCCATGGGCTGCATCTCTCGTCCTTGCAGGTCATCGTCGTGCATACCTCGGCTGCCGCTTTTGAATAGCTCCAACTGACGCCGCAAATACCATGGCTCCATGCCCGCGAGTCGTGGCGCTTGCACACCTTCATTACCGCGCCCGTCCACCCCGTGACAGGTTGTACAGAAATAGATATCGGTCGATTCGGGTCGGGTTTGCTCCCGCGCCAGTGCCGATACCGAGAGCATCAGCACGAGGACGGTTACCAACGGGGCAAAACCTGATCGCAGTCGATGTATCTTCGTCGTCATACGCCCCCCATATCAAAGATCGATTTTGAATCGACCGTACCAGAAGGCGCCGTTCGGGCTGAAGGCTCCCGACGTGAGATAGCGGTTGCTGGTGCCGCTGCTGGTATCCTGCGGCCTGATTTCTTCCGGCATTCTGTTGAACATGTTGTCAGCGCCCAGAATGAAGGTATAACGCTGGTTGTAGGTATAGGCCACTTCGCCGCTGAATATCGTGGCCGAGCCTACCCAGTAATCACGACTCGGATCCCGACTGGACGGTACCTCGAGATATTCGTCGTAAAAATTGGCACCCAGGGTGAAGCGCCAATTGCCCAGCAGATGATTGGCTCTCAAGTTTGCGCGGTTCTGGGGTATGGTCTCGGTCAGATCGAGCTCGGCAGCGCGACTCAGTAGAGAGGGCGTGAAATCATCCAGCTCCTGTTTTTTCCACGCCCAGGAGGCCTGCCATTGAGTGGTGCCATAGTCTTCCCAGTCCTGGCTCCATGAACCGACAATCTCTACGCCCTGGTTGGTAGTGTCCATGTCATTGGTGTAGTAGGAGAACTCGACAATGCTGCCGGCACCGGAAATACCGGACTCCTGCAACTGTCGGGCAACCTCCGGTGTGATGGCAAATTGGCTGGAATTGAGAATGCGATCCTTCAGTTGAATGTGGTAATAGTCGACAGACAAGTCAAGTCCGCCGACCTGCGCAGTCAAGCCCAAACTGAAGTTGGTCGATTTCTCCGGTTGTAATTCGGTACCACCGAACAGGCGTGAGATGGGATTCGTCGGTGGAATCTGACCTTCGGCCTGAGGGATTCCATTGTCCACCCCGGTACTGATATTGGAGATATTTGCTTGGCCGGGAGACGGAGCGCGGAAACCAGTACTGACGGTGCTGCGCAGGTTTACTGTATCGGTGACTCTGTAGCGGGCCGACAATTTTCCGTTGGTAGTGTCGCCGAAGGTGTTGTAGAAGTTTTCGTAACGCAAAGCGGTTCCCATCAGCAGCCGCTCTGTAATGTCCGCCTCCACATCCACGTAGAAGCCCCAATTCTTTCGATCCCACTCCCCTTGCTGATTGGGACCGAAACCCTGAAAGCCATCGGATCCCACGTTGGTGCCTTGGTTCGCATATTCGCCGACGAGGTAGGAGTATTCATCGGTAGAGCCCACCTCGAAGACTTCCCGCCGCCATTCGAGGCCATAGGCCACGTTTAATGCTGAGTAGAGCCAATCAACGTCCACGGGCGTGACCAGGTCGACGTTCACGTTGTTCTCGAGTGTGGTGTATACGCCGGGACGGAATGAGCGGGGAGAGTCCGGTCCCATGGACGAGTTGGAGGTATTTTCGATGAAATAGTCGACTTCCGAACGGCCCAATCCCAAGCTGACATCATAGGAAGTGCCACTTTTCAGCTGACCCCGTATGCCGGTCACGTTAGAGATATCACTGACGTTGGCGCCGAATGTGGGCGTATAACCACCTGGATGGCGCTCGAGGAAAGTGAAGCAATTTGGATCCGATAGTCCATATTCTCTCGCTGCAACGGAGCTGGTTACGCCGGTGACAGGATCGACGCCAACGGGAATCTCCGGACAGCTGGCACTCGAGTCGTCGGTGGTGTCGATGAACAGCTGAATCTTCTCCCCAGCGTCATTGGTAGTCGTGAATATGCCATTCCGGTTTTCCGGGTTGCGGAAATAAAAACCGAGTTCCACGTCCTTCTGACTATATCCACCGAAGCTGTAGAGTTCCTGGGAAGGCCCCAGCTCGACTCCAGTGTTGATGAAAACGTTGGTGATGTCGGAATCCGGCAAGCCCTGACGCTGCGCGTTGAAGCGGATATGCGGATTGCCCGCGTCATAAATGGCCTGAGCGTCACCGCGCTGAATACTGCGGTCGCTGTGTTCCTGACGGGTCAGATCGAAGCTAACGCTAGCAAATCCACCTTCACCCAGGGGAAGCCCCATGTTCGCGGCAACGTAGGTCAACTGACCATCATTGGTTTCGGTGTACTTGCCGGTCTTTACTTCGGAGCTGAAGCCGTCCCTGTTCTCTTTGAGAATGAAGTTGATTACGCCCGCAATTGCGTCGGAACCGTATTGAGCGGACGCTCCATCCCGCAAGACTTCAACTTGTTTCAAAGCGATGGCTGGGATTTGAGCGACATCGGGAAAGTGGGTTCCATCACGTCCAAACTGTACGGCAGCCGAACGATGGCGGCGCTTCCCGTTGACCATGACGAGTGTATCGTCGGCGGGAAGGCCGCGAAGAGTGGCGGGGCGGACCAGACTGTTGGAATCGTTGATGTCCTGAGTGTCTACATTGTACGAAGGCACCAGATTGCGAAGCAGATCGTTCAGGTCCGCGGTTCCTTGATCCTGGAAATCGGTGGCACTGAAAACGTCGACAGGGGCGGTGGAATCCAAAGCGGTTCGCGGAGCACCGCGTGAACCGGTGACTACTACTTCCTCAATTACTGTTTGAGCTTGCTGTGCCAGCGGTGCTGCCGACACCAGGAGAGCCACTGGGCCTATTGCGAGCGCCAGTGGAGTTTTCAGGAATCTCGAACGTGTGTTCATACCGGTTTCCCCTTCTGACTACTTTGTTGTGATTATTTAGTCATGCCGGCCAATCGGTCGCAGCAGGATCGACCGGCTTATCCACAAGGGGAAAAACTAGAGTGTCGGACTTGAGATGTCCTCCCTAAAACCTTCCTGATTCCTCCTCAGTTCATGAGCACCGAGAGAGCGTGTACCGAATTTTCAACAGTTCATCTCTCAATCGCCTGCCGAAGCTGTTGCCAATCGACTTCCGTCCACAGATCGTTGCGCACCATGAATACGCCTTCGTCGTAAACTTTCCTGGCCTGCGGACTGAGAGTCACTCCGGTTACGGACTCCATTTCCAATACCCCCTTCATCAGCCTTCGCTGCCAGCTTTTACCTGTTCCTAATTCTTCCAGCAGCGCCTGATAGCGTGGATCGAATAAGACTGCCTCTGGAAAGAACTTTTCACTGGAGTGAACCACGTTGAACAGCCGGCGCATCTGGACTGGGGCAAGCCCGCGCCAGAACTTCATGCCATTTTCCACGTCGCCGAGAACAAAGCTCATTACTCCGTTGTTGAAGAAGAAGTCCTGTTCTTCTTTCACGAGCGCGTTTACGGCCGCAGCATTGTCGTCGAGAGCGCCGCTCAGGAAGGCGACAATGATTTCGCTGTGGTGAGACAGGATCCCCTGGCTGTCTACCTCCCGCTGCCGGTCCAGATACCATTGCGCCTGATCGTGATCGCCCATAAGCGCAAGATTGGTAGCAAGCCTGCCGAGATATCCGATGTGATTCGGTCGATCCTGCAACTGTTTTTTTGCCGACATCACAATGGATCGCGGCGGCTTGACCAGGTTGCGATAGCTCCAGACTTCGTCGGGCGAAATCTCGAAGGGGGCTGCAGACTCAACCAGTGCGAGATATTGCAAAGCCTCGTCGTAAAGGCGGGCTCCTATGAGGAAAAGAGCATAATGAGCGATAGCGAAGTCGGGAGCATCGCCAGCCAGGATTTGTTCGCGCAGCTGAATCTCCTGCTGAACCTGATTATTACCACTCATCCGGAGACGAATTTCTCGGATAGACTTCGCGACTTCGCTGTCAGGTGCGATCCGGGCAACCTCTGGATAAAGCTTCGCGACCAGCCTGTCTAGCTCGCGGATCTTTTCCATTTTACTGTATACCGCCAAATTATTGGCGGCTGTTGCCGCGCCCTGGTAGGCGTTCAAAAAGGCGGGGTCGAGTTCTATGGCGGCAAGGTGATGGTCGATGGCTCTTTCGAAGTCCGCGAGGCTGAACTGATTGTAATGAAATTCACCTTTCAGGAACTCGTGATACGCCAATGCATTGGTGGTTCCCCAGTCGAGCATTTGTGAGCGCTCCTTATCATCAAGATGGATGCTAAGCGCCTGTACCACATTGGAAGCGATATGGTCCTGAATTGCGAATATTTCGCCGATGGGCATATCGAACTGTTCGGCGTACAGGTGAACGCCGTCTGCGGCACGGATGAGTTTTACTATGACCCGCAGCTGCCCCTCTGCTGTTTGAATGGTTCCCTGCAACAGGTGCTCTGCACCAAGTGCCTGGCCCAGCTCCACGGCGGAGGATCCAACCTTCGCTACAGTCGCTCTGTCGGCTGATAAAACGGCGAGCCCGTTGAGTGTCGACAATCCGTTGAGCAGCGCATCGGTCAGGCCGTTGACAATAAACTGGTCGTGCTGATCGACAGCGGTATTGACGAACGGGAGAACCGCCAGTCGGGTTATCCGGTCTTCGCTTGCAAGGCGATTCTGTCCAGACCACGATGCGAAAGTAAGCAGAACGATGCCGGCGAGGCTCACCAACAGAGCTGCCGGACGGTTGAGCATGCGCCTGGCCAGCTCGTTGGTAGCCAAGAGAGGGCCGGCTGGGGCGGGTGACGATTCGTGGTCCGGGGTAGGGTCACTGGACGAGGGAATAGGTGCATCAGAGGAAACTGAAGCAACCGGAGCAATGAGCGTGTAGCCGCGCTTGCTGATGGTTTTTATATACCGGGGGCTCTGGGCCTTGTCGCCCAGGGCAGCCCGAAGCTCCGCGATGGCTTTGTGCACCGCGTGATCCGAAGACGTTGAAACTGCCCAGAACCTGTCGAGCAACTGGTCGGAACTTACGACATCGCCCGCGTTTTCTACGAGGAAGTTGAGTACATCCATGTTGCGAGGCGTAATCTTTACGCTGTCCCCGCCCTTCTCCAGCGTGCAGGTGCCCGGAGAGATCTTCCAGCTGCCGACCATCACTTCTTTATTATTATTTTTCATCTGTCGAGTGTCCTCATCGCCAGAGCATCTGTTCGCGAGTAAATATCACTAGGCCTCACAGGTCAAGAACTCGCACGACTATTGGCACCCGGAAGATAAAAGCGGGTTGGCCGCTGCTGAGGGCGGCAGGAGGTTTTTAGAAGGTTTTCAGGAAGACAGACAGAGCAGCCATCGCTAGATTGGAACCAGCCCTGCGGCAGGCTTCTCACGCAATGTCTGGCCGGTCGCGGAGGCCCGCCAACAACAATACGATCGCCATTACGGAATCGAAGGGGGTAGAGTGTCCAAAGCTGTCACGCGTCGCGATTTCCTGAATCTCCTCGGAGCAACCAGCAGCGCAGCTGTCGTTCTGCAGGTCACCACGGCATTGGGTCTGCTGCCAGCCAGCGCATCGGCCGGTGTGCCCGTCATCGCGGCTCCGAAAGGTGGTAGACGCATCGTTATTCTGGGAGCGGGGGTTGCGGGGCTAACCGCTGCTTACGAGCTTAGTCGGGCAGGTTACGACTGCACGGTTCTCGAGGCATCACACCGGCCTGGTGGTCGCGTGTTTACCATTCGCTCGGGGGACTTTATCGACGAGATAGGAAACCCCCAATACTGCGAGTTTGACGACGAGCCCCACATGTATTTCAACGCAGGAGCGGCGCGAATACCAGGTAGTCACCGCAAGATTCTCCACTACTGCCGCGAACTGGGCGTGGAGATGGAACACTTCATCAACGAAAACAAAAACGCCTACATTCAGGATGACGAGATCCTTGGAGGCAGACGGATAAGAAATCGCGAATTCACCACCAATGCACGAGGTTTCATGGCTGAGCTGATGAGCAAGTCCATGAGCCGCGAAGACCTGGACCAGCCCTTCACAGACGACGAAGCGGAGAAGGTGCTCTCGATGATTCAGTCGTTCGGAGATCTGGACTCAAACTTCCGATTCAAAGGCAGCACGCGGGCCGGTTACAAGTCAGGTGGGTTTCTGGAACATTCCATTCAAAAGGAGATGGTGGCGTTTAAAGATCTGTTGCAATCAAATTATCTTCGGCACGAGCTGAGCGCAAACGAGGGCGAAACAGGCCCGGTGCTGCTACAGCCTGTTGGTGGCATGGACAAGATAATCGAGGGCTTTACCCGCCAGGTCGGGCACACGGTCGTGTACAAGGCGGCGGTTACCTCAGTGACGGTGAAAGAGCAGGGCGTCGAGATCGGTTTTGATCAGAACGGCAAACGGCAGTTCATAGAGGCAGATTACTGCTTCAACAGCATACCCACTCATCTGATGCTTGGAGTGGTGAACAACTTCTCATCCGATTACATCAAAGCGATGAAATCTGTGCGCCGGGGCGAGGCCTACAAGGCGGCATTCCAAGCAAAGGAAAGATTCTGGGAGGCGGAAGATATCTATGGGGGAATTAGCTGGACCAATCAGCCTATAAGGCAGATCTGGTATCCCCCGCATGGTATTTTCAAGCAGAAAGGGGTGATTCTCGGGGCCTACGACTACGGCGGCGGCATGCATTTCACGCGCATGACGCAGCAGGAACGCCTCGAAGCGCACATTACACAGGGTGAGAAACTGCATCCGGACTACCGCCAGATGGTAGAAAAAGGAGTCACGATTGCATGGCACCGGATGAATCATATGCTCGGTTGCTCGGCAAGATGGGGCAAAATGACGGGGGACATGGAAAAGATGTACCGGGCCCTGCAACGCCCGGAAGCAGGACGTCATTACTTCATCGGTGATCAGGTCAGCATGCATCCTGCCTGGCAGGAAAGCGCTGTTCATTCCGCCCATTGGGCGCTGTCGGATATGGATGCCCGGGCTCGCGGCGCGGGACTTTGATCACGGGTCGGCGAACACCTGGCTTGATTGCTGTCACACACCTCGAAGTCCAACGGAGGTGTTCATGTTCAAGGATCAGCAAGCCGAAGCCAAACGCCATCTGGTCATCAGAGAACCTCAACCAAGAGATGCGATGCGCCTCAACAGGCTCATTCTTCAGCTGTCTCCCCTGGCCAGCAACTCAGTCTATTGCAACCTGTTGCAGTCCAGTCATTTTGCGGACACATCAGCGCTAGCTGAGCAAGGCGGCAAGTTGGTCGGCTTTGTGACCGCCTATCTGCATCCGCAGAAGCCCGATACTTTGTTCGTCTGGCAAGTGGGCGTTAGCGAGATTTGCCGGGGGCAGGGGCTGCCGCGGACGATGATTCAGCACATCCTTGCACGACCGCGGTGCCGCGGTGTTCGTACTCTTGAGGCTACGGTCAGCTCCGGCAACTCAGCTTCGAAGAAAATGTTCGAATCACTTGCCCGGGCGGAAGGCGCGGAATATGTGATCGAAGAGGAATTCTATCCAGCCGACATTTTCGGCGAAAGCGAAACCTTTGCCGAAGACTTGGTTCGAATCGAGCCCCTCAGTACGCCGAAACGTGCACTCAGGCGGGACGATCAGTGACTATGGGCGGCAACCTGTCCGTCAACGGCAGTACCTGCTGAAACATGTGTGCGGCGCGCAATACCAGATGATCCGAGTGACGGGCACCGATGAATTGCGCTCCTATCGGCAGGCCTTTGCGTGTAAAACCACAGGGCACACTGATCGCCGGTTGCCCCGTGAGATTCCAGGGCCAGGTAAAGCAGGCCCAGCTGGTCCAGCGTGGGTGCGGCCAGCCCTCGGGCACCTCGCGTCCGGCCTCAAAAGGCGCTACCGAGACGGTGGGGCAGAGGATCAAATCAAAGTCCCGATGGAAGAGGCTGGTCCGATGCATAAGCCGGACGCGTTCATCGTCGGCCAGCAGATAATCGGTTGCGAGATTTCGTTCATGTCGCTCCGCAACCTCTCTGTGCTGCGGGTCCATCTGCGCCCGTTGTTCTTCGCTCCAGTCGCGGATCATCAGTGCCGATGTGGTAAAAAACAAGGTCTCGTAGTGCTTGCGAAGGTCTCCTATGTCGGGATCGCTGCGAACGACGCGCGCGCCCAGCTCCGCAAATTTGTCGGCGACATGTTCAACCGCCGCGGCCACTTCCGGATCCACATCGACGTCCATGCCCAGGGTGGGACTATAGGCGATGCGCATGTTGATCAGGCCGTCGTTCAAATTGTCGCGATGCCGCCACTGCCTTTTCTCCAGGCGCGGATCGGTGGGGTCGGACTCGGTCATCACATCGAGCAATAACGCTACGTCGCGTACCGTTCGGGCGATGGGTCCTGGCTGCGAAAGCTTGCCGTAATGACTCCCGGGGTGCATGGGGGCCCGGCCGTGGGTGGGCTTGAATCCCACCACGCCGCAGAAACTGGCGGGAATGCGGGTAGACCCTCCGGAATCGGCCGCAAGCGCCACCGGCACGATCCCCGCCGCTACCGCAGCGGCGCTGCCGCCGCTGGACCCGCCCGGTGTCTTGTCCAGATCCCAGGGATTGCGGGTGATCCCGCTCAGCGGTGAATCGGTGACCGCTTTCCAGCCGAATTCAGGCATATTGGTTTTTCCGACCGGCACGAAGCCATTGCGCCGGCAGGCGGCGACAGTCGGGGCGTCCAGATCATCCGGCTGATCTGAGGTAAGCTTTGAACCATTGCGGGTGGTCCAGGAAATCTGATCGAAGGCGTCCTTCACCGCGACGGGCACGCCATCAAGCAGTCCCATCTTCTGCTTGGTGCGATAGCGTTCATCGGCAGCGTGCGCCATTTCAAGGGTTTTGTCGCGGTCGACTTCACGAAAGGCGTTGATTTTGCAGTCCAGCTGCTCGATCCGCTCCAGGGCTGATTCGGCCAGTGCTGATGCAGTCGTTTCCGAGCGCTCCAGGCGCTCCAGGATTTCCGTGGCCGTCTGGCACTGGTAGGCTTCCTTTGGGTTTTGCACGAGGCGTCTCCACCGCAATGAGCTTGTGCTGTTCAGACGTTTTCGGCAGCTTGATCGTGCTTCGAGTTCCAGTGAATCGGGCGAGTGGCGAGTGAATCGGGAGTGAATCGGGATAGCGGCGGTCACGATCAAGCGGCTGTGAGGGGAGGAGGGCTGAGGTGAGCAGGTAAACATCACCTTAGCCTGCGATCGAGTCCGGGCGTTGGGCCTATTCCTCTTCCGCGAACTCGATGTCGATGCCGAGCTCATCGGCGATTTTGTCCAGATCCTCCTGCAAGCCGTCCAGATCCGCGTCTGCCGAAACGCTGACCGTACACGCGGCGGTAAACAACGGTTCACCACTCCAGGGCATGCTGTCGTAACTGGTTTCAAGACGTTCCACGTTGAAGCGGCGCGCGGCGAGTGCCCGGGAGATTTCTCGGACGATGCCCGGCCGGTCATTACCGATGAGCGATAGCTCGATCTCTTGCCGTTCGGCGGCGTCGCCATTATCCGTTCGCTCGATCTGCAGCTTGTAGCCTTGCTCACTCAGCTTCATCAGCGCTTCATGCAGCCCTGCAGAATGGCTGTCGGCTACGCTCACCCGGAGGATGCCGGCGAATTTGCCCGCAAAACGCGCCATTCGGCTGTCCTCCCAGTTCCCGCCATTGTCTGCAACGATGGAAGAAAGCTTTTCGACGATGCCGGGCTTGTCGTCGCTGATCAGGGACACTACCAGATGTTGTTGCATATTTATTCTCTCTTGTGGCGATCGGGTTTCTGCACTGGCAATGATACAGCTGCAACGGTGCTTTCTGCGAATCAGCGCCGCTCGTCAGAAGTATCTGAAGGTTCGTGAGAAGACCACGAGAATGGGGAATATTTCCAGTCTTCCAAATAACATTGCGGCGCACATCAACCACTTCGCGGCCGGCGTCAACTCTCCGAAGGTTGCGGCGGTAGCGCCGTAGCCGATGCCCATATTGTTGATGCAGGCGGCAACTGTCCCAAACGCGGTGATGAAATCATAATCGAGTGCCAGGAGACCCAAGACCAGCAGGCAGGTGAGGGCGATCCAAACAAAGAAAAGGCTGGAGACCGACCGCATGACGCGTTCGGACACGGGGCTCAGTCCCACCTTGGTGGAATAGGTGGCATTAGGGTGAATGAGCTGTTTGATTTCACGACTCGTTTGTCGGTACATCAACAGAAATCGCATCGCCTTGATGCCTCCACAGGTGGACCCGACGCAGCCCCCAAAGAAACTCGCACCCAGAAGTAGCAGGACGACTTGGGAGGGCCAGTTCGGATAGCCGCCAGCCGCTAGACCGTTATCGGTCATCACCGACGCCGCCAAAAAGATTCCGTGGACCACCGATCCGAGTGGATCGAAGAAGCCTGTGCGCCATAGCTCGAAGCAGGTTGCCAGGATGAGGAGGCCGAGCACCAAGATGAAAAACTGAAACTCTTTGTTCCCCACGATCGGCATCAGACTGCGGCGGTACAAGGCGGCGAAATACAAGGGAAAACTGACTGCCGCCGAGGTAGTGAAGAGGGCGCCGATCAGTTCGATAGTATAGCTGTTGTAGTAGCCGAGGCTGTCGCTGTGGGAAGAGAAGCCGCCCAACGATACCGTGGAGAGACTGTGGCATAGCGCGTCGAACCAACTCATGCCCGCGATCAGATAGGCCAGTCCGCAAACAAGCGCGAGACCGGAGTATATTAGCCAGAGATGTTTCGCAGTATCAGCGATACGGGGCCTCAGTTTTTCCTCTTTCAGTGGACCAGGCGCTTCGGACTGATAAAGTTTCGCCCCACCCACGCCCAGAACCGGCAAGATTGCAACAGCGAGTACGATGATGCCCAGACCGCCAAAGAAGTTGAGCTGGGCTCGGTAGTAGAGGATGGAGCGAGGAAGGGCGTCGATATCCTTGAAAACTGATCCACCTGTTGTGGTGATACCCGAGACACTTTCGAAAACGGCGTCCGTAAAGGAGATGTTCAGACGTTGATCCAGAATTAGCGGCAACGCGCTGAATGCCGAGAAGAAGAGCCAAAACAGAATGGCAACCAGAAAACCGTCACGGGTGCGCAGCTGTTTCTTGCTGTTCCGGCTCAGCACGGCGCCCAAGGTGCCCAGGGTCGCGGCGATCAGGAAGGCACCCAGGAAAGCGTAGATATCCTGCTCGCCATAGACCAATCCAATCAGGACCGGGAATAGCATAGTGACGCTGTAGATCGACACCAGGAAGCTGCACAGGTGAACAACTGTGCGAAGGTTCTCGTATGACCGCCTGCGGCGTCTCACCTCGAATCCCGTTCCATTCAATATCCTCTGCTACTTGAGCAGCACAACGCAGCGAGACCTGTTCCGAGATTCAATCCGTCAGCAAGTCCAGCAGTAAACGCCCCAGCGAACCAATCAACATTAGAAACGCGCCGGCAATAAACAGCCAGACGCCCACCTCCTTGTACTCCTTGAACGCGGGCAGGAATAGCACGCTACCCAGCAGAAAGGTTACGTTACCCAGCAAGCCCAGTGACAGGTGAACCCATCCGTAGTCCTGTACAAGGGTTCTGATTGCTTTGCGAAGAGTTGCCACGATGGTTTCGGTCCTCCCTGTTAACCCTCTGTCACGCACTCAGAGTCCATGCAGCGCCGTTTTGCTCCAGCTGCGTCTTGTCTCGTGGATGCCGGAGATTCGCTCCGGGTCTGGCGAGTGCCGTCACAAGACAAGAACGAGCATGAGTGCGTAGCCCGCACCTCCCAGCGCAAAGGGCCAGAACCGGCTCTGGCGTTCTTCCGGTAGCTCTTCCTTCAGTACATTCAAGACGATGCCGCCGGCGAGGAAGGCAAAGGCAAAGCCCACGATCACCTCGGGTATGGACGTGAATACCCCAAGCAACCAGCCAACCAGCACCGCCAGCGCAATTACCCAGCGCCCAGCCCGATCGTATTGCTGCTTCTGATCCTGTCGAAGTCCAAAGTCGTTAGTCACAAAGTGCAGTGACATGGCCACGGCGAAGGTCAGCAAGGACCAGAGGCCGGGTTCTTCTCTATGAAGGAGAAGATAGCCAATCAGTACGTTATAGATGGCAAACGAGACGATATGCAGCCACAGTACGTCTGCTTCCACCCGGTTCTCCGGACTTGCCCGGCGGGAAACCTTGGCAGCTCGTTCCAGGCCGTAGAAGACCGCCAGGCCCGCCAGTGCAAGCAGGTACACCCACATCTCGGCTGCTGTGTCATCGACCTCGAGGGCTTCGGCGAAGGTGGCCTGGTGGCCGCTCAGCTCCGGGAGGATATGCATAAAGACGTAGGCTACCGCAACGCCCCCAGAAAAGGAGAGCCACCGGCTGCGAGGAACTACGTCGAGAAAGGTCAGTTTTCCAATAAACAGGTGGATCAGCGCGAAAACGACAGCGCAACCCAGGGTGGCGACAAGCATCAGCGGCCTCTGATCAGTTAGGGTGTAACGGATGGGCACGTTCAAAGAACGCGCCAGCTTGGCCTTATTCTCCGGTCAGACCGTGGTTCGGGACCGAGACAGCCACGTAGGGCGAATCGGCGGCGCCGAGTCGTTCAGAACGTCAGCGGTACGTTGGCTGCATGTTGGTAGGGCGTTCAATTCATCTGAGAAGGTGGTGATATGAGCCTCAACCTCGTATTCGACGTCAACGAAACACTGCTGGATACTGCGGCACTCGACCCGCTGTTTGAGCATCTTTTCGGACAATCCGACGCTCGGAAGGAATGGTTTCTGACCATGGAGGAATGTTGGCTGACCGACACCATTGTGGATCGATTTCAGCCGTTCAGCGAGCAAGCCGGCGCGGCATTGAAAATGGTCGGTCAGCGACGCGGAATCGAGGTGCAGGACAAGGACTGCAATGAACTGACCGGTGAAATGATTCGACTTCCCCCTCATCAGGACGTGCATGAAACGCTGGAGCTGCTCAAGTCCGATGGTGCACGCCTGACAGCCCTGACTAACGGCAGCTTCAAGTCAGTGCAGCAGCAATTGCAATCGGCATCGCTGAGCGGCTACTTCGATGAAGTAATCGCGGCCGACCAGATTCAGCGCTACAAACCGGCAGCCAAACCCTATCTCACCGCAGCCGAACACGCGGGGGTTCCTACAGGCCAGCTGTGGATGATCGCCGCGCACGCGTGGGACATCACTGGCGCGGCCAGCGCGGGCTGTCGAACCGCGTTCGTAAAGCGGCCGGGTAAGGTGCCCAATCCGATCGGCCCAACCCCGGACCTCATCGGATCTGACTTGCGGGAAATCAGAGAGAAGCTTCTCGCCCAGGCTCGATAGGGGTACAACAGACCGGTTCTGTTGTGCCAGCCTGTAGACGGTCGGCCAATACAATGGTGGGTGGCGACGCGTCTGCTTTATTTCTCGGCGATAGCGGCGCTCGCTGTAACTTGCCAAAGGCGCGAAAACGTAAGCACGGCAAAACGCCGGGTTTTCAGGCGCTAAAGCGCGAGTGGCGCGCTGCCTCCGGGCCATCCGCCAGCGCTTTGGCTACAGCTACATCCAGCATCATTTCGGGAATGAACTTGCAGAGAAACGCTGAGAGAACATCGCTGATCTCCGGCGGAATTGTTGTCGCAGACAGATCAGGCAGGGGAAAAGCGCCCACCTCCTCCTGGGCGCGGCGCACGAGAAAATCTCTGCGGTCTTCGTACTCCGGTGATCCGACGAGATCGACGAGCTGTTGCCAGAGATCGCGCAGGTAGTCCGGCCAGTTGGCCAGCCCGCGGTAGTAAGAGGAAGTAACCGAATGGCCGTGTGCCCGCCTGATGGATTCGAGCAAGCTGGCCACGTGCTCCTCTGTATTTCCCGGCGAGACCATTTGAACTTTTCCGGTGCCCTCCGCAATGCCGAGTGGAATCAGTTGGTCGGTGCCTTCCCGTATATCCCTGGAGGGGTGGTTTCGCTCATTGATTCCTCCACCTGCGGTGTCGAGAAGGGCGACGACAAGTAGTAGTTTGGGAAGTACATAGTGGATGGTGTCGTTGAAAGAGCGCAGTTGCTCCACATTGTGTGGCGGTAGCTCAAGTGTGTTTGCCCCGATGTCGAGTAGTGCCTCACCGCGAAGCCGGTCGGCGGCCCGCTCGAAATCACGCCGTTGCGCCACAGTATGAACTTGCTTCCAGGCGGCCTCGAGATAATCCGGATAATTCGCGAGAGTGCGAAAGATCAGATTCACAACCGGGACACGCAAGGTTCGCTGAATGTCCTGGTAGATAGGCTTGACCCGCTCACTGGCATCTTGCGGCATGATGTCGGGAAGACTTGCTACCCGTTCCATTCCTCGCGAGATTCGCGTTATCAGTTCATCGTCCATGTGCTTCTCCGGTTTCGCGGATAATGAGTCCCTGTCCCGACAGATTCTGTCCCGCCACAGTGGCCAGCCGTTTCATATGCAAATATCGCCAGCATTTCCGCTCGAACACGAGCAAAAAGAGGAGGGGGGCAGCTTTGCATTGGCGGGTTTGATGGAGAGTTGTCATGACGAGCATGCCCAATGTTTTCAGCCGACTCACCGGGACCCACCCCGCGGGCCGGGGCCACGCTCAGCTTCTAACCAAGCCCAAGCGCAAACGGCAAGCGATCGAGCTCAGCGCTTTCCGAACGAGTCCGCCAGCGACAGCTCCGGCTCCGATTTCAACTTGAACTCGCGACTAACCAACTGTAGGGTCAATCGTCCGCTTTACCTCGTGGATATGGCTGATCGGAATCCCACTGAGTTGCGCATGCTCGCGGATCGATTCAGGCTCATCCGCCAGGTATACACAAAAGGTCTTATCATCTGTAACAAAAGACTCGACCCACTGCACCTTGCCATCGAGTTTACGCAATGCCTGGTTGGACGTATTGGCCACCTTCTGGAGCTCACCTCCTTGCATCTGTCCCACCTTCGGAATATCTCTTTCAATTATGAAGCGTTTCATAATGGTCACCTCGAAGTTGATTACCAAATCCGAATTTTAGCCAGGGCGCGTGGAGTCCAGCCAATCGCGTCGAACCATAAAAAAGTCGATGTCTTAGACAGATTAGAACCAAGCACTTCGCGCGGCTCTGGCCCTTCAATAATGTGTCACCAAGACCCGTGCGAGTCAGCGGATCGAATCAGCCGCTGCAGCAAGAGCAAGAGTAGATTCGAGGGGCGACCCGCCGGGTCTGCATCCGTTTCTCGACCGCGGCACCGCGCCCCTGCAGCATGTCCTTTGCATAGGAATTACCGAATCAAGACTGGATACAGGGCCAGGCTGGTCCGGTGTTTCCCAAAGGAGAGTGCATCATGGAGAAGAGCTCAGCGCAGTGGCCGCACGCAATCTTATTCGATGAACCAAGACTCGGCCGTGTGACTCTCAAGAACCGAATTGCGCTCGCGCCCATGACGCGTACGAGCGCTACTGAAGATGGCCGGGCAACTGAAGACATGGCAAGCTACTACGCCAGGTTTGCCCGCGGATGTTACAGCTTGATCATCACCGAAGGCACATACCCCGACGAAGAGTACAGCCAGGGTTACCGCAACCAGCCAGGTATCGCGAACGATGCGCAGGTGCAGTCATGGCGGAATGTCGTGGATGCGGTTCATCGCGAGGATGGACGCATTTTCATGCAGTTGATGCACGCAGGCGCACTCTCTCAAGGCAATCGCTTCAAGGATGAAACCATTGCCCCCTCGGCTGTGAAGCCCAAGGGCGAGCAGTTGCCTTTCTATGGCGGACAAGGCGAATTCCCTTTGCCGCGGGAAATGAGCAAGGAGGACATCGAACAGGTAGTTCGAGCGTTTGCCGACGCGGCTTTGCGGGTAAAGGAAGTCGGTTTCGATGGCCTGGAAATTCATGGAGCGAATGGGTATCTGCTGGATCAATTTCTCACCGATTACACTAATCAGCGCTCAGATGAGTATGGTGGACCGATACAGAACCGAGTGCGCCTTCACGTCGAAGTCATGGAAGCGGTGCGCCGCGCCGTGGGGCAGGACTATCCGCTGGGAATACGTATCTCGCAGGGCAAGGTGAACGACTATTATCACAAGTGGGCCGGGGGCGAGAGCGACGCCACGGTCATTTTCGAGACCATCGCGAAGACCAGCCCGGATTTCATTCATATCACGGAGTACGACGCGACGCGACCGGCCTTCGACGGAGGCGAGACGCTCACGGGACTGGCGAAACGTTTGGCCAAGGTCCCGGTGGTTGCCAACGGCCAGCTCGGTGCCCCGGAAAAAGCAGAAGCTTTGATTGCGAGCGGCGAAGCGGACGTAATCACCTTGGGAAAGTCCGCGTTAGCCAACCCCGACTGGCCCAAGCGAGTAATGGAAGGCGAGCCGATTGGTGAGTTCGACTTTTCGATCCTCCAACCCCAAGCGTATATCAAAGAACACGAGCTTTAGATCTGGCGTGGAGAGAAGACGACGTGCCGAATGCCTTCGGCACGTGTAACTCGGACTTTGACTTGTGCGCCAGAGCGCTAGCCCATGACATGAAGGATGGGCCGCCTTAGGGACGACGCTGAATGGGTCGATACCATATTTAACATAATATACATTATGCGAACTAGGGTATGTGGGTTGTGTTCACCGGTTGTGTCGAATGCAGGTCTGGAACATCGCCTCCCACACACCGAAATTCCGGTCACCCGAAGGATGGATTTCGAAGGCTGCTATCGTGCCATCCGCAAATCTGAGCTCGAATTTGACGACCTCATGCCGCAGAAATCGCTCGAGGAGCACATACGACTGATCTTCGTCCAACGAGAATATGTGTATTCCACGACCGCCCCTGGGCTTCGATTCGAAACCGCCCAGGTTAGCCGAGCGGATTCTCTGATTCGGAAGTAATAATCCGGTCTCCGGATGTACGTACAATTCGAACCGAAGAACGTCCAGCTGCTCTTCGGTGATGATGTCGGCATGGGTCTTTGTGGTTGTAGCGAATCGGACGAACGCGCCGTTGAACGATGAGCCAGACAAAAAACCCCGGCGTTCCGGATCTGACGGATATGGAATGAAGTAATCGCGCTTAAGGTCGCAGTAGGAATTCCAAACGTTCGCTGACCACCCGCTCCCCCATGAGGGTTGCGGGTCACTCGCTATACACGAGGCCGAAAACAACAACCCCAAAATCAGACCTACGCTTTTCATCCCGACTAGCCTCGAATCGAATGTACGACACGGCTGAAGAGCTTACCTCGCCCAAGCTGCTGATTACAGCCATAACGGCCTTCGAACTGGCAGGCCCAGCTCACCTCCGCCACTTGGCACGACCGCCTACCAATAATAGGTTGCGTTTCAGGACCCCGTCATCTCAGGCGTCCGCAAGGAGATGGCGCCGGATCACCGATTCGAACACCTCGGGCGGCTGCCCGCCGACCACCGCTTCCTGATCGTTCAGGACAATGGTCGGCACCGAGTACACGCCACGTTCCAGCCAATACTCTTCGCGCTCGCGTACTTCGTTTGCATAAGCGTCTGTGCGGAGAATGTCGCGCGCGGCCTCGGCATCCAGGCCTGCGGCTTCAGCCAATTCCACCAGGGTTTCGTGGTCGCTGGGATTGCGGCCCTCCGACAGATAGGCGGCCAGGAGCCGTTCTTTCAGCTCGCGTTGGCGGCCCTGGAGTAAGGACCAATGCAGGAGTCGGTGGGCATCAAAGGTGTTGTAGATACGGCTATCGTCGTTCATATTGTAACGAAAGCCCACTTCGGCCGAACGTTCGCGAATCATTTCCCGCGTCTGCAAGGATTGCTCGCGGGTGGCGCCATATTTTTGTTGCACGTGCTCCTGCAGGTTCTGTCCTGCCGCGGGCATTGCGCGGTTCAGTTCGAAAGGCTCGAAGGTGAGGTCGACGTCCGTTTCGAGGCGATCGAGCGCGGTCAGCGCGGTCAGAAGGGAGTACAAACCGACGGCGCACCAAGGACAGGTCACATCAGAAACGAAGTTGATCTTGAGTGTGTTCTTCACAATTGCTCTCCAGTTGAAATTCGCAGTGGGAAACGGCCTCTTTTGCCAAACCCAGGCCAGCACGTACCGCCCGGCAAGCGGTTGGAATGAAACACGCTTTCTTCAGCGCCTGAGCTCCGCTCCCATTCTGAGTGGGCCCGCCCTCCTCCTTTCCAAGGCCAATGCAAAATCCGGCGCAGCTGCGAACGTGAACTCAAGAAAAGGACGGGATGTTGCATGTGCCGCTGATGCGCTCAGCCATTTCCGAATTGATCAAGACGAGCGGGGCGCGAGCATGACAACGGACATGACCCCATGCTGAATGTTAACAGACGAGGCACTGGCAGACCCTTGCTCCTTATTCACGGACTTGGCGGCAGTTGGCGCTCATGGGACACGGTTCTGCCGGGACTTGCGGCGAGCCGCGAGGTCATTGCCATCGACCTTCCGGGCCACGGCGCCACGCCGGCGGAGCCAGACAGCGGTACTTTCGATGGTCTCGTACGAAGTGTCGACGACTTTCTCGGTGAAGAGGATCTGGTGGGAGTACCCGTGGTCGGTAGCTCAATGGGTGCGCGCCTGGTCCTGGAATTAGCGAGGCGCGGCCGCGTCGGTGCAAGCGTTGCCCTTGATCCCGGCGGCTTCTGGGAAGCTTGGGAGCGAAATTACTTTTATTCCACACTGGCGGTCTCGATTCGTCTCCTGCGCAGACTCAAACCTTCCTTGCCGACGCTATCACGACATGTCACCACGAGAACCCTCCTGTTGGCGCAGCTATCAGCAAAGCCTTGGGCCCTCTCCGCGGATGTCGTCGCCAACGAACTGCGCAGCTTTGCCGAAACCGACACCTTCGATGCACTACTTCGCGATCTCGCCAGGGGGCCCCGCCAGGAAGGCCCTGCGGCGAAGGCCTCAGGGCCGGCTACGATCGGTTGGGGGGGGCGCGATCGGCTCTGCCCCCCGCGTCAGGCTGAGCGCGCGCGCGCCGCTTTCCCTCACGCTCACTTTCACTGGTTCAAGCACAGCGGGCATTTTCCCATGTGGGATCAGCCTCGCGAAGCCGTGGAGCTGATTCTGGCGCGGACATGATCCGTTCGAAATCACTCGATGCTGCCAGCAGGTAGGTCGGCGTGCAATGGCATGATCAGAGATCCCGGGCTTTGTTTTCGAAATCGCTGGCGTCGTGACGTTCATGCAGTTGCTCAGAGGGATCGCCCCAGGTGCGATTGACCATCCGTCCACGCTGCACAGTCGGTCGCTGGCCGATCATGTCTACCCAGCGCACCACATTTTTATAACTGCGAGCCTCGAGAAATTCCGCCGCATCGTAGGCTTCATTGCGAATCACGGCACCGTACCAGGGCCAGATCGCCATATCGGCAATTGTGTATTCGGCTCCTGCAATGTACTCGTGATTGGCGAGCTGTCGGTCTAGAACGTCGAGCTGGCGCTTTACTTCCATGGTGTAGCGGTTGATCGGGTATTCGTACTTTTCTGGCGCATAAGCATAGAAATGCCCGAAGCCACCGCCCAGAAAAGGCGCGCTGCCCATCTGCCAGAAAAGCCAGTTCAAACACTCGGTGCGACCGGCCAGGTCGCTGGGAATGAAGGCGCCGAACTTATCAGCGAGATAAACCAGAATCGATCCGGATTCAAAGATTCTTACGGGCGGCTCGACACTTCTGTCAACCATTGCCGGAATTTTCGAATTCGGATTCAGCTCTACAAAACCACTACCGAACTGGTCGCCTTCGAAGATGTTGATCAAATGGGCATCATACTCCGCCTCGTCAAAACCCCGTGCAAGCAGTTCTTCCAGAAGAATCGTTACCTTCACCCCATTGGGTGTCCCCTGGGAATAAAGCTGCAGCGGATGCTTGCCGACGGGAAGTGCCTTTTCGTGCGTGGGCCCGGCGATCGGGCGGTTGACCTTCGCAAATTGTCCGCCGCTCTCGGCATCCCATTTCCAGACCTTCGGTGGCGTGTAGCTGCTGTCCGCCATTTTGTTCTCCTGCGCTGTGGTGTTCTCGCGGAAAACAATGCAAACCCCGAACCTGGCCAACAGCCGGTTCAGCAAGAGTTGCCGCAAATCCGCGAAGAACTCTTGTGAAATAAAACGCGATATCCCAGGGATCGACCTATTCGGCTCAGCCGTCTATCTCCTGGCGCAGGTGATGATTGACCTGGTCACAGTTGCGGTCACGCCCTCGAGTAAACGGGGCTGGCGGTCACAGGTCGTTCAGACGATTGGCCTGCTGCGCAAGGAGCATCGTTTCATGCTCTTCCAGGCTCAGCAGATCCTCGACAAGCTCCCGGGCTCTTGGCGTATCCATGCGGCCTTGCAAATACCGATAGAGATCGATGATTTGGTTGTGAGTGTCGAAAATGCTTGCAGTTATTTCGTCGAAGTTCATCTGCGCGTACGGCGCCGAACAGATCTTGTGCGGATCAACCGGGGTATGGCCCAGATAGTCATACACGCAGGTGTGCAAAGTGCCGGCATCCGCTTCTTTTTCAAAGCGGTCCACGGTTCTGGCGAGCACCTTCTCATGGGCGGCCAAGTATTCCAGCAGCCACTTGGCACGCTGCTCTTGCTGTTTGTCGCTGCAGTGCTTGAAGCATTCGGCCAAGTGCTTGTGAGTCTGGCGGGTCCATTCAATCAGGTCCTGAAGCGTTTCGATCTTCATTCGGCAAACTCCATCAGTTGCGGGTCAGGTCATGAGACAACCGGGGGTATCTCCAAGCTTCAACCGCCATAAGCTTCCGCCGCAGTTACGCCTCCCGCTTTTGAAATAGACTGCCTGGATCCGGCACGCTTTTCCTTGCTTTAGATCAAGCGTGAGTCAGCTGCGCCGTCTGACGGTCGTCAGGGCGATTGGCCTTTTCATCCACCTAGGAAGTTCATGACGATGCGATGTAAGAAATATCCACAAATCAGCAAGACCAAGCCCGATCCGTAAGCGATCCAGAAATTCAGATTCCATTTGTCGATAAAGAAGAACGGCACGAAGAACAACCAGGAAATCGGCACGGCGAAGATGATGCTGCGGGCATAGCGAGCCGTCGTTTCAGCATCCTGGTACTGAAGATAGGAGAATGCTATCGCGAGAATTGAAACCAGGGGGAGAGCCGTAATGAAGCCCGCCAGTTCCGGCTTTTTACCCGAAAGCCACGATGCAAATCCAATAACAAGCGCAGCAATGGCGACTTTGACAATACTGAACACAGGTCCCCTCCTTTTCTCTCAATCGCTTTCGAACCGAGCGTCTCATAGCAAAACACCGATTGACAATCGGTTTTTACGCAACCACAATGCCTACGATTATGTCGCCACGCCTTGCAAGCATGAAAATTCCAAAACTCGGCGACCTCGAAGTTGCGGTACTCGACTGCGTATGGGCTGAGGGAAGCGTATCAGCCAAAGACGCGCACCGCCTCGTTGGGGAGAGCCGCGGTACATCTCTCAATACTGTTCAGTCCGCGCTCGAGCGGCTCCATCGCAAACAGCTGCTCAGCCGTTCCAAGCAAAGCCACGCCTACTTTTATTCGGCTGCGGTCGGGCGCGAGCAGGTCATGGCCGCGCTGATCAATGAAGTGCTTGGGCGTTTCGGCGGAGATGCCCCCTCCTCTGTGGCGGCCATTCTCAATGCCGCCGAGCAACTCGACGAAGCAAGCCTGTCATTACTCGAAACGGAAATTCAGAACCGCCGGGAGCGTTCGACATGATCGGCCTTCTGAGCTTCGCCTGGCTGCTGTTGCTGATGGCCGCGGCAGGCTGGGTACTCGCGACAGTGCTGCTGCCGTCGCTGATCCCGCTGAGCCTCTCAGCGCAACTCGGTCCCACGGAACGACGCCGACGGCTTTGGTTGTTGGCCGCCCTTCCCTGGGTTTTGCCACTGACCCTGGTGATTTTTGCCCTCGTGCTTGCGGTCGCCCAGCGATTCGGGTTGCTTCACGATCATTGCCCGTATCACGGACCTGGTCATCCTCACTTGTGCCTGGCACACCTGCCTCAATTGCTTTTGAGCTATTCCGAAATAGCCGTAGTCGCTTTGGCAAGCGCTGTTTTCACCTTCCGGTTTTTTCGATTGGCGGCGGAGCAACTGCGTCAGGCTGATCAGATCGCTGTTCTGGCTGCTCTCTCAAGGCGAATGCGGCGCTTGGTGCTGGTTGTCGAAGATATGCGGGTCGTCGCCTTCGCCGCCGGAGTGCGAAAACCGGCGATGTATTTGTCCCGAGGCTTGCTCGATCAGCTTGGCCGCCGCGAGAAACGCATTGTTGTCGCGCATGAAGCGGCGCACTTACGGCACGGCGATCTGCCCAAAAGCCTGGCCATTGAATTTCTGCTACTGCTGCATCTGCCCTGGGCGGCAGCCCGGCTTCGCAGGCAGTGGCGCAGTGCGATCGAAGAGCATGCCGACGACGCGGTAACGCAGCGATTTGGCCCAACGGACGTAGCTGGCACGCTGTTGACGATAAGTAGGCTAGCCAGCATGAACGCGCGGATCGGTCTTTCTGTGGCTGGGGCCAATCCGGCCCAGCGCATCCAGCGGCTGCTCACTGCGCCGGTAAACAAAAATTCTGCATCCTTTCGGTGGCTTTACCTGATCGCACTGGGCTCCGCCGGAAGCGCGGTTATCTTGGGCCACCATCAGGTGGAGACTCTGCTTGGATGGATCGTCTGAGAATCGATATGCGTCTGCCTTTCTTATCCTTCCTGTTTCTTTGCTCCTTTGCGCTACAGGCCGGGGAGCTCACCGAAGCACAAGCCGTGCAAAGGGGCATGGTCCGAATCCAGGAAATCTTCGACGCCCAACGCCGCGAAGCACTGGGACGTGCCGACGCCGCTGGCCGCTGGGACAATCCCGAAATCGAATATAGCCGTGAAGCACTTAATCTCTCGGATGGAGATAGCGAGGAACGATTCCTCTGGCTCCGGCAACCCATCGATCCCAGTGGACGTAAAGGGTTGCAGCGCGAGGCAGCTCGGCAGCAGGCTCGGGCCGAAATCGCTCGCGCGGAGCTGAATCGTCGTGATCTGCAAGCGGACATTCGCCTGCGCTTTTACCGAGCTTTGGCTGCCGCCGATGACGCGCGGGTTGCCGGCGGTTATCGGCAGCGCCTCGAGCAGCTGACAGGTTTCACTCGCGAACGCTTTGAAGCCGGCGACGCCTCTCGCTATGACCTGATGCGACTCGAGCGAGAGCTGGCACTGATCAACAGCGAATGGCTGCAATCCAGTGCGGCGGCACAGGCGGCACGAAACAGGCTCCTGGCACTCATCGGCGGCGAGCCCGCAGATCCCGCCGGGCGACTGCTGCCTCTCGCCACCGAAACCATCGCGGTTGAAGATCTGCTTCGTCAATACCCAGGTCTTCAGGCGTTGGAAGCCGAAGCGGAAAGCGAAAGTCTGAGCGCGGAAGCGGCCAGGCGAAAGAAATGGCCTGAGCTCACGGTGGGAGTCGGCCGCCGCGAAGTGGAAGAAGCGGGCCTTGAAAACGATGGGAACACCGTTTCGCTGAGTGTGGAAGTCCCTGTTTTTGATCGCGGCCAGGGTGAAGCACAGGCCGCCGCAAGCCGCGCCCGTCAGCGAAGGCTCGACTACGAGTTGGCGGCCGCGGCACTGATCGCTGACCTGCGCTCGGCGCTTGAAAGTCTGGATGCTCAGCGGCGAGCAGCTCAAAGTCTGGAGAGCGCACTCAGCGACGGAGCCATGAGCCTTAGCGCAATTGCCGAAGAGGCTTATCAGGCCGGCGAGCTGAGCACCATGGAATTGATCGATGCCTATCGCAGCGAGATGGACTTGCGCCGCCGTTTTATCGAGCGGGCACTGGATGCCCGACTGACCTTTATTGAACTTCAACGTTTGAGGGAAGAGCCATGAAATACTTATTTGTTCTTTTTGCCGCATTATTGGTGACCGCCTGTAGTGATTCACCCGAGGAAAGTCCGGTCACCGGTGCTGATGAAACTCACGCCCACGATGGCGCTGCTGCACACAGCCACGAAGGCGAGGCGGATCATGCGCACGACAGCACCGAGACCGAAGTGTTCTATGGCGACGAGGCGCAGTCTCCCAGCGAAGTGGGCACAGTCGGTGGGCCGAGCGTAACCGGACTCGAGCACGAACACGCGCAATCGTCCGAACATCATCACGACGATATGGAGCCAGGCGAGCACAGCCATGACGAGCATGGTGTCGAAGCTACGCACCAGCAGGAGGGCGCGGGTCATCACCACGACGATATCGGTGGAAGTCACACTCACTAGATGTTTGAGAATGTCCACCAGAAGATTAAACGAGCCTAAATGAATTTCTCGAACGCACCTTTCGCAGACTTTTTTGGATGCGCAACTTCGGATCGATGCCGGTTTTTCCGATTGCCAGCGAGAAGCCGCATTCTCGTGGCCTTGCTGGCGATTGCATTGAACGGCTGTGATCGTCCGCAGGTTACCGATGATCACGGTCACGCCCACGACCCGTCGGATGCCGCGCAGGATCACGAGCACGGCGGCGGTGACTCGCTGGTGTATACGGACTACACCGAGCAGACGGAATTGTTTGTGGAGTTTTCGCCTCTCGTCGCCGGACAGGGGTCCACCTTTGCCGCCCACGTCACCCGCCTCGCCGACTACGAACCGCTTCGCTCTGGTGTTCTGGACGTAGTACTCAGCCAGGGCGACAAGACCGTCGCGCGCTTTCGCGTACGGCAACCGGCCCGACCCGGTATATTCACCCCCTCGGTCACCCCGCGCGATAGTGGCGAGTTCGAACTGGCGATCGAGGTCGCTGATGAAAACCTGAAGGCGCGCCATGAACTCGGCACTGTCACAGTGTTTCCCACCCGGGATGCGATTGAGGTCAGCCAGCCTGAGCCCGAGGGTGACATCACCTATTTGAAAGAACAGCAATGGGTAAATCCTTTTGCAACACAGGTCGCTCGACAGCGGCCGCTGCGTCCTTCCGTACCGGGTTTCGCCACGGTTCTGCCGCCCGCGGATGCCAGCGCTCTGTTGCGCGCAGCCGCGGACGGGTATTACAGCAGCGCGAAACTGGTGACGGCTGCACAAAAGGTCGAAGCCGGTGAAATTCTTGGCTACATCGTTCCCCGCCTCGGCGCCGGTGAGGATATTGGTCAGCTCACGCTGGCAGTTGAACGGGCCCGTTCCCGCGTGGCCCTTGCACGGCAGGACGTGAACAGACTCGAAGGCTTATTCCAGCGCGGCGCAGTACCGGAGCGACGACTGATCGAAGCCCGGGAAGATCTCGAGGTTGCGAAGGTGGAGCTGCAAACAGCACAGTCGCGGCTTGATCAGCAAGCCGGTGGAAAAGCGCAGGCCGGCATTGCGCTGCGGGCGCCAATTGCCGGTGAGATGACCAGTGTTAATGTTCGACCCGGTTCTTACGTCAAAGCGGGTGATGCCCTGTTCAGCATTGCCGCTCCTGATCGCCGTTGGCTGGATATTCGAGTACCTGAACGCTTTGCACAGAACCTGCCCGAGGCCAGCGGTGCCTGGATCGAAATGGACAGAAGAACGCTGGTTCTCGACGCCGACATCGGTGCCCGCGTGGTGCAAACTGATACCGTCATCGATCCTCGGTCGCGCACCGCGAGCGTCACTCTTGAATACCCGAGCGGCAAAGGCCCCGCTCTCATCGGTTCGCGTTTTGCGGCTCACGTCTTTTCCGGCGAAGCGAAATCGATCCTTGCCATCCCCCGCTCCGCCGTAATCGACGATGCCGGTCAATCGGTTGTTTACGTGCAGACCAGCGGTGAGACATTTGCCCGCCGCCCGGTCACCCTCGGCATTAGCGACGGCAATTACGTTGCCGTACAAAGCGGCATTCAGCAGGGCGAGCGCGTGGTATCCCAAGGCGCCTATTACGTGAAGCTCGCCACCATCGGCGGCGACGCCGTGGGCCACGGTCATGCGCACTGAGAGGTTGGCCAATGATTGATGCCGTCATTCGCTGGTCTCTGCACAACCGCCTGCTGGTGGTCGCGGCCGGACTGCTGCTGTTGGTCTGGGGTGGCTGGAGCGCAAGCAAGTCCCCGGTCGACGTTTTCCCGGATTTGACCGCACCGGTAGTCACCATCGTCACCGAAGCTCACGGCATGCCGCCGGAAGACGTGGAGCGACTGGTCACGTTTCCCATCGAAACGGCGATGAACGGAGCCAGCGGCGTGCGGCGTGTGCGTTCCAGTACCGGCATCGGCATCAGCGTGGTGAACGTGGAGTTCGAGTGGGGCACCGACATCTACCGCGCTCGGCAAATCGTGTCGGAGAAACTGCAAACCACCCGCGCCGACCTGCCGCTCGATTTAGCTGCTCCGGTGCTTGCTCCCGTGACCTCCATCATGGGCGAGATCATGTTCGTTGCGCTCACCTCCACCAGTCACGACGAAATGACGTTGAAGACCACGGCAGACTGGGTTTTGCGGCCGCGCCTGCTGGCGGTTCCGGGGGTAGCGGAGGTTATTCCTATCGGCGGCCAAACACGCCAATATCAGGTCATTGCCTCGCCCGAACGCCTGTCCGCCTATGGCTTGTCTCTCGACGAATTAAGAGATGCGGTTGCCGACAGTAACAGCAACGCTGCGGCGGGGTTTCTCAGCGAAAACAATCAGGAGTTTTTGATCCAGGGATTGGGCCGTGTACACGGACTGGACGACATCGCGGAGGCTGTCGTGACGCAGCGTGAAGGCAACCCAGTGTTGGTTCGCGATGTGGCGGAGGTAATGATCGGCCCGGCGCCCCGACGCGGAACCGGCTCCTACAACAATGAGGCGGCGGTGGTCCTGGGCATTCAGAAGCAGCCGAACGTGAACACTCTCGAATTGACCGAGGAACTCGACCACGCGATCCAGAGCATAAGGTCTACGTTGCCCGCCGGCATGCGGATCGAAACCAACGCGTTCCGGCAGGCGGACTTCATTAACACGGCGATCGGCAATCTCGGCACAGCCCTGCGCGATGGCGCCATTCTGGTGGTAGCCATCATGTTCGTCTTTCTGCTCAGTGCACGTGCCACCGGCATTGCCCTGCTGGCCATCCCTCTTTCGCTGCTCACCGCGGTTCTGGCCATCCGTTGGCTGGGTGGAACGCTAAATACCATGACACTGGGCGGGCTCGCGATTGCGCTGGGTGCGCTGGTGGACGATGCCATCATCGTGGTGGAAAACGTTACCAGGAGGCTGCGAGAAAACGCCGCGTTGGAAGCGGCTCAACAAAGTACCTCGCTGCAGGTGGTCTTGAAAGCCACTCGCGAAATCGAGGGCTCCATCGTTTTCGCCACACTGATCATCATCCTGGTGTTTTTGCCGTTATTTTTTCTCAGTGGTGTCGAAGGCCGCCTGCTACAACCACTGGGTCTTGCCTACGTCATTTCACTGGCAGCCTCGTTACTGGTGGCCATCACGATCACCCCGGTGCTCTGCTACTTCGCCCTGCCTGGCAGCAAGGCCGTTCGAGAGAATCATGACACGCGATTGGTGACCTGGCTCAAATCCGTCTATCGTCGGGCACTGTTTTGGGCCATTCGCCACTGGCGAACAGTGATCGGGAGCGCCTTCGCTTTCTTGCTTGTTTCGCTGATCGCTTTGCTATTCGCCGGCCGCAGCTTTCTGCCGGAGTTCAACGAGGGCAGTCTGACCATCAACGTCGTGACCTTGCCGGGCACGGCTCTGGAAACATCCGACGATATTGGCAGCAGGGTGGAAGCCATTCTTCTGGCGCAGCCGGAAGTGGTCGCCACAACCCGTCGCACTGGTCGCGCGGAACGGGATCCCCATGCGCAACAGGTTTTCGCGTCGGAGATCGAAGTGAATCTGCGAATGCAGTCGCGCGACAAGGAAGAGCTGCTTGCCGCTCTTCGCAGCGAGTTCGCCACCCTGCCGGGCACAAACGTGGTGATTGGCCAGCCGATCTCCCACCGAATCGATCACATGCTGTCGGGAACGCGAGCTAACATCGCCGTAAAAATCTTCGGCGACGACCTTTACCGCCTACGCAGCATCGGTCAGCAGGTCGAGTCACTCGTCGCGGAAATTCCTGGCGCCGTGGACGTGGCCATGGAGGAGCAGGCGGAGATTCCTTTCGTATCCGTAAAATTCGATCGTGCCGCGCTGGCGAATTATGGGATGAGCATGGCGCAGGCGGCAGAAGCACTGGAGACGGCGTTTACCGGCAGTGTCGTCGGCCGTGTAGTGGAGGGCCAGGCGAGTTTCGATATGGTCCTGCGTTTCGCCGATAGTGCCCGGGAAAACCTGCAGAGCCTCGAAGAAACTCTGTTGACGCTCCCATCCGGTGCGGTGGTTCCCATCGCGGCACTCGCGGACGTGCAGCGAACTCGCGGCCCGAACACCATCAGCCGCGAGGACGTACAACGGAAACTCGTTGTCATGGCGAACGTCGCCGGGAGGGATCTGGTGAGCGTGGTTGATGACATCCGCGTGGTCTTGTCTGATAGCATCGAATTGCCCAGCGGCTACTACATCGAGTACGGCGGCCAATTTGAAAGCGCGGAGAGCGCCGGCGAGCGCTTGCTGTTGCTCGGGGCGATCATCGTTGCGGGCATTTTCTTTCTGCTGGTAACGGCCTTCGGTTCCGCGCGCGACGCGGGGCTGGTCATGCTCAATTTACCGCTGGCGTTGATCGGCGGCGTCGCCGGTGTCTGGATCATCGGCGGCACACTATCGATCGCCGCCGTGATTGGATTTATTACCCTCTTCGGTATTGCCACGCGCAACGGAGTAATTCTGATCGATCACATTCGCCGTTTGATGGATGAGGAAGGACTGGCAGTGCACGAAGCGGTAACTCGCGGCGCTGAAGAGCGACTTCTGCCCATTCTGATGACCGCGCTGGCCACTGCGCTCGCACTGGTACCGCTGGCGATCGCGGGCGGTGAACCAGGCAGCGAAATACAGTCTCCAATGGCGGTGGTTATCCTCTGGGGGCTGTTGAGCTCAACCGCGTTGAACATGTTGGTGGTGCCTGTTTCCTATTTACAGTTGAGAAGCAAACGGATGAGTGTGGCTAGCGAGGCCGGTTAAACCGGCAATGTTCTTTCCAGGCCCGTCGACTGACTTAGTGGAACGAATCTCTGACATTACGGCAGATGATTGCCGATCATCTGAAATTACCGCTGTTGTGTATCCAGGGCCGCGCGCACGCCCTGCGCCAGCTGTTGCGGTTCGCCCTTGCCCCAGTAATGCAGGAAGTAGTATGCGGGGGTCTCGCCGATCATATGATTGTGGAGCGCGACGATGTGAAGGCCGGCCTTTCGCAGTGCATGCATGACCGGCTGGACTTCAGCGGCGGTCATCGCGAAGTCGCCGTCGACTACCGCATGCCCTTGATTGCCTGAAAAGGCTGCCCAGGTCGCCAAGCCCAGTGATTCGCCGAGCTTGGCACCGTGCATACTCGCGGTACGTTCGAAAGTGAATTTCACTACCTTGCCGTTGCGCTTGCCCTCGGCTTTGAGAATTTTTTCCAACGCTGCGGTGTCGTATTCGCCCGTTATGTTCGGCACCGTGCCCGCGAAGCGGTCGGCGGGCACCGGCCTTGCCTCGCGCACGCCTTTGATCGCGTCCCAGATGGCTTTCACGCCTCTCGCGAGCTCGGCGGCATTCTGCGCGTGGCCGCCGATGTGCATGAAATACGCGGGCGGGCGGTCGAATACGAAGTGATTGTGCAACGCAGTGATTTCCAGCCCGTGCGCGAAGGCGGCGTCCATCGCCGGAGTGATTTCATCTTCAAATACGACCGTGTCCCCCATCACCATCACACCGCCCGCAGGGACGGGCTTGAATGCGGCCCAGCTACCCAGGCCTGCCGCCGAGGGAAAATCCAGGCCATCCACTTCTACCGGCACCTTGTCGCGAGACCAGCCGATTCGGGCCACGCCATCGGCTGTCATCGAGGCCTTCGTGCCGGCGGCGTCGCTGATTGCTTGTATGTCCAGCTGCTTTGCATCCGCGGCGTTGGCGGAAAATGGAATCAAGAAGACGATCAAGACCCATGAGACTGCAAGCATGTGGAAGGGCTTCTTTTTCATTGTTTCTCCTGCTCATTCCGTGAAGGCGTCGGACGGCATACCAGTGAGTTCAGCTCCTGTATTGGCGTGCCGCCAATTTTGATTGAAGTCGCGCGGGTAGATCGAAATGGGTCTCACAGCATTTTTTGCGATGGGGCAGTGCAAAGAACTCGCGATCGCGGTTATCAACCCCGTGCTATTCAGGTAGCGCAAAGACCATCAAAGCATCCCCCCGCGGAGCGCCGTACAGCTGTGGCGAAAAGCCCTTGATCCAGCCACCCCAGCCAGAGTGCACGGCAATGTATTGCTTGCCATCCACGCTATAGGTGATGGGCGATGAGTGAATGCCACTGCCGGTCTGAAAGGACCAGAGCTTTTCTCCACTAATTGCATCGAAGGCGGAAAACTCACCCGTGGGTTCACCGGCAAAAACCAGGTTCCCTGCCGTGCTCAGCAGCGAGCCGACCATCGGATAATCCGAGTCCCAGGACCAGACCTCCAGCCCGCTGCGAGGATCGAAGGCTTTGACGTGTCCGGATTGCTGATCATCGGAGAGGCTCGCACCACCGCCCCAGTATGGCAGGCTCAAGTAGAATTCTGCGTCGTCCGTTCTGAACACGGCGCATTGGTTGATCACCGGCACATACAGTAACCCGGTTTTTCGGCTGTAGCTTGCGTGGTTCCATTCCTTCGCGCCGGCTGGTCCGGGGCAGATTTCTGTGCCCTCTTCCGTCGGTACCAGTTTCGCCTCCACCGCGCCGGTCTGTGGATCGACTTCGCCCCAGGTTGTTTGACCGAATTCCACTGCTCGCTGCAACTCGCCGTTGCGACGGTCGAGAATGTAGAGATAGCCATTCTTGTCGAAGTGGGCGAGCAACTTGCGACCATCCTGCTCGAACAAAATGTTCTCGTTGACGCCGTCATAGTCCCAAACGTCGTGTGGAGTCATCTGGTAATACCACAGCATGTCGCCACTGTCCGGGCGCAAGGCAACAATGGAATTGGTATAAAGATTGGCGCCCTCTCGCACACTGCCGTCGAAGTTCGGGCCAGGGTTTCCCGTGCCCCAATAGAGCAAATCGAGTTCCGGGTCGTAGGTGCCGGTGATCCAGGCAGTTCCTCCGCCGCGAGCCCACGAATCCCCTTCCCAGGTCTCGGACCCGGGTTCGCCTGTTTTTGGGACGTTGTAGCGTCGCCAGCGGCGCTCGCCGGTGGTGATGTCAAAGGCATCGATATGGCCACGCACGCCGTATTCCGCGCCGGAACTGCCGACGATAACCAGATCCTTGACGACCAGAGGCGCCAGAGTGGCACTCTCGCCGGCGCGAACGTTTACAAAAACTTTTTCCCAAACGGCCTTGCCGCTTTTCGCGTCCAGCGCAATGAGGTAACCGTTCGGGGTGACGTAGAAGACCTTCCCTTCTGCGACAGCTACTCCTCGATTGATATTTCCGCAACACAGCGGGACATCGAGCGGGATTGCCCGCTGGTAATGCCAGAGCATGTCGCCGGTGCTCGCATCCAGTGCCCACACGTGTCCCTCCGGCCCCGTGGTGAACATCACCCCGTCGACTACGATGGGCGTCGCTTCGAAGGCGTAGGCCGCCGGGCTGGCTTGCAGTCCGATCAGTCCCGCCTGGAACACCCAGGCAGGACGCAAGCGCCGAACATTGCTGCTGTCGACCTGGTTCAGTGTGCTGTAGCGCTGACCATCATAAGCGCCGTAGTAGGTCAGCCAGTTGTGCGGCTCGCCGCGGGCGTTCTTAATTCGCTGGAAATCGACGTCCGCAACGACGGGCGGAGCCGAGCCCGCAAGCCGCCCGTTCAGCTCGTCCATCAGCACCGCGTCCCGGGTGGTTGGAAAGCGTTCGAGCTCGATACAACCAGCCATCGCCAATGTGCAGACCAGCGTGGCGGCAAAAGCGCTGCGGAGCATCCGTCCTCCTTTTATGTATTTTCGATTTGGTTACGAAGCTCAGTCTTCGGGCGGCAGCGGCTGAGGTGGCCGGTCAAGGCGCGCCTCCATCGGTACATCGCCTTCAACCAGGATGAAGCCGAACATGTTGCGGCCAAAGTGATTCGCGACGGGACAACCGAACCAGTAAAAGCCTGGCTCGTCCAGCTCGATGCGGGCGCGCCCAGACGTTCCGGGTGGCAGTTCTAGCAACATGTGGCCCCCGTTATTCGGCAGATAGGCCGCGTGCCGGCTTTTACCCGGGTTGTGGACAGTAAGTTCAAGTTCGCCGCCTTTAGGCATCACGATAATCGCCGGCGTCCAGATAAGCTGCAGTGGACGCGCCCAGATTTCGTCCCGCATGACGCCATCCTCACCGACGGCCGCATGGGTGAGACCGCCGGTGGCGTAGATGCGCGCGATGACCGCCTCGTTGGGGCGGTCCACGTCGGGCAGCTTATTGACGAGGGCTACCACCGGCGGTTCAGCCTGCTCGAGTACCGAGGGTCTAAGCAGCCGCAGGTAATCGCAGGCGGAAAGCGTCGCCACAAGGGCGAGCAGTGGCAGTCTTGCGAAATGTCGGGTTGCTTGCCGCATGGTCGCTCCGTTTTTTTGCGACTTCGATCAGCGCACGGTCGAGCGCATCACTGCGTTCCTGCCGAATCCGGATGCAGGTAGGGAACGCCACGATCGGCGAATAGCTGGGCTATATCCCCGTTCTCAAGCAAATGTTGCAGGGCCGAATCCACCTTGCGCCACAATGCAGTCTGCTCGTTGTGAACGGCTATCGCGAATCGCCACCGCGGCTCAACCGAATACATGCTATCCAATACCACGTCGCTGCGATGGCGCAGTTCCCAGGCCGCGACCGGTCCCCACACGAGACCGTAGTCGAGTTCCCCTGAGGCGATGGTGTTCACGACCGCGTCCGTGTTGAACATGACCTGGACCGGCTGCCCGCGTTGGCGCAACGTGAAATTGACGATGGAATCGCCTTCGATGCCGAGGCGCATCTGCCCCAGGGCTTCGAGCTCCGACACCGAGGGCGTATCCGGTCGACGGATGAGGTGGTAACCGGCGGCGTAATAAGGGCGAGTCAGTCGTACTCCGGCGAGTGGCGGCCCGGCCAGAGTTCCGGCTTCGGCCAGCGCTCCGGGTACAAGGTCACAATGCTTCTCCACCAGAGCCTGCTCGAATTCACTGGCGGAGGCGAGCCAGACGAGCTCTGCCTTTGTTTCCAATGTGGCAGCCAGTTGGCGAGCTATCTCCACCTCCAGTCCGCTTTCGTTCGACTCCAGCGAGAACGGCTGGTTAGCGGCGAGCAGGCAGAAGCGAAGTGCTCCATCGTCATCCGCCCACGCCGCGGTCGACAGCAGCAGGCAAAGTCCGGCAAGCCAGCGAGACATTCTCATTGCTGCCCGTCCGCCGATGGCTGTCCGCCTTTCGGCAGCCGCCACACCGTCAGAAGATGGCCTCGTTCTCCGTGTCGCAAGCCTGGCGCGAAGCCGTTGAGCCAACCGCCCCACCCCACTGGAAAAGCGACATACTGTTGACCGTCGACCGCATAGGTCATCGGCGGCGCGTGCATGCCCATGGGCGCTTTGTGCGTCCAGACGTCCTTGCCGGTTTCTGCGTCTGTGGCATGCAGCTGGCCTTCCGCCTCACCCCAGAAAACCAGATTACCCGCCGTGGATAGCACGCCGGACATAACCGGCCACTTGGTGTCGATCTTCCAGGAGGGCTTCAGGGTGACAGGGTCAAGCGCAAGCATCGCGCCCTGCGATTCTCCCGGACCGATCGCTGCTGCGTCCGCAACACTGCCCCAAAACGGCAAGCCTTTGCGGTAAAAGGCCTGCCCCATGCGGAATGTTGCACAGTTTTCGATGACAGGAATGTAGGCGAGTCCCGTTTGTGGCGAAAATGCCATGTGATTCCATTCCTTCCCTCCGGCCGGGCCCGGGCATAGCGGCTCCATCGCGGACGTGAGCCGGGCCACGTCGGCTACTTCCGGCCGACCGGTTTTCGGATCGAGGCGCTTCGCCCAGGTTTGCCGCACAAAAGGCGCGGCTTGAATAAACGTGCCGTTACTGCGGTCGAGCACATAGAAGTGGCCGTTTTTGTCGGCATGAATAAGCGCCTTGACCTGGCGGCCTTTTACTTCGAGGTCAGCCAGGATCACTTCATTGATGCCGTCGTAGTCCCAGACATCATGGGGCGTCCATTGATAATGCCAGATCAGCTCGCCGGTTTCGGGATTGAGCGCGACCACGGAATCCGTGTAGAGGTTATCGCCTGGACGTACCTCGCCGTTGAAGTCCGGCGCCGGGTTGCCGACCGTCCAGTACAGCAGGTTCAGCTCGGGATCGTAGGAACCGGTAACCCAGGTGGGCCCCCCGCCCGTCATCCAGGTGGGTTGTTCACCTTTCCAGGTATCGTGTCCCGGTTCGCCGGGCGAAGGGATGGTCCAGAAGCGCCAGCTTCGCTCCCCGGTATCCGCTTCGTAGGCGTCGACAAAGCCGCGGATGCCGTACTCGCCGCCGGAAATGCCGGTGATCACCTTGCCATTCACGAACAAGGGAGCGACTGTTGCAGTGAATCCGTCGCGCCAATCTGCCAGTGTTTTCTCCCACAGTGTTTCACCCGAAGCGGCATTCAGCGCGATCAGCCGCGCATCGAGCGTAACGAAGTACACGTTGCCGTTGCCGAGCGCCAGGCCGCGGTTCACCCAGTCACAGCAAGCTGGCACCTGCTCGGCAACCTCGAACGTGCGGTGCCATAATTCTTTGCCGCTGGCGGCATCAAGCGCGTAGACCGCCGTGTGCCCGCCGGTGGTGAAGTACATTACGCCGTCCACAACCAAGGGCGTGGCTTCAAAGCCATGCGGAATGGGCAAGTAGAATTGCCAGGCTTCCTCCATCTGCTTTGCGTTCTTCGCATTTATCTGATCGAGGCGACTGTGACGCTGGGCATTGTAGGAGCCGTGATAAGTCAGCCAGTTTTCCGGCTCCGCTTCGGCCGCGCGGGCGATGCGCTCGCTGTCGACAGTTCTCGCCTTTTGTCCTTGCGCCGCGGCAACAGCGGCAAGCGACATAAGAAAACCGGCGACGACCAGGTTCCATCCCTTGCAATTCATTATCTTGCCTCCGCTTGCTGTTGACCTGCTTCAGTAACGATGAACTTACCCTCCATGCCGCGCCGGTAATGATTGGCGACCGGGCACATGAATTCGTATTCGCCGGGTTTATCGAACTGCACGAAGGTCGCCCAGGTGGATCCCTGTGGGAGAGGAAAAAAGACCGCCGCGGGTGCCGGTGGCGAACCATGGTCCGCCTGTTGTGAGTGCGGTTTCTGATCGGGTTTCCACAACGGGCCGACGCCACCGGCCGCGCTGCCGTGCTCGTGACGCAAATCCGATTCGTGATGGCCTTCTTCGCCGGGATGACTATGCAGATGGAATTGGTGGAATGATGAGGGATCGTTGTTGTGGACGATCAAGCGATATTTCTTGCCCGCCTCGACCGGTATCTCGGCCTTATCCCAGGCTAGGTAGGGAACCGCCGATAACTCGATGGTGGGCACCTGCTCTTCCAGTCCCTGCGGTACAAGGCTCGCAATCTGCTCCGGTGAACCGCGTTCCCAGCTGGAATCCTCCCACATGATATGGAGAAAACCACCGGGGCTTGGGAGGTAGGCGGAGGGCGGCACGATCACGTGAACTTCCCGCACCGGCTTGTCCTGGCATTCGTAGCACATGTATTTGAAGTCGTCACCGCGCACGTCGCTGGTGAGCATAATGTGCAGCAACGCGCTCGAGGCGACGCGCTTGTCATTTTGATAGATATCGGCCCAGCCCCAGCTGCAGAGCATGCAGCGCACAAGCGGTTCCGCGGGCGTGCCGTTGCCGGTATGGCCGTGGTACGGGCGATCGATCATCAGGCCGCCGAACCAGGGTTCGAGAATGGGGTTGGGCGAGATCGGCGCAAGAGTAACTTGTTCGATACGCCATTGCTCTCCCTGGAAATCGGTAAACGATATCTCGACCGACATTTCGTCATCGGATATCTTGGTGTCATTCAGCGTGCGGTCGTAGGCGACCGCTCTGAACGTCCCTTGCGACAGCTTCTTCACGTTGTTGGAGAAAGGGACTTTCTTGGGAAACACCGTTTGCAAACGCTTTGGAATTTTTTCAGGAAAGGCCGGAGGTCCAGGGAGCACCTGGATAACTGGACCGCCGCCCTCGATATAGATGGCTTCGGGCTTATCGAGAGGAATCGGTTCGGGCCCCTTCGGCGAGGGGCGTTCATACCAGACACCGATGGCATCCATGACCCAGGGTTCGATGGGTGTCTGCATGTCGGACAGCGGCGGCCTGGGTGGCTTTGGCGGCCCGAATGCACCCTCGTAGGGTATGTCCCGTTTCACCGCACTGTCTTTCTCTTGCGGGGCTTCCTGGGACAGACTGGTCGCTGAAAAGACCAATGACAGCGCAAGTAAAGTACTCTGCGCGCGACTGAGTTGCCTACACCAATTGAACGAGAACATCCTTGTTCCTCCCGAGGGCGTGTAGTTCCCTAAGGAGCTGCAAGGACCAAACCTGTAAACGAGCAGCAAGGATCGAAGCGCCCAGCTGCCTCGAGTGGGGAATATTCCGAAGATGGCCAGAACTGACGGTCGAGCCAGTCCGACCGATACTCGAGGAAGTCCTGGTCTTATGCGAAGCCGTTATCGCGATCGCGAAAAGCGACTCTCGTGTCGTGAGCGACAAGTTAGGTCCTTCCGACGATGCGGCTAGAACTCTCGGCCAAGCGGGACAGCACGAGCCCCCGCTACTCAACCGCGGGCTCGTGCGGTCCCGTTTTGAGGCAACCCGGTTTGCCGCGCAGCCTGGTTAGCGCGGATTCTGGTATTGCGGCATCGGAGCCATGATGTGGACGTAAGGTGTATCCCTCCACATCACCCATGGGCCTCCTGAACTTGGATCCGTGGGCAGGCCTTCCAGGGTTTCCTCGTTTGGCACCAACACCATCAGATGCGGAACTGGATTCTCTATCCACTCGTTTTCCGCGGTAGGTTCGGTGGCATAAGGGTCGACGTTGCTCTCGGGGCTGCCCCCCTGGAGCATGTAGCCAAAACCCATTTCATCGGCCTGAAAATCCTTCTTGTTCATCCAGGCATCGGCCCAGGCCATCCATTGCTTGTCCAGGCACATGGGGTCGTTCCCGGCCGTATCAGGAATATCCGGGAGGCAAGTCCACTCGCTGTCACCTTCGCGCAAGGTGGTCATCTTTCCGCCCTGTTTCGCAGGCCAGTCCTTGATTGTCGCCCTGCTTGAGATGGATGGTGGAGCTGCACTCATTGCGCTCTCGATTTTTGCTTGTGCATCCGCACTTTTTGGGGAAGCGGCAGTTGCCGGTAAAGCCACGGCAGCGACGATTGCTATTGAGGATAAGAAACGTTGCATGTGAACCTCCGCAATGCTCAGATTACCCGGTGGGGGCTAGACGTGCTGTCCAAGATCGAATCGACGGATTCGACCGATGAAAGCGTCTTTTAGCACTAAGCGAAGGTCTGTCAATGCTGATGAGTGACATCTTCTTGGAGAACTCAAACCGGCCGCGCTACATTTCTTGAATGAACGGCCTCACCAGGACTTCGTTCACGGCAACACGCTTTGGCTGACTGACTGCATAAAGTATCGCTTGTGCAATATCCTGGGGCTGAAGAATGTCAGCGCCCGGCGCGTAAAAACCGCCCTCCCCGGTTACCGCCTCCCGGGATCCCTGATGACCGATTGACTCGTGAAGCTCTGTGGCGACCGCCCCCGGTTCGATGTCGGTTACGCGCACGCCGTAATGGAGGGCTTCCTTGCGCAGCGCATCTGATATTGCACGGACACCGAACTTGGTCCCGCAATACACCGCACTGCCGGGGAAGGTGACCCGACCAGCGACGGAGCCAAGGTTCAGTATGTGCCCCCGCTTTCGTGAAGCCATGCCCGGCAATACTGCACGGATTGCATAGAGCAAACCCTTCAGGTTCACATCGATCATTTGCTCCCACTCATCAACCCTGCCCTCCAGCATCGGAGCCAGCGGCATAATACCGGCGTTATTAACGAGAATGTCGATGCCTCCCAAGCTTTCCAACTCGCTTCCGAGAGCTTCCATTGCAGCCCGGTCAGTGACGTTCACGGGTTTGACCACCACCTTCGACTCGCCGATTTGCTTCGCCAGTTCCGAGAGCCGCTCTTTCCGCCGCGCGGAAACGATCACTTCCGCGCCCTGCTCCGCCAGCAGCTTCGCGGTGGCTTCACCGATCCCGCTGCTCGCGCCAGTTATCCATGCACGTAGTCCCTGCAAATCGCTCATTGCGCTTCTCCAATTAGCAATGTTGAACTGGGCCGATGTCTACAAGCTGCGCCCGCTGCCGAAAGGATGCGGGCTTCAGGCAAACTGTGTACCACTACGCTGAGCGTTCATTTCCCTGCATGCACAGGCAAGGGTTCTGTCAGGGGGCTGCACATTGATCAGAGACGCTATAGACTGCGCTTAACCGGTCTAAGGAGACAGCATGGTCCAGAATCCCAGTCTTACGAGCGCCGCCGAACGGCTCAATCAATTCTGTGCCTGCCAGACCATCGATCGTTCTGCGCTGGACACTGCCCTCTCGCTGGAATTCGACCACATCGATGAACTCGTGGGCAGTCCGCTCTGGAAGCAGGTTTTCGCAAACTCAGCGGTTTTCCTTCCACGGAACGATCTTGATCAGATGCTATGGGTCGTCAGAGCACTCGAAACTGCCGCAGCGCTGCCTTCCTATCGCGAAGCGGTTTTGCAATGGGCGCCAACAACCGCACACGTGGACCCAGGTCCGGCTGGCGCCTTCATGGGCTACGATTTTCATCTGCATCCAGAGGGTCCGCAACTGATCGAAATAAACAGCAATGCTGGTGGAGCATTTCTCAATGCGATGCTGGCGCGCGCCCAGGAACGATGCTGTCACCCGCAGCCGGAAGATGGCCTGGTGGACGGATTTGAAGAGTCTGTGATCCGAATGTTCGAAACTGAATGGCGGCTGCAACGCGGTGATGGCCGACCCCGGACCATCGCCATCGTCGATAACGATCCCCCCGCTCAGTACCTGTATCCAGAGTTTCGCCTGGCCCAGCGCGTGTTCGAGCGGCACGGATTTGAAGCCTTGATCCTCGATCCGACTCAGCTCGTTGTCGAGGGCGAAGAACTTCTTGCGACAGATAGTCGCAAGCGAGTTGATCTGGTTTACAACCGACTCGTGGATTTTGGTCTCGACGATTCGGCACACGTGGCGCTGCGTCAGGCCTGGCTGGAAGGACTCGCCGTGATCACGCCTAATCCCCGGGTTCATGCGCTGCTGGCAGATAAGCGCAATATGTCACTTCTTTCCGATGCCGACAGATTGGAAGAATGGGGCCTGGGTGAAGCTGCGGCGATGCGAATTGCACGCACCGTTCCCCGCACCCGCCTGGTTGCACCCGAGAAAAAAGATGAACTCTGGAGAGATCGTAAAAGCCTTTTCTTCAAGCCTGCCGCCGGTCACGGCAGCAAGGGCGTTTATCGGGGCAGCAAGCTGACGAAAGGAACGTTTGAAGCGATCATGGGAGATAACTATATCGCCCAGGCCTTCGTCCCGCCCTCCGAGCGAATCGTTGTTATAGACGGCGAGTCAAAAAAACTGAAAGTTGATGTCAGGTTGTACACATACCGGGGCGAAGCGTTGCTGGTGGCCGCAAGACTTTACCAGGGGCAAGCCACCAACTTTCGCACCGAAGGCGGTGGCTTTGCTCCTGTTCTTGCCATTTAAGTTGACGCAGTCGGGCGAGGAGTCTTTGATCAGCTATGCATTGCCTGTTGAACGTGCGCGGCTCCAGCGTCCTCGCGCTGAACACTTTCCTGAAGATGCGGTTGGAAGCGGCGCAGCCGCAATGAATTTGTGAGCACAAAAATGCTCGACAGGCTCATGGCGCCCGCGGCCAGCATCGGGTTGAGGAGAAACCCGAAAAAAGGAAAAAGCAGCCCCGCGGCGATTGGAATGAGCAGCACGTTGTAGCCATAAGCCCAGGCGAAGTTGCCGAGAATCGTGTGGTGCGTGCGTTTGGACAGTGCCGCAGCGTTGACGATGCCTCTCAGGTCGCCGCGCATCAAGACGACATCACCCGCTTCGATAGCTATGTCCGTGCCCGTGCCGATGGCGATACCGACATCCGCTTGAGCGAGCGCCGGGGCATCGTTGATTCCATCACCCACGAAGGCCACCTGCTTGCCCTCGCTCTGCAAGCGCTTTACTTCGGACGCTTTCTGGTCGGGCAGAACTTCCGCCACAACCCGGTCGATGCCAACCTCTCGCGCAATCGCTTGCGCGGTCGCTCGATTGTCGCCGGTGAGCATCGCGACCTCCAGTCCCATGTGCTTGAGTGCGGAGATTGCTTCGCGTGAACCGGCCTTGAGGGGATCGGCAACGGCGACCACAGCCGCCAGTTCGCCATTCACCGCAACGTACAGCGGGCTCTTCGATTGCTCCGCCAGGCGCATCGCCCTGGCTTCCGCCGCGCCGATGTCAACCCCGAGCTTTCGCATGTAGCGGTCAGCACCAATGTCGATCCGTTGACTCTCGACCACTGCTTCGACCCCGTAGCCCGGCACGGCATTGAAGCTCTCGACCGCGGAGAGGACGAGCCCCTGTTCTTTGGCTGCACGAACGATGGCTTCAGCAATCGGGTGCTCGCTTTTCGCCTCCACGGCGGCTACTGCCGCTAGAAGCTGGTCATGTTCTCCCACGACCACATCGAAGTCCGTAAGCTCCGGCCGGCCTCGAGTGAGCGTGCCGGTTTTGTCCAACACAACGGTGTTCATTTTCGCCAGGGTCTCCAAAGCAGCACCTTTGCGGAACAGGACGCCCATTTCGGCGCCTTTGCCGGTACCTACCATGACCGCCGTGGGTGTCGCCAGTCCCATCGCGCAGGGACATGCAATCAGCAAAACGCTGACGGTCGTGACGAAAGCAAATGACAGAGCCGGCTCCGGGCCAAAGCTGTACCAGACCGCAAACGTGATCGCAGCCAGCAGCAGCACCAGCGGTACGAACACGCTGGCGATTTTATCCGCAAGCTGCTGAATCGGCGGTTTTTCGGCCTGAGCCGATTCCACCATTCTGATTATCTGACTGAGTACAGTGTCGTCACCCACACGGGTGGCGCGAAATGTTAATGCACCGTTTTTATTAACTGTGCCGCCAACCACCTCGGCGTCTTTTTCCTTGATGACCGGGACTGGCTCGCCGGTGATCATCGACTCGTCCACATAGGACCGCCCTTCCACCACTGTTCCATCCAGCGGTACGCGATCACCTGGACGCACCAGAACAAGGTCGCCGGGCGCTACAGCCTCCACAGGAATCTTGACGATATCGCCGTCGCGAAGTACCCGCGCTGTTTTCGCCTGTAGCTGCAATAGTTTTTTGATTGCCTGGGAGGTGCGGCCCTTGGCAATGTGCTCGAAATAACGACCAAGGAGAATGAGCGTGACGATGACTGCGGCTGCTTCAAAATAGCTCACCGCGGTGCCCTCAGGAAACAGCTCGGGTAAGAGCAAAGCGAAAACGGAATAAAAGTAAGCAGCACTGGCGCCAATCATCACCAGGCTGTTCATCCCAGGGGATCGATATTTGAGCTCGGCGAAACCCGCCCGATAGAAACGCGCGCCGGCGTAAAAAAGAACTGGCGTAGTCAACAGCCATTCCACAGCCATCCAGCCGCGGTGCGACATAACGCCCATGTAAAGCTGCTCCAGCCCGGGTAGCATTTTGCCCATCGCAATCACGACCACCGGGATCGTAAACGCAGCGGCAAAAAGGACCTTCCTGCGCAGGGTGACAAGCTCGTGGTCCTCAACACCGCTTTGGGCACCAGCTGCCGTATGAAGCGCCTCATAGCCCGCGGCCGCGATGGCTTCGTGAATGCGCGGCAGGGACAGCTCACTCGGCAGATAACGCACGGTTGCTTTCTCAGTGGCGAGATTCACATTCGCCTCGACTACACCGCGCAGCTGCCTTATCGAGCGTTCGACACGTCCTACGCACGAGGCACAGTTCATTCCGCTGATGACGATATCCGCGCTGTCCACGTCGGGTTCATAGCCGCTTTCCTTCACGGCTTTCAGCACATCCTCGAGGGGAGTTCCCTCTTCGATCTCAAGGGTGGCCTTCTCAGTGCCGAGATTCACATTGGCGTTAAGCACGCCCTGCTGCTGCTTGAGCGCACGCTCGACCCGGCCCACGCAGGAGGCGCAGTTCATGCCCTTGATGCCTATGCTCAGCTGTTGCGTCATGGTGGTTCTTCCTCCAAAAGAAGCGCTCGGTGGCAAGTCAACCCGATGAGGAAAACGCCCCCAACCTGAAAAGATGCAAACGGTGTCGGCTTGCAAGGTCTGAACCGGACCCTTTGACGATTCATCCCGCGTTGTCTCGGTAGACTCGCTGCCGGACCACGCTGGCACCTCGGTTGCATCCGACTGCTGTTCATGAACTGCGAATACGAGGCTTCGAACTGGCCGGCAGAAGACAACAATGGATTTTGCCGAAGGATGTGCTATCTGAGAAGTGGACGGATTTCTACACGTCTCTAGCCCGTCAAGAGAGCTACGATCATGGGAGCCGCTAAACGATTTTTCATTGCCCTCGGGATGCTTTTCGTGCTTGTCGGAGCGCACGGACAGCAACAAGCCAGTGACGTAAGCTATCGTCCAGATGTGACCTTCACTTTGCGCACCGATATCGCGGGCGGGAGACTGGTGTATGTCAGCGAAGCCGGTGATACAGAAGGTCAGGTGAACCCGGACCTCGAAGTCCCGGAGAACGCGGTAGTTCAAATCAATGTCATCAATGGAGACGGCGCTGTCCATGATATCGCTCTCCCCGCATTTGGTGTGCAATCGGACCAGATAGTTGGCAAAGACTCGGCTACGGCAGTGGTCTTTCGGGCAACAAAGGGCGGTACTTTCGAATACCTTTGTACGATCCCCGGTCATAAAGCTGCAGGCATGTTTGGCCGCATCGTCGTCGGCGCTCAGCAGGTCCAGGCACCCGGAGACGTGATAGATATCTCCAAGAACCCTTTGGAAGTTGGTGAGCCTGTAGGCAGGCGGCAACCCCGTCATGTCACGCTAGATCTGGTGACCACGGAAGTGGAAGCCAAGCTGGGGCCCGATGCTACCTATCGCTACTGGACCTTCAACGACACCGTGCCAGGCCCTTTCCTGCGGGTTCGTCAGGGCGACACGATTACCGTTAACTTGGAGAACGCCGAAGACAGCCGTCACGTTCATTCGGTTGATTTTCACGCGGTGACCGGCCCTGGTGGCGGTGCAGCGGTAACTCAGGCGGCCCCCGGGGAAAGCAAGAGCTTCACTTTCAAAGCCTTGCATCCCGGGCTCTATGTCTACCATTGCGCGACGCCGATGGTGGCGCAGCATATTGCCAATGGTATGTACGGAATGATCCTTGTGGAGCCTGAAAATGGGCTGGCCGAAGTGGATCGCGAGTTCTACATCATGCAGGGCGAACTCTATACGGTTCAGCGCTACGGGTCTCGCGGTTTACACGAGTTCTCACGGAAGAAAATGCTCGATGAGCGACCGGAGCACATGATGTTCAACGGCACCATGGAAGCGCTGACCAAGACCTACAAGTTGGAAGCTGAAGTCGGCGATGCCGTTCGCATTTACTTCGGCGTTGGTGGCCCCAACCTGGTCGCTAGTTTCCACGTGATCGGTGAGATTTTTGACAGGGTCTATGATGAAGCTTCGCTAACGAGCTCTCCTCTCACCGGTGTTCAGACGACACTTGTACCGCCCGGTGGCGCAACGATTGTGGAATTCAAAGTCGATTACCCCGGGAAGTACACTATCGTCGACCACGCGTTGGGTCGACTTGAGAAGGGTCTTGCGGGTGTGCTCACGGTGAAAGGAAAACCTGATCCGGAAACCTTTAAGCCAGCCAAAGAAGAGCCGGGCCACTGAACTGGGTTTTACCCCGGTTGGGTAAAGCGACAGCTGCTGTCTGCTCCTGGCGGCGGACCTGAGCTATCGACGCAGCCGCGCTCACGGGTGACGGGTCCGGTGCCAGCGACATGCGTTTGGAAAGCTGATGTGGAGAGCCCACGATATGGTTGCGCTGGGTGAAATCAGCGCGCACGCAGATTGGCAGCTCCAAATTCCTTCCGCTACTGAACAGGCCTGACTTCGACATCGAAACAGCTTCGTTCCGGGGAAAATGTGGAAGGATTGCCATCGGCGAATCGATATTCGGTGACCGTCATCACGTAGGTTCCCGTCGCGAGCGTGTTGGTCGTCGAGTCTTCCATGTTGGCTCTGCAACCGCGACCTGCATGGATCAGCTGTCCCTGTCGGAACAGTAGAAAATCCGGGTCGCTGTGAATATTCTCCTGGCAACCCTGGTCCGGGGAAACCGGCGATGTAGGTGGATTCACATTTTGCACGGTGATGCGATAACGCGCGCTTTGATCCACAGACAGCCGCAAATAGCGAAATACCGCTAGCTTGTTGCCGCTGTGAGCCCGATCATACTGACCGCTACTGCAAACGCGAACGATCTGCCCGTTGGGGAAAATGTCGGAGTAAACAGGCAAGACGTCAGTCCCGAGGCCATTCTCGGAATCATTGGTTTCATTCGTCCCGTAGGCATCGCTGCCGGTCACTCCGTGGCTTTGTAAAAGCATATCGACCGCCAGCGTCTGGTCCGGTACCTGGGCCTTCAATGCCGGCGCAAAGCTGAAGATGCTGGTGAGCGCCGGGGTAGTCGCCTGGTCACCCACGAACGCATGGTAAACCGGTGCGAAACCAATTCCGACGTCATCATCATCCGCAGCGGTGTCGTCCCACAGATCATAGATAATGCTGGCGATCGAGACTTCGTTGAACCAGCCGGACACGCCGAAGCGATCATCGTCCATATTCATTCCGAACCCTGCGCTTTGATTTGCCCCGGAGGTATCGCAATACTGCGGATCCGCCAGGATCATTCCCGCCAGCGCGCTGGCCCAGCCTTCGCCGAAAGCAAGTCGCATATCGAGGCGTTGCCCGAGATTGTGCGGCCCGCCGATACTGTCGGAACGCGAGAAATTGTCCTCGAAGTAATGGCCCCACTCGTGAGCGATCACGTGTGAATCATATTCCTCCGTGTCATCGTCGGCCTTTCCGAGCAGAAACATCGAATCGAGTGCCGGATGGTAGAAGGAATTGCCGATTTCTCCGCGATCGATTTGCAGTCCATCAGGTCGGTAGGTGGTGTTGTTTATGCTCCAGAATACATCCAGAGGCGGAAAAAATGCTTGCGGGTCCGCCGCCTTGATCAGCGAAATGCCTGAATAAATTGTATCGAGAACTGCAAAGGGTGCCGCCGCCCGGTGGTTGGCATAACGACTACCATTCCAGCCGCTGTCCGCTACAAGGTTCAGCTGATGACTGTGTTCCATCACGAAGGCTGTGCTATCGAGAACGTAAAGCGGCCGATCGGCGAGCGGCAGATTCGTCGCGCTGGTATTGTCTCTCACTTCTACGTCCCAACCGGGATTGCCGCTTTGTTTCAACTCCGCTCTCACTCGAATGAACACTTCACGTCCGGCAGCAATTTCAAAGTGATACGCGCCTTCTTCCGAACTCACCGTGGACTCCAGGACGGCATTTGTCGCTGCCTCGACCACTTGCACTGTCGCCCCGCGAATCGGCCGCAGTTGTGAGGCTCCGTAGTTCAGCCCTCGGCAGCTGTCGTTCACTGGGATGTGTGAATAGCTCAACGTGCCCGTCAGAATGGGCGAGGGCTGATCTTCTACAGTGACGAGGACCGAATCCCGGGCTTCCAAGCCGTTGAGGTCGGTCACTGTCAGCTCAAACGTCAGCGTGCGCGATGTGCCGGGCTCCATCTCGGGAGCCTGAAAGCTGGCGGTGGCGCTCCCAGCGCCGTTGAGCGTCACGGTGGGCTCGCCGGCTATTTGCGCCCAGCGGTAGCTAAGTTCAGCGCCCCCTCCTCCGCTGCCAACCAGCGTCACGAGGTCGGCTTCGATGACCGTCTGATCCCGCCCGGCGTCCGCACTGATGGGGATTGGCTGATCCTTCACGGTGACCGTCACCGAGTCCTGCGCGGCGGTGCCGCTGTGATCCGTGACTGTCAACGTGAACGTGAAGCTTTGCGATGTGCCGGCCTCCATTTCGGGAGCCTCGAAACTGGCCGTAGCCGTATCGGCGCCGCTCAGCGTCACAGCCGGTTCGCCGGCCGTCTGCGTCCACTGATACCCGAGCTCACCGCTCCCCTCTCCGCTACCGACTAGCTGCACGACGTGGCTTTCAAATACCGTCTGATCGGCTCCGGCACTGGCGCTGACCTCTGGAGTGTCGTCGGCGGGATCATCGTTATTATCAGGCGGCGGATCGTCGCTCGGATCCAGAGGAGGATCTTCGGAGTTGTCCGGCGGTGGATCGTCACTCACATCCGGTGGAGGATATTCGGTCGAATCCGGTGGCGGATCCTCGTTGGTATCCGGTGGGGTATCGTCGCTGGTGTCCGGGGGAGGATCGTCGCTCGAATCAGGTGGCGGAGCGTCGCTGCTGTCGGGAGGCGGATTATTGACGCTGACAGGTGGCGGGCTGTCGCTGCCGCCGCCCCCTCCTCCGCAGCCAGCGATCGAAAGACTGGCGACCACGAGCAGCAAGGTGCTCAGTGACCGGAAACGGATGATCCGATCGCTGGGCTCGCTGGAGCTCGGTGCCCACAACCGCGATCCGCGTACTACTCCCTGGTCCGTCATTTAACTCTCCTGGTCACCTCCGACGATGCTGATACCCAGCAGTGCCAGAGTTGGACCATGGAGAAGGTCAAACAGATCCGTAATGCTCGGCAATAGGCGCTTGTCTAGCCTCGCGTCCGAAGCCGGTCACAAAAGCTGCGCGTCGCCGTAGACGGCTCCGAAATACCAGTCACGGGTGATGGAACTTTTGCAGATTACCGAACAGCGACTTAAGACTGCGGCCTGGCACGCGAGCAGCGTGTCATCGGTACTTGCGCCCGAGGTAGACCGTGTTGCGCGCGGGTTCATTCTGGAAGGGATTGTCGAACGTGATCACCTGCGCTTCGACGTCTCGAAAGACCTGCGAAAGCACGGCGATGAAGCTTTCATCCGGAGGATCGTTGGACCACATGGCGAATACACCACCCGCGACGAGCTGCTTTGCCATGGCCGCGAGCTTTTCCGCATTGTAAAAGCCTGCGTTGGCGCTGTTCAGATGGTCGCTGGGCGAGTGATCGATGTCCAGCAGTATCGCCTCGAATTGCTTGCCGGGCTTACCCGGATCAAAGCCGGTCAGAGCCAGTTCGAAAAAACTGCCGTGGATGTACCGGCAGCGCGGGTCCGAACTGATTTTTCCTCCCAGCGGCACTTTGCCGTCCTTGTGCCAGCCGATAACCGGCTCGAGCGCTTCCACTACCAGCAGCTCGGCGACTCTTTCGCTGTCCAGTGCTGCCGCGGCTGTGTATCCGAGTCCGAGCCCGCCTACTACAACCCCCAGCTGGTTTCCCTCCGCGGCCGCGAGCCCCAGGTCCGCCAAAGCGACCTCCGCATCAACGAACATGCTAGACATGAGGAACTCGTCGTTCAGCTTCACTTCGTAGATATCACGGTCGGCTATGGCGGGGATCCTGCGCCTGCGCAGCGATATCTCCCCGAGCGGCGATTGTTGTACATCGATTTCCTCGAACAGACGACCCATTCCGTAATCCTCTATGAATAGAGCCGGGAATGGTAACAGACCAGCGGACTTTCTCGAATAACAGCCTGGGAGAAACCAGCCAATTTCACGTCCGGGTTGGCGACCGACGGTGCGCAGAAGATTTTTCCGCAAGCAAAGCGTTCACCTCGAGCAAGATCATCAGCGTGGTGCATTTCAGAACTTGCCAATGGCATTGATGAAAAAGCCTTTGCTGTCGTAGTCGAGGTCGGTAAGGTCGTCGGAGAAATCAGTGGCGTTGTAACCAATCCCGACTTTCATGTTCTGGCCCAAATGGCGGTAGATCGCCGCAAGCAGACCGTTGCGACGATCCTGAGCGTCGGGTAAATCCAGCAGGCGTGCTTCGAGCAGCGCGTCCCAATCGTGGGTGAAGTGCCAGTCGGTACGCAGAACGTAGAGCGCTGCATCGCTGCGGAAAAATTGCGGGTCTACCCGATCGAGGCTCAGCTCGCCACGTCGCACCGCGTATTTGCCCCCCACGCTCCAGCGCCGGGTGAGATCGTAGGTAATGTCCGCCGAGAGAATATGGCTTTTTTGGACGTACTCCGCCGCGGTGTTGACCAGGATTACCTGATCGGTAGTCGGCATGTTGTAGAAGTAGGTGTATTTGAACAATGCGTTGAGCCGATCATCGCTCACCGGACGGTAGGCATAGCCCAGTACCCCCTCCGCGAAGCTGCCATCGTAAAATTCGCCTTGTGAGCTTTCGCTTTCCGACAGATTGAGTTTGGCGATCAGGCGCCAGTCATCACTGAGCTGCACCTTTGCACTGTTTTTGGTGAGCCAGGTCGTTCTCTCCGAAACCAGTGCCGTTTGCGGATCTTCGATATTATCCACACGGTATTCCAGCGCGCTGGCGATTGCGGATTCGCCGAGGCGATAGCCGACCTTCAGCCCGACTGCTTTACGTTCGATCTCCGCCGCCGTTTGCCAGTCGCTGAGGGTGGCGATATCCAGGTTCGCGCCGAAGTTCCAGCGATCGAAGAGCGCCATGTCAACGCCGGCGGCATGGGTCAGGCCGGTAGGCAATTCGCCGTAGGTGTAGCGTTCTTCCATATACATGCTGGTGGTATCGGAGTAGCGGGTACGAAAGCCGGAAACAAGGCTGCCTTTGCGTGCACGCACACCATTATCGCTACGTTCGTTCTCGAGGGCATAAGTCAGATAAATATTGGTGCGATCGGAATACTGAAATTCCGTTCCCATCCTGCCGAGATTGCCGAGGTCCCCACCGGAAATTTCCCCACTGACGGCCATGCGATCGGAAAACCGGTAGCGTCCTCCTATGCCAGCCCGATCATTGTCGTCGCGGTTACCCGATGAGGACAAGGTGCTTTGCAGGAAGCTGTAGGCCGACCAGTTTTCCGTGGATTCATACTCCCCCTGAACGCGAAGATCGGTGCGCTTGCCCTCTTCCTGCGTGACGGGGACGACAGGAGAATTGTCGATGCGCTCGTCGTGGCGGATGCCGCTGCGGATACTCCAGTGATCATTGAGCCGGTAATCCGCATCGATTTCAGTGGCCGTGGTTTCCAGGCCCAGGTTCTGCTCCTTCACGTCCAGTTTGCCCAGGATGTCCAGCGTTGCGGTTACCGGTACTCTCAGCGTTGTGCCGTACTGCTGCAAGTCACGTGTGGTTTGCAGGCCAGGCGCGGCGTAACCAGCGTCCAGACTTTGCACATACCAGGTCATCTGTCCCGCCAGCCGCTGGTGCAGCTCGTTTAGCGCGAGACTGCTTTCCAGTCGGATGCCATTGGCGCTGGCACCGACATCGGCTACGGAAGCTGGGTCGAAAGTGAAACCGCCATCGACGGAGTTCAGCGTGTTGACGCCCGCTCCGTCGCTTTGGGAAGCCTCCAGCTTGATCCAGGTCGCGGAGTTTTTGCGCCAGGTCAGATCCACGCCGCCGAGACTTCCCTGTACGTCTTCCTCTTCATTGTCGTTGACGGTAAGACCCAACCGAAAGCTGTCGCCGAACCAGTAATCTGCCTGGCCGCCCACCGAGAGTGTATTCAGTTCGGTGAAACCGGGCGTGTACTCGTAGCGGCTGACCAGAAACACCTGATTGCCATCGCCGACATCGCTATTGATCAACATGGCGTCGGCAATGGAGGGCGACAGCGGCTCCGTCAACAGTACGCGGCCCTGAAAATAGTCGATGTCGTAATCGAGGCCGGGAATCAGATTTTTTACCGCCAATACCAGACCGGAATCCCTGTCTCGCACCTCGACCCGGATGCGCTCCGAGCCTTGCAGAATATCCTGATGGCGCAGGTAGTAGAGTGAACCGCCGGTACCGCGGAATTCATCACGGCTCGCCACGGTGCCCGGGTCCGCTGCGAACAGATCGACGCTATAACGCGGGTCGCCGAAGCCGGTGAGATCGTCCCCTTGCAGGTGAACATTGGCACCGTAGAGCGTGCGGTCCACATGGGCCAGGCCATTGCCGCTGTAATGGATATCGAAGTTACCCCACAGGCCGTAGTTATCCTGCTGCTGTAATTTGAGATAAAACTTGCCCAGCGTAGGCGCGCCCTCTTCCACCGTGCTGTCATCGCCGAAGGTGGGATAGTAATAATCAGGATCGATGCGACGGAACATCGCATCGGGGCTTTTATCCATGAAGTTGCTGAACAGGTCGCCGACCTCTCCTTCGCGGGTATCGGCGCTGGCGCTCAGCCACCAATCACGGCCAAACTTTCCGCGCGTAAAGAACGCAAGACGCCCGTCGATATTCACGTCGTTGTCGAAATGGACTTCGTCCTGCGTTACCAACCTGGCCGGTCCATTGGTGTTGTCCCGCGCGACGGTGAGGTCGGCGATCCCCACGTAGAACCAATCGTTCTCCTCGAGCTTGAAGTCCCGGAGGAATAACTCACCGTTACCCTGCTCATCAAGCACGGCCACTTCGACCGTATGCAATCCCGCCGGCAACAACTCTTCAGCCACGAAGGTCCTGTCGTAGCCCAGGGGCACCGGACGCCCGGCAACCCAGATGGAATAGCCTTCAGGGATCTTGTCTCCCTGCACCCGAACCGATCCACCGCTGAGTGGAATTTGCTGTTCAGCAAGCCGCGTTTCACCGAAACCGGTCAGCAGCTCCCGTTCCTCATCGGCCTGGAGCAGCTTCTCGCTGTCCACCTGATCCACGACCCACAAGGACTGGGCTTGGGTCTGGTCGTAACGTCCGGCTCGGTCATAAACGCGCAGCAGGTACTTGAGCTGAAGCCCCTGGGCGGTATAGCGGTCGAATTCCGCCTGCCATTGGCCTTCGCCGTCGGCATCGAGGGGGATGACGGCCAGCGGGTCCGCACGGCTGGACTGCTCGGCATGAAAGAGGCGAACCTCGGCCTTTTCGATCTCACTGCGGTAATTGCTATAGAGCTTGAATCGCACTCGGTTCTCGATCGCGCTGGTATTGATGTCGTCGTTGAACCGGACCTGAGTGGGCCAGGCAGTGAGGTTCAGGCGCGGCTTGAACGTCAGGTTGTCGTAACTGAGCTGAATGTCGGCGCTCTCCAGAGCCACGTCGGTGCAGCGCTGGACGTCGGCGACGCTCTTGCCGGGGTCGTCCACGGGCTTGCCGTCGACGGTAATGCGCATCAGGTTCAGCGCGAAGGGACTTTGCGTCTCCACTTCGCGCGTGATTCGGGTGATGTCCATGCCATCGAGGTCATCGAGCAGGGCCAACTCGTCATAGATTACCGCAACCGTCACCCGGGACTGATCCGATTCGATGAAGCCTGCGTTGACCACATCGTCGGTCTGCACGTAGCCGTGGCCTTCGAATTCCACCTGACTGTCAGCCAAGGCGATTTCCTCACGCACCTGTTCCATGACGCGGCGTGCGCGCGCGGTGGACAATCCGATATCGTCGCCGTAAACGGCGGCAGTACGGCGGTCGAGTCGTTCGTTGGCGATATAGCCAACGAAGCGCAAGCGGACGTTGGCCTTGTCTTTCAGCTCGCCCATCAGGCGTTGCAAACGCTGGCTGTAGCCAGCGGGAATCGACGGTTCACCGCCAGTGAAGGGAATGGGCGCAATCGCTCCCGAGGGCGGATCGTAAACCCGCGTCACCGTTTCAGCGCCGGACTGTTCCGGACAGAGTTGCGGTTCGTCCGGGAGGGCTTGCAGGGGATCGTCATACCAGAATTCAACTTCCACCCGGCGGTTGAGGGCGCGCCCCTGCGCGGTGTCGTTCGACGCAAGTGCTTGTCTGGCTCCTTCCCCGGTGCTTTCGATGGCGCGGCTTGTCAGGCCAAGGGCGTCCTGAACCGCCAACGCGGCCCGCCGCGCCCTTGCGCGGGATAACGCCAGGTGCGTTCCGTAAATGCGCGCATCGCGACCGCTAAGCGGAATGTTGTCGGTATGGCCGATAAAACGCACGGTGACGTTTTGCTTACTACTCAGATTGTCCAGCGCCTGCTGCAACTGGCGGAGAAAACTTTCCGTGATTTCGGTATTGTTCTCGTCGTAGCGCAAAGGTGCCACGAGGTTTTTTACCTTTGCGCGTTTATCGTAGCCTTCCTTGTAGCGCAGTTTGCAAACGGTCTCTACCCGGCAGACTTTGACGCGGTGCATCTGCTCGGCGACGAGCACTTCCTTTTCGACCTGTCTCTCGGTGATCTCGTCATACCACACTTCCACTTCGACGCGGCGGTTCTGGGCACGACCGCTTTCGGTGGTGTTGCTCGCGATGGGCTGACTGTCTCCAACGCCCTCGTAAGAAATCGACTCCGCCGGCAGGCTGAGGGCACGCTGGAAAAACTCCGCGGTAGTCCCCGCTCTTTCTCGCGACAAGCCCTGATTGTCGCCGTAGATGCGCTCAAGTTCGGGGCTCAGGCTGGCGTTATCGGTGTGACCGAGAAAATGCAAACGCACGTTGTGGCGACCTTCCACCCTGGCCAGCGCATCGCGCAACCGTGCAACGTAGTCCGGGGGAATTTTTGCCTCACCAGAGGCGAAGTGAATCGGAGGTACCACGTTCTGAAGCTTGACCGTATCGATCACCTGCTCGGTAACCGTCTGTAGTTGCAGGCGGTCGCCCCGGCTGTCGATCTCATCTTGCAGAATCCACTGGGTAGCCGGGTCTGCGCTATTGAGCTGTTGCTCAGCATTGTCCCCGTAGCGTCGGCTGCGACTGTTGGCGCTTTCAAAGGGCGCGGTAAACCCGTCATAGCTATCGGGCATCCACTGGCCTGGCGTTTTCCACCAGGGGTGATCATCCTCAGTGGCGAGCACGGGTGCAGCGACCAGCATGGCCGCCCATACGAGCTTGCGTCCGCCGCGCAATCTATCCAATCGTTTGTTCATACACTTCGCAGTCATCTCAACACTTCCGACTGATCAGGGGGTCCACCGCGGCGCCAGAATATTTCTGTCTCGATGTCCAATTTGTAACAGCAGTCCAGCGCTTGCCAGCGCTCGCTGATTGTCCGCTTGAGCAGCTTGACGCGATTCTGAACCAGCGCGGGGTCTTCCACATCGGCGAGGTAGGATAGGCGCAGGATGGACGGAGCCTTTTGCATTTCGGACATCAGGCTGTCGATGCGGCTGGTCCACTGCGGTCTCATGGTGGTGGAATTCGCTTCGAAAACCCCATTGGCAACGTCGAGCCGAATGACGCGATGCAGCGCTGTGCCGAAATTCAGTTTGACGGCCTTGCCCCGGGTGAGGCGAACGACGCGAGGATTTTCAGTGGTCGTTCGGTAGCCGCTGGGCAGACTGCGCTCGTCAAGTTTGAGGATGAAGTTGGAGCCGCGTTGTTCGTTCGGCACAGCGGCACAGGTAAGATGAAATCGCCCATGTCGGTCTGCCGTTACCATCAAGCCGCGGGCGCTGACGACGCGCGCACCGGGCACGCCGGGCTCGCCCGCGTCGGGATAGCCGTTCGCATTCCGGTCTTCGAATACCTTGCCGATGATATCGGAGCAGTCGAAAGTCGGATCGGCCACGACCCGCACGGTGGCGCTGGCAGTGTTGGAGACGGGCTGATTGGTAAAGGCCAGGCGGACCTGGGCGTGGTTGATGTACTCGCCTTCGGAAACGCCTGCGCCCGGAATCAGCAACAGTTCCAGTGTGCTTCGGGCGTCCACCGCCAGGTCGATGTTTTTCCATTGCAGCTCTGCGCCTACCAGCTCGGGTTCCAGCGGCACACCGTTCAGACGCGCGGAGCCTTTCACATATCTGAAGCCCGGCGGGAAAATATCCACCAGAGTGAGATCGTTCAACTCGGAGAGATATGCGTTCTCGATGCTAATCGTGTAGGGCACAAGGTCGCCGCGGGACACGTTAACCTTGCCGGCTATTTTGCGCACGGTCACCGCGGTATCGAGCACCGGATCAAGGGCTATGTGATTGTTGAAGAGCTGACTCTGGCCCGGCGTGCTGAGATTGTTCAGCATCAGGTGCAGGTTGTAGTGGGTACCTGGACTGCGCCCCTCCACCGACGCTGGCGGTGCCGTCGACAGCGCCACCACTTCGCAGATGTCCGGCGTGGCGGGATTGGCGTCGTTGGCGCTGCCGAGACAAGCGGCTACGTCAAACGCAGGGGTGCTTGCATCGCTTTGCGGCGGGATCAGGCGCGATACGCCGGGCTCGAAAGCAGCCGAAGGTTCGGTGACCTGAATCAGGTAACTGCCACTGGTCTGACAGCTCGGATCACTGAAGTTGATATCGAAGCGGTAAAACCCGCCTCCCAGGGTGACCTGCCCTTGTTGCGCCGGATCATCGAAACAGGATGCCGGTAATGGCGCTTGGCTGGCGGCATTCACCATGGTCAGCATTGCACCGTTCACCGGTACCCGGGATATGGAGTCATAGACGAGCCCGTTGGGCAGAATCGGAAGATTGAGATAGTCCAGCACGGCGTTGCCACTGACGACGATCTCATCGATCCGCTGCGGGCCGTTCACATAGGGGGAATCGGCGATACCCAGCGTGGCGGTGTTGACGCCTGCGCCGGGAGCAAGAAAGCGCAGACTGTAACGGGTGGTCGACGTATCGTTCGGCGGCAGGCCAACGAAGCGATACTGACCGTCGACGTTCGTGGTGGTGGCGGCGAGTCGTTGGGAATTGCGGTACAGCTCAACGGCCCAGTTTTCCAGCAACGTTTCACCGCTATCCACCACTTTGTTGTCGCTGGTGTCGTGCCAGACGCTGCCTCCCAGAGTGGCGGTGTACCCGGGCGGCGCGCCGAGAACCACCGAGGCCGAGGCACTCGCATTGCGGGTACCGCCGTCCCAATAAACCGAAGCCGTGTTGGTGACCGTGGTGCCCGTGGCCAGAGCGTCGTTGACTGAGGCCCGAAAGCGCAGAGTCAAAATGGCACCGGGGGCGAGATCGCCGTAATGGGCGCTGTAATCAGCGGTAATCGTAGGATCCAAAAAGCTGAGTCCGCCGACGTTGCCGTTTAGCCGGGCAGAGTCCGTTTGATAGTTCAGCTGACTGGGTTCCGGCAGGTTCAGGTTATCGCGAACAACAACGTCCGTCGCCGGCAAGCTGCCGACGTTGCGCACCGTCACGAGGTACTCCAGTTCGTCCCCCGCCAGTACCACGCCACCATTCACATCAAAGACTTCCTTGATGATCGAAAGCATCTGAACATTGCCCACCACAATGGTCGTGGGCTGGTCGCCGTTGCTGTCGATCCCGTCCGCGTCGGTGGGCTCGTCGTCCTGCTCCGCGCTGCTGACCACGCCCTGGTTGCTGATCACCGTGCCCGGTGTTGCAGCGGCATCAACCAGGACTTCGAACATCACCGTCGCCACCCCACCGGCCGAGATCACAGCGCTGTCCGCACCGTCGGCTGAATAAATGGGAACGCCTGCGGCCAGCGGTGAAATACCACCATCGGGCTGGCCGACAGGTAGACCGTTGAGGGTGGTGCTGTCGGCGCGGTAGGCCGTATATGCCGGCACGGCATCGACAAGGTGTACGTCGGTAGCGTCTACCGCCCCCCGGTTGCTGATGACAATCGTGTATCGCAGCAGATCACCGGGGTCAACGAGGCCATCGCCATCGTGGTCCACCAGCAGTTCGACGGTTTTGTGAGCGTCCAGCAAGGGCAAGTCACCGACAACATCAACGGTTGGGTCGTTGACAGTTGCTGTGGCGGGGTCGTCCGAAGGCATTTCAGCAAAGGCACCGCTGCCGGCACCATTACCATTGACGTAGGCCTGGTTGCTGATGACGGTGCCGCCCACTACATCCGTGTCGATGGTCACGTCAAAAGTAACGGTGACCAGGTTCCCCTCGCTCGCGGAAACGTCGGCAGAGATCGCGCCGGCGATTGAATCCGCGGTCTGAATCAGCATTCCATCTTGCAGCGGCGACACACCGGCGGCGGGGTCTGCCACAGTTGCCCCATTCAAGGTGGTGCTGCCAGCTACATAGCTGGCATAGGTGGGAATCAGGTCACTCAGCGAAACGTCGGCGGCATTTTCATTGCCGACGTTTCTGACAGTGATGGTGTAGCGCAGCGTATCGCCTGGTTGCAGCGATGCGGGATCGTTCGTCAAATCCTCGGAGGTTTTTTCCACCCGCATCAGGGGCGCTGAGGTGATGGTGGTCGTGGTGGTATTGCTCGGCGTTGCCGGCAGATTATCGCCGCTGAGTCTGCCCGTGTTTAGCACCGCGGTGCCGCTGTCCAGGACGCCGGCCAACTGCACACTGAACGCAATGGTGATGCGATCGCCGCCGGCGGGATCACCCTGAGCCGCGACGGTGAGGTTGCGAATGTCCACCAGGCCGGTACCGTTGCTGCCACCCGCCGCGTCGGTGTTGGCGATAGTGGCGTCCGCGGGGTATTCCAGCAATTCGAGAGTGCCAGCCTGGAATGCTGAAGCCAGGTCATCGGTGAAGACGCCGTTGGTGATGGGCACCATGCTGCCATTGGTCAGTACCAGCGTGTAGTGCAAAACGTCGCCCGGTGCTGCATCGACGCCGGGATTTTGGCCGCTGGACTGATTGACTACCGTCTTTTGCAGGTTAACTTCGAGACGGCTGGTAACGGTGGTCGTGGCCGGTCCGGCAACATAGTCGTTTTCCGCCGGCGTACGGCTGCCGTCGCGCTCATAAGTGCTGTCGCCGTTCTGTCCCGTCCACTGAACCGTGGCACTGTTGCCGAGATCCTGTCCCGCTTGCACTCCGTCCAGAACTCGAACTTCATAGCTCACGGTAATCGCGCTGCCTTCGGCAACATCGATATCCGCCGTGGCAGTAGCCAGATCCCAGGTCAGAGTCTGGGTGTTGTTAATGCCGTCTCCGCCGTTGTCGACCGGGTCCGCAATGCTGTTGCCCGTGCCGTCGACCTGTGTGCTTCCCGCGATGTAAAGCAGTCCGAGACCGAGACTGTCCTCAATGCGCAGGTCGTAGGCGTCGCTGTAATTGTCTCCGCTCGCTCCGCCATTGGCGGTAAAGGTCAGACGGTAACGCAGCACCTCCCCCGCCATCGGCGCCGCGCCCGGTGTCGTGACGTTGACCACCGATTTGGCAATGGCGAGTTCGGGTTCGACCAGCGTCAGGGGCGCGCTTGTGCCGCTGGTATCGGCGGCGGGATCAAGACCGCTGTAGCGGTAATCCGCTGTGTTGCTGAAGCTGACGCCGGCATTCGCCTGACTGTTGTTGAGCACTCGTGTGCGCAGGCTTATCACCACTTGTTTGCCCGCCGGGATAGTGCCGAGTTCAAGGCTTACCTGGTCAGCTACGCTCGTGTTGTCGGTGATGGGCCACGGGTTGCCCGCAGCGTCGGTGGCCGTGGCGCCAAGGTATTCGAGGGCCGGATGCAGCGCATCCCTGACCACCACATTGTCGAGAGATGCATTGACCGGTACGGCCGGTACGACAAGCTCGTAAACCACTTCGTCACCGACAGTGGCTTCTGCGGCGCTCATCAGAGTTTTCGCCAGCCGAGCGATGCCGAGTTGATTGGTCATATAAACCCGGGCGGTGTCCGTCGGCCTGTAAATCCGACCCGACTGGGCCAGTGGCAGGGAGCGGTATTCGGACAGGCTTGCCTGGTTGTTCCAGGTGGAAAAAGGCGTGATATCGCTGTGAAAGCCAAGCGCGTAGCGAATACTGAGGCATTCCTGGGGCGCAATCGGCGCGCTGTCCTGTAATGTTACTTGCAGCTGCCCACCACGGGCCGGCAGCGACAGTGTGTAGTCGATCCCCTCGGTCAAGATGGCGGCTCCAAGCGTGACCACGGGCGGCGATATAAAATTCTCGTCGAGTTCGACTGGAAACTGGTCCTGAACGACCACGCCGTATGCCGGCGCCAAACCGTTGTTGCAGGACAGCAGCTCGAAGGACATGGTGTCGTTGAGAATGTCGACCTGGAAAGGATCCACAGCCGTGCCCGTACCAGTGCGACCGCTGCCCAGATCCGTCTTGGTGATGGCACTCATGGCCGGCTGCCGAACTTCAATGACCGCGCCGCTGCTCAGGCGGTCAGGATAGCTGGCAGGATCCCCGCCGACATAAGAAAGGGATGCGTTGTTGGTCAGCAGGTAGCTGTTCGCGGTGCCCACGCCGACAGGTGCCGCATCGGTCAGCACGCGAGCGGTGTAGTCAATGACCAGTTGATCGACCGGTGTATCATCGTTGCTGGTCGTATTGACCACATCGCCCAGATCCCAACTCACAAGGCCTCGGTCACCGGCAGCGGGTGACGTGTTGACGGTAAAGCTGAACGTGCCGGAACCGGAGGTCGGGCTAATCCCGACTGTGTTGACGAACTCCATACCAATGGGCAGTACATCTTCCACCAGCACCGAGCGTGTGGTGTATTCCTGCAGGTTCAATGTCAACGAGTAAGTAACAGTGTCACCGACACGCAGTACCGCGTCTCCGCTACTGGCAGGCGATTCCGCATAGCTGTCACTCACGACGGTTTTGGTGATTGCGTTGTTGTCCTCGGCACTGACGCTGGCAGTGGCCGGGCCCACGCAATAATCGTCCGGTGACGTGATGGTGGGACAACCCGCCCCGCTACGCTCCGCCGCATTTGCGCCGTCCCGGGACGTCCACTCCGCCACCGCCGAGTTGATGATCTCGCCCGAGCTCGCTTCCTCAACGCTGACCCGGTAACTCAGCACTAACGATTGGCCGATGGGGATATCCAGACTTCCGTCTTCGTTGAGTTCTCCCCATATCGCTTGTCCGCTGGTAAGGATGTCCGGTGCCGCGACGAATCCCACCACGGCAACGCCGTTGATTTCCGCCGACGCGGAATTGGTTACGAAGGAAACACCCTGGGGTAGCGAGTCGGTGATACTCACATCGTAGGCCGGCGCGTCACCGTTGTTGGTGAGGGTCACTTGGTATCTCAGTACATCGCCGACGGTGGCCGGATCGGTCGGAGTTTTGCCCGCGGGCGACACAAAGCCGAGGGATTTGTCGATGGCTAATTGCGGCTCCACCACCGCCATGTTGCCGGCGGTATCACCGCCTCCGGCAATCCGGGAGGATGGCTGGTTGTTGATGCGGTTGTAGGTATAGCTCGCTGTGTTGGCGAAAAGTAATCCGGCCCGGTTCGTCTCGGTATTTTGCAGTTCAACTGTAATCCGGACGGTGGCCTGCTCGCCGGCGGGAATATCGATTCCTGTGCTTGTATCCTCTATGACCACGTTGCTGGCTGTGCCGGTATTGACCAGCGCCCAGCCGTTCCCGGAAAGATCCGTTGCGCTGACGAACACGAGGTCCGCCGAAGAGGAAGAAAGATCGTCGAGAATTCGTACGTCGTAGAGCGGCGAATTGATCGGAGTTTCGGGCACCGTGACAATGTAGGAAAATCGCTCGCCAACCGCGGCCGACGACTGAGTCGTGGCTTTGCTGAGTGGTCCTGGTGTCTGGATGGTAACGGGGGTCGGATCCTCGTCCCCTTCTACCGTCGGATCCGCGACACCATTTGTGAATGGATCATCGCTGACTGCCAGGAAGTCGTCCGCGGGATCGGCCGTGTTCTGATCTGCGTGGATGCTCGCTTGGTTCTCGACAACATCACCGTTGCCAAGGCCGGTGAGCAGATCGATCCGAAACGTAATGCTCAGCTCCTCGCCTTGCGCGATATCCAGTGAAGCCGCGCCGCCGTCGACGACCAACTCGCCGCTAACACTATCGAAGGTGTAGGACGCACCGCCGGCGTTCACCATGCTGAAGCTCGCCAAATCGAAACTGGCGGGGTCGAGTGTATCCCTGATGATGATGTTGTCGATGGTCTGGTCGACGTTGAATAGCCGCAAGCGGTATTCGATCGTATCGCCCAAGGTCGCTGTCAAGGCGGGATAATCATCGGTATTCACATTCGTTGCGGTCTTCTCGAAGTAGTAGCCCGACAACGCTGTGGTGATGGTGTAATTGTCCTGAAAATCGACGAGCCCCGGGCTACCGTCAGTGATCGTGGCATCGAATTGTCGCCGGCTGGAAACCGAGCCGGGTCCGCTGTACCACATGTCCGCACCCGCCACATTGGTCAGCGGTTCGGTATCTGCCGTCGTATCCGGGTCGAGCTGGCTTTCATAGGTAACCACCAGGCGCTGGCTGGGACCAATGGCGGCCTTGGCGGAGTTTGTTGTGAGGCTGAATTCACAGGCAGGCGAACCGGTGTAATTGACAGCAAAGTCGGTATTCAGAACCAGGGGACCGGATGCCGAGGTCACACCATCGGCTTCAAATATTTCCGCTGTCACGGTTGCACCGGGATCCGTGTCGCACATTCCGGCCGGTCCGCCAGGCAGGTTGGGAAGCAAGTCGGTCAGGGTCAGATCCCAGGCGGTAGCGCCCCCGACATTTTCCACTTCGATGATGAACAGCGCCGTCACGCCGATATTCAGGGCGGTCTGGTTGCTGGTCTTTCTGACGACCAGCGATGGCTCGGCGATGGTGATGGGGCTGGCGATGCCGGACTCACCGGGCAAGGGGTTGAAGAATTCATCTTCAATGATTCCGTCACCGTCGAGATCCACGGTCCCGTCTTCGATGATGCCGTTTTCATCCAGGTCGATGGATCGCGAGAACTCCCATTCCGCGGTGTTGACAATCTGGGTTCCCGCGACGTTAACGGGATCATCGTCGACTTGGACAGTGATGTCGACGTATAACTGCTGGCCCGAAACGATGGTATTGGCCATCTCGAAAGTCAGCAATCCACCGGACGGCCCCGGCCGATTCGGAAAGCTATGCGTAAAGGTGTGAGGCACCGGTAAGCCGCTGCCAGCAAAGGTCACCGACGGCGTTCCCACGAGAGTCAGTTTCGCGCCGAGTGCGTCCAGATTATCGGTCATGATCACATCACCGATATCGTTTGGCGATGGCGCGCCCGCTGGAAAACCCATCGATGGCAAAACCAGGCGGTAAGTAAACTGCTCGCCGATGCCGATCGTGTCGACCGGCGATTGCTTGTCGATCGTCTCGGGTGGAATGATGATGTCCTGACAAGCGCCCGAGAACGCGTCTTCGCGGGAGTTAACCACCCACAGCTTGTGAGGAATGTTGGCGCAGGCCATATTCCCCGTGTAGAACACATTGTCGAAAATGATCAGATAGATCGATGGATCGTTGGTTTGAAAATTGATGTTGGTACTGAGCGGTTTGGAGGTCGGCCAGTTCTTGAAGGTACATGAGGTGTCAATGGTAATCTGCGTGGGGGCGCTACCCAACACGCTACCATCGATGACACCAAAATAGGGGGCGTCGGAACAGAACTTTTCAGCCGCCTGAGCGGCCTGACCAAAGGCCAGAAAGCCCAGAAGCAGAGACGAAAGCACAACAGTGCGCAACGGGTTTTTCCCAAAATTGCGCTGTAGACAGCTGCGAAAAATACCTGACAGAAGTGTCGAACTCACAGGAATTACCACAATCCTCGAAAACCATTATTAGGAGTAGCATCAGGCCCGGCCTGCCCCCGCGCTACTCTCCGTCTATCCTGCGTACAGACCTCATTCGCTATCCCGCAGGTAGGAAGTCGATCGGATAAAGAATTGTGATTGCTGGAACGCCCTCCTTGGGCCCAAAGTTAAACCGCTCAACTCGGCTCAAGACTTCCGCCACCAATGCCGGAGAATCCATGTTGGTCGAATCGACCTTGGCAAGAGATACCGATCCGTCGGACTCGATCGTGATTCGCAGCACCATTTTTCCTTTCAGCAGCGGATTGACCCGTAGTTCACGGTTGTAGATTCTGTAGAGCGCAGCCTTGTAACGATCGAATACGATCTGTATCTCTTCGTCGGTACGGGTGGGACCTACGCCGTCGCTAAGTGGCCGATCGTCTGCGATCATGTCGGTGCCGATGGCGCTTTCTACCCGAGCGAAGGCTACCCCCTGCCCTATCTGGCCGACCGCCGTGCCCCCCACGCTGCGACTGACAGCACTGTTGTTGATGCCGCCACTGCTTTGTTGAGCCTGTGACATCACCAGATTGCGGCTGGCGTCGCCCCTTGCGGACGACGCGGTGTTGCTAAGATTTGCGGCCGCTCCCAGCTTCTGATCCACGTCATCGGCCAGCAGGTCCTGAAAGCTCTCCTTGAAGGCGAGCACGCCTGCAGTCTCCGCGGTTTTCCGCGCGGCCTGCCGAAGCTCGGGACTTGGTTCCGGCTTTTCTTCCGCCTTGGCGACTTCCTGTTCCTCGGGTTTACGTTCTTCCTTCACTTTGGGTTGTTCAATAGGCGGCTGCGGCTTGGGCTTTTCCTTTTTCACCATCTCCACCAGGTATTCTGGAATTTCGAAGGGCTCCTGACTGATGTCCGGAAGCTCCCACAGCACGATCAACAGGTTGAACAACAGTAAACACGCAAAAACGCCACCCAGGGACTTATAGAAACGGATCCTGTCTGAGCGGTGCGTGATCCATGGCATGAGCATGGGGCGAAACTGGCTGTCCCGGTGCTCGCGTTCGAGGATGTACTCGTTCTTCCGAGCCTCCTCTTCCTCCAGCACAGTATCGAGCTCGTCCTGCAGATCGCTGATTTCCCCAATCTGCGCCTGCGCTCGTTGCTCGAGCGCAGATTTCTCTGCCTCGATCCGCTCGCGCTCCTGCGAGAAACCCGCGATAACGCTTCGCACCCGCTCAAGATGCCGATCGCGATCTTCCAGGGAGCGTTGCTCGCCCCAAAACAGCGCCGAGCCGCCAAGGTTTTCCAGCTTGTCGAGAGCCTCGCAGATGTCGTCCAGCAGCTGATAGCGATGCCCGGTGCTCAACAGGTCTTCGATCTCTGCCGATTTGGCTTCGATCTCGTCGTTCAAGCATTTCAGTTGCTTTGCGGCGATCTCGATCCGGGCTTCCAGGGCCGACCTTTCGTGTGCCAGAGAAAAATCCACGTCGTCTACTAACCTTGTGAGGCTTTCTGATTAACGGCGAGCGAGATCTTGGTGTAACCCACGCTCGTACAGACGGTCATCAATTCCTTCAATATTTTGAAAGGTACCTCTCGGTGAGCCATTATCGTAATTTCGTTGTTTCGATCTTCTGTTCCCGCGTTCAGTCCGAGGGCGCTGCCTTTGATGGATTCCAATCTGCTTTTCAAGGGCGACACCAGATCATCATCGCCCGTCAGGACGTCATCGGTTCTGAGCAAGGGTTCCCCCTGGATTGCCACTTGATCGGGACTGACCGTCATAAGAATGGTCTGACGCGGCTTGGACTCCGCCACGGAGTCCGGCAGCTGCACGTCCTTGGGCGGCTCCACCACCTCGACGGAGGACTGATTGACCAGCAGATAGAGAACCAGAATCGTAAACACGTCCATCAGCGAAGTGAGGTTCAGTACGGCGGACCCTTTGCGCTTTGCACGGCCCATGCGTTTTATTCGTCGGCTGTTCTTCACGGCGCCTCACCCAGGGACAGTTTGGGAAACAAGGGAATACGATCCAGCTCAACTTGATCAGGGCGACTCACTTCGGCCACTTTCACCGCGTCCATAACCTGTATCACTTCGTCATAGAGGATGTCGGGCTCTATCAGAACGATCGCATCTTCCTTTTCGGGATGCTGGCCTTTCAAAGCTGCGAGCTTTTCCGACAGGGTCTTGATGTCATGCCCTTCTGCGAGACGATCGATGGTGTCGGTCACGGTTTCGCCGTCGGTGATCTCTAAGCCTGAGTCCCTGACAATGACCTCGATCGTCACCAGCGGCTTATCGGGGTTTTCACCACCGACGGCCTGCTGGGGAAGATTCAGCTCCTGGATAGTGATTCGGGAAAATACGGCTGTAATCAACAGGAATGGAATCAGTACCACCATCAAATTCAAGAAGGTGGTCACGTCAATGCCCGGCTGTTCCTTGTCCTTGCGACGTCGGTAATGGTGTCGTCGTGCCATAATCGACTCAGGCCGCCTTTTCCATTGCTACACGCTTGGAGTTCCGGGAAATCACATTCAGTGTCCGCACGGAAACCATTTCCAGGCTGTCGACAATCATCCCTGATTTGTAGTTGAGGAAGTGGTGAATGAATAACAGCGGAATGGCGGTGATCAGGCCGAAGGCCGTGGTGTTCATCGCGATGGAGATACTGGCCGATAGCAGGTCAGCCTTTTCAGCGGGATTGGCGTTCGCCACCGCGCTGAATGCCGCGATCAGACCGAGAATCGTCCCCAGCAGGCCGAGCAAGGTAGCGACGTTGGCAAACAGGCCTATCGACCCGATTCGCTTCTCCAGTAGCGGGATAATCCCCATCATCTCCTCTTCCATGGCGATCTCGATGTCTTCGCGGCGGCGCACCGTACCCTGAAGTTCCAGGCCGACTTCCAGCAGCCTCCCGACCGTGGACTTGTCGTTGGCAGTCATTTTTCGGGCCGAATCGAAGTCGCCCTTGGCCATGACCGGCTGCATTTTTTCCCACATCGCCTTGTTGGCACGCTCGATTTGCGCCAGCCTTACGAAACGCTCCAGAGCTGTCGCCAGACCGACAGCGCCTACCGCCATGATGGGGTACATCCAGAAACCACCTTCCAAAAAGAAAGCGACGATATTGTCAACGATACCCATTTACCCATTCCTCTCACGCACTATGTTCATCGAAAATAAAACTGTGGATCTCATGAAAAACTCAGTTGTCGGACGATGTTCCGCGCTCCGAACGGATGTCGAAATAATTCAGCTCGCGCATGAAGACTTCCTTATCCAGAGGCCTCAAGGACCCGTCCAGCAGACTCTTCGCTGTGAGATCCGATTCGAATCCGATCTCCGAGCTTTTCCACGGAACGATAAAAAGAGACTTTGGCGCTTCATCATTGCCTACGATGGAAATGCCTGACAGCTCTTTAACGTCTGCTGAACTCTTGTCTTTTGTTTCGTCAGCGGATACCGAAAAGGTTGACAAAGAAAGGCCCAAAACCCATGCGGCGATCGTCTCTATGTTCATGTAGTCACCGTTCTGCCTTCTGGCGAAGTGTGGCAATCCAGAGTTTTACTTTATCGTCGTCGGGGTTGGATTGGATATAGTATTCGTAGTGCTCGAGTGCACATTTCACGTCATTGAAGTAGAGGTCACACAGAATTCCGTAGTTTCTGCGAGCGGGCATGAAGTTCGGGTATATAGAAACGACCCGTTCGTATAATTCGCGTGCATCATCAAAGCGTCCGATCCCGCGGTAAAGCACAGCAAGTTCATTAGCCGCAACTGGATGCTCAGGATTGATTTCGAGCGCTTTGCGATAACTGACTTCCGCATTATCGGCATCTCCTATGCGCGAATAAGCAATGCCCAAATTGATATAGGGTGCCGAGTTATTGCTTGTCTTCGCGGCGACTTCATTGAGCAATGCGATCGCTTCCTCATACCGTCCGCTTTTCAGGAGGCCGAGCGCCTCATCGAAGTCTTTCCGGACTGCCATGTCCACGCTGCGGTTCTCGACAAAATAGATGGACTTGCCCGCTTCGCTCTCATCAGGACCTTGCGGCGTCGACGTGCAGCCGGACAGCAAAGCGATCAGGATGAGAAGGGCTGAAAAGGGCTGCGCCAGGAACAAGTTGGTCGGTGATTCCGAACGGATCGTCTCTCTGGGTACTTTAATCATCGCGAAGTGCCACATCACTGTTCAACAGGCGATCGAGATTGTCACCATCCCCTCGGGTGCCCCCATAACGGAGATTATCGTCCCCCGTTGCGCTGAGACTCGCTTCGCCATTGTCGGAAGGAAGGCCTCCACCAGGGATTTCGTAGTGAAATGAATCAATGGTTTCCACGAAGCCCGTGTGCTCTTCATCGCGGGCGTAGAGAGCCGGAAACATCTCAGCCAGTTTGCCGATACTCTTATCGATCCAGTCGCTGTAAACGCCCCGATGAAGCAGCTCCACATTTTTTCGGTGCACGTCGATAGACTTTTCTTCGAAAGGGTAGATTTGCTCTTCCAGCGCGAGTTCGTACTGCTCCATCTCGAGGTCGCTCAGGTTGGTTGGCCGTTCGGAGCTCGCCAGCGCCTGACTGAATTCGAGGTAGATCTCCGCCATGTAGAAAGTTGCCGCTGCCGTTACATCCGCCACCTCGTAGTCCAGCAGCGCCGTGTAAGCATCGATAGCGCTTTTCATGAGTTTCTGCTTTTTTTCGAGGCTGTCCTTGACCGGGTCGACGATTCGCACCTCGGCGAATTTGTTGAAGTAAGGACGGGTAAGCACCAGAGAGGCCTCGGCGGCCAGATAGCGCGTCCGGTCACTGCGCTCTGGCCCGGCAGACTTGTCGATGGCAACAATGGATCGAAGTGTTTCCAGGTGCTGGTTGCTGTCTCCAATCGCCTGGTAAACCTTGGCCATCTTGTTGTAGATCTCGAGAGCGCTTTCCACCGGGCTGGGGAAGTGCTCCACGTAGCGTTTATAGACGCTTAGCTGTTTGTCTTGCACGGCAGCCTGCTCGTAAAGGTCAGCGGCCAACAGCAGTGCACCGCGACGAACTTCTTCATCCTCGGCTTCCGATTCGATCCGTTCGTATTCGGCCCCTGCCAACTCCAATTTGCCATCGGACTTATAGACCAGGGCGATTTTCTTGGTAACCTCGGGCTGCAGCTGATGCTCGGGGTAACGCGTCCGGAAATCGAGCAGAACGTCGGTCGCCCGCGTCCAGTCCTCCAGCTTGATGAGCGCGGTAGCGGCGTCATACTCCGCGTTGGGCCGAATGGTCGACGTTGGGGCGAGCCGGCTGACTCGCAGAAAGTGGTCCGCCGCAGCCGCCGGATCTTCTGCGATGCTCGCCTCCTCGCCCTGCTTGTATATGGACGCGGCCAGGTTATCAATCAGGCCGTTGAGCGATTCGTCCGCCTCGTCGGTCATTTCAAGCACCTGCAGGTAGCCTTGCTCGGCATCGGCGAATCTCGCCAGGTCGAAGGACCCGTGTGCAGCGACGAGCCAGGCAGAGCGCTGAATTTGAGGCTCAGCCCCCGGGTATTGATCCAACAACCTCCGCGCGGTGGTAACGGCCAGAGAATAGTTTTTCATCTCGTACAGATCATCGGCGGCAGCGCCCAGGACGATCGTGACTTTGTCGTGCTGCGGAAAGGTGTCCGCAAAGGTCAGCGAGGTGCGAATGATTTCCTGCTTGACGCTGTCCCGTCCGAATTCATCGGTGGCTTTCAGGTGTTCGCGATAGGCGTAGACGGCCGCGTAGCCGGCTTCCGCGGACTGGGCGTGTTGTGGATAGTCGTATGCGGTGTATTCATAGGCTAAACCGGCCTGCCGAAAGTCTTTGTTCTCCAGCATCAAACCCGCCATCTGATAGTGAATGTCCGGCGATTCTTCGTCGCGCGGAAATGAGGCCAGGTAGTTCCGGTACCACAGCAATGCCTCATGGTAATTTGCGGGCTGGTCGCTGACGAAGCGCGGGTCCTGGAACATGGCGTGGTAGTGATTGGCCAGGTCCTTCAGGTTCGACTTAAGGTGATCCACTACATCGGGTCGACTTCGAACCTCGAAGTGTTGCCAATACGGGCCGTCAAGCGCGTAGGTGTTGGCGAAGTCTTTCTTTGCGTCGATAACAAGCTGTGCGAAGCGGCCCGCGTGGTATATCTCTATCGTCCGCATCGCGAAATGCGGTGAGACCTCGTGAAAGGGGTGACCGTCGATGAAGGCGTTATAAGCTCCCGCGGCGTCGGCATAACGACGTTTGCTGAAGTAGAATTCAGCCAGGTTGCGGTAAACCTGGTCTTCGTAGCTGCGCGGGCCGTTGGCGCTGAAGAACTCCGCGAGGAACTCCGGCCCGCCCAGATTGGAAAAGCTCAGGCTGATGACGCGGAAGGTATCCTCAACTCGCTTGCTCTCGATGGGATCCGGTCGGGCGGCGAAGTCGTAGCCCACCGACACTTTGTAGTCCAGCAGTGCAATGTATCGGGACAACGCTTCTTCATAGGATTCCTGTTTGTAGAAAGTCCATCCCAGTTTGTACAGCGCCAGTTCAAAGTAATAAGAGCCAGGCCCCATGTTCACAATGGAACCATAGGCTTCTTCCGCATCGAGGTATTTCTTTCGCGTGAAGTAGAACTCTGCCCGACGGAACTGGATTTCATCCATGTAGCGGGAGTCCGGATAGGTGAGGACAAATTGATTCATCACCTCCATGGCCTTTTCAACTTCTCCCAATTCCTCATAGGCGCGTGACAGCTGGTATAGCACCTGGTCGTTGCGGTCGTAGAGGGGGTATTCCGCCAGCAGCTTTTGATAGAGTTCGATCGCCTGCCGGGCGTTGGCGTTCTCCAGATCACTGCCGGCGGCTGGGTGATCATCGAAAGTTGGGGCATTTTCAGCCACCGGAGCCTGGCCGTAAGCGGCACGCTGTTCAAAATCGTGCTCGCTTTCCTCAGACTTCGCTATGGAAGACAATCCCGCCAGCTTGTCTACCGCAACGGAATCCACTGCGGGCCGCGCGAGTGGCTGAGATTTTCCGGGCGGCGACGAAGGCCCGGTGTTGGCGACATAGCCATATTCTTTTTCGATCGACAGATCGGCAATACGGCGAATTGCCTCGGGTGTCATCGCGGTTTCCGGAGTTTGTTCGAGGAAGGCCCGATAGCTGTCCATGGCCTTGTCCAGGCCATTCTCCACCGTGGCATCCTCCAGCACCAGACTGACATCGCGCAACTGCGCGAGGGTACCGCGGTCCTCGGTGAGCGCGCATGACGCCAGCACCAGCGGTACTCCAATCGAAACGATTATCCGAGTCTGCTTCACCAATTTCCCTGCCCCTTGGTTTCTGCCCGTTGTTGGTATTTTGTGGCGGATTGTTCTCGATTGCCGCGGATAGCGGCTTGCTTTCACCCGATCAGTTTCGTTTATTCAGACTCCGGCTCCTCTGTCGGTTGTGACTCTCCCATGGTCGCGCGGTCGTAGCTTTCTGCCATGGCGAAGCGAGCCTGTACCTGGGCCGCCTCCAGGCTCTGACTGCGTCGCTGTAGTTCATTAACTGCCATCGTTTCGAGCATGCGCCCCTGCCGGAGCATGAGGGTTTCCACGCTCGCCAAGGCTCGCTTGGTCTTGAGTTCCAATTGGCTGATCTTCTGGTCGTAGCCCTGGTAACTTTGGGTCGCTGCCTGGCGGGTGCGGACAAATTGGCGATATATCTCGTTTAGCCGGGCGATGTCCTGGTCCAACTCCGCCAGGTTCTCGAAGGTCGTTGTCAGGCGTTCGTCATACTCGGTAATCCATGTCCAATGCATGTGCCCCTTGAGCCGATTGATTCTGGCTTGGGCAGAGGGCGCGGCGTCGACGACCTGATGCTCTAAGGCTTCAATTGTCTGCAGGGCGAGACGCTCATCGGCGGTGGCCAGCATTTCCGGTCGAGGAGCCCGGAGCATGGCCTGCAAGCGGTTCTCGATTCGGTCGCGTTGCTCCAGGCGAAGTTTGATCAGGGAATCCAATTTGCGGAACTGCTCGTCGATTTCCGGCAACATGGGTTCGTAGTAGCGCCGCCGAAGCTCGATGATCTCCTCGTAAGAGGCGTAGTATTCCGCCCAGGCTTCCAGCTTTTTGCGCAATTGCTCCAGATCAAAATAGTTTTGCAAGGAGGACTGGAAGTCGTGGGATGCCATCAGGTCCATCAGATAGTACGTTTCTGGAGCATCCGGTAGTTCACGCAGTTTGATGACCCAATTTTTGTCCTGTTTGAACTCTTCCCGCACCAGCGCCTTGAGAAAGTTCCCTTCTCGGATGCTTTCGATGGAGCTATCCAAACGGTCCAACTCGCTGTTCATCGCTGACAGTGCCCGCCCGCAGCCGAGCGCGGCTCTACCGTGCAAGCCCAATTTTCCATAGGCATAGGGCACGCCGAGCAATGCGTCTTGCACAGCGGAGTCGGTAACGTGGCGCTCACTCAGCATCGTCCAGGGGACAAGAGCCTTGTCATGGCTTTCTGCGGTGACATGAGCCCAGCCCAAACCCAATAGGGCGCGATTGGAAAAAGGTCCATCAACGCGCACACGCTCGAAAAACTGTGCCGCCTGCTGGTAAGCACCGGCGTCCATCAGATGGCCGGCAAGAGTGAGGTTTGCTTTGTCCTTGATGGCAAGAACGGCTTTGCTGTTGGATTTCAGGCGAGCGGTCTCGTCAAATGCCGAGACCGCGCCCTCGTCCTTGCCCTGCGCCAGCCGTGCGAGACCGAGGTTATATCCCGCATAGCCTTGGTGTTCCGCACTGCTTCGTAATGTCTGGAATAGTCCCTCGGCTTCTTCGAAGCGGCCGTTGACCATGTAGATTTGAGCCCGCAGGAAAACGATCTCGTCTTTCAGAGAATCCGGAATCTCACCCTGGATACGCTCGATGGCATGCAAGGCGCTGATGTTCTGATCCTTCTGGAAGAAGAGTCTGGCCAGACGGTAAATGGCTTCGTTGCGCACTGCCGGCTCTACATCGCCCTCGATGACGGCCGTAAGCGCACGGCCTGCCTTATGGTGCATGCCATAGGAAAGCTCGAAATCGCCGACGGAAAACTGAGCATCGTTGATGTGAAAATGGAGTGTATCCAGCGCTGGTTCGTCGACGCCGAAGTGTTGTTCAAGCTCGGTGTCGAGGCGTGAGATGGCGTCAAAGTAATTACCCTGGCGTGCGTAAAAAAGCGCCTCACCAAAGTGAGCATCTCGCAGGAATTCAGGTTTATCTCGCTCGGCCCATGCCGGCGAAGCGGATTGCAACAGCAGCGCCGCGGCGAAAGCCATGCCGGATAATGCGCCAAAAGTCAGTGTCCTGGGCGCGCTCGAGACCGGCGCCTGGGCGGTTCTATGCCCTTGCTGCGTCCGACGTGCATGCCGACCAGTGGTGCATTGCCGTTTTGTTCGTGCTGAAGAGTGCATGATTACTGGTCAACGAAATCGACGCTACGCGACCCGATTGCTGACTCGACCAGTTTGATTTCCACGATTTCCGGCCCAACTCCTTTGGAGAAGGTGTAACTGGCCACCTCGGTAAATGCGCTGCCCGCCCCGGTTTTTCCCTTGAATCCGACGTTCAAGGCGTGTTCACCGGTGCGTGCATTGCCGGTGTAGATGCGCTGCAGACCGCCTTGCCGTAATGCCTCCAGCTCTTTGTAGGAATAGATGTGGTGCGCCACTGGTTTGCCGTCGATCTCAACTTCGACGGAGTCGAGCTCGAGATTCTTTGCGGCGACCAGGGAGATGAAAAAAGCAACCTGAGTATTGGAAGGATAAAGCAGTTTCTCTTCCAGCAGGTTCAGTTCAGTGGATATGTCCAGTACATCCTTCTTTATGTCCTGAACCTGCTCGTCCAAGCCCCTTATTTGTTCTTTGGATACCTGCTGCGCAATGGCAGGAAGCCAAGAGCAGGTAACTATGATCAGGAAAGCCCCAACTATCCTCTTCATACCTTATGCCTTTGCTGTTTTGGTGATGTTGTTTTCCACTCACCTTATTTGCGGCGTAGCGTACCACGAGCCCCGGCAAGGACACTTGCGCTTGTTCGGACAATGATAATTGGTTCAACCTTCCCGTGAGAGTTTCGGCGCTTTTTATGAAACAAAACGTAAATGGAGGAACGTGGGCCGAGAAGGCGAATAAAGTCATGTAGAAAACCTCAATATTTTTGTGAAGCACTGCTCAGGTTTTTTGTAACCGCGGGTAGAGCGAAGTTCGCTAATCGGCGGTCTACGCGCAACTTCAAGAGTGGCCGTGGACATGCTCTACTCAATAATCAACTCGTTTGTTCGCGAGGCCCAATGAGGATCAATTATTCCGGGCCTTTGGTTCGTTCTAATCAATGGTGGAGCCGGAGCGGCAAGGAAGCCCTCGCCTGTCAGTTTAAAAAGTCCGGCCGAGCCATGCTGATAGGAGCGACTAGCGCCGGCGCGTTTGTCGGCTCGCGGCTCCATCCGAACTAAGTGGGTGAGGCAGTATCCAAGCAATTGCGACGGCCTCCAAAAACATCATCAGGTACGTTCAGCTGTCGCTTATCAGAGTCGCACAAGTAGTGCAAAAAAAGGCCAGGGAATGCCTCATGAAGCAAGCAACCAGTCCCGCTGGCGTTGAGCGCCAGGACGCGTGCCCTACCCGCCTGACGATCAACGGCGAAATTGTCGAACTCGCTATTCCGCCCTGGACCTCGCTGCTGGATCTCCTGCGCGAGCGCCTCGCACTGACCGGTACCAAGAAGGGCTGCGACCACGGCCAGTGTGGCGCATGTACCGTGCTCATCGACGGTCGCCGAATCAACAGCTGTCTGAAACTCGCCGTCACTCTCGATGGAACCGAGATCACCACCATCGAAGGGCTCGCAGGTGTCGATGGCAGCTTGCACCCGCTGCAGGAAGCCTTCATTCGCCATGATGGCTTTCAGTGCGGTTATTGCACACCGGGCCAGATCTGTTCCGCCCAGGGACTGCTCAACGAAGCGCAGGCAACGACGCGCGCTGAGATTCGCGAGCACATGAGCGGCAACATCTGCCGCTGCGGCGCCTACCCCAACATTGTCGACGCCATTGAAGACGTCATTCACAAGCGCAACAGCGACCCGAGAATGCCGGAATGAATCGATTCGATTATCGACGCCCGTCCACCCTTGCCGAAGCGCTCTCATTGGCGACAGATCCCGCTGTGCGTTATCTCGCCGGTGGAACCAATCTCATCGATTTGATGAAGGAAGATGTGGAACGCCCGCTTAGCTTGGTGGATGTCAATCACCTGCCCTTGGGGAACATCGAGGACACCGTAGAGGGCGGCCTCAAAATCGGCGCACTGGTACCGAATGCGGATCTAGCCCGGGCTGCACGGATCACTCAGCGTTATCCCCTTCTTTCGAGCGCGCTGCTCGCTGGTGCCAGCCCGCAATTGCGAAATGCGGCGACCACCGGTGGCAACCTGCTTCAACGCACTCGCTGTTACTACTTCTACGACGTCGCCACGCCCTGTAATAAACGGGAACCGGGTAGCGGTTGCCAGGCCATCGGCGGACTGACGCGGCAACACGCCATTCTCGGCGCGAGCGAGCATTGCATCGCCACGCATCCTTCGGACATGTGCGTTGCCCTGGCTGCGCTTCAAGCCGTTGTGCATGTCGAGTCGGCACGGGGCTCGAGAACCATTGCCTTTGAGGACTTTCACCGCCTGCCCGGCGATACACCCGAGCGCGACAGCAACCTGGAGCCCGGCGAACTGGTTACCGCTGTGGAATTGCCGGCGGAAAGTTTCGACATCCATTACAGCTACCTCAAACTTCGCGACCGCCAGTCCTATGCCTTCGCTCTGGTCTCGGTAGCCGCAGCTTTGCGACTTGAAGACGGAATCGTCGCGGAAGCACGGCTTGCACTGGGCGGCGTAGCGCACAAGCCCTGGCGTGATCGCGAAGCGGAAAAGCAAGTGCTGGGACAAGCGCCTGGGCGTGAGGCATTTGGCCGCGTTGCGGACACCATCCTCGCCGGGGCACGGGGACAGGGCGACAACGACTTCAAAATCCCCCTGGCGCGTCGCGCCATCGTGCGTGCACTGGACCAGGCGGCCAGAGCCGCGCCTCAAAGGCAGGTGGAGAAACGGATTTCATGAAAGAGATGAAGAGCCAGACTTTGCAAGCGCAGGAAGGCCGGAACGCCGGCTTCGGCACAGCGCTCAGTCGCGTGGATGGTGCCGCGAAGGTGACCGGACAGGCGAAGTATGCGGCTGAGTTCACCCGACCCGATCTGCTGTTTGGGGTTGTTTATACCGCGCGCATTGCCAAAGGCAAAATAAAACGTATCGACACCTCGCGGGCGCTGGCCATGGATGGCGTTGTCGATGTGCTCACCCACGAAAACAGCCCCCGTGTCACGCATTTCGATCTGAAATTGAAGGACATGAGCGCACCGACAGTCGGCCACCCCTTTCGCGCTCTGGACAGCGACGACATTCTTTACCCCGGCCAACCCATCGCGCTGGTGGTAGCGGAAACCCTCGAAATTGCCCGGGCCGCCGCGCGGCTGGTTGACGTGGATTATGAGTGGCAGGACTTCGAAACGGATCTGAAGCGGGCCACACCATTTGTGCCGAAAGTGCCGGGCGTGGGCGAGCGCAAACCGAAGTCCCGCGGCAAGGCTGAAGCGGCCTTCGCCAGTTCGCCCGTGCAGATAACGGGCGACTACCACCTGATGCCGGAACATCACAATCCGATGGAGTTGTTCGCCTCCACCGTTTTTTGTGAAGACGACGGCCGCCTCACGATCTACGACAAGACCCAGGGTGTGAAAAACAGCCATTGTTATATCTGTAACGCAATGGGCTTCAAGCGCGCCAAGGTCCGCGTACTCTCGCCCTTTGTGGGAGGCGCCTTCGGCTCCGCTCTGCGGCCTCAATATCAACTCTGGCTCGCTGCGCTGGCTGCAAAGAAACTTGAGCGTTCGGTGCGGGTGGTGATGACCCGACAGGAAATGTTCGGCCACGGCTATCGGCCCGAATGCTACAACCGAATTCAACTGGGCGCCGATGACCAGGGTCATCTGAAAGCGATTATTAATAGTGCGGTGACCGGCACTTCGTCCTACGAAAACTATACGGAGAGCATCGTCAGCTGGGGCGGCATGCTCTACCAGTGTGACAACGCCAAGCTGGACTATCAGATAGCCCGTGTGGATACCGCCACTCCTTGCAACATGCGCGCGCCGGGCGGTGCCACCGGTACCAATATGTTCGAGATCGCCATGGACGAACTGGCTTACGCCTCCAATGTGGACCCGCTCGAGTTGCGCTTGCGCAACTACGCGGAGCGCCACCAATTGAAGGACCGCGACTACACGTCCAAGGCGCTTCGCGATTGCTATCAACGGGGCGCGCGAAAATTCGGCTGGGAAAAACGCAGCCCTGAACCGCGTTCGATGCGAGAGGGGCACGAATTGATCGGCTGGGGAATGGCCACTGGCGTCTGGGACGCAATGATGGCCCCCACCAGTGTTCGGGCGACCCTGCACGCGGATGGTTCACTGGAAGTGGGCACGGCGACCGCGGATATCGGCCCGGGCACCTACACCATGATGACCCAGATCGCCTCCGATGCGACCGGCATTCCGGTCGAAAGAATCACCGCGAAGCTGGGCGATTCCGACCTGCCCTTCGCTCCCGTTGAAGGTGGCTCCGCAACAGCGGCCTCCGCAGGAACCGCAGTACAGAAGGCCTGTCACGCGCTGATGAAGCAAGTGCTGGAGCAGGCGAACCAGCTCGAAAACTCGCCACTGTCCGGCGCGCGTATGGAGGATGTGGACCTTGTTGGTGGACGGATTCAGCTGAGCGAAAATCCTGCCCAGGGAATGTCATTTTCCGAAGTTTTCACGGCAGCCGGTCTGGATTCCCTGGAAGCCAAGAAATTTGGTCGACCGAGAATGACCAGGAAAGCCCGCAACACCCATTCCGCAGTGTTCGTTGAGGTGCGCGTCGATGAGGAAGTGGGGATGGCACGGGTAACCCGCGTGGTCAACGCGGTGGCTGCCGGGCGAATCATCAATCCCAAAACCGCGCGCAGCCAAATCATCGGCGGTGTGGTCTTCGGCATTGGCATGGCGCTGGAGGAAGAGAGCCTGGCCGACCACCGAATCGGTCGCTGGATGAACCACAATCTGGCCGAGTACCACGTGCCGGTCAATGCCGACGTACCGGACATCGATGTGATCTTCGTGGAAGAGGAGGACCACGAAGCAAGCCCTATCGGCGTCAAAGGTGTCGGAGAAATCGGCGTGTGCGGTACAGCGGCGGCGATCGCCAACGCGCTTTTTCACGCAACCGGGAAGCGCTTGCGTGATCTGCCAATCACCATCGACAAGCTAGTGACTGATTGATGGCGTGAACCGCGCAGTGGTGTGCGTGGGTAGGGCTTGCGGCGGCCGGCTGGACTGTCGGTTCCCGATCAGCAGCAGCCGCCCTGCTCCGGGTGGCCTGCAGCGTCGAAGGGGATGCCCACGCCGCAGCCCTCAAAGATGCCGTAGTGCCGATCGAAGTTGCCGACGAATTCGAAATGGTTCGCAAAGCGGGTGTCTTTCAGCATCCGCCAAGTGTTGCCGCAGACCGGAAATACGCGCCCGGTCTCGATGAAGTGGTGCTTGTCCAGCATGAACGAGTCGGGATTGTTTTCGATCGAGCCCTTGTAGATCACCGCCTGGCCATAATCTTCGCAATCGCTTTCAAGCGCGTCGAGGTTGAACAGCCGGTAAGTGGCCGAAAAGAAGCGAAGGTTGCCGGTGCGCGCGGCCAGTTCAGGATCGGTGATTTCCAGTGGGCGATCTTCCATCAGACGCGGATCAGTGAAGCCCTGACGTTTGGCCAGCTGGATAAAGTCATTCCAGTAGAGCGCGCCGCCCAGGCACTCGCCGTAGAGCACCGGGTCGTTGCGAACGGAGTCGGGCACGCGGCGATCGGCGTACACATCCGAAAAATAAAATTCGCCGCCGGGCTTCAGGAGCTTTTTCACGCCCGCCAGTACCGCATCCTTGTCGGGCGAGAGATTGATAACGCAGTTTGAGACGACGATGTCGAAACTGCCCGGCTCGAGTCCGAGTTCGTCCAGTTTTTCGATGTAGCCCTTGAGAAAACGCACATTGTCGTAGCCGAACTGTTCGCGGTGGTAATCCCGGTGCGCCTTAGCCACGGCCAGCTGTTCGTCGGTCATGTCGACACCGACCACTTCGCCCCCAGGGCCGACCATTTGCGCCAGCGCGTAGACGTCACGACCGCTGCCGCTTCCGAGATCGAGAATACGGCAGCCTCTGAGCTCCTCAGGACAGACCAGTCCGCAACCGTAATAACGTGCCAATACTTCTGGGTGGATTTTGGCCAGTAGCGGCTTCAGCCAGGCCGGTACTTGCGAAATATCGCAGCAGGCGGAGGTCTTCAGGTCGTCAGAGCTCTGCAGCTGACGGCCATAGTAATCCTGAACTTCGTTGTGCATCGATCTTCTCCCGGGAAGCTGGATGTTTGTCGGGCGCGGCCCGTCTCCCTTGTTATCAGACAGGCGCGAAGCCGCTACTATAGCAGCCCGCCCGCGGCGCAGCGGAAGGCAATCACTGGCCAGCTGCATAAAACTTTCATTCTCCCGACGATGAGGAGCATCAAAGAGTGATGAAGCCCACCCGAGACGAAAAGCGCAACGTAGGCATTCTGGTAATCAGCCAGACGCTGTATATGGTGGCATCGATCACGGTGATGACCCTGAGCGGCGTGGTGGGGCTGCAACTCAGCCCCGAACCCGGGTTGGCGACCTTGCCGATCGCAATGATGACCCTCGGCACCCTGCTGTCGACACTGCCGGCATCCCTGTTCATGAAACGCGTGGGACGGCGTACCGGCTTTCTCACCGGAGCAAGCCTCGGTGGGCTGGGCGGCGGATTGCTGAGTTTCGCAGCTGTCGCTGGTGAGTCCTTCTGGCTGTTTTGCCTCGGCAATCTCCTGCTGGGGCTATACCAGGGCTTTGCGATGTACTATCGATTCGCCGCCGCCGATGTGGCCAGCGAGGCGTTTCGAAGTCGCGCCATTTCCTTCGTGATGGCCGGTGGCGTAGTGGCGGCTTTTCTGGGGCCGTGGAATGCCCGCGCGGCTACCCTGCTGGTGGCCGGCGTGCCCAATGGCGGACCTTACCTGATGATCGCTGTTGCCGCACTGGTGGCGATTAGCCTGTTGTCGCGATTGCAGGTGCCGCCCGGTGGCGAGCCAAAACCGGGCGAATCTGCCCGGCCGATGAGTACTATCGCTTGCCAGCCGGGCTTTATCGTCGCCCTGCTCGCTGCAGCAGTGGGCTACGCGGTCATGATCCTGGTCATGACCGCAACACCGTTGGCGATGCGGGCCCAGGGCTTCGATATGCGCCAGGTCGCTTTCATCATGCAATGGCATGTGCTCGGCATGTTCGCGCCGTCTTTTTTCACCGGGGGACTGATCGCGCGGTTCGGCGTCAGCCGCATTCTCCTGGCGGGTACCGGACTGTTTGCTGCCTCGGTGGCAGTGGCAACGCAAGGCGCGAGCCTCGTTCATTTCACGGCGGCGCTTATCTGCCTGGGAATCGGCTGGAACTTTCTTTTTGTCGGCGGCAGCACCCTGCTCGCAACCGTGCACTCCGAAGCGGAACGGGGCAAGGTTCAGGGCATTAACGATCTGCTGATCTTTTCGCTGGTGGCAGTCGGATCCTTCATGTCGGGTTCGCTCTTCCACCATTTTGGCTGGGAGCTGCTAAACGTGGCTACGCTCGGTCCCCTTCTGCTGGTCGCACTGGCCACGCTCTGGCTTCGCTCAGGCGGCAGGTTGCACCCGCGCGGGCAGGGTCCGGAGGCGGCGCGCTGACCTTGGAAGGATTATATTCCAAGGATCGCGTCAACCGATTCTGTATGGCCGCAGTCTCGTCTCAGTTTTGCAAGGCGGCGAAACACGCCTTTCTGTCGCCGCCTTCCTCTGTTCTTTGCTATCTGCGTGTCTCACTTCGTGCAAACCCTGTCTCGTAATCAGCACCGCGTCGGGAGATTGATTTCGGGTCAAGGCAACTTGCGAGTGGTGCTTGAATACGAATCCTAGCTAAGGACTCTGCTGGCAGCAGTACGGATTCGAAGCAAAACGCAGCAAAGTGCGCCCAAGGGCGTGAGCTGATTCCGAATTCATGGCCGAGCATCGACGCTGCTGCTAGCCCTGCGCGTCGATCACCTCCTGGGTGACGCGTTCTCCAGACTGGACGGCACCCTCGACGTAGCCGTTCCAGGACGTAGCCGTTTCGGTGCCAGCCCAATGAATCCGCCCGACAGGTTTTCTCAGCGACTCACCAAGGGTGGTCCAGACCCCCGGCGGCATGGTTCCGGCATAACAGCCTCGGGAGAACTCTTCTTCAACCCAGTATTTCTCGATGATTTCCTCGTAATTCCGAGCCTGCTCGCCGAAGCATTTCACAAGGACTTCCAACATGGCAGCTTCGCGTTCCATGCTGCTACATGCACCCCATCGACGAGCGGCGCCGCCTTCACAAAACAGCAGCAGGATGCCACAGGACCCGTCATCCGGTGAGTTGTCAAAGACGAGCTGAGGAATGTCCGCCTGACTGATGACCATCCCGCTAAGTCCCAACTCTCTCCAGAATGGAGAGGAGTAACGGATCATCGTTTTGATCGCCGTTCCCATGGGCATCCGTTGGATCAGGGCGTCCCGAGACGCAGGCATGGGTGGGTTGTAGCGAATACGGCCGGATAGAGTCGGAGGCATGGCGACAACGACACGATCCGCTTCGACGGTCATGTGATCCGTATGCACGATTGCTTTCGATTCGCCCTGTTCGATCAGGCTTACCGGGCTGGACAGACAGATCGCGTCGCCCAGCTCTTCCGCCAGCCGAAGTGAGAGCTCCTGAAAACCCTTGTGAAATCGCGAATCCTGTCCGCCTCCTTCCGTTGAGGTGACAAGTGCAACGCCGCCAGCAGCGCCAAAGTAAAACGCCGCATGCAGAGCGGACAGCTCTGATGAATTGACGGAGAAAACTGCCGGTGCGTACCAGTTGAAGAAAAATCGCGAGAAGTCCGTCGTCGTGTTCTCCTCGATCCACTGCGCGAAGGTGATGTTGTCGAGGCGAATTGCATCGGGATGCGTCCACGGCGCATCGAGCGGTACGGATGCCGCCAGCACTTCCAGCTTTTCCATGCACTGGCGGATGTCATCGAGGCTCTCTTTGTCCTTGAAGGGAAACGAGCCGCTTCGGCGAATGACCTCACCTTCGAAGAGAAGCATGGAATCGCCGGCCGTATAGGTCTTGAAGATATCGACCTTGAATTCGTCGACCAGCCGCATCACCCGCGTTTGAGTGGGAGCGACCCACTGGCCTCCCAGGTCTATGACCACGCCGTTGTCCAGCGTCTTGCTGAGGGTTCGACCGCCCACTCTGTCTCTCGCCTCGAGTACCAGGACTTCGCGGCCCGCCCGCCGCAACTCGCGTGCCGCCGTCAACCCCGCCATTCCGGCACCGACCACGACGACGTCGCAGGACCTTGATCGTTTCATGGCGAATCTCCCCCAGAGTAGTCAATCACATGATGAAGTGGCTGTCGGCACCCTTTTCCAAAAACATCGACCTCCCTGGTCTTACCGCTTGCTCGAAAGATTACCGCTCAGGGCGAGTGCAAACAACTGCTTGGCTGAAAGGCCGCAGCTTGCCGGCGAGGTGGTGCAAGTGCATGGCGCGGCATCCACGTCGCCGAGGAGAGAGACACTTACAGACGTCGGCCAGCGCGGCAGGCGGTGGCGGGATCCTCGGGATGTTCGCGGAGTAACCGAGCCACCACCCCGTTGGTCCAGCCGAACCCATCCTGCAGTGGATATTCACCGCCGGTGGCGTGTTCGGTGGTGGGACGCAGAATGTATTTTTCGACCATTTTGCTTTCTGCTTCAAAAATCTCTGACACGATCAGTAGCCATCGGTGTGCGACGGTATGGGCCAGCTCGTTGTGACCGTAGTCGGAAAACCCCTGCACTGCCATCCAGTGCAGAGGCGCCCAGCCGTTGGGACGGTCCCATTGCTCGCCGGTATTGCTGAACTCTGTTGTGGAAATTCCGCCTGGGGCCAGCATGCGAGCCGTGATTATCTCGGCCACTCGGCCGGCCTGAATATCACTGGCGCATCCGACAAATAAGGGAGTCACGGTGGCGGCCGTCAGATTCTCGCGCTGAGTTTGCTTCTGCCAGTCGTAATCGAAAAAAGCACCCTCCGATTCACTCCAGAACCACTGGTCGATGGCTGCTCGACGTTGTGCTGCACGTTGTCGGAAGTCTTCCGCCAATACGCCATCGCCCTTGCGCTCGCTCAACCGCGCGATAGTGGTTTCCAGATTGAGCAGAAAACAATTGAGATCGACCGGAAGAATCCCAGTGGTGCGAATCGTCGAAATATCTTCCGGATCATCCAGCCAGCGGGAGCTGAAATCCCAGCCTGACTCCGCACCCGCGCGCAGGTCTCGGTAGACCTCGTGCACCGGGCGATGCGAGCGGCGAGCAGTCAGTACGTCTTCCGCGTAGGACTCTTCCCGGGGGGAATCGCGATCGTCCCAGTAACGATTCAGAATTGCGCCATCAGGCATGCGAACCGCTCGCCGGTGAGCATCACCGGGTCGCAGCTCACCGGCGCCATCCATCCACCAGGCGTACTCAAGTCGCAAGTGCGGGAGATAATCCATCGCTTCGCACACCTCGCTGCCTTCGAGCAATTCAACGATCATCGAAAACAATGGAGGCTGGGAGCGACTCAGATAATAGGTGCGATTGCCATTGGGGATGTGCCCGTAAACGTCTATCAGGTAGGCAAAGTTGTCGGCCACCGATTGCAACAGATCGTTGCGCCGAGCGTATTCGCTACCAAGAAGGCCGAGCAGAATGAAGTAGGAATCCCAGTAATAGAGTTCAGTGAAACGACCACCGGGAACAAGGAAGTCACAGGGCAGTGGCAGAATCGAACACAGCGGCGGGTTTTCCTGCGGGCGTCTGGTCAGCACCGGCCACAGGCTTTCGATGTGCTCTTCAAGTGTGCGCTCCGGTTCGGCATTGAAGCAGTCCGGTGGCAGCTGCTGGACCGCGAAGTGCTCGTCAACGAAGGCTGGCAGATCGAAATTCCGCTCAAAGCAGCGCTGCCGGTACACATCGAGAATTTCTTCGGGATCCTTCAACGGAACGCAGTCCACAAAAGTTTTGCTGTCCTCAAAGACTCGACTCATCTGAACGTCGACGAAGAGCTCCTGATAGCGGTCTGCCGGTGTCAAGGTATCGGGCCGGGCTACGCCCTCCACGATCTTGCCGACGGGCCAGCGCCGATTGGAGGCGGACCAGCATTTGGAGCCGCCGCCAGAAGCCTCATTGTTCAGTCGCTCTGTAGTCATTAGCAGTCCTTTACTCCAGAAGTACAGCTCAGGGTCTACAGGTGTATCCCCTCCCCTTGGTGACTCAGATTTCTGCCGGCTGAGCCGGTTCCCAGGTAGTCAATGTTCGGCTTGAACATAGAGCGGAGACTCCAGAGTGCCCGATCTTTTTGCCTGCCGTGCACGGGCGCGGCTCAAGGGGCTGACCGGTCGGCGTGGGAGATTTCAGGGCTATGTCATGCTGGAACTGCACCAGCATGCAAGCGAAGAGCTTCAGCTCGCTTGGCTGCGCTTGCCAGCTTCGCTTGCCGGGGAAGCTCGACAGTGAAGGTGGAGCCTTCGCCGAGCCTGCTTTCCACGGTCAGAGTCCCGCCGTGCTTCTCAACGATATGGCGGCTTGCGGAGAGCCCCAGGCCGATACCGGGAATGGTGTCGCGGGTGGCAGCTGTGCGTTGAAATGGCTTGAATATCCCGGAGAGGTCTTCGGCCCCAATGCCGATTCCCTGATCGGATACCGATATCCTGATGTCGTCCCGCGTGCTGGTCGCCTTCACGACGATGTCACTGCCGCTGGGGGAATACTTGATCGCGCCGGCTAAGGTGAGGCTGAAAAGAAAGGCTGCTATCACGGCTGCATAGCGAGGAGGCTGATAATGCGCCAACCCATGGATGCATGGCGCAACTTGTTCTCGCTCAGTCCGGTTCCGACTCGCTTTGCTTGTCGAGCAGCGCGGCCACGACAATAAATGCGCTCTGGCCCGCCTTGAACAGGCAGCCGAGCCACATTGCGACGAATACAGCAAGGGACAGGAAGTTCATCTCGCCTTCACCCTGGGCGGCCAGTGCGATTAGGGCACCAATCACCATCAGGCAGGCCACACCCCAGCGGATCAGCAGTGGTATGTGTTTTTTCAGTTCTGCTTCGGGATTGGGGAGATCGGTGTTGCGGGAGTTGTTCACTAGAGTCCTCTCGTCGTGAGATGCAGATGGGTCGACGCATCCCTCAGCGTAGATCATGGTTTGCGGTCGGGCCAGCCAGAATTGCTCTTTTTTTGCTCATGCTCTTGTGTAGCCGGCAAAGCGGCCGCTGTGCTGTCGACGGGGTTTTGCAGGAGCGCTTCTCAAGACCACTTTCATGCAAATGGTTCAATTACAGTCGAGCGAAACCCAGAACCCGGTATACTCCACCTGACTTCCCCAGGCGAAGAAAATTGCAGAGCATGAGCAACCCGGCACTACCCGCTTATCGCGACGTCGCGGCGGCAGCTCGGCGGATCGCAGCTTACGCGACGACAACGCCCGTAATGACCTCCCGGACTACGGACGAAGCCTTCGGCGCCAAGGTGTATTTCAAATGCGAGAATTTCCAGCGGATGGGCGCCTTCAAGTTTCGCGGCGCAATGAATGCACTGCTGCAATTCAGTGAGGAGCAGAAGACGGCCGGCGTCGTGGCCTATTCTTCCGGCAACCACGCCCAGGCGATCGCACTCGCAGCCAGATTGCTGAGTATCCCAGCGACTATCGTCATGCCCAGCGATGCGCCCACTGCGAAGATGGCCGCAACGCGGGGTTATGGTGCGACGGTGGTTGAATACGACCGCTACACCGAAGACCGTGAGCAAATTGGTTGTGATTTGGCGGAAAGGCATGGAATGACTTTGATTCCACCGTATGATCACCCGCACATAATTGCGGGCCAGGGTACTGCGGTAAAGGAGCTGCTTGAAGAGATCGGCGAGCTGGATGCCTTATTCGTTCCGCTCGGTGGCGGTGGGTTGCTCGCGGGCTCCTCGCTGGCTGCCCGGCAACTCGCTCCCGCTTGCAGAATCTTCGGTGTGGAGCCGGAGGCCGGCAATGACGGCCAACAATCTTTTCACAGCGGCCGGATCGTGCATATCGATACGCCAGGGACGATTGCCGACGGAGCCCAGACACAGCATTTGGGTGAATACACCTTTCCGATCATTCGCAAAAAGGTGGACGACATTTTGACGGTTAGCGACGCGGAACTGATCGAAGCGATGCGATTTTTTGCCGAGCGCATGAAGCTCGTTGTCGAGCCCACCGGCTGCCTCGGATTTGCCGCTGCACGCAGAGAGCGTCTGACAGGGAAGCGGATCGGTATCGTCATCAGCGGCGGCAACGTGGATATGCGCCGCTTTGCGGAATTGTTATCGAGTTGAGGCTCGTCCCTAACAGTCGACGATATTCACCGGCACCTCGATCACGTTAACGGCAAGACCGCCACGCGCGGTTTCCTTGTATTTATCCTTCATGTCCCGTCCCGTATCGCGCAGAGTTTTGATCACCTTGTCGAGAGAAACCAGGTGGGAACCATCGCCGCGCAAGGCCATACGTGCGGCGCTTATTGCTTTAATGGATGCCATCGCGTTGCGCTCGATACAGGGTACTTGCACCAGCCCGCCGATCGGATCACAGGTAAGGCCAAGGTTATGTTCCATGGCGATCTCCGCGGCGTTTTCCACCTGCCGCGGCGTGCCGCCCATCACCTCTGCAAGGCCAGCCGCCGCCATCGAGCAGGCGGAACCCACTTCGCCCTGGCAGCCCACTTCCGCACCGCTGATCGAAGCATTTTCCTTGTAGAGAATGCCGATGGCGCCGGCGGTGAGCAGAAAGCGTATCACCCCGTCCTCATTTGCTCCGGGCACGAAGCGCGAGTAGTAATGTAATACGGCGGGAATGATGCCGGCTGCGCCGTTGGTGGGCGCGGTGACCACGCGGCCACCGGCGGCGTTTTCTTCGTTTACGGCCAGGGCATAGAGCGTTACCCAGTCCAGCGCCGTGAGTGGATCCGCCAGTGACGCTTCTGGTTTGGCCAAGAGCTGGCGATGAAGCTTCGGCGCTCGCCGTTGAATACCGAGACCGCCCGGAAGCACACCCTCGTTGCGGCAGCCGTTTTCCACGCATTCCTGCATGACTTGCCAGATCCGCAACAGACCGGCCCGGGTTTCCTCATCCGGTCGCCAGGCGCGTTCGTTTTCGAGCATCAGACGGGAAATATCGAAACCGCTTTCTTCGCAATGCGCCAACAATTCGGCGCAAGTCCTGAAGGGCCAGGCCAGTTGACTTGCGTCCTCGATGATGGGGTCGCTTTCGGCGACGGCACCATCTACAACGAAGCCGCCGCCGACCGAGTAGTACGTCTTGATTGTCAACGGCTGCCCTGCCTCGTCGAAGGCGGTAAAGCGCATACCGTTGGGGTGCAATGGCAAGCACTTTCGGCGATGCATGACCAAGTCGTCATCCACGACGAAATGGATCGGAGTGCTCCCGCCAAGACCTAGCTGTTTGTGTTCCCGAATCGACTCGACACGAGCGGCAATGCCGCTGACGTCAGCAGTTTCCGGGTCCTCCCCTTCCAGACCCAGTAATACCGCCCGCGGGGTACCATGACCTTTGCCGGTAGCGCCGAGTGATCCATACATTTCTGCTTTCACGCGCACAACGGCGTTGAGAGTACCGGCTTGCTGCAGAGCTAGCGTAAAGCGTTTGGCAGCGCGCATCGGGCCCACCGTGTGTGAACTGGAAGGGCCGACACCGAGCGAAAACAGATCGAAAGTGCTGATAGCCATAAAGTTTACTTATTCATCCAGACTCTTCTCCGATCATCCAGGGTGTCGACAGGTTCATTTTTGAGGACACAAGCTCGCCGATCCAGGAAAAGCTAGCCTTCTTTCGGATCGCTGGTGGAGAGCTTCATGTCAAGTCGATAATCCAATTCCTTGTATATCACTGAGCAAGCAGAAACTGTGCTATAAATACATAATTGCCCCGGTCCGGTTATTTCGTAAGGAAATAGCTTTTGCGAGTCTAATTACCTCAATAATAACGAAGACGGTTGCCGTACCATCATGACTGAGCTGTGCCTGCGGGAAACTGATTACCAATCGGTGTTTCACTCATCTCGCAATGCCTACGTGCTGTTGACTCCCGATCTCATCGTCATCGACGCAAATGCAGCGTATCTGGAACTCTTTACCCTCCGTAAGCAAGATCTCATCGGCCGACAGTTGCTGGAAATCTTTCCGCCAAAGGAAAACCATGCGGCGCAGCAAGTAGTTGCCTCGCTGGAGCGGGTTTTACAGACAGGCGCTCCCGACACTCTGTCCCTGGTCCATTACCCGGTTGCCCGTCAAAACGCTGCGGGTCTTGAGTGGGAGGATCGATATTGGACGGTAAACAATTCGCCCGTGCTGACGGGCGATGGACGAATCGCGGCAATTCTGAGTCACAACATGGATGTGACCCGCCTGCTAAGTACTCGTGAGAGCCAGCCCGATACCATTCTGGCTGCGCACAGTGCAAGTCAGCTCAATGAGGCCTTGTATGCGGAGCGGCGCCGACTGAGGCAGCTGATGGACCAGGCGCCCGGTTTCGTGGCTGTTGGGCGTGGGGCGAATCACGTGATTGAACTTGCCAACCGCGCTTACTACCAGCTGGTGGGACATCGCGAAATCCTTGGCAAACCGGTCCGGGATGCCCTGCCGGAACTTGAAGATCAGGGCTTTTTTGAGTTGCTTGACCAGGTGTACCAATCCGGCAAGCCGTTCATCGGCCGTGCCATGCCCATCTTCGTACAACATGAGCCTGGAGCCGCACCCACCCAGCGCTTCATCGATTTCATCTATCAGCCCATTGTCGAGCAGGATGGGAGCATTTCGGGAATCTTCGTCCAGGGCCACGATGTCACTGAGACTCACGAGCTTTCCCAGCAGGTCGCCTGGCAGGCGGCTCATGATTCGCTTACGGGGCTATGCAATCGCCGCGAGTTTGAATTACAGGTAGTGCAGGCGATCGACGCCTTGTCGGGCGACGGCTGTCATTCCCTCCTCTACATGGATCTGGATCAGTTCAAACTCGTAAACGACAGTTGTGGGCATTCGGCGGGCGATGCGCTCCTCTGCCACATCGCTGCACTCCTTGGTACCCGGATTCGTCCCGGTGATACCTTCGCGCGGCTTGGTGGCGATGAATTCGGGCTCCTCTTGAGAGGCTGCCCTGCTGCGACCGCGGAACGGATCGCCAATGAGCTCCGGGAGCAGGTCAGCGGCACCGAATTCGCCTGGGATCAGCGAATTTTCGGCTGCAGCGTCAGTATCGGTGTGGTGACCTTTAGCGAAGGGATCCACGGGCTCGACAATTTGCTAAGTGCGGCTGATTCGGCCTGTTTCCTTGCGAAGGAAAAAGGTCGCAACCGTGTGCAGGTCTATCGACCGGAAGACGATGAGCTGATAACCCGGCGTCGGGAAATGGACTGGGTAGGCCGGCTGCGCGGTGCCCTGCAGGAAAATCGCATCCTGTTATACGCCCAGCGAATCGAGCCCCTGGGCATTGACGAAACCGGCTGTGACCGTATGGAGATTCTGATACGTCTGCAGGAAACCGACGGCAGCCTGGTGCCCCCTGCTGCGTTCATCCCCGCCGCCGAGCGCTTTGGCCTGATGCCGGCGATCGATCGCTACGTGGTGAAATCTGCCTTCGAATTTTTGCACCAACTTTCTCCGCCGGAACGGCGTCACACGGCCTTTTCCATCAATCTCTCCGGCGCGACTCTTTGCGACGAGGAGTTCCCGGGCTATGTCGAAGCATTACTGCGGCAAGTGAAAGTCGCGCCGCAACAGATATGCTTTGAGATTACGGAAACGGCTGCCGTCGCTAACCTTGCCCAGGCCGGTGCCTTGATCGCCGAAATCAGAAAGCTCGGTTTTCATTTTGCTTTGGACGACTTCGGTCGTGGTATGTCTTCGTTCACCTACCTCAAGCACCTGCCGGTCGATGCCCTGAAAATCGATGGCGCATTTGTCCGCAACATTATCGATGACGAGATCGATGCGACCATGGTTCGCGCGATCGTCCAGATCGCCGCGGTAATGAAGCTGCAGACAGTCGCGGAATATGTCGAGAATGACCTGACTCGTGAGGTGGTAAGAAAGATCGGGGTCAACTATGCACAAGGGTTTGGCATTCACAAGCCCGAACCCCTGAGTGCCGCCAAAGAATATGCGGAGTCCCTCCGCCGGCGCGCACTGAGTTCCATTTGAATTCTGTTCTAAACCCGGCCCAGTCTCCTGACGACCAACATCGTTGGTTTTCTTCCCAGGCCGATTTCCGCAAAGTTGTGCTTCAACTAGGCGCACAGGTCCTTTGAGGGAAATTAGATAAATCCTATCGGAAGATTAGCAAAGATAAATTGGCTTCATCTCCTGCGCTCTTGATAGAAATACTGCACAATTCGGGACTTGGTGTGCAGTCTTCAGGGTGCTATCGGCAACTCGGTTTCAGCTGCCACTTCCCTGCTCATCAACCAGGTCGCGGCATTCCGATAACTACGTCGACTGGAGTGTTCTGAGATGATCAAGAAGCCCTTTTCCCTCATTCCCATATTGGCACTGGCATCCTCATCGTTTCTGGTCCTGAGTGCAGCACATGCGCAGGATGGACCCAATAATGATTACTGGTGGCCAAACCGACTGAACCTTGAGCCTTTGCGCGACAACGCCGCATCGCACGACCCGATGGGCGAAGATTTCAACTACGCCGAAGCGTTTGAAAAACTCGATCTGCAAGCGGTCAAAAAAGACCTAAAGGAGTTGATGACAACCTCCCAGGACTGGTGGCCCGCCGATTTTGGCCACTACGGTCCGTTCTTCATTCGCATGTCCTGGCACAGCGCCGGTACCTATCGTGAAATCGATGGCCGCGGCGGCGCCGATGGCGGCATGCAGCGCTTTGCTCCTCTCAACAGCTGGCCCGACAACGCCAACCTCGACAAAGCGCAGCGATTGCTCTGGCCGATCAAGGAAAAGTACGGACGCAGTCTGTCCTGGGCTGATTTGATCATTCTCGCCGGCACCGTGGCAATGGAAGACATGGGCTTCGAAACTTTGGGCTTCGCCGGTGGCCGCGAAGATGCCTGGGAACCCGAAGAAGTTTATTGGGGACCTGAAGGCGAGTGGCTGGGCAGCGACCGCTTCAAAGGCGAAGGTGAGCTGGAGCGACCGCTCGGCGCTACCCAGATGGGTCTGATCTACGTGAACCCTGAAGGCCCTGGCGACAATCCGGACCCTGTCGCGGCGGCGGAAGCCATTCGCACGGCATTCGGACGCATGGCCATGAACGACGAGGAAACCGCGGCCCTGATTGCAGGCGGACATACCTTCGGCAAGGCCCATGGCGCTCACAAGGCCGCTGATTGCGTCGGTGCAGAACCGGAAGCGGGAGCTCTCGAAGACCAGGGCCTCGGCTGGAAGAACAAGTGCGGCAGCGGTAAGGGCGTGGACACGGTGACCAGCGGCCTGGAAGGCGCCTGGACCATCAACCCCGCCGAATGGACCCACAACTATCTGGAGAATCTCTACGGCTTTGAATGGGTGCAGACCCGCAGCCCCGGTGGCGCGATCCAGTGGGTTCCGGCCGATGGTCAGGGCGCGGGCATGGTTCCTGACGCTCATGACAAGTCCAAGCGACACACGCCAATGATGTTCACCACTGACCTGGCGCTAAAAGAGGATCCGGTTTACCGCAAGATCACCCAGCGCTGGCTGAAAAACCCGGAGGAGTTCGAAGACGCTTTTGCGCGCGCATGGTTCAAGTTGACCCACCGCGACATGGGGCCGCCCTCGCGCTATCTCGGTTCCCTTGTGCCTGAGCAGACCTTCACCTGGCAGGATCCGGTGCCTGCGGTGGACCACGAGCTGATCGACGACTCCGATATTGCCGAGCTCAAGTCCGAAATCCTCGACACCGGCCTGAGCGTCGGTGAACTGGTAAGAACCGCCTGGGCCTCTGCCGCTTCCTATCGCGATACCGACATGCGCGGTGGCGCCAATGGTGCTCGTGTTCGCCTGGCGCCGCAAAAGGATTGGCCGGTGAACAATCCGAAAGAACTGCGCAAGGTCTTGAGTGAACTGGAAGACGTGCAAAAGGACTTCAACCGCAAGCAAGGTGGCGACAAGCGGGTGTCACTGGCGGACGTGATTGTTCTCGGCGGTGCTGCCGCAATCGAGAAGGCGGCGAACGACGCCGGTCACGACATCACCGTGCCCTTCTCTCCCGGTCGCACCGATGCCACCCAGAAGCAGACTGATGTGCACTCCTTCGCCTACCTGGAGCCAACGGCCGATGGCTTCCGCAACTACGTAGCGAAGGATCACGAGCGTGCGCCGGTGATTTCACTGGTTGAACGCGCGGACCTGCTCGACCTCACCGTTCCGGAAATGACCGCGCTGCTTGGCGGAATGCGTGTGCTGAACGCAAACGCCGACGGATCCAAACACGGTGTATTTACCGACCGTCCCGAGCAGTTGACCAACGACTTCTTCGTCAACCTGGTGGACATGTCCACGCAGTGGTCGAAGTCGGAGAAGCAGGAAGGCCTTTATGAAGGCAAGGATCGTGAAACCGGCCAGGTGAAGTGGACCGCCACACCGGTGGATCTGATCTTCGGCTCCAATTCCGAACTGCGCGCGGTCAGCGAGTTCTATGCAACCGATGATGCTGAACAGCAGTTCGTCCAGGACTTCGTGGATGCCTGGAACAAGGTGATGCTGCTGGATCGATTCGATCTGAAGCGTTCATAGAGCGTGCTCAGAAATCGAAAAGAAAAACGGCGGCACACAGTGTGCCGCCGTTTTTTTTGCCCCGCCGCTCCGATCGAGCCACCGGAGCCGACAATCACTCGTTGATGCGCACTTTCTTACCGATCGCTTGTTCACGAATTTGATCGGCATGGAAAGGCAGGCGTATCCACTCTTTGGCCGAATAGCGCCGTGTCTGATCGCGGTTGAACGGACGGGTCGGATCTCCGGAGTTCGAGTACCCGAGCAGTGCGTCGGCAATCGGTCCACGCTCATCAAAGCTAACTACTTGCATATAGGTGGGTCCCTTGGTGATCGGAGCATAGTGTCCGTCGCCATTGGTTCCAATCGTTTCTGCTACATTGAACACCCCTTCCCTGCCGAGTCCCCCGTGCATCGGGATGCGGGCCGGCGGTTCGGCGCTTCGATCGAACACGTACTGAACTTGGCCCAACTCCGCATCGAGCGGCACGCCAGCGTCCTGAAACAGCTTGATCGCGTCGCCCAGCGCCTGCCGAATGGAATCATCGATAATGATGCCACGCGGCGTGAACACGGGATCCTTCTGATCGAAGGGCACCTGGTAAATGGTTGCAAGCTGCTGTCGGAACGGGACGCGCTCCCAGAAGGCGCGGAAAACGTGGGCACCTCGACTCTCCAGATTGTTGCGCCGGTCCCAACGGCTCAGCACCTCGCAGGCCTCGGTACCGTCGATGGTACCGCCACCGGTGACGGGTAGCCGTGGATTGGCGAAACAGTCCGCAAGCACTGCGTCGAGTTCCACTTCTGCCGCATAGCTGCGATTGCCATAAACCAGCTGCTTCAGATTATCCATCGAAAAGCGTGTGCCCCCGAGGCCATCAGCACCGCTCAGGCGATCCTCGATCTGCATGAAAGCCATGCGGGTGCGCAGCAGGCGCGGATGGGCATCCGCATCGACGGTGTCCGGCCGCGCGAGCAGCTGACGCCGCAACATGGGCGAGTAGCCCGTCACCGGGTGTTCAAGGTTGCTCAACCAGTAACTATCGTTGGAATTGAGGAGGTAATCCCGACGAATCTGCACGGGCAGATTAGCGCCGCCAAAAATACCAGGCTGCGGCGAGTCGGCATCGCTGCCCCATTCACAGGCTGCCGTGCTGCCATCGAGAGCGGGAATACCGGTTTTCGCAAGCCCCTGCAGAACCTGATGATCGCCGATGCAGGCCGACAGCCGTTCCGCGGTAACGTGGGGAACCGTGGAGATATCGGCGTACATCGCAGCGCCGTGACGGTCGGCGGCAATGGTGTTGATAAAGCCGAGGCCCAGTATTTCCTTTAGGCTTGCAGCCAAATCCTCGACGCCGATTGCTTTACCGATTGCTAGCCATTGCGCAAGGCTGCGCGTGTTTTCGGAAGCCGCGTCGCGGATCGCAAAGGCCAGGCCGTGAGTACCCCAGGATGGCAACTCCTCGTTGAGCAGATTCACGGCCAGCATAGGACCGTAGTGGGAGGTGTAGATCTGCCCTGTTTTTGTTCTGCCGCCCGGCAGAGCGATGCTGACGTCGTGACGCTGGATCGGCTTGCGTTCGGCTTCGCCGTCCAGATTCTCATACACATACGTGAGTGGATCATCGCCGGCAAGTCGCAATTGATAGAGACTGAAACGTTTGGCGGTGGATACCGTGTGGGTCCAGGCAATGTCCTTATTGAAGCCAATGTTCACGAAAGGCTGACCCTGCTGGGCGACGCCCATCACGTCCAGCTCGCCCGGCAAGGTAAGGTGGAACTGGTAGAAGCGCTGCACGCCCGCAACTTCTCCCCAAGGCTCATGCGGGTTGCCGTACAGCATGCCACTGCCGTTCTCGGTAACCTCGGCGCCCAACGCATATGCGTTGCTGCCGCCCTCAAGAGCATTGATTACATCCATATTGATGCCGGCCTCAATCGCCGTGAATCCCGCCACCGACGCACCAGGTGGTTGGGCCCGAACGATCTGCCTGATGAAGTTGGCGAGGCCGCCACGCAGACTGCCCTTGGTATAAACAGCGGCCAGATCCAGCTCAGTGATTTCCCGCACCCAAGGCTGGCCCGCACAAGCCGGATCGATGTTATCGATCCCCGCATCACGAAGATAACGGCTATACCCTGCCGCGTAGCCGGCCACTGCATCGCGAACGTCGGGTGGTTGTTTGTCGAGCAACGCTCGCTGCCGCTCTTCAGTGTTATACCAGGTAAAGAAGATGTCCCTCTCGATATTGTCTTCACTCTCCTCCAGATACAGAGCGCTCTTGCCGCTGGCGATCACAATCTCGCGGGCGAGGGAGCAGATGTTGTCCTGTGCGAAGGAGTAACCGAGACCATAACCAAGCCCCTTGTAATCATCGGCTACGATATGCGGAATACCGAACTCCGTGCGTTGAATTTCCGCGGAGAACTCCGGAGCGTCCCGGCCAGTTTGGCTGCTGGTGCAGGCGATCAGAGAGGCGGCGAGAAGCGGCACACTTAATCTGTAGAGGGATTTCATAGGATGACCTTTCTCCTGTTCTTGTCAGCTTGCCCCCCGCGTGCGCTATGCGAGGCGTGCTGCACATGCGTTTAACTCGAGGGCTTGATTTGCCACCGGGCCTACCGAAATCCAGATGACAATCTTGGCAACATGGCGACTGTACCCTGATTCGCTCGTCTGCTCTACAGGCCCGTTTACTGCCGCGTGCTCCGCGTATGGCCTCAAGCTCTTGAGTTCATTTATTGATTGGTGTGACTCTTGCTGCTCTGGCTGGAGTAGTTGAGACAGCCGAACTTCGCGAGAACTGTCCGCGCGCTGAGGTTTGCGTTGGTTGGAGGTTGTATGAACGATTGGATAATCGACTTGATCCGCTCCATGGGCGCGCCGGGCGTGGGTTTGCTCATGTTCGCCGAGAACCTGTTCCCGCCGCTGCCTTCTGAGTTCATCATGCCGCTGGCGGGTTATCTATCGACTCAGGGCGCGATGAGCTTATGGTTGATCATCGTCACTGGTTCGATAGGTTCACTGGCCGGCGCCCTCTTCTGGTATCTGGTCGGAAAGAAAGCGGGCTCACGCAGGGTGCGCGAGTGGATCGACCGACAAGGTGCATGGCTTGGCCTCTGCAGCAAGGACCTGGACGAGTCGAATGCTTTCTTCAGAAAGCACGGCAACCCAGCGGTGTTCTTCGGCCGTCTCGTTCCCGTCGTGCGCACCTTGATCTCTGTTCCGGCCGGTATGAGCAGCATGTCGGTATGGCTTTTTCTGTTCTACAGCAGTCTCGGAACCATTCTCTGGACGGCGCTACTTGCCTGGGGCGGATATTTGCTGGGCCAGCAGTTCGAGCAAATCGGCAGCTGGCTGGGGCCAGTATCCTGGGTGATCATTGGCGCCGCACTGGCCGCCTACTTCGTCCGGGTATACCGCATCAAACACGGGCTCGCGTAAATCGGCCCGTTCGGTCAAGATCAAAGCACTATTTCTTGATCACTCGGTAAAAAATCAGAATGATTATGGCTCCGGCGGTGGCGAGCAGAATGCTGCCCAGGTCGAAGCCGGTAACTTCGGCGATGCCAAAGAAGGACCCGAGAAAGCCGCCAAAAAAAGCACCCGCGATGCCGAGCAGGATAGTCACGATAAATCCTCCGGGATCCTTGCCCGGCATGATCAGCTTCGCCAGCACACCGACGATCAATCCCATGACTATCCATGCCAGAATGCCCATTCCTGATTCCCTCCCTTCCGATTTGCGTCTGTTTCTCGACCAGCTCGTGATTCTCGACCGCTTCACGCCGGCAAAGGTTCAGCTCCCGAGTGCAGAGACTCTCTCTGCCACTCAATCTGGCGCAGAGAATTCTCGGTCAAGGTGTTCAGGGGAGAGGCAGTTCTTCTGACGTAGCAAATGTCACTGCCACTCAAGCGTTCAGGGCGCCCTCCTCCATCCCAGTGCTCGTCGAGCGCGTGAATGCCTTGCGCGACGGCTTCGCTGAAACGAAGTCGCCGGGCGATGTCGGCACCGCGAACGCATCGGGTCTGGATCAGTTCCTGGGCGATGGAATTCCCATTCGAGCGCAAACTCAGTTACCGTCTGCTTCGGTCGCAATCAAAACCCGAAGCCCAGTAGCACGCCTGCACCCAGCACGGCAAAGATAGCGGCAGCCACGCCGTGAACAACCCGCATGGAGATACGATCCGAAAGGAAGTTGCCCATGTACACCGCAGGTACGTTTGCCACCATCATTCCAAGGGTGGTGCCGGCGATCACTGATACGACATCTGGATACTGAGCCGCGAGTGCGACCGTCGCGATCTGGGTCTTGTCTCCCATCTCGGCGAAGAAGAATGCGATCAGCGTGCTGAGAAATGCCCCGTAAGGCATGAAACGGGTGTCGTTCTCGTCGAGCTTGTCCGGAATCATTACCCAGGCGGCCATCGCCAGGAAAGAAAGACCAAGGATCCAGCGCAGCACGTCATCGCTGACGACGGTGGTTATCCAGGCCCCTACCGCGCCGGCGAATGCATGGTTGAGTATCGTGGCGAGAAAAATCCCAAGGATGATGGGCACGGGCTTGCGAAAACGCGCGGCGAGCACAAAGGCGAGCAACTGGGTTTTGTCGCCGATTTCAGCGAGAGCGACCACACTGGTCGACAAAAGAAAGGATTCCACAATGATTCTCCGGGGCCGAGACGAACTTTGACCAACGTGCACCCCGGCCCCTGCCGGTGCGACATTAGTCAAAGGTCTTGCCAAGTTCCGGCTTCGGAACCGTTTGCGCCATGGCCTGTGGGCCAAGTATGTTGACGCAAACCTCGTGTTTGCTTGCGGTTGATCTCAAAAGAGTGAAGAAACAGCAAGCGCGAGAGGCTACTCCCCAGTGACGAAGCGGATGTTAGTAAAGCAGTAACAAAATGGCAAGCTTGCAGTGCCATTATTGATGAACTTACACTGGACCGGATCCCTCCAAAGCAGTCAATATCGAACCTTCCTTCTCAATTTGTTCAACCTTCAACCAGTCGGAGAATGCCAATGAAAATCATCCCCCTCCTTGCGCTTTCCACATTGATTCTAAGCGGATGCGGTATGCGCGCCGGCACCCAGTGCACCGATGCGCCGCAAAGTGAGTGGATGGATCAGGATGCTTTCCAGCAGCAACTGGTGCAGCAGGGTTATCAAATAAACGAATTCGTCGTCACCGATGGCAGCTGCTATGAGATCTATGGACAGAACAAGGAAGGCCAGAACGTAGAGATCTATTTCAATCCCGTGGACGGCGAAATCGTCAAACAGGAAATCAATTAAATCGTGGCTGAGAAGTCACTGTTCATCTGGCCCTGGTGGGTGCGCCTTACCCACTGGGCCCTCGTTGCGGTATTCGTCGCTAACTACTTCCTGCTCGATCCGGGCTCCTGGATTCACACCTGGTTGGGCTACGGCGTTAGCACGCTGATTCTGATGCGGATAATCCTGGGGTTCTCGACCAGGAATCCTTACGCATCTCTGAAATCCCTCGACATCAGCAAGAGCGCCTTTCTGCATCACATGCAAGAACTCAAGGCGCGACATCTGGCCCCCGATGAAGGGCACAACCCGCTCGGATGGCTGATGGTGTTGGCCTTTTGGTCCCTGATGCTGGTGCTTGCGGTTACGGGGTTTCTGGCAGAGGAAGTGGACTATTTCTTCGGCAACCAGCTGCTCGATGAAATCCATCTATGGGCCGCCGATGCAATGTTGATAGCGGCGCTGATTCATGTGGCAAGCGTCTTTCTGGTCGGCTTCTGGGGACACATTGCCCTGGTCAGACCGATGATTACCGGCTATCGCAAGACACGCGAAAGGCCGCATTCCTCGTCCCACTGAGCAGCTCACCCGTTTCGTTTACTCGCCATCCTCCAGCGGCGGATATCGCAAAGGCAGCGATTCGAGATGCGCCGCGATGATTTCACCAACGCGCAGATTCCGATACCAGCGCTTGTCCGCCGGGATTACGTGCCAGGGCGCCGCCTGCGTTGCCGCCAGAACCCGCTGGTACGCTGACTGATACTCGGACCATTGCTCGGCTGCCCGTTCATCGGCTGCGCTGTACTTCCAGCGCTTGCGGGGTTTCTCCAGCCGTTCTGCGATGCGTTTTTCCTGTTTTTCGCGAGACAGGTGCAGAAAGAATTTCAGAACATGCGTGTTATTGTGCATCAGGTGTTGTTCGACCTGGTTGATGAATCCGGCCCGATGTTGAAATTCGGTTTCCGATAATTCACCGCTAACCAGCGGCACGACCAGATCCTCGTAATGGGAGCGGTTGAAGATTCCAATCATGCCCCGTGCAGGGAAGTGCGGATAGATGCGCCACATGAAATCGTGCGCAAGCTCGATCGGCGTCGGCTCCTTGAAGGAGCTGACTTCGATGCCCGCGGGATTGGTGCCGGAAAACACGTGGCGGATAGTGCCGTCTTTGCCGGAGCAATCAACGCCTTGCATTACGATCAGCAACGCGAAGCGGCCGTCGGCATAGAATAGTCTCTGCAGCTCGTGCAGTTTTTCACGCAAGGTCTTCAGTTGCGCTTTGCAATCCGATTTTTTGGCTTCGCTCGGAGGCCTGGTGTCGAATCTCTGCAGATCAATATTCACGGGAACTCGCTTTCACCGGATGTACCTGCTGTGACAGGCTTTCCTCGGTGCTGTTCTAGGGGCTTTTGAACAAGACGTGCTCGAGAGTTATTTAGCGCCTCCCTGGTCGCAAAAAAAACCGGACAGGGATGTGTCCCTGTCCGGTTTTCGAGGTAGGCCAGTGCGTCATTGCCGCTACTGCTAGCTCCGCAACTGGTCGCCGACCGGAAGACGCCGGATACGCTTGCCGGTAGCCGCAAAGATGGCGTTGCATAATGCCGGCGCTACCGGTGGCATGCCGGGCTCGCCTACTCCGCCGAGCGGCTCGTCGAAGCCCCCGTTGATCAGGTGAACACGAATGTTTCGTGGCGCGTGGGACATGCGTGGGATCTGGTACTGGTGGAAGTTGTCCTGTTGGATTCGCCCGTTCTCTGCGCTGATTTCACTGTGCAAGCCGATGCCAATGCCCATTACACAGGCGCCTTCGAGCTGTGAGCGAATACGATCGGGGTTCACCTGCGGGCCGCAATCGAATGCCATGTCGGCGTTGTGCACGATCACGTCGCCAGCGTCGGTCACTTCCACATCCAGCACCACCGCCGTATAAGCGACGAAGCTGTGATGCACGGCCAGACCCAGGCCGCGGCCTTTCGGCATCTCTCGTCCCCAGCCTGCGGCTTCGGTTGCTTTCTCCACCACGGCGCGCATCCGGCCGATGTCGATGGGATAAAGCTGCGGGTTTTCATCGTAGTTCCAGCTGTCGCCGAAGTCTCGGGGATCGATCTTTCGCGCGGGTCCCAGCAGTTCCAGCAGGTAGTCGCGATGATCGCGTCCGGCGGCGGCTGCCATTTCCGAGGCGAAACTCTGGATCGCAAAGGCGTGTGGCAAGTTGTACACGGCCCGGTACCAGCCAATGCGCACGTGGGCGGAGGCTTCCGGGTTCTCCAGCCGGATCGCGGGGATGTCGAAGGGCATGGTGCTGAAGCCCATGCCCAGTTCGAATTCGCCTTTGTGCTTGGGATCGGGCCCGAACAGCGAACCGATGCTCGGTGACAGCGTTCGATGGCGCCAGGCGAGAGGCCGGCCTTCACCATCCAGCCCCGCTTCGAGATGATCCAGCGATACCGCGTGAAAGTAGGAATGGTGCAGGTCGTCTTCGCGGGTCCACTGCACGCGCACTGGCCGGCCGCCAAACTGACGGCTGAGGTCGGCGGCTTCGACGACGAAGTCGGGCTTGGACTTGCGGCCAAAGCCGCCGCCGAGCAAGGTTACGTTGACGGTAACCTTGGCCGGATCCATGCCAAGGCGTCCGGCGACGGTGTCCCGGGTGGCCTGCGGATTCTGAACAGGTCCCCAGATTTCCGCCTTGCCGTCCACAATGCGGGCAATGGCAACCGGCGGTTCCATGGGCGCCTGCGCCAGATGCGGCATGTAGTAGGTGGCCTCGACGCGGCGATCAGCATCGGCCAAAGCCGCTTCTGCATCGCCTTTCTCACGGATCACCTTCCCCGGGGACTTCGCAGTCTGCTCGAGCTTTTTGCGGTAAGCGATTGAATCATAAGAAGCATTGTCGCCGGCTGTACTATTGTCCCACTGAATGGAAAGCGCATTGCGCCCGGCAATCGCCGCCCAGGTATTCTCGGCCACAACGGCGACGCCACCCAAAGGGTTGAACGCGATCGGCTGGCCGCCAACGGTGACAACCTTGACCACGCCCGGTACTTTCAGGGCTTTGCTGTCATCGAAGCTGCCAAGCTTGGCGCCATAGACCGGCGGCCGGGCGATGACGGCGTAGAGCATGCCGTCAAGGCGCACATCGGCGCCGTAGACTGCGCGTCCCTCGACGATTTCCTCGCCGTCGATGGCCAGCGGACGTTGACCGATTTTACCGTCGGGCTGCGGGCCGCTGTTCTTGCCGATGTAACGCCATTCGCTGGCCGGCTTCAATTGCAGTGTGCTGCGCTCGGGCACCGGCAGTTGCGCTGCGGCTTCTGCCAGATCGCCGAATCCCAATGCACGGCCGCTGGGTTGATGGACGACCGTATGCACGCCCGCCTTACATTCAGAGACAGGAACCGACCACTGCTGCGCGGCCGCCTGCTCCAGCATCGTTCGCGCTGCTGCCCCCGCCCGCCGCATGGGCTCGAACCAATGCCGCATGCTGCGCGAACCGTCAGTGTTCTGGTTGCCGTATTTCTTCTCGTTACCTTCTGCCTGCTCAACGCGTACCCGATCCCAGTCCGCCCCCAGCTCGTCGGCCACCACCATCACCAGACTGGTGCGGATGCCCTGCCCCATTTCCGCTCGATGGTTGGTGACTGTGACTGTGCCGTCGGGATCGATGCTGATGAAGACATTCGGATCATCCACCCAGCCGTTGGGCATGGCATCCGCGCCGTAGGCCTTCTCCTGGTCCTGGGCGAAGGACGGTGTCCAGCGTACCGCCAGCACCAGCGCACCGGCCCCGGCCATGCCTTTCAGGAAACGGCGGCGGCTGACGTTGGCGATCTGCAGAGAATCAGCTTGCTTGCTCATGACTGCTCCTCCTCGTGACCAGCCGCCTTGTGAATCGCCTGACGGATACGAGTGTAAGTGCCGCAGCGACAGAGATTGCCACTCATGGCGTTAGTGATCTGCTCGTCGCTGGGGTTCGGATCCTGCTTGAGCAATGCCGTGGCGGTCATGATCTGACCACTCTGGCAATAACCGCACTGGGCCACGCCCAGGTCGAGCCAGGCCTGCTGAACTCGCTGCCCCACTTCGTCGCTGCCGATGGCTTCGATGGTGGTGATTTCCTTGCCCTGGGCCTGCCTCACCGGCGTGACGCAGGAACGGATCGGCTGACCGTTCATGTGTACCGTGCACGCGCCACACTGGGCCATGCCGCAACCGAACTTGGTGCCGGTCAGGTTGGCGACGTCTCTGATCGCCCATAACAGTGGCATATCGTCGGGAACATCGAGCTCCTTCGTCTCGCCGTTTACCTTCAGCGTAATCATGCTTACCTCTCGACTATAGAATGGCGCATCGGATACGCCGGAGATGGACTTAACGGGACAGTTCTAACCGAAATGCGGGCGTCGATCAATTGCAGTTTGCAGTCGAACAACAAGCCAGATGCCCCAAGGCTATGCCGCGGAAGCTCATCCATAGGAGGCGATCGCTCAAAGAATGGATGCGAGGCTTCGATTGGCTTCATGTAGTTTCTGCGTTCTCACGCCCTCGTTCACGGGGTGTTCTGTTTTTGGTCGGCATTCAAATTCCACTTGATTTGAAACTCAATCTCTTCTTCAGCCTCAGATCGCTCGTGCTCGATGTTGAACTCCGCCCGGACCGGCACATAGATGCGCTCACCGGCAATCTGGATTTCGAAGCGATCGCCATCTTCGATGGCGTCCGCCAGGCGTCGCAGCTTCGCGACGAATTCCGCTTTCGGGTAATCCTTTTCGATGTCCCGCTTTTGCTTACCAGCCATTCTCAGCTCCTCTACCGGTGGTTCGTTACAAGATTTCTATGCCTTCACATTTATAGCGACCAACGAAGGTATCTTCCTGCAGTACCTCGCCGTCCAGGTTGAAGCAGAACAGGTAAGACTCGGTTCGGTCGCCGATCTCGATGCTTTTGAGTCCGACGCACTCGTCCGGATGCCCGGGCACTAGTTTGAACGAGGAAATGCCGCGATCGGGGCAAAGAGGTCCGACCTCGGTGCAGCGAATGTCGGTGAAGTCTTCGTTGGCGATGATCAGAAGATTGCCACCGCGCTCGCTTTCGGACACGGCATAGTCGAAGGGTGTAGAGGATACCTTGCGGGGAAAGAACAGCCATTCTCGTCGGTAGGGATGCCACTCGGCGGCTTCGTGGATGAGATAACCTTCCGGTGCAACGCCGGCGGCTTCGCGCAGGCGGGCGTAACGATCGGCCCAGTCCACGCTGTGGACTTCATAGTGATAGTCCAGAGCTTTCACCCACTGGTGTCGCCGCTTCCGACCATGGCTGCCGACGACCAGGCTATCGCCGTAGAGCGTCGCCCACTCGCTTTTGAAACCCTCGAAGGCCTCGTCGCCGCTGCCGGTCATCAGAATCTGTCTTGGCACCAGCTGGTTTTCCTTGCGGATCTCACAGACGAGTCCGGTGCGATCATCGAAGGTGATCAGGCGATCGCGAAACTTCACCAGCTCGGAAAACTCGGCACCGCGCCCACCTTCGGCCAGCAGACTTATCAGCCGGTGTTCCCCGCCCTCATCCGGCGGAATCACGTCGAGGTCGTATGTGACCTTGCCGCTGGCGTCCACATGGCGCTCCAGGCGGTCGTAGCGGAGCGTGGACGTCCAGGCCTGTCTTCCGTCTTCCAGTTCGACCTGGGCGGCCTGGTCCTCGTCCGTGATAATGGCGAGCAGATAGTCATTGGTGGCGCTGTCGTATCGTTCAAGCCTTTGCACGTCGGCCTGCGGGGGCATCGGCATCCTCCTCTACGATCACATTCGGAATGACAATAGAGGCGGTTTAGCCTCGCCGGTTCCTGCAATGGCTTTGGCGGATTCAGCAAGGGCAGCGCTTGATCTTGCCGTCACCAGCGCCGTAGCAGGTTGCCTGCAAGATTGTTGGTGTTCTTCAGCGAAGGCACGGCCGTGCCGAGCAGGTCCTGCATCAGGAATCGACAAACCCGCGTACCCGCGTCCAGCGTGGTCAGGATGAACAGTGCTTCGAACAGAATGGCGAAGTGATACCAGAAGGCCATGGTTGCGCTGCCGCCAATCGCCTGCGACAGAATATGAGCCACCCGACCGCGAAGCTCGGCGCGCCGCCGGTGCGCGACAGAATGCTGCCCTCCCCCATCTCCGCTGCCAATTGGTTCAGCGCATCCGGTGTGACCACAAAGCCCCACTGGCTGATTGCGGCCGCGGCACTTTCCACCGTGGTGCCGATCAGTGCGGGCCCGCTGTTCAGTGCAAAGTAAACACCGGGATCGAGTACGCAGGCCGCGATCAGCGCTATGATTGCGACGAAGGATTCCACCAGCATGGCGCCGTATCCAATGGGCGGTATGTGCGCTTCATTGTCGATCATCTTCGGCGTTGTGCCCGAAGAAACCAGCGCGTGGAAACCGGACACCGCACCGCAGGCGATGGTGATAAACAAAAAGGGAAACAATGAACCGGCAAACACTGAACCGGTGCCGTCGATAAAAGGCGTGACCGCCGGCATCTGCAAAGCGGGATTGACGATCACAATGCCGATTGCGAGTCCGGCGATGGTGCCGATTTTCAGGAAGGTCGAAAGATAATCGCGCGGGGCCAGCAGCAGCTGGCCGGGAGAGTTGCTGCTCGCGCGCATCCGGACTTCAGACTAGACCGCTTTGGTCCCGCTCAACTGTCTCGAAAATCTCGTCCTCGCCACGGGACAGCAGTTCGCTGAATACCGGATGTTCGAACTGTCGGCGGATACTGATCGCGTAGAAGTTTTCCTGAACCTGTGGCAAATGATCGAGTACCAGCAAACGCCCATTGGCGATTTCATCTCGCACCGTAACGGGTGGTAAAACCGCCAGCGCCTGGGTATCTCTGGCCACCAGTCGCAGCATGGCCATATCGTCCACTTCGGCAACGATTCTCGGTTTGATTTGCCAGCGTTCGCACTGCAGTTCGAAGCCGGTGCGGATTTCACTGTGGGGACCGGGGACGATCACCGGATACTGTTCCAGGTCCTGTGGTCCCCGATATTCGCGATGCACTTCCGGGTGTCCCACAATACTGACAGCCTGCTGAGCAATGCGCTGACAGCGCCAGGGGAATTCCTCGTTGCCACTGACCGGCGCATTGGAAAGCACCAGATCGAGTCGGTGCCTGGATAACTCTTCGAGCAATCCCTGCAGCCCCCGCGATCGCAAACTCAGGCGTAGATCCTCCCGACCCAGCAAGGGCCGGATGAAGCCATCCACGAAATTCCGGGACAGGGTGGCCACCAGGCCGATACGCAGCATCCTCGACTGTTCCAGTTGCCGGTCGCGCATCACCACCGCGAGCTCCTCACCCTTGCCGAAAATGTCCTCGGCGTAAGCGAGCGCCACGTGACCCGCTTCCGTGAGGTGAAGCCGCCGACCCTCGCGGCGGAACAGCTTCTGCCCCAGTGATTCCTCGAGCTGGGAAATCTGAATGGACAGCGCTGACTGGGAGATGTGGAGTTCCCGCGCGACCTCGGTGAGCTTGGCCCCTTTAGCGACTCGCCAGAAATAGAAGAGGTGGTGGTAGTTCAGTCGGGCCATAGATCCGCTCCGGGTTGGGCGACGGTTTCATTAAATGAAACATTAGCTATCAAAATATATATTTTACTTAAGTGAACCCGATGAGCAAACTGCGCCGAAACGCTTGCGGAGAACTGCTCTATGACCTGGACCGACGTCACCCTCGCCTCCCTGTTGTTGCTCATCCCTGCTGTATACGTCGTTCCGGCGCTGCTGGTTCGCGCCAGCCCCTCTCTCGGCTCCGATGAAAAGCTATGGCGCTTTGCGGAAGGATTGGCTCTGCTAGCGCTGGGTGCCATTCTGTTCGCCAGTGTACTGGCCACCCTGTTCCCGACCACCGCCGCGGCCTGGGTCCTGCCGAATGCACTGACGCTGATCATGGCCACACTGGTGAGCTTCATCGGCCTGCTGATCCTGCGCTTTTCCCGCCGCTATCTGGCCGGTGACGCCGGACGGGCCAACTTCCTGCGCTGGTACCTCTTCACCCTCGGCGCCATCAGCCTGTTCGTCATCGTCGATCACCTGGCGCTGGCCTTCGCCGCCTGGGTCGCCACCAGCCTGAGCCTGCATCATCTGCTGGTTTACTACCCCGATCGCCCCAAGGCATTGCTCGCCGCGCACAAGAAGTTCTTCCTCGCCCGACTGGCCGACCTGGCCCTGTTTACCGCCTTCGTGCTGCTGGCGCTAGAGGGTGGCAGCGCGCTGATCAGCGACATCGTCCCCACACTGGCCGCCGCCGAATCATTGAGCTGGCGCGCGGAGCTCGCCATGGTGCTGCTGGCGCTGGTGGCGATTCTCAAATGTGCGCAGCTGCCTTTTCATGGCTGGCTGCTGCAGGTGATGGAAGCACCCACGCCAGTGTCGGCGCTGCTGCATGCGGGCATCATCAACGTCGGCGGATTTCTGCTGCTGCGCTTCGCGGGACTGCTGGCCCTGGCGGACACGGCGCAATGGCTGCTGGTGTTGGTCGCCACGGCGACGGTGCTGGTCGCGAGCATCACCATGCTTACGCGAATCAGCATCAAGGTGATGCTGGCCTGGTCTACCTGCGCGCAGATGGGGTTCATGCTGCTGGAGATCGGGCTGGGACTCTATGCCCTCGCCCTGCTGCACCTGGTCGCTCACTCCTGCTACAAGGCCTATAGCTTCCTCAACAGCGGCGAGACAGTACGCGGCCAGATCAACTCAGAAGCGGGCGGTTCCAGGCCGCCGCTGAAAGGCTGGCACGTGTTCGCCGGCTCGCTGCTGGCGGTTGCGGGAATCTCGGCAGTGCTGGCGAACAGTCCCGACTGGACGCCCAACGCCCTTCTGGTGATGACTGTCGTTGCTGTCGCCGCCGCGACTCTCGCCACCGAATCACTGCGCTACCGGCTTGGCTCGATACTGCTGCCGCTGCTGGCGACCACACTGGCGATTTATATGTTCAACCACTGGCTGTTCAGCAGCCTCACCGATGATCTCTTTCCGACCGTGGAGAACAACTGGGGGCCCGTGATGTTTGCGGGAGCAGCTTTCGCCCTGCTGTTTGCCTTCTACGCAGCGCTCCGCGCTCGCCCTCAGTCACGCTTAAGTCAGGGACTTTATCCCGTGATCTACGCCGGCCTGTATCTGGATGAATGGTTTACTCGACAGACCCTGCGCTGGTGGCCTCCCTCATTCGAGCTCGCCCGACCCGATCATCTCTCCGACGTCCAGGTAAGGAGCACTTCCCTATGAGCACGCTTGCACCCGAACGAAATGCGCTGACGGCCACTTCGCTGAAACGACAGGCTGCCGTGCGCAATGCCTGCGGACTGATCGCGCCGGTCTGGCCGCTTGACCGCTTCATTGCAGTGAACCCGTGGTGGAACCATGTGAATCAGCCCTTCGAAGATGTTGCCGCCCGGCTATCCGCTCGCGGCGGCGTGACTCCGCTGATGAAGGGCGAGTATTTCCGCCAGCGCTGGGAAGGCGGCAGCATTCGCGAAGCGCATCTCCAACAGGCTTGCGACGAACGCCGGGAAGGAACACTGGACCTGCCAGCGCTGCTCGCCGCACTCGAACAGAAATCACCGACCGCGCGAACGCTTCTGTGCAGCGACTGGATCGACCGTCAGCGAGACCCGGTTCATCAGATGCCTTGGAACAACGAAATCGTCGATCAGATCAGTCAGTTCTGCGGAGCCTATTTCGACCGGGGTCAGGCCAGCTGGACACCGCCGCGCGAGAAAGGCCTGTACGCGAGTTGGCAAGCCAACGCCTCCCGGGACCGCGGCATCGGCTTGCTGATGGGCGAGCCCGGTGTGCATCGCCAGATCGCCGCACTTCCGGTGCGCGCCGGCGATCTTCTGGAAGCCGCGCTCGATGAACTGGCCGTCCCCGAGACGGCGCTGGTGTCCTACGCCCATTCACTGCTGCTGAACATCAACGGCTGGGCATCCTGGTGCGCTTATCTGGCCTGGCAGAATCGACTGGAAAAGAAGGCTGAAGGAGATGAACTGTTCGAGCTGCTCTGCATTCGTCTCGCCTGGGAACTGGTGCTGTGTCGGCACTACGGTTCTGCGTTTAGCCGCTCGGAATTCACGGCGGCGTTGGTCGACGAGCGATCCCGGATTGAAGCGCACCAGCAGCACCAGGCTGCGTTGCTGATCTGGCAGCGTGCGGCGGAACTTGCCTACCAACAGGATCTACTCCACAAGATCCGCAAACATTCCGAAGCCCATTCCGAAACAGGGATCGGCGAACCCCTTCTGCAGGCGGTGTTCTGCATCGATGTGCGCTCCGAAGTCTACCGACGGCACCTGGAGTCGCTCGACAGCCGCATTCAGACCCTGGGCTTTGCCGGCTTCTTCGGGCTGCCAGTGGCTTGTCAGGCGGGTGGTTCCGACTACCACCGCCCGCAGCTGCCAGGGCTGCTCGCGCCCGCTTATCGGGTCAGCGAACCGAACCGCTCCGTGAATGGCAAACGCTGGGCACTGGGCGAAAGCTGGCGCTCCTTCGCCAAGGCTTCACCATCCGCCTTCACCTTTGTGGAAAGCGCCGGCCTGGCTTACCTACTGAAACTGGTTAAAAGCAGCTACCGCGGCGAACTGCTCGCCGATCCGCTCAGTCCCTCAGCGCCGCCCGAGTTGTCGCACCTCGATTCCGGTGACGCGCTGAGCGTTGCCGAGAAAGCGCAGCTGGCCGACGGCATTCTCACCGGCATGGGGCTGACCAAAACCTTTGCTCCCGTGGTGCTGCTGGTTGGCCACGGCAGCCACAGCCGGAACAACCCGCATCGCGCCTCGTTGGACTGCGGCGCCTGTGGCGGACAGACCGGCGAAGTCAACAGCCGCGCCGTCGCTCACCTGCTAAACGATCCGGCGGTGCGCAGTGCGCTCGCTGAACAGAACATCGTGATTCCGGAGCAAACACGCTTTGTCGCTGCGCTGCACGACACCACCACTGACGAAATTCGCCTGTTCGACAATAAGCTGGCGAAGAAGGAGTGGAACGGAGGACTGGGCAAGACCGTCGAAACCTGGCTGCGCGAAGCATCAGGGCTGACTGCGAGGGAGCGATGCGCAAAAATCGATGACGGTGAAGCCCGCGCGGTGGATCTGCAAAAACGCGGCCGTGACTGGTCTCAGGTGCGACCGGAATGGGGGCTTGCCAACAATGCCTCCTTCATCATCGCCCCGCGCAGACTCACCCGGACGTTGAATCTCGATGGGCGCTCCTTTCTGCACGACTACGAGGCAGGGGAAGATCTCGACTTCAAGGTTCTCGAGCAGATCATCACCGCCCCGATGATCGTCACCCACTGGATCAACTTTCAGTACTACGCCTCGGTAGTCGATAACCGTCACTATGGAAGCGGCAACAAGGTGCTGCACAACGTCGTCGGCGGCAACATCGGTGTGTTCGAAGGCAACGGCGGAGATTTGCGAACCGGGCTGCCCATGCAATCGCTTCACAATGGCAGTGAGTGGATGCACCAACCGTTTCGCCTGTCCGTGGTGGTCGCCGCGCCGAGAAAAGCGATCGAAGATATCGTTGCGCGTCATGAAGCGGTGCGCCAGCTGGTGAACAACGAGTGGCTTTATCTCTTTCAGCTGGATCACGCACAGCAGGGTCGCAATAGCGCGCGCTTTTTCAAGGGTGAGTGGATAGAAACTGAAGAGCCTGGGGAAGGTGTCAAATGACAAGGGCCATGACCCACCTGAAAAAGCTCGAGGCAGAAGCCATTCACATCATCCGCGAAGTGGTCGCCCAGTTCGAGAATCCCTGCATGTTCTACTCGATCGGCAAGGACTCCACGGTGATGCTGCACCTAGCTCGCAAGGCCTTCTTTCCGGGGCCCGTGCCCTTCCCCCTGCTGCATATCGACACCACCTGGGAATTCGCCGAAATGGCGACCTTCCGGGACAGTCTCGCGCAGAAACACCAATTGGATGTCCGGGTGTACATCAATCAGGAAGCGCTGGATCAGGGAATCCACCCGATCGAGTCCGGTTCAGTGGCTTACAACGACCAGATGAAAACCCAGGCACTCAAGCAGGCCCTCGCCAGGTACCGTTTTGATGCAGCACTCGGCGGCGCCCGCCGCGACGAAGAACGCTCGCGGGCCAAGGAACGGGTGTTCTCGGTGCGGGATCGTTTTCAGGGATGGGACCCGAAGGCGCAACGACCCGAGCTATGGAACCTCTACAACACTACGCTAGGCGCCGGCGAATCGGTGCGGGTGTTTCCGCTCTCCAACTGGACTGAGCTGGATGTCTGGCTATACATCATGAGCGAGAACATCGACATCGTGCCGCTCTACTTTGCCCGGCAGCGACTGTGTTGGCGCGATGACCGCTCGGGTACGCTGCTCGCACTGGATGACGAACGAATGCTGCACTACCTGTCGAAAAGCGAGCAGGAAAGCCTCGCCGAGCGCTGGATACGCTTCCGCACCCTGGGCTGCTATCCCCAAACCGGCGCTGTTGAAAGTCGCGCGACTACCGTTGGCGAGATCGTGCAGGAAATGCTGCTAAGCCGAACCAGTGAGCGTCAGGGACGATTGTTGGACAAGGACCAGGCGGCTTCGATGGAGAAGAAAAAACGGGAGGGATATTTCTGAGAGGGCGAATCCAGACTTTTCAGGATCAATGGTCGGGACTGATTTCATGACGATGCATTTGCGCGATTCTCGATATATAGCAGAACGATCGCAAGGGCAGTCAGGCCGAGTTCCACGCCGAGCAGTGAGAACTGAATAAGCACCTGACTTTGATCGAAAACAATGCCGTAAAGCCGAACGATGCCGATCGAGCCAAGCATCGCAATCGTGGCAATCAGCCCTTCCCTGACGCGATAAGTAGCGGTGTAGCTCAGGAAGACTGCAACCCCGATCATCATGCCACCATAGGTCGCTCTTATCTCCGTGAGCGCTGATGCGCTTTCAAGCGCGATTCCCAGGGGAGCGACCGTCCCTGGCGGATCGATCAGCGCGATAAGCCCCAGGATCAGAAAGCTTGCGGCAACTATGAGCAGGAAAACTCGCGAGGTAACTGCGCTGGTTTTTCTCATGATCCCTCCACGAAGCGGCGTTCAATGCAGAGTCTTATCCAACCGAACCAAGGTAAGGCAGGCAAGCTACCGGATCGCCCGGGATGGTGCAATTGATTTCGAAGGCGCCTTCGATGCTGATATTCCGTCGATCAGACTTGCTTCGTGATTTGCTGATAGACCGCGCGATGCTCTTCAGCCGACACCCCGCATCTTTCGGCCAAAGCAAGCAGGTAGCCGGTCATGTAGTCCAGTTCCAGCGCGCGTCCGGCGCTGGCGTCCTGCAGCATGGACGATCGGTTGTTGGCTGTCGCCCTGGCCACCTGCCGCGCCACGTCGAAAGCCGGTTCGCTGAAGGTAAAGCCCGCCGCCGCCAGGACGGCATCGGCCTCCGTCCCCAGTCGGCGCATCTGCTCGAGCGCCGCCGGTATCGCCAGGAGTTCGCCATTGCGGCAGTCATAAAGCACGGTCAGAGGGTTGATCAGGCAGTTGATGCGCAGCTTGTTGCCGAGATGCCATTCGATCTGCTCCACCTGTTCGGCATCGAGTCCCGCGGTTTGAAACAAAGCCGTCCAGTCGAATGCTTTGCCAGTCAGACCGCCGATTCGGGTGATGCCTCGTCCCGCGTGCACTACGGTATCCGGCGGCTCCCTATAGGCGCCTTCGGTGGAGCTGGCGGCATGGATGCTCAAACCGGGAAAGCGATCGACGATCGCCTCCTGGCTGCCCATGCCGTTTTGCATCAGCAGCAGCCCGCTGCCTTCGGTCAGATAATCCGCTACCGATTCCACGGCCGCGAGGGCGTCCTGTGCTTTGGTGCAGACGATCACGCGCTCGATCGCGGCGTCTAGCGTTTCGGTAGTTTGTTGCGGTAGGGTGACAATCGTTTCGTTGTTGCCTTCCCGGAACCGGAAGCGCAGCTCCGGCGTGGTCATGCCCGGACGTCGGATCAGCGTCACCGGCACTACACGAGAGAGATGGGCGGCCAGCATCAGGCCGATGCTGCCAGCGCCAAGGATATGAACGGTGTCGACTGGAGAGGACATGTCTTGCTAGTCCAGCGCCCGATACTGGGTGATCAAGCGTATAATCTCATGGTCGCTTGTCGCGGACGCCAGAGACATGTTGACCGATGCCCTTTGAGGCAGGTGAATATTGAACTTCGAGCGCAGGATCTCGATGACTTGCTTATCATCGTCGGGATCGAACTCTCGCCCGGCATAAATGCAGATGCGCTGAAAGAGGAAATCTTTATTCGCCATGAGAAGGACGCTTCCGGGTGGACTTGAGGATCGCTCGCAGCGGGCTGGCAAGCGGCCTGGATTTTATCATTTGAAAACAATCACAAAGAGGTAGACAGCTAGCATGCCGGTCAAATTCCTGGATTATCTCCGTTGGCAGAATCTGCAGTCCATCTGGCGTGGATGGTGGTTCTGGACGGCGATTGCCGTGCTTTGCCTTGCCCTTGAGGCCGGAGCCCTCTATTACCAGCATGTGCTGGACTATGCCCCCTGTGAGCTGTGCATCTATGTTCGGGTCTGGCTCGCGGGCATTCTGCTTGTCAGCCTGCTGGGGCTGTTTCTGCGACGTTTCAAACCCGGCGCGCTGCTCTGCGCGCTGGCTGGCCTGGGCCTGTCAGTGGGCCTCGGCATGGAAACCTACGACCTGCTTAAAGTGGAATACAACTTCGGCGGTGGGAGTTTCTGCCGCTTCATGGCCAACTTCCCCACCTGGGCACCGCTCGACGAGTGGTTCCCGCCCCTCTTCGCCGTCCGCAGTACCTGTATGGCCACGCCCGAGGTGCTGTTCGGAATCAGCATGGCGGATGCCCTTGCCGTGGTGAGTGTCGTGTTGGTTGTGGCTTTCGCGTTGGCGGTGTTGGGGATCGGCAGAAGTTTGGTACAAAGCCGACCTTGATCTAGGCTCAGCGCCTGTTTCCCATCAGCCGGCCTGTTGGGTTCCCGTTTGCAGCTTTTTGCGCGAACAACGAATCTTCAAGATTGCAGCTATCTATATCTCTTCAAGCAGCAATTGCGTCAAGATCGGTTCCAAATCGGCCATGCTGTTAATCGGCTTACTGATTGCCTGTCGGTGGAGCTTATGCAAAAGCTGGTATTCCGCCATGGTCCCTTCCCGCCCGCAGAAGTTTTTGAACTTGGCAGCGGTCAATCCGTGTTTCAGAAGGATAGCAACGGCCTGAACCAGTGATTGACGGTCCCGCCAATGGATGAATGCGGCAAGACGGTCCTTGACCACATCTTCAACCGCCAGAATGGGAATGCTCTTCTCTCCCACTTTTTTGCGGGTGATGTTCTTTATCAGCTCGTCACCTACGGATAGTGGAGCGGAAGGAAATTCAACAGCGATGTCCGTGGAATTATTGACGTAAACCCTCCCCTTTTTCCTAAAGCCGAGCTCGCCCATCGCGCTGTGAAGACGATTCGGCTCCTGGTAGTTGGTGTTGACCAGATCGATGTCATTGGTGAGGTACAGGTTTTCGGTGTAAATCTCGACTGCCAGACCACCCACAAGCACCACTTCTATGCCTTGCCCTTGCAGGTGCTCGGCAATGATCGCTGCGAGTTCCGCAATGTTAGTAGTGCTGAAGTCGGTGTTCATGACGCCTTATTATCGGAGCCCCTCACCGGCACCAGTGGCTTGCCTGCCTGCCTCGGACGGGTGCGCTGTACCATGAGCTCACTGATCACATCGGATGGATAAGCCTGTATAGCCGCTTTTAGCAGCTGCTTGAGCGGATCCAGAAAAGGGTAACGCGGATTTAGCTCATACACCCTGACGTTACCGATTTGCCGGCTGACGATGACGCCATCAGTTTCAAGTCGGGCCAACTGCTTCTGAATCGGATTAGTCGGGACGCCATAGAATTCAGCGATCTCCCTACCGTAACCGCTCCCTCTAAGCAGCAAGTAGATGAGTACTTTTTCTTGCGTTTCCGCGCGAAATACGCCTCTGAGCACAAACATGGTCGTCCACATTGAACCAAAGAGTGGTTAATATATACCACATATTGGTTATGTTACAACTACATAGCTTGGGAGTTCGGCGCCTGACTTCAACCACGAGAGCGGCGGATCGAGCTGGCGGCGCTGTGGATCGGCAGCAGGATCGTAAAAAGCCGCCGCTAGTTGCAAAAGCTAGTCTCTCTCGGCGATACAATCGTAGCCGCCCATTTCGAATTCGCGGCAAATGAGGGGGCGCTTGTCGTAAATGGTGCAGAGCATGGTCGCTCGATCCAGCGCGGCGCACCAGCCATCGTCCAGCCGAGCCATGGTCATCCCGCCCCAGCTGTCCACCTGGACGAAGCGATCGGGCACACCCGTGTCCGTAATGAGCATCACCTCCAGGCGGCAGCAGTTCGCTCTGCACGTGGAGCAGCTTACCTCGTCGTCAGGTAGGTTCTTTGTTTCAATCAACATGAGTTGTCCTGGGTAATTCCGCATATAGCCTGCTGCGCAAAGTCGACGTCCCGAACCCAGAGTCCGACAACGCACCCTTGTTTTTCGTTCAGCTCAGGACAAAATTGCGCTGGGATACGGGCGTGCTACGTGCCTGACGAAAAGTTTTATCCGTTAGGTATCGTTTCAGGTCGAATATAGGGGAACATGTGCGCTACGTAGTCAGCTTTCCCGAGTTCGACATTCTGGCTGCGCAATATCGAATAGGCGATCATTACGTGGAAATAAAACTGGCCGAGTGTCCAATCGCGGGCATACTGCTCGGCGGTCAAGTCGAGAATCATACCGTTCGGAAGTTCGTGCACAAGCGGCTTATCGGCGCCTGCATCCAGGGCATCAGTGGCGAGGTCGCCGAGTACTGCAAGCGTTTCATCGATCCGGGCTTGAGCATCCGCGAGCGAACCGGGTCGCTCGCCTGCATTTCGTCCTTCTTCGAGCATCTCAGTGATAGATTCCGGGAAAGGCTCATCCTTGAGCCGGCATACAGCCTCTCGAGCCTGCACGCAAGCAAAGCGAATCTGAGTCGATAGAGGAAACATGTCCGGCGCGAGACGCGCTGATAGCAGCGCTTCAGCATCTGCTTCCGGCATTTGATCCTGCGCCTTCTCCAGCCAGGCCGACAGTGCTCCAAGCATCTGCGTATAGGTGGGGACGAGTAACTTCGTTAGTGACATAGAGTTCCTTTGTTCCAGAATGATGGTTGTGATCTGCCGGGCTTTTCAAAGCTGAGCTGGACGCGAACGGTAGCAAGCTGGCGTTTCGCAGCACAAGCGGTGCATCTGAAACTATAGGGCCGATCAGGATAGTGTCCATCGAACCGCTGGTTTCGGACGCTACTCGGCGACATGAGCTGGTGCTGAGTGACTTCGTACCGACATCACCTCTCGGCTTGTGAGCAGCCTGCTCTGCCCTTCCTCGAGCCCGTCCAGGCCGATATCGCCGACAGAAACCCGATGCAAGCCCAACACTTCGTTCTGAAAAAAGCCAAACATGCGTTTGACCTGATGATACTTTCCTTCGATCAGTGACAGCCTGGCCGTATGACTGGAAAGTATCTCCAACTGTGCAGGCTTGGTCGTGATGCCTTCATACGCGAAATAGAGTCCCTCGCGAAATACAGCAAGGTACTCATCGTTTAAGGCCTTGGCCAGAGTAACCTCATAAGTCTTTGCGAGCTTGGTCTCGGGAAGACTTATCTTTCGGGACCACGCGCCGTCATTCGTCAACAGCACCAGTCCCGTGGTATTGAAGTCCAGCCGACCAACGATGTGCAGCTCGTCTTTCCGAGGGTGCTCAATAAGGTCTATAACCGTCGTGTGCCTGAGGTCTTTAGTCGCGCTGACAACTCCCTTGGGTTTGTTCAGCATGATATAAACGGGCGCGTTGTCCTTTAAGCAGGCTCCGTCCAGCACGACATGAGTGAACTCCCCTACGCGTTGTTGAACCGAATGCGCTGCGCGACCATCCAGCAGAATCCGTTTCTGAGCAATCAACAGACGCACATCCGAAATCGGAAAGACGCTGTTCTGGCTGACGAATCGATCGAGCCGGGAAACCTTGGATTTCATGTGATATTCATGATCGAGCTGTGGACAGGAGACGGCTGCCTCGGCAGCTCTGAATCTGCTGCGGCTGGTCGATTTGTTGGGATAGAGCAAACGCTAAATCAAGGGCTGCTTAGCTTGCGGCGCTCAGTGCCGCACGTCAACCACCAGACGTGGCGGATTGCTGAGCTCGCGAGCCTGAAAGCGGTTCGGCGACTCGAGACCCAGAACCCAGGTCACGACCGCCTCGAAGTCGCAGGTCAGTTCCAGCTCCAGGAGAACCGGCAGCTTCGGCATGCGCTCACGTTCGGCGACCGTCGGCTGCCCCTCCTCCGTGTGCGCGTTCGCCGGGTACATGCGGACCTCAAGCCAGCCATCACCGGCCAGCGGCGCGACCATGCCGGACCCGCACTTGCGCACCGGTTGGTCGATATATTCGAAATGATAGCCCGGAATCCGCTCGTCGAACTCGAAGACTACCCGGTCGAAACCCTCGTGAGTGCCGGTACGAACCGCGACAAGCGTTACGGCAGGCGCATCGGACTGCGGCCGGTCGATGATCTCGGCCGTCCACTCTGACATATAGGGGGCATCACGTGCGGCCTCAGACTGCGGTGATTTGTCCTGCTCGTTCGCAGTACCGCTGCATCCGGCCAGGCCAAAACAAAGAGTCAAGGCGAGTGCCGCGGTCTGGTGTCCGATGTTCATCCCTATCCTCGATCTTACTAGTGGGAAGCGAAAGGTGAGTGTAAAAGTGGGTGTCCAGTATTTCGCAGAGGCCCCGGTGTCATGCACCTGACTTCTTAAGTGGCCACTTCCGGGCCTAGAACATGCCGTATAAGCGACTTTACAGCCCCGTTTCTGTTGAGAAACCATTTGCTTACGTTGGACTTGGGCCCGAGTTCTCGCGGGCCAGCTCCAGCCACAGCTTGACAAGTAAGGTGGGTTTCCAGCTAACGTTCGCCTTGTCTTCTCCTGATGCAGGACAGATACAGGAGCTACTTCAGAGTATCGAGGGCACAGAAGCGGCCTGACCAAATAAGATTGGTGTCCCACATAGATTTCGCAGCCGGCAGTTTGCGTCCCTGCCTGATTGGTCTTGTTGGCTATGCTATGCCTTGATCTCACTTATTTGAATTTGTGGCTGCGTATTTGTGTAGTTTGGTATATCAGCTAGTATTTTCTTTGCGTTTGGACCGAAAGCGGCGTTAAATTCTTCTACGGACTCAAAGATGAGGTGCCCAATTGCGACAAATGGGGCAGGTTCATTAGGAGCGCCACCAGCAATACCAGAATCAATAGCGCTACCTTTCATTGAATCACCGACCAGTTCTGCAACCATCGGCATATGCTTGTTGCAGTAATAATCAATATCAAAATTGGCGCCGTCAGCATTTGGATACATAACACTTACTTTTATCATTGCCTTCTCCTCGTAATGATTTAAGAGCGTGGATGTAGATAGGAATGGGTGTCCATTTAGTTAACTACCGCCTTTTTACACTCACAGCGACTTACCGGCAGCGAATGGGTTTCGGGCATCTGCCACCACCTAGGCGGCGACGGGGCTGGCGCCTGGCATGCACCAGCAAACCAACTAACGTGCGTCAGTTCCCGGCAAAGGTCGGACAGCTTCTGGTCAGCTGTCACATCGTCGTACTGGACCCCCATCCTAAGCCTTGACTGCGCAGGTTTAAAGCTGATTCATCTACATCTAAAGAACAAAGGCGCCAATCAGGCTACCAAGGAATGCAAAGGTGTCATTGTCATGGATCTGATTTCTTAAGTGGCCATTTTCGAGCCTGGAACATGCGGTTTAGGCGACTCTACAGCCCCATTTTAGATCGATTCTTTTAAGAAACCAGCTACTTATATTGGTCCGACCCCGTTACTGGCGGCCGGTCGATGATCCCTGCGGTCCACTCTGAACGTAGTCGACATCACGTGCGGCGTCTGACGGCGGAGAGTCGTCTCGCTCATTCGCAGTACCGCTATTGTAGGGAATGCTGCGGCGTGGTATCGGATTCTCACTCCCCCCCTCCTCTTTCGGCTGCGGGCAGCCCAAAGTGAGTGATTCAGTTTTCTGGGTGGGCGGCAGCGCGCCATTATGTAGCCCTCCTGTCGCCAAGCAACAAAACCTTCGCATCGCCACCAGCCTGCGAACTTGCCCAAAGCAGATAAGGCGCCAGGAACATCATGCCGCCAAAGAATGCCACCACGCCGAGCACAATGCCACCTGCCGTGAAATGGTGGCGCCAGGCGACCCAGATGGCGGACAGGCCGAGAAAGGTCATGAAGTCGAGATTGAACTGACCGTGCCAGCTCAGCTCAGCGATGTCGCTGAAGAAGATGGGAAGCAGGTTCCATCCGTGGTTCGCGCCGACCACCAAGGTGTAGCCGGCGAGAATCAACAGAATTGCAGCCAGATAAACACGGAACAGGGTCATTTACTTCCTCCTCTAGGGAATCCTGATCTCACCAACACAGGCGAGTAGCTTGTATAGTCAAGCGCACGAGGTGCGTGATGTGCTGGGCTGGTCGAGTGGCAGTTCACTCCTTCAAAACCAAGCTAACGAGTTTATGGGCTGTCGGAGAAACCGCGATCATGGGTGGAAAGGCAACCGCAAACCCAAAGCTCCACGCGTTGAGCCACAAAAAGAAGATGTTACTTACAAAGCCAAGATCAAATGGGTGTCCATTTCAATTATCGGCGTAAGCCCGAGAGTCATCAGAGTTTTCCTTTTTGAATCGTGTGATTCGTCAGCGCAAAGCCATTTTCAGCTTGGATCGTGTAGACTGCATGACGCTGATTAACTACTTCAGTTTCCCATTTCCTAGAGGTGAAAACCTTGCGCAGTAAACTTCCCCAGGTAGGCACCACTATTTTCACGGTCATGACGAGAATGGCACAGCAGCATAATGCCATCAATCTGTCGCAGGGCTTTCCGGATTTTGATTGCCCGGCAGCCTTGCGGGAACGCGTTAGTTTCTATCTTAACGACCGGCGCAATCAGTATGCACCCATGACCGGGGTTGTCGAACTGGGCGAGCAGATCGCGCTCAAGGTTGCTCAACTATACGGCTATCAGGCCGATGCCGATCAGGAGATAACAGTCACCTCGGGCGCCACCGAGGCGCTATTTGACGCTATCCAGGCCGTCATCAGCGCTGGCGACGAAGTCATCATGTTTGATCCGGCCTATGATTCCTACGATCCAGCTGTGCAGCTGGCAGGCGGCAGGCCTGTACGTATTCCGCTCAGGGTGCCCGATTATGGCATTGACTGGCAGGCATTAAGCGAGGCGATCAATGATCGCACCCGCATGATCATTATCAATTCACCGCACAACCCCAGTGGATCAGTGTTGCATCGCAGTGACCTGGATCAGCTCGCTGAGCTGATCAGGAATCGAGATATTCTGGTGCTCTCCGATGAGGTCTATGAGCACATGGTTTTTGACGGCGCCCGTCATGAAAGCGTGCTCAGTCATGCGGAACTGCGCGAGCGCAGTTTTGCAGTGTTTTCGTTTGGCAAAACCTATCATTCTACCGGCTGGAAATCCGGGTACTGCGTAGCGCCGCCGGCACTGACCGCCGAATTTCGCAAGGTACACCAGTTTGTAACCTTCACCTCCACCAGCTTTATTCAATACGCCATTGCGGACTTCATGCGCGACTGCCCGGAGCACCACCTGGAGCTGCCGGCGTTTTATCAGCAAAAACGCGATGCCTTCTGCAAATTGATTGCACCCTCGCGATTTACCTTTACGCCGTCGGCCGGCACCTATTTTCAGTGCGTCGACTTCAGTGCGATCAGCGATCTGACGGATAGGGAGTTTGTCGCCTGGCTGTGCCAAGAGCATGGTGTTGCCACCATTCCCCTGTCGCCGTTTTATGCCCGCGCCCCCGGCTCCAGCATCATCCGTTTCTGCTTCTGCAAGGATGACAGCACGCTGGAGCAGGCTGCGGAGATTCTCAACAAGCTGTAAGCATCATGATACCGGAGCAGGCGAACGCCCTGCTGGAAAAGATTCGCGGCCGGACCCGTGAGCTGGGACCGATTTCATGGGACATCCATCCTGGCACTTACGGCTATTGAAGTGGGTGTCGACGCAATTGACTCTATAGGGATGGGTAGACAGGAATGAGTGTCCATCTTGTTTTACGTGAGTAGGCTGTCTAGTGAAGCTACTTGTTAGTCCACTCGAGTTAGAAATAGGCCTCATCTCTTTCCTCTGCCTCCCACGTGTGAATCAATCTCGACTATGGCTGGAGGTCGACTATGGCTGGACACCCACTCGAAGGCTTGACTCCGGAGGTCGACTATGGTTGGACACCCACTCGAAGGCTTGACTCCGCAGGTTATAAGCTGTATCTATATACAGCTCCACCAAACAGGAGCCATCATGCCGCTACCAAGGAAGGCGCAGGTCCATTTAGGAACCACCCCTTACTATCACTGCATGTCCCGCTGTGTTCGCCGAGCATTTCTCTGCGGTTACGATTCCATGTCCTGCCGGGACTATGAACACCGGCGGCAGTGGATCGAAGACCAGCTGCTAGACCTGCCCCGTTGCTTTTCGATAGACGTCTGCGCATATGCCGTCATGTCGAACCACTTCCATGTCGTGCTTCATGTAAATGGCCGGAAGGCTACCAAGTGGAGCTCCCTGGAGGTTATCCAGCGCTGGCATGAGCTATTTAAAGGGACGCTTCTGACCCAACGTTTTGCGAGGGACGACAAGCTGTCGTCGGCTGAACTAAATGCAGTGGGCGAAGTGGCAGAACAGTGGCGTGAACGCTTGAGCGATATCAGCTGGTTCATGCGAGTTCTGAATGAAAGGATTGCTCGGCAAGCCAACGCCGAAGATCGCTGCACAGGACGCTTTTGGGAGGGCCGATTCAAATGCCAGGCCCTGCTCGACGAGAAAGCGCTTGCGGCTTGCCTCGCCTATGTCGATCTCAATCCGATTCGATCCAAGATGGCAGATAGGCCAGAAAACTCAAGTTTCACCTCGGCGAAGCGTCGCATCGACGCTCTGAGCTCGAACCGTTCAAAATTCCAAAAACCGATCCAGCCCACTTGCTTGCTCCCTTTTGCTGGCAATCCACGCAAGGACATGCCCGAGGGGCTGCCCTTCAGACTCACCGACTACCTGGAGCTTCTCGACTGGACCGGACGGGTTATCAGAGAAGACAAACGTGGATTCATTCCATCCAACCTCCCTCCTATCCTTACGCGCTTGCAGATCGCGCCCGACAATTGGCTATCGACCACCCAGCACTTTGAAAGCCGATTTAGACGTTTGGTGGGCGGATGGCACGCTCTGAAGCGCTGTTGCCAGGAGCTGGGGTATCAGCGAACACCAGGGCTTTCCGGGGCGAGGTTGCTTAGTTAGTCACCTGATTCGTTCACGAAACCGCTACCGGGGCGGTAATTGCCTTCTGCTGTTTTTCTCTGCGATTCTGGTGTGTTTTCACCGCCCTCTCCCTCCTCAACCTACTTTCATCCTGTTTATAGACGCTTTTGAGACCATCGATGGCTTAGCCGAGGCGCAAACAGGCTCAGTTAGAGTGGGCAGTTAGAGTGGGCAGTTAGAGTGGGTGTCCATGTAACTTCGAAGATCAAATGGGTGTCCATTTCAATTATCGGCGTAAGCCCGAGAGTCATCAGAGTTTTCCTTTTTGAATCGTGTGATTCGTCAGCGCAAAGCCATTTTCAGCTTGGATCGTGTAGACTGCATGACGCTGATTAACTACTTCAGTTTCCCATTTCCTAGAGGTGAAAACCTTGCGCAGTAAACTTCCCCAGGTAGGCACCACTATTTTCACGGTCATGACGAGAATGGCACAGCAGCATAATGCCATCAATCTGTCGCAGGGCTTTCCGGATTTTGATTGCCCGGCAGCCTTGCGGGAACGCGTTAGTTTCTATCTTAACGACCGGCGCAATCAGTATGCACCCATGACCGGGGTTGTCGAATTGCGCGAGCAGATCGCGCTCAAAATTGCTCAACTATACGGCTATCAGGCCGATGCCGATCAGGAGATAACCGTCACCTCGGGCGCCACCGAGGCGCTATTTGACGCTATCCAAGCCGTCATCAGCGCTGGCGACGAAGTCATCATGTTCGATCCGGCCTACGATTCCTACGATCCAGCTGTGCAGCTGGCAGGCGGCAGGCCTGTGCACATTCCGCTCACGGTGCCCGACTATGGCATTGACTGGCAGGCATTAAGCGAGGCGATCAATGATCGCACCCGCATGATCATTATCAACTCACCACACAACCCCAGTGGATCAGTGTTGCATCGCAGTGACCTGAATCAGCTCGCGGAGCTGATCAGGAATCGGGATATTCTGGTGCTCTCCGATGAGGTCTATGAGCACATGGTTTTTGACGGCGCCCGTCATGAAAGCGTGCTCAGTCATGCGGAGCTGCGCGAGCGCAGTTTTGCCGTGTTCTCGTTTGGCAAAACCTATCATGCTACTGGCTGGAAGGCCGCTTACTGCGTAGCGCCGGCGGCGCTGACCGCCGAATTTCGCAAGGTCCACCAGTTTGTAACCTTCACCTCCACCAGCTTTGTTCAATATGCCATTGCTGACTTCATGCGCGACTGCCCGGAGCACCACCTGGAACTACCGGAGTTTTATCAGCAAAAGCGCAATACCTTCTGCAAGTTGATTGCTCCCTCGCGATTTACCTTTACGCCGTCGGCCGGCACCTATTTTCAGTGCGTCGACTTCAGTGGCATCAGCGATCTGACTGATATGGAATTTGCCACCTGGCTGTGCCAGGAGCATGGCGTTGCTACCATTCCCCTTTCACCGTTTTATGCCCGCGCCCCCGGCTCTAGCATCATCCGTTTCTGCTTCTGCAAGGATGACAGTACGCTGGAGCAGGCTGCGGAGATTCTCAAAAAGCTGTAAGCATCATGACATCGGAGCAGGCTAACACCTTGCTGGAACAGATTCGCGGCCGGACCCGTGAGCTTCCAAGCTCCCTCCTATCCTTACGCGCTTGCAGATCGAGCCCGACAATTGGCTATCGACCACCCAGCACTTTGAAAGCCGATTTAGACGTTTGGTGGGCAGCTGGCACGCTCTGAAGCGCTGTTGCCAGGAGCTGGGGTATCAGAGAACACCGGGGCTTTCCGGGACGAAGTTGCTTAGTTAGTCACCTCGAGTAGTTCAAGAAGCCGCTACGGGGACTGCACTTGCCTTCTGCTCTTTTTCTCTGTGATTCTGGTGTGTTTTCACCGCCCTCTCCCTCCCCAACCTACTTTCATCCTGTTTTTAGGAAAGATATCGACGCTTAGCCGAGGCGCAAGTCGGCTCAGTTGAAGTGGGCAGTTAGAGTGGGTGTCCATGCAACTCCTTCTATCCTTTGCTTGGAACGCATCGATCACCTCGAATGTCTCCTGGTCGATATCTTGAAACACTTTTACCTCAAGATGGCCATTAGCTTTGCATCCGAGTGAAACCAAACTTAAAGCATGATAGGCGCTTGATTTATCTATGGCCCAGCTATTGCCGACAAAGCGAAACGAAGCAGCATCTGCATCCACTTTCTGATGCCCGTGGTAAACATGTTTCCCATCCTTGCTCCAGGAGCCGCCAAGTAACTCAAATTCATCTGGATTTGCATCGTCCAGGATGCATGTAAATAGATAGACCCGACTTATGTCCTTGGAGTAGGCCCATCGCAGTTGTTTAAAGGTGGCAGGGTCCGCTCCAGGGATCTCATTCCCCTTATAAAACACTTTATACTTATCTTTCCCAAATCCCTCGCCTAGCTTAGTGAAGGTTTCGGCGTCGGCGCCCTCAACTTCTTTGATTATGGGATCGTGATTCCACGATCTAATTTCAAAGGTCACACTATCGTCAATTTTGTACTTCCAGCTAGTGCACCCTGAAAGTACAAATATGGCAATAATTGTCAGGTAAACTCTGAGCATGGATCCGCCTAACGCCCGCAGCACGCGCGGCTTCGTAATGGAGGCGCAGCCGCAATGAAGAAGCCGTCGCTGTGCCTGCGATTGTTAGATTTCAGGCTGAACACAAGATTGGCCAACCGAATTTCGTGCGCCATACCTGCTCGCCCAGCTTGAGGATGAACGAATCTGAAACTTCATCCGCTATCGAAAAATTACGCAATTCCAAATAGTGGAATCTCCAGGTGAATCTGTGAAGTTGCGGATATCGAGCCAAAGCCAGTCCTGCTGTCCCCGGGTCAGCAAACGTGTGCTCGCGGGCACGAGCCCTCAGCGATGAAGCTAAGCCAGAGTAAACATGCTCCAGATTCCAGTAGACAGGCCTCTCCGCTTCGTACCTTGCTGCTCTTTTTGAGATGTCGTAATTCTTTACCGGAACTTCGGCACCGTCTCTAGCGCGCATGTAGGTTTCTTGCCAGAGCGGACATTCGAGCATCACTTCCATTGGCGCATCGGTAGACAGAAAGTACCACCCTGGCACTGTCGGGATCTCAGCTTCCACCATCCACTGAGAGTTGGTGAAGTCGACCATTACTTGTGTATATGGTCCATCTAGGTAATCCAGCAATCGTTCCATATGAAATCTAACGCTCGCAGCAGACGCGCGTTTTTCGCGTCGTGCTGCCTGCGTTTGTTAAATGCTGGCAGCTTGAATCATTTTGAGCGTCTGGTGGTTGCCGAAGTAGATACATACTTTTCACAAAATTCATCCTTGGAGCGTTGGGTTCCATCTTGGCGATAGAAAAGCTCCCGTTGATCACGATCTATAAAAATAACCCTTTCAGTGCAGTTGACTTCGTAGCTCATGTCGTCGATAACCCCTCCGCCGGTATACGACGTCTGTGTTGCGTAGGTCGGAACTCTCTTGTTGTAACTGGATGGACCCGTAGTGGCAGAGCATCCGGTATCCAAGGCAGCGATTGCTACTACAAAGGCCCATATCGATTTCGGGGTTAGCATGAGTTGACTTGCGCTCCTTAGGCATTAGTGCATTTAACGCCCGCAACAGCGGACAATTTGTAGCGGCAGCGGAAAATCGTTCCGCTGCTTGCGATTGTTATGCATTGCCATGTAAGCGTTTAGAATACCAGCCTACCACTAGCGCGAGGCTGTACACGGCGGTCTCCATCAAATTTGAAAGTAGCCCGAAGGCCACAAGTAGAATAGCTGAGGCTAGCCCCATGGCGTACGAGGGTTGAGGTGCAAGACCAAAACGGCCAAATAGTCCGAACAAGACCATGAGCGTAGGGACCACAACCGCTTTCTTTAGGACCATGCCTCCGAACGCGCGTGAACCGTATTCGGGTTCGATGGAATCTACAGCCGCCTGGGACTTTGCTTTGAGTTCCTCAAACTCCTCCTGCGTGAACGAATCTTGCGATTCCATTGCCCTGTGAAGCTCCGCCAACTCCGGTGTATTCGGTTGCGCCTGCTGCGATGACCATGCGGACACCAGCAAGCCAACGGTAGTGAGCACAATGAAAATGGCGATTAGCTTCATCTTATGCATAACGCCCCGCTAAAACGCGCGCTTTTCAGCGTCGTTTTTGAGCGGCTTGTTAGAAGGCGGCCTCGACGCAAGCACGATAAAAACGATTGTGCACGCTGCGATGTTCGTGCTCACGACCAGCCGAGGAAAGGCGTGCTCGAAGTAGCTGAAAGCGAGCCCCCAAAGTACTAGTGCCGCGATTAAAATTGTGAGTGGACTAGCCACTTGAAACCTCTGACATACCCATATTAGCGGCATAGCATAGACAATCACTGCGAGGGCTCCAATTGGAAGCACTATGCCCATGGTCGCCAGCCAGCCAAAGATTACGCTAGGAGACACATTTGCTTTCGAAGCCATCGCTATTCCCGTCGCGAGCGCTGAGATTACCGCGCCCAAAACAAGAGCAATCCATAGCTTCAAGTATGGGTGTTCGATTGTTCCCCTGAGCATGACAGTGCCTTCTAACGCCCGCAACAGCGAGCAACTTGTAGCGCTAGCGGAAAGTTGTCCGCTGCTTGCGATTGTTATATTTTTCCACTGTTTAACTCTCGGTAGAAAAAGCGAGATGTCCACAGGAGTATTTCTGGGTCGGACTCGGTAACCCCGCCGCTTTCATATGCATAGCGATCCTTGATGAAAGCGCCGCTAATGCTGCTAAGGACATCGTCCATTTCTTGGCCAGATATATTGCATTCGTGGTCTCTGAATTTAGTTTGAAGCTGGGACTTGATACCATTCTCCAATCCATCGAATAGCTTCTTCAGGTCATGCTCGCGAAGATTGCTTTCTGCGAATAGCCTCGTAATTCTTGCGTCGCCTACTTTGAGTATTAGCCGTTCCGTTGAAGTTGCATCTAGCGACTTTAGGAACAACTCGATCGAGAACGCGAGATTCGCCTTATAGGCGTGGTAGAACTCGTCTATCTCTATCGATTGTTTCTCGGCGCACTCAGCGATCTTTAAATGCCCTGATGCGATTTTAAATATCTCTGGATTACACTCCATACTCGGTTCCGGCTAAATATAACGCCCGCAACAGCGGGCAATTTGTAGCGCCAGCGGAAAATTGCTCCGCTGCTTGCGATTGTTAAATGTTGGCCGGTGACCCCGCCTGGAACAATAATGAAGCGGCGATGCCAGCGAGCAAGAATACGAGAATACCAATAAAGGCAAACTTGCTAGAAGACTTTGGGCGTTTGGACTGTAGGTGCCCAAAAAGGTACACCGCACCGCCCGCCAGGACGCCTAGTACATTAGTGTAAAGGAAGTACTCGAATCGCCACGCATCCGGCCGGAAACCAAAAAGGGCCGCTACTAGCATGACAACACCCGACATCACCCACAACGCACCAATTAGTTTAAGCATGCTGGACTCGGTTTAGACATTTAACAATATTATTAGACGGAAAGTTTCCGCATTCACAACGCGGAAAGCTTCCGTATAAGTCGTGCCAGATCTTATACCACATCGCGCTATGCCGCTAAACGTCTAGCTTATAACAAACAGGAATATGTCTGCGCCTGCCACTCGCCGGATTCCGTCCGCATAAGCAGGGCTAGGGGATTGAACTGTATATCCAAACAGGTATACCATCTGGTGATCTGCCCACCTGATAGCAAGCGATGGACTGCATATGAACCGGTCTCCATTTCTCAGGGAAATCGAGGAATTAATGTACCGCCGTTATTATTCGAAGCGCACGGTCGAGACCTATATCTACTGGATTCGATTTTTCATTGTTTTTCATGGCAAACGCCACCCTTCGAGTATGGGCGACACCGAGGTAGAAGCCTTCCTGACTCACTTGGTGTTGAAAAGAAACGTCGCCGCACAGACCCAGGCACTTGCTCTGAATGCCCTGAACTTCCTCTACAAAGAAGTGATAAAGCGGCCGCTCTCACTGCGTCTAAGTTATGTCTCCAGTAAGGTTCCGCGAAAGCTTCCCGTCGTGCTGACCCCAGACGAAGTGAAAGCCTTGCTGAATTCTATGCACCCGAGGCACTACTTGCCGGCTGCGCTCTTGTACGGCAGCGGCTTGCGGTTGATGGAAGCGGTGCGTCTGAGAATAAAGGATGTAGATTTCGAATACCGCTGCATACGCGTGTGGAATGGCAAAGGCGGACGACACAGGACCGTCACCTTGGCTCCGGAAGTTGTCCCTTTATTGCGTCGTCAGGTTGCAGCGGCGGAAAAGATTTGGGCGATCGATCTGAAGAACCCTGATTATGCAGGCGTCTGGATGCCCACGGCGCTGCGTTTCAAATATCCAGCCGCCAACAAGGAATCGGGATGGCATTATCTGTTTCCTTCGGAACGGCTCAGCCTCGATCCGGAATCGGGGCTTTGGCGTCGTCACCACGTCGATGAAAGTGGATTGCAAAAAGCTGTGAAGGCCGCCGCCAGAAAGGCTCGGCTAAAAAAGACCGTGACACCGCACACCCTGCGGCATTCATTCGCCACCCATCTGCTGGCGGCCGGGGCGGATATACGAACCGTTCAGGATCAGTTAGGTCACAGAGACGTTCAGACCACCCAGATTTACACGCACGTTTTGCAGATGGGCGGCAATGCCGTGAAGAGTCCACTGTCTGCGATCCTTTAACGCGAGCAGCGGGAGAGAGGCGTCGAAGCATGCTTTCCGCCTGAACTGTTGGCTCCACGGCCGGCACTCAGGGCATGTGTCCCGCGCCATCGATAAGATTATCGATGGCGCGGCCCGGCGACGCGGGTCACGGATGTCAGGACGTAGCCTTATTGCAGCACCTCCGCCAGATACTTGCCGGTAAACGACCGCTTCCGCTTAATAACCGTCCCCGGCGCCCCCTGAGCAACCACCTTCCCTCCCCCACTACCCCCTTCCGGCCCCATATCAATGATCCAATCGGCCTCGGCAATCACATCCAGATTGTGCTCGATCACCAACACCGAGTTGCCGGCATCCACCAGCCGGTGGAGTACCCGCACTAGCTTTTCCACGTCGGCCATGTGCAGTCCGACCGTGGGTTCATCCAGCACATAGAGGTTGTGCTGCGCACCCCGGCCGCGGGCATCTTCCGGGGTCATGCGGGCCTTGGAAAGCTCCGCCACCAGCTTGATGCGCTGGGCTTCCCCGCCGCTGAGGGTCGGGCTTTGCTGACCGAGGGTGAGATAGCCGAGGCCGACGTCCTGCAGCAGGCACAGCGCGTGATGCACGTTGGAGATGGGCTCGAAGAATGCGGCGGCCTCGTCGATGTTCATGGCCAGCACTTCGCCGATGTGTTTGCCCTTGTAGAGTACGCTCAGGGTTTCGTCGTTGAAGCGCCAGCCGTGGCAGACGTCGCAGGGTACGCGCACGTCGGGCAAGAAGTTCATTTCGATCTTCTGCATGCCCTGGCCGCCGCAGGCGTCGCAGCGACCGTCGCCGGCGTTGAAGGAGAAGCGTGCGGGGGTGTAGCCGCGCAGTCTCGCGTCCACGGTGCCGGCAAACAGCTTGCGAATGGTGTCCCAGATGCCGATGTAGGTGGCGGGACAGGAGCGCGGGGTTTTGCCGATCGGGGTCTGGTCCACTTCGAGAATGCGATCGATGCCTTCCCAGCCGCTGATCCCCTTTGTGCCCTGCCACTGGTGCTTTTTCTTGCGCTTGCTGGCGATGGCGGATTTCAGGTTCGGGTAGAGAACGCCGCGCACCAGGGTGCTTTTACCACTGCCGCTCACGCCGCTGATGGCGACGAGCTGCCGCAAAGGCACGTTCACGTCGATGTTGACGAGGTTATTCTGGGTTGCGCCTTCGATGGTCAGTTTTTCCTCTGGCCATAGCGCGCGCATTTCCGCGTTGCGAAGATCCGGCAAGGGATGTCGCAGCGGGTTCGACAGCATCTGCCCGGTCAGCGAACTCTTGTTGCGCATCACGCTGGCGAGGCTGCCATGGGCTACCACTTCGCCGCCGTTAACGCCGGCGCGCGGGCCCATGTCGATGAGGTGGTCGGCTTCGCGAATGGTGTCTTCATCGTGTTCGACCACCAGCACGGTATTGCCCTGCTGCTGCAACTCGCGAAGAGTTTCGATCAGTTTGCGATTGTCGCGGGTGTGCAGTCCGATGGTGGGTTCGTCCAGTACGTAGCACACGCCCTGCAGACTGGAACCCAGTTGCGCGGCGAGACGAATCCGTTGCGCTTCACCGCCACTCAGGGTCGGTGCCGCGCGGTCGAGAGACAGGTAATTGAGGCCCACCTTCTGCAGGAATTTGAGACGGCTGTGCATTTCCGCCAGCAGATCGCGGGCGATGGCCTGCTCAGCTGCTTTCAGTTTCAGTTTGCCGAACCACTGTTCGGCGGTGTCCACGGGCAAGGCGGCCAGTTCCGCAATGGAGCGATCGCGGAAGCGCACCGACAGCGCGGTAGGATTCAAACGCTGGCCTTCACAGCTGGCGCAGACCTTGTCGTGACCGCCCTCTTCGCCGTCTTCCGGCAGCCAGTTGCTTTCCTCACCGGTTTGCTCGGCGTCGAAGCCGCGCATGACCAGGCCGGTGCCGTAACAGCTTTCGCACCAGCCGTGTTTGGAGTTGTAGGAAAACAGACGCGGGTCCAGCTCTTCGAAACCGCAGCCACAGCTGGGACAGGCGCGCTCGGTGGAGAACAGACGCTCGCCGGCTTTGCCCTTCGCCTTGCCCTTTCCATTCCCTGTGCCCTTGCCGCTCGGCGCAACGATGACCACCCCGTTGCCCAGGTTCAAGGCTTCGTTCAGGGCCTGACTGAGTTGCTGTTCGTTCTGCGGTGAAACGGTTACCGTTGCCAATGGCAGCTCGATGTCGTGCTCCTTGTAGCGATCCAGCTTGGGCCAGTCGGCGGTGGGCTGGAATTCGCCATCAACCCGCAACTGCGCATAGCCGCGCTGCGCTGCCCATTCGGCCAGCTCCCGGTAGATACCTTTACGGGCAACCACCATCGGCGCGAGCAGGGTCACTTCCTTGCCGCGGTAGTCTTTCTGCACTCGCGCCAGAATCGCGGCGGGCGTTTGCGGTTCGATGGCCACATCGCAGCTGGGGCAGTACTGGGTTCCGAGCTTCACATAAAGCAGGCGCAGGTAGTGGTAGATCTCGGTAAGCGTTGCCACGGTGCTCTTGCGTCCGCCGCGGCTGGTGCGCTGTTCGATCGCCACCGACGGCGGAATACCGTAGATGGCATCCACGTCGGGGCGCGAAGCCGGCTGCACGAACTGTCGCGCATAGGCGTTGAGGGATTCCAGATAGCGGCGCTGCCCTTCACCGAAGATCAGGTCGAAGGCCAGTGTGCTCTTCCCGCTGCCGCTCACGCCGGAAACCACGGTGAGTTTGTCGCGGGGAATGGTGACGTCGATGTTTTTCAGGTTGTGTTCGCGGGCGTGATGAATGCTGATCACCTGCTCGGATTTCGCCTTGCGCTTTTTACTGGCGGTCACTGCCGGCAGCGCTGCGCCCTTTTTCAGCGACTTTTCATATTCGCAAAGTGCCTTGGCGGTGAAGGTGTCGCTGTTCGCCATCAGCTGCGCGGGCGTGCCCTCGGCGATCAACTGTCCGCCAGCGTCGCCGCCCTCGGGGCCGATGTCGATCAGCCAGTCGGCTGCGCGGATTACATCGAGATTGTGTTCGATCACCAGCAGCGAATGACCGGCGGCGAGCAACTGACGGAAGGCGCCCATCAGCGTGGCGATATCCGCAAAGTGCAGGCCGGTGGTGGGCTCGTCAAAGAGAAAGAGGATGTGCTCTTTGTCTCTCGCCTTGCCTTTCCCAGAAAAAGAAGCGGCCAGATGCCCTGCCAGCTTCAGACGCTGGGCTTCACCACCGCTCAGGGTCGGAACGGCCTGGCCCAGTTGCACATAGTCGAGACCCACGTCCGCCAGCGGTTGCAGGCTGTGTTGCACGTCCGCTTCCTCGCGGAAGAAGTCGAGCGCTTCGGCAACGGTCATTTTCAGGACGTCGGAAATGGACACCGCCTGCGACTTGCCATTTGTGGCGCCCAGCAGTTTCACTTCCAGAATCTCATTGCGGAAGCGGCGGCCGTCGCAGTCCGGGCAGCGCAGGTAGACGTCGCTGAGGAATTGCATTTCCACATGCTCGAAGCCATTGCCCTGGCAGGTCGGACAGCGGCCGTTGCCGGAGTTGAAGCTGAAGGTGCCCGGCGTGTAGCCGCGCTCCTTGGCCAATGGCGATGCGACAAAAAGTTTGCGGATCGCATCGAAGGCGCCCACATAGGTGGCCGGTGTGGAACGGGTGGTTTTACCGATGGGACTCTGGTCCACCAGCACCACGCGATCCACATGCTCGAGACCTTCGATGTCCTTGTGCGCGCCCGGTGCTTCGGTCTGTTCGCCGAAATGCTTCAGCAGCGCTGGATAAAGTACTTGGCGCATCAAGGTGGATTTGCCCGAGCCGCTGACGCCGGTGAGGCAGACCAGTCGCTTGAGCGGAATGTCCACATCGATATTTTTGAGGTTGTGTTCGGACGCGCCGCGGATCGTCAGCGACAGATCTTCCGAGGCGACTTCCGACAAGTCCGGTGCGCTGACCTGTTCACGGCCGGCCAGGTAATTGGCGGTGACGTTGTTTTTCCGCTTCAGCAGTTCCTTCGGTGTGCCGAAGAACTGAATGTCGCCGCCGTTGCGGCCCGGTCCCGGGCCGATGTCGAGAATGCGATCCGCGGCCATGATCACCTGCGGATCATGCTCCACCACCAGCAGGGAGTTGCCGGCGTCGCGCAGCCGTTGCAGCACTTTCACCAGCCGCTGAATGTCTCGCGGGTGCAAACCGGTGCTGGGTTCGTCCAGCACGAACAGGGTATTCACCAGCGATGTGCCCAGCGCGGTGGTCAGGTTGATGCGCTGCACTTCACCGCCACTCAGTGTTCGCGACTGGCGATCGAGCGTCAGGTAATCGAGACCCACCTCGCAGAGATAGCTCAGGCGCGACTTTATTTCGCCCAGCAGCAGTCGGGTGGCTTCATCGATTGCAGAATCAGCCGCTTCTTCGCCCAGCCGCTGGAAAAACTGCGCACAGCGAGCCAATGGCAGACGCATGACATCGTGAATGTTCAGACCTGGCAGCAAGTCGAAGTGCTCTTTGGCAAGACTCGCCGCCACCGGCATGAAGCGTTGCCGTCCGCCAAGCGCTTCCTGGGCGGCCTCGGCCGAACCGACCCGCCACCACAGCGATTCCGGTTTCAGGCGCGCCCCGCCGCAGGCCTGGCAAGGCGTGTAGGCGCGGTATTTCGAGAGCAGCACACGAATGTGCATCTTGTAGGCCTTGCTCTCGAGCCAGTCGAAGAAGCCGCGAATGCCGTACCACACGCCCTTGTCCCAGTGGCCTTCGCCTTCCAGCACCCAGGCCTTGTCGTCATCACTCATTTCCGCCCAGGGCGTCGTAATGTCCACACCCCGCTTCTTCGCGAACTTCAGCAGGTCCCGTTGTACGTCCGCGTTGGCCGGTGTCTGGATCGGCTTGATCGCGCCATCCTTCAGGCTTTTGCTTTCATCGGGAATCACCAGACCCCAGTCCACACCGATGATACGGCCAAAGCCGCGGCAGCTTTCGCAGGCGCCGATGGGTGAGTTGAAGGAGAAATGGCTGGCGGTCGGCTCCGGGTAGCTGATATCGCAGCTCGGGCAATGATGATGGCTCGAGAAACGCAGCGGCGTGCCCGCTTCCATCTCCTCATTGAGCGGATAGACCAGTACATGACCCTTGCCGAAGCGCAGAGCGACTTCCAGTGCCTCGGTGAGTCGGCCGCGGTTGTCTTCAGACAATCTCAGCCTGTCCTGCACCACTTCCACGCGCTTGCCCTCGCGGCTGTGTACGCGGGCGTAGCCCTGCTGATTCAGCAGTTGCATCACCTCATCGTCACTCAAGGTCTCGGGGACAGTGATGGGCAGGCAGACCATCAGGCGCTGCGCGTCCGGCCAGTCACGATAGAGGGCTTCGACGATGGTCTGGGGTGAATCCAGAACCACTTCGCGTCCACAGCCCTGGCAGAACAGATGAGCCAGCCGCGCATAGAGGAGCTTCAGATAATCGTTGAGCTCGGTCATGGTGCCCACGGTGGATCGCGAGGTGCGCACCGTGTTGTTCTGCTCGATGGCGATGGCCGGCGGGATGCCTTCGATGTTGTCCACCGCCGGCTTGTCCATGCGGTCGAGAAACTGGCGGGCGTAGGCGGAGAAGGTCTCCACATAGCGGCGCTGACCTTCTGCGTAGATGGTGTCGAAGGCCAGCGTGGACTTGCCGGAACCGCTGACGCCGGTGACGACCACCATTTCGCCGAGAGGAATGTCGAGGTTGAGGTTCTTGAGGTTGTTCTGGCGGGCGCCGCGGATCTTGATGGCGTCGAATGTCATGTACTACGTCCGTTTGATAAAAAGCTGGGGAAATATACAGGAGATGGTGTTGTCGGCCAAGACCGGGTGGCACGGGCCCATTTCGCATTGTTGTGCTTGAGCTATTCCTGTAGCTAAGGCGCTGAAGAGCGCGACACTGGCCCGATAGATGCTATCTGATGCTGATAAATCAAGTCGGTGAATAGAAAAATGCTTCGTTCGCCACTTTGCCGTTATCACGCTCAGAAAGGCGATCGAGATGTACCCGAAGATGTCGAGCGGAAAAGCTTTCCATAAAACGCAATTGAATGAACCACGATCCAAGCAAACTCTGACTCCAACTCAAAACGCCCGTGACATCTACGAGCTGCTCCTTGTCGCATCCGGCACTGATTCGGCAGCAAGGGATTCGGCAGCAACACGTGCCCGCAGTTTTCTCGAGCAGCAGCTCGGGGAGGCCGAACAACTTCCCTGCGATATGCCCATGGACCCGCTGTCACTCGCTCCATGGATGGAACAAAAGGCCAGCGCCGTCGGCTCACGTTATGCGAACTACTTAAAGGCCCGCAAAGCCGGCGCGCCCCGCAGTTACTTCAGCTGCAAGTCACACGCTTTGGCCTTTCTGCAGGGCGTGGCCCCCACCAAGCTGGTGGACGGAGCCTGGCTTTACGGCACCTTGCAGCACTGGCGCGATCACCGCTTTCATTCGCTGATTCGCACCTATCTGGAAGAACTCGGCGATGGCGATCCCGCCCACAATCATGTGGTTTTATATCGGCGACTGCTCGCCGAAAACGGCTGCGATTCCCCGATTGAGCTGAGCGACGAGCACTACCTGCAAGGGGCCATTCAACTGGCGCTCGCTCACAATGCCGAGGACTTTCTGCCGGAGGTGATCGGCTACAACCTCGGCTACGAACAACTGCCTTTGCACTTGCTGATCACAGCCTTCGAGCTGGCGGAATTCGACATCGATCCTTATTACTTCACAGTGCATGTGACTGTGGACAATGCCAGCTCGGGGCACGCGCGCAAGGCCGTGCAATCCGTCCTCGACTGCCTTCCCGCTACAGGCCGTACCGGGCAATTTCTCGAGCGGGTTGCCCGAGGCTATCGGCTCAATAATCTTGGCATTGGCAGCACGGATGTCATCGACGGGTTTAATCTGGACGCTGAAGTTGTCGCCATGCTGGAGCGAAAAGGCTCTTTTGGTAAGAACCTGCACTCCGACTACTGCCGCATCGCAGGTCGGACTGTAAATGAATGGCTGGAAACGCCCGGGCAATGCGCTGACTTCCTTGCTGCGCTGCAATCGATCGGCTGGATAAAACGCAACGAAGATCCCCGAAACAGCCGCTTCTGGCAGTTGATTGACGGCCCACGGGCGGCTATGGCGGGTGTTTTCAACGGCTATGAGAAGCAGCTGCTGCAGGACTGGATAGCCGGTGAGCGAATCGAGGGAACGAAGGGCAGTTCCACCACCATGTCGATGGCTGGCAAGGACGGGGCGCGCCGCCGCCAGAGCTTCCGACCCTATCGCTCGCGAACTGTGATCACCGAAGCTGATTGCAGGGGATTAGAAGTCCCTGAGATCAACGAGTTACATCGGGAACTTGAGAGCCTTTCGCACCAGGAACGCATGCAACAACTGATCGAGTTGCTGGCGCCTTCCAGCCATCCCACACCGGTAGGCCTTTTCGCTACGCGGGAGTTCGCCGCCGCTCTTCAACAATAGCCGGTCACAAACAGCCGTTCACACGATCCACGCCCATCGCCTAGTCTTCGTCGTTGGCACGTTCCCGGGCCAGACGATCTTCCTCTTCCTCTCTGGCGGCATCGATGACCGCCATCAGTTCGGCAATGTCGGCATTGACCGAGTCGTGCTCAAAGAGACCAGTGAGCGTGATCTCCGGATGCAGATCGCCGTCTTCGTACAGCTGCCACATTTCTTTGGCGTAATCGGTTGCCAGCAACTCGGGCGCAAAGCGGCCGAAGTAGGCCCGCATATTGTTGACGTCGCGTTCTAGCATCATGGCGGCGCTATTATTGCTGGCCGCATTCACGGCTTGCGGCAGATCGATGATGACCGGGCCCTGCTCATCGAGCAGCACATTGAATTCCGACAGATCGCCATGGACCAGACCGGCGCAAAGCATGCGGACAATGTCGCCGATGACTTGCGAATGGTATTCACGAGCCTGCTCGGCCGTCAGCTCCACATCGTCGAGCCGCGGCGCGGCGTGTCCATCGGCATCCTGAATCAGGTCCATCAGCAGAACGCCGTCGATAAAGCCGCGGGGCTGCGGTACTCGTACCCCCGCTCGCGACAGTTGATAAAGCGCATCCACTTCTGCGCTCACCCAGGCGTTTTCCTGTTCCTTCTGGCCGTAGCGGGTCTTCTTGGACATGGCCCGCGCCCGGCGGCTGTTGCGGACTTTACGCCCTTCCTGATACTGCACCGCCTGCTTGAAGCTGCGCTGATTGGCCTCCTTGTATACCTTGGCGCAGCGGATGTTCTCGCCGCAGCGAACGATATAAACCTGCGCTTCCTTGCCGCTCATCAACTGCGCGATGACCTCATCGATCATGCCGTCGTCGACGAGGGGTTGCAGTCGTTTTGGTATCTTCATAAAGGCCTTTCGTGGGTGTAGGTGTGCTGACGTCAGGAAAAGATCAGAGCGGAATGGCTGAGCTTGAGGGACGCACAGGCAGAATCGTGCTGCGGTGGTTCGAAAGAACTGGAGAAATAATCGTCAAGTAATTGTTCTGCCTGCTTTTTATTGCCAAGTCTGACTTGGGGCGAGCCGCTAGATTACCTGTCGGGCCGTCTTTTTAGAAGCGTCTTCAACATCGGGGCTCCAGGGCCTATATACTGCCCCGCCAATTCCAGACCCGAGTGACCCGTGACGACGCAATCTTTTTCCCATCTCGAACTACCACCCGCCCTGCTCAGCAACCTGAGCGACATGGGCTATCACTCGATGACTCCCGTCCAGGCTCAGGCATTGCCATTGGCGCTGGCCGGAGGGGATCTGATCGCTCAGGCCAAAACCGGCAGCGGTAAAACGGCCGCGTTCGCGATACCGCTGTTGCTCAAGTTGAACCCCCGGCATTTCGGAGTACAGGGACTGGTGCTCTGCCCTACTCGCGAACTGAGCACCCAGGTTGCTGCGGAAATTCGCCGCCTCGCTCGCTATCAGGAGAACATCAAAGTCGTCACTCTCTGCGGCGGTCAGCCCCTCGGTCCGCAGATAGGATCGCTCGAACACGGCGCCCACGTGGTGGTGGGCACACCGGGACGCATCAAGGATCACCTGCGCAAGGAAACACTGGATCTGTCGGCGGTGAAAACCCTGGTTCTGGATGAAGCGGATCGCATGCTGGACATGGGTTTCATGGAGGACATGGAAACCATCATCGGCTATACACCCGAAAGCCGGCAAAGCCTGCTTTTTTCCGCCACCTTCCCGGAAAACATCAAGGCACTGAGCGCGAAGTTTCAACGCGAGCCCGAACAAATAGCGGTTGAATCGCAACTCACAACGGAGGTTATCAGCCAGCGATTTTTCCTCTGCAAAGCAGAAAACAAGCTCGATGATCTGATTCGCGTGTTGAAGCACATCCAGGTGCCTTCGGCAGTAGTGTTCTGCAACATGAAGCAGACCACCGAGGAAGTAGCCAAATACCTCGACAGCCGCCGCTTCAATGCCAAGGCCCTGCACGGCGATCTTGAGCAAAGAGAGCGCGACCAGGTGCTGACGCAGTTCAAGCACCAGAGTTGCAATATTCTGGTGGCTACCGACGTGGCCGCCCGTGGCCTTGACGTTGAAGACCTGCCCGCGGTGATCAACTACGATTTACCGAGAGACTCTGAAGTGTATGTGCACCGAATCGGTCGCACGGCGCGGGCTGGCAAGGAAGGATTGGCAGTCAGCCTGCTCGAGGAAAACGAACGCCACAAGCTCGACAAAATTGCGCATTATCAGGGGAGCAGGCTGAAGGTCCAAACGACTGATGAGCTCACTATCGATGAACAGTTCAGCATGTTGCCGAGCAAGAAGACGCTCGAGGTCGCCGGTGGTCGCAAAGACAAGATTCGGCCCAGGGATATTCTCGGAGCACTCACCGGTGATGCGGGCATTCCAGCCAGTGCCGTGGGCAAAATCGACATTTCCGACGTGAGGGCTTTCGTCAGTCTGGACATCAATCAGGCTGATAAAGCTTTGGCAAGACTGCTTGACGGCAAAATCAAGGGGCGACGATTCAAGGTAAGACAAGTTTAGTCCGGCACACCATCGCCTTCCTGGGGGCTAAGCCCGGATTGGGAACCTCCACGGTGATAACAGAACCACGCCACCACTTCAGCGCTTTCATGAAAGGCTCCCGAACCCAGCGCCGCAGTTCGATTGCCTATTAATTCTTGTTCATCTATCTCGCATCAGCTATTACGCCCCGCAGTAAATGGATCGTGGAAAGCAACGCTGTGCGCGGTGCGGTACGTTACAACCAAAGAAAAAGGTTGGAGATTTATCGTAACCAATGCGCGTGGTCTAACTTGGCTCGCCTTCTGGTCACGTCACTTTTCTTTTCCGGCTGCACAACGAAAGGGAGTACCCGCGCCGATCGGAGCGATGTTATCGGAAGGCGATAACTATGCCTTGCGCATCAACTCTCCCTTCTCTACGAAATTTCTACTAGGACGAAGCTGGCGCGGCGGAGCACTACGGCGTTATCTCGCCACTGCCGCTTGGACGGCGGAGCTCAAACGCTCACTGCGGCCGGAGATCGAACAAGAGAAGAGTTCTCGTATTAGTGGCCGTTCTACACTTCATTTCCACGGCAATGAGGATAAAAGTAAGATCAAACTGGAAACCACCCGCATCAAAGCGAACAAGGAATTACCGCAAATTCTTTACATCGTGCCTTGGAAGGACTTCGATGTATCCGGCAGCGAAGATTACAAGATCAAGCTGCACGACCTTTTCGGTGATCTCTACGATCCACTTCTGGCATCCAGCCCAACTGATTTGAAGGAAAGCGCGCCGTAGAGGCTGACAAAAGCTGTTCGCATTGATCCATGTCATTAAGCAGTCTTTCTTAGCAACCGGTCGTCTGTTATAGTCCCCGACGTTTTCATGAGTCCCCTGTCGGCGGGTTTTACACGCCTCTCTCGCCAGTCTAGGGCCTTTCGGCCATTTGGAGTACCTATGACTGCGCAGGCACAAGAGATCACTCCCGGCGGAGTGCCCGGCCTGGGAGACATTGCCTGGGGCTCGCATTTTTGTCACTTTTATGACGACGGCAATGAGCTTGCCGATGTCCTGATCCCCTTCTTCAAAGCTGGCATCGATCACAACGAAGCCTGTCTCTGGGTTACTTCCGATCCCTTTCCTACTGATGCCGCACGCGATGCATTGCAGGCGGTCGTACCCGATCTCGCCGAGCGCGAGCGTCGCGGCCAGATCGAGATCATCGATCACCAGGCATGGTATCAGCGCAGCGCCGGTCAAACGGCGGAACAGACCTTGGAGAGCTGGCGGGAGCGCGAGCAGCAGGCGCTGGCCAACGGCTATCGCGGACTTCGCTTGACCGGCAATACATACTGGCTGGAGCGTCAGGACTGGGCGTCTTTCAGTGAGTACGAATCCAAGGTCTGCCAGGCTTTTCGGGGTCGCCGCATCGTTGCTCTCTGCAGCTATTGCACAAATCGATGCAGCCCCAGCGACGTACTGGATGTCATCGGCAATCACCAGTTCACCATCACCCGACGTGGCGATCGGTGGGATGTGCTGGAAAGTGCGGCACTGACCGCCGCCCGAGCCGACCTCCAGCGGGTTCAGGCGGCGATGAACCGCGAGCACCAGATCGCGGAGCGCCTGCGCGAGGCGGAAGCGAGCTACCGCGAAGCGGCCCGCCGCAAGGACGAATTTCTTGCCATGCTCGGGCACGAACTGCGCAACCCCTTGGCACCCATATCCACCGCGCTGCAAGTGCTGCGACTGCAGGGTGCGGAGCAGCAATTCAAGCGTGAATTCGAGGTTGTCGAGCGGCAGGTGGATCATCTTAGTTCATTGGTCGACGATCTGCTGGATGTGTCGCGAATCACCCAGGGCAAGCTGGATTTGAATCGTGAAGCCATGGAGCTCGCCGACGCAGTAGCCGCAGGCATCGAGATCGTCAGTCCGATGCTGGAACGCGCCCAGCAATCGTTGCACGTGGACATCTCGTCAAGCGGTCTGCCGGTCCACGGAGATCGCAAACGAATTGCACAGATCCTATCGAATCTGTTGACCAATGCCTCCAAACATTCGCCGCCCCATGCTGATATCTTTGTCAGCGCCTGGCGCGACGGCGACAGGATTGCATTGAAAGTAAAAGACAATGGACGCGGCATTCACCCGGAGCTACTGCCGCAAATCTTCGAGTTGTTCGTGCAGAGTAGCCAATCCATTGACCGCGCCGGCGGCGGACTGGGACTTGGGCTTGCGATTGTGCGCAGCCTGGTGGACATGCACGGAGGTTCGGTGGACGTAACAAGCAAGCTTGGTGAAGGATCGCAGTTTACGATCCACCTCCCTGCCGCTTCCGATAGTTCGCTCGGTGCCGACCTACCGCTGTCCATGGAAGCAGTCGTTGACGAGAAAGCGAAAAGACGGGTATTGATCGTCGACGACAACGTCGACGCGCTTGAGATGATGGCAGAGCTCGTGCGTTTGCTGGGTTTCGAGGTGCGAACTTCGGAGGACGCACCCAAGGCGATGTCGGAGGCCAGGCGCTTCAAACCGGAAATCGCCTTGCTCGATATCGGTCTCCCGGTTGTCGATGGATACGAACTGGGGCGACAGCTGCGTGCCTCGTTTACCGATGTGCATCTCTGTGCGATCACCGGCTACGGGCAATCATCCGATCGTCTGCGCTCCCGCGAGGCGGGCTTCCAAAACCATCTCGTAAAGCCAATTTCTCTGGCTCAACTGCAAGAGTTTTTCGCCTCCATTCCGGCTGAGCTTCCAGCCTCCCATTCAGCTCAGTTGCTATCGAGCAGCTCAGCCCGGCCGGCGAACTACCGTTGCTCATCGCAACCGTTGAACTCTCACTTCTGAACGATCCACGAAAACTGAGGCCTCGAGTCGCGGTCGAATGCGGAACAAATTCTAGGAGTGTTGCGATGAGCGTGGAATTGATTTACCAGCAAGGTTGTCCCGGTCTTCAGGAAGCACGCCATGCCTTGGTCGAAGCCCTGAGCAGTCTGAACATGGGCGCAGAATGGTCCGAATGGGAGCAGAGCGACCCGGGGCTTCCCGATCATGCCAAGGATTTCGGCTCTCCGACCATTCTGGTGGAAGGTCGCGATGTCGGCGGCCAGGAGCCGCGTCAGGAAGCAAATAGTTGCCGGCTTTATCCGGGCCCGGACGGTCTGTCCCGAGCGCCGAGCGCAGAGATGATCAAGGAGGCCTTGCGGCGGAATGTAATTGCCCCTCTCAAGGACGCGGAGAATCAGACAAAGGCCTAGCTGCCCGGCTGGTTGCCGTTCCCAGGTCTATGACCCGTCGGGCTAGCTCATCGTCACGATTAGTCCGTAGATCCAGCCCAGCAAAACGCCGAAAACCACGTGCATGAGCAGACTCATCATCGGAGCCATCACGCCTGCGTTCATCGCAAAAGCGCCTTTGCCCGCAATGGGCATTACTGTCACCATCGCCAGCAACCAGCCGATCAGACCCAATGCGAGACCTGGAATCCAGAACTCGTAGTCGTTTACCGCGGGAACGAAGAGCCAGCCGTAAAAACCGCCGTAAACCACGGTGCCCATTAGAAAATGGACCAGCCAGCCCATCACGCGATTGGTGCCCATCACGCTCGCGAGGATCGGGATCATCTGCATTTGCGGCATCAGCTTCATTGCGCTCTGCATCAGCATGAACACGGACAATACAGCCGTTGCGATGAAGCCGGCCAGCATTCCGATCCAGACTGTCGACACGCCCTCCTCCATGGTTTGGCTCGTCGCTTCGAATCAGCCGCTGCGCCGCACCTCGATGCCTGGTTTGTCGTCGTGAAAGGCGACCAGCCCCTTCAGTGCTTCATGTTCATCGTAGGGGTTTTCATAGGTCCAGGCAGCGTCTTCGATGATTCTGCCGTCCAAGGCCAGGTTGTAGTAATGCGCCTCTCCCTTGAAAGGGCATTTGGTGCGGGTGTTGGACGGTTCGAGCATTTCCATGTGTACATCGTCGCGGCGAACATAGAAGCGCGGCGGGTGGTTGTCTTCATCGACTTCGACGACGGAAGCGGATTCGGCGACTACCTGATCGCCAACAGCGACCTGCACTTTCTGCTTTAGCGGCTTTTCCTCGACCTTGTGTTCGGGCCATTTCTGGTGGCCGGGTGAGTGAGTCATGGTTTGCACTCCGATGGCAAACCGCTCCGGCGCTGCCGAAGCGGTGTTACGGGATCAATGAGCCGGGCTCGATGCTTCACGAGAGGGGCGGGAAATATCGCGGACGATGTTTCCGGTTTTCGAATTGCCGAATTCGCGGGCGATATCTGCCTGCGAGACAATGCCGCAGCACTTGCCCTCCTCATCCACAACGGGAACACGGCGGATCTGATGCTCATCCATCAGCTGGCAGCAGGCATCCACATCGTCTTCCGGTCTCACGGTATCCACCTGACTCGTCATGCATTCGCGAACATCCGCCTGTTCGGGATGGGGACCTCTGGCTACCCCGCGGCAGCAAATATCGCGGTCGGTGACGACGCCCACCAGTTTGCCGTCATCATCGATGATCGGCAGCTCTCCACAGTCGCGCTCCGCCATCAGCTTGGCCGCGTCCTGCAGTCTTGTATTGGGTGTACAACAGGCGGGATTGGGAGTCATGATTTCACGTACTTGCATAGATGCTTTCTCCTCAAGAATTCACTAGGGACTGGTGCGGGGAAGCGATGCAAGTATCAATCCTGATCTGGCGGTTCTGTCCACCTCACGCGCGCCATCAGCTTCGGATGGCTTGCAGCTTCCGCGTGTAGACCTGGAGTGCATTTTCATCGTGCAGAATAAAGCGGATGCGCTTCAGCGTGGATCGCTCGGCGATGACTTCGCGCACGGTGTTAACGGCAATCTCAGTGGCCTCCTCGAGAGGAAAGCCGAAGGCGCCGGTGGAAATGGCGGGAAAACAAAGCGAAGAGAGCGAATTGTCTTCCGCGAGCTGCAAGGCGCGGCGATAGCAGGAGGCGAGCAACTCATCCGCCGGCTCATCGCGGCCGTATACCGGACCGAGACAATGGATGACGTAGCGGTTGGGAAGATTGTGCGCGCTGGTAATTATTGCATCCCCGGGTTGAATCGGGGCGTAGGCCCGACACTCCTCTGCGAGGCCGGGCCCGGCGGCGCGATGCAGCGCTCCCGCTACTCCGCTGCCGGTTTGTAGTTGCGCGTTGGCAGCATTTACCACGGCGTCCATGTCCTGCTGATTGGCGATGTCGCCGATGCAAGACTCCAAAGTGACTCCATTCACGAGAATTTCCATACTGCTACTCATCCTCTTCCTTCCTTGCACCCAGTCCGAAAGTCACCACCGCCATCCGAAGATCCGCCAAATGAGTTTCCGCACCTCGTCGAAAAGCAGCACAGTTGATGCCACCAGCGTGACGAGCAACCAGTCTCCCAGCGTCAGGTCCGTGGTGTTGAAGATGTCCTGCGCCGGGGGCCAATGGACGACCACGATCTGCAACAGCACCACGCTGAAAACCGCCAGCCACAGTTTGCCGTTTTGAAAAAAGTTGCGATTGAAGGCGCTGCGATGTTCGGCGCGCGCGTTGAAGACGTTGAAGAATTGGAACAACACAAATGTAGTGAAGGCCAGTGTCAGCGCATAGGCGCCGCCGTTCTGACTCATGCCGTAGCTGAACATCGCCAGGGTGCCAACCATCATCGTGGCCCCATAGAACACCAGCCGCAGCAAGCGCCGTCCGTTCAGTATGTGTCCACCTGGTTCGCGCGGGGGATCGCGCATCAGGCCCGGCCTTGCCGGCTCGATGCCGAGGGTCATCGCCGGCGGACCGTCCATGATGATATTGATCCATAACAGCTGAATGGCCGTGAACGGTGTCGGCATCATCAGCAGTGTTGCGGCGAGCACCGTGAGGATTGCGCCGATGTTGGTGGACAACTGGAAGCGCACGAATTTGATGATGTTGTCATAGATAACCCGCCCCTCTTCCACTGCGCGCACTATGGTGGCGAAGTTGTCGTCGGTGAGAATCAGCGTGGCCGCTTCCTTGGTGACCTCTGTGCCGGTGATCCCCATGGCCACGCCAATGTCGGCCGCCTTCAGCGCCGGCGCATCATTGACGCCGTCACCGGTCATCGCTGCAACGTGACCGTCCGCTTTCAGTGCTTTGACGATTTTTACCTTGTGCTGGGGAGCAACGCGGGCGAATACCGTGATGTCGTTGATTCGCCGGGCCAGTTCGCCTTCGGCCATGTCGTCCAGCTCGGCTCCGCTCACCACATCGCCCTTGAGGCCAAGCTCGCGAGCGATCGCGGCGGCGGTAAGTTTGTGATCGCCCGTGATCATCTTCACCTGCACACCGGCTTTCGCGCAACGCTCGATGGCCTGCTTCGCTTCGGAGCGCGGCGGGTCCATCAGACCCGCAAGACCGAGGAAAGTCCAATTGTCCGCCCAGTGATGCAATTCGCCATCGGGATCGAATTCCTGCGCGGGAATTTCGCGATGGGCTACCGCCAGTACTCGCAGGGCTTGGTCCGCCAGCGTGGTATTGGCGGCGACGATTTCTTCGTGCTGCTTGTCATCGAGCGGCCGCGGCCCGTCCACGGACAGCCAATTGCCGGAGTGCTTCAACAGCACATCGGGCGCGCCCTTGATGTACATGTCCACCTGATCGCCACGCTGGTGAAAGGTGGCCATGAATTTGTAGGCGGAATCGAAAGGGATTTCGGCAATACGCGGGCGCTCTTTTTTCTCCGTCTCGGGATCGATCCCGCCTTTCTGCGCGAGCACGTAGAGTGCTCCCTCGGTGGGATCGCCGATCAGTTGCGCGTCCCGAACCCTGGATTCGTTGCAGAGGGCCATCGGCAGCAACAGGGCTTTAAGATCGCAGGCGCCTTCACCGCCACAGTCGATCGCACCTTCGGCTTCATAGCCCTCTCCGCTTACCGTGAAGCGGCGTCCTACATACCAGCCCGCCCGAGCCGTCATCTGATTCAAAGTCAGGGTGCCGGTCTTGTCGGAACAGATGACCGTGGTGGAACCCAGGGTTTCCACCGCCGACAATCGCTTCAGAATTGCGCGGTTCTGTGCCATTCGCCACATGCCAATGGCCAGGGTGACAGTAACCACCGCCGGCAGGCCTTCAGGAATCGCCGCTACCGCCAGCGCCACTGCGGTCATTGCCGCTTCCACCAGCTCCGCGCCGGTCATGATCCGAATCGCGAACAGCACCACGACCACGGCGCCGGCAATGGCCGCCAGTCGCTTGCCGAGGGCATCGAGTTGGCGCTGTAAGGGGGTTTGGGATTCCGGGGTCTCCGCGATCATCCCGGCGAGTCGCCCCATCTCGGTGTTCATGCCGGTGGCGGTCACCATCACTTCCGCCCGACCCCGGGTCACTACGGTGTTCATGTAGAGCGTGCTGGTCCGATCGCCCAGCGGCAGATCCTCCTCGGGCAAGGCGTCGATGAACTTGCCCACGGGGTGGGATTCCCCGGTCAATGCCGCTTCATCCACTTCCAGGCTATGCGCGACCAGCAAGCGGCCGTCCGCCGGCACGCGATCGCCCGCTTCCAGCAATACCACGTCACCGGGCACCAGTTGAGCGGTATCCAATTCCTGCAGCTGTCCATTGCGGCGCACCCGGGCTCTCGCCGCGAGCATGTTTTTCAGCGCGGCGAGCGTCTGTTCGGCACGGTGCTCCTGATAGAAGCCGAGAATCGCGTTGAACACGACCACGACCAGGATCACCACCGCATCCTTCAGATCGCCAATGGCCCAGGCGAGCAGCGCCGCCCCGATCAGAACGATGACGAGGTAGCTTCTGAATTGGTCGAGGAATTTCAGCCAGGTGGGACGGGGCGGTTTTTCGTCGAGACGGTTCTCGCCAAACTTTTCCAGTCGCGAGGCTGCCTCGCTGTCGCTGAGGCCATCTTCCCGGTCTGCCTCAAGGGCTTCGGCGGTTTCGGGGATGGTGAGGGTATGCCAGGCAGGCCTTGTCGTTGGCATTCAGAATCCTTGTCAGACCGAATGGAGTGGCAAAATCTACGGGTTGCATAGTGAACACCACTGCGGTTCCGCAAATTGCAGGCCGTCCGCTCTCGGGCGATTTTCCCGGTGCTCACAAACCACGCAGCCAAATATCTCGGCGGCCACCAGTGTACTCGGGCAGCCGCAGGACTCACAGGGCAGTCCGGCCACAATGTCCACGCGTCCGAATCCGGGCATGCTGCAGGCAGGACAATGGCAGAGAATGCGTTCGGCCAGACGATCCGCCAGCCGGCCGATTGCCGCCATCCGGGTGGGGTTCTGGTGGGCGCGCATGTCGGTTTGCACCAGTGCTTCGCCGTCAGCCGAAGCGGCGACGCTCGCCTTGATGGCTTCGTTCAGCTCCCTTCGATTCCTGACTCCTTTTTGCATCCTGTCGGGTTGCATCGAATCGGCCGGTGTCGCCGCAATCGGTGCGTTCGGGCTCACCACCAGGCCGTGCGCGGGAAAGCCTACCTTCGACAGGAAGTGCTCGACCAACTCGGGAGCCGCGACAGTGACATGGGAGAAGTTTGTGTGTTCGTCCAGCAGATGCTCGGAGATGACGATGCCGCGTTCGTCATCCACGAAGATCAGCAACTCCATGCCGGCGGCCACGAAGGGAATGCTTGGATGAGGGCCGAAGGCGCCTTCACTGGCGATGCCCAGCGGCAGGCCTGTAGCCGCCATGCCGAGTCGCGCCTTCGCCAGAGCTGCCTCCCTGATATCGCCCCGACGGGCTATTTCCCCGGTGAAAGTCCCCAGGGCGTCGGTATCGATCCCCGCGGGGACCCGTATGTTCACACCCAGGCGCGACTTGAAGACGGGAGCGATGGCGGCTTGCTTCCTGTGCATCGTAGCCAGCACGGCAGTACGCCCCGTGTAGTTTTCGTCGGGCGCTTTGAACGGCTTCGTGGACATAAAAGGAAGACCGCGACAGAAAAGTGTTTGGGTGATGAGAAGTGAAGCGATTCGCGGCGGCCGGTGCGCCGCCGACGACTTCAGAATTTTTCCGGGCGCAGTACCGACACGTCGTGACTGAAAATGATCATCGCGAAGTTGTCATAATACTTCTCCTGCAGTCGCGCGGTAATTGCCTCGGCAATGGCGCGACTGCAGATCACTTCGATGCGGATATTGCTGTCAGCATCCCAGTCCGCATCCCGGGCACCACGGCTGCCCTTGCCGCGCGCGTCGGTGATGGTGTAGCCCTGAGCGCCGAGCTTTTCCAATTCGGGCAGCAACCGGCCTTCCAGCGAAGCCTCGGTGATGATGGTCAGCAGTGTGCGAGTGTTATTGTCGTTCATGCCCTAAGCTCCAAACGCCGAATGAATCCGGAGGCTCATCTCGTAGTACAGGGGGATACCGATCAGTACGTTAAACGGAAAGGTTACCCCAAGTGAAGCCGTCAGCGACAAGGTCGGATTCGCCTCCGGTACCGAGATCCGCATTGCGGCGGGAACTGCAATGTACGAGGCACTGGCGGCAAGCGTGGCAAGCATGGCGGTGCCACCCGGCGAGAGGCCGAGTGCAACGCCCAGCCCGGCGCCGACCACCGCGGAAAACAGGGACATGCCGATTCCGAATACCACCAGAAATGGGCCGTGATAGCGCAGTGCGCTGATTCGCGAGGCGGCGATAAGACCCATCTCCAGCAGGAAGAGCGCAAGAATGCCCTTGAAGAGATCGATGAACAGGGGCTCCAGCGGCACCAGCCCCTCCGGACCCGCAACCCAGCCGATCACCAGGCCACCAAGTAAAAGCATGATGCCCTTGCCCGCGAAAATCTCATGGGTAACGAGCCCCCACTGCATGTCGCGGCGCAGCCCCCGCGCCAGCAGAATGCCGACCACGATGGCGGGAATTTCCAGAATCACCAGCAACAGGGGCATATGCTCTTCGAAGCTGACGCCGTTGCTGGCCATGTAGGCAGCGGCCACCGCATAGGTGCCCACGCTCACCGAGCCGTAGTGCGCGGCAATGGAAGCGGCGTCCGCGCGCTTGAAACGTCCCAGGTAGCGCAGGACGGGGAAGGCCACCAGGGGCAGCGACAGCCCCATCAGCAAAACCGCCAGCACCTGCGGCGCAAGGGCACCGAAAGGCTGCTTGGCCAGCTCCACGCCCCCTTTCAAGCCGATGGACAGGAGTAACAGGATGCTCACGAAATCGTAGATCTGCGCGGGTAAGCGCAGCTCGGAGCGCGCCAGTCCAGCGACAATGCCGAGAATGAAAAAGAGGATGATGGGGTCGATCATAGCAAGCTGTTCTTTTAGTTCGTTTCCTGATTTCTCAAGCGTTTGAGGCAACACTTTAAAGAAGACTTTAAATCACGCCCGATCACGTCCACTGCTGCGCTTCAAACACCCGTCGCTATCCTGGAGCCACGGCTCTGCAAGCAAGCGGCCTGCCGACGAGCTCAGCAGCTCCAGGTCCGCCAGCAAGGCATCGCGATCGCAGGAATCCGGATAAACAGGAATGAACTGTCTGCGGCCGATGCCGCTCTCTTCGGTTCTGCTCATCAGAATAGTCATCAGCGCGTGACGGCTCAGATCGGTACCCACTGGTTCGAAACCGCAGGCGAGCCAATGGCCGGCAAGCCCGATCGTTTCCGCCACGATGATTTCGCCTTCCTTCAGCAAAGGGGATGGATCGGTCGCGAGTGCCGGATCGACCCAGATGCCGAGCAGGTGATCCTCACCCGGCTCGCCGGGCAGGAAGCGGGAAAACAGCGCATCGAGATCGTCCCTGATTTGCTCGAGCAATGCGCAACTGCGCAACAGCACCAAGTATTTCATCCTCTTTCCCCCGTCTTTTCACTGCCCGCCCGCGTGGCCGCACGGATCAGGCGATCGTGTACCGCATCCCACTCCGCACCCGCGGGTGGACGCTCCACATAAATACAGGCATGGCCCTGCTCGTCCAGTTCCCGCAAGCGGGCGAAGAGTTGTCGGGCGTACTCCTGCGCCTCGGCGGGCATGCTCAGCCAGTGCACCTGCTCGCGGGTAGTCAGCGCCGGCTGAAGCGCCATTACCGCAAGTGACTCCTTGCCGGGCATCGCCAGCTCGATCAAATCCCTGGAATCCACCAGGCGCAGTGGCGTAGACGGCGCATAATGGCTGGGTAAGCTACCGGAGACTCGCGGCGCCCCGCTGCTTCCCCGACCGGGCTCGACACCCAGCTCGCGGGCCAGCGCAAGCGCGCCGATGGCCCCGGGACGCAGCACCCGCGGCTCGCTTCCGCTCAAGTCAAGAATGGTGGACTCGAGACCCACAGTGCAGGGCCCGCCGTCCAGAATGCAATCGACCTGCCCGCCCAGTTCGCTGACCACGTGGCCGGCGCGGGTCGGGCTGATTCGCCCGAAGCGGTTGGCCGAAGGCGCTGCGATACCGCGACCGAAGCTTTTCAAGAGCTTCTGAGCCACGGGGTGCGCAGGAATCCGCAGGCCGACCGTGTCCTGACCACCCGTTACCAGATGGGAAACGCCGGGTTTGCGCTTGAGAATGAGGGTGAGAGGGCCCGGCCAGAAACGCCCAGCAAGTCGCCAGGCCTGAGCGGGAATATCCCGGGCGTAGTCCGTCATCAGTTGCGCGCTGGCCAGGTGGATGATCAGCGGGTGGTCCGCAGGACGTCCTTTGGCGGCAAAAATGGCTGCTACAGCCGTTTCACTCTCCGCATCGGCGCCAAGGCCGTATACCGTCTCGGTCGGGAGAGCGACGAGGCCGCCAGCCTTTAGAATGGCCGCGGCGTGCTGGATGGCAGAATCGGTGGGCGAAAGTACCTTGGCAGAGGCGCTGGTGAGGAGCAAAGAGTCTTCCAACAGTTGATCTGAAGCGTGCATGTCTCGCTGAGTACCTGGGGGCTGAACTGATCAGTCCGGTCGTGGGCGACCATTCTGGCGCTTGGACTGCCGAAAATAAATTCGAATATTGTTGATCTATCGTACGTTACAGACTGACAATTGGATCATCTCCAACTGACACGACCCAAGCAGCATGATCAACTACAAACAGCTCTACTATTTCTGGAACGTCGCAAGGCACGACGGCATCACCCGCGCGGCGAAAGAGCTGAATCTCACGCCTCAGACCATCAGCGGTCAGGTCAATGAACTGGCCAGGAGTCTCGGGGTGGAGCTGTTCGAGCGCAGCGGGCGCCGCCTCAAGTTGAGCCCCGCCGGCCGTCTTGTTTTCAGTCATGCCGAGGAAATATTCAATCTGGGCAAGGAGTTGGAAGCGGTCATTAAAGGAAGACATGAGCAAGGCGAACTGCTGTTCCGGGTCGGCGTATCGGACGTGATCCCCAAGTCGCTCGCCTATCGTCTACTCGCCCCGGCCATGCAGATTGCCGAACCGCTCCGGCTGCAGTCCTTCGCCAACAAACTGGAACAGCTGTTTGCAGAACTGGCGATTCACGAGATCGATCTGGTCATTGCCGACCGGCCGCTGCCCCCCGAGCTGGGCGTGAAGGGCTTTAGCCACCTGCTGGGCGAAAGTGCCGTGGCCTTCTATGGCACGCCCCACCTTGCTGGGCAGATCCGCGACGGCTTCCCCCACTCTCTCGACGGCGCTCCCATGTTGCTGCCCGGGATGGAGAACAGCATGCGCCCGGCGCTGGAACGCTGGTTCGCACAGCTGAACATCCAGCCGCAGGTCCGTGGGGAATTCGACGATTCAGCCCTGATGAAGGCTTTTGGCCAGGAGGGCATCGGCCTCTTCCCCGCGCCGGTTGTGGTTCATGCGCAGGCCGCCCGGCAACATGGAGTGGAGATCGCCGGCACTGCGCGGGAGGTCAGCTGTCGCTACTACGCCATCTCCGCCGAACGAAAGCTGCGGCATCCGGCCGTGGTCGCGATCAGCCAGGCCGCTCAGGACGAGCTGTTTGCGGAGAGCACGCCGGTCAGACAGAGATCGGGCAGCGATGCTGGCTTCGCGAACCCCAGCACGGTCGATTGACGACCGCTCGCCGCGTTATAGTGCGGTTCAACGTCAGCCCATGACCAGATCGTAGCTCTACCAGGGACCTCATAATGAAACTGCCAAAAAAGCTGACTGCCGTTGTGCTGGGCTGCTGGGTCGCCGGCGGAGCTCATGCGGAACAGATTCACGCGGCGGTCGCGGCGAACTTCATGGCGCCGATGAAAGAACTCGTGGCGCAGTTCGAGAAAGATTCAGGGCACAAAGTAAGCCTGTCGTTCGGATCATCCGGGAAGATCTTTGCGCAGATTCAGCACGGCGCGCCCTTTCAGGTATTTTTCTCTGCCGATCAGGCGAAAGCGAAAGCGCTGGAAGACGCCGGTCTCGTCGTCCCCGGCAGCCGTTTCACCTATGCGATCGGCGCTCTGGCGCTGTGGTCGGCGCAGCCGGATTTTGTGGGTAAGAGCTATGCCCGCCTCAAGGATGGTGACTTCAACAAGCTGGCGCTGGCCAATCCGAAACTGGCGCCCTACGGTGCCGCCGCCGTCAATGTGCTGGAAGCACTTCAACTCAAACAAGGCACCAGATCAAAATGGGTGCAGGGTGAAAACATTGCCCAAACCTATCAGTTTGTGGCCACGGGCAATGCGGATCTGGGGTTCGTAGCGCTGTCGCAGATTATGGACAAGGGAAAGATCAGGGAAGGTTCGGCTTGGATCGTACCCAGTGAATTTCACAGTCCGATCCGCCAGGATGCCGTACTGCTGAAGAGCGCCGAGAACAGCGCCGGAGCGAAGGCTTTGCTCGATTATCTGCGCGGTGACGAAGCCCACTCCATCATCCATGCCTATGGCTACGACACGGAATGAGCATCGCGCACGTTCACCGGCAAGCGCCCGGGGATCAGATCCCCAGGTCCGCTTCAGCCAGACCAGTCTCCCCCGCCAGCAGCAGCAACTGTCGAAGTCCTTGGCTGAACTCCTCCGGGCTGCTGCCCTCGCGAGTCAGGGTGATGTGCCCTACTTTGCGCCCCGGTCGTTCTGCTTTTCCGTAAAAGTGCGGCACAGCGCTGGGCACTGCGCGGATGTCCTCTTCTTTCGGAAGCTGGCCGATTAGATTCACCATCGCCGAGGGGGCGACGATCGAGGTATCCCCCAGGGGCATGTCACAGACCGCGCGCACATGGTTTTCGAACTGCGAGGTCTGCGCGCCTTCAATAGTCCAATGACCGGTGTTATGCACCCGCGGGGCCATTTCATTAGCCAGCAGCTGATCGCCCAGTTGGAATAACTCCAGTGCCAGAACGCCCACGTAATCGAGCTTCTCCATGATGCGGCGAATCGCCTGCTCCGCCGGCGCCTGCATGGGATCGCCGGGACGGCTCAGTGACAGACGCAGAATGCCCTCGCGGTGATGGTTTTCGCTGACGGGATAGAAGTGAATGTCACCGGCGCGTGAACGGACGGCGATGATCGACAGCTCCCGCTCGAAGGGCACCATGGACTCGAGAATGCAGGGCCTTGCACCGACCCGCTCCCAGGCACCCTGGAGATCGGCAGTATCGCGCAGCACGGCCTGACCCTTGCCGTCGTAGCCTTCGGTACGGGTTTTCAAAATCGCCGGTAAGCCGATATGCCCGACGGCTTCCGCGAGATCCGCCGCTGAATCCACTGCCGAGAAATTCGCCGTGGACACGCCCAGGGCCTGAAAGCCATGCTTCTCATTGAGGCGATCGCTGCCTGCGGCAAGGGCTGCCGACGTCGGCAGCACCAGGATCTTGCGCTCGAGGGACTCGACGGTGGCAAGCGGAATGTTTTCGAATTCATAGGTAACCACGTCGGCCCAGTCCGCCAGCTGCTGCTGGGCGATCTCGTCGTCGTAGTTGGCGCAAAGCAGTTGACCAAATGGTGCCGCGCAGGCGTCCGCCTCGGGGCACAGGAACATGAACTCCATTCCCAGTGGTGCGCCGGCCTGAGCCATCATCTGTGCCAGCTGGCCGCCGCCCAATACACCTACCTTCATACATTCACCTGCAACACATTTACCTGCACAACTAAATATCCTCGCGCGGGTCCGGATGGGCCAGGACAGTGTCAGTCTGTTCCTGACGGAATTTCTTCAAAGCCGCTTTGATGTCGGCATATTTATTGGCAAGGATGCTGGCCGCGAGCAGTGCCGCGTTGGCCGCACCGGCCCGGCCGATGGCCAGGGTGCCAACCGGAATGCCCGCCGGCATCTGGGCGATGGACAACAGGGAGTCCATGCCGCTGAGCGCCTTGGACTGCACCGGTACGCCCAGCACCGGCAATGAGGTCTTTGAAGCTGCCATGCCCGGGAGGTGGGCGGCGCCACCGGCACCGGCGATAATCACCTCGATGCCCCGGTCTTCGGCATTCCCGGCATAAGCAAAAAGCTTGTCCGGCGTGCGGTGGGCCGATACCACTTCCACCTCGTGGGCGATATCGAGCTTCTCGAGGATTTCCACGGCATGGCGCATAGTCTCCCAATCGGACCGGGACCCCATGATGACCCCTACCACCGGCTTCTGCGTGCTCTCGCTCATTCTTGTCTCCGCTCGTTTACCGCGCTCCCGGATCTGGCCAGCCCTTCCCAAACAAAAAAATCATCCCGCCCCACCTGCCCGAGGGGCAAATGGTCCTGAGTCAATCAGGGGGATGAGCTTAGTGCGATGCGCAAAGTTCAGTTGCCGAACTTTGCGCAGGACCCACTATGGGCTGGGGATCTGCTGCTACGCGATCAAAACGCGCATTTTAGTACAAAACCGCCCTGAATACGCTAGGGAGCCCCTGAATAAGCCTGGCGCAAATCATCTTAATGACAACGATTATCATTTTTACTTGCGTTTGCGCTTGGCCACTATCAGAATACGCGCATTTCCAAAGCCACTTGGGGCCATTCAAGAGAGGGGTTAGCATCAGAATGAGAACACACAGGGTAAACAAACTCAGCATGACCATCGCTCTGCTTGCGAGCGCCAGCGCTGCACAAGCTCAGGATCGAACCCTCATCGAAGAGGTGATCGTCACCGGCAGCCGTATTCAGGAGCGGATTGACGAAGTGCCCTCCTCGGTTTCCATCATCGACAGCGAAGCCATTGCCAAAGAAATCGCCGTCAACCCGGAACTGCAGAACATCCTCGCCACCCGCGTTCCCGGTATCGCCCCGAGCACCAACAGCACCAGCAACTTCGGCCAGACGCTGCGCGGACGCTCCACCCTGGTGATGATCGATGGCGTCCCCCAGTCCACTCCCCTGCGCAACGGCGCATTGGACTTCCGCTCCATCGACGCCTCCGCGCTGGAGCGCATCGAGGTGGTCAAAGGCGCGACCTCTGTTTACGGCAACGGCGCGGCCGGCGGGATTATCAACTACATCACGCGCCGACCGGGCGATGATCCCCTCAGCGCACAAGTGCAGTTCAACAGCCGCTCGTCCCTGGTGACGTCGGAAGACAGTTTCGGCGAGCGCCTGAGTGGCACCGTCCATGGCACGTCCGGTGATTTCAACTACGTCGTCAACGCGGCCTGGGAAGATCGCGGCGTGGAGCGTGATGCGCAAGGCGATATCATCGGAATGTCGATATACGGCCTGTCCGATGTGGAATCGCGCAGCGTCTTCAGCAAGTTCGGCTATAACCTGGACGCGGAGAAATCTTTCGGCGTTACCTACACCTACTACCAGGCGGAGCAGGACTCGGATCTGATCGACGTCGTCGGTAACTTCAACGCCGGCCTCAAGACCTATGCAATCGAAGCGCCGGCTGGGACAGAAATTTTGGGCGAGCCCCAGGGTGTTGCCGGAAATCACAATGTCGTACTGCAGTACCGCGACACCGAGCTGTTCCCGAGCACGCGTCTGGCGGTGGACGCCTACTGGCAGGAAATCGAAAACGTATTCTTCTATTCCAGCTCCTTCGCCGATCCCGTTGGCGGCTACCAGGGCGGGAATTCCGTTATCGGTTCCGACAAATCCGGGCTGCGGGTTAACTTCGATTCCGGACTTTCCTGGTCGAACGTCGACGCAACGCTGATCTACGGCATCGACCTGCTCGAGGACGTGACTTCGCAATACTTGGCCGACGGTCGCAGTTGGGTACCGGAGATGGACATGTCCAGCGAAGCCGCCTATCTGCAGAGCAAATTCATGTTCGCCGAAGACTTTGTCCTGAAAGCGGGCGTTCGCCGCGAGTTCATCGACATCGACGTGCCGGATTTCGTCACGCTTTTCTACTGCCCTTCGGACACGTGCTTCGGTGGCAACGATGTGGAGGGCGGCAAGCTCGACTATGCGGCAACCACATACAACGTTGGCTTCCGCTACAACGGCTTCGCTGCATTCAGCCCCTTCATCAGCTACTCGGAAGGGTTCGACGTCTCCGATCTGGGTCTGCTGTTGCGAGCGGCTCAGGCGCCGGACATCGATCAGGTGCAGACCGAGGCGTCGATCATCGAGCATGTCGAGATTGGCTTCAGCGGTTATGCGGGTAAATTCAACTATGAAGTCGCGCTATACCGCAGCGAATCGGAGTTGGGCACCGCGACGCGGGAAACCGCACCCGGCAGCGGCATCTATCTGCCCGAGCGTGCTCCGCAGGAGATCGAAGGATACGAAGTGGCTCTTGGCTTTCAGGCTGCCGACAATGTCGAGCTTGGGGCGACCTATAGCCGAGTGGAAGGTGAAAACCCGGACAACGATGAATATCTGGACGCACGCAAGATTGCACCGTCCAAATTCACCGCCTTCGTGGACTGGCAGCCGCTTGCGGATCTGAGCATCGGCGTCAACTACTTGCTCGTGGGTAGCCGTGATCGGTTTGATCCACCCTACACCTTTGGCAAGGCTCCTGTAGAGCGCTACGACATCGTCAATCTGACTGGGAGTTACCAATATCAGAATCTGACCTTCTCGGTGGGTGTGGAGAATCTTCTGAACGAAGACTACTTCCCTGCCCGTGCCCAGTCCTTTGCGAACAACGCCTACTACACCAAAGGTGTGGGACGGACGATGAATCTGGGCGTGAACTATCAGTTCTAGCTTTGAACACTCTGATGGTCGGGGCCGCTTCCTTTTTGGGGGCGGCCTTTACCTGACCGCGTTCCGCTACTGCAATTCGTTATCTTCCTCGAACATCCGCACCATGTAGCCGGATTCAAGTGCTTCTTTCAGCGCCGTATCCGTGCGCAACAACTCTTCATTCTCAAGCGCCTCGTCCGAAAGATACTTGCGCTTCTCGATTTCCACATCGGTAAAGCCGGCATTGATCAGATAGATCTTGCAGAGCTGCTCGGCGCCAAATAAATCAAGAAAATTGATATAGACGAGAAAGGGCATTCTCTGCCCCACCGCAACTCCAGCCCGGTCAGTTTTTGCAGTCGCGTTGGCGGAAAAGATGTACATTGAAAACTCCCATTGTTCCAGAGGCGGGCAGCTTAGCACAGCCACTTCAGAGGTTTTGAAAAGTTCGACCCTTCGCAGCCAAGGACATGGAGAAACATCGGACTCCGGGGATGTCTATGCTCGAGTGCCTGAACTAGCTGTCGAGGAGGATCAATGGCAAGGAAGCGTCTCACCACCACATCCGGCGCCCCTGTGGCGGATAATCAAAATGCAAAAACCGTGGGACCCCGGGGACCGGTCCTGCTCGAAGATCACCAGCTCATCGAAAAACTCGCCCACATGAACCGTGAGCGCATCCCTGAGCGTGTCGTGCACGCAAAAGGCTGGGGGGCTTACGGCACCTTTACGGTCACCGACGACATCACCCGCTACACCTGCGCCAACATCTTTAACAAAGTCGGCAAGCAGACCGAGATGCTGGCCCGCTTTTCCACGGTCGCGGGCGAACAGGGCGCCGGGGATGTGGAGCGCGATGTGCGCGGATTTTCACTCAAGTTCTACACGGAGGAAGGCAACTGGGATCTGGTGGGCAACAACACGCCGATCTTCTTCGTGGAAGACCCCTACAAATTTCCGGATTTCATTCACAGCCAAAAGCGCCATCCCCGCACCAACATCCGGTCAGCCACCGCCATGTGGGATTTCTGGTCACTGTGCCCCGAGAGCATCCATCAGGTCACCATGCTGATGTCCGACCGCGGTCTGCCGAAAACGCCCATGCATATGAACGGCTACGGCAGCCATACCTTCAGCCTCTGGAACGACAAGGGTGAACGCTTCTGGGTAAAGTTTCACTTTAAAACCCAGCAGGGTCACGACTTCTATACTAACGAAGAAGCGGCCATCGAAATGGGTCGCTCCCGGGAAACCTACCAGGAAGCCCTGTTCGGCGCGATAGAACGGGGCGAATTTCCCAAGTGGACTCTGTTCATCCAAATTATGCCGGAGGGCGAGGAAGACAAGTTCGAGCACAATCCCTTCGACCTCACCAAGGTATGGCCGCACGGGCAGTATCCCTTGATAAAGGTCGGGGAGCTAGAGCTGAACAAAAACGCGGAAAACTACTTCGCGGAAATCGAACAGTCAGCATTCAATCCATCGAACGTCGTGCCAGGCATCGGTTTCAGCCCCGACAAGATGTTGCAAGGCCGTTTGTTCAGCTATCCGGATGCGCACCGTTATCGAATCGGCACTCACTACGAGTCCTTGAAGGTCAATCGTCCTCGCTGCCCGGTGCATCACTACCATCGCGACGGGACTATGCCCTTCGGACTCACCACCAACCCCGATGCCTATTACGAGCCGAACAGCTTCGGCGGTCCGGTGGAAGACCCAAGCGTCGAGGAACCGCCTCACCGCTACGATGGGGTTGTTGGTCGCTACAATTTTCGCGCTGAATCCGACCACTACAGTCAGCCCCGCGCCTTGTTTGAACTCTTCGACGCCGAGCAAAAGGATCGGCTGTTCAGAAATATCGCCTCAGCGATGGAGGGTGTTCCGGAAGAAATCGTGGAGAGACAGATGGGTCACTTCGAAAAAGTGCATCCAGACTATGCGGTGGGTGTACGCGACGCGCGTAAAAAACTGTGATGCCAAAAGCAAAGCCGCCTGCCATGGGCAGACGGCTTTGCTGCAAGCGACGAATTAGTAGCGCTCGATCTTCTCTGCGATCAGATAAGTACGCACATCTTCCAGTTCCGCTTCGATCTCCGGGTCGAAATCCCAGCCGAATTCCCGCTCGATTTCCACAACCGGTACGGTGCGCAATGTACCAATGACCACCACGTCCGAATCTTCACGCAGCAGGGTCGGGTCGAGGCCCTCTGCGCCCGCAGGCATGATCACGGTGATTTCATCATTGAACAGGCCGCCGCTTTCCAGCACGAAGGAGCGCGGATCGATATGTTCTTCGATTTCACCGGACACGGCGACGCGGTCGTTGGCATAGCCGCCAATGTTATCCAGCAGCTCTTCCACATCCTCCACTGCCACCGGCGCGGCTGATTGCTCCTGCGCCAGTGCAGGGACAACCGCAAAGAGAGCTGACAGCGAAATGGCATGTAGCATCTTCATAAGTTGCTCCTTTTCAGGTGAGTTGTGCTCTGGTTCTTTTGAGCAATCTCAGCCAATAAGTAAGCAGAAAGCGTTCCAGTTGGCTTCGCTGTGCCCCGAAACACCGAGGCGAGCGGCCTACAGATGTTCCAGCGCGCGCTTGGTTTCAGGCAGTGTAAGTGCAAAGGTTGCAAAGTGAGTCAGAGCGTCGGTTACGCAGTACGGACACCAGGCACGATCCACTTTCGGCATGGTATAGAAGAGATAGTTGGCAGCAACCGCCGCCTGTGCTCCGCTCGCCAGGGTCGCGGCGATGGGAATCCAGGGCCGGGCCTCGGCGCGGTCGGGAGGGCCGGCCGCGGCAAGCACCAGGTTGAGACTGTGCATGGCTACCGTGAGAGGCCCGTCCGGCATGCCATAGCTGTAGGCTTCCCGCGATGAGTTCACCTTGTCTGTATCAAAGTGCGGCCGGCGCACCGGCGGATCCGGCAGGTGACGCACCATGCCCATCTGCAAGAGCGTAACCGCACCCATTGCCACGCTGCCCACCAGCGAAGCACCGGCTATTGCTCGGCGCCGCTGCATGTCACCGCTCTGGTCATGTTGCAGTTCTTCTCGAAGTTCTTCGGGGCTGTAACCGGGACTGGTGGCCTGCATCAGGATATCGGTAGCTGGGTTGGCCATCATGATTCTCCTTTGGGTTGCGTTTAGCGAATCAGCTTTTTGCCGGCTCTTTACCTCACCTTGTCGAGAAATCGACTGCGGGGTAGTCGACCTGTGAAGTCCTGCAACAATATGTGCAAAACGCATGCGACCGCGTGGCATGTGCCTAGCTCGTGAAACTTCCGCGAGTCCGTGAACACGCGCGGCGACAGCCTGCGCTGGCGCACTGTCCAGCGCAGGCGTTCACCCAGACGAATGTCTTCCAGCGGCTCCTCGGGAAAACCTCCCAGGTTTTCGAATAGGTCCCGACGGACAAAGAAAGCCTGATCACCGTAGGCGATGCGGGTCAGTGTAAAACGCCAGTTGTGCACCAGGCTCAATACGCGGAGTAAAAAGCCGCCCGGCGAAAACGCGACGGTAAAGCAACCAGCGCGCAATCCCCGGGCCGCGTGCTGTTTAAGCACAGCCAGGGAGTCTGTTCCCAGTCGTGTATCCGCGTGCAGAAATAGAAGTACATCCGCGGTGCTTCGCCGTGCTCCCGCATTCATCTGCCTGGCACGACCGCGCGCTGCGCTGATGACTTTTAGCCGTGAGTCACGACGTACATACTCACGGGCGATATCACAGGTATGATCATTACTGCCACCATCCACGATCCAGCCTTCCGTCCAGCCACTTTGCGTCAGCAAGGAGTCGAGCGTCTCCGGCAGCGCTTTTTCCTCGTCCAATGCGGGAATTACTACCGCGATGCTTGGCGATGACATGAGCCACCCTCTCTCTCTTCGCGGGTTCCTTCTTGCGAGCTGAAGGGCATTTTCAACAGCCGACCAATGGTGAGCTGCTCTTCTTCTCTAAGTGACGGCACGCCGATGGTGATCCGGTCCTGAGGGATATCGAAACGGCGCGTGCCATGAAGATAATCAGGGAAGCTGAAAATCGTGGCCCAGTTGGAATCTCTTTCCGCGTCCACGACTGAATGGTGGATACCATGCATTCGCGGTGTCAAAAAGACTCGCGAAAGAACACGCTCGACACCCTGGGGAAGACGGCTGTTGGAGTGATGAAACAGAATCGCGGCTACCGTGGCGTTTTGCCAGATCGACAGTGGGAGACGCGATACGCCGATCGTCAAGATCTGCATCGCCCTCCACGGCACTGAAAGAAGCATTTCCCCAAAGTGAAAGCGGGTGGCGGTGCTCATATCCAGATCAAGGTCCGCGTGGTGAACCCGGTGAAAACGCCACAGGAGCGGGACTCTGTGAGTAAGCACATGCCAGAGATACATGCTGTAGTCCATCAACACCACGGCGGCGGGCACTTCGATCCACGCGGGCAAGGGAGCGAGCTTCAACAATCCCCACCGGCGGCGATGGACTCTGTCAGTGAGCGCATCGGTGAGTGGCTTCTCGGCCATGCGCACGGTGATTGCGGCCAGTGCGGCAATCGCCAGGTTGCGTAGATCCCGCCGGGCCGCGTTTTGGGTTCGTAGTCGCAAGGGCCACTTGTTTTCATACCAGAGAAAGGTGGCGAAAGAACCGGCGACCACTGCCCCGCTCAACCAGGGCGGAAGCTCCCTCTTCAAATCGAAACGTTTCGTCCTGCCCGCCACCGCGCGTTTTTCAAGTCTTTGCCTCACAACGTGGTGCCTCTGCATCAGCAGACCAGCCGCGCTACCCAGCGCCAGCACACCAAGCACCTGCCCCGCCTTCAATTTGCCTCCGAATTCCCGACTTGACCGTACAAGCCGGACTGCAACCTGCATACCAGAGGGCGTTTTCGTAATCACCTACTCGAACCCGGGACTGAGCGATAAATAATGGCAAGTGAAACCAGAATCCGCGACCTGGCGCTGATCGGAAACAGACGGACCACTGCGGCAATCGACCGTCAAGGCAAGCTGTGCTGGTATTGCCCCGGCCGTTTCGATCAGCCCAGCTTGTTTGCCTCGCTGCTGGATCAGAGTAAGGGCGCGTGGTCTCTGCGTTTTCCTTCACCTACTTCTATTCGTCGACACTATGTGGATGAAAGTGCCATTCTCCGAACCAGAATCGAAACGGACCAAGGCAGTTTCGAGCTCTGCGACTGGATGACGGTAGACGACGGACCGGAACGCTTGTGCCGCCTGCTCGAACAGGTTACGACGGAGCTTCGAGTGGAAATCGCTCCCCGTCCGGACTACGGAAATTTACCGCTGTCCGTCCAACAAATGGACGCGGGCGAAGACGGCAGCACGCTGAGGATCGGAAAACACTATCTCCATGCGTCGCTATCGGCTGAATTTGATGGCGAACGGATCATCTACGAAGTCCCGGCAAACAGCTCTGCCTGGTTCGTTCTCAGTGAGAGCCAACGAGCCCCGAGGCCCACAGACCTGGACAGTTGGTACAGCGATACTCGGCAATATTGGAATGAGCTGCACCGCAGCACTGGCTATGAAGGCCCCTATGAAAACGAAGTCAAGAATTCCCTTCGTGCCTTGCGTCTGCTGACCAATCGCGATTCAGGCGGCGTCATTGCGGCAGCCACCTTTGGCCTTCCGGAAGTACCTGGTGGTAAACGCAACTACGATTATCGCTACGTATGGCTGCGCGATGCGGGAATGATCGTCAGCGCCCTCACCCGTGCCGGCAGCGACGGCAAGGAAGAGCGGCGTTTCCTCGAGTTTCTCTGCGCGGCGCGACACAACCACGACGGCGAAATGCCTCTGCCTCCTTTCGTCACCCTCGACGGCGGCGTTCCTCCGCGCCCCACCACTCTGCCCTGGCGCGGCTACAAGGAAAGCCGGCCGGTGATCGTCGGCAATGCCGCGGGCAGACAGCTGCAACTGGACGGACTGGCCAATGTGCTGCTCGCGGCGAAATTGATTTACAACGCACATAACGTGCGGGAACACTGGGAAGTGGTTGCGGAGATTGCCGATTACATTGCCGATCACTGGCACGAAGCGGATCACGGTATTTGGGAGGAAGGCGTGGTGCTTCAATACACCACCAGCAAGGTTTCCAGTGCGGTTGCCCTGCACTTCATCGCCGACCACGCCGGCCCCGACGAAGTACGACGGGCCCAACGCTGGAGGCAGTGCGCGGAGGATATTCGCCACTATGTGGCAGAAAACTGCCTCACCAGCGACGGCGCCTATGCGGTTGCCGCTGGCAGCGAAGCGGTAGATGTTTCCGCTGTGCTGTTTCCTGTGTGGGCGTATTGCGATGCTGATAGCCCCGAGATGCAGGCCACCCTCGCAAGCCTGGAAAAGCACAGCTCGCCCGACGGACTGCTGTACCGCCGCCACCTGGAATGCGATGACGCGAACAATGAAGGTGTATTTCTTGCTGGTAGCTTGTGGGTGGCCCAGTACTGGATTATGCGTAACGAGCTGGGTAAAACCAGAGCGATACTCGATGCAGTATTGCGCTATTCCAGCGACCTGGGCTTCTTTGCCGAAGAAGGTGACCCCGCAAGCGGCGATATGCTGGGTAACTTTCCCCAGAGCTTTGTCCACGCCGCATTGATCGGCTTGCTGGTGGACTATCGTGCTGCTCTGGAACAGGGCGCCTGATCAGGATTGGCTGAAATCCTGCAACCCGGCTTAGCCAATCAGGATCGAATCCAAGGAAACGTATGATCGACTGTCTTGTCATTGGCGGCGGACCGGCTGGACTGACCGCCGGCATTTATCTGCGCCGTTACTTCCGCGACGTCGCCATTGTAGATGCTGGCTGTAGCCGCGCCGCGATGATTCCCAGAACCTACAACTGCCCGGGTTTCCCAGCCGGTATTCCCGGACCGGAGCTGCTATCGCGACTTCGGGAGCAGCTTGAACGCAACGGCGGGAAAATTACCGAGGGCCGGGTCAGCCGCCTGCGAAAACTGGGCGCAAATGAGTTCATGGCCGAGGTTGGCGACACCACCATTGCCGCCAGGACGGTGCTACTGGCCACGGGTATCGAAGATATCGATCCGGATCTGCCCGGCTTCGACGAAGCAAAAAAAAGCGAACGCATCCGCTACTGCCCGATCTGCGACGGCTTCGAATTCCGTGATCAGAATATCGCCGTCGTCGGCGCCGGTGAGCACGGCGTGCGCGAAGCGCGCTTTATCCTCAATTACAGCAAAGAACTGACGCTGATTGACTTCGATGCCACCGACCTGGACCAAACACTGAAAGACTGGCTGAAGATGCACAACGTCCGGCTCATTCAGCAGCAAGGGCGACGCTTTTTTCTGAATGAGGAAGAAAAGCCTTGCGTGGAAATGGCCAACGGCGAGCAACATTGCTTTGACGTCATCTACAGCGCGCTAGGCTCGCGTGTGCGCTCGAATCTCGCCCTGGACCTCGGCGCCGAACACGACGGCGGCGACTGCCTGTCCGTGGACAAACACCTGCAAACCAGCGTAACAGGCCTTTACGCCGCGGGCGACGTTGTCAGCAGCCTCGACCAGCTTGCCGTCGCCATCGGCCAGGCAGCCATCGCAGCCACGGCCATTCACAATTCTCTCGGGATGGTTGATTAGCCTGGCGACTGCCTAGTGCACAGTTTCAACGAGCCTGTTGATCTCTTCTGCGATAATGTCCGGATGATCTTCCGGCGTGAAGTGCTTGCCGCCCTCGATCCGACGCAACGGCGCATGGAGATCCTTCGCAAGCCGCTCGCCATAGTGGATTTTCTGGAAATGGTCTGCCGCGCCCCAGACAATGCGCGCAGGCACATCCAGCGAGGGCAACTTCGCGGCGACGGAAAGCGTATCCTCCACATCCAGCGCCTGCATCTGCCGCAGCAGGCTTTCAGCACCCCCGTGTTCCGCATAGGGGCGCCAGTGCAGCTCGAGTGATTCCTTTGCCTGTTCGTGGTCGTCATGGCCGCGGTACATCAAGGTACGCAGTACCTGTTTGCCCATAGCGTCGGGCAAGTGGCTCGTGACGGGAGCCGCCATTCGCATCGCCTTTACGCTCGGGATCGGCCAGGAGTCATAGCAAATGGCATTGGTGAGAAACAAACCCGCGCACATCTCCGGATGACGCACCGCTGCGATCTGCGCGACGCCGCCGCCAAGATCATGTCCGGCGAACACGGCACGCTCAATGCCCAGTTCCCGTAACCACGCGACGAGGTAGTCCGCCTGCTGCGAGACCGAGATATTTCTCAGCTCGCCATTCCCCCGCGCTTCGTCCATGGATTCGCCGTAGCCGAGCATCTCAAAGGCAAGGCAGCGGGCGTTCTTGATCCGCGGAATCACATGACGCCAGAGCAAAGGTGAAGTGGGAATACCGTGAATGAATACCACGGGAAAACCACTCCCCTCTTCCAGCCAGTGAATCTGCTTATTGGCAACTTCGACGGTATGCATTTCCATTGCGTCGCCTCCTATCGAGTCTTCCGTTCCAGCATTCTCCTCGCGGCGTCGCGAGCCTCCGGCAAGGTCAGCGCGAACGTTGTGAAATGTGTGACTGCATCGGTAACGCAGTACGGACACCAGCGGTCGGACTTTCGCAGCGTGTGAACAAGGTAGCGCGCGGACACGGCGGCCTGGGCACCGGTGGCGACACTCGCAATGAGCGAAAGGTAGGGCCGTCGCTCGGCGCGGTTCGCCGGCCCCGCCGCGGCAAGCGCCATATTGGCGGCATGCAGTAAAAAGGTCAGTGAGTCCCTGGGTATGTATTCCTCACGCCCGCCGCGTCTTCTCAGCCCGTGGGCATGCGAGTCGGACAAGCCCTCGAGTGCGCCGCTGCGGAGAACCCGGATCGCCGTCAATGCCAGTCCCCCTGCCAGGGACGCTCCCACCGTGGCGCGCCGAAGTTGTACGTCAGTCTCCGCTTCCGAATGGCTGCGCCAGCGGCCATTCGGGCGGGACACCGTCGGGCGAGACCGTCGTGACAAAACGTGCATGCAACCTCCTGTTCAAACACCAACCAGCAGGCGAAGGGGCAAGCAAGCCGAATGCCCACACGCGACTGGTGGCGCGGCGCTGCATCTGCCACCGCGGCCTTTTGTCGCTGGCTTGATCATTGCTTCGTAAGGTCCCCTGAATTGAAGCGCTGAACTCAACACGAAAAGGGCCGGGGGCGCCAGGCTTCCCCCGGTCGGGCGATCCACGGTGCGGACCAACAAAGCGCCGGCATTTCTAACGATCTCGACCTGGAGGATGAATGAGCGAGCACCACGATCTCGGTCGGACGGGGTCCTCGGAAGAACAGCCACACCGCCTCATCTCAGGCATACCGCGACTGGATTACATCCTCAAGGGTGGATTTATCTGCAATGGGCTCTACGCCCTCTTCGGACCGCCTGGCAGCGGCAAAACCATTCTTGCCAATCAGCTTTGCTTCAATCAGATCAAGGAACGTGGAAGCCGCTGTGTTTACCTGACGCTGCTCACCGAGTCGCACGGGAAGCTTGTATCTCATCTAAGTTCGTTGTCATTCTTCGACCTGAAGCACGTCGGGAAAGAACTGATTTACCTGAGCGCGTACCAGCATTTGCGGGACAATGGCGTTGAGGGGATGCTCCAGCTGATCCAGGAAACAGCCAGGGCAGAGGAACCGGATATTCTGATCATCGACGGCTTCGAAAGCCTTGCCGACCTCAGCTCAAGCGTCAGCGAACGACGCGAGTTCATTCACCGGCTGCAAACACTGGTGTCGATGAACCGCTGCACGACCCTGCTGTTGTCGACTGCAACCGCCGCCGAAACCCGGTCGGTCGAGGAGGTGATGGTGGATGGTGCCCTGCAGCTGACCGACACCATCATGGGGCCGCGGGCCGTACGCGAATTGAACGTGCTGAAGTTTCGTGGCAGCGATTACCTGCGGGGCAAACACGAGGTGGAAATCACCAGCGACGGGATTCAGATCCATCCCCGCACCGAGGTTCAGTTCTCGGATCCGGCGCGGCAGGCAACCGAGACTCGCAGCCGGATGGAGTTTGGCGTCCCGGAGCTGGACGAAATGTTGTGCGGCGGCATCCCTTCGGGCTCGAGCATGGCGTTACTCGGGCCGCCGGGTGCGGGCAAAACGGCTTTGGGACTGTCTTTCCTGTGTCGTGGCGCCGAGTTGGGCCAGCGCGGCATGTATTTCGGCTTTCACGAGTCCCCTCCCCGGCTGATCGAAAAGGCCGAGTCCATTGGTCTACCGCTGAAAAAGTATGTGGATCAAGGACTGATCGAAATCGTCTGGCAGCCGCCACTCGAACGCTTTCTCGATTCACTCGCTGAGCAAATGCTTGAAGAGCTTCGCCACAAATTCGGCGACCGTCCCCGCTTGTTTGTGGACAGTCTCGAAGGCTTCCGGGCTGCGGTGGTCTATCGGGACCGTCTCCCTCTGTTTATCGCCGCACTGATGAATCAGCTGCGAACGATCGATGTGACCAGCCTGTTTGCGGAAGAGTTGTCTTTGTTTGGTGGCGGTATGGAAGTGGCGCCGGCGAGCCGGGAGCTTACCGATGGACCCTACTCGGACCTTGGGCGCACGGTGGAGAGTGCATTGTGGTTGCGCTATGTAGCCTTGCGTTCGCAGTTCTACCGCCTCATTTCGGTGATGAAAATGCGCGAGAGCAGTTACGATACTGCGGCTCGCGAATTCCACATCAGCTCGCGCGGGGTTGAAGTGGATTCCTCTTACGAAAGTGCAGAAGCGATTCTATCCGGCTATGCGGTGCCGCGCCGCGACGGAAACCACCACGCACAGAGCCGCTCCAACGGGCGATCAGGTGGTGGCGAATGAAAAAAGCGCTGATAGCTGAAGACGAAATCGACCTGCTGCAAGCACTGAAGACGGTCCTCGAAGGGGAAGGCTTCTCGGTCACTGCCTGCAAGGACGGACGCGAAGCGATCAACATGATGCAGGACAGTCCACCCAGCCTGCTGATCACCGACCTGATGATGCCGCGTATGTCCGGTCTGGAGTTGATTCACGAAATGCGCTCCCGCAACGAGCTTAAAGAGGTTCCGGTGATCATGATCAGCTGCGCTGATTTGCCGGATGGCATGCGGGATGAAGATATTCAGAGCTTTCTCCGGAAACCCTTCTCCGTGCGGAAGCTTCTTCGGGAAGTGAACAGGGTGCTGGAGGGCCGCTAAGTCATGTCCGAAAGCAACACATTCAGCGATCTCGATCTGCGGCACAAGGCCGCCGATTGCATCGACAACAACCTGGAGCCGATCCTGTCTGCCTGGGAAAGCGAAGTGCGTCGAAACATTCCGGCGGCGCGATACCAGGAAAAAATCCTGCTCCGCAATCACCTGCTGCCCTATCTCACCAGCCTCTCGGAAAGGCTTCGCTCTGCATCGGTGAAGTCGGCTCGTGATCGAAACGCACAGGACCAGGACTTTGATGCGTCAGCAAACGAGATTCACGGGCGCCTCAGGGCCACCCTGCCCGGCTACTCCATCGAGGAAGTGATCGACGAGTACATCACCCTGCGGCAAATCGTGACCGACTTTATCGAGAAGCAGAATCTGTTAAGCCAGCAAGTGCTGGAAGTGATCTGTGCGGTGAACGAAAAAGCCATCATGCATGCCGCCACGCAGTTTTCCAGCTCTCTGCAAGTTCTCCGGCAGCGAGCGGTATCCATGCTGATGCACGATATCCGCAATCCCTTGAACGTTGTCTCGATTACCGCCGAACTGGTGAAGGCCAAGTCGGAAAGTCAGGCGAAGAATATGGATACTGTTCTCGCCAACGCTGCGAAGATCGACAAAATGGTCACCGAACTCCTGGACGCCGTCAAACTCCAGGCCGGCGAGGGGCTTGAACTGAGGTTTGATCACTGCGATCTTCATCAGACCATCAAGGTGGCTACCGAGGGCGCGAGTCTCGCCTACCCCGGACGCATCGAAGTGCATTTTCCAGACGAGCCGGCAGACGGCCAGTTCGACACTTCCGGGCTGGCACGGGCGGTGGAAAATCTGATCTCCAACGCGATCAAATACGGAGACAGCGAAGAGAAAGTTCTTGTCGAGCTGAAAGTCTCGCCTGATTTCGTCACCATCTCCGTGCACAACTGGGGTCATCCCATCGACGAAAAGGACCAGGCCACAATCTTTGTGACCTTCGCCCGCAGCCAGGACCAGGAGAAAAACTTCCGCGAACAAGGCTGGGGCCTCGGCCTCGCCTATGTAAAAGCGGTAGCGGAAGGCCATGGTGGTGAAGTCAAGGTGGACAGTTCCGAAAAGAAAGGCACCACCTTTTCGATGATCCTGCCGCGCGGTCTGGACTCCAGCGCAGACGAGGGAAAGTCAGGCAGCTGATTCCAGCTTGCGGTAGAGCGAACGCAGACTGATCCCCGCGATCTTCGCCACCAGTTCCTTGTCGTTGCTGTGGGCCTTCATCAGGCTTTGCAGATAACGCTGTTCGGCGGTTTTCAAATCCACCCAGGGTTCGGACTCCTCAGACTCCTTGCCCACGGCCGCTGCGGTATCGGTAGCCATGTCCAGACAATCCTTGATTACATCCGACTCGATCAGGTTGGTGTTGGTAAGCACCACCGCCCGCGTCAAAAGATTGCGGAGCTCCCGCACATTTCCCGGGAACGAATAGGCTTTCAGCAATCTCATCGCCGAGTCAGTCAGGTGATAGTCCTTTTCCGGGCTAATGCGTTTGAGCAGAGCGGCAATCAGCAGCGGCAGATCCTCTTTGCGCTCGGCGAGCGAAGGAATCCGAATCGGAAACACATTGATCCGATAAAAGAGATCCTCGCGGAATTCGCCTCTTTTCACCATACCGAGGATATCCTTGTGTGTTGCACAGATGAGCCGGAAGTTGCTGGTTCTCACCTGCGCGGAACCGACTCGCCGGTAAGTGCCGCTTTCCAGCAGACGCAATAGCTTCACCTGCATCGACAAGGGCACATCGCCGATTTCATCGAGGAACAAGGTCCCGCCATCCGCCAGTTCCACAAGGCCCACCTTGTTCGCATCGGCGCCGGTAAAGGCCCCTTTCACATGGCCGAACAATTCGCTCTCAAACAGCGAGTCGCTCAGGCCGGCGCACTCGAGCGTCACCAGCGCCTTGTCCTTGCGGGCGCTGCCCCGGTGAATCGCTGTGGCGGCAAGCTCTTTGCCCACACCCGATTCGCCCAGCAGCAACACTGACGCGTCGCTGGTGCTGACCCGGGCAATCTTGCTCAGCATCGAGGTAAAGGCCTTGCTGGTTCCCACCATCATTTGCTTCGGGTCTTCGGCCCCCGCGGTTGGGACTGCGCGCAGCAATTCCACAAAGCAGATCAGCGCCCCGTTCTCGTCGAGAATCGGCAGCATCTCCACATCCACATGCTCCCTGCCGCGAGGCGTGCGGTGGATGTGCAGTACCCGCTCTTTATGTCCCGAGGCCTGCGCCTTGGCGAGTGGACAGTCCTCCCCCGCCTGATCGCAAGGCACCTTGTAGCCGTGGGACACCTCGAAGCAGCGCCGCCCCTGGTCCAGGGGAATGTCTCCGAACTGTTCTTCATAGAGGTGGTTGGTGGCCAGGATCTGGTAATCCGGCGAGACCAGGATTGCCGGACAGTCGTAGCCCTCCAGCATCCGACCGGCTTCGGGAGAAGGTCTGCGATCCGAACTGATCAAACTCATGTTTGCCACCTGTGTCATTGGATTTGCCAGTTATGGCAAACCCAAGGACAGAAGTCAACATTGCGAGTGCTCAGCGCACTATTTTTTCCCGTCAAAACAGTAGGTTACGACTGTCATTTACCGATGGCACAGAAACTGCTCTATCCCGACGGAAAGGCGCAGATGACAGCCTTGTGACTGCCCATCGAGCCTCCCATTTCGTGGACCTGGATCTCTTTGTACTCGCGCACATTCAGTTCGCGGCGAACGCCCATAAATAAGCCAGAAATGATCACTTAAACCCCCATTGGAAACGCCGCGAATGCGCACATGTGAAAGCAGCATCCGCGACTGATTTACCACTTCGATCTCGGATGAATACAAGAGGTGCATCATGAGCTACTCACCTGAAATGAAACCGGAAGTCGCCCCCTTTTACGACAAGGACACCAACACCTTCTCCTACGTGGTGAAGGATCCATCTTCCAACAGCTGCGCCATTGTCGACGCCGTGCTGGACTTCGACTATGCCTCCGGCGGCATCGGCTACAAGGGCGCCGACGCCATTATCGGCTATGTCAAGAAACATAACCTCAAGGTGGAGTGGCTGGTGGAAACCCACGTCCACGCTGACCACCTTTCCGCCGCGCCCTACATCCAGGAGAAGCTGGGCGGCAAGCTGGGCATTGGCGAGCACATCATCACCGTGCAGGAGACCTTCGGGAAGATCTTCAATGAAGGCACCGAGTTCCAGCGCGACGGCTCGCAGTTCGACAAGCTCTTCACGGATGGCGAGACCTATACAGTCGGCAAGCTCGAATGTAAGGCCATCCACACACCCGGTCACACCCCCGCCTGCATGACGCACGTGATGGGCGATGCCTGCTTCGTGGGTGACACACTGTTCATGCCGGATGCCGGCACCGCACGCGCCGACTTCCCCGGCGGGAACGCGGAGACTCTCTACGACTCCATTCAAAAGATCCTGAGTCTGCCCGACGAAACGCGCATTTTCATGTGCCACGATTACTGCCCCAACGGCCGGGAGCTCGAGTATATGACGACGGTCGGTCAGGAGCGCCGGGAAAACATTCACGTAAAAGAGGGAATCAGCAAATCCACCTTCGTCGAAATGCGTCAGGCCCGGGACAAGACGCTGGACATGCCGCGCCTGATTCTGCCGTCTCTGCAGGTCAACATGCGCGCCGGCCATTTCCCGGAACCGGAAGACAACGGAATGGTGTATCTGAAAATACCCGTCAACGCATTCAAACACTGAAACACTCGATTACCAGAACATTCGATCATCAGAACATTCGATTATCAGAAAAAGGGGGAGTAGAGAGATGAAGATCAATCAACTGAGCGGACAGGTTTCCGTATCCGACCAGATCAGTCCTGAAGACGTCAGCACGCTGAAACAGGAAGGCGTGGATATTCTGGTTTGCAATCGCCCCAACCGGGAAGCTTCCGACCAGCCAGACTTCGAGCAGATCGCATCGATCGCCCGGGAGCAGGGTATGGAGGCGGTGGCAATCCAGTTCACCAGCGGCGAGATGAACCAGCGTCATATTGATGAGCTTGCCGGGCTCCTCGACTCCGGCAAGCGCATCCACGCTTATTGCCGCACCGGAACCCGCTCGAAGAACCTTTGGGAAGCGGCCACCCGCAAAACCACGTCGGAGCGAGAGCGACAATCCCCGATTCATGCCGCGGTGGACAAGAGCGGAAGTGCATCGCGAGCCAAGCCGCAGTATGACATCGTGATCGTCGGCGCCGGCTCCGGCGGCATCGCCACTGCGTCAAGCCTCTTGAAGCGGCGTTCCAGCTTTCGTATCGCGCTGATCGACCCCGCCGAGGTGCACTACTATCAACCCGGCTGGACCCTGGTAGGTGGCGGTGTCTTCAATGCCGAGAGCACCAGGCGGCCGATGAGCTCCCTGATTCCGCATGGCGTCACCTGGATCAAGCAGGCGGCCACGGGCTTCGCACCGGAGCAAAACAAGGTTCTCCTGGCGGATGGCAGCGAGGTTTACTATGACAATCTGGTTGTCTGCGCCGGCCTCAAACTCAACTGGGAGGCGGTCGAGGGCCTGCAGGAAACGTTGGGCAAAAATGGCGTGACCTCGAATTACAGTTACGACCTGGCGCCCTACACCTGGCAACTGGTTCAGCAGCTCAAAGGCGGCAATGCCCTGTTCACTCAGCCCCCCATGCCGATCAAGTGCGCCGGTGCACCTCAAAAGGCGATGTATCTTTCCGCCGATTACTGGCTAAAGCAGGGTCGCCTGAAGGACATCGACCTGCACTTCTACAATGCCGGCGGCGTGATTTTCGGGGTACCGGCCTATGTTCCCGCATTGAACAGCTATCTCGAGAAGTACAACGCGCACACCCACTTTAACCACAACTTGAAAAAGATCGACGGCGCGGCGAAAAAGGCCTGGTTCAGCCACAAGGCCGAAGACGGCTCCGAGCAGCTGGTGGAAACTGATTTCGATATGATCCACGTGTGCCCACCTCAGTGTGCACCAGATTTCGTGCGGAACAGCAGCCTGGCAGATGAACAAGGTTGGGTCGATGTTGACCAGTTCACGCTGCGCCACAAGAAGTACGGCAATGTGTGGGGCCTCGGGGACGTGACCAACACGCCCAATGCAAAAACAATGGCGGCTGTTCGCAAACAGGTTCCCGTAGTCGCGCAAAATATTTGCGATGTACTCGAGGGCAAAGCGCTTACCGATCAGTACGACGGCTATGGTTCATGTCCGCTCACAGTCGAAAGGGGCAAGATCGTACTGGCGGAATTCGCCTACGGCGGCAAACTTGTTCCCACCTTCCCCACGTGGCTCAACGACGGCACCAAGCCGACCCGCTTTGCCTGGGAACTGAAAACCAAAGTCCTGCCCGCCATCTACTGGCACGCCATGCTCAAGGGTCACGAATGGATGACCGAAGCGACGGCATAAGCTGACTTTCGGGCTCAAGGAGGCCGGAGCCGACTCCGGCCTCCCATCCATCTGCATTTGCTTTTTTCAAGGGCTTCCGTGAACACCTACCTGAAGTTTATTCCCGCCACACAGTGGCTTCGTGGCTACAGCCGCGAAAGCTTCATACAGGACCTGATTGCCGCGATCATCGTCACGGTCTTGCTCATTCCCCAATCGCTTGCCTACGCCCTGCTCGCGGGAGTGCCACCGGAGGTGGGACTCTATGCCAGTATTCTGCCGCTGGTGGGCTATGCACTGTTCGGAACCAGCCGGACATTGTCCGTGGGGCCGGTTGCGGTAATCTCATTGATGACAGCGACTTCACTCGGCAGTGTCGCCGCCCAGGGAACCGCCAGCTACATCACCGCGGCAAGCGTGCTGGCGCTGCTGTCAGGGGTTTTCCTGCTGGCGATGGGCCTGCTAAGGCTCGGCTTGATAACGAACTTTCTCTCCCACCCGGTGATTTCGGGCTTCATTTCCGCATCCGGCGTAATCATCGCACTCAGTCAGTTGCGCCACGTTTTCGGAATCTCGGCGGAAGGCGATACGCTCACCGAGCTCCTGCCCTCGCTGGTCGAAAGCATCGGCAATACGCACCTTCCGACGCTCGCGGTGGGGCTCTTCGTGCTGGGCTTTCTTTACCTGGCAAAAACTCGCGTGGCTGAATGGTTGAGCCGGATCGGAATGAACCGGCACAGCGCCTCGCTGCTGGCGAAGACGGCGCCTATCTTCGGCGTATTGATCAGCATTGCGGCCGTTTACCTGCTGAATCTGGGAGACATGGGTGTAGCTCTCACCGGTGCCATTCCCGCAGGCTTGCCGTCTTTGAGCTTTACAGTCCCTTCTTTGGAGCTGGTTGAATCACTAGCGGTCCCTGCCCTGCTGATCTCAATCATCGGCTATGTGGAGTCGATTTCCGTGGGCAAAACGCTGGCCACCAAGCGCCGCCAGAAGGTGGACGCCAATCAGGAGCTGCTGGGACTCGGGGCCGCGAACGTCGCCTCCGCGATTTCCGGCGGTATCCCGGTTACCGGCGGTTTCTCCCGCTCAGTAGTCAACTTCGATGCGGGCGCAGTGACCCAGGCGGCCAGTATCATGACTGCCGTGGGGATCGCTCTGGCTTCCCTCTTCCTCACCCCGGTTTTGTACTATCTACCCAAGGCAACACTCGCAGCAACCATCATCATCGCCGTTCTTTCATTGGTAGATACAGCGATTCTGCGGCAGACCTGGCGCTTTTCGAAAAGCGACTTCCTGGCAGTCTTGACGACCATCGTGATCACGCTGCTTTTCGGTGTGGAGATCGGCGTGGCGAGTGGTGTGGGCATTTCCATCGCCCTGCACCTGTACCGGACCTCGAAACCCCACATCGCCGAAGTGGGACTGATCGAAGGCACCGAACACTTTCGCAATGTGCGACGGTTCCATGTCGAAACCGTCCCGGAAATCCTTACCTTGCGTCCTGATGAAAGCCTGTTTTTCGCCAACGCCGGCTATCTGGAAGACCAAATCAGCGAAGCCGTTTACGAACGGGACGCCATTGCTCATGTGATACTGCTATGCAGCGCCGTCAATGAACTGGACTACAGTGCGCTGGAAATGCTGGAAAGCCTCAATCATCAACTTGCGGATCAGGGAATCAAGCTGCACTTGTCGGAGGTGAAAGGCCCTGTCATGGACCGGCTGAAGTCAACGGGATTTCTGGAGCATTTGTCGGGACGGGTATTTGTCTCGCAGTACGAAGCTTTCGAGTCTCTTAAAGGCGAGCTTCCCGGCGAAGCCAGTTCCGGAAATAAAAAAGCGGCGGTGATCTCTCACCGCCGCTGATGTCGGAAAGGAAGATTTGTTTGTTCTTAGAACTGGAGCAACACGCGGGCATAGAAGCGACGTCCGCGTCCATCGAAAACCGTCGCATCGTAGTTCAGGCTACCCTCTTCCCAGAAAGGCAGATCGGCGTTGAAGGCATCCAGCAAGCCCACGGTAAACGTGCTGGTACCGAGCGCTTCGTTGCTCCAGTTATGCCGATAGTTGTACTGCATGTCCCAACTGGAATAACTTTCAATCGTCCTGGAGAGCGTCGACCTGACCGCGTCACTCGCGTTCTGATAGGTGTTGTCGTAGTAAAGGTTCTCGTACGAGCCAATATAGCGGTTGGTCAGGGTCACACCGTGGTTGTCGTACATCCAGTTAAAGGTGATATGTCCCTTGTGGTCCGGCAGTGAGCGAACGAGGTTGCCGTCGCCTGTGGTGCCCGCCGCATCGAAAACCCCACTCTCGAGCAGACCCAGTTCCAGCCCCGGCACATCATTGAGCTCGTACTTACGCACGAAGGTATAGCTCAAGCCAAGATTGAAAAGTCCATAGTCACTATCCCAGCGGTACCCGGTTTTGAAGTCCACACCGTCGGACTCGATAGTGCCTGCGTTGATGGCTGAAAGTGTGGTGGTAATCAAAGCCGCGTTGGTGCTACCCACCGAGCGAACCACTCCTTCCACGACGTAGGTGCGCGGATCCACGACACACTCGAGACGTTCTGCAGAATCCCGGCCGTAGGTAGCTTCGAGCGCAATCGGATCACAGGATTCGTAGGGCGTGGCCGCCTGGCCGGAGAGCGAGCTGTTTAGAACATAGTTGTCCGGATTTTGCTTGGCTTCATTGAACGCAGCAATTTCGTGCTGAATCGCCGAGATGGGCGGCTCCGGAAGTACCCGGTCTTCCACTTCGAAACGCCAGAAGTCAGCCTGCAGACTGAAGCCATCTGCAAAACCGCCGGGTGTCCAGATAAAGCCGATGTTATAGGTGTCCGCGGTTTCATTGCCGACATCGGGTGCCGGTTCACCCAAGGTATAGGTGAAGTTGGGTTCGGCGTTCTCGTTGGTAGCTGGCACGAGGTTCGCCCGAACCGCCTGGTTGCGGATCGGATCGCGGAAGGTAGCGCTCCAGGACTCGAGGCCCTCTTCTACAATGGCGATGTTCGGTGCACGGAAGGATTGTGAGTAGGAGGTGCGCAACAACAGACTTTCAACCGGACGCCAGCTAACAGCAAACTTGGAAGTCACATCGCTGCCGATGTTGCCGCCGTAGTCCTCCCAGCGAAATGCAAGCTGAGTTTCAACGTCTTCGATGAACGGCAGGGAGAACTCCGCGAACGCCGATTTTACATTGCGGTCGTGTTCATAGTTGAAAGTACACATCGAGCATTCGTAGTTGTTGCTGACGTAATGGAATTCATCCGGAACGCCATTTTCGTCATAGCCGAGAATCGCATTGGGAATGCCTGGGTAGTTGAGGCGATTCGCTTTGGATGAGTTGGTCTGCATCCGGTACTGAGCACCAAGCGCAAACTGTGCGGTTCCACCGGCCATTTCAAACATCTCCCCGGAGACAACCGCATCGAATACACCGAGCTTGTTGCGTTTATCCGAACGACGGACAGTGGGATTCATCCACTCCATCAGCTCCGGATCATTGGCCAGGTTCGGATCGGTTAGCGCAGTCAGGTAGGGGTTGTAGAACATGCAGCCGTCCTGACCATGGTTGTTACTGGTCAGTGCGAGCGACAGGCTTTCGCGCGTAGTGAACACGAATCCGGGGAAGAAGGTCTGGGTCAGACCCGCGCCATAATAGGTCCATGCCGTCGGCAAACCGAGCGGTCCCGCCGCACTCACGAAGTCGAAATCGGTCACCCCGTTCGGTGTACAGTCTGGACCGCCCAGACCGTTTACCGCCAGTTCGGCACGGTCGCGCTGAAAGGTCTTGTAGTCCTGCTCGAGACTCGAGTGTCCCCAGGAATAGCCCAGGTCGTAGTCGTAGCTTTTCTCACCGAATTCGAAGTCCCCGCGCAGCCCCAGCTGAATGCCGGTGGTTTTGGTGCGCGTGATGTTGTTGTCCCCTTCCCCACGCGGCCAGCCGGAACTGACGTTGGCGTAGAAAGGTACATCCAGACCGCCATTGGCTTCCGTGTTCGGATTATTGGGAATGTCGGCCGCGGTGGGGCGGGTCAGTCCGGCCACCGGCGCGTAGTAGCCCAGCTCCATCGGCATGCCCAGGTTGTAATTGATCCCGTAGCCCTGCAGGGCGGGAATGGGTGCATGCGAACCAGGGTGGGCAAGGTAGACCGTGGGGCCTCGGGTCACGTTGTAACCGTCGTCGGCGCGCTGAGTGTCCTGCTCGGAGTACTGGAAAAACGAGTAAAACTCAGTGGAGCCACTGAACGCATGGCTGAATGCACCTGCGAAGCTGTTCCTCTCCTGACCCGATGCAATGTAGTTCCACTGATGGTTGTACTCGCGGCAAGCACCGTTTATTTCACCGCGATCATCTGACCGGCGGCCGGTAAAGAACGGTGTGCCGTCTCCGGACATCATCGAATAACACTGCGGGTCCGTGTAGACGAAGTCGTCGTTTCCGGCGTCCGCAATGTTCTGGGCCATGATGTCCCAATTAATGAAATCCGGGTTGACGCTGCCCCCGAAGAAAGGCGAATTGATCACCGCCGCCTGCCCACTGGGCACGGCACCCACATTGCCGGTGAATTCCGAACGTTCATCGAAAAAGTTCGCGTGTTCGACACTCACCGGATCCCGCTCGAAACGCTCGGCTGACAAGACCAGGTGCGTATTGCCGTTGTCACTTGCCCAACCCCAGATGATGCTGGCGGTCTTGTCGTACTCGTTATCCGCAGCTTCGATTCCCTGGATGTCACCGTAAACTTCCAGACCTTCGAAGTCGGTGCGCATGATGATATTCACTACGCCCGCAACCGCATCGGAACCGTAAAGCGCCGATCCTCCATCCGTAAGAATCTCGACCCGCTCTGTCATCACCAAGGGAATCGCGTTGAGGTCCACGTACTCCCCACCGCTTCGCGTGGTCAGAGCCGCGGGCACCTGACGCTTGCCGTTCACCAGCGTCAGCGTGGAGTTCTCACCCAGGTTGCGCAGGTTGACGTTGGCCGTCCCCTCCACCTGGAAGTTGTCGCCGGAACCGGGGTTGGTTACCGAGCCCGAGTTTACTTCGAGATTCTTGATCACGTCCCACACCACCGCCGCGCCCTGCGCTTCGATGCTGGTTCGGTCGATGGACTGCACCGGTGAAGGTGCATCAAGGGGACTCCCCTTGATGTAGGAACCGGTTACGAGGATTTCCTCGATATCAGATGCTCTCGCGCTGGCAGCATCCGCATCGACGGCGTCTTGGTCCTGCGCCACTCCGGCCGAGCCGTAGGCGGCCAGCATGATCGCAAGCGCAATGGGTTTTTTTCTGGTGGGACAGTACATAGGCATCGCTCACTCCAACTTCGTTGTTGTTATGTGGGTGTGGATCTGTATGCGAGTGCAGTCCCGCCCAGGGCCATGGCACGGTCGAGGCCGCTTTGAGCAGCAAACCGTGCGCGTGCATTCCGTGCGAGACTTGCTCTCGACTTAAAGTGTGCGTAAGTGCCTGGTCGTATTGCGGATACTTCCGCCGATCGGTGACCTGCTGACAAAGAAAAGCGCTAATCGAGAATTCGTTTGCCTCGGTTGATTTAGCGGTATGCGGGCAAACGAAATCCAGCTGCTGTCAGTCGTTCCGGGTTGGTTACAGACGAGTGATGCACGAGGCAACTCGTCCAGGCGTTCTTGGATTATTCTGATTATCGAACTTTATCTCAGTATATTGTGCTACATCACAGGAAGGCAATTGGGGGAATAAATCAAATAGTTCTAAGCAGCGACAAGCGCTGTGAGGACCAGACATTTTCAACAGGGGCGCCGAAGCGCCCCTTCCTCAGGTCAGCTGCCGAACGTATAGCTCAGCTCCAGACCGTAAAGTCGCCGATCGGAAAACTGAGCCATGCGGCGCCATCCCTGGGATTGTCCATTGCGCAGGATCTGACGAATGCCGACTTCGTCCGTGATGTTGTCGACGAAGGCCGATGCCGACCAATTCTGCTCCACGCTGGTCCAGGTGAGGCGAGCATCCCAACGGGTGTAGGACGGTGCCATGTCGCGCTCGGATTCGAATGCCGTAAAGTAGACGTCGTCAATCCAGCTCACCGCACTCAGCAATTCGAGATTACCGTACTGGCCCAGCGGCATGGCGTAGGATCCCCAAGCAGTGGCTTTGCCTTCGGGAACCTGCAACAGTTGATTGCCGTTGATGTTATAGGTCAGGGCCAGCGGGTCGAACAACGAGATGGGAACGTCCGGATCGGCCACATCGGACAACAACAGATCCTCCGTGTACTCGTTTGGCGTGTAGCTGAAGTTGGTACCCAGCGTCAAGTTATCAGTGGCCAGCCACAGAACCTCGCCCTCGATGCCGTAGACGCGCGCGCCGGGGGCTTCTAGGACCGATGTGCTGGTACCGCCCGCCAGTGACGGCTCGGCACCAAAGGTGTGAATGTTCTCGTAGTCGTAGTAGAAGATCGCACCGTTGACCTGCAGTGACCGGTCGAGATGCTGACCCTTGTAGCCAATCTCGTAGGCCACCAGCTCTTCCGGATCATATTCAGCTGTCTGGCTGAAGAACACCAGGTTGAAGCCGCCGGCGCGATACCCGGTGGTGACCGAATAGTAGGTCATGATGTCTTCCGAAATGTGCCAGTCCAGATTCAGACGGCCAGTCACGGCTTCGTCGGCGCGATCCAATGAGCGATGAACACTCAACGACAGCGGAACGCCCTGGTAAGCAACCGGAGCCGCCCCGGTCGGCTGCAGCGTTACCGGGTCCAGCGCGCCGGTGCCGATGTTGTAAAACAGCACGGGCAGACCGAAGCCTGCGGCGTTGAACTCGGTGTACCGCCACAGATTCTCCGTACCTTCCAGCTCGTCGCGCGCCCAGCGCGCGCCGAAGGTGAGCGTAAACTCGGGACTGATGTCCCACACGCCCTGGGTGTACGCCGCGTAGGCCTTGCGCTCCGTTTTCGTGTCGTATTTCAGGTCGGATGCATTGGTGATGGGCCCGTTCTCGACGCCGGTGCCCATATCGCCCTGCCAGGAGCCGGTCACGGCTATCAGTTCACCGTTGGCTGCGCCCTGTTCCTGTGCTGCACGCTCCGCGCTGAACAGGTCAACCGCGGCCGGGCCGAAGAAGACCTCGGACACATTAGCGCCGGCTGGGAACGGACCCAAGGGAATGGCGAGATCCGGTGCCGCATCGAGATAACGCGCCTCTTCCACGACCGAGAAGAAATCTCCGCGCTGCGCGATCTCTGAATCGTAGGCGAACAGGCCCGTGGTGAAGTTCAGGTTATCGCCGATTTCGTAGAAGAACTGCACTTCATGGGAGAGATAGTCAGCCTCGTGATTAACATAGAAGTTGCGATCCTGGGCGAGGCTCGCCGTCAGGTCATCGTCCAGGCTGCGCTCATACAGATAATCGGTGTAACCGAAAATGTAAGCGATCGAGAGTGCGTCAGTGGCCGCCCACTCGGTCTTGAACTGGACACCCTGCTGATCGAACTTCTCATAATTGACGCCGTTGGTAGCCGTGCAGAGGTTTTCCCCTTCGATGCCGTCGCGTTCGAAGAACACGCATTGGCTGGGATCGCGGCTGAGGCCGAAGCCCTGGTTCGGCATGCCTTCATTCAGCTCCCCCGGCACTGGATTTACCGCATCAATTCCGCCGCGCAGATACTGCGCTTCCACATTGCGACCCGTCACTGGGTCCGTGAAGTTGAAGACCGGCGCACCGGGCAGGAAGAAATTCCGTGCGGTGAAATCGGTCTGGCTGCGATCGATTTCGCGATAACCGAAGACGGGGGCCTCGAAGTTTCTCGAGGGCCCACCTTCTTCGCTCAGCACCACGAGTCCGGCGCCGGTTGCGCCACCGGTGATGCGATCGACCATCAGATCGTTCGCCCGCAGGTCCACGGTGATCTCATCAGTGGGTGTAAAGCGAAGGGATAAGGCGACGTTGTCGTTATCGATACTGTCGAGATCATCGCCCAGGCCGATGTCTTCCACAAGGCCGTCGCGTTCGCGCGAGGACGCTGTCAGACGCGCCGAGAGCAGGTCCTCGATGATCGGACCCGATATAACACCGTAAAGATCGAAGGTGCCCTCACTGCCAACGATGGTTTTCGCCGCAGCCTCGAACACATTGGAGGGCTTCTGATAGATGAAATTCATCGCCCCGCCGACGGCGTTGCGGCCATAGAGTGTGCCCTGCGGTCCACGCAGCACCTCGACCCGCTCCAGGTCCCAGAAGCCGCCGGCAGTGGCGGTGTAGAGGTCTTCCGAATACACTTCATTGATGTAGACGGCAACCCCCGGATCACCGCCGAGGTTACGAAAATTACGGCCAACGCCGCGGATTGCCGCGTCGTAGGGTTGAATGGTCGTGGCGGGAATAAAATTCTGAAAATCATCCTGATCGCGGATGCCAAAGTCTTCAACGAAACCGGCATCCATCGCGGTAATCGAAATGGAGGTGTCCTGAATCGAGGCCTCACGACGCTCGGCGGTGACCACCACTTCCTCAATGGCGCGCCGACGCCTGGGCACTTCGCCTTGCGTCGTTTGCTCTGCTGCTGTGGCTTGCGCAGCTTCCGCGTCGGCGTCCTGCTCTTGTGCGATTACTACTGAGCCGCTGGCCGCAAGCAGAATTGCCAGCGCCAAGGGTTTTCTTTTACCGGGAAAATACATAGGCATCACTCACTCCATACTTCGTTGTTGTTATCGAGTTGTATGCGAGTGCAGTCCCTTCCGTGCGATGAGACCAATACTGTCTTGAACAGCGGCCTTTGTGCGCGCAGTCCTTGCGAGAATTGCTCTCGACTGTGATTCGTGCGCATGGTGCCGGGTCGTGCATGGCGGATCGTTCCGCCGGGTGGATCGATAGCTAACGAGAAAACATCGGTATGTGAAATCTACTTTCTGCTGCCCTGTCAGCTCAGCTTTGCCAATTAGAACTGAGTTCAAATCGATATAGTGCGGTTTCTTTACCTTTTTTTATGGATCTTGACCTAAGTATATGGTGCTAGTTTGTGGCGGGGCAATGGAGGTCTTAAACAGAAATGTTCTAATTGGTCCTTGTTATTTTCATATCAGAGAGACTCAGGCGCCAAGAATGACGCCATTTATCATGCCCAAAAACAAAAAAGCGGCGGTGATTTCTCACCGCCGCCAAAACAGGCATACGAAGTCCCTTTTGTTGCTTTGTAGTCCCTAGGACTCCTTAAAACTGAAGCAGTACACGGCCGTAAATGCGACGACCGGTTCCGTCATAAACGCTCGCGTCGTAGTTCAGCCCACCAGTTTCCCGGTAGGGAATGTCGGCATTGAACATGTCGACCACACCCAGGGTGAACACGGTGGAGCTCAGTGAGTCACCATTCCAGTTCATACGATAGCTGTACTGGGCATCCCAGGTCTGATAGTCATCGAACTCACGAGTAATCAGACCTCGAACAGTGTCGTTGGCGTTTTCATAGATATTGTCGTAGGCCAGATTGTCGTAGGCGCCGATGTATCGGCCAGTGAAGTTCAAACTGTGGTTGTCATACAACCAACCGAGGTTCAGAGTCCCCTTGTTGTCCGGCAGTGAACGCACCAGGTTACCGTCCCCGGTGGTACCCGCCGCATCGAAAACGCCGGTTTCTTCAAGGCCGGCTTCCAGCCCCGGAACATCGCTGAGCTTGTACTGACGCACGTGAGTGAACGAAAGTCCGGCGTTGAACAAGCCGAGATCGGTGTCCCAGCGATAGCTGGTTTTGAAGTCCACGCCATCCGCTTCGATGGTACCGGCGTTGATCGCGCCGAGGTACACAGTCGTCAGGGACGCGTTGGAGTTCAGCGCCGCGCGAACGACCCCTTCTACCTGATACGCGCTCGGGTTGACCACGCAATTGATTCGCTCGTCATAGGTGGAAGGATCATTGGGGTTACATGGGATTTCCAGTCCATCTTCGATAGCATCGTTCAGAATGTAGTTGCTCGGGTCTTGAGCCGCTTGTCTGAATGCAGCAATCTCCGGCTCCAGACCCGAGACCACCGGCTGCGGCAGAACCCGGTCCTGCACGTCGAAGCGCCAGAAGTCCGCCTGCACGGTCAATCCTTCCAAGGCACCGGCCGGCGTCCAGATCGCGCCAATGTTGTAGGTGTCGGCGGTTTCATTGCCTACGTCCGGAGCAGGTGCGCCCACGGTGTAGGTGAAGTTGGATTGAGCATTTTCATTGATCGGCTCCAGCAAGCCTGCGCGGACTGCCTGATTACGCAGCGGATCCTGAAAGGTCGCACCACCCGCCTCCAGGCCCTCGTACACAATTGGAACGTTCGGCGCCCGGAAGGACTGCGAATAGGAAGTACGGAACAACAGGCTTTCGACCGGTCGGTAGCTGATCGCAAACTTGGAGGTAACATCGCTACCGATGTTGCCGCCGTAATCCTCCCAGCGGAAGGCCAGCTGTGATTCGACCTTGTCCACGAACGGCAGCGAGAATTCGACGAAAGCGGCTGTCACATCCCGGTCGTGATCGTAGTTGAAAGTACACTGGGAGCACTCGAAATTGTTGCTCACGTAGTGAAACTCATTGGGCGTGCCCGTGGCATCGTAGCCGAGAATCGCATTCGGCAGACCGGGTATATTCAAGCGGTTCGCCTTGGACTTGTTATTCTGCATTCGGTACTGAGCACCGACCGCGAACTGCGCAACGCCGCCGGACAGATCGAACATCTCCCCGGACACAACCGCATCGAAAACGCCCAGTTTGTTGCGCTTGTCCGTGCGGCGAATCAAAGGATTCATCCACTGGATCAGCTCGTCGCTATTGGCCAGGCTTGGATCGGTCAGCGCAGTCAGGTAGGGATTGTAGAACTGACAGCCGCCCTGCCCGTGGTTACTACTGGTCAGCGCCAGGGACAGGCTTTCCCGCGTGGTGAATACAAAGCCCGGAAAGAACTTCTGGGTGAAAGTTGGGCCAAGTTGCTGCCACAAGGGTCCGCCAAAGCTCACGAAGTCGAAATTTTCCGTGCCGTTAGGCGTACAGTCGGGACCACCCAGACCATTTACCGCCAGTTCCGCGCGATCTCGCTGAAACGTCCGGTATTCTTGCTCGAGGCTGGTGCCGCTCCAGGAATAGCCAACATCGTAGTCGTAAACCTTGCCACCCAGGTCGAAATCCCCCCGCACCCCGAGCTGAATCCCGGCGGTATGAGTTTCGGTGATGTTATCGTCGCCACCAACTCGCGGGGTCCCAGCGCGAACCGCGGTCCAGTAAGGCGCATTGAGACCGTTATTGGCTAGCAGATTCGGGTTGTTCGCCGCATCTCCATAGGCAGGCGTGGGGTTACCGGCGACTGCAGCGAAGTTACCCAGGCCCAGGCCCAGGCTCTGCGGGCCAGCCGGTGCCAAAACCAGGGTTGGGCCACGCGTAGCATTTGCACCGTCATCGCCGCGTTCGATCGTGGAATCCGAATACTGAAAGAATGAATAGAATTCCGCCCGCTGACTGAAAGCGTGGTTGAAAGAACCGGCGAAACTGTTGCGCTCCATGCCGTAGGCGACGTAGTTCCACTCAGAGGTATCCTCGAGACAGGCGCCACTGCGCTCACCCCGGTCTTCGGAGCGACTGCCGACAAAACCGTACTGGGCACACTGGGGATCGGTCAACGCAATGTCATTGCCGCCTTCGGCAAAATTTTGCGCAGTTACTTGCTGGTTCACGAAACCTGCGTTCCAGGGAAGGCCGATGCCGGGAACCAGTACGTCCAGAGGAAGTACACCGCTGAGCACACCACGGGTCGTGGTTGGTACTGCACCTATCTGACCAACGAATTCTGCCTGATCAAAGAAGTTGGCATGGCGAACACTGACCGGGTCCTGATCGTATCTCTCCAGCGACAAGACCAGATTGGTGTTGCCGTCGTCACTGGCCCAGCCCCAAATACCGCTCAGCGTAGTGTCGTAAGCGCCGCTGGCCTCCTCGATGGTCTGCGCCTCGCCAAAGATCTCGAGACCTTCGAAGTCGGTGCGCATGATGATGTTGACCACACCCGCCACAGCATCGGAACCGTACAGCGCCGAGCCACCGTCGGTCAGCACTTCGATGCGATCAGTCATGACCATGGGGATCGCGTTGATGTCCACGAACTCCTGGCCGCTGCCGGTCTGGGCTGCAGCGGCCACTTGGCGACGCCCATTGATCAGGGTGAGAGTCGAGTTTTCGCCGAGGTTACGGAGATTGATGCTGGCCGTTCCGGCCGTCTGCGAGGGGCCACCAGATCCGGGATTATCAATAGAGCCCGAATTGACTTCCAAATCCTTGATAACGTCCGTAATCAGCGCCGCTCCCGATTGTTCGATCGAGGAACGGTCAATGGACTGAACCGGGGATGGTGCATCGGTGGGGCTCCCCTTGATGTAAGAGCCGGTTACGAGGATTTCTTCAATGGCAGCATCGCCTTGAGTATTCTCCTGAGCTACAGCGGAGACGCCATAAGCGGCCAAAAGAATTGCGAGGGCGATAGGCTTGGGTGTACAGGGGATACATCTGGACATTGCTCACTCCTACATCGGTCGTTCTCGTTATAGTGATTGAGGGCAGCTGAATCACCAGCAACCCGCGACGAACTATCGAGCGGCGACCCGCGTCGGCATGTGCACGCGGAGCGCGGAGTCTTGCGTGGTTCGGCTGACTATGCCGAACCGTCTTCAGTCGTAACTGGATAGAAACTGCGTTGCCCCAAACTGAAAGGGAGGTTTTCGATCTTTATTGTTATGTCGAAACTGTTTGTTCAGGGTTTCAAACTCCGGATATCCGTCCGGCAAAAACAAGAGAACCCCAAAGCTTTGCAAATCTTTGCAGAACAGAAAAGCCGCGCAGAGGTAATCGCGCTGTTTCTGGACCTATTTATTGTGTGGATTTGAGTATAAAGAGCGATCAGCTGAGAGGTCAATTACAAGAAGCCAATCATTTGGTTATGAAGAAAGCTCTTCAAGTAAATGTTTTTACTAGATATTCTCTCTAACTCAGCAGTTTGCGCTCTTAAGAGGATCAAAAACAAAAAAGCGGCGGTGATTTCTCACCGCCGCCAGATCAAGCAGACGAAGTCCCTATTGGAATTGTGTAGTCCCTAAAACGCTTTTAGAACTGGAGCAATACACGGCCGTAGATGCGACGTCCGGTACCATCGAACACAGTTGCGTCGTAGTTCAGCCCGCCAGTTTCCCGATACGGGATGTCGGCGTTGAACATGTCCACCACACCAAAAGTGAAGGTGGTCGTGCCGAGTGACTCGTTGTTCCAGTTGTGACGATAGCTGTACTGCATGTTCCAGGTGTTGTAGTCGTCGATTTCACGAGACAGCAGAGACCGGACCGTGTCGTTGCTTCGGGCATACAGATTGTCGTAGGACAGATCTGTATAGCCGCCAATGTAACGACCTGTCAGGTTGATGCCGTGGTTCTCGTACAACCAGTTGAAGGTCAGAGTGCCCTTGTTGTCCGGCATGGAACGAGCCAGGTTGCCATCACCCGTGGTGCCTGCCGCGTCGAAGACGCCGGTCTGCATCAGACCCAACTCGAGACCGGGAACATCGTTCAGCTCAAACCGGCGGATGTGAGTGAAACTCAGGCCCACGTTGAACAGACCCCAGTCGTTGTCCCAGTCGTAGCTGGTCTTGAAGTCCACACCGTCGGCATTGATGGTACCGGCGTTGATGGAGCCCAGATACACGGTAGTCAGACCAGCACGGGTGTTCTGGGCCGCGCGCACCACACCTTCAACCACATAGGCCTGCGGGTTAACAACACAGTTCAGACGCTCCTCGGAATCCCGGCCGTATTGAGCTTCCAAGGCATTGGGGTCACAGGAAGTGTACGGATTGACTGGCGCTCCGGCGGCATCAGTGCCGTCGAGGTAGTCATTGCGAACGTAGTTGCCTGGATCCTGCGCAGCCGCCTGGAAGGCTTCGATTTCGTGCTCGATCCCAGATACCACCGGCTGCGGCAGTACACGGTCTTCCACGTCGAAGCGCCAGAAGTCAGCCTGAACGGTCAGACCTTCCAAAGCACCCGCGGGCGTCCAGATAGCGCCAATATTATAGGTATCGGCGTACTCGTTGCCCACATCCGGGGACGGAGCACCCACGGTGTAGGTGAAGTTGGACTGTGCGTTCGCATTAGTCGGCTCCAGCAAGCCGGCACGGACTGCCTGGTTACGCAGCGGATCCTGGAAGGTGGCTGCGCCCGCTTCCAGACCTTCGTACACGACGGGTACGTTCGGCGCGCGGAAGGACTGCGAATAGGAAGTGCGGAACAGCAGGCTTTCGATTGGGCGATAGCTTAGCGCGAACTTCGAGGTTACTTCGCTGCCGATCGTGCCGCCGTAATCTTCCCAGCGCAAGGCCAGCTGAGTCTCGATCTTATCCATGAAAGGCAGAGAGAATTCCGCAAATGCGGCCTTCACGTTGCGGTCGTGGTCGTAATTGAACGAGCACTGTGAACACTCGAAGTTGTTGCTCACGTAGTGGAATTCGTTCGGCACGCCACTTGCGTCATAGCCAAGAATCGCGTTGGGAATACCCGGCTCGTTGAGTCGATTAGCAATCGACGCATTGGTCTGCATGCGGTACTGGGCACCGACCGCGAACTGCGCCGTACCACCGGCGAGCTCAAACATTTCCCCTGAGACAACCGCGTCGAAAACGCCCAGCTTGTTTCGCTTGTCGGTTCGGCGCACGACGGGAGCCATCCATTCCATCATCTCCTGGCTATTGGCCAGGTCCGGATTGGCAACGGAGGTCAGGTAGGGATTGTAGAACTGACAGCCATTCTGCCCGTGGTTGTTACTGGTCAGAGCCAGCGAAATGCTTTCACGCGTGGTGAAAACGAAGCCCGGGAAGAAAGTCTGCGTGAAGGGCGCGCCGTAGTACTGGCTCCACAATGGACCTCCGTAGGTCATGAAGTCGAAATCTTCGATACCGTTCGGCGTACAGTCTGGGCCACCCAGACCATTGATAGCCAGTTCAATGCGATCACGCTGGAAGGTGCGATAATCCTGCTCGAGGCTGGTGCCGCTCCAGGAGTAGCCAACGTCGTAGTCGTAGGTTTTGCCGCTCAGGTCGAAATCACCGCGCAAGCCGAGCTGAAGGGTCGCCGTGGAGGTACGGGTCACGTTGTCATCACCACCAACCCGCGGGAAACCTACGCGCGGCTGGGTCCAATAAGGCGCGTTGATACCGCCATTGGCCAGAGAGTTCGGGTTGTTCGGCATATCGGCACTGGTGGGCGGCGTCAGGCCAGCGTAAGGAGCGAAGGCGCCGAGAGCCATACCGAAGAAGTTAGCCGACGGGTCAGCCAAAGCCACCGTCGGTCCGCGGGCTTCCACTTCGCCGTCATCGCCCCGCTCGGTTTCGGAATCAGACCACATGAAAAACGAATAAAGCTCGGACCTGCCGAACATATGGGAGAATGAACCGGCAACGCTGTTGCGCTCCTGACCATAGGCGATGTAGTTCCACTCGGCAGTATCTTCAAGACACTCGCCGCTGCGCTCACCGCGTGTTTCGGACCGGCTGCCGACGAAGAAGCCCAGATCGTCACAGAGCGGATCGGTGAACGCAGTGCTTGCGCTGCCGTTTACGATGCCGTCATCTTCCAGGTCATTCTGAAGTGTCAGCTCCTGGTTCACGTAAGCCGGGTTGATTGCTGGAGAACCAAACGGAATGACGCCGCTGTACAGCATGTCGCCCCAAGGAGAAGAACCCACCGACCCAACGAACTCTGCCTGATCAAAGAAATTCGCGTCTCGAACGGTAACAGGATCCTGATCGTAACGTTCAGCAGACAGCACAAAGTGAGTGTTGCCGTCATCGCTGGCCCAACCCCAGATTCCGCTCAGCGTCGTGTCGTAAGCACCGCTGGCTTCCTGGACTTTCTGCCCTTCGCCATAGAGTTCGAAGCCTTCGAAGTCGGTGCGCATGATGATGTTGACCACACCGGCAACCGCATCGGAACCGTAGAGTGCCGAACCACCATCGGTCAGGACTTCGATTCGGTCGGTCATGATGGTGGGAATCGCATTGATGTCGACGAACTCGCCACCGCTGGCGGTGTTGGCTGCAGCAGATACCTGACGTCGACCGTTGATCAGCGTCAGTGTGGAGTTTTCGCCGAGGTTACGGAGGTTGATGCTCGCCGTACCCGCAGTCTGCGAGGGGGCGCCAGTGCCCGGGTTGTCGATCGAGCCCGAGTTCACTTCCATGTTCTTGATCACGTCAGTGATTACTGCCGCGCCAGAAGCTTCGATGGAGGAACGGTCAATGGACTGAACCGGGGATGGTGCGTCGGTCGGACTGCCTTTGATGTAAGAACCAGTCACGACGATTTCTTCAACTATGCCACTCTCTTGCGCGATAACAGGCGCGCCTGTGGCGGCCAGCAGAATCGCCAGGGCGAGGGGACTGCGCTTGGCAGGGATACTTCTAGACATCGATCACTCCGTATTTACTTTTGTTTTACAACGAGTGTTATGTGGGAGAAATCCATTACACCCACTTCTATGGAGTGGTATAGATCATCTGTTGAACGGACGTGCTACAACCACCAGCTCCCGTCCTGGGCGCCTCTCCAATTTTTACTTCCTTTGACTTTGCAGCCCTTCGGGCACAACGTAAAAACACGGGCCTCACCGCCTCTGGCGCGTGACCCGATCGAGATTCTTTACGATGTGAACGAGAGGGCGAGTTGTCTCTTATTCTGTTGCCGCGCCAGCAGCTAAATTATTTTTCTGGCGCATAAAGGCTTATAGAAGCCAGTATAGGTAGCAAGTATGAGGCGGGCAATCGGCTCGAACCAACAAAAATGTTATAACCAGTGCGCCACTACTATTCATTATCAACTCTGTAACACTCATTAACTTTTCCCTACGCAACTACCGGCAAATCGGTATTTCTTTTGCGTTTTGGCTCGCCGGGCGCGAACCGCACAGCGGAACAGGGGAGTCGCAGGTCAAGCCGAGGAGAGAAATGGGCCCAGTCGTGCCGGATGCGCGTGACCACGAGAACAGAAGGAAAAAGCAGACACCAGAACGAAAAAACCCGGAATCCGCCTGCAGGCGATCCGGGCTTTTGGAGGGTTGGTTGAGGTGATTCTAGAAGAGCATCGCGCCCAGGAGAATGGCGATCAGCATCACCGCGACCCACAATACCGTGCTGCCAGTGGGCCAGGTTCGCGCCAGCGGGCCATCCGGTCCGTGGTAGCGGATCCAGAAAACGGCGGCACGTCGACCCGGGCCCTGCACGAAGTCGTTGAGCATATCGTTGACGCCTTCGCGGAGGATCGCCAGTTTGCGGCCCAGCCAAGGCAGGCCCCGGCGGTAGATGTAGTCGATGTCCAGGACGATCGTCTCGGTCCGCTTCATCAATGGCAGGCAGACAAAGAAAGCGAGGCCGGCAAACAGCAAGAGTTGGAACTGGCTGACCAGATGATCCGCCGTGTAGGGAACGTAGTCCACCGGGTACGGCAGGAAACGATAGAGCAGCTCAGGGAAAACACCCAACCCGATGCAAATGGCCGAGAAAATGATCATCGCCGCCTGCATATTCCACTCGGGATCCTTCGGGCGAAGACCGGAGTCCTTCTGGAAGAAGACGAACCAGGGGAACTTGATGCCTGCGTGCAGAAATACCCCGGCAGAAGCTGCAACCAGGCAGAACCAGACGAATCCCAGTTGCCCGTAAGCCGCGCTCTGGCTAATCATGGATTTGGAAATGAAGCCGGATGTAAATGGAAAGGACGAAATCGCCAGCGCCCCGATAATCCCGCAGATGGTGGTCACCGGCATGGTCCGGTACAGACCGCCGAGCTGGGTACACTTGCTGACACCCGTCTGATGCAAAACCGCACCTGCGCTCATCAACAGCAGCGCCTTGTAGATAATGTGCGAGAAGGCATGGGCGGCAACGCCGTTCAAGGCCAGTTCGGTACCGATACCCACACCGCAGACCATGAAGCCGACCTGGTTGACGATCGAATACGCCAGGATGCGGCGCATGTCGTTTTCCATCAGGGCGTAGATGATCCCGTAGAAGATCATGTACAGCCCGACCCAGATCAGCAGGCTTTCACCCGGGAACAACAGCACCAGCGCGAGTACCGCCGTCTTGGTGGTGTAGGCGGATAGAAAGACCGCGCCGGTGGAGCTGGACTCCGGGTAGGCGTCGGCGAGCCAGGCGGAGACTGGCGGTGCGGCGGCATTTATCAGCACACCGATGAAGACCATCCAGGTCGAGAAGCCGCCCAGTTCCAACGCGCGGATGTCCACCGAACCGGTTTGTACTGCGATGCCTTCGATCCCCAACTTCAGGATGATGCCGCCGACCAGGTGCATGATGCCGTAACGGATACCCGCGCGTCGTGCCGCTTCGGTTCCCCCGCTCCACACCACCACCGTGGAGAACAGAGCCATGAATTCCCAAAACAGGAAAAGCGTGATCAGGTCACCGGCAAAGGACACGCCCACCGCGCCTGCGGCATAGGCCATTGCAGCGGAGAGTTCTACGGTCTTTGCTTGCTTGTAGGCAAACAGACCACCGACCAAAGTCATCAAAGTGAACACTGTGGCAAAAAGCCGCCGCAGGTTGTCGGACTCTACCAGCTCGATTCCATAGCCGAGAAAATTTGCCTCAAGCAGGACGCCGTTGTCCAGGCTCCAGATAACGGCCAGCGTCAGCGCGGGCACACCCAGCAGAATTACCGGGCGCAGACTGCGGGACAGGATCGGGAGCAAAATCGCACCCGCAATCAGAATGAATGCGGGTGGAAATACCAGATCAATGCTCATCGTAAAAATCATCCGGTTGTTTCAGGACCAGGCCGAGCAATTTGGCGACCACCACCATGGCAACACAGCTGAAAAAACCGAATGCCGCATAAAAGCCGAAAACCGCATCAACAACAAAGTATTCATGCAGATGAACGAATAGTTGTGCAACCAGGGTCAGGCCGAGAATGATCGCAAAGGCAATCCACAGTTTGCGGATCGTCGATGACCGCACCAGCCAATGCTTGTCTTCATCGGCCAGATGTTGCTCCCGTGGTGTTTCGCTCACGACTTACCTCCGACAATCGAGTATTCCAGTTCGAGCACCGGCTCGTTGAAAAGGAAGAACAGCAAGGTCAGGGCTGCGGTGGTTGCCAGTGCCGCCACCATGGTCCATGGCGCTTCGCCATGAGGTTTGGCAGGCGCCTGATCTTCAGGCTTGAAGAAGGCATTGAAGATAATCGGCAGGAAATAAGCCGCATTCAGGGCCGTAACCACTACCATCACCGCAAGCACGAAGTAGTTCTCCAACTGGTAGGCGCCGGCAATGATGAACCACTTGGACACAAAACCCGCGGTCGGCGGCACGCCGATCATCGACAGAGCGCCAATGGCAAATGCCGCCATGGTGATCGGCATGCGCCGCCCTATTCCGTTCAGCTGTCCCACTTCGGTTTTCTTGGCCGCAACGTAAATTGCACCGGCTGCGAAGAACAGCGTGATTTTGCCAAAGGCGTGTGCTGCGATGTGCATGGCCGCGCCCACTTCCGAAAACGGCGCGAGCGCCATCGTGGCCATGACGATGTAGCTAAGCTGGGAAATAGTCGAGTAGGCCAACAGGCGCTTGATGTTGGTCTGCATCAAGGCGATCGACGACGCGGCCACAATAGTGAAACCGGCGATGTACACCGCGATGGATTCCAGCGGTACATCGATCAGGAACTCAGTACCAAAGATGTAGATGACTACTTTGATCAGCGTGAACACGCCCGCCTTCACCACCGCCACTGCGTGCAGCAAGGCCGAAACGGGCGTCGGGGCCACCATCGCCGCCGGCAACCAGCTGTGCACCGGCATTACGGCTGCTTTCGCCACGCCGAAGAGGAACAGCGCCAGCAGCACCGTCGAAGCGGCGGGACCGATGGTGCCGGCGAGAATACCGCCTTGGGCGAAATCCAGTGTTCCAGTCAGGGCATAAACCCAGATAATCGCCGGCAGCAGGAACAGAATGGAGGTGGACATGAGAATGCCCAGATAGGTGCGTCCGCCCGCTTTCGCCTTGTCGTCCCCTTTATGTGTCACCAGCGGGAAAGTGGCCAGCGTGAGTACTTCATAAAAGATGAACAGCGTCAGCAGGTTTGCCGAAAACGCCACACCCATGGCGGCAAAAATCGACAAGGCAAAGCAAGTAAAGAACCGGGTCTGATTCTTTTCCCCCGCCCCGCGCATGTAGCCAACCGCGTAAACCGAGGTCACGATCCACAGACCGCTGGCGATCATCGCGAAGAGAATCGAGAGCGGCTCGGTATTGAAGCTGATGGAGAGCCCTTCGTAGAGCGTGACCACTTCGATGCCGATCGCTTCGCCGCTGGTGTATCCGATCAGAACGCGGATAACACAGGCAAACAGGGAAATCGCGGTGATCATGGTCGCCGCTTCGCGTATGTTGGGCCACCGGCCCAGCAAGGCGATTACCACGGTCCCGACAAGCGGGACAATCAGCGCGAGTATCAGGGCCAGATTTGCGCTCACAGTCCACTACCTCCGCCCATCAACCAGGCCGCTGCGTTTTCTGCCACGCCGATGGTGAGGCGCGTGTCGATGCCGAAATAAAAATTGGCAGCGATCAGAATCCACAGCGGAATCAACAAACTCGGCGGAGCCTCGTTGCGGCCGGGCTTTTCCGGCTCACCAAACCAACCCGTTTCCACTACCCGACCGACATAGAGAACGGCAAGCAAGGAGCCCACGAGCACGACGATCACGATTGGCCACCAACCCAGTTCGATGGCAGCAAGAATCAGATACCACTTGCTGACGAAGCCAACGGTCAGTGGAACACCAATCAGACTCAGACCGCCAAGGACGAAAGCCCAGAAGGTCAGCGGCATGGTCCGCGCCAGCCCTCGCATGTGGCCGATTTCCGATCCGCCCATGCGGTAGGTCACGGCCGCGAGCGCCAGGAACAACCCGCCTTTCATCATGGCGTGATTGAATACGTGCAAGAGCGAGGCAGTCAGCCCAAGTGCGCTCCCCATGCCGATACCGAGCACGATATAGCCGATTTGCGCCACACTGGAGTAAGCCAGCATGCGTTTGATCAGGGGCTGGGAAATGCTTACCGTGGACGCACTAAGCAAGCCGATGATCGCCAGCGGAATCAGGATTTCCGCGAGGGGGTGGCGGCCGAAACTGTAGCTTTCACCGAAGATGGTGAACAGAAAACGAATCAGAACGTAAACCGCGACCTTGGTGGCCGTTGCCGCAATGAAGGCGGTTACCATCGACGGTGCGTAGGTGTAGGCGTTCGGCAACCACAGGTGCAGCGGAAACAGCGCCAGCTTGAGCGAAGTTCCCACCACGATGAAACCGAAAGCTGCCAGCACCGTCGTGGTGGACTCCACTGCATCGATGCGCATCGCCAGATCATTCATGTTCAAAGTGCCGGTCATCATGTAGAGAAAACCGATCCCGATCAGAATGAAGGTGGCGCCGATAGTGCCCATGATGAGGTACTGATACGCGGCCCATAACGCGCGCCGGTCGCGGCCCAGCGCGATCAGGGCGTAGGTGGAAAGCGAAGAGATCTCCAGAAACACGAACACATTGAAGGCATCGCCTGTTGCGACGATACCGAGCAGCCCGGCAAAGCAAAGCAGATACAACGAGTAGAACCAGGTCTGCTTGTGCGCTTCAATTTCCTTCTGCACGCTGGTATGCGCGCCGAGCAAAACGATCGTGGCCAGGCTGGATACAACCAGCAGCACATAGGCGTTCAGCAAGTCGATGCGGTACTCGATTCCCCAGGGTGGCGCCCAGCCGCCCAGCTCGTAGCTGATCACACCGCCCGCATAAACCTGTTGCAGCAACAGGCCACTGACCGCGAGTGCGGCGGCACTGACGATCAGCGCAAACAGCCAGGCCAATTTCGGCTTGCGCAGAATCAGACAGATCGGCGCCGCCAGAAAGGGAAGAATAACCTGCAGAATGGGGAGATGCGCTAACACTGTTGATCTCTGATTTGAAGTTCCGATTCTTCCACCGAGCCGTAGGCCTCCTTGATGCGAATCACCAAGGCAAGTGCCAGCGCCGTGGTGGCGATACCCACCACAATGGCCGTAAGAATGAGTACGTGAGGCAAGGGATTGGAATACACATCCACCCCTTCCACCAGGATGGGTGCGGTACCGCCTTCAACCTTGCCCACACTGATGTAGAAGATGAAAACCGAGGTCTGGAAGATGTTCAGGCCGACCACCTTCTTCACAAGGTTCCCTTGGGCTACAACAATGTAGAAGCCCACCATCATCAGAATGATGACAACCCAATAGTTGTAATGCGATAGCAGCTGCTCGATCATGCCCCGCCCTCGCGGTCCATACGCCTGGAAAAGGCGAAGAAGATAAGAATCATCACCGCAGCAACCGTGATCCCCACGCCGAGTTCAATGACGATGATACCGATATGCTGCCCAGTCCCAGGATCTTCGGCCAACGCGTTGTAATCGAGAAAATTCTTGCCGCTGAGCATGGTAACCACGCCGACGCTGCCATAGAGGAGCAGACCAAGAGCGGCGAGAATCTGCAGGACCGATTCGTTGACGACGCGTTTGGCCACGTCGAGACCGAACAATATGGAGTAGAGGATGATGGCCGCCGCAAAGATGACCCCCGCCTGGAAACCACCGCCCGGGCCGTACTCACCATGGAACTGCACGTAGAGCGCGAAGATCAGCATGGCAGGAATCAGGATTTTGCTGACAATGCGCAGGATGGTGTGCTCGTACATGGAGGCCACGCCGCCCTCCTTCTCCTCTTCCTTGCGGGATATGGAGAGCAAGCTCAATACACCCAGGCCCGCAGTAAAGATCACAGCAACTTCCCCGAGCGTATCGAAACCGCGGTAACTGGCCAGAACCGATGTCACGACGTTGGGAATGGCGATCTCTTCGTAGGATTTCTCGATGTAGCGCGGGGCCACATGCTGCTGTGCCGGTGCATCGACAGAACCGAATGCCGGCATATCCGCGGTGCCGATCATCAGCAGAGCGCCAACGAGCACCACCAGCGCAAAGCCGAGCAGATAAAAACGGCTCTTTGTTTGCGTCTGAAAACGCCCGGTCAGACCGAGGGTGGCCAGCATCAACAAGGGGGAAATGCCCGCGCCGACGGCCGCTTCAGTGAAGGCCACGTCCACGGCGTCGAGCGCGACAAAAAAGCTTGCGGATAACAGGCCATAAATGCCGGCCAACATCACCACGGCAAACAGGTCCTTGGTGTAGGCAATGGCGAAGGCTGTAACTATCAAGAGAAACAGCAGCAAGACATCGACTAAGAGTTCGATGGTAACCTCCTTCTAAGCGCGTCCGGGCGTCTGTATTTGTTCGACCAAGTGGTTTCGGCCATTTATAGATTTCAAGAATGCCCGCGCACCGGAGGGCACTTCAGTTTTGATTCGTCTAATGGATTATCGCGAGCGCTGATCTTCCGGCTCCGCCAGCTGCGGTGCCAGTTTGCCGTGCTGGGCCGATTTCGCCAGCGCATGGCTCGCCGTGGGACTGGTAATCAAAATGAACAACAAAATCATCATGAGCTTGGCTAACACGATTCCCCAACCGGCCAGCAACATCAAGCCAAGCAGAATCAGACCTGTGGCCAGAGTTTCGGTGATGCCGGCGGCGTGCATGCGGGTATAGAAATCCGGGAAGCGCAGAAGCCCCAGCCCGCCGGAGAAAATCAGAAAGCTGCCAAGTAGCAGACATGCCCCGCTGACGATATTTACAACCGTATCCACTTTAAACGATGCCCACCGAAGGAATGCCCATCACGATTCTTTTTGTGTTTCAGCTTTTTCATTGTATTCATGCGCTGCGACTTCGTCATTGTATTCAAAGTAACGCAGCACACCAATGACGCTGATGAAGTTGATCAGCGCATAAACCAGTGCAATATCCAGAAAATCCGGCCGCCCAAAGAGAAATCCAATTACCGCAATCAGCAACACGGTTTTGGTACCGAAGGTGTTCACCGCCAGTATGCGATCGTAGATGGTCGGACCAAGGAAGGCTCGCACGAGCGCCATGATCATCACAACCAGAATGGCCAGTGTGGTCGCTATCAACATCGTCTTTACTTTTGCTTTTCCAATCGGCTGACGCGGCGGTCCATTTCACCGCTGCGCAAATCTTCGATGCCGCCGGCGGTGAGGGAATGCACAACCACTGTGTCGCTATTCAGATCAATGGCGACGGTGCCGGGGGTGAGTGTAATGGAATTGGCATAAATCACGCGCCCCATGTCGGTGCGCTGGGAGAGCGGCAGAACTGCCATGGAAGGACTGATGGACTTCTTGCCCAGCCAGATTCGCTTGGTCACATCGATGTTGCTCAACACCAACTCCTTCATCAGCCATGCATAGTACGACGGCAAACGAAGCGTGAGATGGACCGGGGCCGATTCATGATCAACAACATCCATCCGGTAAGCGACCCATACCACAAGGACGACTGACAAAAGGCCGAGACTGAGGTGCAGCCCAGTGAAAAAACCGGAGTTGAGCAACCAGATCAGACTCAGGACCACGAACATGCTGACTGTATGCCGCATAGTACTTCCATCAATAAAAACGCAACATTGAACAGCGAAAGGGCCGCTTTATCGAGGCGACAGTTTCCAGCTGGGAACTGTACCTGCTTTTTCCTTAGCGAATTTCATTAGCGAAATCCTTATAGCCGTATAAAGCGAAAGCGGTGATTGCCTATTCGCTATACAGCCGCTCAATTTCGTCGCCCCACTATCGGGCAAACGCTTCCGCACTCTCGGACGGCGGAGCCACACCCTTTTTTCGCGAAATAAAGCGGTTGGGAGAATCGCATTTTGGAACCTTTTTGTCCAGCCTGAGCGAGACTTTTCGGTCGCGGCAGCAGCTGTATACCAGCAAGCGCGCACGAATCTTGCCTGTTGCCTAAACACATGCAAATTGGCAAAGCAGGAGGTTTTCATGTCAGGTGCAGCAGAAAAGACCCGCGATCATGAAACGATTCGCCGCTGGGCGGAACAGCGCGGCGGCCACCCCGCCGTCGTGGAAGGTACGGAAGACAAGCAGGAAGGCGCCGGCCTGCTGCGAATCAAATTCGACGAGAGTGACGACGACCTGAAGGACATCGAATGGGATGAGTTTTTCGATACCTTCGATGATCGGGGGCTCACATTTCTTTACCAGAATGAAATCGATGGAAGCAAAAGCCGCTTCTTCAAACTGGTCCGGGAGTGACCCGGCGCTCGGAGGAGATCAGCCGCCTCGTCTTCCGATCATCGCCCCGATCTAGTCGGGGCGATTACCCTTAGTCTCGCCCCCTCCCTTCGGCGCCTCCCTGGCCAGCCAGGGAGCGGTTTGGTCCGGCCGGAGGGCGGCCTCCTCTTGCTCCGCCACGGCCGTGTTCATCGCCCCGATGATCAGCTTGGCAATCCGGTCGGAGCCGAACCCGCCGCTGTCCGAGACCAGCGCCTGCATCGCTGCCTGCGCAAGAACCGGGACCGCAAGCCTGCGATGGGCCGCCTCTTCAAGTAGTTTGCAGGAGTCTGCCCCAGAGAAAGCGCTTTTCCCCCTAGCCCCGCTCTCCCTGCCGTCGCCGATAGTCTCAGCCAGCAGCGTTAGCGGCCAGGACCGGATCGTTGCACCCTCGACCCAGGCGCGGATAATCGTCGTGACCGGGAGGTGATGAGGCCAGGACTCGAGCAGCTGAACCCCTTCGCCTAGGGCCTGGATAAGCGCGGACTGGATCGCATCATGTATCGCCTTGGCGAAATGACCACTGCCCGGTGGCCCACAATTCACGAAGCTCCCGGGCGCGGCCAGGAGGCGCAACGCAGGTTCGACGAGAGCAATACTTCCAGACTCGCCCCCAATCATGAAGCAGGCGCCGGTGCGCGCTCCCCGAATCCCCCCGGCGATCCCGCAGTCCACCAGGTTCAGACCCTGCGCCAGTGCCTCTTCTTGACGGCGGACAGAATCGACCCAGTGGGAATCGCTTGCGTCGATCACCACGTCCCCCGCCTCCAGTACCGGCGTAAGCTGGGCCAGCAGCCTCTCCACGGCGGCCACCGGCACCTGAAGCAGGATCCTGCGGGGCGACTCAAGTCGCTGACGAAATTGCCCGGGCATGGTCAGCAGATCGATGCCGCTCTCCTGGAGCTCTTCGCTCGCTCCGGCGGGCTCGTAGCCCACCACGTGCATCCCCTTGCGTAGAGCCTGGGTAGCCAGCGCTCCTCCGAGTCCCCCGAGGCCAACGACCCCGAGATGCGCCCTGCCTTCCATACGCCCTCCTCGTAACCGCGATGGGAGGAAACAGTCTGATCACGCCTCGTCAGGGCCCTTCGGCACTTGACGCTGGCCGTTCCGGCGGCGATGCAAGACGCACGACGATGCCCTCGTTCGGCCGAAGGTCGATCCGATCCTTTACCTCTTGCAACTCCGACTCCCTATGAGTGGATATCACCACCTGCCCTGTGCCTGGCCGCGAACGCGGCTTGAAGCTCTGCGGCTCGTTGGTGAGATTCAAGACCACCAGGAAGCTTGCCTTGTGATCATGGCGGAGATAGGCGAGTAGATTGGCGCTGGATTCCAAGGGCTCATAGGTCCCCACCGCCAGCGCGGATTCCCGCCTCCGTAATTCGATAAGACGGTGATAAAGCATCAGCAGGGAATGCTCATCGCGCTGCTGATCACCGACATTGTGTTCGCGATAATCGCTGTTGACCGGAAGCCAGGGCACTCCCTCGGTAAAGTGAGCGCTGGGACCGTTATCCCACTGCATGGGCGTACGCGCGGGATCACGTCCGAGGCCACGGCCCGGGCAATTGAGCTCCCGCGGATCCTTCACCTGCTCCTGCGGAATGTTGCCGTCGACCATGCCGATCTCGTCGCCGTAGTAGAGCGTGGGCGTTCCTCGCAAGGTGAGCAGCAGCATGGCGGCCACTCCTGCCTGTTCGCGGCCGATACGGCTGGCCAGCCGCGGCTTGTCGTGATTGCCCAGAACCCAGTTGGGCCAATCGTGTTGGCGCAGCGATGCCTCATAGGTATCCACGACGCTGCGGATGTGATCAGCATCCCATGGAGCACCGATGAGCTGGAAGTTGAAAGGCAAATGCGCTTCGGATTCTTCATTGCCGTAATAAGTAACCAGCTTCTCGATGGGCAGGTAAATCTCGCCGATCAGCAGTCTGTTCTTGTACTCGTCAACGACGAGTCTCATCTCACGCACTACGTTATGCACTTCCGGCTGATCGGCCGAATAAACCGGTATCACTTCGTGGTAAGGAGAATCCCGCTCGGGATCATAGTCGGGGTTGTGAGGGTTGTTACGCAGGTGTTCGTCCTTGATCATGTGCCACATCACATCGACCCGAAAACCGTCGACACCCTTGTCCAGCCAGAAGCGCATTGTCTGGTAAAAAGCTGCGCGCACTTCCGGGTGGCGCCAGTTCAAATCGGGCTGCTCTTTCAGAAATGCGTGGTAATAGTACTGCTGGGTGCCTTCGTGCCATTCCCAGGCGCTGCCGGCGAACTCACTGATCCAGTTGTTGGGCGGACCGCCATCCGGCGCAGGATCACTCCAGATGTACCAGTTGCGTTTCGGGTTGCTCGTTGAAGACGCTGATTCCAGAAACCAGGGGTGCTGGTCGGAGGTGTGATTGGGAACGAGGTCGAGTATCACCTTGAGGTTGCGCCGATGTGCTTCGGCAAGCAGCTCATCGAAGTCGGCCATCTTGCCGAACAAAGGATGTACGTCCTTGTAGTCGCTGATGTCGTAACCGAAATCCTTCATCGGCGAAGGATAGAAGGGCGAAATCCACACGGCTTCCACGCCTAGCCAGGCGAGGTAGTCCAATCGCTTGATGATGCCCCGCAGGTCGCCGCAGCCATCACCATTGCTGTCCTGGAATGAGCGCGGATATATCTGATAGATAACGCCCCGCTGCCACCACTCCCATCGATCCTGCCACGACATACATCCTCCTTGCCGCTCCCCATGCGTTGCCATTCAGCGATCTGGTTCGCTGCGCTCTCCTTTCGGGAACTGCGTTCGACGAAACCAGCGGTACCCATAAGGCTCAAGCGCCACCCGTTTGTTGCCAGGCTCCCAGGGCTCGTATTTGCGATCTCCAAAAAGATCGAGCAAGTACTCGGTGTCCTGATCAGGGATGTCGAGGTCTGTCTCCACCGGCTGGTCCGAAAGGTTGTGAACCGCCAGGGTAAAACGATGATCCATCGCGCAGTAATGCGCAAACACCCGGGAATCTCCCGTTTCCACCAGCCGCAATTCACCACGGCCGAACTCGGGACAGTCGCTTCGCAGATGAATTGCCCGCGAGAACCAATTCAGCAGGGAAGCCGGATCGCGACGCTGGTCTGTCACGTTGCGTTGGCGAAAACCCCAAGAGCCATCGGCCATCGCCCGATGAATCAGCTCATCACTTTCCGCGGTACTGAAACCGCCGTTGCGCTCCGAGGACCATTGCATCAACAGTCGTACCGCATCCCTGCCCTTGCGCGACAGATCCTCGCCGATGCCGATCTCATCTCCATATAGCAGCACGGGCGTTCCCGGCAAGGTCAGAAGCAGACTGTAGGCCAGCTCGAGGCGACGCTGATCGTCCTGCAGCATGGGTGCCATCCGGCGGCGAATCCCGCGTCCAAATGCGCGCATGTCTTCTTCGGGAGCGAATTCCCGCAGGGCCTGTTCGTAACCTTGCTTGTCGAGACGCTCGAGATCGAGCTCGTCATGGTTGCGCAGAAAGTTCGCCCACCGGCCGATCCCGCGAATGTCGGGCAAGGTTTCCAGCGCCTGCCGGATCGGCTCTCCATCCCTGCGCGCCAAAGCGAGAAAGATGTGGTTGCAGAGGTAAAAGTTGAGAGCCATGTGGAGCTCATCACCCTCGCCAAAGAACTCGCGATATTCCTTTGGCGGCACATCCACTTCCGCCAGCAGCACCGAGGTAGGCTTCTGCACATCCACAAAGGAACGCAAGTCCTTCAGCAGGCGATGGGCGTCTCCTGGATGAGCCATCGAGCCTTTTTCCCTCAACATGTGGGGGACCGCATCCAATCGAAAACCGTAAATGCCCTGCCGAAGCCAAAAGCGGACGATGTTTTCGATCTCTTCGCGAACTCGTGGATTGGTCAGATTCAGATCGGCTTCGTGATTGTAGAACGTGTGGTAATAATACCTATTGACCTCTGGAGCGTAACACCAGTTACCCGTCTGCTGCTTACCGAAAATGATTTTTGGCGGCTCGTCATCAGGCGGTTCATCGCACCAGATGTAGTAATCATGGAAACGCGAGTTCCGGTCCCGCTTCGCCTCCTGAAACCAGGGGTGGTCAATCGAGGTGTGGTTTAGCGGCAGATCCACCATCACCCGAATCCCGCGATCCTCCGCCTCTTCAATGAATTTGGCGAAGTTGCCGAAATCGCCCAGCTGCTCGTCGATGCTGTAGTAATCGCAGACGTCGTAACCGTTGTCTCGATGGGGGCTTGCGAAAATGGGCAGTAGCCACAAACAATCGGTGCCGAGTCCGCGCAAATAATCCAGTGTTCCTGAGAGACCTTCGAAGTCACCCACGCCGTCGCCGTTGGAATCCATGAAATTCTTTACGTCCACGGAGTAGATGACGCTGTTTCCGTACCAGTCGCGCATTTGTAGCTCCCTCCCAATTTCCTGTGAAGACAGTGAGCGCATCTTGCAGTTCATCGGTCCTTCAGCTGGAGTCGTCGCTGGATACAAAGAGATTCTGCGGCGGATAGCCAACTCACTTATCAAGCACAGCTATACGGTTGTAGGTTCTGCAACTGAAGCTCTGCTTTGCAGTCGAATCCGGGCAAGGGTTCTCTAGTGAAGGGGGCACAGCTCTTGCTGTGCCGTGTTCTGCCATACACAGCATCGTGCGGAGCAAGAATGTCAACGCGGGAAGCAAGTGCAAGCGCCGGCAAAGCGAGGGACACCTGGCCCGCTATCGGTGATTATGGCCTGATAGGCGACTCCCGCACCGCCGCGCTGGTGGGCCTCGACGGTGGTATCGACTGGCTATGCCTGCCGAATTTTTCCGGACCCGCTTTCTTCGCTCGTCTGCTGGATCGCCAACGCGGGGGATACTTTCAAGTGAGACCGGCGCATCCGAGCCAGAGACGCGCCGATCAAACCTATGTAGCTGACAGCAACGTACTGGAAACCCGCTTCCGCTCGGGAACGGGAGTAGCCCTGCGGCTTACCGATGCGATGACCATACCGCCCAGCGCAGCAGCCGAACAATTGCGCCCCCAGCGGGAGTTGCTGCGCAAGGTGGAAGCGCTGGAAGATACCGAAATCGAAATCATCTTCGAACCTCGGCCGGACTACGCCCGTGCCCGCACCGCCTTGAGACGCTACGGCAAACTGGGCTGGACATGCAGCTATCGCGACCACTTTCTGCTGTTGCATACGGATTTGCCCGTCGAACTGACAGAGGACCGTCAATCAGTTCGGGCCATCGTTCGCCTGCAGCGCGGTGAGCGGCGTTTTCTTTCACTCAGCTATGTGCGAAGGGACATTGGCATCATCCTCCCGCTCGGCAACTCTGCGGAACAGCGTCTGATCGAGACTCGCGACTGGTGGCGCGACTGGAGTTCGCACTGCCGATATCAAGGTCCCTACCGGGAGGCCGTGCTGCGCAGTGCGCTGACCCTGAAGCTGCTCACGTTCTGCCTTTCCGGCGCCGTTGTGGCCGCACCGACCACGTCTCTGCCGGAGGCGGTGGGCAGTTCACGCAATTGGGATTATCGCTACTGCTGGCTGCGAGACGCGTCGCTCACGCTCGATGCATTCGTGGACCTCGGCTATCACTCAGAGGCGGATGAATTCATCGGTTGGCTGCTGTACACCACCGCCCTGAGTCGACCGAAGCTGCAGGTACTCTATGACGTCTACGGCGAATCGCGCATTCCCGAACACTCGCTCGAGAGCTTGCAGGGTTATCGCGATTCCCGCCCGGTGCGCATCGGCAATGCGGCCTGGCGACAAACCCAGCTGGATGTTTACGGCATGGTGGTCATGGCGGCAGCCGACTATGTGCGCGCCGGTGGACGGATCAGCCGCGACGGCCGCAAGATGCTGCTCGGCTTCGGCAAGCTGGTCTGTCAGCTATGGCGGGATCCCGACCATGGTTTGTGGGAAGCCCGTGGCCGCAAGCGCCACCACACCCACTCCAAAGTGACCTGCTGGGCGGCGCTCAACAGTCTGCTCGCACTCGCCGAGGAGCGGCATCTACAAGTCCCCGAAGACGGGTTCCGAGGTGAACTCAGCGCGATCCGCGACGCTATCGAAGCCAAGGGCTTTGATCGTGAGCTGAACAGCTACACGGATACCTTCGATTCCAACGAGCCGGATGCAAGCTTGCTGCTCATGCCGCGATTCGGATATCTGCCGCCGGATGATCCGCGCATGCTTGGAACGATCCGCTACATCCTGGATAAGCTCTCGTCCGGGCCGCTGCTCTATCGCTACCCACCCGGCAGCGATGAACTTGCCGGCAAAGAGGCACCATTCGGCATCTGCAGCTTCTGGGCAGTTGAAGCGCTCGCCCGCGCGGGTCGTGTCGAAGAGGCAACCGAGCGATTCGAACAACTGCTCGAACATGCCAATCACCTCGGACTCTACAGCGAGGAAATCAGCGCGGACACTGGCGAGGCGATTGGCAACTTTCCCCAGGCTTTCACCCACGTGGGTTTGATCAACGCCGCCCTGAGCCTGGCCGCGGCGAGTGAACACGGCGGGAGCAAACCGACATGACACTGCTGGAACAAATGCCTGACCTGCTCACGCTGTTGGTCTGGGGTCTTGCTGCGAGCATGGTGATGGTCGCCATCCAGTCGGGCAGCCAACATGCGGGACTCTCGCGACTGAGCCTGCCTTTTCTGTTTGGCACCTATTTCACCGCAAATCGCAGCCGCGCCCACATTATCGGCTTTATCACCTATCTGATCGGCGGGTGGACCTTCACCTTCATCTATGCCGGCATTTTCGTCAGGGTGGGCACAAACTGGTGGATTGGCGCGATAGTCGGCTTTATCCACGGCCTTTTTCTGCTGTTGTTCATGCTGCCGGCGATGCCTCACGTGCACCCGAGAATGGCCTCGGAATACGACGGCCCGACGGATACCCGCCGGATCGAGCCGCCCGGATTTCTGGGGCTGAACTACGGCTATCGAACGCCCTTGACGACTTTGGCATCGCAGATTGCTTATGGGATCGTGCTTGGCGGCTTTTTACCTTCTTGACGTGAGATGTGAGACGTAAGATGTGAGATGAAAGACACGGGAAAGTAAGTGCAAGCGGGAAGCGAGGAGCCGCGGCAAGGCGAATGGTGAATCGTGTATTGCGAATCGCGAGATCAGCTTTCCATGTGGCGTTGAGCTTCGCGCGCCCTCTCATCTCGCATGTCACAAGTGGCCACACCCTGGCGCTTCGTGAATAGTGAGATCAGCTTTCCCTATGGCGCTGAGCTTCGCGCACCCTTTCATCTCACATCTCACATCTCACATCTCACAAGCGCCACACCGTGGCACCTAAAAGAAGGAATCCTACCGCTATTCTGCTGTCGAGGAATGCAGCAGAGTGCCTGCAGCACATTCTTCAAGAAAAAATCGACAGGGAATGGAAATGGCTCAACTGTTTCCACAATGGTCCAACACCGTGGTCCGCATCGCCTTTGTTGCCTTGCTGGCACTTCCTGTTGCAGTGCCAGCCGCACTGATGATCGCCGTGCGTACGCCATACCAGACCGGCGAAGGCGTTTATCGCGAGCAGCCGGTTCCATTCAGCCATGAGCACCACGCGGGCAATCTCAACATCGATTGCCGCTACTGCCACCACACCGTCGAGCAATCCACATTTTCCGGCATGCCGGCAACTCAGGTCTGCATGACCTGCCACTCCCAGTTATGGACGGATGCCGACATGCTCGCGCCAGTTCGTCGCAGTCTTGCTTTTCAGGAGCCGCTGCGCTGGAGACGCATTAACAAGCTCGCGGATTACGTCTACTTCGATCACAGCATCCATGTGAACAAGGGTGTGGGCTGCGAGACCTGTCACGGCCGCATCGACACGATGCCGCTGACTTACCCCACCGAGGGTTTTCAAATGCAGTTCTGCCTCGAGTGCCACCGCAATCCGGAGCGTTATCTCCGGCCACGCAGCGAGATAACTACCATGGGCTGGGAACCGCCGGTGCCCCAGCATCAACTCGGTACCAGACTGCTCGAGACCTTTCAGATCCACAAAGAACAGCTGACCGATTGCTCCATCTGCCATCGTTGAAGGAAGGAAGTTGACCACGTGACGGATCGAAAGCCTTCACCATCAGCCCGTATTCCCGCAGTGAACGTCGATGACGATTCTAACGTTCAGCTGTGGCAACCCTCCGAATCGAAGGATTCGCCGGATTTGCCGCCTCACATTGACGTTCCACTGGGCCGACAGCAGCTCGAACGCTATCTGCCGATCCTGAACGCCTCAAGTGATCGCCGGCGTTTTCTGAAGATGATGGCGGCCTCAATGGGCGCCGCCGGGCTCGGGCCCGGTCTGACCGCCTGCGTAAAAGGCCCGGCCGAGGAGATCGTGCCCTATGTGGACGCGCCGGAAATCATCGTGCCGGGCAAGGCCCGCTACTACAGCAGTGTGTTCACGCGCAATGGTTACGGCTACGGCGTGGTCGCGGAATCGCATCAAGGCCGCCCGACCAAAATCGAAGGCAATCCAATGCATCCCGCCTCTCTCGGGGCCAGCGACGTGTTCATGCAAGCGGAGTTGCTGAATCTTTATGATCCGGATCGCTCGCGAGCCGTACAGGAAAACGGAGAAATCCGCAGCCAGGGCAATCTGCGCCTGGCGCTCGCAAACAAGCGCGAGCAGTGGTCATCATCCCGGGGACGGGGCCTGCGGATTCTCACTCCGCTGGTTACCTCGCCCTCTCTGGCGTCGCAAATCCGGGAGCTTTTGCGGGTCTATCCCGAAGCGCGCTGGCACCAATGGCAGCCGATCAACGACGACAAGGCCTTGCAGGGGGCGCGACTCGCATTTGGGCGGGATCTCGCTGTGGATTACCGGCTCGCGCAAGCGGATGTAGTGCTGCAACTCGATGGCGACCTGCTGTCGGAATTGCCGGGAAGCCTGCATTACGCCCGCGATTTCGCACGACGACGAGAGCCGCTCGGAAACATGTCGCGGGTCTATGCGGTGGAAAGCCAGCCCGGATTGATCGGCGCGATGGCGGACCATCGCCTGGGCGCCAATGCGCTGCTGATCGAGCAGCTGGCCCGTCACCTGTCCGCACAGCTGACCGGCAGACCCGTCGATCCGAGTGAGACAAGCGCATTGAGCGATGAGCAGCAACGATGGTTGCAGCGATGCGCCCGCGACTTGCGCGAGCATGCGGGCCGTTCGCTGGTGATCGCGGGCGCGCAGCAGTCTCCGTCGGTACACGCCCTCGCTCACTGGATCAACGATTATCTCGGCAATGCCGGCACGACCGTCATCTATCGGGAGCCGGTAGCGCAGCGCAGCGAACTGCTCACCGAATCACTGCAGGACCTTAGCCGGGACATCGCGACCGGCGAGGTCGACAGTCTGCTGATGATCGACTGTAATCCAGTCTTCGATGCACCGGCCGATTTCGAATTCGGACAGCACCTGAAAGCAGTCCCCTTTACTGCCCATATCGGGCTCTATTTTGACGAGACCGCTGCGCTCAGCCGCTGGCACATACCGCTCTCCCACGCGCTGGAAAGTTGGGGAGACGCGCGCGCCTTCGAAGGCACCATCGCCATTCAGCAACCGCTGATATCGCCGCTTTACGACACAGTCTCCCCCTATAGCCTGCTGGCCTTTTTGTCGGGCGACATTTGGCGCAGCGACTACGACTGCGTGCGCCGCTACTGGGCGGATGTTTTTTCCGGCGGCGACTCCGAACAACGATGGCGAAGGATGCTGATCAGGGGTGTACTGGAGGACTCGGCCTCCGCGCTGCTTGCGCCCAGCCTGCAAAAAGACGCGATTGCGGCGCTGAATTTCGAACCACAGCCCGAGGGCGGTTTGCTTCTGCAGTTTGCACCCGATCCGAGGCTCTGGGACGGACGCTACGCGAACAACGCCTGGTTGCAGGAACTGCCCCAGCCGCTGACCAAGACCACCTGGGGCAATGCCCTGCTCATGAGTCCAGCCCTGGCGGCAGCACACGATCTCTCGCCCGGCGATCTGGTGCAAATTGATTTCGGCGATGCCGGGCTCGAAGCGCCCGTCTGGCCCATGCCCGGCCATCCGGACGATGCCGTGAGTATTACGCTGGGTTATGGCAGAAACATCAAGCCGACGCAGGCCCCCGCCGACGAAGACGGCGCCATCGGCAATGCCGTTGGCGCCGATGCCTATCCACTGCGAATGTCGGACAATCTCGCACTGCGCGCCGGAGCGACGCTGCGCAAAACCGGGCGATCGGTCGCGCTGGCCCGCAGTCAGCACCAGTCCACGCCGGAAGGACGCGAGCCGGTTCGCGAGGCGACGCTGGATTTCTTTCGGGACAACCCGGCTTTCATCGCCAGCGATGAAAGCGCCCACAACCCTGAGAAATCTCTGTATCCGGAGCCCACTCCCGAACCCTTCGCCACCGCGGGTTACGAATGGGGTATGTCTGTGGATCTCAACGCCTGCATCGGTTGCGGCGCCTGCAGCCTGGCCTGCCAGGCCGAAAACAACATCCCGGTGGTGGGCAGAGAACAGGTTCTTGAAGGCCGCCTGATGCACTGGCTGCGCATCGATCGCTATTATTCTTCAGGGTCGTCTTCCAGTTCGTCTTCGGAGTCATTTTCCGATTCGAACAACGCGTTGGTTTCGCGAGACGCCGATGTGCAAACCCACTTCCAGCCGATGCTTTGTCAGCATTGCGAGAACGCGCCCTGCGAATACGTCTGCCCGGTGGGCGCCACGGTGCACGATTCAGAAGGGCTGAACGTGATGGTTTACAACCGCTGCATCGGCACCCGCGATTGCTCTCAGAACTGTCCCTACAAAGTACGACGCTTTAATTTCCTCGAATACAACTACGACCAGCCGCGCACCGACGCGATGGCGCCGGCCCGCAACCCGGATGTGACGGTACGCTCACGGGGGGTCATGGAGAAGTGTACCTACTGTTTGCAACGGATCAGCGAGACGCGGCGGGAAGCCAAGAAGGAAGGACGCCCCATCCGGGACGGCGAAGTCCTTACCGCCTGCCAACAGTCTTGTCCGACCCAGGCCATCGTCTTCGGCGATGTCAGCGACCCGGATACTCGCGTGAGTAAGGCCAAGCGTCACCCGCTATCCTACAGTGTGCTTGCGCCCCTCAATACGCGACCGCGCACCACCTATGTTGCGCGCATTCGCAACCCCGGTTTTGAAAGGAGGCCGGTTAGGAACGAGGAGAGCGAATAGTTGAAGAAGAGTACGGAAAGGGCGCGACACCAGGGCGACGTGTTCGAGTCCATCGGCAGGAAACTGGCCGCGATGACCTCTGGCGGGTCGCGCCGCGGGTGGCTGCTGATGTTCGCCTTTTTTGCGCTCCTTTCGCTGATTTTTCTGTACACGATCATGCTCGTGTTTACGGTGGGCGTCGGCATGTTGGGCATCAATATTCCGGTGGCCTGGGGCTTTCCGATCATCAATGTTGTATGGTGGATCGGCATTGGCCACGCGGGCACGTTGATCTCCGCCATTTTGTTGCTGTTGCGACAGGGTTGGCGCGCACCCATCAGCCGCTTCGCCGAGGCCATGACACTCTTCGCCGCCGGCATTGCGGGAATGATGCCGATTATCCACTTGGGCCGCCCCTGGTTCTTCTATTGGCTGGTGCCCTACCCGGCCACGATGGGCGTCTGGCCTCAGTGGCGCAGCCCGCTGGTCTGGGACTTCTTCGCCATCGCCACCTACATCACCGTGTCGCTGCTGTTCTGGTATCTGGGCCTGGTGCCGGATCTAGGCAGCATGCGCGATCGCGCAAAAACGAAACTGGGGCGGCGCATTTACGGCGTTTTCGCGTTGGGCTGGCGCGGCGCAGCAAGCCACTGGCGGCGTTACCAAACGGCTTATCTGCTGATTGCGGGACTCGCCACCCCTTTGGTGGTTTCGGTGCACAGCGTAATCGCGCTGGACTTTGCGGTGACGCTGGTGCCCGGCTACCACTCGCAGGTTTTCCCGCCCTACTTTGTCGCCGGCGCGTTATTTTCCGGCTTTGCCATGGTACTCACCCTGACCATTCCGATGCGCCGGATCTTCAGGCTTTATGATCTTATCACCAGCGATCATCTGGAGGTCATGGCCAAGATCATGCTCGCTGCGGGACTCGTGGTGATCTATGGCTACGTCATTGAATATTTTCTTATCTGGTACGACGGTGACGAGTACCACATCTATCTTGCTTTCAACCGGATGTTTGGTCCGTACGCGCCCTACTTCTGGGGAATGATGTTCATCAATGTCTTGCTCACCCAATCGCTCTGGTTTCCCAAGGTACGTCGCAGCGCAGGCATTCTGTTCGCGGTTGCGGTGGTGCTCAATGTGGGCATGTGGCTGGAGCGCTACGTGATCGTCATCATCAGCACCAATCGCGATTTTCTTCCCTCATCCTGGAATACATCGTTCGGCACCTGGGTTGACTGGAGCATGCTACTGGGATCGCTCGGTCTTTTCTTCGCGTTGTTTTTGCTGTTCATCCGCGCGGTGCCGGCGATTTCGATTTTTGAGGAAAAAGAACTGGAATACGAGCACGAACATGAAGAGAGCGGACGCTCATGAGCGAACAGCGACTGCACGGTTATCTCCTGGAATTCGCGGACGTCGAGGACCTGCTCGAGGCAGCCAGGCACGTGGTCGGCATAGGCTATCGCGATGTGGAGGCATTCACGCCTTTCCCGGTGCACGAACTCGAAGACGTTCTACCACCCTGCTCCAACCCGATCGCCTTCTGGGTGCTTGTGGGTGGCCTGCTTGGGGGCCTGCTCGGTTACGGCATCCAATACTATTCGGCGGTTATCGACTACCCCTATCTGGTGGGTGGCAAACCAATGCATGCCTGGCCCGCCTTCATACCGGTGACCTTCGAACTAACCGTGCTGTTCGGGGCATTTGGTGCGTTTCTGGCGAGCATTTTCGCCAACGGGCTGCCACAACTGCATCATCCGATTTTCGCCGCCGAGGATTTCGATCTGGCGAGCCGCGACCGGTTTTTCCTGCTAATCGAAGCGTGCGACAAACTGTTCGACGCGCAACGCACAAGAACGCAGCTGGAGAATGTTAAGGCAAGCCAACTTCATAGTGTGGATCTGGAAGAGTCATGACTGGCAACCCGCAACTGTATTCGATCTCCACCCTGCTGGTCGTCTTCCTGGCCGGTCTGCTGGCGGCCTGTGATCAGCGGATGGCAGAGCAGCCAAAGTATGAAGCCCTGGAAGCTTCTGCACTGTTCGAAAACAAGCAGGCGGCGCGTCATCCGCCCGCCGGCAGCATCGCAAGGGATGAACCGCTTGTCTCCAGTGATCCTGCCGACGGACCGCCGCTTGAACTGAACCGAGCGGATATAGAGCGGGGGGAACGGCGTTTTCGAATCTACTGCATGCCCTGCCATGGCGTGCTGGGCAATGGCGAAGGCCCCGTGGTGCAGCGCGGCTTCCCCTCCCCGCCCTCGTACCACATTGCGCGTTTGCGCGAGGCGAATCTTGATTATTTCTTTCAGGTGATCACATCGGGGCACGGTGTCATGCACTCCTACGCCGACCGCGTGGAGCCGGCGGACCGGTGGCGCATTGCACTCTACATCAGGGCCTTGCAGCGCAGTCAGCAAATCGATGTCGAACGCTTGCCGCAATTCCGGGAGCCGGTCGAGCAGGCAGCGACTTCGGACAACGACACGTTGATGCCGACAAGGATCGGGGAGCAAGGGCAGTGAACCGAACAGCAGATCGAAAGCCAGCGAATGCCATCGTGATCGCCGCCGTCCCGGCGATCATCATCGCGATATTCGTGATTTTTTCGCCGCAAAATGTACTGCGCGGCTACTTGCTCGCCTGGCTCGGCAGTTTGCACATTGTGCTCGGTTCGATGCTGGTGCTGCTGATTCATGCGCTTACCGGTGGTGCCTGGGGCCGCTGGCTGACGACGCCGCTGCGCGGGGCGGTTGCCACTTTGCCGGCCTTCGCCCTGCTGCTGATACCGTTGTGGTTTTCGATGGACGCGATCTTTCCTTCCGTCGAGGGACCACAAATGGAAGCGAATCAGGCGATCTGGTTGCAGCCGTGGTTCCTGATAACCCGCAGTGCAATCATGTTTCTAATCTGGTTGGCCCTCGCCGCAGGCATGTCGATCTGGTCATTCTCCCGATCCGTTGCGGTCTCCGCCGGACTGGCGGCCTTGAGCATTATCGCATTTGTTCTGTCGACCTCTGCTTTCGCGGTGGACTGGATCATGACGCTCATCATCGAAAACAGCACCACGATGATCGGGTTCCTCGTCATCAGTGATCAATTGGTTGCGGCTCTGGCCTTTGCGGCGATCTGGCTGTCGCTGCAACACTGGCGCAGCCCTCCGACGCAGGCTGAAATCAATGAGCGTCGCAAGGCTCGCAACGACATAGGCAACATGTTGCTCGCTGCCGCGATGTTTCATGCTTACTGCCTGTACATGGACTTCCTGATTGTCTGGGAAGCCAATCTACCCCACGAGATCGCCTGGTATATCGACCGCAGCGAACCGTTCGGCGCAGCCCTGATATCGACCGTTGCCGTCCTGATGATTGCGCTGCCGATTTTTCTTCTGCTCTTTCGCCGCATCAAATCCAGCGCAAAAGGCCTCGCTGCGATTTCGGCAATGGTTCTGCTCGGCCATTTTCTGCTGATCTACTGGTATCTGAGCCCGCTTCTAACGCGACATTCAGTCATGGGAGAACCGGGGTTCTGGGCGTGGGATGGGGCGCTTGCGGTTTTGCTGTTTTCAGCCTGGGCAGCGGCCATGACTTCCCTCAGTCGGCGGATCGGAGAGCAGACCGAGAACGCCAACAAACCGGGCGTCGTTGCATGGCAATCACGAGTGAAACATGGCAGATAAATATCAGGACTATCACATCGCCGCCAAGCCTATCCTCATCACGCTGCTGGCGGTGATCGCAATTTTCGGCGGTTCGCTTTCGGTACTGTACTGGTATTACGCGGGCTCCAGGCCGAGCGAAAGCCCCAGTCGGCCTGTCGAAGCCGTCCGCACCGATGCCGTACCTTTTGATCGGATTCAGTCAAGGGAACAGCGATACCTTCAAAGCTACGGCTGGATTTCCCGGCAAGATGGAATCGCCCATATTCCTATCAGCGAGGCGATGGACCTGGTTCTGATGGAAATCCGCCAGCCGCCGGATGAAGCGATAGAGGAAGAAAGCCCGTGAAGAAATCAGTGATGAGAAAATCCGCGGCGATAAAACTTTACGTCACGATCATTGCAATCGTCACATCCGTCGGTTTTGCCACTGCGAAGCCGCACACCGATGCGGATGTAAGCGCGCAGGTCAGCTTCCGCCCGGCCACCGGGGCGCAGGTCCCCGATGATCTTGTATTCACTACTGAGCAAGGCACCGATGCGCTGAGCGATCTCCTGGATGGCCGGGTTACCTTGCTGACTTTCGCCTGGCTCGACTGCACTAATCTGTGCGGGCTGACCCTCAACGCCCTTGCGGACAGCACCGGCAAGTATCGCGGAGCGCGCGGCCGCGCTTTTCAGGTGGTGATCGTCAGCATGGATCCGACGGCGAGCCAGGCGAAGGCGATTCAGCACAAGGATAGCCTGGCGCAACGATATCCGCGGGCAAAAGTAAACGAGTGGCGATTCCTCACCGGCGGTGCCGAGGCCATTGGCAGTCTGGCGAATGCCGCGGGATACGGTTTCACCTTTGACGAGCGCAAGAAGCAGTTCGCCCATCCGGCCGGCATCATTTCGCTGGACGCCGATGGCAGGGTCCGGGACTTCATCAGTGGGATCAATTACCGGGCCGCGGACATCGATCGCCTGGTGGACTCGGCATACTCGCTGGCCTCGGCGCCCGCGAACACCAATCCGCTGGTGCTACTCTGCTACGACTACGACCCCAGTAGTGGCCGCTACAGTCTCGCGATCATGAAAGTACTGCGACTGCTGGCCATTCTATGCCTGGTGGCTTTTGGGGCAGTCATTTGGCGCTGGCAGCGAAAGACGGCGAACAGACCATGAACGAGCTTCAGCAAGCTGTGGAACAGTCACCGTTCGCAGCCTCCGAGCTTGCCTCGGATGTGGATCTGCTGTTTTACGCCATGTTGACGGTGTGCGGCTTTGTGGCGCTCGGCGTCACCGTGGCGATGCTTGATTTCTGCATTCGCTACCGCAGCGGTAAACAGGTCGACCGAACCCTGCGTCTGCGCAATCTGCGCCTGCCGGAATATATCTGGATCGGCGTGCCGCTGCTGATTTTTCTCGGTTTTTTCGTCTGGGGCGCGACTCTGTTCATGCGTTACCAACAGCTTCCGCCTGAAGACGCCTTGCGAATCCACGGAGTCGGAAAGCAGTGGATGTGGAAGTTCTATCATCCCGGCGGACAGCGGGAAATCAACGAGTTGCACATTCCCGTGGACCGGCCTGTGGTGGTGGTGCTGTCATCGGAAGATGTGATTCACAGCTTTTTCGTGCCCGCTTTTCGGGTCAAGCAGGACGCGGTGCCGGGACGCTACACGCGGACGGCTTTCACCGCCAGCGAGCCGGGCACTTACCGCCTGTTCTGTGCTGAATTCTGCGGTCTCAAACACAGCAAAATGCGCGGCCAGGTCGAAGTCATGAGCGCGCAGCATTATGCCGAGTGGCTCGATACGCGTGAACAGAGCCCGACATTGGCCGCCGCCGGTGAAGCCCTGTTCCGCACCAAGGGCTGCAGCGGTTGTCACGCGGTCGACTCCGCCGTTCATGCCCCCGACTTGCGAGGGATCTATGGCCGTATCGTTCACCTGCGTGACGGCCGCAGTCTGCGGGCCGACGTGGCTTATCTCCGGGATTCCATATTGCTGCCGGAAAAGGACGTGGTCGCGGGCTACCAGCCCATCATGCCCAGCTTTGCCGATCAATTAACGGAGGAAGAATTGCTGAAGATACTGGCCTTTTTGCAGGATTTCGACGAGAGGGACGCGCCATGAGCAATGCGACTTCCGCCGGCGATTACCGGGCCACCAAGAGCTATCTTCATCACGAACCCCACTCGATCAGAGCCTGGTTGCTTACCACTGACCACAAACGGATTGCCTGGCTGTTCATCGCGTCGATCACTTTTTTCTTTGTGATCGGCGGGCTCGCGGCCACTTTGATTCGACTCGAGTTGATCACGCCAGTCGGCGACCTGCTCACCGCGGAAGGCTACAACCGCACCTTCAGTCTGCACGGCATCGTCATGGTCTGGTTCTTTCTGGTGCCGGCAATCCCGGCTACGCTGGGGAATTTTCTGCTGCCCATCATGATTGGCGCCCGCGATCTGGCGTTCCCGCGTTTGAACCTGCTCAGCTGGTACGTGTACATCCTCGGTGCGCTGTTTACGGTTTTCGCCGTGGTGGCGGGCGGAGTGGATACTGGTTGGACTTTCTATACGCCCTTGTCCAGTATGTTCGCCAACGGCAATGTGGTGGCCGCCATCATCGGCGTGTTCGTAGTGGGGTTTTCGAGCATTCTCACCGGCATTAATTTTATCGCCACGGTTCACACCATGCGGGCGCCGGGCCTGACCTGGTTCCGTCTGCCATTGTTTGTCTGGGCCATCTACGCCACCGCCCTGATCATGGTACTGGCCACGCCGGTGTTAGCAATCACGCTCCTGATGGTGGCGCTCGAACGTCTATTTCAGATCGGAATTTTCAATCCCGCACTCGGAGGTGATCCCCTGCTCTTCCAGCACCTGTTCTGGTTTTACTCTCATCCGGCTGTCTACATCATGATTCTTCCCGGCATGGGCGTGGTCTCGGAAATCATCACCTGTTTCGCCCGCAAACGGATTTTCGGCTATCGCTTCATGGCCTATTCGCTGCTCGCGATCGCCTTTATCGGCTTTCTCGTCTGGGGACATCACATGTTTGTCTCCGGGCAGACGACTTACGCCAGTCTGGCCTTCGGACTGCTCAGCTTTCTGGTCGCCATTCCCTCGGCAGTCAAGGTCTTCAACTGGACCGCCACACTCTACAAGGGGCGAATCCATTTCGACGGGGCCATGCTCTACGCGCTCGGTTTCGTGGCGCTGTTTACGATCGGAGGCCTCACCGGCCTGTTTCTGGCCTCTGTGGCCCTGGACGTCCAGGTTCATGATACCTACTTCGTCGTGGCCCATTTCCACTACATTATGGTGGGTGGAATGGTGATGGCCTATCTCGGCGGGTTGCACTTCTGGTGGCCGAAGATTTCCGGCCGGCTGTTCAGCGAGTTCTGGGCGAAGGTGTCCGCGATTACGATTTTTGTCGGTTTCAATCTGACCTTCTTTCCTCAATTCATCATGGGCTACCTCGGTATGCCGCGGCGCTACCACACCTACACCCCGGAGTTCACCTCCTACCACGTGATCTCCTCCCTGGGGGCGCTGCTACTTGCGGCAGGCTATCTGTTACCCCTTCTGAATCTGGGCTGGTCCATGTTCTGGGGCAAACGCTCTGGCAGCAATCCCTGGCACGCCACTGGACTCGAGTGGCAGGCCCACTCGCCACCGCCGCCACTTAATTTCGAGAGCGTGCCGGAGGTGACCGAGCCCCCGTACAACTATGATGCCCGGGATCCGTTCGACGGGAGCAGACCGCAATGAAGGAAGCGCAAAATGCCGTAAGGATGCAGTTCGAAGCTCTGGATCAGCAGAAGCAAGCGGATACGCTGGGGATGTGGATTTTTCTTGCCACAGAGGTGCTATTTTTCGGCGGGATGTTCATGGCCTACGCGGCCTACCGATGGTTCAACCCGGATGTTTTCGTATTGGCGAGCAAAGAACTGAACCTGCTGGCCGGTAGCATCAATACCGCAGTATTGCTAAGCAGTTCACTGACTATGGCGCTCGCGGATCATTTCATCCATGCCGGAAACAAAACAAACGCCCAGCGGCTGCTGACCCTCACTATCTCGCTGGGCTTGGTGTTCTTGCTCATCAAGGGCTACGAATATCACGAGGAATACAGCCACGGCCTCATTCCTTTTATCAACGATCAGTTTCAATGGGAGCACGGGCAAGCCGATCGAGCTGAGCTGTTTTTCAACTTGTATTTCCTGATGACCGGCATGCACGCTTTGCATCTGTTCTTGGGCTGTTGCCTGCTCACCGTGATGCTCTTCATCAACCGGGGTCGCCGCACGCTGTTCCGGCCGCAGATGCGCATCAAACTCAGCGCGCTTTACTGGCATTTCGTCGACGTGGTCTGGGTTTTTCTGTTCCCCCTGTTTTATCTGGCGAGGTAGCGGATGCGCAAACTGCTGTTGACATATGCCGCCCTGCTTGCACTGCTCAGCCTGACGGTCGCAGCGAGTTTCATTCCCCTGGATACCTGGAGTCTGCCCGTGAGTCTGGGCATCGCGACGGCAAAAACAGCACTCATCATGGCCTTTTTCATGCAATTAAGTCGTGCAAGCACCTTGACCCGCGTGGCGGCGGCGGCGGGTTTTCTCTGGCTGGCGATACTCTTGTCGTTGAGCTTTTCCGATTACGCGTTCAGAGAGCCGGAGAATGCGTCCTATCATTCCAATCCATGAGGTGAAATCTCTGTGCGCCGTGCGCGCAAGAGTCTGCGCTCAGTAGGAGAACGACGCGCTGAGCACCGCCCGCCAATCGGTATCGATGTGCCCTTCCTTGCGATGCTCATAGACGGGAACCCCGAGGGACAGTGCCGTCGTCCAGCCACCAATGCCACTTAGCCTGAGACCCGGTGCGAGATAAATGATGTTCTCGAAATCGTCTTCGGTAATACCATCGATGGTCTGGCCGTGCGTGTATTCGCCGGTGAATTCCAGCAGAGCATCCCAGTTGAGACTACTCGAGCCGTGGTGACGGTGTCCCGATACACCGGGTCCGTGCGCGTGCTCTTCGTCGGCACCGTTCAGGCGGTAGACTAAAGCCAGGCCGTAGTCGATCTTGTCACCCAGTTCGGTGTCCTGGGCACCCTCATTTGCCAGCGTATAGCGCAGGTTGGAATGCCAGGCAATTCGTTCCCCGTTCCAACTCGTTATGACACCGACGAATGGCCGCCACGCACCGCTCCCGGGCTGAAACTCCGTCTCCAGTCGCTCTCCTTCGGCATTCAGCTGGTCGTCTTCCCCCGTCGGCAGAAAAATGCCAACGCTGAGGGCGGTCTTCAAACCAGTGTCGCTCTCCCATGGCCTCCAATACACTGCTGCCGCCGCATCCCCGAGCCCACTTGCATCGCCGAGTTCATGGAAACCGCCTCCGTGGTCGCCATGCAGGTGGGCCTCTAGGATGTTCTCGCGCCGGACGTAGGGAAGGCTCAAGCTGAAAGTCAGGTCATCGCGCACTCCGTAAGAGAGCGCCACTGACCCGGAGGACAGGAAGTCCAGCGCGTGCACATGACCTTCCTCGCCCGCCTGCGCCAGTAGTTGTCTCCGGCTACGATCATCGAAGCGCCGATATTGACCATTGACCCCCACTCCCCATTGTCCCTGCGGGAGCGTCTGGGCGGTCGGCGTGACCACCGGCCCGCCAGTTGTGGGACCGAATATACCGATCGGGTGATCCGCGAACGTCAGGGCCGGAAGTAACAAGAGCATGAGAGTCAAGCCCGTAGAGCGAAGTGCTAGCTGATCGCAACGCATATTCTCAGATCTCCTCGATGAAGGAAGCTGCCCCCATGTTACGAGGCACCTCCGGCGCCCACAATGCGACAAATTGTCGCACTTCCCTCCCAACGAGCACCTTGGACCCACGTTCCCCTGCCAGGGCGGCAGTGGCCAAGCCGAGCCATAAACGCGCTTTCCCACGGAACCCCGGTGGCGAATACCGGCTCTGAAAAGCGGGGAACAGACTGACCGGGCTCCGGCGAGCGAGGCGAGGATGAACGACTTCGAGTGGTTCCGCGACCATCACACCGAGAACATCGAGCGGATGTTCGCGGCCGTAGGCGATTTATACGCTGAGTTCTGGAATGACTTTTTTCACTTCGCGATTTTCGATCAGCCTGACGATAGCTGGGACGATGCCTTTCTGCGCACCCACCGTTTTTACGCCGGGGCGCTCGGTATCGGACCAGGCGGCACGGCACTCGAGCTCGCCTGTGGACGTGGCGGTTTCGCGAATTTTCTCGCAAGAGAAACGGGGGCGGAGGTGCTGGGCATCGACCTTTCGCGGGCTCAACTGAGACGGGCGCGGCGCCACAAGCAGCCGAATCTGCAGTTTCTTCACCACGACATCATGGCAGTGCACGAGCTTGACCAAACCTTCGATGCGGTGGTGTTGATGGATGCCGACATATACTTGCCAGACAAGCGCCTTGCAATCGAGCGGATCAGCCGGACCATGAACCCGGGTGCGCGCTTTCTCCTGATTGCCTGGTGCAAGCAGGAAGGATTGAATTCGCTGCAGGAAGAAGTGGTGCTGCATCCCTTCATGCGCTACTGGGGAGCCCCGAGTCTCGAATCGGCTTCCGGCTATAACAAGCACTTCGCCGCGGCTGGCTTGCGTATTGTTGATCAGATTGACCTGAACGATAAGGTCGCGAGGAACTGGGAAACCGGATACCGGCGCGCGATTAAGGCCGCACAAGAGCTGAGTACCGCCAAGGCCGCCAGTTACGCGTGGAAGTCACTTCGGCAGGGCAAGGAAAGCCTGCGCCTCATCAAGGAACAGTTCCCGGCCGCTCTCTATATCAAGGCCGCTTTCGATGCCGGTTTCTTGCGTTACACCTATCTGTTGGCAGAGAAGGAGGGACAGGCGCTCCATTGAGCAAGATACGATGGCCGAACTTGCCGACGAGGGCTGGCAAGCAGCATCCGTGCGGAGCTCCCGCAAATTACGGCTGAACCACTCGCAAGGTACCTTCCATTCCGAGCGCCCGGTGGCCGGGTTTCGCGCAGTAATATGTGTAGGTGCCGGCCGGCGCCTCGAGCGTAATGGTCTTGGTTTCGCCGGCCGCAACGTCCACGTCGATGTCTAGTTCATCGATCGAGAAGTTGTGCCCAAGGGAGCCCTCGTTCGGTAAATGAACCATCACCTCGGTGCCGGCAGGGATGATTTCCTTGTTCGGGTTGAAGTCGACGTCGACCATCGTGATGGTGACGTCCTCTACCGAAGGACCGCCCCCAACGGCTTCGGGGTCCTCCTGGCCGAAAAATGGAGCGCAGCCAGACAGCAGCGTCAGCCCGAGAATGGCTGCACTGTAGCGGCGAACGTGATGCGTTTGGCGCCGGGGATCTTTCATTCGCTGTTCTCCTTCTGCTCTGCCGCCTGATCGCTATGCGTGGCTAAAAGGGCGGCTTTCCAGCCGCCCTTTTCTGCGATCCCGGCTCACTGTTGTGGTTGCGGAAGTCGCTGGAGATTTTGCTGTCCTCCCTGTTGAAACTGTTGGTCCTGCTGGAATTGACCCTGCTGCTGACCAGACTGAAGCTGGCCCTGCTGCCCTTGCCCGAATTGCCCGCCCATGGGGCTTATGTCCAGACTTGCCATAGTCTGCGTGGTCAGCGTCCCGGTCGGCTCCAGGCCACGCGTCCGCTGGTAGTGCTGTATGGCCTGGCTGGTCTGCTGGTCCCAAGCTCCATCGATTTGGCCGGGATCAAAGCCGCGCTGGCCAAGCGTCGCTTCTACCTGTCGCACGGTTGCGGGACTCGCCCACAAAGCCGCGCCAGCGCCCGCTGCCTGCTCCTGAGCCCATTGCTGCTGGTTCTGCCCACCTTGCCCGAGTTGTTGACCCTGCTGTGCGCCCTGTACTCCGGCAGCCATCTGCTGGTTACCGGTTTGCTGCTGACCGATTTGGCCCTGCTGAGATGGCTGTTGCTGAAGATTCTGTTGCCCCGTTTGCCCGAACTGCTGTCCGGGCTGAAACTGCTGTTGCGACTGCTGTCCACCGGCCATTTGCTGATTGCTAGCGGCCTGCTGCTGACCGAGCTGTCCCTGCTGCGAGAGTTGTTGTTGAAAACCCTGCGTACCAGCCGCGCCCTGTTGCTGTTGTCGTTGTTGACCCTGCTGCTGTCCCGCTGGACTCAATTGCGCAAGAGGTTGTTGTGTCTGCTGGTTTTGCTGCTGAAAAGCCTGCTGCGGTGACATCTGCTGCTGTTGAAGTGGTTGCTGTTGCTGCGGCTGTCCTTGGAACCCTTGCTGCCCGGCCGTGCTGAACTGCGAAAGTGGCTGCTGTGTCTGCTGACCCTGGCCCTGAAAACCCTGTTGCTGAGGCGAAATCTGTTGCTGCTGGGAAGGTCCTTGCTGTTGAAAACCTTGTTGTTCTGCCATACCCAACTGCTGACCCTGCTGAGAAGGCTGCGTCTGCTGAAACTGCTGCTGACCGGGCTGAGCGAACGGCTGTCCGGACGCAGCCTGCAACTGACCGGCCTGGGCCTGCTGCTGATACGCCCCCTGCTGTCCGGTGCCAGCCTGACCCAGCTGCTGACCCGCGCCGAAAATCTGCTGGTTCAGGCCGAGCTCTGCGATCAGGTTGGCATCCGGCTGGCCAGTCGGCTCGAGGTTATTGGCCGCCTGGAAATTTGCCGCCGCCTGCTGCGTTTGCTGATTCCATTGACCCGAAACAGGCGCGTTGTAGCCTGCCTGACTCAGCGCCTGCTGGATCTGTCGAACGTAGGCGGAACTGATGTAGACGGGAACACCCGGTCCCTGTACAGATTCCTGCTGCCACTGCATGTCCCCGGACTGAGCGAGTCCCTGCCCCTGGAGAACATTGGTGGCGCCGAGCGCATTGATGGTATCGATGGTTGGTGTACCCGTGGGAGTGATTCCCCGAGCCTGCTGAAAAGCACGTAGTGCCTGGGCGGTCTGGTTGCTCCACTGTCCGCTCACATTGCCGGCGTTGTAGCCGAGGTTGTTCAGTGCTGACTGAATCTGCCGAAGCCCGGCGGTACTCAGGTAAATCGGTGCACCCTGTGCCTGCACGAATTCCTGGGTCCACTGCTGGTCGCCGCTCTGGCTACTCGCGCCCTGTTGGGCCAGTGCCGAGGTCGCACAGAAAGCGGACGCAGTTGCTGCGAGAATGTATCGCTTGTTCATGATGTCTTCCTCTTCCATTGAGCAATGAGTAGATTTTTTTTGAGTTTCGAACTCAGGTTCGAATGCCCGCTGCCCATCGCAACCCATGTGCCAGAAGAAGCACGTTCATAAGGCGCAGCCGCCATCTGCACGGAAATCTCTCCATTCAGCGGCGTAAATCAGGTCTGCAATTCCGCCCCGCGGATACACGTCGCTAGAAGAATCAAAAACGGCTGGACCGGAGCTGCATTTTCTACACGTCCGCAGCGAAGGACGCACCGAATGAACACTGCGCGCAGGCCGCAGTTTCCGGTCATGTCGGGTGACGCGGCCGACGCGGCATGGGTTCGCGGCGTCCAGCGCGAAGCCTTTGGTCTGGATGCTGCTTGTGGCTGAGAAAAGCCCCGAGTCAAACGCCGCTAAAGGATTCAGCTGAAATGAGGCAGTTATGGTCGACGCCGCGCAATGCCGCCCCCGTGCAATCCAGGTTTTGCTGATTACTGCTGTCACGATCACAGTGATGATGAACGGGCACGGTCAGCCACTGACTCAGGAGCAAGTGAGCGGATCAGCGTCACCGATTTATCTAAGCCCCGCGTCGGTTAGGCTGATTCAGCAAACTCTCAATCGTCAGGGGTTTGATGCAGGTCCCGTTGACGGAATCTGGGGGGAGCTGACACGGGGTGCTGTACAAGCGTATCAGCGTTCACATACGCTGGAGCCGACCGGAACGCCGACCGTCTCATTCATCGCTGCGCTGGGCATTGCAATCATCAACAGAGAGCCTGAACAGATGCGCGATGTTCAGGATCAACAGTGGGTCCAGGAGTACACACGAGGCCCCGGAAAACCGCTCTATCTCAGTCCCGCCCGCGTGCGCCAGACTCAGAAAACGCTCGCCGAACTGGGCCACGACCCGGGCGAAATCGATGGAATCTGGGGCGCCGCAACCAGAATGGCCGCCGGCAATTTTCAGCGGACCCGAGGACTCGAGCCCACCGGCATGCCGACGCTCGACCTGCTTGCCGCGCTCGGTTTGAACGTATGGTCTTCGCCGAGCCATTCCGATGAGCAGTCCTGGCAATGGAAGCAGGAAGCGGCGACGGGTCCCGGCACGGTACTGCGCGCGAGTCCGGCCTTGGTGCGAAGAATCCAATTGATGCTGGCGAAAGACGGCTTTGATCCTGGCGAGATTTCAGGGATATGGGATTCTCGAACGGCGAAAGCGGCAAGAAACTATCAACGTACACACGGACTCGAACCGACGGGAACGCTCACGACTGAGCTATTGAGGTTGTCTGGCAGTGCCCTTCCGACGGAGATTCGCAAGTGACAGTCGCGCACAAAAAAGGCGCCAAGGCGCCCTTTCGTTGACTTCATCACAGCTGCGTTTGCGATCACTTCATCTTTAAAACGACGATGTCGTGGTTGAGCGGATCGGTGGCTTCGCGAATCTCTTTGACCTGCTCGACAGTAACCGGCGATGCATCATGGCCCCAGGCCTTACGCATGAAGGTCACCACATCGGCGATTTGCTGGTCGTTCAGCAATCCGCGGAAGTACGGCATGTCGTAGGTTTCCGGCTCGCCGTCAACGACGACGCGCAGCGAACCATTCAGAGCCAGGTTGATCAGCGATGATGGATCGGGATCCATCACCACCGGGTTGCCCGCCAGCGGCGGCATGAATTCGCCGTGACCACTACCGTCATAAAGGTGACAGGACACGCAATACTCGTAGTAGGTTTGTGAACCGGTCTGATCGAACTTGAAGCTCGCCAACTGCTGCGCGGTGGACGGATCGTACTCCCATTTGGGGGTATCCTGCTCATGTACCACGGGCAGCGACTTCAGGTAAACCGCCATCGCCCGCAGGTCTTCGTCGGTCATGTACTGGGTGCTGTTGTTGACCACTTCCACCATGGTGCCGAAGGCACTACCCCAGCGGTTTTTGCCGGTCTTGAGGAATTTGACGATGTCATCCTCCGTCCAACGGCCGAGGCCAACGTTGTGGTCACCGGTGAGCGGTGATGCGGACCAGTGATCCAGCGGCGAGCCGGCCAGGAAGTCGGAGTCGCTTTCATCCAGACCTTTCTCCTGGAACAGCAGACCACGGGGCGTATGACAGGCGCCGCAGTGGCCGAGGCCCTGGGTCAGGTAGGCGCCGCGGTTCCACAATTCGTCCTTGCTCGGGTCGGGCTCGAAGCGCGCGTCATCCAGAGTCAGGAAATTCCAAACCGCCAAGGGCCAGCGGGCGCTCATCCACTCGGGGATTTCGTTGGCGGCATTAGCCTGTTTGACGGGCTTTACCTCGTTCATGAAGAAGTCATACATCGCTCGCATGTCTTCTTCAGTGATCTTGGCGTAGGAAGGATATGGCATTGCCGGATAGAGGTGGTGACCGTCTTTGGCGACACCCAGGCGCATGGAGCGGTCGAAATCCTCAAAGGTGTAGTCGCCGATTCCGGTTTCCTTGTCGGGCGTGATGTTGGTGGTGTAAATCGCACCGAGCATGGGAACGGCCATCTTCAGGCCACCGGCAAAAGGCTCGCCGCCTTCAATGGTGTGACATGCGGCGCAATTGCCCACTCTGGCCAGATATTCACCGCGAGACATTTGTTCGCCGCCGGTCATTGCTGCACCCTCGGCTCCCTCCCCCTGGGCCGCTCCCTGGGCGAACAGGACGGGCGCTGAAACCGTTAGCGCTACGGTCAGAAAGGCTTTGGATAGATTCATTGTTATCCTTCCCATTGGCTTATTATGAGTAGCGCTACAGTGTAATTGAGAAAACCGGGCGGTGCTATGGCTTTTAGGCCGCGCGGTCGGGCTCTTTCCCACCGCTCAATTGCTTCCAGACAATTCTTTACGCTTTGCCGACCTGGTCAGCTGCTCCGCCACTCGGGCAGGTCGCTCTACTACATCCTTGCACTGGTACACACATTGCTTAGCGCCAAGGATGAGCTATCGCCAAGATCAAGCGGAGTTGGCATGACCAGCGGAGACAATCGGAGCGCCCGAGGAAAGCTGCGGCTTCTCTACCGGCTCGAAGCCTCCCTGGAAGCCCCGATGTTCGTACTCGCCCTGGTCTGGCTGTGGCTGTTCGTGGTTGAACTGACCGCCGGACTGACGCCCCTACAGCAACGCATCGGCACGGTGATCTGGATCACTTTTATCGCCGAGTACCTGTTGAAGCTCGCAGTGGCACCTCGCAAGATCCCTTATATCCAAAAGAATCTGCTGACGCTGATTGCTCTGGTCATTCCTGCATTCCGCGCCTTCAGACTACTGCGGGCGGTGCGACTGATGCGCTCCGCCCGTGTGGTGACCTCGACGCGTTTTGTCCGCGCGCTGACCTCCACTCGCCGGCTGCTGCGGAATCTGGAGGAAGTTCAGGGCGAGCGCCCTTCGCGGGAAATCAATGTGGGTACATTGCTGTTCCTCAGTGGGCACCTTGATGTCGAGACCGTCCGAGGGTTTACCAGCAGGCTGACAGCCGCGGCGAAGACAGAGCTCGATCGCGCCAGCGGTGCGCGGTGGCAATTCCATCCGCCCCGTGAACTTGGATTGGAATCGGAATCACCACAACGCCCTTCCGCCTTTCTCGATGAGGCGAGCCGCGAGATGGCCAATGGGCCCTTCGACCTGATCATCGTAATTACCGAAGGTGTTCTGGTTTCGCGTCGGCAGCTTGTGCAGCCGGGGCTGGCGTCTCCGACTGCGCGCTGCGTTTGTCTGTCACTTCCCGCTCTGACAAAGACCGGTCGCAATCGCCCGCCCCGCTCCTTGGACGATCAGACCGTAAATTTTAACGGCACCGCCTTGCTGCTGCACATGCTTGGTCATCTGCTGGGCCTGGATCACAGAGAGCGAAACGCGAGTGAAGTGATGGCGCCCTTTCGCTGGCGAGAGCTGGATGCGGCCACTCCCCGCTTCAGCCAGAGTGAAGAACGGGCCCTGAAGTTGCGAAGCCGACAATTACCGGAACGGGAGCTTCGCGGCAGTGGTCCTTTGGCAAGCCTTGTTTTTCATTTTGTAATGATACTGCGTCACCCGAGAGAGGTGCTGGTCCCGCTGTTTCGCAGCAAGGCCTTCTTCCTGCCCTTCTCGCTGCCCGGACTCGCCACAGCCGCCGTTGCGCCAACGCTCATTCTGGTCTTCAGCGCTGAGACATGGGATGTGGGACTGAACATGAGCAGTGGCATCGCTGCGCTGTTTGCAATTCTCATTGTGCTGCTCGCAAGCTTTTATCTGGTGCGCATCCAGTCGCTGTTCTTTCCACGCAAGGAAAAACAAACCGTTACCGAACACCTGGCCGTAGCCAACGGCGTTGTGTTCCTGAGCATGTTGCTCGCTTGCCTTGGTCTCTTTGTGATGGTGGTCGCGCTGATGCTCGCCATACAGCTTTATGTTTTTCCGGAAAATTTGATGCGGACATGGCCGACGCTGACCGACCCCGAAATCGGCTGGGGCGATCAACTGCGTCTGGCGGTCTTCATTGCGACCGTGGGCGTTGCCACCGGCGCGCTGGCCGGTGGCCTCGAGAATCGGTCGGTGATTCAGCAGCTGGCCCTCTTCGAGGATGTACCCTAGGTTCTTTGGAGGTTTGATGGAGTGGTTTCTCGACAATGCACAGGCAATATCCGCACTGGCATCCGCCGGCATGCTGGTCATTTGGAGCATGTACGCCTGGCTTTTCTATCAGGAATTTCGCCGGCAGCGGGGTTCGCAGTTGTTTATACACGAAGGCGGCAGCCAAGGCCCAAATGCCACCTGCATGCTGGTTAATCTCAGTAAGGAGCCGATCCACGTACTCTGCTCGATGGCCGCCTATGGCGATGAGACTGTGCAGCTTCACGATACCGAGAAAACCGACGGAGCAGGTCCGATCAATCGAACCAAACAGGGTCCATTGCAGATGGGTGAACTGCTGGAACTGGGCTCGTTCAAAAGAATCTGCCAAGCGCTGAATCTGCCGCAGAGTAGCGGCAGTGATGAAATCTCAGAGTTCGAAATCCGAGTCGTCGGTATTCATGGCTTTCGGGAATGGCCGGTCGGAGCAAGGCGTCGTTTTCAGATCGATCACAAGACGTCGGAAATCTGGCCACTCACCGAACGTACCGAGCAACTGCGCAGCAAGCGGCACGCGGCGGAAGTCCGAAACTGGATCGCCAGTTGCCGGGCCAGAGGGCTGAGCGACGAGGGGGGCTAGCACTGGCCCCCGCCATCAGCGGCGGAAAACATGCGGCGAGTCAAATAGGTACTGCTGACCCCGTGGATCACCACTGAGGTCGCGACCAGAAAACTGGCCACCGGCCATAGATCAGGAGCGCCTTGCATACCCGAATAGCTCAACGCGTAGAAGATGGTCGCCGCCCCGATCGGCCCGAACCATCCCGCAAAAGCAGCTTCGTTTCGCTTTTTCAGAGATGGCAGCAGCGGGCTCAGTGCGAGCCAGAGTGGCAGGCGGCGAACCAACAGGATGGCGATCGCAAAGGGTAGCAATGTTTCGATTTGTTGAAGCCATTCGTTCAAAGGCAACACGATGCCGAGAGAGATAAAAAAAGTGAAGTCCGCAAAGCGACCGACGGCCTGGCGGAACTCAAACTGCCGCGTGGCGTCCCCGGCCGGGAAATGGCTCGACATGGATACGCTGGCGAAAAATACCGCCAGTAGGCCGTCCGTATCCATGACCCTTGCAATCGCCAGCGTGGCAAGTCCGGTAGCAAGTGCGAGAGGAAGCATCGACTCTTCGTCAGCCCAGTGTTTTTCGCGACTCCAGCTGTGAAGGCGCCCGGCAAGTGCGCCAATGACGAGTCCTATAAGAATAGCCACCCCGATTTCCCACAGGATTCCAGTCAGCAACCATTCGGAAAACGCTGCGCTCGGCTGCGTGTGCCGCAACAGCTCCACCGGCAGAAGTACTAACGCCAGAGCGGCACCATCGTTGGATCCGCTTTCAAGCACAATCAAGTCACCGACCCGGCGCGGAACTCGCTCGCGCGCCAGTCTCCCGGTAACTATCGGACTTGCCAACACCGGATCGGTGGGTGCGAGTACAGCGCCAAGTAGCAGAGCACCGAGGAGCGCATAATCGAATACCCAGTACGCCAGGGCTGAACTAATCAACCACATCCCCGCCATCCCGATGGTGAGAACGATCAGAAGTTCAAGAGCATGTTTGCGCACACAGCCATGCGGAAGTCTCAGTGCGGCGCCTACGATGGCCACCGCGAGAGTGATGCGAGCCAACTCCGTCAGCATGAGTGTGGCGGTGGAACCAGGCGCGATGTCGAGGGAAATCGCGTCGGTCACGAATGGACCGATGGCAGTGCCGATCAGCAGCGCGATGATCGGCTCGGAAAGGTGCAGGCGGTAACGGAAATAGCCCGCACTCGCACTGGTGAGGATGATCGCCAGTGCGACGACGGCGAGCATCGAATAAAATGTCTCTACCGCTGGCGTCACGCTCCTGCTCTCCCGGTCATCCGAACTCGTCTTTGCCGGTCAGCGACAAGTCGCCGGCAGTTCCTTTTCTAATTATTGAAAATCGTCCGTCACATTCCAGGACGATAGCTTCGACCAGGTCCATGGATCCCAGACCGCGATTACGGGCCACCATCTTCAGATCGTCCTCGGTCACCCGCTCTTCGAGCATGGCCGGCCGCAGGTACTGACCACGGTAGAAGAGAAGACTGGGGCCGGCCATGACCAGGCTGTGGACCCGCGCGGAGCGCACCTGCAGCCAGCTGATCAGGAACTGCAGGGTTATCAGCAAAACAAAGGCAGCCAACGCTTCTGCCAACGCAACCTGGTGGGCGGTAAGGACTCGTCCGAAGGCTGCGCCAATGGCGACTACGACCACGAAGTCGAAGGCGTTCAGACTCGCCAGGGTGCGTTTACGACTTAGGCGCAGCAGCAGCACGATGGAAAAATACGCCAGGGTTCCCACCACCAGGATGCGAGCGATCGGCTCCCAGCCGTTGTACCACCAAATGACCTCAGTCATTCCACTTCTCCTGCTTTCCGAATCACCTGATGGGCGCGGTTAAGGTTTTTGGTACGCACTAACCGACAACACCAGCCGTCCGCGATGGGGGTCCTGCCGAAAAAAGAAGCCTCCTTTTCTGGAGGAATCGGCAGGGATGTAATTCAGTATGGTTTCGGCCGCCTCCGTATTCACGATACCAGTCCTCAGTTCAGCCTGTACCATGACATTGGCGGCCGCCTGCCCACCGTGATTGCGCGCCTCAAATATCACCAGAAAGTCCTGTCCGTTCTGCTCAATGCGTTCTATCGTGACCTGAATATCGGGGGGTGTATCTTCTACCCAGATAGCGTTGTAGAGGAGATATCCCGACATCGCGACAACCACGGTCAAACCCGTCAATGCGAGGAGACGCTCGGAAATGGAAGCCCTGTGTTTCTCTTTATCCGTATTGTGTTCCGCCATTACACAATGATCCTCGAGATAGCGGCGCCCAGCGACGCCGGGAAGGCAAGCACAATCGTGCACTTGATGGCGGGAAGCAGCGCCACGCCCTCGAAGCGATTAAAAGTCCACAGCAAATAGGCGCTGGTCAGCGTTACCAGCGCGTAGCCGGTGGCGGTGAAAATTGCGAATGTCCCCCAGAATCCCAGGCCCGGCGGCGAATCCTCCTGCCCCCGGAATTCAACGGTGTAAACGAGGGCATGCATCAATACGATCGAGATTGCCATCAGCGAGAGCGCATGCCAGGAGCTCATTTTCAGGCCGATCAGCAACATTTCCTCAGTGGGAGCGACGCTGAACGCCAGCACGATTGCGCCCACGACCATGATGAACAGTTCGCCCCAGTAGCCGCTTCGCCGCTTCCGTTCCTGATCCGCCTTGACCTCCTGGCCGAACTGCTTGCTGGCCAACATCGCACCGAGACTGGCTGGAACGCTCAACAGGATGGAACGGCCAACCAACTCCTGAACGGACATGTACCTGGTCAGTATCGCCATGGCCGATAGGAAAACCAGCACGGTGGCCAGACCAATGGCGTAAGCCACCAGGGCGTCCAGCACGTCCTCCATCCAGCTGCCGGTCTCGCGAAAACCCGCGTAATAAGAGAGCCCGACCAGCAGCGGGACGTTCGCAAGCACAAAAATGAGTATCTTGCTTTCGTTCAGATAAAAGCCCATCCACCACATTTCCATGGTCATGAGCAATGTGAACGAAAAGATTACCGCCCCGCCAAAGGCGCGACCCGCTGATCTCCAGAACTGCTTTTCTCTATTCCAGTCCATTTAGGCCCGTTTCCTATCGCCCTGCCGTCATCGCATAGCGGCTCAAGCACAGGATTTGCTTGTCAGTCCGCAACGACGCACTCACCTGCTTTGGATGGGGTGTGTAGCCGCTTGTTTCACCACGAGGCACCCAAAGACCTGGGATAGGTAGTTTGAATGGCGATGACCCGCCGTAGCATCTGGTTTTCTCTCCGCGGCAGTCTCTGGTTCATTCCGGCGGCGCTGATGGCGCTGGGTATTGCCCTGGCGCTCGGTCTCGTGCAGCTGGATATCTGGCTCGACGCACAAGACATCAAGCGGATCCCAAATGCAATGTTTGCCGGGCCGGAAGGCGCCCGCCAGATCCTTTCGGTCATTGCGGGCTCCAGCATCACCGTCGCGGGGGTAATCTTCTCGATTACCATCGTCACGCTGTCGCTGGCCGCCGCTCAATACAGTCCCCGCGTGCTGCGCAGCTTCATGCGTGATCGCGTCAACCAGTGGGTTCTCGGCATTCTGGTACTGGTGTTCGTCTACAATCTCCTGGTGCTTAGAGCGGTGCGAACTGACGACGACGGATTCGTGCCGCAGATCTCGCTATGGTTTGGGATCCTGCTGGTATTCGTTGCCATCGGATTTTTTATTGCCTTCATCCACAACACCGCCGTCTCCATTCAGGCGCCGGAAATCGTTTCCCGTATCACCGACGAAGCGCTCGAGGCTCTCGAAGCGGTGCGGCACACCGCTCAGGAGGACAAGTCCGCAAGCATCAGCAAGGACTTGCCCGATCCGCATCTGCTCGCTCAGCTGAGCTGGCGCACTATTCCCTCACGCGAGTCCGGCTACATTCAGGACGTGGATGTCAGCGGGCTGTTCGACATCGCCTGCCACCACGACGTCATCCTGCACGTGATCTTGCCGGTGGGCGAATTCGTGGTGGAGGGTCGTCCACTGGTCAGGGCCAGCTGCCCGAACACGCTGGATGATGAGCTGATCAAAAAGGTACAGCAGAAGTTCGGGATCAACAGCTATCGAACCGTCGGTCAGGACCCTGCCTTCGGTGTCCGTCAGTTGGTGGACATCGCTCTGAAGGCACTGTCCCCCAGCATGAACGACACCACCACGGCGATTCATTGCGTGGACTATCTGAGTGTCATTCTGCACCGGGCGGCAAAGGTGGAAGGCTTGCCCCAGACACATCGCCAGGGCGGGAAGCTGCGACTGATTACGCCGCGCCATGAGACGGCTCATTTCATCGACCTGGCGCTGAACGAGATCCGGCAAAGCGCGCAGGGAAACGTGGCGGTTCTGCTACGGCTATTTCGCTTGTGCCGGCAAGTTCGCGAGGACACCTCAAACCCCGTCTTGAGGCGACATATCCGCGAACATATCGAGTTGCTAAGCGAGAACATCGACCGTCACGTGGCCTGCCCCCACGATCGACGGGTGTTGCGCGAATCATCGCAGCGGGCAATTGAAGCGGGTCCGGCCAGTTAACAGGTGCTCGAAAGAGTTTGCAAAGGCAGGATCACGCGGACCCCACGGCAGCAATGCATTGGGGACCTTCGTTGCCAGGCTTCTTCACGTAGTCGCTCACCGGCCTGCTGATCATTCCCGGGTAGTCGCGCGGCATCAGCAGCTCTTGGATTCCGTGCTCATCAAGGTCCCCGGCGAGCCACCTTTCCTGGTCCCGGGGATCGATAATCAGCGGCATGCGGTCGTGAATGGCTGCGATCAGCGAGTTGGCTTCACAGGTAATCAGAGTGAAGCCCTCGTTGATCCAGAGACCGGCGAAACAGAAACTGCGCCCGTCTTCATACTCGAACAAATACCAGGGACGATTCTTGGCGCCCTGCGGTCCTTTTGGCTCGTAAAATCCGTCGGCGAGCACGAGGCAGCGCCGCTGCAGCAGCGACTTCCGGTACATCTTGCTACTGAAAACGTTTTCCGCCCGCGCATTGATCACCGGGTGATATTTGGACCAGGACGGCTTGAAGCCCCATTTCAGCGGTTCGCAGACCAGCTCGCCGGCGACGCGCCGGATGACCGGGCTTTCCTCACTGGGGCAGATGTTGAAACGGGGCGAGAATACGCTGATGTTTCGCCAGAACTCGCTCCAGAGCGGATGCGTCTCTTCTTTGGGTGCGTTGCGCAGAAGGTAGCGGCCACACATTGCCTATTCTCGGACCTCGCTCAGCCTTGAGGGCTCTGCGCCATTCGCTCGCAGTATTCCTGCAGATGTTCCGGCAAATCTTCCGGACACACCCCGCAGGCACGATTACCCGGCACCGCATAATCGATGAACTTCGGATAAGCAAGCTTCAAATTGGCCATGATCTCGCGGAACTCTTCCAGCGTCTTCTGCTTGCCGAGCCGCTGATTGCGCGCCTTTTCCTGGGCAACGCTGGACACCCGCCGCTCCTGATAATCATGGCCGGGATAGATCAGGTAATCCTCGGGCAGGGTAAACAGCTTTTCGGTGACACTCTTGTAAAGTGAATCGGCGTCTCCGTTCTGGAAGTCGGTGCGACCGCAACCATCGATCAGCAAAGCATCGCCGGTGAATACCCGATCCCCGAAAACATAGGCAAAATGGCCATCGGTGTGTCCCGGGGTGTGAAGCGGTTTGATGTCAATACTGCCCACCCGAAAGGGCTTGCCCTCTTCGATGCCAACTTCAGTGCAGGGCAGATTGTCGATGGCCGGCGCGGCGATTTTGCTTCCCACTTTCTTGTGCAGCTCCAAAGCCGCCGTGATGTGGTCGGCATGGATATGCGTATCCAGTGTGTAGGCAAGCGTCATTCCGAGCTTTTGTACCTCCTGAATATCCCGCTCCATTGAGTTGATTACCGGATCGATGAGGATCGCCTGTCCAGTTTCCTCGCAGCCAAGCAGGTAGGTATAGGTACTGGAGATATTTTCGAAAAGCTGGCGGAAAATCATCGCAAGTCCCTCCTGAGTTTCACGTTAGCCAATCAGGGTGTCGTAAAGGATCTGCAAGGCAGCATCACCGACGGCGTACTGAACGCCGATGTGAAAACAAATCTGCGACGGACTGAGATCCACCATTTCGATGGGAATGTGTGCGTCGCCGAGCGCACTCAAGGCGGCCACCATGGGATAGGAGTTGCCTTTCAGCCCCATTCCCACCGGCGTCAGAATCGAAAGGTTGTAAACCACATCCATGAAGTCCGGCTTCAATTTCTGCTCGATGCGGCGTCGCAGATCATTGATGGTGCCGGTCAGGTCCTGCTGATTGACCACGACCGCGATGTCGTCCTTGTCGGTCGGATAGTGGTAAGTCTGAATGCCGAAATCTTGAAAAATCCGCAACAGCTCGGCGGTGAAACCGATCTCCTCTCCCAGCTGGTCCTTCTGCATATAGATATAGGCGACGTTATCCAGCCGGGCGATGCCCACTACGCCCTCTTCCGGCACGCGCTCGGAGAGGATCAGTGTACCCTGGTCCTCCGGGCGGTTGGTGTTGCGAATGTGGATCGGGATCTTTCGCTGGCGACAGGGCAGCATCGCATTCAGATGAAAGACGTTGAAACCTTTCGAAGACAGCAGCCGGATTTCTTTGAAGGTCAGCCTGGGAATTGCCTGAGCCTTTTTGATCAGCCGCGGATCCGCCTCAAAAACTCCGCTGACATCGGTCCAGTTCTCATAGCGGCTGGCGTCGACTGCGTAGGCGATCTCACTGCCCGTGAGATCCGAGCCGCCGCGGGAAAACACCGCAATGTCGCCCCCTTCGGTGACGCCATAAAACCCCGGCACCACCACGACAGCATCGTCCTCCGGCAAGCTGGCAATGTTTTCGTAAGAAATCGGAAGCAGTCGCGCGTCCAGATATTCCGAGTTCACGGTAAATCCGAATTCTTCGGGCAATCTCGCTCGTGCTTTGGTGCCGCACTTCTCGAAGTAGGCGGCGATCAAGCGCGCGTTGTAGTGTTCGCCGCGGGAAGCGAGAAAAGCGACGCGGCGATCACCGCGAAGGTCACAGTCCAGGTCGCGCCGCAGTTCCGAAACGATCTCATCGCCATGAATTCCGAGATCTTCCACGATCCGCTCGAAGCGGGTGACTACCGCCTGCTTGCTTTGTGCGCTGTTTATGGTTACGCGCTGATCGCGAAAATGTGCGCCGTCGGTGGCGATATTGATCAGATGATCGGTAAGCTTCTGTTCCTTTGGGTCGATTCTCCCCGGTGCTGATACCACTACGATCCTTCGCAGCGGGTCTTCCGTGACAATCTTGCGAACCTTCTCGATCTGGGTGGCGCTCGCTACCGAGCTACCACCGAATTTGCAAACTACCAACTCACTCAAATCAGTCTCCAGTTTTCAGTCTGCAGTGTCGGGAAGTGTGGAAAACACTGCGCTCAGTCGGAGCAAAGCACCTGCCATTCCGGCGAAGGCCGGAATCCATAGAACGAATGCACCCGCCTGTGGATTCCGGCCTTAGCCGGAATGGCTTTGAGAAGTGGTCTAGTTCCCTTGCTTCCTGAGAGCTATGGCCCGTTTCAAACCTCCCCTCCCCCGGACATCAGCTGCTGCCGCTTGTCCACCAAGGCCTGCAAGGCTTGCTCCACAATTCCGAGGCCTTCGCGCAGCAGCTCTTCCTCGATCAGCAGCGAGGGCAGGAACTTCAATACCTGACTGTCGGCGCCAGCTGTTTCAATGATAAGCCCCCGTTCGAAAGCCTCCTTCGATGCCTCGCCCGCCACACCGATTTGCGGCAGTACCAGACCCTGGATCATGCCGAGACCACGCACGCTGGCCTCGAGCTCGGGAAATTTGGCAGCCAAATTTTCAAGCTCAGTACGCAGGATATCGGCCTTGTACTTTATCGCCTGGGCAAGGTCCTCATTGTCCCAATAGCTCAGCGCCTGCGTTGCAGCCACGAAGGCCAGATTGTTGCCGCGGAAGGTGCCGGTATGTTCGCCGGGTTGCCACTGGTCCAGATCCGGGCGCATCAGCAGCAAGGCCATCGGCAAGCCGCCGCCAATGGATTTGGACAAGGTCACCATGTCCGGATAAATGCCAGCGCGCTCGAAACTGAAATAGCTGCCGGTGCGGCCATTGCCCACCTGTATTTCGTCGATGATCAGCAGGATGTCGAACTCGCGACAGAGGGCTTCAAGTTGTTGCAGCCACTCGACGCTGGCGACATTGACACCGCCCTCCCCTTGCACCGTTTCGACAATAATCGCCGCAGGCAAATCGACGCCACTGCTGTTGTCCTCCAGAAAACGCCGCAGGTAATCCAGGGTGTTGACGCCCTCACCCAAAAAGCCGTCATAAGGCATGAAAGCCACGTTGCTGCGGGCGCCATAGGATTCGTCTTTGTATTTGTAGTTGCCGGTTACCGCCAGAGCACCGAGCGTCAGGCCGTGATAACCATTCGTGAAGGAAATGACGTTGGAGCGGCGCTTGACCATCCGTGCCAGTTTTAGCGCCGTTTCCACTGCATTGGTGCCGGTCGGGCCGGTGAACTGAACTTTGTACTGCAGATTGCGTGGCGCCAGTATGGTATCGCGCAGCTTGGTGAGAAAAGCGCGTTTTGCCACCGTCGCCTTGTCGAGTCCATGCACAATTCCGCCGCGCTCCAGATACTCGATCATTGCCCGCGTCATCAGCGGATTGTTGTGGCCGTAGTTCAGCGTCCCTGCCCCGGCGAAAAAGTCGATGTAGCGGTTGTCGTGCTCGTCAAAAACTTCCGAGCCTTTGGCTACGTCGAAAATCGCCGGAAATGAACGCACATAACCTCGAACTTCCGATTCCATTTCTTCAAAAATTCGCATAATTCCGCCTTTTGCTATTCTGTTCAGGTCAACGATCTGTGTGGGAGATTATCAGACGAGTCGCCGCCATCCGCATTGTCCTATGTCACTCATTGGCTCTTAAGCCTTGCGCCAACCGGTTTTTCCTCTGGCTGGCGTTTACTCTTGATAGCCTGGTGGCACCGCAAAGCCATTGATGAGGTCGTCTAGGTGACGCGCGAACTCCAGACAGCTCATATCCTCCAGATAAGGTCCGACAATCTGCACGCCGATGGGCAAACCGCTCGAGCCCGTGCCCAACGGAATCACGGTTGAGGGCAGGTATACGCCACCAACCAGACCGACCCATACCAGAATGTCTGTATAGGGGGTCGGCTTGCCGTTGATTTGAAGCTGACGCTCGTGAATCGGATTGGAGTGGTCGTGAGGAAAGGGCAAGGTGTTCGTCACGGGGCAGAGAAGTATGTCCACGTCCTTGAAGAACTCTGCCCAGCGCTGGCGCATCTGCAATCGCTTTTCGTGAGCAGCGAGCCAGTCGCCGTGGCTCTGAGTGGCGCCGCGGGCAAAACGTACCTTGTAGCTGCGGTCGTCCGGGCCGGCTTCCGCCGCGATACTGCGCTGTTTCTCGAAAACCCGCTCGGGCATACCCGAGCCGATCGCACCGATTAGCAGGCTGTAATAGTTGCCGTACGCTTCCGCGAGTTCGATGCCCGCGGGCCGCGCGCTTTCGTCGACATCAACGCCCGCCTCGCGAAGCTTTGTCACGGCCAGTTGCAGGCGTTCGACGATTTCGCCTTCCACCGGACAGGCCGGATCGTCCAGCCAGGCCGCCACCCGATAGTCCTGCAGGCGTGTATGCCGGGCCGGCGGCAACTGCAGCTTCCAGCCGGTCGCGTCGTCGCTATCGGGGCCGGCGGTCACCTCCAGCGCCAGCTGCAGATCATCAACGTTGCGCGCCAGCGGGCCCATCACGCCAATGTCCGGACGAGTCAGTGAGCCGGGAGGCCCGGGGATGTGACCGCGCGCAGGGACCAGATCGAAGCTGGGCTTGTGCCCATAAACGCCGCAAAAACTTGCTGGTGTCCGGATCGACCCGCCGATATCGCTACCGTACTCCAGCGGTGTGAGCCCGGCCACCAGTGCCGCCGCCGCTCCGCCGGAAGAGCCGCCCGGAGTTCGTTTGGGGTCCCAGGGATTGTTGGTAGTGCCGTAAATCTCGTTGTAGCTCTGCAGATCGCCCGCATACAGCGGTACGTTGGTTTTACCAATGATAATGGCCCCGGCGTCGATCAGACGCTGTGCCGCCACCGCATCGTGATCCGGGCGATGGTCGCGCAACTCCGTTGCCCCGGCAGACGTGGGCATGCCGGTCACCTCGTAAGTTTCCTTGATCGTCATCGGCAGCCCGTGCAATGGACCCCAGCTTTCCCCTCGTGCGGTGGCCTGATCCGCCTCCCTCGCCCGCTCTCGCGCCCGGTCTGCATCCAGATAAATGACCGCATTCAGATCTGGATTGAGTCGTTCGATGCGAGCCAGCATGGCCTCGAGCGCGGCCTCGCTGGTCAGTTCACCACGCTGGATCATTTGGACGATTTCACGAGCGGAACGGTAGGCTAACTGCATGGGGAGTCTCCCGGTTAAGGCTTTTCTGATCAGATCAGACGAAAGAAGATTCCCGAGTGTAACGATTCGCTAAGTGGCCGGCGAGTCGCGTTGCGATGGGCGGACAGAAAGCAGGCAAGCTGATCAAAGGGGATACGACTCGCACAAGCTCTGTACTTGGCTCCGGGTGGCGTCGACGTGTTGCTGTATTTCGGCGACTACGTCTTCGATGCCCTTAGTCCAACCGGCATCGCGGGCACGCTGGATCACAGCTTCGAAATGATCTTCGCCATCGAGGCGCTGCTGGAGAATATCGCGGATCTCGTCGCGGGACATGCTCGCATGCATTCGATGGAAGAGCTTCTCAACGCTCTCGCGGTCCTCATCGGGTGCCTTCGGCAAGTCGCCTATGGACTGAATCGCTTGTCTGAGCCGCTGCACCAGACGATCACGCTCGTCGGCGATCGCCCGCAGCTTGGCACTGACCTCAAGCCCCTCGAGAAAGTCGGCGCTGTCGCGGTAGTGGTCGGCTGTCTTTTCGCTCTCTACCAGCAAGTCGTTGAGAGCCACCTGTTGATCAGTTCTGAAAATGCTCATCAGTGGGTTCCGCTCCTGATAGTGTCCATTGCCGCGCCCTGTTTTGGCGGCGCATATACGGTGAGAGCCTGCGGGATGATTTCAAGTTTCGCCGGCGTGTAGGTCACCAACTCACCATCCGCGTGCACCTCCAGCGGTTTGGCGGTCACTACCTCGATTTTTTTGCCACACTTGCTGAAGGTATTTTTGGCAAGGCTTTGCCTGCCCAGCCGCAACAAGGGAGCGAGAAGAAACAGCTTCCAGTTCGGTTGCGGTCTGATGCTGTAAAGGCACAAATCGCCGCTATCGATCTCCGCATCGTGGTCGACGACATTGCCGCCGCCATAGTAACGGCCGTTCCCGATGGTGAGGTGAATCGAACGCTCATGGAAAACCTTCCCGTCCACAGTAACCTTCACTTTAAAGGCATTCTGTTTCGCGACCGAAATCCAAAGTGCGCGCAAATAGCTGAACACACCCCAGGCCTTCTTTATGTCCTTGGTCAGATGATGAGTAATCTTGGTGCCCAACCCAATGTTCACCGCGTTGAAAAAATAGTGTTCGTTTACGACGCCGAGATCGATTCGCCTTAACTGGTTCTCCGTCACCAGCCTGCCGGCAGCTTCCAGGTCGTCGGAAATGGATAGTGAACGCGCCAGATCGTTGGCGGTACCCAGCGGAAGAATCGCCAGCGGCTTGTTGTGCTGATAGACCGAAGCGGCCGCCGAGCTGACGGTGCCATCGCCGCCGGCGACTATCACCAAGTCCAGGTCGTCGCACATGGCCTCAAGGTTTTGTGCACATTCCTCCGCACTTTGCGACTCGCGAACGGTGACGTCGTAGCCGGAATCTCTGAGCAGTTCCAGGACCGCCTCGAGATTTGCCTCGGAGCCGCGTCGACTGTTCGGATTGATCACCAACAGCGCCTTTTTTTGCGCCGCAGGCGCGGGCCTGTTCTCGCGATGGTCGATCCCGCTTGTCGGCTTGATGGCCATACTCGTAATTCCACGTGTTCACAGGAAGTTATGCATACGCCTCACATTGAGCTTGCCTCCGAGAGATGATGCAACCACCAGGCCAGCGCGGACCCTTCCAATCTTTCGGGTGGAGCCAATCTTCCTCATCCGCGTTTCCGAGGCTCTTCAGAACAATAATACGAGTTAGCGATAGTTGCCATCTCCCTGTAAAGCTTTGCAAGAGCTAGTGCTCGCCTGCGCGCGACGCGCAGCTTCTCCCACATTGCTCGTCTCTTCATGGCCGTTGCGACAGATCAAAAAAGCGAGATTCGGCGTCATTCTGCCGGAGCTCTGCCTGCTTCTTCGGTGAAGTGGCATATGCGTTGCGAAGCCCGAAGCGCACAGCTGATGTGGCGCAACTCGTCTTCGGGTGAAGAACACCAGGAAGCTACGGTCGCGCCCTTCAGTTTCATTCTCGATGGAGAGTAAAATGAAGGAGCAAACCATGATTAACAAACCGCTCATTGCAGCAGCTGTATCAGCGGCTCTGTTTGCGACACCGGCCCTTGCCCAGCAGCAGGGTCAGCAAGGACAGCAGGGTCAGCAACAGCCTCAAAACCAGCAAATCACCCAGGAGAAGGCGCAAGACGGTACCGAGATCTACCTCAGCACCGCGTCGGTCCGACAAATCGAACAGGCTCTGAATCAACAAGGCTATAACGCCGGCAATGTAGACGGGCAATGGGATCAGGACACGACCAAAGCTGCCCAGGATTATCAAAAGTCAAAGGAAATGGAACCAACCGGCACACCCACTATTGAGCTGGTCAACTCTCTGGGCCTCAGCCAGATCATCAAGGGCCAAAGTCAGCAACAAGGTCAACAACAGAGCCAGCAATGGGCTCAGGAGGAAGCACAGGGCGAGGGCACTCCCCTCTACGTGAGCACCGCTTACGTTCGTCAGATTCAGCAAAAGCTGAACGAGAAAGGCTATAACGTTGGCGCCACCGACGGTCTCTGGGGCGAAAGCACCAAGCAAGCGGCCGCCAACTTCCAGCAGGCAGCCGGTCTAGAGCCGAGCGGACAGCTAACCACCAATCTTCTCGAGCAGCTCGGGCTTGCGCAACAGATCATGCAAGCCGGTCAGCAAGGCAAGCAAGATCAGAAGTGGGAGCAGGAAACTGCTCAAAGTGAAGGTACACCGCTGTATGCAAGCCCTGCCACGGTTCGCCAAATCGAAGTGAGCCTGAACAAAGAGGGCTACGACGCGGGCAATGTGGACGGATCCTGGGATGAGGACACAACCGCTGCGATCGAGCGATACCAGCGCTCCCGCGGTCTTGAGCCCACTGGCACACTGACTACCGAATCGATGGCTGCTCTCGACATGAGCGTTCTGGGCGGCGGTCAGGGTGGCCAGGGTCAGCAACAAGGTCAACAGAGTCAACAAAGCCAACAAGGTCAGCAGCAAGGCCAGCAAAACCAGCAGCAACAGCAGCCGCAGCAGCAACAACAGCGTCAGCAGCAACAGAGGCAGCAGCAATAGCTTGTCGATTCGGTGAAAAACGCGGAGGTTTGCGTCAGAGTCTTCGAGTTATCACCGGCGAGGCAGGCGTCCCACTCGGGGCGCCTGCTTTGCTATAGCGAAACAGCGCTCCAGTCTTACTTCCGCCATTCCTTGTAAATGGTGGACACTCAAGTGCAGCAAAAACATTGAAACACTCCCGCTCGTGCATACCCGTGACCCACGAGCGAAACAAATCGTCGTTTACATCTCTGTTTTGACCTCCCAAAGCCCCCGCCCCGAGCTGCCGACGGCTGTGTCTCGACATATCGCGCCAAGGTGGATCGGCGGGCCACTGGTGTGATTATTGCTCCGACTTGGCCAACCGCGACAAGGTCAATTTGCTTTGTCGCTGGACTTATTTCGATGCACCCGACGCACAGGAGAGGAAGCAAGATGAAATTGACTTACATCATCCGGAAATTGCAGGGACGGCCTTTGGTACTGAGCCTGGGCGCCAGCGGCATCTTACTCGCCGCCTCTGGAATGACTTACGCACAGCAGCAAGAGCAGCAAACCCAAGAACAGATTCCTCAGGAAATCGCACAGCAGGAAGGCACCGACATCGTCGTTGAACAGCAGCAGCCGCAAGTTCAGGTGGAACGCGCTCCGCTGGAAGTGATCGCGGAGCAAAAAGAAATGGACGTACAGGTGGAAACCGGTGAGCCGGAGGTTTCTATTCAGCAACCTGAACCGGAAGTGATGGTGCAACAGCAGGAGCCGGAGATCCAGATTCGGCAATCCGAGCCGGAAGTTGTTGTGGAGAGCGCCGAGCCACAAGTGGAAGTTCGACAGGCAGAGCCACAAGTCCAGGTGCGCAGTGCAGACCCGATCGTCCGGGTAATTACTGTCGACGAACAGGGGCAGGAGCAGGTCTCTGAAATCGAAGCACAGCCGATGCAAAACCAGCGAAGCCAGCAGGCTCAGGCACAACAAAGACAGACCCAACAGCCCCAGCAACAGCAGCAGATGGCCCAGGACCTGATGCAGGTGAATGTTACAGAGCTGGGACAAAAAACGGTGGTGACCAGCCAGGGTGAAGAGCTTGGCAGCGTCGAGGATATTGTCATTCAGCCCGATCAAGGTCAGGCCGGCCTGGTGGTATCCACTGGCGGTATTCTGGGCATTGGGGCAGAGCAAATCCTGGTGCCGGCAGATGAAACGATGATGCAGGGCGACCAGATCGTCTGGCAGACCCAGCAGTCCCCTGACCAGCTTGCAGAGCAGTCGAAGTACAATGAGCAGGGATACGTTTCTGTCGCTGAAGCGGAAGGCACGCTAGGAGATGCGCGCAACGAAGCCATGCAGCGGGCGCAGCGCTAATTACCCTCCGCCCGGACAAATTCGCCTCAAGACTGAAAGGAGTCAATTATGCAACGCAGAGGAATCAAACTCACTCAGGGATTCGTTACAGCCAGTGCTGTCGGCCTTCTTATGACGGCATCCGCCTTCGTCAGCGCGCAGGGACAACAATCCCAACAGCAGCAGCAGCCGCCACAGTTTTCAGAACTGGACCAAAATCAGGACCAGCGCCTGAGCCAGCAGGAATTGCAGCAAGTTGCTCAGCGCCAAAATACCCAGGCCAGTGAACTTGTTAGTCAATATGACCAGGACGGCAACAACGTGCTCAATCAGCAGGAATATCAGCAGCTGAGCCAGAGCATGCAGATGCAGCAGCAAATGCAGCAGGCGCGGCAGCAGCAGGAGCAGCAGCGTCAGCAACAGCAACGCCAGCAGGGGCAGCAGCAACAGACCCCGCAATTCTCACAGCTTGACCAGAACCAGGACCAGCGCCTGAACCAACAGGAGCTGCAACCCCTGGCTCAACGTCAGAACACGCAACCCGACCAACTGATAAGTCGGTTTGACCAGGACGGCAATCAGGCTCTGGATCAGCAGGAGTATCAGCAGCTGAGCCAGAACATGCAGCAACAGCAGCAAGGCCAGCAGCAAGCCCGTCAACAAAGTCAGCAGCAAGGCGGCCAACAAATGGCTCAGAGTCAACAGGGCCAGCAGCAGGGCCAGCAAGGGCAGCAGCAACAAGCTCAGCAAGGCCAGGGCGGCACGGTGATCTACGTCCGCGAGAAGCCGACCCAGGTGATCGTAAGTCGCCCTCCTGCCCAGATCACCGTCGATCAACCCCGCCCTGTCATCACCATCCGCACTCAGGAACCTCAGGTAAACGTTCAGCAAGGCGAGCCGCAGGTGTCGGTGACCCAACCCGAGCCGGAGGTCATGGTTCAACAGGAGCGTCCCGAAGTTGCGGTACAGCAGCAGGATCCGCAGGTCGTTGTTGATCCCGCTCAACCACAGGTTCAGATCAGCGAAGCACAGCCGCAGGTATTTGTGCAGGAAGCTGACCAGCCTCAGGTGCAAGTACAGCAACAGGAACAGCAACGTAGGCAGGAACAACAGCGCCAGCAGGCCCAGCAGCAGTTCCAGCAAGAACAACAGCGGCAGCAGGCTCAGCAGCAACAACAGCCGCAGCAGCAGCAATCGCAGCAGCAGCGTAACCTCTGGTCTGCACCTGTTTCCCAGCTGCGACAGTCACAGGTGACCGACGCTACCGGTAATCAGATGGGCCAGGTGGTGGAAATCGTCGTCCAGCAAGACGGTAGCCGTGCAGGTATTCTCGTTGAATCCCAGCAACAGGATGGCTACCGGTACATTCCGCTGTATCAGATCTCCATGCGCGGACAGCAGCTGATGGTCGAGTCACAGGCTAATATTTCCAATGTGACCGAGCAGGAGCTGCTTCAGCAGAACTTCAACCGCATTCCGGAAAGCCAGCGTCCGCTGAGCGACTACGTGTCTGTGGCTGAGCTGCAGCAGCAACAGCAGCAGTAAGGGCTCAAGCCCCACGCAAGAAAGGGGAGAAGGTTTAGCCTTCTCCCCTTTTTTCGTGGGATCTACCATCCGCGGCTCATCTACTCCCAATCGTCACCATAATGATGAGTCAATTCGTCTCCCGGTTTTATTTTTCTCAAGGCTACGACGGACAGATCATCGTAGTAGGCCACATTCGGTTTCGCATTGTGATTGATGTACTTCAATCGACAGGTCACATCAACTGGGCCCTTGTCCAGCCATAGCGTATGGTCGCCGGGCTTTTTGGTCTTTCGGGTCTTGCAGTAGCCAATCACGGTGCCCTTCTTGATGGTTCCAGTGGCGAAGAGGCCCTTACCATGGATGCAGCTTTTGCCGACTTTTAGGGTTTTCTTGAGAGACATACAATTTCCGAAGCCTGGGTTAGTTCGCAAGATGTCATCTCACATCTCACCTATTCACCCATCCCCCACAAACCGGAAAAATCTGCCCCACGAAGCAGTTCGCACTGTCGCTGCACAGATAGGCCGCAAACTCGGCGTCCTCGCGGGCGCTGACCAGCCGACCCAAGGGCACCTCGCGCTGTAGCCGATCCTGGAATTTCGGATTGGCCTGGATTGCAGGCGGAAAGTACATGGGATTGTCGACGAAGTTCTGGGCGATGGCATTCACCTGAATCTTATGCGGTGCCACTTCCACGCCGAGTGCCTGGACATAGGCAAGCTGAGCGCCGCGCGCCGCGCTATAGGTGGAAGCGCGCTTCATGCCACGTAGTGCTGAGGAGCTGCCCATCAAAAGAATCTTGCCCGACTCCCGCTCAATCATCGCCGGCAAGGCGGCTTGGCATAGCCGAGGTAATGGATCCACCATCTCCGCAAAAGTGCTCCGCCATTCTTCGTCATCCACATCCACCGCTTTGGTGGTCGGTGCCGGCACCCCGAGATTGGCGATTAACACGTCGATTCTCTTCGCGTCGGCGATCACCTGCTCCGCTGCCCCGGGATCTCGTAAAGATCCCCTGCTCTCGATCACCTCAGCGCCGTGCTCGGCAAGCACTTCGCACAGTACTGGCCCCATGAATGCGTCGGCCTGAGTGACCAGGATTCGTTTGTTCTTGAGCATTTCGCTTGGCATATCATCTCCTCTTAACAGAATGGCGGGATCCCGCGGGCGGGCCTATTGCGGTCATGGCGCGCTTGTAAAAAATGTATTCAGTTTCCGAGTTTACAGAGTATTTTCGAGCGTCGCACTGGCAGAGCCCGTGCTTGCAGTGGCAACCGGCGCTTTAAATGGTACAGCTATTGCTCCTGTCATTGAATGATTGATTCACAAAATCTCGTGCGGGACGCTGAGTAATAAGAGCTGCGGGACGCGCTAGTTGAAACGAGGAGGATCTGATGCATCCGATTGCAAGTTGCGCAAGAACGTTGCTGACCATGACGGTGGTCGCGCTGATGCCGCTGGCGCTTGCGGAAAACCCGACCCCGCCGGAAGCCGTGGATTACGGTTCGGCAAAGCCACCGCCCGACGACCCCGGCGACGGCTCCAGAGTAGCCCTGAAGGGCACCGTGGTGGCGCTACGCGCGGGTAGTTTCATTCTCGACCACGGAGATGGGACCATCAGCATCGAGATGGACAACTGGGCCAATCAGGACGTGGACGGCGCTATTCGCGAAGGCCAGCACGTGACGGTGCGCGGCAAGGTGGATAACGACTTCTGGCATCGCCGCCGCGTCGAAGCGGACTCGGTGCATGTCGAGGAGTTGCAGACTACGTTGACCGCGCCCTCCCCGGCCGACGAGGAGGAAGCGCAAAATCAACGTCTCACCTCCTCTTACGGACCGATTCCGAACGACATCGAGGTGGCGGGCACCGTCACCTCGGTTCGCGGAGACAAGTTCACGATCGACAATGGGCGTCGACGAATCACAGTCGATACCTCCTTCCTCGACAAGAATCCGATGGACGATTCCGGCTACCAGCAAATTGACGTAGGCGACTTCGTCCGCGCGTCGGGCGACCTCGGTGAACGCGCGATGGATGAACGCGTCATCGCCGCAAAGTCGGTCATTGTTATCGAATAGCTGATTGCCGCCCAGCGAAAACGGATACAGGAGGAACCGGATGATGAGTTCAGAACTGAAGACCGCGACAGCGAGCCTCGCAATGCTGTTAGCGATCTCCTCGGGCTCGGCCGCAAACGTGGAAAACTATGGCGAGCAGCTGATCGAAAGCCAGGTATCGCTCAAGGGCACCGTGATCGCGCAAAACCAGGAGGCCATCCTGCTGGATTACGGCCAGGGCACGATCACAGTGGAGCTGGATGACTGGGACGATCTGGAAGAAGGTGAACTGGCGATGCCGGGTGACCAGGTGACCGTTTACGGCACTATCGATGACTCCTTCTACAGTGAGAAGTCCATCGAAGCGCAAAGCATCTACGTGGAAGACATCAACGCCGTGCTCACCGGCCCCTCCCCCTACGACGAGGAAGGCCAGCTTCTGAGCCGTCGCTCCACCGACTTCATGGGACCTAGCCGATACGATATCGAGATCGCGGGGATGGTCACCTCGGTCGACGGCCGCACCTTTACCATCGACAGCGGTAATCGTCAGATCAAAGTGGACACCAGCATGATGGACTACAACCCGCTGGATGAGCGAGGTTTCCAGAACGTGAAAAAAGGCGACTGGGTGCGCGCGTCCGGCGACCTGGCCATGAACACCTTGGAAGACCGGGAGCTTGTGGCCGAATCCGTGGTGACGCTGCCTCAGCTAAAAGGCCTTTCCCGCTCAAAGGTTGAGTAGAGTCAAAAAACCGGATCTGGCGACAATAGTGCCGGGTCCGGCAATACGCCGTAAACCGAGCGGATATTGCCGCGCAGATCGCGATAATCAGTCCGCTCGTCCTGCGCTTCGAGCAATACGGGCATGCGCAAAGAACGGAGCTTCGGGCGACCACATTTCCTCGCCGGACAATCATGTAGCTGACGTAACGACATTGTCGATACTCGCCAGTTGCTCGCCTTTTGTGGCGTCGGCGAAATCAGACCGGAATAGCTCAACGCCCAGAGAAGGTTAAAGACGTACTACCTAGGACCTTGCCTATGGCGATATCGGTTCATCCTTGATGGTGGTGATCACCGATTCGTTACTTCCGGCGAGCGGGCACGCCCGCGACGATTGTCAAGCGATCACCGCTTCGTTCACACCCCATGCGGATGCGATTCCGACTGCACTCTGCACCGGTTAGCGGGCGCCCATCACAGTAACACTAAACCCTCCACATACAGCAGAACGTTCTTGGACTTTTTCTTCGATTTGTTCCGCGTCGGTTAACCATGACATGCGCGTCCGCTTAAGCACAGGCGAAGGCCAGAGCCCACGCCGATCTCGCGAGAGAAACGTGAAGGGGGCGTGCTGGATTTAGCCAGGCGCGTCGATGCGACGGTAGAGCGCTTCCAGTAAGCTGTAGACGCCGAAGGCGAACAGACCGGCGGCTACAACCGCCAACAACCAGGGGCCATAACTGGAATTCCGAAGCGCTCCAAGCGCTTCGGCAATGCCGCTTACCTCTCCCTGCTGGGCAGTGAATACCGAATCGAGGAAAAACCAACCGATGATTAACCACACTACGCCACGCGCGATCAGCCCGAATTGACATACCGGCCGTGCCCAGTTCCGCTGGTTAGCGGGGATATGCATGTAACGTTCGAACCGCGCTGACCAGCCTTTGAAGATATGGGCGAAGCCGGCAATGATCACGGCGATGCCCACCACGGCGAATACCACCTGCCCCCACTCAGATCCCAGTAAGGTCTGGGCCTGGCCTTTCCCGGAGGATCCTCCACCACCGCTGCCGATCAGCAGCTGAAATGTCCATACCGCCAGCGCCAAATGCGTGATTGCACTAACCATCAGCCCTGTACGGATGGCGATTCCTTTGGCCGAATGGCCGTGGTGATCCACGTCCTGCACCGACTGAATAAAGCGCCACACCACATAACCCAACAGGCCCACCACCATAGCCCAGAGCAAGACTTGGCCAAACGGTTGGCTGAAAATCTTGAGAATGGCCCCTCGGGCATCGGTGGTACTGCCACCCTCTCCGAAGGCGGCCAGCAGCGCGAGCCCACCAATAACAAGGTAAACCACACCGCGCGCAGCATAGCCAAGCTGCGCCCAGTGTTTGAAGCTTCGTTGCAGAGCCACATCGGTCATAGTCGCCTCCTTGCGTGCGCACAGCTGACGTCTTATGCAGAGTCAAGCTGCTCCGTTACCAATGCAAAGCATGCACCAGCATGGTTGGTGGTTCATATCCTACATGCAGCAGCGACAACTTCTTCGATCGCCCGAGGAATAGAGCTTGCAGAAATCCGCCAGATCTTGCTGTGGCCAACCGGACCGCAATGAGCGACCTAGCGGATGCGTCAGAGAAAAGATATCAAGGCAGGGAGGGCCAACAATGCTTGCAATGAATTACCGCGGGCCGCAGCGCGTCCGCATTGACCACAAGCCGACGCCAGAGATACTGCACCCGGAAGATGCCATCGTCCGGGTGACTCGCTCGTGTATTTGCGGCTCGGATTTACATCTCTACAATGGCGCGGTTCCCGACACGCGAATCGGCACAACGTTCGGACATGAATTTACGGGCATTGTGGAGGACGTCGGGTCCGATGTGACGAAGCTCAAGGTCGGCGACCACGTACTAGTTCCATTCAACATTGCCTGTGGGCGCTGTGCTTTTTGCCAGCAGGAGCTCTATGGCAACTGCCATGAGTCCAACCCCGAGGCCACCGCTGCCGGTGGCATTTTTGGCTACTCCCATACAGCGGGGGGTTATGAAGGTGGCCAGGCGGAATATGTGCGCGTGCCTTATGCGAACGTAAGCCCCATGGTGCTGCCCCCAGGGATGGACCCGGATGATGCGGTCATGCTTACCGATGTAGTGCCCACCGGCTACCAGGCCGCGGAAATGGGCGGTATTCAGAAAGGCGACACGGTGATGATTTTCGGCGCGGGACCCATCGGCATCATGGCAGCCCGCTGTTCATGGCTATTCGGCGCGGGCCGTGTGATCATTATTGATCAGCTCGACTATCGGATCGAATTCGCCGCCCGCTACGCGCAATGCGAAGCCTACAACTTTCGCGACATCGGCGACCCTGTCGTATTTGCCAAGCGCACCACCGATTCGCTCGGCGCTGATGTATGCATCGACGCCGTAGGCGCGGACGCTGCCGGTAGTGCGATGCAGACCCTCACCGGCCGCAAACTGAAACTGCAGTCCGGCTCGGCCACTGCACTGCACTGGGCCATCAATTCCGTCAAGAAAGGCGGCATCGTCTCGATTGTCGGGGTTTACGGCCCCACGGATACGCTGGTCCCGATCGGAAACGTCGTCAACAAAGGGATTACCATTCGGGCAAACCAGGCCTCGGTGAAGCGGCTTCTGCCGCGGCTGATCGAACACGTGCAAAACGGGATCATCGAGCCGAAGGCCCTGATAACCCATCGCTTACCGCTTGAGGAGGTTTCGGCGGGCTACCGTATTTTTTCAGAGAAGCTGGATCACTGCATCAAACCGGTTCTGATTCCGCCGTCGGCGCGCATGTGAGCACCACTGGAACAAAAAGAGCGACAGGAGGAGACAAGGGATGGACAATACACCGCACTCAAGCCGCACAATGAACGAGCGTTCACCTGAAGACCTCTCACCCGAAGGTCGTTCACCTGACGACCTTTCCCCCGAAGACAAAGCCATCGCGTTAGCCGTGCAGGCGCGCAGAAAAGCTCTTGCGGAAATGCCCGACAAACAAGCGCAAATCAAAGGCTGGGGAATCGACGCGGACCCTAAAAACGATCCCACCTACCCGATGAAGAAACGCAACAATGCCGAGCACGCAGGTTACAGTTGGGAGCGGCCGCCGCAGCAGCCGGTTAACCTGGAAGTCTTCCATTCGGTGGAGCGCCCGAACATCACCGCCGTGTTCGGAACTGCCGCACCACCATCGGGAGTGAGTGGAGCCATCCGCCGCGCTGCTTTCAGGAAAAGCGAAAATGACTACGGCCATTGGGTGCCTCTGTTGATGGCCGACCGAATCAACATGATCGAGGGCATGCTCGACGACGTGAGCCATGGTCGGCTACCGAACCTCTACGAGGAAAAAGGTTTGCGGGCGGACTGGCGTCATGATCGAGAAATGTTTCTGGCCAAGGCGGTTCTCGGCGTCGGCGTTGCCGCGCTTGCGATCATGTACCTTCGCCAGGAGCGCCGCGCCTGAACCTCGATCAGCTGCGACGCAGTCCGCTGCGCTCCAGACGCCAGCAGAGCGTGTCGATGCGGTCCTGCCCAAAAAAGGGTTCCCCCTCGAACACCAAGGTGGGCACACCCCAGTGTCCGGCTTCCGCGAGCATCTCCTGGTTGCGCTCGATTTCCTGCATGTGATCACCGTTTTCGATAGCCCGATCCATGCTGGCGAGTTCTAGGCCGGCCCGTTCAGCCGCCCGCGCCAGGTGATCGCCTTCGTGCCAGTCGCGCGTGCCGCCAAACAGCAAGTGCGAAACCTCGTAGGCGAATTCGATGCCCCTGCCCCGGCGCTGCGCTTCCACGCCCAACTTGCTGAGACGGAAGATGTAAGGCTGGTCATCGGCAACTTTTAGGGTCTCCAGATCCTGAACGATCGGGTCTGGCCGCGGCCAGCGGTTGGGCATACCCAAAAACTCCGCCCTTCTCGCCCAATCCATCGCAATATAGCGTGACCGCTTTGCATTCTCTGCGTTGAATAATGCTTCCGGGCTGCGGATGGCGATCGGCAAGACCACTCGCAAATTGACGTTCACCTGATATTTGTCCCGAATGTCGAGCATGCCCGGCGTGGCCAGGTAGGAATACGGACTTCTGAATGACCAAAAAACATCGACACTTTTCAAGACTGCCTCCGAACACCTAGATCAATTTTTGACTGTGAAGTAGCAAGACATCTTACTACAAACTCTTCGACTATTGTTGAGCCTAAGCAAGCGGCCCTGTGTTCATGCCGCGGCTCACAAGCACCATCATAGACCACACGGCGCAAACGAGTGCACGAATCTGGGATTGCGTGATGATCACGCACTTGCCTGACTGACAAGATCGTCTTTTCCTTTCGGTTTTTCCGTGCAAGCACGGCCTTTTTTCCAACTTCGATACCCACAGTTTCCTTGGTATTGAACTTGCCTCCTCGCGACCACGATAGATGCAGATATTTCAAAACCAGTAAGTCTAGCTAACGATAAACATCTGACTTGGTCCATTTCTTCGGTGCATGCAGCCCCACCTCTGCCCCGAAGCTGTTTCGTTGTACGGTGTACGGTTTTTTTTACAAATAATTTGCTTTACGCCACTCGTACGTAGACGCTGGTGATGAGTGACAGGTAAATCTCGTTCTGGTGCTGAATCATGCTGTGGTGAATCAAAGGAAAAACAAAGACATGGAAAAGTCAGCGCGTGTTATCAAAGAGGTGGCCAGTCAGCGTCGCCATTTTCGTATCGCCGCTCCGATCAACATCACCATTCTGAGCGACGACAAACCTCCCGAAACACACGTCACGAAGAACTGGAGTGTTGGGGGTTTCTGTATTGACAGTTACCACGGGAATGCGAATCCGGGAGATCAGATCTACGTCAGAATCGATATTGCCTTCAGCGGCTTTTACATCTCATTTGTAAATACTTCTCGCATCGTTAGGGCTAGTCCCGACGGCGAATTGGCCGCGGAGTTTGTCGAGCTCGAGGAAAGAAACCGAGCTCTTCTGAAGCATTTCTCGGATTCTCTTATATCGGGCGAGATGACCGCGGTCGAAGACATTCTGCAACGTATCGACATCCCGGTGACGCCAGTCTCGGAGAAACCCGACAAAAGCAAGAAAACCGATTCCGACCCTGACCGACGAAACCGGCGCACCGCTGCCAAAAGCGCGTTCTATCTCCTGGCTGGGTTTCTGTTGGCCGTCTACGCCTTCAATACTGTCTACACAAATGTATTTAAGGTAAGAGTGGTATCGGCCGCCCTTGCCGCCAGTGACAGTGTCGTTGACTCTCCTCTCGCAGGCACCGTGGACGAAGCCTATGTCGCGGTTGGTGACAAGGTCCGACAAGGCGACCCCCTGTTCTATATCCGCGACGACGATACCCTGGAAAGCGTGGAAATGGCGAGACTCAACGTCGTTGGTTCGCTTGCCAACCTCGAGGAGAAACAACGTGAGCTTGAGTCGCAAAGGGACCTGCTGGAAAGCTACCGGAAGTTCGGCAACAACGAGCTTGAGATTGCCAGAGCTAAAACGGCTGCGTTAAGAGAACGGCTGCGATTGGCGGAGAAACGCTACGAACGCAACGCCGAGCTCAATCGTAGTGGTCTGCTCAGCGACGACATGCTCGACAAGATCGCCGAAGATCTGATCGTTCTGAAGGCTGACCTTCAGGTGGCCGTGGCCGAGGAAACGATGGCCCGCAGTGCCGTGCAAGAAATCGATAACGGCCGCTTTTACACCGACAACCGTCTCGAGGGAAAGGTCGCCGAACTGGAAGCGGCGGTGGCGGCGGCCCAGCATCGGGTCGATCTGGAACGCCGAAAGCTCGATCTCATCGAGAAGCGCCGCCTGCGACTGCAAGTGTCGGCCCCCACTGATGGTAAGGTAGTGAGCCTCTATACCGGCAAATACCAGCTCATTGAAAAGGGCCAGCCCTTGCTTGTGCTTGAGCAGGAGGGCGAAAAGGAAGTGGAGGCCTTTGTATCAGCGCGGGATCTGGACCGAGTCAATCTCGATCGTCCCGCGACGATCTACTTCGAAGGCAAGACCCGAGGTCTGATGGCCACGGTAGCCAGTGTAGAGCGCCACCGGGTCCAGGGCCTTGATGGCGAATTGGCAGCGCCGCAGACGATGAGACTCAAGCTCGCGTTCGCGACGGACGATACGGATATGTCAGTTCATCAACTGCCGAACGGTTTTCCGGTAACGGTGGAATTCTCCACCCGTCCACTGACCGACCGTATGCCCCTGCTCTCCTTTGTCGGTGGACTGATCACCACATCCGTGCCCGGCGGCCAGGGGGAAGAACAATGATTCCAGCCTTTCCGCAGATCGCCAGCATGATCCCGACAATTTTCGGAGCGCTGCTCTCGATGGCACTTTCCTTCGGCGCCAGTGCGCAGGATTGCAGCCAGAGCCTATGGCCGGAGCAGGACGTCGCTGCTGCGCTGAAGGCGGATAACGATGTTCGCGAGGCCCTTTTGCGGCAGGCAAAAAAAGCAGTCCTGCATCCGCCGGCTGCGGTTGTCGTCCTGCGCAGTGCCGGGGTCAGGGACAAGACCGATCCGCAGCTCGTCAAAACTCGACGCGCCTTTCGCGATGCGGATCATGCCGTCATCAGCGCACTGGCGTTCCGGGTCAGCGGCGAGAGACGCTATCTTGATCACGCTCGTGACATTCTGTTGCACTGGTCAGCGACCAACAAGCCGACCGGACATCCGATTGATGAGACAAGACTGGAAGGTTTGATCTGGTCGTTCGCCGTCCTTTGCGATCAGCTGAATGGAAGTGACCGGAACCGCGTCCTCGATTATTTCGAACGACTTTATACCGCCAAGCAGCATTGGGAGTTCGGCCCGCAGACCGCCGTCAATAATCACCGGACTCATCACCTGAAGCTGATGATTCTTCTCGACCGGGTGCTCTCGCAGGCCTCGCGGCTCACCCGCGATCGACAAGCAGCGGAACTGCATCTGAGCAATAACCTGGACCCCGACACTGGTGTTTCAGTGGACTACCGCCAGCGGGACGCCCTCTTTTACCACGTGTACAACCTCGAGGCCTGGCTCGAAATCGAGCTGCTCACCAGCTGCTGTAGCGAAACGGTCGACGCGGCCTTCCGCTTCGCCGCCGACAGGATTCTCCGTGGCGAGACCGGTGGGGAGTTTGCCGGATCCACGGCCGCAATCGACCGCGCACGCGCCGAAGCCGGCTTCGACTACGCACGACGCGACGACTACGACGTAGAGCGTTTCTCACGAGCCATGCTGGTTTATTCCACTCTGCGGCCGCATACGGTAAGCCCCGAACTGTGGCAACGGGTGAAACAACCAGAACAGGACTCCAGGCTCATCTTCATTCTGGTGCGCAAGCTACTCCTCACCGGAACAGACAGGCCACAAACAAAGAAGTCACTGACTAAGAAATCAGCGAACAGTATCGAAAAACAAAAAGCGCAGTAACTGACGGACCGGAATTCAGAAGAACCAAGAAGAAACGGACCAGTAAGTGATGGAAGAACAAGAAGTAGCACACAGGGATAGTCGCTTTCATTGGAGCTGGCAGGACCTTATCCACCTTCTGCTGCTGCTCGCCGTGACCGCTTGGATCCTGTCCACCATCCCCAATCGCTTTTGGGATAACGATAGTGTCCAGCTAGCGATTGCATTGGGAGTGATCGGCATCTGGCGCTACGGCTGGTGGTTCATTCACTTTGTGCGCGCGCAGATCTACCAGCGGGTGGTTTATCCACGTAAACGGTCCCGGGCGGCTCGGCTATGGAGCAACGACTGGCGACCGGACAACCTTTACTTCATGATGACCACCTACCGGGAGAACCGCCGGGTGACCGAGCAGGTACTCGCCAGTATTTTGCGGGAGTCCCGCGAAGTCGGCGTCCCGGCCAAGCTGTTCGTGGGCAGTGGGGATGCCTACGACGAAGAAGTCATTGAAAATTTTCTGCAGCGACACGGACGCGGGATCGACCTTTCCGTCATCATCGTTCGCCAGAACAAACCCGGCAAGCGCTTCGCCATCGGGCTCGCGTTGCGCGCCATGTCCCGGCACGGCGTCGACGGGAACGATCCGGTGGTTTTCCTGGATGGGGACTCTATTCTCGCGCCGGCTTGCCTGCGGCGCTGCCTACCCTTGTTTCAGCTTGACCGCGCTCTGGTCGCGCTCACCACCGACGAGCGGGTGGAGGTAGAGGAAGGACCCGGCTGGATCCGCTCCTGGCTCGACCTGCGCTTCGCCCAGCGACATCTTGCGATGCAGTCCCATGCCTTGTCGAACAAGGTGCTCACGCTGACCGGGCGGATGTCGATTTTTCGCGCGGCAAATGTGGTGAAAAACGATTTCATCCGCACGGTGGAAGCCGACCACCTCGAGCACTGGCTCTGGCATGAATTCAGGTTTCTGTCGGGGGATGACAAAAGCACCTGGTACTGGCTGCTCAAAAACGGCGGAAACATGCTGTACGTGCCGGATGCACTGGTCATTACGGTGGAGCGGATCGAGGGCAATGGCTACGAGCGCATGGTGCAGAACCTGCTCCGCTGGTCCGGCAACGTTTTACGCAACGGCGCCCGCGCGCTGGCTCTCGGCCCACGCCACGTCGGCTCGTTCATCTGGTGGTGCATTCTCGATCAACGCATCGCCATGTGGACAACACTGATCGGTCCGATGAGTGCGCTGATCCTCGCGGTCTTCGTCGACCTGATGGCGATTCCTGCCTACCTCGCCTGGGTACTGATCACCCGCACCTTCCTTTCACTTCTGCTGTATCCCTACGCGCGACGGATACAGGTCTCGTTTCCGTTCTTCCTGTTCGCCAACCAGTTGCTGAATGCTCTGGTCAAGGTCTACCTCATCTTCCGGCTGCCGAAGCAGCGTTGGATGAACCGTGGCGACCAGCGTTCGGCCGCAGGCGGTAACGCCGCGTTGATTTTATTTCGCAACTACATGGCCGGTTACCTGACCACATTCTGGGTCGGGCTGCTGGCTTTTTCACTGCTCGTGTACTTGGGAGTGCTTCATCCGCTGCCGCTGGATCTGGGGTTCTGAAGTGGATTCGTGACAGCGATCTAAACTGCAACAGGGGATGTGCATCATGAGAATCAGTATTTTTGGACTGGGCTATGTGGGAGCGGTTTCTGCTGGATGCCTTGCAAGTCAGGGCCACCAGGTCGTCGGAGTGGACACGGTCAAGGCCAAAGTCGACGCCATCAACGAGGGACGGTCGCCCATTATCGAGAAGGACATCGGCGCGCTGATCGATCAGGCTGTCTGCGCGGGTTATCTGCGAGCGACGGACAACGTTGCAGATGCAGTGGCCGACACGGAGCTGTCGTTGATCTGTGTCGGGACCCCAAGTCTTCCCAATGGAGCGCTGGATCTGAGTTTTGTGAAATCGGTATGCGAGCAGATTGGTGCGGCTCTTCGTGAGAAAGAGGATTTTCATGTGGTCGTGGCTCGCAGCACGATGCTCCCGGGCAGCATGGAATCCACCGTGATTCCTACGCTCGAGTCTGCTTCCGGCAAAGTCGCCGGCCGGGACTTCGGAGTCTGTATCAATCCCGAGTTCCTGCGCGAAAGCACCGCCGTTCACGACTACTTCCATCCGCCAAAAACGGTTGTTGGCGAGACGGACCGCCGCAGTGGCGACCTCGTAACGTCGCTCTATGAAAATATGGAAGCGCCACTGATTCGCACGCGCATCGAAGTTGCCGAAATGGTGAAATACACCGACAACGCCTGGCATGCATTGAAGATCTGCTTCGCCAATGAAATCGGCAACATCTGCAAGGAGCTGAAGGTAGATGGTCACGAAGTGATGGAAATCTTCTGCCAGGATCGGAAGCTGAACATTTCGCCCTACTACCTCAAGCCGGGTTTTGCGTTCGGAGGATCCTGCCTACCCAAAGATGTGAGGGCGCTCAATTACAAGGCCCGAAGCCTCGATCTGGATACACCGGTCCTCAGCTCCATTCTGCGCAACAACCAGTACCAGGTTGACCGCGGGATGACTTTGGTCGTGAACGGAGGACGGCGGAAAAAAATCGGCGTCCTCGGCATCACCTTCAAGGCGGGCACAGACGACTTGCGCGAAAGTCCCATTGTGGAAGTGGTGGAGCGCTTGATCGGTAAAGGTTACGACCTGCGACTCTACGACAAGAATGTCGCTCTCGCCTCTCTGGTGGGCGCAAACCGCGACTATATCCTCAACCACATTCCCCACCTCTTCTGCCTGATGGCCAAACAGATCGACGAAGTGATCGAGCATGCGGACACGATCGTACTCGGCACCAACGACGAGGAGTTCGCCAGTGTGGCGGAAAAAATAAGACCCGAGCAGGAAGTGATCGACCTGGTGCGAATCGACGCTTTGAAAAGCGCTGGAAGTTATCAGGGTATCTGCTGGTAGATCACCCTTTGCAGAACCATTCCGCCGGCAACCAACAACAACGCGCCGGCGGATCTAAAACCAAAATGGACTTTATAGGAGACTAGACATGGATTTCTTCCCCGTGATTCTGTCGGGAGGAGCAGGCAGCCGCCTGTGGCCCCTGTCACGTGAGCTGTATCCAAAGCCCCTGTTGCCGATCGTTGGCGACAAAACGCTGTTGCAAATGACCGTCGAGCGACTCGAAGCTCTCTCAGACCGGCGCGAAACGCTGGTGGTCTGCAACGAAGAGCATCGCTTTTTAGTGGCCGACCAACTCAAGACCGAGCCGATGCCTCCCGGCTCGATTGTGCTTGAACCTTGCGCGCGGGACACAGCGCCGGCCCTCACCCTTGCCGCCCTGCAGGTTCAGGAACGCTGCCCGGGCGGGACGCTGGTGGTGATGCCCGCCGACCATCTCATACCGGAATCCGCTGCTTTCTGTGCGGCCGTGGCCAGGGCCGGGATTCTCGCTCGCGACGGATACGTGGTCAGCTTCGGGCTGGTACCGAACCGCCCCGAAACCGGCTACGGCTACATTCACCGGGGCGCGGCGATCGGCGATGACGGGGCCTATGCCGTCGATCGCTTCGTGGAGAAACCCGATGCGGCTACCGCGCAAAGCTACCTGGATGCCGGCGACTACGACTGGAATGCCGGCATCTTCGTGGTGCGCGCCGACCGCTGGCTCGAGGAGATCGGAAAGTTTCGGCCACTGATTCTCGCCGCCTGCAAATCGGCGCTCGCCGACGGGCGCGCCGACGGCATCTTCCTGCGAGCGGCTTCGCAAGCCTTCGCCAATTCGCCCGCAGAATCAATCGACTACGCGGTAATGGAAAACACCGATCGAGCAGCGGTTCTGCCGCTGGACACCTCATGGTCCGACATCGGATCCTGGGCGTCCCTGTGGGAAGTTTCGGACAAGGACGAGCACGGCAATGTGAGCAAAGGCGATGTCATCAGCCACTCCACCCGCAACTCACTGCTGTTGGCGAAACACCGCTGTGTCGCCACCGTGGGCCTTGAAAACATCACCGTGATTGAAACCAGTGACGCAGTGCTGATCGCGAGCACCGATAAATGCCAGGACGTCAAGACGATTGTGGCAACGCTCAAGCAGTGTGAGCGCAACGAGCACCGCTTCCATAGCCGGGTTCACCGTCCCTGGGGAAACTACGAAGGCATCGACAAAGGCAGCCGCTACCAGGTCAAGCGCATCACCGTGAAGCCAGGCGCAAAATTGTCGCTGCAAATGCACCACCACCGCGCCGAGCACTGGGTCGTGGTATCGGGAACCGCAAAGGTAACCGTGGGAGATACGGAACGGATTCTGACGGAAAACGAATCCACCTATGTGCCCCTCGGGTCCGTTCACCGACTTGAGAATCCCGGGACGATCCCACTCGAAATCATCGAAGTGCAATCAGGTAGCTATCTGGGCGAGGACGATATCGTGCGTCTGGAAGACATCTACAACCGAGCTGCCGAGGTAGCGGTCTGACCGAATCCACACGTCGAGCACTATGCAACAAAAGGCGGCGGCCACCCGCTGCCGCCCTTCCGTAACACAGCCAAAGGTCCACGGGGGTCACATGAAACACAGAATAGCTATCCTTCTCGCCTGCTCTGCCCTGAGTCCTGCCCTCACGTGGGCTTGCGACACCAGCCATATCCGCTACTCCTCGAGCAACAACCGTATCTACGTTGAGAATGGCGGTGTTTGTTCTCCGAGTCAGATCGAAAGCATTGTGGTAAACAAGTACAGTTCGGTGGCACCTGGTCAGCTCATGGAGCAGCCGCAGTTTGCAACTTGGTTCATCAAAGCCGAACTGCATGTGCAGGACGGTTCCACGCTCCTGATCCACGGCACCAGCATCGGCGGCGATACCGATGAACTGCTCTTATTGAGTGAGAACGGCAGTGCGCCCCACCACGTCAAGATCCAGGCCAAACACGGCAATGTGGACATCCGCAACACGCTGGTCAGCAGTTGGGATCCGGCGGCGCAGGGCCCGGACACCGATAGCAGCAACGGCCGCGCATTCATTCACGTCAACTCGCTCGAGGAAAATGGCACGGCCATGGAATCGCGGATGGATGTGGTGGACAGCGAGGTCGCTTATCTTGGTTTCTACGATGCAGAGTCCTACGGCCTGGTGTGGAAGGTTCGTGGCGGGCACCTGGATCCGACCATCTACGACCGTGTCGAAGTGTACGGGGATATACGCAACAGCTACATTCATCACAACTTCATGGGAATGTATTCCTTCGGTTCGCTAGGCATGGTCATCGATAACAACGAAATAGCCTACAACGAATCCTATGGCATCGACCCCCATGATGACTCGGATGAACTGGTGATCACCAACAACGATGTTCACGATAACGGCCGTCACGGCATCATCTGTTCGCGCCGCTGCAACAATTTGGTGATAACCGGCAATGATTCCTATCGCAATTTGCATGGCATCATGCTCCATCGTGAGGTGATCGATACGGTAGTGGAAAACAACCGATCCTATGATAACGCGGACACTGGCATTGTCGTTTTCGAAAGCCACAATAACATCGTTCGCAACAACGTAGTCACCGGCAACGAAAACGGTATCAGACTGTCGCTCGGCAGCTACGATAATCTGATCGAAAACAACACCGTGGAAAACAGCACCAGAAACGGCCTGTACCAATACGGCGGCAGCGATGCACCCGAAACAACTAACGGTCGTCCCAGCAACAACGTGTTCACGGGCAATACGGTTCGAAACAACGGTCGTTTGATAAAGCTCCGCGACTCCGACAACATCCTCATGGAATCGAATCTTTTCGAGGGGCCAACCGACATCGAGATCTACGATTCTGAAAATATCGAGATCATCAACAACGATCATTTCTTTGAAGACTTCACGATCAGGGTAAGTGGAACACCCGAGCACCCTGCCACCGTAAGCTTCGAACTGGACCAATCCGCAACAGTGAAGCTCGGCGATAACGCCACCTTGACTTTGCTCAATCCCCTTGGCCGCATTTTTGACCCGGATGGTTCCGGCGGCGTAACAACGGTGGCGGCGTCCACCGAGGGTGGTGCCTATGCTGGATCGTCATTACCCGTGAACTCAGGAATGGTCTCGTGGAATTCCGAAATCGTGGCCCTTCCCTTTTGGGTGACGCCCGACAGTGGCGCGATCCAGGTCACTCAAGTGGATCCTGATCCGGTCAGTCCCTCGTTGCGTGTCCGCGCAAGCGCCGGTACTCCTACGGTGGATTTTCGCATCGGTGCCCTGTCCAGCGGCACGGAATACAGCGTACTTAAGGACGGAGAAACTCTTACAGCCGTAACTGCGAGCGGGGGCGAAATCACCTTCAGCGATCGGGTTACTGCAACGGAGGTGGAGTATCGGGTACAGGAGTCCGGTGCGTCGATACCCAGCGAACAAACCGCGGTCGCCGATACCTACGTTCGGGATGGGCTGCCGGACAGCAACTTCGGCAGCGCTTCGACGCTTGAAACCAAAGTATCCGGGGACGGTTACAATCGTGAAGCTTATATGTACTACGACATCTCCGATCTCACCGCGCCGGTAAGCCGGGCTGTGCTGTCATTTACCGGCGCACTGTCGCGAAACGGATCAGTGACGACGAACGTACATGCTGCACCGGCCGGATGGTCCGAATCCACCATTACCTGGAATACCCGGCCCGGCTACGGTCCAGCCATTGGCGGTGTCACGATAAGCGGCAACAGTTTTGGCAGGTACGAAGTAGATGTTACCGACTATCTGAATCAGCTGATCGCAGCAGGGGAAAGCAGCGCGGGGTTCGCATTGATCAATGCGAACCGCAGCACCGCGGTGACGCGAATACGGGCCAAGGAGGCCGGTTCTGACGAATCGAGCCGGCTGTATATTTCCGGATGATGCGCTCCATGCTGGCAGACAGGTATTAATCCCCTGGAAATATGGGTGTAAATCGACTGCCCCGCTTCCGCTGCGCGACAGAACTCTATAGCTCTTCGCGCGGCAGCCTGCTCTTTTTGATTAAAGAATTGTGACCTGGTCCTGCCTGCATTTTCCAACAGCCGCGCTCCATAAAAAACGATTGTTGAATTGAGAACTCTGCACTACGATCCCTTGCGCCAATTCCACTTCCCCCGCTCATCCGCAACTATACTCACCCCAACTCAGCAGTCGTTACCACTTTAATTCTGCGTCGCCCCCGCTCACGAGGCGGTGTTAATCCGCAGATTGAAAGTGGTATTTCTCCAATTGTTCTTCAGAGTGTCATTATGAAGTTTTCACGCAGGTTTCCATCTTCATTGTCTTTACCCTCGCAGTTAACGAAATCCCTTCCCGTGCTGTTATTGACCGCATCCCTGGCCGCCTGCGGTGGTGCCAGCAGCGGATCCAGTGGCGACAGTGCCACCCGTGACACAGCATTCATTCAGCCCAGCGAGAAAAGTGGCAATGCAGGAGGCAATGGCACTGGAGGCACAAACGGTAACAGCGATAATGCCGGTGGACAGGCGGGCCGCACCGATTCGGATCCGGTTGACGATGGCAGCACGGCTGATCCGGTGGACGATGGCAGCACGACTGACCCAGTCGACGGCGGCAGCTCTGATCCTGTGGATGGCGGTACGGACTCCGATCCTGTTCAAGACGGCCACCAGGGCGACGAGAACTACACATTCATCAAGGCACAATCCGCCATTGCCAGCAGCGACGACGGCCACGGCGCTGCCAATGCCATCGACGGCAACCTCGACCCGGAATCGCGCTGGTCAGCAAGCGGCAACGGCGAATGGCTGCAATTGAACCTCGGCGAGCAGAAGTCCATCTGCGGCATCGCCCTTGCTTTCTACAAGGGTAACCAGCGCACGACAAGCTTCTCCGTCGAGACGAGTATGGACGCGGCAACCTGGACCGAACAGCTGCCCATCACCGATAGCAGCGGCACCAGCACAAACCCTGAATACTTCACCTTCCCGGCCACGGACGCCCTTTACGTTCGCTACGTGGGCTATGGAAACACAGAAAACGAATGGAACAGCATCGTCGAAGCCTACGCGCTGACTCATTCGGCAACCAATCCGGATGCCTGTCCCACCGAAGCGGCCCCTGCGCCGGAGCCCGAACCTGCTCCAGAACCGGAGCCGACTCCCGAGCCCGAGCCAACTCCCGAACCCGAGCCGACTCCCGAACCCGAACCGGCGCCGGAACCGACGCCGACCGGCAGCCTTGACGCCGCCTTGGCTCCATCCGGCAATTTCAACCTCAACGTTTGGAAACTCACCCTGCCGGTGTCCAAGGACTACTACTTCGGGTCAGGCGGCGACGGCTCAGCGGAAATCATTCCGTCCAGCGACAATCCCAACGGCATCGCACCGCTGAACCAGGGCTTCGAAGACGGCAATTATTTTTTCACCGCCCCCGATGGTGCCATGGCCTTCCGCACCCCGCTGGAGGGTGGCGCGACGACCACCAACTCGTCCTACGTTCGTTCAGAATTGCGCGAGCTCTACAACTGGTCGCCTGGCGAGAGTACTGGTGAAGCAAACTGGCACAATGAAGGCCGCCACACCCTGCGAGGCACGGCGAAGGTTGTCGAGTATTGGGCTGAAGACCCACAGACAATCGTGGGCCAGGTTCACGCCAAGAATTCCACCAAGGCTTTGCTGAAACTGCAGTGGGACGGTCCGACCAAGCCAGTGCGCGCGATCATCAACAAGGATCCGAGCTCGGGCAACCCTTTCAGTCTGAGCTTCGAGACTGTGGGACTGAATACCTTTGATTACGAGATCACGGTGGAAGAAAACACCATGACCATCACCGTCGACGGCAATACGCAATCAGTAACGTTCGGACAGGACGGCATGAGCAGCGCATGGGATGATCACGTGTACTACTTCAAGGCTGGAAACTACGCACAGGCGGACAAGTCCAGCGGCGGTGTCTTCGAAGTACACTTCTACTCGCTGGAGATTACCCACCAGTAATCACACCGAGCGAAGAGGAAGGGCGGCCATAGTGCCGCCCTTTTTTTGTTGCGGTGTTTCGGTGTTTTGGTACAGGGCTATTTGATCGCAGCCAAGACCTTTTCCGCCAGAGTCCACACCGGACGCGGACCCTTGGTGGTCAGCCCCATGCGAACCACGATCAGATCCTGATCGGGGAACATCACCACGTTCTGTCCTTCGAAACCGGACAGGTAGTACATGCTTTCGGGAAGATTCGGATAGGATCGCTTGCCGTCCTTGCCGGCGTTCAGCCAGATCTGGATACCGTATTCTCCTTCCGGTGCGGCTTCCGCAGGCGTAGTGACGTAGTCGACCCAGCCTTCCGGCAGAATCCGCTCACCATTCCACACACCATCCTGCAAGTGCAGCAGCCCGAACTTCGCCCAATCGCGCGGTGTGGCGTACATATAGGATGAGCCCACGTAAGTGCCGGACTCATCGGGTTCGATCACGGTAGAACTCATGCCCAGCTTGCTGAACAGGTTTTCACGCGCGTAATTGAGGTAGTCGTGAATGTCGGCGAATTGATTCTTCTGAATGCGCGCAATGATGTTGCTGGTGCCGCTCGAGTAGGACCAGTGCGAACCGGGCGCATGTTCCAGCGGCTGTTCGATGGCGAATTCACCGGTGTCGCCGGTGGTGTAAAGCATCAAAATCACATCGGACATGGAACCGCTGGTATAGACCTCGGAAAAGCGCAGTCCGCTGGACATTTGCAAGAGGTCTTCAAGGGTGATTTCGCCACGCGGATCATTGCCATTCCACTGCGACACCGGTGCGGGTTTTTTGATGTCCAGCATTCCCTCGGCGGCCATCATGCCAGTGAGCGCACCCGTGACCGTTTTGGTCATCGACCAGCCCAGTTGCGCCGTATCCGCGTTAAAGGGTTCGGCGTATTGCTCGGCAATAATTTTGCCCTTGTAGATCACCAGCACCGCGCGGGTGCGAATGTTTTGATCCGGCTCCATGTCCTCAAAGGCTGCATCCACGGCAGCATTCACCGCCTGCAGATCGACGCCCGGAACGGATTTCGGCAGGACCACTTTGTTACCCTGCGGCCACTCGGCGTCCTCATAGTCAGGAAGCGGGCTGATTTTGTCGAGATCAATGGCGACCCGCGGGGTGTCTTTTTTCAACAGCGTGCAGCCGAGCGGGTCGCGATAGATGGCTTCCACCTGCATGCCGCCAGCGCTGGCCAGCACGCGGGCGCTATCGACCTCGAATTTGATGGCGGCGAAATCCGGTCGTTCAAGTTCCTCTGCGCGCACATGTTCAACGCTGCGACCGGAGACGAAAACCGAGGAGCACACACGCTTGGCGGCGCTGCCGAGAGCGATCTCGAGATTGAGCTTTTGCTGGTCGGTGTTCTCGGTTTCGGCCTGAAGCGTTGGTGCCAGGAAACCGACGAGTGTGGAAAGAACAAGGGTCGAAAGGAAAGGAGCAGGTCTGGGTTGGAACTGCTGGATATCTGCCACTGATTTATTCTCCACTGCGATTGGCTGCACATCCTCCCTGAGCGTTTATTCGAGTCCCTCGCGTCGCAGTGTAAAGCAAGCGGCCCGCGTGGAAAACTCGCGAGCCACTGACCACGGAGTCATTCGACTGTCTGCGTTATCAACAAGTGGCAGATTGCCATTACTTTCGTTCGAACAGCGCCATGTGCACGAACATGCCTGCCGCCATCGCCGCAACGAAGCCGAACACCGGCAGTAGACCCGATGCCAGCGCCGTAATCGCCGGACCGGGGCATAGGCCTGCGATACCCCAGCCCAGACCGAAGATAGCGGCACCGGTCAGAAGCGGCGTATCGATGTCTCGCTTGGTGGGCAGGGAGAACTTGCCGCTAAGCAGCGGATGCGGCAAGCGCAGGATAAAACGAAAAGCGGGAACGGTTACCAGCAAGGCTCCACCCATCACGAAGGCCAGGGTGGGATCCCAGTCACCAGCGAGATCGAGGAAGTTGAGCACCTTGGCCGGATTGACCATCTGCGACAGTGACAGCCCGAAGGCGAAAATCAGCCCCGCAACAAAGGCCAGTATCAGTAGCGGAAATTTTGACTTCTGTTCCATTTCAATCACCTCAAGCCAATGGCCTCAAAGACCGATGAAGTGCCGCGTTACAAACGTAGTCACGAATGCAGCCAGCATGAAAACAATCGTCGCCACTACCGAGCGCTGCGAAAGCCTGCCAATACCGCAAACCCCGTGACCACTGGTACAACCACCACCTCGTCGGGTGCCAAAGCCGACCAGCGCACCGGCCAAGAGCATCACCGGCCAGTCCACCTGAAGATCGACCGGCAGCGATTCACCGGCGACGAATGGCCACAGCAGACCACCGCCAATCAGCCCCGCCACAAACATTGCCCGCCAGGCCACGTCGCCGCGCTGGGGCTTCAGCAGGCCACCATAGATACCGCTGATACCGGTAATCCGCCCTGCTCCCCACAACATCAGCACGGCGGACAGCCCGATCAGCATGCCCCCGAGCAAACCCGACACCGGAGTAAATTCGGTCATTTCAAAACGCCTCTCGCTAGTACACCAAACATGCACTCAGAGTATGGGCGACAGCGCTCGAGTTCAAGCCGAAGCCTCCCGTAAGGTGCCCCAGGTCAAGCGCCGAGGTACAGTGATTGCATCCGCACGGTGCACGGGCAATGCCCTTCACGTGTAGGAGATTGCTGCGAAAGAGATTGCCCGACAGAGAATGTCTTCGAAGGACAACCATTGAAAGTCAGGAGGACTACTATGAAATTGGCCAGCTTGAGTTCTGTTTTCTCCATTGCTTCACTCGCTCTGACCCTGCCTCTGGTTTCGCAAGCCCAGGTGAACACTGACGCCGAAAATGAAGACTACACGATCATCGTTCAACGAGTTGAGCGAAATCAGGCCCAGGAATTCGAGGAAATCGCGGGGCCACAGGAGGATGTGGTAGAAGCTGCTACCGTGATCGAGGAAATGCAACAGGATGCCGATCTTCGTCAATTGCTGGATGAAGCTCGCGGGGTATTCATTATTCCGGACTACGCCTTGGCCGCGCTTGTGGTGGGTGCCTCCGGCGGCGAAGGCGTACTGCTGGCCAAGGTCGACGGTGCGTGGAGCAATCCCGCCTTCTATGACATCGGCGGCATCAGCGCGGGCTTCCAGGCAGGCGTGTCCGCGGGCGATATCGCGATGATCCTGATGAGCGAGGATGCGGTTACTTCCTTTCTTGGGGACAATCAGTTTGCGCTCAACGCGGATGCCGGCTTTTCGATCGTTGATTGGGCCGCCCGCGCACGAGGACAGATCGGTCGCGGTGAAGACATCGTACTGTGGTCCGACACTGAAGGTCTGCTCGCGGAGATTTCCATCGGCGTCAACGACATCAACTTCGACGAGGAAGAAACCGCCGAATACTACGGCGAAGAGGCCTCGGCGACAGCAGTACTCGCCGGTGAGGTAACCAACCCCCACCCTGAACTTCTGCAACAAGCACTGCAGGAGCAGTAAGCCGACGTGCTGCCGCGGCGCTTAGCCGCGGCAGCAGCTTTCCGAAACAAAACCAATCGCCGTGGAGTGCTGAGTCTATGAAATCTTTCGGCTACCTACTGGCTATCATCGTCTCGATCACAGCCGTCTTGCTGCTCTGGGGCGTGGTCATCGAGCCGCGGATCATCGACGAGGAACAGTTCACTGTAGGCATTCCCGACTTACCTCCCGATTGGCAGCAAAAAGAAGTCGCGGTGATCGGCGATTTCCAGATCGGAATGTGGCTGGAGAATGACAGCACCATTCGCCGCATCGTCGATGAACTGGTGGAGCGGCGGCCGGCGGCGGTGCTGATTACCGGCGACTTCATCTACCGCCCCACCGGGCTGTCTTTCTTTCCCTGGATCGACGAACTGGACAGACCAGCGGCGGAACGACGAACCGAGCGTTTGATTCAGGAGAACGTCGACATTCTGCGGCCACTGGTTGAGGCCGGCCTCCCAGTCTATGCGGCTATGGGTAACCATGACTACGGACAGGAGACAAAAGACGCAGAGGCTCTGGTCTGGGCGGCGGATCTGCTCGCCTCGACCCTTGAATCAAACGGCATTGAGATTCTGCAGAACGAGGCGAGGGAATTAGGTACCGAATTCTCTGATCCGGCCGAGCCGCTTTACCTGGTCGGGATCGGCGCACATTATCCGGGCATGGACAAGCCGACGGAAGCGCTGGAGGGACTGCCCGCTAATGCACCGCGCCTGGTGCTGTTTCACAATCCCCAGACTTTTCCGAAGATTCCTGCCGGAGCCGCGCCGTTCGCGGTGGCCGGTCATACCCATGGCGGACAGATCCGCATCCCCATGACCGAATCCTGGTCCTGGCTTCGCATCGTTGAAGAGGGAGACGTGCATGCAGATGGCTGGGTCGAGGACCCGGATTTCGGCGCAGCCGGCAACCGGTTGTATGTGAATCGCGGGATCGGATTCAGCATGATACCCGTGCGCGTGCAATGTCCGCCTGAACTGACGATCTTCACACTGGAGCGGGAAAATCAGTCGTCGTCCGCTTCCCGCACCTCACTGTGAGTTCGCAGCAGTTCTGAAATTTCCTCGGGCGCCGCTGGCTTGCTGAAATAAAAACCCTGCGACTCGTCGCAGGCGAGGTTGCGCAGAAAATTCTCCTGCGCCTCGGTCTCCACGCCTTCGGCCACGACTGTCAGACTGAGGCTGCGCGCCATGTTGATAATGGCTTCAGTGATGGCCCGGTCCTGATCGCTTTCCGGCAGATTGCGAATAAATGAGCGATCCACCTTGAGTGTGTCGATGGGGAAGCCCTTGATCTGCGCCAGCGACGAATAGCCCACGCCGAAATCATCCAACGCGATACGCACGCCCAGGTTGCGCAATTCGCTGAGAATTTCAATGGTGCGCAGTGGATTGATCATCACCATGCTTTCGGTCAGTTCGAGCTCCAGCAGGTGGGGCGACATACCGGACTCGTCCAGTGCACCTCGGATATCCTGAAGCAAATCAGGATCGGCAAACTGAACCGGCGACAGGTTGACCGCCATCGTGATCGGAGGAAGTCCCTGATGCTGCCATTCGACATTTTGCTTGCAGGCGTTTTTCAGCACCCAGCGACCGATGGTGATGATGCTGCCGTTCTTCTCGCAGATCGGAATGAACTGTTGTGGCGGCACATTGCCAAGGGTCGGATGAGTCCACCGCAACAGCGCCTCCACGCCGTTGATCTTCTTTGTTTTCAGATCCAGCTTTGCCTGAAAATGCAGATAGAACTCGTCATTCTGCAAGGCTTGACGCAAGCCTGTTTCCAGAGCGAGTCGCTCGCTGGATTGCGCCTGCATGCCGGGCACGAAAAACTCGAAGGTGTTCTTGCCTTTTTCCTTGGCCACGTACATTGCCGTGTCCGAATTTTTCATCAGGTCAGCGTGATCTTCCCCGTGATCCGGGAACAGACTGACACCAATGCTGGCGGTTACCCGGCACTCCTGACCCATGATAAGAATAGGTTCGATCGCAGCATTCAGCAGCTTGCGCGCGACCACCGCAGCGTCCCCCGCAGTGGTGATGTTAGGCAGCAGAACGACGAACTCGTCACCACCGAGGCGGGCCAGTACATCGCTGTCGCGCAACCGGGACTTCAGTCGCGCGGTCATTTCCTTGAGCAATACGTCACCAGCGGCGTGGCCGAGCGTGTCGTTGACGTATTTGAACCGGTCGAGATCAATGAACATCACCGCGAGCCGCTGATGGTACCGGCGCGCCATGGCAGTGGCTTGCTCCAGCAATTCGCCGAACAGCGCACGATTAGGCAAGCCGGTAAGACTGTCGTGAGTCGCCAGATAGCGAACCCGCTCCTCGGCTTTTTCGCGATCCATTTCGTGTTCGAGGGTCTGCAGACCAAAGGCGAGGTTGTCGGTCATTTGCTGAAGCAGCGAAACGACTTCTTCGTCGAAGGTGCGCTTGTCGTCGGAACAGAGGTAAAGCACACCGATCGCCCTGCCATTCCGGGAAATGGGCACCGACGCCCCGGATTTCAGCCGCATCTTTTCCGCGGCCTTGTGCCAGAGCGCGGTGCGGGGATCGTTCTGAAAATCATTGCTGACGCAGGGCTCTCCAGAGCGATAGGCGATCCCGTTCAAACCCTGCCCTTCGGGCCGGTCCGGCGCAACTGAGATGACGAACTTGTGCATCAGATTTTTACCCGCACCGGCAATCGCCGCCGGTCGCAGGTTGCCGGTGCTCTCGTCGGCCAGCAGGACTGCCGCGGACGCGACGCCACCGGCATCGACGGCAGCATCGCAAAGTCCCTGGTAAAGCTCGTCCGGCGTTTTGGCTCGCATGATGGTGTTACTGGTGGAACTCAGTGCAGCGTACATTCGCTTGGCCCGTATGAGCGAACGTTCCGCCAGAATCCGACTGGATACTTCGCGGGACACGGTCACGACCATCCAGCGCCCTTCCACTTCGACGGCTCGGTGGTGGGGCTCCCACCAGCCTTTGCGCTTGCCGTCCCGGCTTGCGGCCATGTGCACGCCCTGAGTAACGCCCTGTGCACCCGCCTCCACCGCAGCTTGATAGAGGGCAGCCGCTTCTTCGCGTGGCCGCCCGGTCAAGTGATAGCCGCACATGCGCAGCAGCTCTTCCCGTTTGAAGCCGGTCATGCGACAGGCCGCTTCATTCACGTAGACGAATCGCTGGCTTTCTTTGTCGGCGAGAAAAATGGTGTCGGGTGAAGCGTCAACGATGGCTTTGAGGCGCTCATCCACAATGAAGCGTTCGTGAGCGTCGGTAATGTCCTGGCCGGTTCCGCGATAACCGGTCCAGCGCCCCTCGCTGTCGTAGCAGGGTGTGCCGCTGATGCTGAGAAAACGGTCTTTGCCATCGGTCTGCGAACGGCGCAGCACCAGGCGTCTGAATGGAAGGCGAGCTAGCAGGAGTTTCCGGTGATCATCCCAGCTGCCTTGCTCGGCAATGGGCTCGAGGTTGAGCTCCCAGCGGGTGCCCCCCAATAGTTGATCGTTTGAAATATCCGCGTCGGCTTCGAGAACAGCACCGGCCAGCCGGGTAAAACGACCCTCGGTGTCCGTTTCCCAAACCCAGTCGGCGGCAAGCCCAAGGATGTCCTGCAGACTGTCCCAGGCCGGAGCAGCCGCTTCCCTGGGTGCGTGGTTATTGTTGTTGTTGTCTGAAACCATTGAGTGCACTTCCCCACTGTCTGGCGAAACTCAAGGAGTTATGTCGGCGACATGGCTCTTTTCTTGAGTATAGCCAGAGTTTTCTCTGGCTATCGACAAGTGGGGAAGTTAAGAAGGGTGATGACCCGATTGGATCAGGCAACCGCCTGAACCTGGCCTGCGCCGTTCAGGGTGACCAGCGTGGCGCGACGGAAGAAGTTGAAATCCGTCGCACTTGCCCAGGTATAAGCACCCATGACCCGGCCGACGATCAGATCGCCAACCTGCAATTCCGGCAGGGCGATATCTTCGGCGATCACATCGATGCTGTCGCAGGTCGGTCCCGCCAGCACTGAAGGCTCAACCTGTCCGGAACCACCAATGACTTCCAGCGGATAGCGCATGTGATCGAAGATCTGACCGCTGAACGAGCCGTACACGCCGTCATCGAGGTAGTACCACCAGCGACCGTCGCGGCGGGCGCGGCCCATGACGCTCGCTACCGAGGTAACCGCCGGAGCGACGATGAAGCGGCCGGGCTCAGCGAGAAGACGCAGGCCTTCCGGCAGGCGCGCCAGCGCTTCGCGAATCGGTCCGCAGAAGCCGTGAATCTCGGGCACGACGGTGCCGTAAGACACCGGGAAACCGCCGCCGATGTCCAGCACACGAAGGTCGAAGCCTTCAGCGCGCGCCTGCGTGATCAGCTGTCCGCAGGTATTGATGGCGGTAACGTACTGACGGGGATCGGTGGTTTGCGATCCCACATGGAAGCACAGACCAACCACCTGTACTTCGAAGCGGCGCGCTTCTTCCAGCAGGTTCATCACCTGGGCGGGCGCGCAGCCGAATTTTTTGGACAGATCCACCACCGCGTCGGGGCTGCGGAAGCTGACGCGCAGCATGACCTGGGCGCGATCGCGATAGGGAAGAAATTTCAACAACTCGTCGGCATTGTCAGCGACGAAAACCTTTACACCATGGTCCAGCGCTTCGCGGATGTCGCGGTCACGCTTGATCGGGTGGGAGTGAATGCAGCGCTCGGGGCTTACACCGCGGCTGGCTACCAGTTCTACTTCGCCAGTGGTGGCGAGATCGAAGCAGGCGCCCTCTTCCATCAGAATATCGACCACATCCGCGTGGGGCAGTGGCTTCAGTGCGTAGTGCAGTTCCACGCCAGGCAGTGCCGCGGACAGCGCGCGGTACTGACGACGGATGATGTCGCCGTCCAGAATCAGCAGAGGCGCGCCGTATTCAGCCACCAACTGGTGAATGGTCACGGACTCGCCCTCGCTGGGACGGGCAACAAAAGGCAAAATATCACCGCCAACGGCGGACAAGTGATTGAAATCGAAGGCCACCCGGGTCTCCTTACAAAAAAGGATTTTTTGTTGAAGATGCCACCGGCAGGCTTTGGAAGAGACAAGCAAGGCGGCACGTTAAAACGACATTGAGTCGAGTGGCCCTGGGAGGAAGGAAGCTCTCTTGCTGCTCTCGTATTCAGTGATCCGCAGAGGTTGCGAACGCCGCGTAATATAAATTTCTTTCCCTACAATGCAAGAGTTTTTTTCGGCCTCGGAACCCCTTCGTGGAGCCCGTTGCGTCTGTCTGTGACAGGTTCCACGCGGGTCCGCAAATCCTCGCGCCATTGCTATACTGGCGCCCCCGAAATGGTCGGATATGGATATTCAGTCATGAAGCTTTTTCTCAAACTACTTGCCCTGGTCCTGGTGCTTGGTCTCAGCGGTCCTTTCTTCCTGCGGGACCTGATGGCCAGCCCTGGCTGGACTACCGGGACTTCCTTCCGGACCTTGCTGGAATGGGCCGCAAGGCCCGCGTGCTGGCGAACAAGGCCACCAATCACCCGGCAACCACTCAGCCCCTGACCACTCCCGCAACAGAGGAGCAAGCTTCGCCTGAGGCGGGCGATCAGGGGGTTTACCGATGGCGCGATGCCGACGGGCAGTGGCATTTCAGTGACCAACAACCGGCTAACTGAGCCACTCGAAAGAAGCTGATCAAGATCACGGTGCAACGTGGTTCGGTTGACCTAGAGCGAAGGAGGCGGTACAACGGCGGCTCGTCCCGCTCAGGCGGCCGGACTTCACCCAGATGACGATGGCTGAAATAGCTCGAGAACTCAGCCGGTGAGGTCCTGTCAAACGCGAATGAATCATTCACCGGCAAGCAGCGCGAATTCGCTTGACCGTACTACTGATGTCGTAAAAGGAGCCAAGAACAATGAGTAAGGTTAAAAAAGGTTTTCAGGCCGCCATTCTGGTCGCTGGCTTTGCACTGATCACCGGCTGCGCAAGCACCAGCCAGGTTGAAGAGGCCCGCGCCGAAACAGAAGCCGTCCGCGGTGATCTGCAACGCGCCCTGCAAATGGCGGAAGAAGCGAACCGCAAAGCGGATCAGGCTTTGGAAGCGGCCCGCGCCGCACAGCAGGCGGCCGATGCTGGCGAGCAGTGCTGCCAGGATGTACGCCAGGAGCTGGATCGCGCACTGCAGCGCATGCAGCGAAAGTAAGTTCCGCCGCGACCGCCTTCCCGGGTGAAGGCGGTCAGCGTCTGCTGACAACCGTAGGAATGCCGCTGGCGCGCTCCGCAACACGGTCAATCAGCTTCCAATCGACCCAGCCGTCGAGTTTCTCCTGCTCACGCCTGAGCACCTGATTCACCTTTGCCGTCACAGCCTGCTGAAAATCCGTCCTGTCCTCCAGATCGTCTCCGCCCAGGGGATATACCGGTTTGTGCACTTCCAGCACCAACAAACCATCCACCAGAGCCACCTTGATCGGCTCGTCAATAATCCTCACCGGCGTTCCGACGCTGACCTGTCCAACCAGGGATTTGATCGATTCCGGATAGAGTCGCATGCAGCCCTGACTTACCAGCATGCCAATGCCGTCCGGTCGATTGGTACCATGGATCAGCAATCCGGGCAGATCGAGCACCATGGCGTATTCCCCCAGGGGGTTTTCCGGCCCGGCGGGTATCACCGACGGCAGGGATTTGCCCTGGGCCGCGTAATCCGCGTGGACCTCGGGGGTCGGGTACCAGGCGGGTTTGTGCAGCTTCATTGTCACCTTCCCTTCGCCGAGCGGGGTCTGGCGGTCATCACGACCGATGCCCATGGCGTGGGTGGTCACCAGTAAATCGCCAGTGCCGGCATCATGATGAAAGTAATAAAGCCGCATTTCGCTACGGTTGATGACGATACCCTCCCGCGGTGTGTCCGGGAGAATGTACTGGCTGGGGATGGTGATCTCGGCACCCGGTCCAGGCACCCAGATGTTGACGGCGGGGTTCGCTGCGCGAATCTCAATATGGCCGACACCGTAACGGCGGGCGATGTCCATCAGGGTATCGTCTTTTTCCACCGTGGCCTTTTGGATCTCCCCCACCACCGAGCTGTCAAGGCCGGGGATTTTGTAGGTTGCGGCAGTCGCCCCACTTGCTACCAGCAGCGCAAGCACCGGGACCTGAAAGGCGTATCGAAAAAATCGCGGAAGCTGGCGGCCAAAAATCATAAAACTCAAAATGTCACTCCGGAACTGCATATCGACTGGCCCGCCCGACCGAAGGCCGGGCTACGTTGTGGTTTGACTGCTCTGATTTCGTTTTATCCGCATGTACATCCCTGCCGCGTAGGGCATCTCCGTCGGTACAAATCCGAACTTGCGGTAAAAGCCGGGTGTACCATGGTCCGCCATGAGGCTGACATAGGCGGTGTGCGGTGCGTGGATCTCAAGATAGCCCACCAGCGCGCGCATGATCATGGCGCCCACTCCCCGCCTCTGGTGAATCGGCAGCACCGCCATGTCGGTGATCTGGTAAAAACAGCCGCCGTCCCCCACGATGCGCCCCATGCCCACCGGCGAGCCGTCGGCATAAACAAGCACGGAGTAGATCGTGTTGGGCAGCCCCCTGGCGGCAGCCTCTTCCGACTTTTTCGACAAGCCGGCCTGCAGGCGCAACTCGATATATTCGTTGATCCCCGGGATCTGTTCCCTGATGTCGTACATTCTAGCTTGCGTCCCTTCGGTCGTGATGAGTCGTGGGTCTTACTGTCGCTAACTGCTGCGGCAGGAAGTAAAATCGAGTCAAAGCACCTTGGTCATGAAGACACTGTAGGGATCCAATCGGTAATCCCCGAACGGCTCGCAGTCGCTAAAGCCGAATTTCCTGTAAAGGGCGTGCGCCGGCGCGAAAAAAGGCATCGAGCCGGTTTCGAGACTCAGCCGGGCATAACTGCGATGCTGCGCTTCATCGATGATATGGCTGAGCATCCGGGAGCCGACGCCCTGTCCCCGCAGCGAGGCGGCACTGCGCATGGACTTGATCTCTCCATGCTCCGCGTCCAGCTGCTTCAATGCACCGCAGCCGACCAGATTACCGTTCTGCCACACGGTCCAGAACGTGACGTCGCGCTTGCGCAGGCCATTCAGATCAAGCGCATGCTTGCTTTCCGGCGGGGAAATGGAACGCATGTCATCGATGTGTTCCTGAAGAAAGCGGACAATTTCCGGCCCGCTCAAGTCGTCCTGTCGAATCTCCATCGTCCTGTCTCGACCTAACATGCCGCAAAAGGGGGAGGCAGCTCCACGGTTCCGCTGAACTCATGGCGCGAATCGCCACGAGCTTACCGTATCCCGGCCGGGTGGCCAAGTTCAGTTCAGGGATAGAAAACCGCCAGCCAGACGGTGGTTCGATCAGGGTCGGTCCACAGCACCTTGTGTCGGGCATGGGCGGGTATGTTCAGGTAATCGCCTTTCTCCAGACGGGCTTCCCGCCCGCCCTATTCCAGCAGAATCACCGCGGCGCCTTCCAGGACCAGAACCCACTCGTTTTCGGCCTGATCGTACCAGCCCTCCGCGGGCGACTGCTGCCCGTGGGAGACGATCCGTTCAATCCGAACAGTCGAGCTTTTCAGCAGGTCCTGAAAGTGCTCCTGCTCAAGATCGGTGGGAAGTTGCGCAAAGATGTTGTTCATATTGTCCCGCTTGCTTGCTGCATCTGGGCAGCAGATTACTCGAGCAGGAAACATTTCCAAAGCTGTTGTTTCTCAGCTTCAGATTGCGAAGACCGAACATCAGCCCGACCATTGGTTTCGCCTTGGATTGATCCCCACGAAAGCAGGGAACCCGGCGAAACCGGAACGAAGCCAGGAGGCTCCCTTGCCGGAATTCGAGGTAACCGCGCTCGACATCACGATTCTGGTCGGCTACGTCGTTCTGACGCGGGTGCTTTTTGGCTGGTATTACGCCCGCAAAACCAAAGGCAAGGGCGCGGAGAGTTACTTCCTCGCAGGCCGCGGACTGACCTGGCCGATCATCGGCTTGTCCTTTTACGTCGCGAACATGAGCGGCGGCAGTTTCATCGGCCTGCCCAGCGCTGCCTACATCCACGGCATCGCTGTATATCACTACGAGTGGATACCGGCGCTCGTTCTGATTCTATTTATCTTTGTCTTTTTACCGCTCTTTCTGGACGCGAAAGTCTTCACCTCCGCGCAGTTTCTGCGGGAGCGTTTCGGTCCGCGCATGCAAACGACTTTCTCCGGCTTCATGCTGGTGGAAAGCATCATCGTCGACGCCACCGTGTCACTTTATGCCGGCGGTCGAATCATCGAAACGCTGTTTCCGGAGTTTCCGGTCTGGATCACCATCGGCGCCGCTGCCATGGTGGCCGGTATTTACATCAGCTTCGGCGGACTGGGGGCGGTGGTCATCAACGACGCCCTGCAGGCGAGTCTGATCATGATCGGCGGCTTGATAACGCTCTGGCTTGCCTGGCAGGCGGTGCCCTCCTGGGAAGCGGTGGTGGAGGCGAGCCCGAAGAATGCCCTGCATTTGATCCAGCCTCCCGACGACCCTCTACTTCCCTGGCCGGGCGTGATCACGGGTCTGCTGATCTTGGTGATTTACGACTGGTGCATGAACCAGTTCTACATCCAGCGCGCACTGGGTGCCAAGTCTCTCGATCACGGCCGCTGGGGCGCGCTGTTCGCGGGCTTTCTGAAGCTGCCAAACCTGTTCATTCTCATTCTGCCGGGCGTGATGGCGACGGTGATCTACCCGGATCTGAAAGACCCTGACCTGGTCTTTCCAACCCTGGTGTTCGACATGCTCCCAGTCGGTTTACGCGGTTTGATGCTGGCGGTCATCGCGGCGGCGATTCTGTCGAGCCTGGAAGCCATTCTCAATTCCGCTTCCACGCTGTTCACCATGGATTTCGTGCGCAACATTCGCCCGCAAACCTCCGATCGCGCGCTGGCGCATATGGGCCGAATCGCCACGCTCGGCTTCATGCTGCTGGCGGCGGTCTGGGCGCCGGTGATAACCACCTTCCCATCGCTCTGGCAGTACCTGCAATCGCTGCTCTCCTACATCGTTCCGCCGGTTGCAGCGATTTTTCTGCTGGGCATTTTCTGGCGCAGAGCCAGTGAACCCGGCGCGCTCGCGGCCTTGTTGATTGCGGTCCCGCTCGGCGCAGCCGGTTGGATTATGGTGGAAATACTTGAGTGGTACGCAATTCAGTACCTGTATGTGGCGGGCATTCAGTTCGTTTTTGGCGCACTGCTGGTAGTGGTCGGCAGTCTGCTGAGCGCGCCCCCACCGTTGGAGAAAGTCGACAAGCATACCTTTCGCTGGGAACTGGTCAGCCGCGAGAAATCACATGCGAAGACACTGCGCTGGTTTCAGGACTATCGCATCCTTTCCGCCTTGCTGGCGACGCTGTCGCTCACGATGTTGTTCTGGTGGTGGTAGTGGTGATCAGCGGTGCCGAAGCGGGAATATCAGCCACATCAGGATCCCGAGCACCGCCGCAAAGCCGCCAGCCATCAAACCAAAGGGCGTACTGTGAAACATGAAACGAACCACAACAAAGATTGCCAGAACGACGGCGACGCCCAGCAGAAACATGCCGGAAAGTGTCGTGCGCACACCGAAGTTGAGACGTTGCCGGCGATCACGTTGATCGGCCAGCCGATGATAGGCAGCAGGCGCGAGGAACAGCACGGTAGCGGCGGCAACTGAAAGAAGCGAGATCGTGAAAATAGCCCTGCCAACCTCGTCAACCTCAGAAAAACGCGAGGAAAACGGCGCAGTTAACAGAAAGGCGAAGAGCACCTGCGCGCCGGGGATAATCGTGCGGACCTCCCCGAGCAATTCACGATAGCGTGTGCGTTCCCGCTCCTCATCGCTGAGTTGATCGCGGGAATCCGCTTCCACTTCCTTGTCGTAATCATGGTCTGATGACAATCCACTACTCCTTCGACTGGCCACTGCTTCCTTCTGTTGTTGAGTGGTTTGTTGCTGATCTGTTCCGGCGGCCAGTGTGGCTGGTATGTCACCTGCATCTCGGACTCAATCCACTGGACGGATCAGTGACTGCTGCGGGAATGAAAATGACCGAAACTGAGAAGAAGATAACACTGCCGGACGGACGGGGGCTGGGCTTTGCGTGCTTCGGGCAGGCGGACGGACTGCCTGTCGTTTATTGCCACGGCTTTCCCGCCAGTCGTCTGGAAGCGCGAATTCTGGACACAGCAGCGGCTCAGCTGAACGTTGCGCTTATTGCGCCCGACAGGCCCGGAATCGGTCTTTCAGATTTCCAGCCACAGCGTCAGATCGTCGACTGGCCCGAGGATCTCGAGCGACTCGTCGATGCACTCGGTATCGAGACCTTTGCATTGCTGGCGATATCGGGAGGAGCGCCCTACGCCCTGGCCGGTGCGCATCGCCTCTCAGAGCGCGTAACGCAGCTCAACCTGGTATCCCCAATAGGACCGGCGATTCGACCGGAGCTGGGCCGGCATATGCGCCGCTTTTCGCAATTCGGACTTTCGTTCGCGCGCAACAGACCGGCGCTTGCCAGCGAAGCTTTTCAGGCGTTGGCACCCCTGCTGTTTCGCTATCCACGGCTCGCCTTCCGGATCAAGGAAGCAAGTGAAGCCGACCGACGCGTTTTGAACACAGACACGATGAGGTCCATGCTCCTGTCATCGGTTCGGGAGTCAGTGCGTCAGGGAGGGAAAGGCATTGCTCTGGAACTGGCCTTGCTGGCCCGCCCCTGGGGATTTGCGCTTGCGGATGTCACTACACCGATCCGCCTCTGGCATGGTCTCGATGATAATACCGTTCCGTCGGTGATGAGCGAATTCCTCGCCCGGGCGCTTCCAAACGCAACCCTCTCGCTGCTGCCGGGCGAAGGTCATCTGTCGACGTCCGTGAATCATTCCATGGAAATCATTGGCACGATCGCAACCCGAGGGGATGCACTTCGAGATGACGGGCTCCGCACCATGCCGATGAGTGGGAGCCGTCGGGATCAGCCGCGCTCCTGAAACGCCGGCTGACTGGGCTGATTCGAATCAGCGGCGGTAAAGTTTGTCTACCGCAGCAAAGAAGGCATCGCGGTGATTGCCATAGTCCTTGCCGACCGCAGTGTCCCAGGCGCCCAGCGTGACGATCACCAGATCCTTCTCGGGATTGATGTAAATGCCCTGGCCGTAAATGCCGGCAGCGCGATAAACGCCATCGCCCACCAGCCACCAGAGATAGCCGTAACCGTCGCTGCCCTTTGACGGTGCGGTGGACTCATCCATCCAGCCTTTCGGCAGAACCTGGCTGCCGTCCGGCAATGTGCCATTGCTCAAAGCAAACAGACCGAGACGGCCGTAGTCGCGCAGCGTGGCGCTGATGCAGCAGCCGCCCCGCTCTCCGCTGCCTGCCTCGTGCAACAGCCAGTTAGCGTCCGCCTCCATGCCGAAGGGCTGCCAGATCTTGTCGGTTAGGTATGTGGCGAGATTATTGCCAATCGCTGCGCGCAGCACGGCACCGGCAAGGTTGGTCTCGCCGGTGTTGTAGCTGAACACTTCACCCGCGGGCGCAACCCGCTTTTTACTGCCGAGAAACTCGAACATGTCCAGCAGGTTGGTGGGAATGTTCGCCACGTCAGATTTGGGATCGGCGTAATCTTCGTTCCATTCCACCCCGGAGGCCATCTGCAGAACGTTGCGAACGCTGACGTCGTCGTAGGACGAGCCCTTCAGGTGCGGCAGATAGTCGGTGACTTTGTCGTCGAGACTGCGAATGTAGCCGTCTTTCAGCGCCGCGCCGGTGAGCATGGACACCACCGACTTCGCCATGGAATAAGTGACCCAGCGACTGTCTTCGGTATTGCCGAAGCCGTAGTGCTCAAGATGGATGTCGCCGTCCTTGAGAATCAACAGACCGGCCACTTCGTTGTGGTCGAGAAAGTCGTCGAGCGTGAAGCTCTCGCCTTCAACCTGGTAGCGAAAATCCGCGAAGTCCCGGCTTTTGTCAGGCAGCTTCAACGTGTAATCGCCAGCGGGCACGAGCCGGGTGGGGAGAAGCTTGTCCAGGTTGCGGTAGGCGATGATCTGATCATCTCCCGTCCAGGTCAGCAGGTTGCCGGTTTTCGGCAAGTCGGCCGCGTCCCCGGCGGGATCGACCCAGCGCTGTTCGGCGTGGGCAGTGCCGGCCAGCACGAAGCAGGCGGTCAACAGAAGGGATCGCTTTATAAGGGATGAAGAAGACAGCATACACACACTCCATCGGGCGGTTTTGGTGGCCAGAGATCTTACCACCGCCTCGCCGACCTCAAACCCGAGCGCTTTGAGCTTTACAAAGCCTTGCACTACAAGCGACAGGGGCCGGGGTGCTCTATGGCGTCCATCGCACCAGTGTTACCATGCCTGCCCGACAGATCCGGCGGCGATCAAAGGAGATCCAATGGCAGCCCAACTCATTCCGATTATCAAGGCAGTCGCTCCCTACGTAGCGCAGGTCGCGGCGGCCGCCATTCCCGCTTTCAGCAAACCGGCCGCCAAGCTGGATCCGGTGGTGGCGAAACAGATCGAAGAATTGCAGTCAGCGGCCACCCAGAATGCGGAAGCGATTCACGTGCTCGCCGAGAATCTGAAGGAAACAATTGAAGGAATCGAAGACGCAGCCCGCGATGCAAACCGCCGCTTGGCGCTTTACAAGCTTGGTCTGGCGATTTCACTCGTTCTGTCTTCCGCGTCGATGGGGCTTTGCCTTTACATTCTTGCCGGCTGATTGAAAGGCATTCAGCGCTCGACAATATCGCCGATATCCACGAGGTTCCAGGCCATCGACCGGTTTCGATAGAGCCGCTTGCCCTTGGCGGGATAGTCAGTCACGTCGTGGGTCAGGCGTCCGCCCACCACGATGCACTTGAGCACTCCGTCACCACAGTTGCGCATCGTATGCGCGTCACCGCCGGCGGGATAGGCGATGAAGTCCCCGGACTTGACCCGTTGCACGCTCTCGCCGATCGTGACTTCCCCTTCCCCCTCCAGAATGTAGACGCACTCGTCTTCGTAATAGTGCCTGTGCAGCTCGGTGCTGTAGTCACCGGCTTGTACTTTAATAAGGTGAAAGCCGAAGCCTGTCAGCCCGGTCAGATCGCCCAACGACTTGTTGATGCGGCGGGCGCGTTCGTTCAGGAAGTGAACTTTTGACTCGCCGGGAAGCGCTTCGATTTCTTCACGGGTGATAATGTTCTTTTCCAACTGCTCACTCCTCTTTGAATTGCCGAAAGGTGCAAGAATGCCACCTCAGGGCAATCCTCGCCAGAAGCTTCAGTTCACCGTCACCATCCGATCGTAAACGCCAGTGTTCCCCGTATTTTGCTGCCATGAATAAATCACCAGCTGGTAATCACCGGCTTCCGGTGCCTGAATGGAGCCAGCGAACTGATTGGTGGTGCCGGTAAACGTCAGCGGCGCTTCCTTCACCAATTCTCCGCCACGATAGAGTTGAGCGACGGTGGTGAAGTTGTCCGAATCCCATAGGCCATCCTTGGTAATCGGACAGCCGCACATCATGGTCACTTCAGCGGTCAGCGACAACTCACGGCCGTTGCGATTCAGCTCTTCGAGGTCCGTCAACAGGCCGGGCATGTGCAAGACCAGACCCGGATCAACCATGTCCTTCCCAGGCACCATCCACAAGGTGGTGGTGATGGTCTGAGCACCGTCTTCAAAATTCAGCGGGCCGGTAGCGGTCACCAGGACCTGTGTAGGACGCTTCAGATCGAATTGCGCCCGGAAGTTGGCGGCGTCCTCGCTCACGGGCGATTGTCCCCGCGTTTGTCCGCTCTTCATGAGCGCCTCTGTATCACCGGTAGCACCAGCGATCTGTCCGCTCGCCAGGAGCTCGCCAGTCTGCGCGTTTGCCACTGTCACATTTAATCCGCCCACGCCCGAGCCGATGAACTTGGCATCATTCGATCGAACCAGCACCTTCAGTTCGGTTTTTTCGGCTTGGACCAGTGGCGAAGCTCCCGTGGCCACCATCGCGAGCAGCAAAAGAATGGAGTGATATCGTTTGAAGCAGGTGGAAAAGAACGCAGACATAAGGATTCTCCAGAACAGTTCTTCGCAGTTTCCAGTTTGGGCCAGATCCGAAGGCGACAAGTTCAGCCGATGCACTCCGCAGCATCGGTCGCGTTGAAAATAGATTGACTATTCAAATTGCCAGGCGACGACGCATTCGGTCGCTATAGAAAAGATCTCCTTTGAGAACCTCGTGGATGGCGTCCACCATGGTGACCGGATTGCCTTTCATGATGTAACCCTTCGCGCCCGCCTCATAGGCGCTGCGCGCATATACTTCTTCACTGTGGCCGGAAACCATCAGACACGGCAGGTCGGGATAGCGGTCGTGAAGCTGCCGCACCAGATCGATACCGCTCATGCCCGGCAGCGATACATCGATGAGTGCCATATCGGCTTGACTGAGTTCCGGTGCTTGCAAGGCCGCCTCCGCGGACTCGGCAGTTCCGCAGACCTCCAAATCGTCAATATTCTGGAGGAACTGTTCGTAGGTGAGCAGCACCTCGGGATGATCCTCAACGATGTAGACGTTGCACATTGCTGTCTTCCCTCCAGCCGACTGGCGGCTGCGTGCTCCGCGGCGCAGTGATGACAATCGCGGGAAGTTGCCCCGCGTGGTGGTATTCCTCCACAAGCCCACCGACAAAATACAAGCGCTCGCGCAGACGCTCGATATTGCGATGACCTCCGGGGGATGATCTTTCCTCAAGGTGTGCCTGCAGGCCCTGCACGCTGATTTTCAACTCGTCGGGATTGTCCTCCAACATGATCGACACTAACTGATTCCGAGCTTGCTGGCTCTGACGCAGATCCTCGACGGCACGGGCGAGCAGCTCCCTGACGACTTGAAACAGCAAGACTCGCATTGCTTCGTCGACCTGCGCGTTGGCGGCATGATTTTCAAAGCGGATATCGATCTGATGCAATCCACTCATATGGAAGGCTAGCCACTGCAGCGCCTGGTCGAGACCTTCTCCCGCAAGAACTGGCGGGCTGAGCTCGAGCGACAATTCACGCGTGGAATCGATTGCCTTGCCGAGAATGTTGTTCATCGCTTCCACATCGGGAGCGACAGCCTCGTGCGACGTGCCCCTGACCAGCGACTGCACTCGCATCTGAATGCTGAACAGCAGCTGTTGAACATGATCATGCAAGACCACCGCCAGGCGGTGTCGCTCGCGCTGCTCAGCCATTCCCAATTCAGAAGCGAGTCTGCGCACCTGATCCGTTCGCTCCCATACTCGCTGTTCCAGTCGGGCGTTCTCCTGTTCGATCAGCTCTTGGGCATGTGCTTTGATTTTTTGACGACGGCGCCGAATGATCCAGAAAATGACGCCGTGGATGACGCCGATGAGGATGGCGGTTATGGCAGTGGTGCGCCAGCGATCCCCTTCCTCCGGCGTGATCAACTGGGGAATCGCCCAGATCAGAACAACACCGAGCCCGCTCAGCCACAGTTCGATATATTCGATGAAGTAGCGTTCGAATACGGATTTGACTCTCGAGCCTGAGGTATTCATTGGCCGTCCGCCAGTGGATTCTCTATCTGATCAAAAGCGCACCATCTGGTCGCACCAGGAATGCACAGCCTGTGCTTCGCTGCGGCTTGCTTATTTTTGACCGGCGATCACCGAGTTGTCTCCCAATCAAATCTCCAGGTCCACACTGTTGTAGTCGCGCAGCCCGTCAGGGACGACGGCAATTTCGTCCGTGTTCGGTCGCAATCTTCACCGGCTGAGCGGTAATGGCCTGCTCACCTGCAGTGCAAATGCCGAAAGTTTCCGCATAAGCAGGGCTAGTGCCTTACTCCCACATCCCCAGCACTTTGCCCTTGATGTCTGCCAGCACCTCTTCCCCCTTGGCGATGTCTTGCTCGGTGAGTCGGGTGTCCGGGTAGGGGATTTCCTCCAAGGCCGTGCAGAGAGCTTTGGTGAGGAAGCGGCTCTTGGCTCCGTAGACGTGCTTGCCGCCGTAGCGCTGTTGCTCGGGAATCCAGAATCGCAGGGGTTGCATCAAATGCAGTTCGCGCTGGGCGCGGGTGATGGCGACGTTGAGGAGGCGGCGTTCTTCTTCGAGGGCGGCGTCGTTATTGGTGGCATATTCGTTGGGGAAGTTGCCGTCGACTACGTTGAGGATGTAGACGTTGCGCCACTCCTGGCCTTTGGCGCTGTGGACGGTGCTGAGAATCAGGTAGTCGTCGTCCTTACGGGAGTCGTTGCCGTGGTCGCCGGTTTTGTTGGGCGGGTCGAGGGTGAGTTCGCTGAGGAACCTTTCGCGCGAGGGATATTGCAGGGCGATCATCGCCAGTTGTTCAACGTCGCCGTTGCGGACCAGGTGATTGTCGTAATGCTCTTCGAGGATGTCGCGGTACCAGAAGTTGACCGCCTTCATCTGCTCCTGCCAGGGAATGCGATTGTGATGAACGTCGGCCAGCAGTTTGATCAGCGCTGGCCAGGGCTTTTCCGCGGTAATGCGGGATTTGAAGTTGGTGAGGCTGGCCGGATCGAAGTGATTCAGCTCGAGGAAGTCGAGAATCTTTTCCGCGATGGCCGGGCCGACACCGGGCAACAACTTCAGAATACGAAAGCCGGACAGGCGGTGTCTGGGATTGTCGGCCCAGCGCAGAATGCTGAGCGCGTCCTTCACATGTGCTGCGTCGAGAAACTTCAGGCCGCCGTGTTTTACGTAGGGGATATTGTGCCGGCGCAGATTGATTTCCAGATCGCTGGAGTGGTGACTGGAGCGGAACAGGACGGCTTGTCGTTTGAGCGTGACGCCCTCCTCCCTTGCGGCGAGTATTTTCTCGATGATGTATTTGGATTGGCTTTCCTGATCTTCCACGGTTACCAACCAGGGTTTCTGCTTTCCGGCCTTATCGCTGAACAGCTGATTTTTGTAACCGGTACTCGCTTCTTTGAGCAGGGCATTGGATAAATCCAGAATCGGCTGAGTGGAGCGGTAGTTTTTGCTGAGTGGAATCACTTGCGCCGGGGGTGAAAACAGCTGCGGAAAGCCGAGGATGTTTTCCACATTGGCGGAGCGAAACGAATAAATGGATTGGGCATCGTCGCCCACCACCGTCAGTCCGCGGCCGTCAGGAAACAGACGGGTGAGGATGCCGGCCTGCAGGACGTTGGTATCCTGGTACTCGTCCACGAGAATATGATCGAATGTTTCGCGAATGCGATTGGCGATGGCGGGCTCGCCTGCAAGGTGAAACCAGTACAGCAGCAGGTCATCGTAATCCAGGCAGAGCTGTTTCTGTTTTTCTTCCACGTAGGCGCGAAAGAGGCTTTTCAGTTCCGTCTCCCAATCCGCGCACCAGGGAAAATCCTGCTGGAGGACGTCGGCGAGATCCGCCTGTGCGTTGACCACGCGGGAATAGATATCCACACAGGTGCCTTTGTGGGGGAAGCGCTTCTCGGTGCGGGAATAGCCCAGTTTATGCCGCAGCAGGTCCAGCATGTCGGCCGCATCGCCGCGATCCATGATGGTGAAATCGGGATCGAGGCCAATCGATTTCGCCTGGCTACGCAACAGCCGGTTGGCGACTGAATGGAAGGTTCCGATCCAGGACAGATCCGCCGCCGCGCACTCCTCTTCGCCCCGCTCCTTCAGTTTTGCCGCGACGATTCGGCGAGTCCGCTCGGCCAGCTCCTGGGCGGCGCGGCGGGAGAATGTCATCAGCAGAACCCGATCGGGGCTGGTGCCATTGAGGATCAGGTGGGCGGCGCGATGGGCCAGGGTGTTGGTTTTGCCGGTGCCGGCGCCGGCGATGATCAGCAGCGGGCCGGACTGGACGCCCTTGCCTGCTTCCACCTGACCGTAAGTGGCGGCCTGGTGCTGTTGTTCATTGAGGGCGTGCTTTTCGCGCACTTGTCTATCGGGCTTTGGTGTCGAGAGAAGCTGCATAGGATGACTGCGTGAGACTGTATATACGCACAGTTTGGCGCAAAAGGTCAATCCGATCAATGATGAGCTTCACTCCCGGTTTGGGGGAGTTTTTTGGATTCCGGCCTGCGCCGGAATGACGCGGGCGAATTGTCGACAAAGCGTGACGTTCACGCGTTGCGAGGCTTCATCCGGCCACGTTCATTGGCAAAAAGTCGACTCAAGCGGCCTGCAGCGGCCAGCCGATAATCAACACCGCGAGTGTGACCACTGCGATCAAGGCGTTCATGGGCAGTCCGACCTTGAGGAAGTCCGCAAAGCGGTAGCCGCCCGGGCCATACACCATCAGGTTGGTCTGGTAGCCAATCGGTGTGGCGAAGCTGGCGGACGCGGCCATCATGATCGCGAACACCAAGGGCTCGTGTTGAGGCTCGCCTTTTCGGTAATTTCCAGAACGATGGGCAGCATCAACAGCGCGGCGGCGTTGTTGGTGATAATTTCGGTCAGCAGGGAAACCGCCAGGTAAGTGAGGATCAGAGCCAGCCCGGGATGGCCGCCGCTCAGACCGAGGATGTTTTCCGCCAGTACCGCGGCCACGCCGGTTTTCTCCAGCGCAATGCCGAGCGCAAAGGAAGCGGCGATGGTGACGAGAACCGGGAGGTCAAGACTCTTCTCGGCCTGACTGCGCGAACAGCAGCCCGACACGAGCATCAGGCCGGCTCCGACCAGCGCCGCATTCAGCATGCTGGTCAGCCCCACGCCGGCCGCGCACCGCGCACGGACTTCGGTTCGCGAAGCACTCGGTTCACCAGTAGATCGATTCCGCCGGAGGCATGCACACCAGCCGCTACCACGAACATGGCAGCCACTGTTATCAGTCCGGGATTGGCAAAGCCCGACAGAGCTTCCTCCGGAGAAAGCACCCCGGCCACGCTCAGCACAGTCAGCGCGCCCATCATGACCAGGTGCGGACCGAGGCGGGTCAACGTGAGCAGAGTCAGCGCCGCCACCGCCAGTCCCAGCGACAACCATGCATCCCAAGCCATACACCGCCTCAGCAGAATCCATCGAGGCGCGCAGCTTAGAGTGAGACCGGGGCCCAGAAAAATACTCGTTGGCGATATATCCCGAGCGTTTGGTTATAGGCGGTCGGTGAGGTTCTCTGGCCTTATCTCAATTTTCGACCACGGTGATTTCGCCGATCATCCCCGCGGCCTCATGGGGAATACAGAAGTACCTGTACTGACCGGGAACGTCGAAAGTTTTTCGGTAGCTGCCACCAGGCTGGATATTGCCGGAGTCGAAGCTTCCGGCCTTCGGCGGAAGCTTCACATGGGACTTGTCACTGGCTTTCTGAGCATCGGCAGTAACCGTGTGCACAAGACTGGATGTGTTGCGCCATTCGACAGTGCCCCCCGGCTGAATGGTTATTTTTGCCGGGACGTACTTGAGCTTGTCGGTCATCTCCACGACGGTGGGCTGGCTGAACTGATCCGTATCGCTGTTGCGCTCATTAGCGGCGATCGGCTGCGCCGCAGGCAGGCCGGGTTGCGGTTGATCAGCCTGCTGGTAATCGCGGTACTCTGACTCACTCATGTAAGGCAGGCGCACGGTAAACGCGACCAGATCCCAAATCTCGTCATCGCTGTAAACCTGCCCCCAGGCTGGCATGCCGGTCATTTGGATGCCGTGTTCGACGATCCAGAAAAGCTCGCTCGGCTGCCATTCGGTTACCGCATCGGACAGCGCCGGGGGCTCGGGCCTGAGTCCTCGCCCGATCGGCGCAGGCTCAACACCGGGAGCGCCATGGCAGACTTTGCAGTGGGAGTCGAAGTGATCAAAGCCGCGATCGGCCATCTCGGCGGTCAGTTCAGGGACATCGATTTGTTCCGCGCGCTCACGTACGGAATTCTCCATCGTGGTGTGGAGAATCCAGCGACCGAATGCCGTATGTGGCTCAGTTGCCGCCACGTTGTAAGCGCCGGAGTAAATGACCCACAGGCCGATGGCCGCGCCGATCGCAGCCAGCGCAACCAGCGTTAGCAGAAAAATCCGCATGGCGAGCGTTGGGCTCAGTTACCAGGAATGTCGGTGAACAGGTAGGCTTTCGGGGCGCTCTGGTGACAAGCCTGGCAGGAATCCACTTTGCCCGCCGCCTCGACCGTTCCGTCCGGCAGACGCTTCAGCCAAAACCAGTTGTTATGGTCCGCATTGTAGCCCTCGCCCGCCTGGTACATGACCGTTACTGCCGCCAGGTCCTTCTGGGGGGTGTAGTTTTCTTTCACGATAATGCTACCCGCCGGCATATCGCCGTCGAAGTCCTTCAGCGCGTCGAGTGCGGTCTCGTTGACATAGGTCTTGAGCTGAGCGCCATGAGGTCGGGTACCCTCGTAGAAACCTTCCTTGCCCGGCCAGAATGGCCACTGCTCGTAGTTCTGTTGCTGCAGATAACTCCAGACAGCCTCTGCCTCAGGCTCCGGCAAATCTTGCTGGGCATACGCGGTCAACGCTGTCAGGCCGGCAACTGCCGCCAGTGCGGAAGTAAGAACTCGTCCGTCCATAAAATCTCCTCGCTTCATGATCGACTCGATAGCTGTGGTCGAGTGAGAGAAGCCCCGCTCAGCTTTCCGCACCGACGGCTGCAGGACCGGTCAGCGATATCCTATGGATCGCTGACGCGGTTGCAAGCGCGTCAGTGCTTGGTTTTTGGATCTATGCGATCCGCCACATGGTGCCCAACTTCATCCACTTTCGTCGCCGCGCGATCGGCAAACTCCGCTGCTTTCTCGTTGAGGCGCTCCTTGTAGGGTGAGAGCATCTCATCTTCCCGTCGCGAGGTCGGCATGGATGCGCCCAGCAGCGCGCCCAGTGCAATGCCCATCACGCCGATGGCCAGCGGCTGTTCGCGCATCAGTCGTTCAAAGCCAGCCTGGCTTTGATGACGTGAACGGGAGGCCATGTTGCGGGCAGATTCGCTCATGTGGCGCAGACGATCCGACGCACCCAGTTCGTGGTGGCCTTCCCCGGCGTGCGGATCATAGGCAGTATCGACGCCGTAGCTCGCGCTGCTGGGCTCTTCGGCACTGCCGTAATCTTCGTAGCGGCTGCTCGGAGGGGAAGAAGCGCGACGATTTGGCCCCATCAGCAACCAGGTGATTCCGGTGGCGGTCAGCAAAGTTGGAATGGGATTGGCACGCACGGTTTCCATCAGATTCCGTGTTAGATCGCCGCCCCCGCTATGGCGCGTGTAGTCGACAATCTGATCCAGCCACTGGCTCGGGACAAACCGCTGTGCCAGCGCTGTAATTGTGTCCTCCAGGTGAGCGCGCTGCTGGTCGACCTCCCGCTCCAGTTCGCGTGGATCCTTATCCGAGTCACTACGGTATTCGTTTGCCATATTCAGCTCCTGCGTTTGGCTCTGTTCCAAAAGTGATGCGGTTGGGGATGCAAAGATCTCACCGGAATTCAGTCGCCAGTCGCCAGTCGCCAGGGAGATAGGAGATTGGCGTTTAGCAGACCGCACTGCAGCTTAAGCGGCAAGGTGTTTTCTCTGGCGACTCGAGACAGGAGACTGAAATCTTTCTCTATCCTGCATCTCTGAACGACGGGTACAGCGTCATGCCGCCATCCACAAACAGCGTGGTGCCGACGACGTAGTCCGACTCGTCGGACGCGAGCCAGACGGCGGCTTTGGCGATATCTTCCGGTTCGCCAATGCGACCGTAGGGAATCAGCTGGAGCATTTTCTTGCGGCCTTCTTCGTCGCTCCACACGTCTTCGTTGATATCGGTTTGGATGGCCCCTGGGGCGATGGCGTTGACGCGGATTTTTTCATGGGCGAGTTCCAGGGCCATGGTTTCCATCAGCAGTTTCAGGCCGCCCTTGGCCGCCGCATAATTGACGTGACCGGGCCAGGGAATTTTCTGGTGAACGGAGCTGGTAAAAATGACTTTGCCGCGCGCGGCGGAGATTTCGGGGTCGTGCTTGCAACGGCGAAAGCAGCGCACGGCCCCCTGCGCGCAAATGAACTGCCCGGTGAGATTGACATCGATCACCCGGTGCCAGTCTTCGGCGCTCATCTCCATGAAGGCGGCGTCGCGCTGAATACCCGCGTTGGCTACCACAATGTCGACTCCGCCCCACTCCTGCTCAACCGAGCGGAACAGTTTTTCGCAGCCTTCGATCGTGGAAATGTCCGCCTTTACCGCCAGCGCTTCGCCGCCGCTCTTGTTGATGTCGGCCTTCATCTGCTCCGCTTCTTCGCGACTGGAACGGTAGTTCACCACCACCGAGGCACCGGCACTGGCGTAAGCACAGGCGATCGCATTGCCGATTCCCTTGCTGGCACCGGTAACCAACGCGCGCTGACCTGCCAAAGGTTTACCTTCCACAACCAACCTCCCTGCGAACACCCGACCGATAGCCGATCCAAATCAACTCGTTTGCAATCTGCGTTGCAATGTACGAGCCGGCGGCGGTATATCTAGCGCGCGTCCTGGTGCTGCAGAATCTGTTGCAGATCGGAAAGATCCACAGGCTTCACCAAATGATGATCGAAGCCCGCTGCTCGGGAGCGGCGCCGGTCCTCTTCCTGCCCCCAGCCGGTCAGCGCCACAATGACAACATCACTGCCCCACTCCTGTTGGCGAATGCATTGGGCCACTTCATAGCCGCTCATCTTCGGCATGCCGATGTCCAGCAGAATCAAATCCGGCCGAAAATGGCCACCGAGCTCGAGCGCATCCGGGCCGCTGTAGGCGGTGCGGGTTTCGTTGCCGAGCAGTTCAAGCACCTCGGCGATGCTGGTTGCAGCATCCCGGTTGTCGTCGACAACCAGCACACGCCGGCGCTGGCGGCTGCAGAGGCGGGCCTGCTCCGGGTGCCTCTCCTGGATTTCTCCTGGAGCCGCGGCCGGCAGGTATACCACAAACTCACTCCCCAGACTGGGTCCGGCGCTGCGCGCTTCCACCCGGCCGCTGTGCTTTTCCACCAGGCCTCTTACCAGCGACAGACCGATGCCGAGGCCACCGCTGGCGCGCTCGAGCCCCGAGTCGGCCTGGATGAACATGTCGAAAATCCGGTCCAGCATGTGGACGGGAATACCGATTCCGGTGTCGCGCACTGTGATTGCGATCTCGCAGCCCTGCTGCGCTGCTTTCAACCAGATCGATGCGCCCCGCTCGCTGAACTTGGCTGCATTGTTGAGAAGATTTGAAAAGATCTGCGAAAGCCGCGCGGGGTCGCCATCGACATAGAGCGGTTTGGGCGGCAGGTCCAGGGAAAAGTGATGGGACGCCTCCTCGATCGCCGGGCGCGTCGTCTCCACCGCCTGCTCGAGGACGGAGTTCAGCAGGACCCGTTGCTTGTGCAAAGTAATGATCCCGCGGCTGATTCGGCTCAGGTCCAGAAGATCATCGATGAGCCGCACCATGTGGGTGAGCTGTCGGTCCATCATCTGTTGCGCCCGCTCCACCGCAACGGGATCGTTTCGTGCGAGGTGCAGAATCTCCAGACCGTTGCGCAGTGGCGCCAAGGGGTTGCGCAACTCGTGAGCCAGGGTCGCGATGAATTCGTCCTTGCGCCGGTCCGACTCCTTCAGCGCTTCCTCGGCGGCGCGCTGTTCGGTGATATCGGTATTGGTGCCGAACCACCGGGTAATCTCGCCTGCTGCGAACCGGCACGGCGCGGGAGAGAAACCAACGGTATTCGCCAGCTTTACTGCGAAGCGGAAAGGTGTCTTCCCATTCCTCACCGGTGTCCCACGAATGCTGGATACGCTCCACCACCCGGTCCACGTGGTCCGGATGGTGAACGCGTCGCCAACCCCAGCCCTGCATTTCTTCAAGCGTGGTGCCGGTGTATTCGTACCAGCGGCGGTTGTACCAGAAGATCCAGCCCTTCGGATCTGCCATCCAGGCCAGCTGGGACATGTTGTCCGCCAAGGTGCGAAAGCGCGCTTCGCTTTCCCGCAGGCGCGCAGCCGTCGTGTGCCCGTCGCTCTCTCTTTCGGCAACGGTGGCGTTGTCGTCGCACAGATTATTTGATTTATTCTGGTCGGATGAACTCATAAGCTCCCTATTCAGGGCACGGTCATGCGCCCTGCCCCTGGAATTGCATCAGCGCGCCGTCGACGACAATACTGGTTCCCTGAATGTAGCGCGCCTGAGGCGACGCAAGAAATACCGCCACGTTGGCAATCTCCTCGGGCTCGGCGGCGCGCTTCATCGGAATCGACTGAACCTGCTGCTCGCGCACCTTGGGATCATCGATCGCCTGCTGATTGAAAGGCGTGAGAACCATTCCGGGCGCAATGTTGTTGACGTTGATGTTTTTCTCGGAAAGCTCCAGCGCCAGCGTGCGGGTAAGATTGCGCAAGCCGCCTTTCGAGACATCGTAGCCCGCCGCGCCCGCGCGGGGAATTTCCTCATGAACACTGGTAATGTTGATGATAGTGCCGTGCTTGCCGCTACCTTCGATGTTGCGAATGAATTCCTGACAACAGAAAAACGGACCATAAAGGTTGGTGCGAATCTCATCGTCCCATTCTTCCAGCGACATGTCCTTGACTGGCTTCCCATTGGAATCGATCCCGGCGTCGTTAACGAGAATCGTCGGCGGGCCGAGTGTGTCTTCGGTCATTCTGAACAGGTGCTTCACCTGCTCCGGATCGCGCTGATCGAAGTGGCATACCAGCGCTTTTCCTCCGGCCGCTTCCACCTCTTGTCTGGTTCGCTCCGCGCCTTGCTTGTCATGCAACCAGGTGATGGTCACATCCGCCCCCTCTTTCGCGAAGGCGATGGCGGTGGCCTGACCGATCCCCGAATCGGAACCAGTAACGATGGCGATTTCATTCTCCAGCTTGTGCTCTCCCATGGCGTCGCTCTCCTTGCCTGTGTCTCTGACAGGGCACCGACATGCAAGAACCGGCCGCAAAAGCTTGGAGATGTACTTATCCCCGAACTGGTGTGCTTTCTGCTTCAGGGGAAAACGGAGACGAAGAACGGAAACTGACAGCGCCAACAAACGCGGTAACAGGAGTGCATATGCTCGGTAAAACCCAATGGGTAATTCCCGAAGGCTTCATACCCGCCGCAGGACCTTTCGCGGATGATCGTGCCCTGCGCAGTCATGAAGCCGCCTGTATCCTCAATCCCAACCGTGAAACTGCCCATATTCAGCTGCGGATCTTCTTCAGTGACCGCGACCCGGCCGGACCGTTTCAGATCAGCATCGAGCCAGAACGAACAATGCATTTACGTTTCGACGAGCTGGATGACCCGGAATCCATTCCGAGAGAGACCGACTACGCAAGCGTGTTCGAATCGGATGTTCCAGTCATCGTGCAACACACTCGGCTCGATGCGCGCCTGGGCAGTTTGTCTCTTTTGTCGACGATGGCCTATGGTGAGGATGGCAAGTAATCGTGAATCGTTGATCTTGCTTCACGATTTGGCCACCCGGGTCACCAGCGCCAATAGGTAGTGGTGAAAAGAACCAGCAGTGTGACGAATTCAAGGCGCCCCAGCAGCATGGCGGCACAGAGCAGCAATTTCGCGGGATCGCTCAGGGTGCTGAAGTTGCCGGCAGGCCCAACGATGTCCCCGAGCCCCGGGCCCACATTCATCAACGCCGTGGCGGCACCGGTGAGGCTGGTGACCGGGTCTAGACCGGTAATCGCCAATGCGGCGGAGAAAAACGCAAAGGACGCAAGCACCAGAAAGAAGTAGGCGATAGTGGAAACCAGCACGCTTTCGCTCACCGGCCGGTTGTTATAGTGACGCTTGACCGCTGCCACCGGGTGCACCGATTTGATGGTGTATTCCCTCGAAAGCAAACGTAAAAGCTGGAAACGAAAGACCTTTATGCCCCCGCTGGTAGAACCGGAGCAGCCACCGACGAACATCAAACAAAAGAACACAACGACGGCGGCACTGCCCCACAGCGTGTAATCCTCGGAGGCAAAACCCGTGGTGGTCATGATCGATACCACGTTGAAAACGCTATGGGAAAAATCGTCGAAGAATTCGCCAGTACCTTCGAGCAGCGTTCTCGCCAGGGTAATCACCGCAATGGCAACTGCCAGAAAGACGAACATCCCGCGCACCTGATGGTCTCGGATGAGCGGCCTGCCCCGCTCCTGGAACATTCGGAAGTACAAAACGAAAGGAATTGCGCCCGCCAACATGAAGAAACTGCCCGCCCACAGCAGCGGCAGCGAATCGAAATGGCCAAAGGAGGCGTCATAGGTGGAGAACCCCCCCGTAGCCACAGCAGTCATGCCGTGGTTAACAGCGTCGAACCAGTTCATCCCGAGCCAGGCAAATACCAGCATCGAAAGAACGGAGATGACCAGGTAGCTGCGCACCACGTTCCAGGCCACCTGACGCACCCGCGCCGCGCTGACTTCCGTCCAGTCCGATGACTCGGTCTGGAACAGGCGCATGCCGCCCACCTTCAGGTAGGGAAAGATCGCCACCGCCATACCGATAATTCCGAGCCCCCCCAGCCATTGCATCAGCGAACGCCAGAGCAGAATGTCGCGGGGCAAATCATCGAGGCCGGCGATCACTGTCGATCCGGTTGTGGTGATCCCGGAGATGGCCTCGAAGATCGCATCCACCACCGACAGCTGCGAGCTGCCGAGAACGAACGGCAGCGCACTGACCAGGCTCACCACGACCCAGTTCAGGCCGGTGACCATGAACATTTGCCGGGGCGTGATGCGCTCGATCCCGCGGCCACCCGCAACAAAGCAGGCCACCCCAAGCCCGGCGGTAAAGAGCATGCTCAAAAGGAAGGGCACACGATCCGCCGTTCGATCGAGAAGTGCCAGTGCCAGGGGAAGGACCATGATCAGTGCAACAATCAGAAGCACCAGTCCGAGGACGGTCAGGGCGGGACGAAATAAGGACATGAACCGGGCTACTTGTCGGGTATTGGCTGTTGTTCTGGGATTCCGGCCGGAGGGATATGGCGCTGTCGGAACTCGACCCGCCTGCGCAAGGCCGACCAGAAGGCGATGGCGCGCTAGTATACCCGATTCGTCCGCTCGAGTCGGCGTACAAGCCGGGGGGCGATTCGGCCGCCCGGGAGCGGCCGATCCAAGGTATATGGAGAGTTATTACTGCTCGAGAAGCTTGGTGGTATTCGCGGCGCTCAACCAGCCGAGCACGATCACCGCAATGCCCAGAATGACGTCGTTCCAGATTGCGGAGCTGACTCCGACCAAGGCCAGGCTTCCATACTGCAGAATGAAGGGCGCCAGGAACAACCAGACCCCGAGCACGACGTTTACCCAGCTGATGCTCGCGTACCGTCCGGGCATCGCCACGCGAATCCCTGCCAGGACCAGCAATGCGACACCTACGATCACGTCATTCCAGATCGCGGCATTGACGCCATAGCCCAGAATCCATGGCGCCGCAATCAGCCAAACGCCGATCAGCACGTTGAGTCCGCTGGCTATTCTCACGTTCGATTTAAAGTTGCTTGCTGTAGCCATTGCACACCTCCCTTTCGGTCGGATGAATGAGTCATAGCTTGTCATTCAAAGAGCGTTCCGGTTGAGAACTCCCCTGCCCTGCAATACGTGCCGGGCCGCTTCCGGGAAACTCGGTTGGGGCGCAGTCAGTCCATGGTCCGGGAGAAAGTAAAGAATCCTTGGCAGCCGCCAATGATTCCGACTGCCAGGAGGCTGCAGATGAAAATGTCCTATTGGCGCTTCGCCGCCATGATCGCTACGTCCACGGTCGTTATGTTCGGCCTGATGTATCTGAACACCTATGCGCTCGAGCACGTGTTGTGGAGCGAAACCCGCTTGTGGATGGCCTTCCTGATGGGCGCATCGATGGCGATCATCATGCTGAGCTTTATGCTCGCCATGTACCGCAACACCTGGATCAATGTCGGGATTTACGCCGGCAGTGTGCTGGTGTTTGCCGGCAGCTTGTGGCTGGTGCGTAGTCAGATCACCATCAGCGGGGTCGATTACATGGAAGCCATGGTGCCCCATCACTCCATTGCGGTAATGACCAGTGAACGGGCACGGATCGACGATCCTCGCGTGCGCAAACTGGCCGATGAAATCATCGAGGCGCAGCGCCGGGAAATCTCCGAAATGAAATACCTGATCGAAGTGCTCGAGGAGGACGGGGGCGAAGGCACCCGCACCCGCACCATGGAAGACCGGCCCGCCACCTTGATGTCAGCCAGGGAAGCATTGAACAGCCCGGCGCTCGGGACTCTCGACCCCAGCAGTATGGACAGCTCTGAATTCAGCGGGTTGATCGGGGCTGGCCAGTACTGCAGCTTCTCTTACACCATTGCGGGCAGGCCCGTGTTCGTCGCCGGCCCGTCAGCCGAAGGCGGAACGCTCTCCGGCATTCTCAAACTCCAGGGTCACCTGGTACGTCTCGAGCCACAAGGACCCGAGAGCCTGCCGGATCTGATAAACGGCGGTCGCTTCGAGTCCGGGCCGGTCGGCATCACCGTCGAGCCGCTCCCCCAAGAGGGCGTGGAGTCCGGCGATGGCATGCGGCGTTGGCCGGCCAACATGCTGTTCGCCCTCGAGCAGGGTCTGATCGTGGGCTATCGGGGCTGGTACACCTGTCGGGAGGCAAACTGAACAGAGCGGCGTTTGCAGGCACTAAGACAGAAAGTCCCTTCAAAAACAGGAGGTATTCCATGAAGAAGGCACTGGTGATCCTGACGACACTCACCGCATTGCTTGCGGGCTGCGCGCAGGAAGTGGAGGATTTCGAGAACGAAGAAGAGGAAATCGCGCCCCTGCAGGTGGACGAAGATTTGGGAATGAAGGAAGGCCACGTGACCCGGGGCATCATCACGGCCATTGATCCGGCCGTCGGTGAACTCACTGTCGAGCACGCACCGGTGCCCGGGCTCGAGCTGCCTGCCGGAACCCGACAGTTTGGCCTGGCCGACCAGCAGCGTCTGGAGGAGTTGACGGTGGGTGATCCGATTCGCTTCAACTTCGTGGAAAGCGATACCGGGGAGTACGTTATCCAGGACTTTCAGGAAGAGTGAACTTGCGGATTAGCGCATCGCGGGTGACGGGTGCAGTGCCATAAGCAGCACGGGCGAACCGTGTGTTCGCCCGGGTCGCAGCCGCACTCACCTATTGGCCTGATCCGCTAGCGCCACCGCCTCCTGTTCTTCCATGGACAGAAGATCCTCGGCAAGCTGTCGCGCTTCCGGATTGTCCGCCCTTCCCTTCAGATAACGATAGAGATCGATGATTTGGTCGTGGGTGTCGACGACCGCCGTCGCGATCTCATCGAAGCTCATGCTCTCGTAAGGCACTACACCCGTTCGTTGCGGATCGATCGGCGTTTGCGACAGATAGTCGCCCACCCAGGTGTCGAGGGCTTTCGCGCTAGCCTCCTGTTCGAATCGGCTCACGACGCCAGCCAGGCGCTTTTCATGGTCGGCGAGATATTGAAGCAGGTGCTTGGCCCGGGCTTCCTGCTGCGAATCGCCGGCACGGGCGAAAGCTTCGCCGAGGTGCTGGTGAGTCTGTCGTGTCCATTCGACCAGATCGTGCAGTTTTTCCACTTTCATTGTCACCTCCTAACGCTGACTTCGAGCAGTAGCTGCCCGACCACTCCGCCGGTTCGGATTCCGACGTCTAGCCTACATACGATTTCTCATCTTGGTCGTTATGATTTCAATCATCGTGCCGCTTACAAGTACGGAAAAGCGAACTGCGAAATCGGCAGAGAACCTGTATGCTTTGCGCCCTTTTTGAAGTCCAAAAGCGGGAGAGTTGATGCCGGCACGCTCGATTTTACTGGTGATTCTGGTCGCGGCACTGTGGGGCGGAAACTTCGTGGCGGTAAAGGTCAGCACCGGGGACTTTCCCCCGATCTTTTTGCTGACGCTGCGTTTCGCTTTCGTGGCTGCGTTGGTGCTGCCTTTTGCAAAACGCCCCTCCCGGCAGGAGCTACTTCCCGTGCTCGCGATTTCGGCTGCATTGGGCGGCCTGCACTTCGGCCTGATGTTCACCGGCCTGTCCCGCATTGAAGCCTCCACCGCGGCCATTGCCACCCAACTGGGGGTGCCTTTCAGCACGCTGCTCGCGGTGGTCCTGTTTCGCGAGACACTGGGCTGGCGGCGTATTCTGGGGGTGGCGGTGGCCTTCTCGGGCGTTGCACTCTTGGCCGGTGCGCCCGAAGTCGCCACCGACATTCCGGGCCTCGCAATGATTGTCGCCGCCGCGTTTGCCTGGGCGGTGGCCAATACCATCATCAAGCGCTTCGGCCCCTTCGACCCTTTCATGCTGACCGCCTGGATGGCGCTGTTCGCGGTGCCGCAACTACTGGCACTTTCGCTGTTGATCGAATCGGGTCAATGGCGAAGTCTGGCGCAGGCCCAGTGGCCGGCTTGGGCGGGAGTGGCCTACACCGTACTGGGGTCGAGCATTCTCGCTTACGGCATCTGGTACAGCCTGATCAATACCAGTGATGTCAGCCGGCTGGTCCCCTTTACGCTGCTCGCGCCGGTGTTCGCATTGTTTGCCGCCGCAACATTGCTGGGCGAGCCGCTGACTCTGCCGCTGATTGCGGGCGCGGCCCTCACCATTCTTGGCGTGGCGCTTTGCGAAATCCGGTTTCGGCGTTGGCGCCGCAGGTCAAGGCTGAACCTGGAGTAGCCTCTAAGGGGTGGTGTTCTCCTCATGAGGAGTTGAGCGAGAGGGTTCAGCGTCGAGCCGCTGCGCCTGGTGCTCAATCATCTGATTCATCATCTGTTGCATCATTTCCATGCGGTTCTGCATTCCCTGCATGCGCTCTTCCATACTGCGATCCTGACCATGCATCTGGCCCTGATCCATCATGTGCATCCCCTGTTGCATCGCCTGCTCGTGGCGGCGCAACAACTCCTCACGCCGTTGCGGATCGCGAGTGTTTTTAATCTCCTGCATGAGTTGACGCATCTCTTCCATCTGCTCATGCATCTCGCCCATCTGGTCGCCCATCATGCCCCGATGGTGCATCCCGGATTCAGGTTTGTTCTGGCTATCCGGCTGAGCAAACAGACCGAAGGAAAGTACACTGGCGAATAACAGCGCCATCGCTGAGTTTCTCATTGCATGCCCTCCTGTTCTGGAAGCCTGTTCGACACGCATAAACCCTGCCCGGCAGTACCTGCCCGGAAGCACCTTACTTCACCAGCGATTCCAAGCCCGCGGACACCAGAACAAAAGTCGCAAAACCGCCGGCGAAGACCAGCAAACTCAATGAGTTCTTGAGTGAGTTTCAGCAGGTCGGTCTGCGCGCGGCCCGAACGCCCTCGTTTGAGTAAGTGACTTATCGCTTTCGATAAGCAACGATACCCAGGCCTATCAGGCCAATTCCGGTGAAAATCGCTCCGCCCCAGAAAGTGGCCGAAGCGCCAAGCAAGTCCCATAGCATTCCAGCGATTACGCTGGCCAGGAGCAGCACGGCGCCGGTGATCAGATGGAAGAGACCGAAGGCGGTACCACGGGCGTTGGCTGGGCTCGTCTCGGCGACTAGGGCCGCGAGCAGGCCCTGAGTCATACCCATGTGCAGGCCCCAAAGCGCGACGCCGCCCATGACGACCCAGAGATTGGTAGCCGTCGCCAGAACAACATCCGCGGCAATCAGCACAACGAATCCGCCTGCCAGGATGCGCTGGCGACCCAGGCGATCAGAAAGCACGCCGGCCGGATAAGCAGAACCGGCGTACACCAGATTCATTACGACCAGGACCAGCGGAACCAGCGCGGGAGTGAGGCCGAAATCCGCCGCCCTCAGTACCAGGAAGGCCTCACTGAAGCGGGCCAGCGTCAATACACCGCCCACCGCCACGACTCCCCAGTACAGAGAGCCCAACCTCTGGAGCTCCCGTCGTCGCAGAGGAAAGCGAGCCGCCTGTTGGCGCGGAATGTTTCCCCCCTCGCGAACACCGAAGATCAGGATGGCGACGGCAGCGAGGCCAGGCACCACTGCAATCCAGAAAACAAGTCGAAAGTCGTTGGCGAACAGCGCCATCAGCCCTATCGCCAGCAGCGGTCCGACAAAAGCGCCAACGGTATCGAGAGACTGTCGCAAGCCGAATGCCGCGCCCCTGAGTCCCGCCGGAGCCAGGTCGCTTACCAAGGCGTCGCGCGGCGCCCCTCGAATGCCCTTGCCAACGCGGTCCGAAAATCGGGCGAAGAGCACCCAGGGCGCGCTGGGCGCAACCGCGAACAGCGGTTTCGAGAGAGCGCCCAGGCTATAACCGAGGACGGTCAGGAATTTGCGCTTGCCGAACCGATCGCTCAGCCAGCCGGAAAACAACTTGGTGACGGACGCGGTGGCTTCGCCAAGGCCTTCGACAATGCCGACCATGACCGTACTTGCGCCGAGCACACTGACCAGAAAAACCGGCAGCAGGGCGTGGATCATCTCCGAGGAAACGTCCATGAACATGCTGACGAAGCCAAGCGCCCAGATGCTGCCGGGCAATCGTGTCCGTGTGTTTTTCCCGGCTTCGGGGCTCGCGCTCATACGTCTTGACCCAGCCTCATTTGGCCGCTGGGCGCGTTTTACCTAGAGCCACCGCCGGACATGCCTTTTGTAAACCGGGTAATGATCTGGAAAAGCGCCTTCAAGGTGTTCCTCCTCAGCCAGAATCTGACGGTGAAGGGTGTACAAGCCGATGATCAGACACAGTCCGGTGAATACAGACGGCAAGGAAAGGAAAAAACCCAGCTGGGCAGCGGCAACGCCCACAAACATGGGATTGCGGGTAAAACGATAGAGCCCATCGGTTCGCAACGATGCCGGTCCGTCGGGATCGATGCCTGATCTCCAGTGCCTGCCCAAGTGAAAATGCACCGAGATTGCCAGCGCGAATCCTGAGGTCAGCAACAGCAGTCCAGTGGATACGACTGGCGCCACATTGAGTCCGGGAAGAATCCCAAGGTAGGCATCGATACCCGGAAACGGCCACCGCAGCAGGCAGACCATCCAGATCGCAGCCCGGAAGAATCTGAAGGCTAGGTGATTCCACCAGCTTGCCGAAAAACGCGGACCTGGAAAAACCGTATCCAACGAGTGACGTTGCTTTTTTGTGATGATTCGGAAGGTGTAGAAGACCGCGACAAAGGTAAAAAAGACAGCAAGATAGACTCGCGCAAACTCAGGAATAAACTGAAAGGTCATCTCTAAAGGGCCATTTAGGGAGAATATATCGGCAACACCAAGCTACAACCCGGCAGACTGGATCAACTCACCGCTGCGCGAATTTGTGTCCAGGACCAGGAAAACTCACGAAGCCGGCCCAATGTAGCAAGCAGCCGCCGACAGGGCAACGCTGTGCTGGCAAGAGCCGGTTAGCACGGAACGCGTTGTGCTTGTGGGATATGGTGGAAAGGCACGAAAAAATGGAAGCTCTGAAAGGGGGAAGCTTATGGTCAAAATCGCCGTCATCCTCGGTTCCACCCGCCCCAATCGCAACGGCGAGGCGGTGGCGAAGTGGTTCTTTCAGCTGGCCCGCCAACGCCAGGACGCCGAGTTCGAGTTCATAGACCTTGCCGAGGTGAATCTGCCCTTGCTCGACGAACCCGTGCCCCCTGCCAAGCACGAGTACAGCAAGGAGCACACGAAACGCTGGGCAGAAAAAATCGATGGCTTTGACGGCTTCGTTTTCGTCACCGCGGAGTACAACCACGGTATTCCGGCGGCGCTGAAAAATGCTTTGGACTACCTATACCTGGAGTGGAACAACAAAGCGGCTGGCTTCGTCAGCTACGGTAGCGCGCTCGGGGTTCGCGCGGTGGAACGACTGCGGCTGGTTATGGGCGAACTACAGATTGCCGACGTGCGCAATCAGGTCATGCTGTCCCTGTTCACTGACTTCGAGAACATGAGTGAATTCAAACCGGCGCCCCACCAGGAGAAAGCGGTGACGAAAATGCTGGACCAGTTGATTCCCTGGAGTGAGGCGATGAAGGGGGTGAGACAGAAAACAAAATAGTCGCCAGTCGCCAGTCGCCAGTCGCCAGGGAAAAGCTGGAGACTGGTGACCGGACTGTCAGTCCTTGCGCGCATTATCGTAAAGCATGTATCGCGATGTTTCGTAAGCGCCACGCGTAAAGCGTCGAAGGTAGTCGAAGGTTTCCGGATGCTGGGTGGAAACGTCTTCCTTTGGATCGTCCGAACCCATCCTGTGCAAGCTGGGGTCGGATCCGTCGTGGTTCATTTTCAACAGAAATTCACTGGTTACCGCACCGATAATTGGAAAGCTTCCCTCAACCAGCACCAGAGGAACCGCCCGATCCTTGCCCTGGCGGGTTAGCTGCAAATCGCGTCCCATGGTCCGCGTGGTGTACTCGAGCCCCACGAGACCAGCGACAGTGGGCAGAACGTCCATTAGCGCGGTGGCCTCATCGATGACCTGTGGCTCAATGAGCTTGGGCGCATAGATCATATGTGGTACGTGGTTGCTCTCCAGCCACATTTGCTCGTAAATGGGCGGCATGTGCGGCAGGCGGGTCACGCGGTTATTGTGGTCGCCATAGAAAACAAAAACTGTATTATCGAAATAGCCACTCTCTCTGGCCATTTCCATGAAACGGCCGACGCTGTAATCGAGAAAGCGCACAGCGTTGTATTGGGCCACGCTGCGAAAGCCCCACTGCTCCACTTCCTGAAGCGGAGGATTCAGCTCTTCGAAATCCTCGCGGTCTTCGGGAATCGTGAAAGGCCGATGGTTGCCCGCGGTTTGAATGATCGCGAAAAAGGGTTTGTCGCTGGACCGGCTGCGCAGGATTTCGTCGGCCTCTTTGAACAGCTGCAGATCGGAAATGCCCCAGACATCCACATTGGGCCCCTTCCAGAAGCCTTCCTGATAGAGGGTCACGCCCTCGATGCTTTGCTCGACCAGCGCATTCATATTCGCCCAACCGGCGGCACCACCGATCATGTAAAGCTTTTCGTAGCCGTCGAAAGCGTTGATCACCGTATTCTGACCGGTGATCAGAGGATTGCGCGTTGCGGTCTCCTCGCGGCTCACATCGGGGATGCCGGTGATGCTCGCCCAGACCGTCTTCGCCGTGCCGGTGACCGGTACAAAGAAATGCCTGAAGAACCAGCCATCGCGAGCGATAGCGTCCAGATTGGGCGTGGTTTCCAGCGGATTGCCATAGGCGCTGACACGGCTGGCGCCGAGCGATTCGAGCATCACAAATACGACATTGGGTGGCCGATCGCTCTGAATACGATGCGCCTGGGGACCGAGGGTCCGGCTGAAGCTCAGGTTGTCGCGATCTCTGGGCTCAGCGCCCAGATAGTCCGCCACCAGGTCATAGTGCTCCGCAACCAGCGTCTTGTCGTAAGGCTGCTCTTCGATTTTACTGGTGTCGTAGAGGAACAGTACCGGATTGAGGCCGATCGCCGCCAGTCGCGCATCGCCCGAAAAGAATGCGTCACTCCAGCGTAGCGGAACCGGATTGGACAGGTTGATATCAGTAACCCGCCCCATCAGCCCGAAGAACACGAACACCGAACTGACCACCCAGGCAGCGGCCCAGCCCGAGCGGGAAACGGCGATGGGCGGTCTCGAGAAAATGCGTTTTTCCAACTGCAGAAACAGCGCGAACACAGCAAGACCACCCAGCGCCCAACCAAGCGTGATCCAGACAACCGGATAGCTTTGCCACAACATGGTCGTGGAAATATCCGTATTGCCGGCGAAGCGGAAAACCGTCGCATTCAAGCGAACGCCGAGGTAGTCGTAATGGCCAAAGTCGAGAAAATAGAGCAACAGCAGGCCAAATACCGCAAGCACCAGATAAGTTCGCGCCACGAGGCGAAGGCGTGGACAACGCAGCAGGTTGAAGCGGGGAAAGATCAGCAAAAGCGCCAGCGGCAGCATGGCAAGGATTGCGAGCCTCAGGTCGAAGCTGAGGCCGATCAATAAAGTGTCCCAGAATTCTGCCGTCGCACCCCGCTCTCCTACTTCCAGGCCGGAAAAGGCGAAGAGGAAAACGAAGCGCAGCAAGGCAAATAGCAGGAACAAAATGGCTATGCCGCCGGCGAAATACTGGAGGCGTCGTGAGTGTATCCAGTTCATTGCGATACCGTGGAGGGAGAAAACTTAACGTCTAATCAGCAGCCCGGATGAGTGCAGCGCAGTCGGGACTCCCGCATGCGCTGCATCGAGGCTACGAAGTCGCCCGCTAGCTTAGCACAGAAGCCGCATCAAACTTCGCGAGCAACATAGGCCGGCGCCGACTCCACTGCCCGTCCGCGGTATAGCGCCCAGAGGCGCCCCATGCCCAATCTGATCAGATAGGCGCAACAGTAGAGCCACAGCAAGGGATCTATCAGGTAGTCCCAGTAATTGTTCGACGTTTTGATGTCGAGCACAAACAGGACCGTGGCCGCCGTCGTCATCACCATTGCAAAGTAGTTGCGAAGCGCCCACCACAGCACGCAACTGGCAAATGCCGCCAGCAAGAGTCCGCGGGGCGAAAAGCCCCAGCGGTAGGGATCAACAATGCTGAGCCCCAGCGCCGCCGGATACAGAATGAAACCAGCCAGCGCGATTACCGCCGCAAACTGGATCTGCGGTAGCAGCGGCACAACGGGCTTGTTCAATACCTGGCTCAATCCCGCATAAAGCAGCCATAGCACACTGACCATCGAGAGCTCGTCTGCGTAGCTGCGGGTATATTCCGCCAGCGTCAACCCGCCGACATTCACAAAGCTGAACGCTCCCGCCAAAATAAGCAACAACGCACGACCCGCACAGGCCAGATGCCCCGTCGGCAAGATGAAGAACAGCAACAGCGTGAAGCTGAGATGGCTAAGGACTTCGGGCATCGTCATCACTGCGTCTCCAACCAGGCCTGATTAAATACGACGTGTTTGATCAATGTGTTGTGCCATGAATAGACCAGATGAAAATAACCGTCGCGGGTCCGAATCATCGATGGGTATTCATACTTGAACTCACACATGCCGTCGTCGCAAACGCGGGACATGCTTTCGCTGATCATCTCCTCGAGCCGCGCGGGGACAGGTTCGCCCGAGCCGCCGGAAACCGCGGTAAAGCGCTGGGCTACTGTGCCCCGAAACAGATCGGCCGCCAGGGTTTCCTGCAGAACCGGCGCCTGATCGAGCACCTCCAGCTGCCGCCAGTCCTTGAGATTCTGGTCCACCTCATAGAGGGAAAGCCGGAAGCGGCCATCGCGCAGGTCGTTCAGGGCAACGAGTACATCCCCACTACCGTTCCCTTCGCCGACGGCGGCTACTGCCGAATTGGGATTCCAGGGAGCCATGGGCGCCGACTCGCTCCACGTTTTTCCCCGATCACTGGTGAAGCTGGCCAGCACGCGACCGGAAGCCTCGCCGGAGTTTCGCAACAGCGCCAGCCCCCGGTTTGCATCCAGCGGAACCACCACCGGCTGCAGGGACGTTCTTCCCATCCCGATCCGATACTTGTCCAGAATGCGTCCATCGGCACTCATATAAAGATATTCGGGGAATTTGCCCAAAAATTCGTGATAGATGGGGAGTCCGAAGGAACCATCCGCGTGAAATACAGGGGGATTGCGTACCAGATTGCTGATATTGAAAAACGGCGAGGTGATGAGGCGTCGAGGCTCGGACCAGTTCAGGCCATTATCATCAGAGTGCATCGCATTGATTGCACTGCCGGCCCAGCCCCCGACGGACACCGAGACGTAAAACAGCCAAAGACGGCCATTGGGGGCTTCCGCCAGTACCGGATTCCCTAGTTTGCGAATATGCCGCTGCAAAACGGCTTCGGTGGTATCGCGGGAAATCAGGACGAACTCATCACCCCATTCCTGTCGTTGTGCATCGAAGCGGGCCCCGCGAATCTCCACGTCCCGGGCACCTTCGCGGGTTCCCGCGAACCACGCGGCCATCAAATCACCATTGGCAAGCCCCGTGATTGAGGCCGAATGGACATGATCATCGATGCTTTCGGAGGCGAATTGGGCTTTGAATTCGGGCTCTTGGCGAGCAGGTTTTCGGAGTTCGGAACGGCTCGCGGACTTTTCCGCTGACTCGGTCAGGAAGGGCGCCGGTTCCCGCTGTGGAAACTGCCAAATGGCCACCGCAAATACGGCGCAACACACGAACAGTGATGCGAGGCGATATCTGGAGCGTGAATTACTGCTTTGGGAAAGAATAAAATCGAATACCACGATTGTTTTTATACCCTCAAGGAAACTCGTGCCCTCATGGCTAACGAGACTGAATCCCTTAAGTTAATGCGGTCTTTGTAGCCACCGCGTTCAAAAATCAACAGCTTCAAACCGCTTGCCACGTGCCGGTTACAATTCCTTGTCAACCACGCTTGTTAACCATCGCTTGTCAAACATTTTCTTTGTCAAATACTTTCTTGGTCAAGGACGGTTGGCCAACTGACTACTACCCAGCTGACTAGGAATCTAGCAGCTAAGCGGGCTTTCTGTTGTGACTCAGGTTCCACAATGAAGTTCAAGGTGCCGGATACTTTTATTATCGTTATCTAGAGCCCTTCTTTTTTATCATATCTGTCCATGGAGCTGGTAGGCACTCCAGTCCAGCACTCGCTGGAACCAGGAGCGCCGCATCCATTCGTCCAGCGTCAGTTCGCGGCTACGCTGCAAGTCACCCTGAAATGCCTCCACAAACTTTGCTGCGACATTTTCGTCCAGCAGCCCTACTCCAATTTCCGCATTGAGTGCAAGGGATCGCGCATCGAAATTGGTGGAGCCGATATGGGACCAAACCCGATCGACAATGACGATTTTCTGATGCATCAGGGTCGGTTTGAATTCATAGAGTCGCACACCCGCTTCCAGCAGTTGCCGGTACAAACGCTGTCCCGCACGGCGCACAAAGGGGCTGTCGGTAAACTCTCCAGGGACCATCAGATGCACGTCGACACCACGCCTCGACATCTTGGCGAGCAGCGCGGGTATGACAGGATCCGGGGTGAAATAAGGATTCTGAATAATGATTTCCTTGCGCGCACTGGCGATCGCGAGCATGTACAGCAGAGCGACCGAAGAATGCACATCCCCTGCCTGGCTGTTGACCACGTGGGCGGTAACAGGGCCGGTTGCCTGGGCAGGGGGAAAACATTCGGCTTCCAGCGGAACGCTCCCGCTGCTGCTGATCCAGTCCTTGGCAAAGATATTTTGCAAGGCCGCCACCGCCGGCCCTCGCATGCGAACTCCCGTATCCCGCCAGTGATCCTTGTCCTCGGCGTTGCCGAGCCAGGTGTCGGCGATGCCGTGCCCGAATGTGCAGCCAACAACACCATCCACCACGAGGATTTTGCGGTGCATGCGATTGTTGAAGCGGCGCAGGCTGAAAAAGGTCAGTGGATGGTACTCTGCGAGCTCCACCCCGCCTTTTCGCAAGGTGTCGAGTTCGCGCTCGCCGGCTCTTTTTGCTCCGACATAATCCACCAGAACACGGACCTTTACACCCTCGCGAACTTTCTGGTTCAGTAGATCGACGAAATCCTTTTCCAACTCGCCTTTGTTCCAAACGAAGGTCGTGAAGTGAACGCTCGTTTTGGCCTCACGGATTTCGGCCATGATGCGATCCAGCATTGCACCGTCCTGATAGATCTCAACCTCGTTGCCGTCGAACACAATCCCGCTGGTAAGTCCGGCTATCATTGGCAAACCCTCACGGATATCGGGCAGCACTTTGTCCTCAAGCTTCAGCTTCGGTACGCGCTGGCTGCGGGTCACTATGAAATAGCCGGCCGTCAGCGCAACCGCGAGTCCGATGAGAATGATTTCCAGCATCACAGCTTTCTTTTGCTCTCGTCGTGATCCGTTTCATTGACGTCCGTCCAACGCCAGCCGTCGGCCTCTACGAAAGCAAGCAATTGGCGGCGTCGCTCCAGAGTCGCCAGATGTTCCTGTATTTCATCGCGCGTCATGGGCGACTGCTTCAGCGAGTCGATCTGCATGAAATCCGGCGGTGCCGGTATGTGGTCTGCTTCGGAGATGAAGTTTGCATGAAGAATCCCCAGGAAGTTTGCAATCACCTCCTGGCTCATCGCAATTTGCGAGCGGGTTTGCTGCGGTGTATCGGGAAAGGCGAAGGCGACAAGGCTGAGTGCCTCATCGAGGCGGCTCAGCGTCAATGGCATCGCTGCGTCGCGACTCGGAGCATGGAAGTACAGCAAAATCGGGTAAGCCAGATGCTTTTCGGAAATCGACGCGACATCGCTGGTTATCTGTTGAAGCTGGCTGACCAGAAATTGGAAGTCGCCACTGCCAATGCTTTTCTCGACAATTTCCTTGCTGTTGTGACCGATGGAATGAATCAGGGTCGAAAGCCTGCGCTTGTCGACGGAGGAGCTGACCACTGGAATGCTGTAGGTAATCGCCAGCGTTACCAGAAACAAGCCATTGAGTCCGCAAAGGACTGAAATAATCTGCCCAGGCGTGTTAGGCGGCCGAAAGTCGCCATAGCCGATGGTCATAAGGGTGTAACCCGAAAAATAGATACGCTCGACGATGCTGGCGTTCAGAGTGGTCTTGGCAGAGATTACGCTGCTTTCGCTGCCACAGAAGATCAGAAACCAGCCGAGCCAACAGAAAAAGAACCAGCCGAGGATAAGGACCAGCACGATGCAAGGGCCTGCGGCGGCGAGCAGGCGATGATTGGGCTTACGTCGATGAATTGCCAGAAAGCCCACCCAAACCCGCCGCGCCAGCCATTTGGACATGGGGCCGCTGCCACTCACCGTTACGGTGGTCGTGTAGAAATCGAAAATGGCGAAAAGAACGATCAGCGTTCCGAGCGCCGACCACCACAGGGAAAATCCCATTCAGAGCCTCTCCGTCGCTATCCCTCTCTTTTCCTCGACAATAATTCCCTTGGGTCCGCGTCTGTTCGGTGCCGAACTCAACGATTAGTTCAGGCAATCTGCACACCAGATCCGTCGAAGCAAGATCGGTTGCAGCGGGAACATCTTGGTTTTTCGGGAACTCTCAACGCATTAGCTGCAGCGCGAGCACTGCGAAAAATGTGAGACCGGGACAGGGAAGGTGATTGTCAATCGACGCTCCGCAACACGTACAAAGGCAGAGATGCCTGCCGCTGCCTGCCCGATTGGCCGTGCCTGTCTGTTCACGTTTGGCTGCACACTGTTGTTCACGCTCACGGGCTGTGACGGACCCCAATCCACTCTGTCACCGGCCGGCACCGGCGCGGCACGGATACTGACATTGTTCTGGTGGATGGCGGGTTTTGCCTTCGTCATCTGGCTCATCGTGTTCGGCATTGCCGTATATGCATCGCGTCCCAAGCGCAGTAGCCATAGCGCCAATGCCAGCCGCTGGCTCATCATTGGTGGCGGCGCCATATTCCCCACGGTCGTTCTCACCTTGCTTCTCGTCTTCGGCTTTCGCCTGATGGCGGACCTTCGCACGACTGAGGGCGCCGATCTGCGAATCGCTGTCACTGGCGAACGCTGGTGGTGGCGTGTTCGTTATCTGGGGCAAAAAGACCAGTCCACCGAATTGGCAAACGAGATTCGCCTGCCCCTGGGCAAGCGTATTGAGTTTATTCTCGACAGCCCTGATGTCATTCACTCCTTTTGGATACCCTCTCTTGGCGGCAAGGTGGATATGATTCCGGGCCGTATCAACAAGCTGGTTCTGGAACCCACCCGCGTCGGCGTTTTTCGCGGTGTCTGTGCAGAATATTGCGGCACCTCCCATGCCTTGATGAACTTCAAGGTCGTAGTCATGCAAGCTGAGGACTTCGAAGACTGGCTTGCCACTCAGGCCGAGCCCGCCGCAGCACCACGTTCGGCCCTGGCCCGCCAGGGAAAGAAAGGTTTTTTCGCCAATGGCTGCAGCGCCTGTCATACCATCCGGGGCACATCTGCCGATGGTGAGATCGGGCCCGATCTCACTCATGTAGGCAGCCGGCTCAGTTTGGGAGCGGACATTCTGCCGACCACCCCCGAAGCCTTCCGACGCTGGATCGCCCATACCGAAGAAATCAAACCCGGCGTCAAGATGCCCTCCTTCGGGATGCTCCCGGATGAGCAGTTGCAGGCGATGGCGGCTTACCTGAGCGGTTTGCAATGACGGACATGTCGCACCAGAATCAGATCCCCAAGAATGAAGAGGAGCGCCGCGCACAGGAAGCGCGACTCGCCAAGCCCTGGGAAGCACCGCCGGGCTGGCGTTACTGGTCGGCAGTGAACAACACCGAGGTCGGACTCTGGTATACCGTCGGCGCTTTCATCTTTTTTCTGTTTGCCGGCGTGCTGGCGCTGCTGATGCGCACCCAACTCTCGGTGCCGGGAAACGATTTCCTTTCGGCGGAAACCTACAACCAGTTCTTCACCCTGCACGGATCGATCATGATGTTCCTGTTCGGGGTGCCGATTTTCGAAGCCTTTTCCATCATGATCCTGCCGCAGATTCTCGGCGCGCGGGATCTTCCCTTCCCTCGCCTGTCCGCTTACGGATTCTGGTGTTTCGTGATTGGCGGCATCTTCGTCTGTGGCTCGGTCTTTTTTGACGCGGCTCCGCGCGGGGGCTGGTTCATGTACCCGCCACTCACCACCAAATACCAGGAAGGTATCGGCGCGGATATCTGGTTGCTTGGATTGTCCTTCATCGAAATTGCCTCGATTGCCGCAGCGGTGGAGTTGATCGTCGGCGTGCTCAAGACGCGTCCGCCGGGCATGCGCATCAACATGATTCCTCTCTATGCCTGGTATGTGCTGGTGGTTGCCGGGATGATCCTGTTCGCCTTCCCTCCCCTGATTGCGGGCGACCTGCTGCTGGAGATGGAACGCGCCTTCGACTGGCCCTTCTTCGATCCCGATCGCGGTGGGGATCCCTTGTTCTGGCAGCATCTGTTCTGGATCTTCGGCCATCCGGAGGTCTACATCATTTTTCTTCCGGCCATTGCGCTGGTCGCGATGATCGTTCCGACGTTTGCCCAGCGGCCCATCGTCGGCTACACCTGGGTAGTGCTGGCGGCGGTCGGCACCGGCTTTGTCAGCTTCGGCCTCTGGGTGCATCACATGTACACCACCGGGCTGCCGGGCATATCGCTGTCTTTTTTCTCTGCCGCTTCTGAAGCGGTGGCGATTCCCACCGGCGTGCAGATTTTCTGCTTTCTTGCCACCGCGTTGGCGGGGAAGTTCGTTCGCAACGTGGCAATGTTGTTCGTTACCGGAGCGCTGGCGATTTTCGTCATCGGCGGTCTCACCGGTGTGATGGTAGCCGTTGCGCCCTTCGACTTTCAGGTGCACGACACCTACTTCGTGGTGGCGCACCTGCATTATGTTCTGATTGGCGGTGTGCTGTTTCCAGTGTCCGCGGGCCTGTACTACTTCTATCCCATGGTTACCGGCAAAACCCTGTCGGAAAAAACCGGACAAGTGGCTTTCTGGTTTATGTTCATCGGCTTCAACGTGGCTTTCATGCCGATGCATCTGAGCGGATTACTGGGGATGCCACGACGGGTATTCACCTACATGGACGCACCGGGCTACGACATTCTGAACATGACGTCGACCGTTGGCGCTTACGTTCTGGCCGCGGGTTTTGCCTGCCTTGTCTATGAAGTGGTTCGGCCAAAGAAGAATCAGCCTTATGCGAAGCGCAATCCCTGGAATGCCGGCACACTGGAATGGATGGCGGAAATGCCGGCAAAGCCCTGGGGCGCGCGAACCATTCCCCTGGTAAAAAGCCGGTATCCGCTTTGGGATCAACCGAACTTCCTCGACGATGTGGACAATGGCCGTTTCTATCTTCCCGATGCGGAGGAAGGCAAGCGGGAAACCATGATCAGCACCAGCATTGACGCGGTGCCCATCCAGTGTCTGCGGGTTCCCGGACCCACCTTCAAAACCTTCTGGGCGGCGATGTTCACCGGTGGCTTTTTTATCTTCGCCACCTACAAGTGGTACACGGCGGCAATGATCAGCGCCGCCCTGGCGCTCGCCGCGATCCTCTACTGGCTCTGGACCGGAACCGCCAAGATTCCCGAGAAAAGGGAAAAGCATGTGGGACTCGGCATGACGCTGCCGCTGTATGGCTCCGGCTCACAATCGGTCGGCTGGTGGGCGATGTTCATCACCATGGTCGCGGATGTCACCGCCTTCCTGGGCCTGGTGTTCGGCTATTTTTTCTATTGGACAGTCAATGAGGATTTTCCCCCGGCCTCGGCCTCCGGCCCCGGCTTTGGCTGGCCCCTTCTCGCGGCAGGGATCTTGCTCGGCTCCTGGATCATGACCGTGCTGGCCCGACGCTGGAACAGACAGGCCCGAAGTGGCGCCTTCTACAGCGCGCTTGTCACTGCGATCGTGTTCGCCACTGCCGGGATTGCGGCGCTTGCCGCGGGGCCCTGGCTGGCCGACATGGATCCCGTGAGCCATGTATACCCGGCCACTGTCTGGATCCTGGTGATCTGGACCGCTCTGCACCTGGGGTTGGGTGTGATCATGCAGCTGTACTGCATGGCCAGACGCTTCGCCGGCCGAATGACCTTCGAATACGACATCGACATTCAGAACGTGACCTTGTACTGGCACTTCATGGCTATCACAGTCCTGGTGACAACGGCGGTCATCGGCGGCTTTCCGTTACTGACCTAAGGCGACACAGTTTGGAATGAGCGAAAATACCGAGGATAGCGAAATCACCGTCAGACCCGAACTGCGGGAGCTTCCCGAGCGGCGCGAAAGTCTCTGGCTGCTTATTCTCGGTCCGTTGATCTGGTCCGCGCATTTTTTACTGTCCTACATCACGGCGGCTGTCTGGTGCGCCAAGGTGGCGGGCCGTACCGGTTCGCTGTCCTGCGCCCGCCTTGCCATTGCAGTATTCACTCTGCTGGCGCTATCCGGCATCGGGCTCACCGCCTGGGGTGCCTGGCGCCGTCACAAATATGGGCGGGCCACCGTGCCTCACGATCTGAACACCGCCGCCGACCGTCATCGTTTCCTCGGCTTTGCCACCTTGCTGCTATGCGGACTCAGTTTTGTTGGTACAGCCTATGTGGCGCTTGGCATAGTGTTCTTCCAGAGCTGTGAGTGAATCCATGGCCAGTCGGTTGCGGCACATCGACGCCAGACTGAAGGCACTTGCCCTCTGGAAGCGGGGTATCGCCTGGTTGCTCTCATTCGCACTATTGTTTGGGGTCGGCGGTTTTATCTTCGCCTGGATCGGCTTTGCGCCGGTCTCCGCGAGCGCCGGTCACTGGCCGGTTACCGACTGGTTTCTGCATTGGGCGATGCGCAACGCAGTGGAGCTTCGATCGCTGGGCACCGAAGCGCCTCCTTCCCTGGACGATCCCGCTCTGGTGCTCAAGGGTGCCGGTCATTATGCCACCGGTTGCGCACCCTGCCATGGGGCTCCCGGCCAGGAGCGCCCGATGATTCCCGGCCAGATGACACCCCATCCGCCCTACCTGCCGCCAAGGATTCCCCGGTGGGAAGCACAGGAGCTGTTCTGGATTGTCAGGCACGGCATCAAATTCACGGGCATGCCCGCCTGGCCGACCCAGCAGCGAAAGGACGAAGTCTGGGCGATGGTGGCTTTTCTGCAGCGACTGCCGGACATGGACGAAGCCACTTACCGCGAGCTGGCCTTCGGGCCACGTGCTGAATCCGCTCAGCCGCCGCCTTTTGCGCGGCTCGGCGGAACGCCCGGGGAAAGCCTGGAAAAGATCGTGGCGAACTGCGCCCGCTGTCATGGCAGCGAAGGCGCTGGCCGGGGCAGCGGTGCTTTCCCGATTCTTGCGGACCAGAGTGAAGCCTATCTCTACGCCAGCTTGCGGGCCTATGCCCGCGGGGAGCGTCATAGTGGTGTGATGGAACCGATTGCATCGGCGCTGGCCCCCCAAGCCATGCTGGATCTGGCCGGCTACTATGCAGACCAGCCCGAAGCCGAGGCAGAAATCGCCAGTGGCAAGCCCTCCTCTCACGAGTTCGCCGCTTCCGAGCTTTCCCCTCCCGAGCTTTCCCCTTCCGAGCCGTCCCTTTCCGAGCTCTCCCCTTCCGAGCTCTCCGGAAAGGCGAATGCGATTGACCGTGGTCGCTCTATTGCCGAAGACGGCATCCCGGGTGAAGGCATTCCCGCCTGCGTCGACTGCCATGGTCCTGGCGATCAGCTGCGCAACGTCTACTATCCGGAGCTGTCCGGGCAATATGGGGATTATCTTTACCTGCAACTGAGTCTGTTCAAGTCCGGCAAACGCGGCGGCACACCTTATGCGCACATCATGCACAGCGTGGCGAAGCGGCTCACCGAAGAACAGATGCGTGATCTGGCCGCGTTTTACGCCTCTCTTTGAACAGGCGATGACGCCGGTCATGTCGAGAGCCGATGATGTTTTCTAGACTGCGCGGGTAAGTCACAGGAGTCGTCATGAGTCACTTTCAGAACATTCTCTTTGTGGGTCAGGCGCTGCCCGGCGAGACAGCCGCTTTGCGACAGGCGCTGGCGCTCGGCGAGGGGGGCGCGCGCTTTTCCGCCCTGGTCCTGTGCCCGCCTCTGCCGAATTCACTGAGCGCTTATCGCGAGCGCTATCGGCAGTTCCTCGCCGATGAGCTGCGCAAGGACATCAAAGACCTGGGACACGCATCACCCGGGGCGGTGGATATTCAGGTAGTCAGTGGTCGAGCACCGGCCGTCAAGGTGGTCGGGGAAGTACTCGACCGAGGTTGCGATCTGGTGGTGAAGCAGGTGGAAGCCACTGCACGGGGCAGAGGCTTTCGCTCGCTGGACATGAATCTGCTGCGCGATTGCCCTTGTCCGCTGTGGCTGTGCCGAAAAGCCGCGGACGATGGCACCGCCCACGGAAAAATTGCGGTCGCAATCGATCCGCACGCCGAGACCGATGAAGAGAAAGCGCTCAGCTACGATCTGCTGAGGCTCGGCCGAGTTCTTGCCGACCGTGAACACAACCGTCAATTGCACGTGGTTGGCTGTGGGGAGCTCGCCTACGAAGAGTACCTGCGCAACAGTGTCTTCAGTCGAGTCACCGACGACGACGTGATTGCAGCGAGTCTGAGTGTGCAGCGCCACGACCGCACACATCTGGAGACTCTGGTCAACGCCTCAGGCATCGCCGGCGACGTAAAGATCGACCTTCTTCGCGGAGAACCCGACCAACGAATCCCCGAGTACATCGCTGACAACGAGATCGGCTTGCTGGTGATGGGCACAGTGGCGAGGACCGGTATTCCGGGCTTTGTCATTGGCAACACCGCAGAAAACCTCTTGCAGAAAATCGATTGTTCGCTGCTGGCGGTCAAGCCCAGAGGCTTCGTCTCGCCACTGGGCTGATATCACCCGATCGGCAAGCCTGCGGTCGCTTCCATCAGCATCAGGCCAGTAGCGTCCGTCAGCCTCAACCAGCAAGTAAGCTGTCATGGACTTCGTGCACGCCTCCCTCTTCTACGAACTCACCGCCCTGCTCGCCCTGGCGGCAGCGCTCGGCTTCGCGGGCATGCTGTTGCGCCAGCCGATGGTGGTCAGTCTGATCGCGGTGGGCGTGCTCGCGGGCCCGTCGGGGCTGGATCTGGTGCGGTCGCGGGAGAATGTCGAGCTGCTCGCGGAACTTGGCATCGCCGTACTGCTGTTTCTGGTAGGCCTGAAGCTCGACATTAAACTGATTCGAACACTTGGGCCGGTGGCATTGGCCACCGGCCTCGGTCAGGTGGCGTTCACTTCGCTGTTCGGATTCTTTCTCGGTCTCGCGCTGGGGCTCGATACCGTCACGTCCGTCTATGTGGCCGTGGCACTGACCTTTTCGAGCACCATCATCATCGTCAAGTTGCTCTCGGACAAACGGGAGGTGGACTCGCTGCATGGGCGGATTGCGATCGGTTTTCTGATCGTCCAGGATGTGGTGGTGGTCATCGCGATGATCGTGCTGTCGGGTCTCGGAATCGGCCAGAGCGCAGCCGACAGCGCGGGTCCTTCCTCACTGGGCGGAATTTTTATTTCCGGCGTGTTTCTGATCGCTTTCGTCTGGCTGTTCGTCCGCTACGCCGCCAACCCGCTTATGCGGCGGGTGGCCCGCTCCCCGGAGTTGCTGATCATCGCTGCAATCGGCTGGGCGGCGATAATGGCCAGCATCGCCAACTACCTCGGTCTGAGCAAGGAACTCGGCGGCTTGCTGGCCGGCGTCGCCCTCGCTTCGACGCCGTTCCGCGAAGGGACGGTTGCCCGCCTTTCCCCGTTGCGGGATTTTCTGCTGTTATTCTTCTTCATCGAACTGGGCTCGCAACTGGACCTCGGACTGCTCGGTGATCAGATCGATACGGCGCTGGTCTTCTCCGTCTTCGTCCTGATCGGCAACCCGCTGATTGTGATGGCAATCATGGGGCTTATGGGCTACCGCAAACGGACCGGTTTTCTCGCCGGTCTGACTGTGGCGCAGATCAGCGAGTTCTCTCTGATCTTCGTCGCGATGGGAATGGAGATCGGACACCTCGATGCCGAGGCCCTGGGGCTGGTTACGCTGGTGGGTCTGATTACCATCGCGCTGTCGGTTTACATGATCACCTACTCCCACCATCTCTACCGCTGGCTGGAGCCGGTGCTGGATGTATTCGAAGGATCCAAGCCCTATCGCGAGTTGATGAACGACAGACAAACGCTGGAGACTCCCTGCGACGTAGTGCTGTTCGGATTGGGGCGTTACGGCAATGCCATTGCGGAACAGTTGCGGCGACGGGGAATGTGCGTGCTGGCGGTGGATTTCAATCCCGAGGAAGTACGCCGTTGGCGGCGACTTGGATTGAACGCGGTTTACGGCGATGCCAGCGATCAGAACTTCATCGCCTCACTGGATATCAACCGGGTACCGCTGGTGATTTCCGCCATGCCCCAGCACGATTTGGGGCTGACGCATGAAGATCCGCGGATTGCCCTGATCGAAGCGCTCAAACAGCAAGATTATCCGGGCAAAATTGTGGTTTCCGCGCATCGTTCCAGCGAGGTGGAGACCCTGCGGGCGAGCGGTGCCCACGTGGTGTTGTCGCCCTTCATCGATGCCGCGGAACTGGCGGTGGAGAAAATCCAGATTTAGCCGATGCGGAGGAGTTATCAGCCGGGTTCGGCGGCAGAACGAATCTTCAGGCCCACCTGAAAAATCGCCCCATGCACAATTTGCCGCACCACGAATTCCACATTGCCGACCCGTACCCGATCGCCTACCACCGCCTTGCCGTGGAAGCGCCGGCCGACAAATTCCGCCAGCGACTGGCGCTTCTCGTCATCGCTCAGGGGAACGTTGTAGAAGCTCGCCACATCCGCCAGCAAAGTATCGCCGCGCAAGGAAAATTGCCCGAAGAACTCACTGGCCCGCAGATAGGAAGCGGTGGGCAACTTCTGGAACAGTGGCGACAAATCGGTAAGGTCGTGCGTCTGGGTCAGAAGAATCAAATGATCTTCCGGTTTCAGATCCACACTGGCGTTGGATTCGATGAACTCCCCCTTGCGCACCACACCGATCAGACGCGTGTCCTTCGGTAGCGGTAAACGATCGACCATGTAGGCGTCGGCGGGACTGCCCGCGTGAACCTTATAGGCCACCAGTTCGCAACCGGCGCGACCGGGCACCCCGAGGCTGAGCTGCTGAAATTCGTCGATATGCGGAGGCACTTCGAGCTTCAGCCACCGCGCCAGCGGCGCAATGGTCCAACCCTGCAAGATCAGCGACATCAACACGACGAAGAAGGTTATCTCGAAGTAGACGTCGCTGTTTTCCAAGCCGGAGAGATATGGAAACAAGGCGAGGATGATCGGCACCGCGCCCTTCAGTCCGACCCAGCTGACGAAGGCCTGCTCACGCCAGGGGAAGCGGAACGGAGCGAGGCACAGCAGCACTGCGGCGGGACGGGCAACGAAGACCAGCACCCCTGCGATGATCAATCCGGGCACCACCACATCGAGCAGATCGGAGGGTGTCACCAGCAAGCCGAGAATCAGGAACATGCCGATCTGGCTGATCCACGCCATGCCGTCGTGAAAGCGCCGGATGTCATGCACGTAGTTGAGCGGCCGATTGGCCAGCACCAGACCCATCACGTATACCGCGAGGAAGCCACTGCCACCGAGCAGGTTGGCCAGGCTGAAGAAAGCAATGCCGGTGGCGATTACCAGCAGAGGGTAAAGCGACAAAGGCAGGGACAGGCGATTTACCTGCCAGCCGAGACCCCAGCCGCCGACGCCGCCGATGGCCAGGCCGAGGCCCATTTGGCGGACGAACTCTCCCACCATCGCCCAGCCGGAGGTCTCAGCCTCTGTGCCAAGCAGGCCGACCAGTGTAATGGTAAGGAAGATCGCCATCGGATCGTTGGTGCCCGACTCGATTTCCAAGGTGGCGCCGCTGCGCTCCTTCAGCTCCAAACCCGCAGAATGAAGTAGCCCGAATACCGCCGCAGCGTCGGTGGAACCGACGATGGCGCCAATCAGAAATCCCTCGAGCCATGACCAGCCAAGCACATCGGCCGCGACCGCGCCCACGATGCCGGCGGTAATCGCCACACCCACTGTAGCCAGCGTCAATGCCGGTGCGAGTCCGACACGGAAACTGCTGACATGGGTGCGCAGACCACCATCGAGAAGAATGACCGCCAGCGCCAGGTTGCCGATCAGGAAAGCAGTATCGAAATCGTGAAATTGAATACCGCCCGGCCCTTCTTCCCCGGCCAGCATTCCCAACAGCAGGAATAACAACAACGAAGGCGCGCCCACCCGACGGGACAGGATACTGGTAAGAATGCTCAGCACCGCCAGAATGGCGCCAAACAAAATCACCTGATAAATCCCCGTTATCATTCCTGCATTCCCATTCGCTTGGCCCGCATCAGCGGCTCAGAACAACATCAACCCGCACCATCTCGTGCTCCGTCGTTTTGACGGGCATGAATCCCTGCACAATTGTTTTCGCCGAAAGTGACAGTGCGCGGCGCCTCATCACCGTGTGCACGGCGGGGGGTTTCACCGCAAGGAGCGACCCGCGCGCGCAAACAGCTTTCCGGGAGAACCGCTGAAAATAGCGGCGCGATGACACTGGAGGCAGGCGCTACGGCAATCTGTTCTGCCGCTGCGGACAGAGAGAGAAGACTGGCGAAAAAGAAGACGGAAATCAGCTTCACGGCGTCAGCGAACTAGGATACGGGCGCCACATACTGACGGGAGATCGCGGCGGAAGCAAGTGATTCGGCCCGCCAGCGATCTGCACAGGAAGCTCAGAGCTTTGGACTGCGCTTTTCGAGTGGCTTGTAGGCGGGACCTTCGAGCACCTCGCCTTCCACGTCGAAGCGGCTGCCGTGGCAAGGGCAATCCCAGCTCTTGTCAGCGGAGTTCCAGTGCACCATGCATTTCATGTGCGGACAAATCGGCGAAAGCGTTTTCAGCTCCCCTTCCGGCGATCGATATACCGCATAACTGTCGCCGCCGATCTTCAGCACCTTGCCTTCGCCCGCTTCCACCCGATGCAGGTCGTCCATCTTCTCCACGGTGAAACGGTCTGTGCTCAGATGCTTGGCCACTTTGGTGTTGGCCTCGAGCCAGGCTTTGGCTGACTTGCCGGGGGTGAACCGGCGCGGGTTGAGCAGACCGCCGTCGATGTCCTTGCGGCCGAGAATCTGGTGACTGATTACCTGCGCCGCCACTTCACTCCAGACCAGACCGTCGGCTGAGTAGCCGGTAGCCACATAGACATTGTCATGGGCGCTGCGGCCGACATAAGGCAAGAGGTCCGCTGATTGATATTGCTGTGCAGACCAGCGGTGACTCACCGCCGCCACGTCGAAATGCGAACGGGCAAACTCGCCCAGTTCCTCGAAATGCCCTTCCCCCAGGTCGCCGTGGCCGGTCTCGTGTTTCTGGCCGACTACCACGATGTAGGGCTGCCCCTCGTGTTCATAGCTGCGCACGGAATGGAATCCGTCCAGCGTCCAGAAAATACCACGAGGAAATTCACCGTCCGTACTGTTCAATGGCGCGGCGATGCCATGCTCGCGATAGACCTCCATTTCCGCCTGCAGCATGCTGATGCCCTTGGGGGTATGGGTGGCGAAAACCACCTGGCCGGCTCTGACCACCGCACCGTCCGCGGTTGTCACCTTGCCTTCCGCGGCATCTACCTCAGCTACCGGGCTGTGTTCGAAGATCAACCCGCCCTCGTGCTGCACGGCCTTGGCAAGTCCATAGCAGTATTCCAGTGGATTGTACTGAGCCTGATTTTCAATGCGCAGAACACGGCGCAGCGACATGCCCAAGCCATGCGGTCGATCCACGATCTCCGCCTGGAGCCCCGCTGCAACGGAGACCTCATATTCTTCTTCCAGCGTCTTGCCGTAGTGATCGACATTGCTCTGAATGCAGAAGTGCAGAGGACGCCGTTCGAAATGGCAGTGACCTGCCAGGCGCTCTACGTTGCGCTGGATGTCGTCCAGCGCCTGACGACGCAGTGCGACCACCTTGTTGACCGTATCCTGATCCCATTTCTTGCGAATGCCGGCAAGTCCGTTGGACACGGTGCTGTAGAGATTGCCGGTGGACCCGCCACTGCTGCCCGAGCCGACCGTATGGGATTCGATCACCGCCACCCTTTCGCCGGCGTCGCAGAGGATCAAGGCGGTTGCGAGCCCGGTAAGGCCGCCCCCGATGATGGCTACATCCACGTCGGTCGATCCCTCTAGACGGGGAAACGTGGCAGGAGCAGGTCCGGCGAGGTTCCATACAGCGCTCATGGCATTCCCTTCTGATTGTTTACGTCCGCCGTCTGGAAGCGGGGGCGTTATCCGGCCGAATTTTATACGGCCGACATCCAGCAGAGACACTGAGGGCGAGGAAGCGGTTCCGGCCTCGACCGGGACAAGGCGCCAGTTTGCGGTGCGGAGACTGGCAAAGGAAATTGAGGCGTAAAAGCTTCGCTCAAACGCATAATTTACAAGCCGCGAGAGTAAGAAGGTGCCACGGGTGGAGGGGCCTGCCCTCGGCACTTGCGGAGGGAGCAAGCAGATTGACTACAGGACAACCAGATCAGTTTGGCGTGCCTGCCAAAACTGCTGACCGATTGATCGAAGATGAGCCGGAACTCGTCAATCTCGCGGCTCAGGTCGGGTCGGCTCGCAATTTGCAGACTAGCGGATCAGACACAGGGGAGACCCTCTGTGGAACACAACACAGGGATAAGTCAGGTTACAAGCGACAGCCATGTGCCGCCCGCAGGGAGCAGCGAATCATTTATGCGGCACAGGCAAGGCGCACAAGCAGCGAAAGGCCGGGCCTTCCGCCAGCGCCACGCCAAAAGCGAAGAAATACATACAATGGGGAGACATACCAGTGTTTAAAAGGTTCGCAGGTGATTCGACAGGGAGACGGCGCGAACCCCTGTCTTCAAGGGACTTATCCAAAAATCTTCCAATCGCGGCGATTCTGCTGGCGTCGCCAATCGTCTTCGGATCGTCGCTCGCCGCTGCCGACGTGGGCCTGCCCAGCTATGAGAGCCCAGTGCAGGAAAGCAACGACCCGCAGCACGCCGCTGGGCAGTTTGTGGTAAAGCAAATCAGCCACGGTGCCGATGCTGACGCAACGCCCCTCACCTGCGGAGAGGCCACTGATCAAAACGGAAGCGCGCTGGATTTTGCGCCTCCGGCGGATCAACGCGTAGAGCAATGGGAGACACTCGCCTCCGAGGACTCGGAAGACGCGCACGCGAGAATTCCCGTTTATATCAACGGCAATCTGGCCGCCCTGCGTACCGGCAAGGCAGTCAGCGCCATTGACGCAATTACCATCCAGGGACGGACACTACTGCTCAGTTACGACAAGGACTACTTCAATCGCCTGCAGGCGATCCGTCCCCGGGACAAGCTGTTGGTGCAGACCCAACAGTCGCTTCGACAATATCAGGTGACCCGCGCTGAGATCACTCAGGCGGGATTGGAAGCGGAGACGCCGGCCTCGGAGGACACCCTGACCCTGGCCGCGTGCTATCCCTTCCAGCCGGTGGGCAACGCGCCTTTGCTCTACGTGGTAAACGCACGCCCTTTCCCGGCCGCCCTGCCCCATCACTCGGCAACGGAAGAAGGAGGTAGTTATGAAACTGTTAATTTCTAGTCTGACCGCGGCGCTTCTCGCCCTGGGATCCCAGGCCCTGTTCGCACAGGGGCAGTCCCCGGCGTTCGTCGGAGAACTGGAGGAGGACCAGATCCGCGGCGTGGTAGTGGAGGTCAGCCCGGGCAAGGACTCGCTGACGGTGGAAACCACCGAGGTGGGTGAAAAGCTGGATGTCCCAACCAACGAAATGGTGACCTTCGAGATCAGTGAGGACACCTATGTGCAGGACAGCCTGCGTTCGACCATTCTCGACTTGCTCCGCAATGTCCAGGTTGGCGATGTTGTTCGCCTGGAGTTCGATCCCGAGAATCAGGAGATGATTCGGGACGTCCAGGAAGAAGAGAAGCAGTAAGGTTCCTGGAAAGCCGACCGAAAATGGCGCTGCTCCGGCAGCGCCATTTTTTTATGCCCAGTTAGAGCTTGTAGCCGATGCAGTCGCGATATAACGGAGGGTGAAGAGGAGAACCGAGCCCGCCGGCGGCGGGCCTTGGAAGGATGATCAGATACGCGCGCTCAGCTGCTGCTGGCGTTCCTGGCGCTTGCGCGCTTCCGCCTGGAAGTCAACGGGCGTGGAATCAACGCCAGCCCTGCGCCGATGCTGCTGAGGCTGAAATTTGGCTTCAGTCACACCGACGGCATTGCCGCCGATCTCGAGGATCATCTTCTGGTGACCGAATGCGTTTGCGAGTAATGGGAACTTCATTGTTATCCCTTCGTGTGTAATGCGATTGTTTTCGGCAACCGCTGATCATTCACAGTTTTAGCAGACAAGTGTTTCAGGATTCTTGCAATCGACACTTGCTGTCCCGAACGGTGAACTGTTCCGTTCTGGCAATCGCCCGCCTGTACGGCTGGGCCGAGATCGCATTACCGGTGCAAGGCATGTGCCACAACACGGGCAAAGGGTGTAAATCGGCAAAGCCCTGATGGGCCGGAGGATCGGCACCGACAGCGATCGCGCCGACAGAATTCCACGCGCCAGGGCCGATCATCCACACGTCACACGCTGCTTGTACATTGCAAATTGTTTACGGTTGAACGTGTAAGTTGTGCACGGGCGAATGGTGCGTGGCGGCTGAATACGCTTAAGCCGTCGCCCGCAGCACCACGACGGGCTGCTCCGTGTCATAAAGCAGTGCACGCAGGCGCGCCGCATCCAGCAGTCGGATTTGCCGGTGCCTCACGCGGATGAGATCGGCCGAATCGAAACGGGTGAGCAAGCGGCTGATTGTTTCCACCGCCAGACCCAGGTAGTTGGCGATGTCGTGCCGGGTCATGGTGAGTACAAATTCGCTGTGTGCCAGACCACGGCCTTCGAGATGAGCAGCCGTATCCAGAAGGAAATGCGCCAGCCGCTGTTCGGCGTAGAGCTTTCCAAGCACCAGCATGCGCTGCTTCTCCCGCGCCAGCTCGCTGGCGACCACCTTGAAAAACTGCTGGCGCAGACCCGCCGTATTTGCGTGCAGACGCTCGAATTCGGCAAACGAAATTTCGCAGATACTGCTCGTTTCCAGCGCTTCCACGGTGTACGTCTGCATCCCCACTTCCATGCCATCGACGCCCAGTAGATCGCCGCGATAGTGAAAGCCGGTAATCTGCTGATTGCCATCCTCGGAGATGACATAGGCTTTTGCAGATCCCGATTGCACAATGTACAGGGAGCGAAAGTCATCGCCCTGTGCGAACAGCCGCTCTCCCCTGCGCAGGACCCGGCGAGTGCCGGCGAGATTCTCAAAAGCTTCCCGCTCCTCGGTCGTGAGCTGGCAACAAAGGCAGTAGCTGACCGCCTGACAGCTGCGGCAGTCGCGTTTAGCGCCGCGCATGATGATGAACCTGCTCGGACTCGGTGGACGTCGGCCGCAAGGCCCTCGGGGCAAGTGATGAAGCATTCGGGACGTGCACGAAACCACCTCCTGGAATCTCTTCTTGTTGTCGGCAGTCGGCTGCGCTGACGTGAGATCTCATCGTTCTACGTGCATCCTGCGTGAAGGTCGGATCAACTTCGGCGGACGTCAATGCAAGATTCACTCCAGCCGGCGCCCGCTTCATTCTCCCCGCTTCTACGTGTCAGGGGTCACTCGCCTTGCAATTCGATTTCCACCTGACGCGTATCGTTATTGCGCCAGATTGTAAGCTCCACGACCTCGCCCACTTCATGGCTCTCCAGTGTCGAGATAAGTTCTTGCACGGTTTTCACCTCTTCGCCGTCAATCGCCACGATCACATCGCCCGGAATCAGCCTGCCCTCCGGCGTTGCAGTGGCGGCCTGGAGTCCGGCCCGGGCTGCGGGCGAGTTGGGCTCGACCCGAAGGATCATCACGCCGTCCATTTCCAGCCGTTGCATCAATGCCTGGTTGATCGCCGGATCCACCTGTATACCCATGGTCGGACGTATGTAGCGGCCGTGAGAAATCAATTGCGGGACTACTTCGTTGACCACATCGACCGGAACCGCGAAGCCAATACCCGCGTAGGCGCCCGACGGACTGTAGATCGCGGTATTGATGCCGACCAGGCGCGCCGCGCTATCGAGGAGAGGACCACCGGAGTTGCCGGGATTGATGGCAGCATCGGTTTGAATCAGACCGCCAATGGACTGGCCATCCGGCCCCGCGGTTATGGTGCGGTCCAGCGCGGAAATCACCCCCGTGGTCAGGGTGTAATCCAGTCCGAAAGGATTCCCGATGGCGAAAACTTTCTGGCCCACCAGCAGATCCTCGCTGGTTCCGAGCGCCAGAGCCGGCGGCCGGTCGACGCGCACGTTGATCCGCAACACCGCGAGGTCATGCCGGGGACTGCGTCCGACCAGTGTGGCGGAGTAGCTGCGCCCGTCGTTGAGACGAACCGTTGCCTGCGACGCGCCCATGATGACGTGATTGTTGGTGACGATATGGCCGCGATCATCCCAGATCAGCCCCGAACCCGTGCCTCGGGGAACCGAAAACACGTCCCGGGTCCAGAAGTCCGTGACCTCTTCAACCGTCGTGATGTACACAACCGACGGACTCGCGGTGCGAAAAACTTCAACCGCATTGCGCTCGTCGGGAGCAAGTTCACCCCGGGCCAACACCGCGCGCGGCTCCGCATCCCGTCGTGCCAGCCAGCTTTCGAGCCATGGCAGGAATTGAATGAAGATCAGAATAAGAATAACCGCACCGGTCAGCCAACGAACACGGTGCACAAAGGGATCCGGGCCTTCATTCATAAAACGCGAAAACTCTCTGAATTGGAATGGTCGCAATCAGCAACTGAAAACCTATCTGAGCCTCAGCAATGATGAAATGTTTCACCTTGGGTGGTTCGCCCATCGAAGGCCGGGTGTTTAAACTGCTGATCACCGCGCTGAATACTTGCTGATCAGCTCCTCGGACAAGCCCTGCTTCACCGAGAAGTAGCCTTCCCAGGGATCAGAGTTCAGCTGCGACAAACGGCGGCGAATATTGGCGATGGTGTAGACGTTGGCTGCACGGAGCCGCGGCAACTCCCGCCAGCTGACCGGCGTCGCAATCGGGCAATACTCCCGCGCTCTGCTTGCGTAGGGCGCGATGGCGGTCGCGCCGCGCTCATTGCGCAGCCAATCGATATAGATTTTTCCTTTGCGTTTGGCCTTGGAAGCGGTGGCCACGAATTGTTTCGGATCATCGCGGGCCAGCGCCTCGGCAAAGCCGCGGGCGAAGGCCTTCGCCGTTTGCCAGTCGGGTCCGCCAGCGGCGGGCTCCAGCGGAACGACGACGTGAATGCCTTTGCCGCCGGTCAGCATGGCAAAACTTTCCAGGCCTTCGCCTTTGAGGCGCCTACGCAGGTGCGCCGCCGCGCGCTTGACAGCGCCGAAAGACAGAGCTTCGTCAGGGTCGAGATCGAAGATCAGCCGGTCGGGCTGCTCCAGTCGATCAATGGTCGATCCCCAGATATGCAGCTCCAGAGTGCCGACCTGGGCCGTACCGACCAGCCCGGCGTCATCTTCCACATAGACGTACTCTGCGGGCTTGCCACTGTTTTCGACGATATCCACCGACTTCAGCGACGCCGGAAGTCCTCTGCCGTGATGCTTCTGGAAAAAACATTTACTGCTCCGGCCGCGGGGACAGCGCACCAGAGTCAGTGGTCGTCTGGCGATATGTCGCAATAGCGGCTCCTGCACGGCCAACAGATACTCCGCCATCGCTCGCTTGGTGGTGCCCTGCGTTGGATAGAGAACCTTGTCCGGGCTGCTCAGCCGGACGCCCGCGAGAGTAGTCGCGCTGGCGTTCTGCTCGCGTCGTTTGTCGGCCTGCCTCGCTGCGGAGTTGCTCTTGGCAAGTCCGGCGCGTGATGTTTTTGTCGGGGTCGTTTTTTCTGAGCTCGCCGACGTGTGCTCACTTTCAGCAATGTCGTCGAGACAGCGATGACTGGCAACGCTGTCGGTCCATTTGGTCAGCGGATCGATCTCTGTATCCGCTTCCGAATCGTCTTCCTTTACCAATAACCACCGCTGCTTGCCGGAGCTGCTCCCGGTCTTGCCCATCCGCACCAGTGCGAAGCCGCCGCGCAGCCGTTCTCCCTCCAGTTCGAACTTGAGCACTCCACGCTTCAGGCCGTCGTGCGGGTCGTTACGCGGAATCCAGGCACCCCGATCCCAGATCAGCATCTCGCCACCACCGTACTCGTCTCTGGGAATAGAACCTTCGAAGTACTGGTAATCTACGGGATGGTCCTCGGTGCGTACCGCCAGCCGCTTGTCCTTGGGATCGAGGCTCGGGCCCCGGGTAACGGCCCAGCTCTTCAGAACACCGTCGAGCTCCAGACGGAAATCAAAGTGCAGTTTGCGTGCGGCATGTTTCTGTATCACAAAGCTGTGGCTGCCGGGCGAGCTGGAAACGCGACCGCGAGGTTCTCCGGTTCTGCGGAAATCCCGCTTGGCATTGTAGGTCGCCAGCGCATCATCGCGGTGGGCCGCGGTCCGGCTCGCCATCTTTCTCCTCTCCTAGTGTTTATGTTCTGGTTTGTTCTTCCGCTTGGTTTCCGCCATTTCTTCCAACTGCTTCTCCGACATGGATTCTTCCATGGACTTGGAAGCGCCTTTCAGCTTCGATTTCGGCATATCACCACGCTTGGCGGACAGCGCCGCACCAGCGGCCTTTTGTTGCGCTTTCGACTTCGCAGGCATATTCACCTCCTTTGGACTAAGTGACACACAGAGCCCGGATGCAAAGATCAGTCCCCGAGATCGAAAGTCGCCAGTCGCCCTAAAGCAGTCCACCGGTCAAAGCTGGAGACTGGGGACTCACGTCCGCCCATTTGGAACACGCATTGCAGAACACGCATTGCAGAAGTCCCTGTAAATTGTTTCTGGATGACCGCGCATGAATCGGGCTCGAACTCCACTGACACTTTTCCTGTTGTTGTCCATGCCTCTGGTGTTGCTCGCCTGCGGTAGCACGGCGGAGCTTCCAGTAGAAGCGGGAATCGGCCCAGACCCCGCTCTGCCTGAGCCGAATCCGCCCTGGCTTCCCACGGTCAACATTGCCCCGGCAGTCGGGTGGCCCGAAGGCAGAACGCCGCAGGCGCCACCGGATACGAAGGTGATCGCCTTCGCCGATGATCTCGAACATCCTCGCTGGTTGTACGTTTTGCCCAACGGCGATGTACTCGTGGCCGAAACCGCCGCTCCCCCGAAACCCGATCAGGGCTTCAGCCTCCGCGGCTGGATAATGGAACAAGTGATGGAAAACGCCGGTGCGGCGGTGCCGAGCGCCGATCGCATCACCTTGTTGCGCGATGTTGACGGTGACGGTGTTGCCGATGAGCGCCACGCCTTTCTGGAGAACCTGAACTCACCTTTCGGCATGGTGCTGGTGGAAGGCGATCTTTACGTCGCCAACACGGACGAACTGCTGCGCTTCAACTATCGCGACGGCCAGACCCGCATCGGCCAGCCCGGCCAGCGCATCGTCGAACTTCCAGCAGGCCCGAACAATTACCACTGGACCAAGAATGTGGTGGCCAGCCCTGACGGCAGCAAACTCTACGTCTCGGTGGGTTCGAACAGCAACGTTGGGGAGCAGGGTCTCGAAAGCGAGATCGGTCGCGCCGCCATCTGGGAGGTAGACCGACAGACCGGCAAACATCGCATCTACGCGCAGGGCCTGCGCAATCCGGTCGGCATGGCCTGGGTCTCCTACGACGACCGGCTCTGGACGGCAGTGAATGAACGCGACGAGCTTGGCGGCGATCTGGTACCCGACTACATGACCGCCGTCGAGGATGGCGGCTTTTATGGTTGGCCCTTCAGCTACTACGGCCAGCACGTGGATGAACGAGTCGAGCCGCAAGCACCGGAACTGGTGGAGCGTGCCATCAAGCCCGATTACGCGCTCGGCCCCCACACCGCCTCGCTCGGACTGACTTACAGCGACAACAAGGATTCACTGCAGCACTTCGGTCGCGGTATGTTCGTCGGTCAGCACGGCTCATGGAATCGCAACCCGCGCAGCGGCTATAAGGTGATCTTCGTTCCCTTTCTCGAGGGCCGGCCGAACGGCATGCCCAAGGACGTTCTCACCGGCTTCCTTAACGAGGATGGCGAAGCCATGGGCCGTCCGGTCGGCGTGGTTTTCGACACCGATGGCGACCTGCTCGTGGCGGACGATGTGGGCAACACCGTCTGGCGGGTACGGGGCACCGATAACCAGGGCATGCCGATTTCGGCGAATCAGATCTGGCGCGTGGCGGCCAGGTGAGATGTGAGGTGTGAGATGTGAGATGTGAGATGTGAGATGTGAGGCAGGATGAACGTCTCTGTAAAGTAAAAGCACATCAAGTAGTCTCTTTCATCCCACGCACCTGACGCCGGCAGCTATACACCGGAATACATCTTGCACCGCTCCCGGCGATGAACCACGCCTCATCGATACTTCTCCTCGCCGCCATCGCGATGACGATGGTGTCCTGCAGTCATGAGCGCTTTGCTCCACGCGCGCCATCCATTCTCGACGTCCCCGCAAATTATGTCGGCAAAACCGTCGACGATGTTTCAGACTGGCGCAGCTGCCAGGATCTCGGATTGCCGAAATTGACCGCTCTACTGACGCAGATGAGCGAAGAGAATTTTCAGTTGCGCGAGGCAATGGCGAGAATCGATGCGGCGCAGGCCGTTGCCGAACAGACCGGCGCCGCACGATGGCCGCGCCTGCAGGCGAGCGCTGAAGCCAGTCGCAGCGACACGGGAAGCACAGGACCTGGCCGAAGAATTCCGGGACAGCGTTTGCCCGGAGGCAGTAGCGCTGGTGCAGGCGTTGGCACAGACGAAGGTTCAGCAGACAACCAGTATCAGGCGGCCCTATCCGCCAGCTACGAGCTTGATCTGTGGAATCGTCTGGCAAGCCGCTATGAAGCGGCGGTCTTCGACGCGGCGGCGAGTCGCTATAGCTGGGACAGCCTGCGCATCAGCCTGGGCGCAAGCCTGGCGGAAGTATGGGCCAATCTGATTGCACAGCGATCTTTGTTGCGCGTCTATGCACAACAGTTGGACGTGTCGCGCGATTACGTGGAGCTGACCGAACTGCGATACGGGATGGGCAGCGGTTCGGCACTGGACGTCACTCAACAGCGACAACAGCTGGAGTCGCTGCAGGGCGAAGTGGCGCAGGCCCGCGGGCGCCGCGAGGCGCTGTCCGCCCAGCTGAATACACTGCTGGGAGAGATTCCGGGTGGCGAGCTCTACCCGGCGATTGCCGACTTGCCGTCGCTGCCGGAATTGCCCACGCAAGGCGTTCCCCTTGAACTGCTCGAGCAGCGTCCCGATGTGCGCGCCGCTTTCCTGCGATTGCAGGCCGCGGATGCGCGTAGTGCAGCCGCCGTCGCGGACCGCCTGCCGGGCCTGCAACTGAGCGGCAATGTATTTTCCTTCGCCCGTCAGACCAGCGAGCTCTTCGACACACTGTTCTGGGACATCGCCGCCAGCCTCTCGACCGTCATTTTCGACGCCGGCCAGCTGGCCGCTGCCGTGGATGCCGCCGAGTCCCGCGCCGAAGCGCAGCTCTACGTCTATGCGCAAACTTTGCTCACGGCACTTGAGGACGTGAAAAGCGCATTGGCGCTGAGCCGCGCTCAGGCAGACCTGATTGCCAGTCTGGAAGCACAGCAGGAAGAAGCGCAACGCGCTCTCAGCCTGGCCCGCACTGCCTATGTGCAGGGCGCCTCCGACTATCTTCGCGTCCTCACCACCTTGCAATCACTTCAGCAGCTGCAGCGCGGGCTGATCCAGGCTCGGCAACAACAGTTTGCTTACGGGATTCAGCTCTGTCGCTCCCTCGGTTTCGGTCCCGGCCTGAAACTCGTCAAGCGCGGCGAACATAAGTCGGTCAGCGAAACAGCGGAGCGTGAGCAATGAATACCGGGCGCGACAAGAAGCAAACGCGCCGGCGACTGCTGCTCATCGGCTTGCCGGTTGCTGTGCTGCTGATCGGGGTTGGCATCGCGACCTGGCTCGTTCTGTCAAAGCCCGCACCGGAGAAACAGGCATCTGCCAGCCAGGCGATCATGGTGGAAACGGTCGAGGTACATAAAGCGGTACACGAGCTGGTGCTGAACACGCAGGGCACTGTACGGGCGGTAAATGAAATGATTGTTCTGCCTCAGGTCAGCGGCAAGATTGTGGAAATCAATCCCGACCTGGTTGCCGGCGGACGCGTGCAGGAAGGCGAGTTGCTTTACCGCATCGACCCGGAAGACTACCAGGTGGAACTCCAGCGAAGCGAAGCAGCATTGGCAGAAGCCCAGGCGCAGCTGGCACTGGAGCGCGGCCGGCGCGAAGTGGCGAAGAAGGAGTGGGAGCTGCTCGGCGAGTCCCTGGACCAGGATCAGAAAGCCCCGGCTCTCGCCCTCCGCGAACCCCAGCTGCGCCAGGCGGAAGCGGCCGTCTCCTCCGCGGAGGCCGCCGTTGCCCGGGCGCAGCTGCAACTGGACCGTACCCGGGTGACAGCGCCCTTTGACGCCGCGGTGGCCAGCGAGGATGTCGCGCTGGGTCAAACTGTCGGTCCTCAAGCGCAAACCGCGCGCCTGGTCGGAATGGACCTGCTCCACGTGCAGACGGCAGTGCCGACGCAGTTTCTGCCCCTGCTTGAATTCGGCGCAAACGGCTCGCGGGCCGAGGTCATTTTCGATCCCGGCCAGGCCAGCGCCAGCTATTGGGGCCGGGTGGTGAAACTGCTTCCGCAACTGGCCCGGCAAAGCCGGATGGCGCAGGTGCTGGTTGAGTTGGAAAATCCGTTCGAGCAGCACATGCGCGAAGGAGGTATCAGCAAGGCCGACACTCCGGCAGATAGTGGGGCAAACAGTCCGGCCAACCACGAAGCCAATCGCCTGCCCTTACTTATCGACAGCTTCGTGGAGGTCAACATCCGCGCTGCGGAGAATGTGGCGGCGGTGGAGTTGCCGCGCGAATATCTGCGCCCCGGCGACCGCGTCTGGGTCATGGCGAATGGGAAGCTGGACATCCGCGAGGTGGAGGTACTGTGGGAAGAAGCGGAATCGGTTCTGATCGAGACCGGACTCCAGGACGGAGAGCAGGTGGTGACTACCGCGATCGCCAACCCGGTCGAAGGTATCGAGCTGACTACTGAAACCAGCGACCGATCCGCCGATGGCGACAAAGAGGCGGATCGTGACAGATAAGCACAAGCGCGCACGCAAGGACTCCGAGTCCATCCGCCGCGGCCCCATCGCCTGGATGGCGGCCAATCGGGTTGCAGCCAATCTGTTGATGATGCTGTTTCTGATCGGCGGGCTTCTGCTGGCGCGGAGCGTTCAGCAGGAAGTTTTCCCCAATGTTCAAATGGACATCGTCACGGTCTCAATGGCTTACCCGGGCGCCAGCCCCAGCGAAGTGGAACAGGGAATCGTGCTCGCGGTGGAGGAAGCCATTCGGGGCATCGAAGGAGTCAAGGAGGTGCGGGCCACGGCTAGTGAAGGGATCGCAATGGTCAGCGCCGAGCTCTTCATCGACGCCGAACCCAGTCAAGTTCTCGACGATATCAAGAGCGCGGTTGACCGGATCACCTCATTCCCGGAGGACGCCGAAGAGCCGATCATTTCACTGGCCAACACCCAGGTGGAAGTACTTTCACTGATCGTTCACGGGGACGTGGACCGCCAGCGCCTCGATACCACCGCTGAAGAAATACGCAGCGCCCTGCTCCGCCAGCCGTCGATTACCCGCGTGGACATTCAGGGTCTGCCGCCACCGGAAATCAGCATCGAAGTCAGTCAGGAAAATTCCCGCCGTTACGGTCTGACGCTGCAGCAGATCGCCAATCTGGTCGCCGGCGCGTCGCTGGATCTGCCTTCCGGTGAGCTGGAAACGGAGAGTGGCGAGCTGTTGTTGCGTGTCACTGAACGTCGTGAGGTCGGCGAGCAATTCGAGGACATCGCGATAATCGCTCAGGACGACGGCAGCATCGTGCGCCTCGGCGACATCGCCACTGTGGTGGACGGCTTCCGTGACGAAGACCGCGAGGGGTATTTCAACGGCGAGCCAGCCGCGCGCATCCGTGTGTTCCGGGTTGGCGATCAAACGCCGAGGGACGTGGCGGACGCGGTCACGCAGGTCGTCGAGCAACAGCGTGCACGTTTGCCCGACAGCGTCGGACTCGCCGTGATCAACGACATGTCCAAGGTTTACAGCGATCGCATTGGCCTGCTAATGAAGAACGGGCAGCTGGGCGTGATACTCGTGCTGCTGATTCTCGGCGCTTTCCTGCATCCCCGCCTGGCCTTCTGGGTAACGCTCGGAATCCCCATTTCCTTTCTCGGCGCGTTTCTGTTCTTGCCCGCGATGGATGTGTCCATCAACATGATTTCGCTGTTCGCGTTTTTGCTGGTGCTCGGCATCGTGGTGGACGATGCGATCGTCGTGGGGGAATCCACGTTCTATCAGCGGCGTCGCGGATTGCGGCCCTACGCTGCCTCTGTGGAGGGCACCCGGGAAGTGGTGCAGCCAGTCATCTTCGCGGTGCTGACCACGATGCTGGCCTTCATGCCCTTGCTTTTCGTGCCCGGCCTCATGGGCAAATTCTTCAGCAATATCCCGTTGATCGTGCTGCCGATCCTGACGGTATCGCTGATCGAGTCGATGTTTATCCTGCCCGCCCACCTCAGTCACGTACCGCACAAGGTCGAAGAGAAACATAATCGGTGGAGCGGCTGGTTCACCCGTCGCCAACAAGCGTTTTCCAATTGGGTCGAAGATCAGGTGGAGCATCGTTTCACACCGATGGCCGCAGGGCTGATGCGCTGGCGCTATCTGACGCTGGCCTCCGCCTTCGCCGTTCTGCTCGGCACCGCCGGGCTGGTCCTGGGCGGTCGCCTTGCCTTTCACTTCATGCCCGATATCGAAGGCGATCTGGTCACCGCCACTGTCGAACTCCCCTTTGGTGCGCCCATCAGCGACACCCGCGCCGCGGTCGAGCAACTTTCCACCGCCGCCCGCGAGGCGGGCAACGAGCTCACTGATCCCGAGGGGGGAATTATTACCGGCATCTACGCGGAAGTCGGTGTGTCGGGTCAGGGCAGTGAATTCATGGGGGGTGGCGCACGAAACGGGAGTCATCTGGCCTATGTCCAGGTCATTCTGCGTCCGGCGGCGGAGCGGGAAATCGGCGCAGCGACGTTCACCCGCCGCTGGCGAGAGCTCGCTGGCACCATCTACGGGGCGGAGCGACTGAGCTTCAGCTACAGTACCGGGCCCGCCGCGGGCGCGGCGGTGGCTCTTGAGCTGGCCCACGAGGATCGTGACGTGCTGCGGGCGGCTGCAGAAGATCTTGCAGCGCAAATGGATCGCTATGCGGGTGTGCAGGACATCGACGACGGCTTCCAGGAAGGCAAACCACAGCTGGACATCACCCTGAAGCCGGGAGCTCGGATACTGGGCATCACGGAAAGAGAACTTGCGACCCAGTTGCGTGCGGCCTACTTCGGTGCGGAAGCGCGTCGGCAGCAGCGTGGTCGGGAGGAGTTGCGGATCTATGTGCGCCGACCCGAAAACGAACGGGACTCGGCCTATTACGTGGATCGCTTCATCGTGCTTACCCCGGAAGGCGGGGAGATTCCTCTTGAACAAGCCGCGTTCGTCGAGCGCGGTCGCTCTTTCACCAACATCGAACGTGAGCAGGGTCGGCGGGTGGTGGACGTGACCGCCGATGTAGACGAACGAGTCACCAGCGGTGGCGAGGTTACTGGCGCGCTGGAGCGCGAGGTCATGCCGCAGTTACTGCAGCGCTACGCCGGCCTCGATTACGAACTGTCCGGCGAGCAGCAGGAACGCAACGAGTCCATGGACGCACTGATCCGCGGTATGTCCCTGGCGATTCTGGCCATGTATGCCTTGATGGCAGTGGCCTTTCGCAGCTATATCCAGCCGCTGATCATCGTCCTCTCGGTTCCCTTCGGATTTGTCGGCGCAGTCTGGGGCCATATCCTTCTGGGATTTTCCCTGAACATCATCAGCATGTTCGGTCTGGTCGCGCTCACCGGCGTGGTCGTGAATGACTCGCTGGTACTGATCAGTGCAATCAACCGCATCCGCGCTCAGGGGGAAAGCACTTACGATGCGGTCATCGCCGGCGCAAAACGCCGTTTCCGCCCGGTGCTGCTCACCTCCCTGACCACTTTCTTTGGCCTGGCACCGATGATTTTCGAAACTTCGATTCAGGCCCGCTTCCTGATCCCCATGGCGATCAGTCTCGGCTTTGGCGTACTCTTCGTAACGGTGATCGCGCTGGTACTCGTGCCTTGTGCCTACCTGGTGGTGGATGACATAAAGGCGCTTTTCAGTCGCCGGTCGGCAGTCGCCAGTCGATAGTCGACAGTCACCTGAAGAGCCCCCGAGCCGCACCGCGTTTGCTAGAGAAGCAGCAGACTGGACGCTGGAGACTGTTTCCATTGTAAATCCTTCCCCTTGCCCCATCCTTTTGTAAGTTATGCAAGAATTTCTAACGCCGAAATCAGTGAACGAGGGGCAGTTGGGCCGCGCATTGGCGCGCAGAAGAACGGAATTGTGAAAAAGTACGCCAACCAGAGCATTTTTTCCCCTCTTCCTCTGCGGTGGCACAGGCGTTGCACTAGACGTCGCTCCCTTGTAAGCAATGTTTAACAGGTTTGTCCCATGGTCACTAAAAACGAAATGGTCGCTATCCTTGCCGCTCTTACCACTGATCTCGACAAAGCCAGCCGCCGAGCTGACGAGGATGTTCGCAAAAGTGAGCAGGAAGTGAACGACGACACCACCTACTTTGAGCCGAAGACCAACTATTCCGAGCACCGCCACGCCGGTTAATCTCCTGAGCTCCACGCTCCCGCCGTTTGTCCTGACTCAGCCTTTACGATAACTCGCGGTTTGTGTGCGCAAGCCGCGGGCGTAGGCCTCCGGATTTTCGATCGACGAGCCCGCACGTCGATACGCCGCATCCGGGCGATTACTCGCAGACCGAATGCAGCGTCGGCTAGATGACCAGTCGCCAGTGCTCTCATTGCCTTACAGTGGCTTACGCTTGCGCTGCCCTGTTTTCGTCTCGTCCTCTGGTTTGTCTCTCTGGCAGAACCCAACGCCCAAACATGTCGCGCTCGCAGAGGTTCTTGACCGTTTCCCAGGCAACCCGGTTAGCCGTGACCTGACGGCTGTCGTCCGTATCGAAGCGATCCTGTGCATAGCGACTGGATTCCCACGCCTCGTTGTACGCGTCGCGATAGATTTCCTGTGCTGCCTGAGAAAGATTCTGTTGGACTCCTTTTGGCAACTGCGCCGTGCTGTCGTAGGGCATACCTTTGCTCCTGCTCTTCTTAATCCATTAAATAAAGCCAAGTTCATCCGAAGCACCTGAGTTCGTTTCAGAACAGCGGTCGTTCGGAAAACGTCAATCGGTAAGGGAATGACGGAACGGCGCGAATGCGCCAGCCCGGTCGGTCCTGGGTACCGGACAGGCGGGGTGCAGGCAAGCAGCATGCCACGGCTCGGATCGAGCTTGTCCGCCAGCAAAACATAGCACCGGTAAACCCAGAAACATTTTTACTTTCGCAGCTGTGTACAGGCTTTCACGGGTAAATCTCCTGCCCCGATCCCTCTTCCTGATACGACGCTGTCAATCGACACGCACGTGCAAGAGCTTGTAATAATTTCAGCTCGTGGCTGGATGTTTACAGCTTTGGCGAAGTCTAGGCGATCACATTCGCGAGCGAATCGTGGTACAGACCCCACCCAGCATTCTCTTCGAAAGCTGGTGCAATTCCTGCTTCCACGCTGAGTCAGAACGGTGGCCTCGGCAATTGCAGAGAAAACCGTTCTAGAGAAAGCAATCGGAACTCCGCTTTTTTGGCCCTTCGCAAAAGACGGCCTCTGCAGTGGCAGAACGTCATGCCAGCGCCCTGTTGCCTGGTTTTGTGAAGTGACCACAGGATGTAATCGGCATGCAGGGATGTATGCACAGGATGTATCTGGTTTCAGGGACGTAACTGCCACTAAGGCGGAGTTCCAATTGCTTTCTCGACCATGCTTTCTCGACCGGGCTCCGGGGTATTGCTCTTCAGCAATGGTCACGGACGCTTCAGTGTCACCATCGCGGATAGCGGAACTATGTCCAGCTTCATTTGCGAAATCTACCGCTACAACCCGGAAACGGACCGCAAACCCTGGTTGAAAGCTTACGAGGTGCCGGACAAGTACCGCTACTCCATGGTGCTGGATGTTCTGGAATACCTCAAATCCGAAGACACTTCGCTAACCTTCCGCCGCTCCTGCCGCGAAGGCGTGTGCGGTTCGGATGGCATGAACCTCAATGGCCGCAATGGCCTGGCATGCACCACCCGCTGCAACGACCTGCTGCGTGGCAAGCGCAAAATCACCATTCGGCCTCTGACCGGCATGCCCGTGATTCGCGACCTCGTGGTCGACATGAGCAAGTTCTACGAGCACTACAAGAGCGTCAAGCCCTGGCTCATTAATGATGAGCCCGAACCCGCGATCGAGCGGCGTCAATCCCCCGAAGACCGCGAAAAACTAGATGGGCTTTACGAATGCATCCTGTGTGCATGCTGCACCTCGGGCTGCCCGTCCTGGTGGTGGAATCCGGACCGCTTCGCCGGCCCCGCCGCCCTACTCTGGTCAACGCGCTTTCTGGAAGATAGCCGTGACCGCGGCGAACGGGAACGGCTCGACTTTTATGATGAAGATCCCCATCGGCTGTATCGCTGTCGCGACATTCAGAACTGTGCGGTTGTTTGCCCCAAAAACCTGAATCCCATGGAGGCGATCAGCGACATTCGGCGCCGAATGCTCAAGCGCTCGACCTGAACCGGCGCTTGCCAGCAAGCTATTTGAACTAGGAGGAATTAAATGGATTTCAGTTTTCTCGATAGAGAGCGCGACAAAGGACGTGACGAGTGGCGCGAGGAACGGGAAGAACGAAACTGGAACCCGTGGCTGATCGCCGCTGCTGCGGTCGGGGTCGCGGTGATTGCCGGCTCGGCCTATGGCTACTTCAACCCCCGCAAACGCCGCCAGTGGAAATCCAGATCCCGGCATCCGCAGATCAGCCGCTGGGAGAGCGAGGGGGGAGACGTACCGCAAGTGCAGGCTTTGCGGGTTAGTCGGACGGAGCATTAGGGAAAGATGCGAGATGTCGAGATGTGAGAACGAACAACCAAGGTCCGCAGTTCTGCATCGTAGCTTTCCGTGACTGGACGGGTGCTCCAGCAAGGATGTCCCATCGGAACGAAGTAGGAGTAGCCGTCCAACTGCGCAAGCCGGCTCCCGAGAGTGCAACCACTTCGAACCCCGCAAGCGAGCCCCGCGAAGCCGCGCATAGCTAAAGTGGGACATGTTGAACAGAGCGCGATTCGGGAAGACAAAGAAGTTATCGTTTTGAAAAAATTCAGCAAGGAATCAAAAGGAAGGTGGTTTCGATGGCGGACAATACAGTAGGCGATTTCATCTGGCAGCGCTTGACGGACTGGGGAGTACACCGGATCTTCGGTTTTCCTGGCGATGGCATCAACGGGCTGATGGGGGCGCTAAACCGGGCAGAAGACCGTTTCGATTACGTGCGGGTCCGTCATGAAGAGATGTCCGCCTTCATGGCGGGTGGACATGCGAAGTTTACCGGCGAAGTCGGTGTCTGCGTGGCGACCTCCGGACCGGGCGCGATCCATCTGCTCAACGGGCTTTATGACGCCAAGGGCGACCACGCGCCGGTGGTGGCCATTGTCGGCCAGCAGGTTAGCTCTTCACTGGGCAGCGACTTCCAGCAAGAAGTTGATCTGCAGAGCCTCTTCCAGGACGTCGCCAGCTATGTTCAGACCATCGTCTCGCCGGCGCAGGCGCGGCATGTCATCGACCGCGCATTTCGGATCGCTTACGCGGAACGCACCGTGACCTGCATCGTCATTCCCAATGACGTACAAATGATGGAGGCAGTACCCAGCCCCCCGCGCACCCACGGCAGCAATTATTCAAGCGTCGGTCGCGCCTACCCGCATCCGGTGCCGCGACCGGAGGAGCTGCAGGAAGCAGCCAGCCTGCTAAACGAATGCGAGCGAGTCGCCGTACTGGCCGGCGCCGGCGCGATGAATGCCACCGACGAAGTCATCGAAGTCTGCGAAGTGCTCGGCGCTGGCGTGGCAAAAGCCCTGCTGGGTAAAGCGGCGCTGCCCGACGATCTGCCCTTCGTAACCGGCAGCATCGGCCTGCTGGGTACCAAACCCAGTTGGGAAATGATGAACAACTGCGACGGCTTGCTGATGATCGGCACCACCTTCCCCTACTCCGAATTCTTGCCCAAGGACGGACAGGCTCGTGCCGTACAGATCGATATCGACCCGCGCAATGTCGGTGTGCGCTATCCCACTGAGGTCAATCTGATCGGGGACAGCACCGAAACGCTGCGGCAGCTGTTGCCACTGCTGCGGGTAAAACAGGACCGATCATGGCGACAGGAAATCGAAAAGAACGTGAGGGATTGGTGGAAAGACGTCGACCAGAAGGCCATGGAAGATGCCGATCCGATCAACCCCCAGCGGGTATTTCACGAGCTCTCGCCACGCCTGCCTGACAACGCCATTCTCTGCGGAGACAGCGGATCACACACCAACTGGTACGCGCGCAACATCAAGATGCGCCGCGGCATGATGAGCTCACTCTCCGGCAAACTGGCCACCATGGGCAGCGGGGTGCCCTACGCTATCGCGGCTAAAATGGCCTACCCCGATCGTCCGGTGATAGCCATGGTTGGTGACGGCGCGATGCAGATGAACGGCAACGCGGAGCTGGTAACCGCGATGCAGTACTGGAAGGAATGGGAGGATCCGCGCTTCATCGTCATGGTCCTGGTCAATCACGATCTCAATCAGGTGACCTGGGAGCAACGCGTGCTGGCCGGCGACCCGAAATTCCCTGCCGCGCAGGACGTCATCGACTTCCCCTTCGCCTCCTACGGCAAGCTGCTCGGCTTCGAAGGCATTCGCGTCGATCACCCGGATGCCGTGGCCGAAGGGTGGGAACTGGCGTTGAAGGCGGATCGCCCCGTGGTTATCGAATTTATCACCGACCCGAACGTTCCGCCCCTGCCGCCGCATATTACCTGGGAGCAGGCAAAATCTTATCTCAGCGCGCTTGGACACCTTGACCCGGATGAATGGGGCATCATCAAGCAGAGCGCCAAGCAATTCTTCTCCGGCTTGAACATCCGGCCTCAGTGATGCAGCAGAATGCCACGATTGAAGGGGTCACCGCCAAGGCCTTCCGGGTCCCTACCCAAAACGGCCCGGAAGCGGACGGTACCCTGCGCTGGCAGGCCACCGAACTGGTCACCGTTGAAATAACAAGCCGCGGACAAAGCGGCTTCGGATACAGCTACACCGCGGGCGCACCGGCCCGCGAACTGGTACAAAGCAAGCTGGCCAATTGCCTGCTGGGCGAGAATCCCCTCAGCATTCCCCAGCACTGGCGCCGCATGAATGACACACTTCGTAACATCGGCAGACCAGGACTCGGGATGATGGCCATTTCCGCCGTCGATCAGGCACTCTGGGATCTCAAGGCCAAACTGCTGGATCTGCCGCTGGTTGAACTATGGGGTGAAGCGCGGCCCTTCTCCCTCGCTTATGGAAGCGGTGGTTTCGTCAACCAGAGCGATGATGAGCTGGAAGAACAACTTCAGCAGTGGCTTGATGCCGGCTTCGCCCACGTCAAGATAAAGATCGGCACCGACGTCGAGGAAGATACGCACCGGGTGGCGCTCGCCCGGGAAGTGATCGGCGACAATGTACAGTTGATGGTGGACGCCAACGGCGCCTATGACACACGCACTGCGCTGGCCTTGATCAAAAGTATTCAGCCCTTCGACGTATGCTGGATGGAAGAACCCGTCTCATCAGATGATCTCGACGGTCTGCGATGGCTGCGCGATCGTGCACCCGCGGGCATGGCCATCGCCGCCGGTGAATACGGCTGGGATCTGCATTATTTTCGGCAAATGCTCGGCACCGGTGCAGTCGACGTGCTGCAAGCGGATGCCACCCGCTGTGGTTATACGGGCTTTTATCAGTTGGCGAGTCTCTGTGCGGCGTTCTCCATTCCGCTTTCCGCGCATTGCGCGCCAGCGGTCCATGCGCCGCTTTGCTGCAGCGTTCCATCATTTCGCCACCTGGAATACTTTCACGACCACGTTCGCATCGAGTCGATGATTTTCGATCATCACAGCGAACTGAAAGAAGGCACCGTCAGCCCGACCCGTGACTTGCCGGGTCACGGCGTGAGTCTCAACCGGGAAGCCGCCGAGCCTTACCTCATCTGATGGTTGAACCGCGTTATAGGAGTTGATGGCAAGGCATGCAGCAACCGGAATACTCACCGAGCATCGCCCAGCAAGTGGCGGCACGCCTTGAAGCCACAACGACCAGCGAAGTGCGATTCGACGATGGCAGTCGCGCACTTTACGCAACCGACGCCTCCCTCTATCGCCAGGTGCCTATCGGCGTTGTGGTACCCAAGTCCTTCCATGACGTGGAGCAGACCATCGCGGTTTGCCGCGAGTTCGACGTGCCGGTATTGGCGCGCGGCGCTGGCACCAGTCTCGCCGGGCAGTGCTGCAACGTGGCGGTGATCATTGATTTTTCAAAACACCTGCATCACATCAACGGCATCGACGTGAGCCGCCGTCGAGCCAAGGTCGAAACCGGTTGCGTGCTGGACAACCTGCGCAATGTTGCCGAGCGCGATAACCTTACCTTTGCGCCGGATCCTTCGACCCACGGCCACAACACCCTGGGCGGGATGATCGGCAACAACTCCTGCGGAGTGCACTCGGTGATGGGCGGGCGCACCGCCGACAACGTTCACTCAATGGATATTCTCACCTACGACGGTTTGCGCATGCGGGTTGGCCCCACCAGCGAGGAAGAGCTGGAGCGCGTCATCGCCGAAGGCGGACGGCGCGGTGAAATCTACGCGGGCCTGCGCCGCATCCGCGATCGCTATGGCGATCTGATCCGGCAACGCTTTCCGCAAATTCCCCGCCGGGTATCCGGCTACAATCTTGACGAACTGCTCCCGGAGCGCGGCTTCAACGTGGCTCGCGCGCTGGTTGGCTCGGAAGGCACCTGTGTGACGGTCCTTTGCGCTGAGCTGGAACTGCGCCATAGTCCGCCCTGTCGCGCGTTATTGATTCTAGGCTATGAAGACGCCTACACCTGTGCTGACCATGTGCCGGAAATCTTGGAAGCCGGTCCCACCGGTCTCGAGGGAATCGATCGGATTCTCATCGAATCCATGGAAGCCCAGCACATGCACGATGAGGAGAGAAAGCAACTCCCTCCCGGGCGCAGCTGGCTGTTGGTGGAGTTCGGCGGTGAGACGCTGGATGAGGCCGAACAGAAAGCGAACACGCTGGTGGAGCGACTGCGTCAACATGAGGACGCACCCAGTTGCCGCGTTTTCACCAGCAAGCAGATGCAGCACAAGATCTGGAAAGTGCGCGAAGCCGGACTCGGCGCAACCTCGCGTGCACCGCAGATCGGCACCACTCACCCCGGCTGGGAAGACGCCGCCGTGCCTCCGGCAAAACTCGGCAGCTACCTGCGCGAATTTCGCGATCTGATGCACAAGCACGGCTACGAAGCGGCCCTGTATGGCCATTTCGGCGATGGCTGTATTCACTGCCGAATCAACTTCGACCTGGGCAGTGAACGCGGCGTAGAGCGCTGGCGCCAGTTCATGAACGAAGCCGCTGACCTGGTGGTGAGCTATGGAGGGTCGCTGTCGGGCGAACACGGCGATGGGCAGGTGCGAGCGGAGCTGCTGCCACGCATGTTCGGCCCCGAACTGATGGAAGCTTTTCGTGAATTCAAGTCCCTTTGGGATCCGCGCGGCAGAATGAATCCCGGCAAAGTCGTCGATCCCTACCCAATGGATGACTACCTGCGCCGCGGCCCGGAAACCACCCTGCCCCAGCCGAAGCACGCCTTTGACTACAGCAACGACAATCACAGTTTCGATCGCGCTGTTGACCGTTGTGTGGGTATTGGCGCCTGCCGCGACTTTGATCAGGGCGTGATGTGTCCGAGCTATCGCGCCACGCTGGAAGAAAAACATTCCACCCGCGGTCGCGCGCGACTGCTTTACGAGATGCTCAAAGGCGATGTCCTGGTGGACGGCTGGAAAAGCGAGGCGGTGCGGGACTCGCTCGACCTCTGTCTCTCCTGCAAGGGCTGTAAGCGCGATTGCCCGGTAGGCGTCGACATGGCCACGCTGAAAGCGGAATTCATGTTCCACCACTTCAAGGGTCGACTGCGCCCGGTCACCGCCTACAGCATGGGCATGATCTGGTGGTGGAGCCGACTGGCGGTACGGGTGCCAAGGCTGGCCAATTTCTTCCTGCAAACTCCGTATCTGAGTGGCGCATTGAAACGTCTTGGCGGCATCGCGCCGCAGCGCGAATTTCCGCGTTACGCGGAAAGCACTTTCACCGACTGGTTTTCCAAACGCGAAGTGCACAACGAGGGCAAACCCCAAGTCGTGCTCTGGCCGGACACCTTCAACAATCACTTTTTCCCTGAAACGCTGCAGGCTATTACCCGGGTACTCGAAGATGCGGGATTCCAGGTGCAGATACCCGGCAAGGTCACCTGCTGCGCCCTGCCCCTCTACGCAGAAGGCATGCTGACTCAGGCGCGCAAGCAGCTGTCCGATTTGCTTGACAGCCTGCAATACGCCTTTGCCAACCGGCTCCCGGTAGTCGGTCTCGAACCCGCCTGCGTGGCAAGCTTCCGCGATGAGCTGAAAGAGTTGCTTCCGAATGACGATCGGGCCCATTACCTTTCAGAGAACACCTTTCTTTTTTCGGAATTCCTGGTGCGTCAAAATTACCAGCCACCGCAGGTCAAACGACGAGCCCTGGTACACATCCACTGCCACCACCATGCATCGCTCGACGTTGAGGACGAGTGTGAGCTGATGAAAAAAATGAAACTCGATTATCAGCTCACACCAAGCACCTGCTGTGGAATGGCGGGCTCGTTCGGCTTTAAACGAGACAATTACGAAGTATCGCAGGAAATTGCCGAACATAAGCTCATTCCCGTCGTCAAGGAGCAGGACCCGGACACATTGATTGTTACCAACGGTTTTAGTTGTCGTGAACAGATTACCCAGTGCACCGGGCGGAGCACGATGACTTTGCCGGAATTGATGGATATGGGGTTGAAGCAAGGTAAGGGGTTACGGTTGATCAAATCGGGTTGATTTGATGCTTCGATTTGGGTTGGAGTTGAATCGAGTTGAGTGCCTTCAATCCGTTTGGCGCTGGGGTGGAGTACGTCGAAAACGCATGAATCTGACCGCCACGGATGGCGGAAATGCACGTAACGCAGGAGCGGTTACACGCCATCCCTGGAGCTCCTTCGCGAGGTCCCTCCCGCGAAGGTTTCGAAGTACTCCACCCCACCACCAAAATCGCGACGGTGGTTCATCAAGTGAGTGCTGGTCGGCGGTCGGTGTCGACTTTATGGCCAACATCTAACTCGGCTGTATTACATGCCGGCATGAACTTCGGGTTCCCACCGGCAAACGGATCGAAGCTACGGACGGTACCCACAACATAGATCAAGAGAGGACATGACTCAAAGCCAAGGAGACATCGTCGTAATCACCGGCGCATCAGCCGGCATAGGCCGCGCCACGGCGCTGGAATTTGCCAAACGTGGGGCTCGCATCACTCTCCTTGCCCGGGACGGAGAACGCCTCCAGCGAACCGCACAAAAAGTGAAAGAGCTCGGTGGCGATGCTTTGCCTCTGGTGACCGATGTTGCCGATGCTCAAGCGGTGGAAAAAGCAGCAGCGAAAACCGAAGACCAGTTCGGCCCAATCGATATCTGGGTAAACGTGGCCATGGTCACCGTGTTCTCGCCCGTGGCCGAAATGACCGCTGAGGAATACCGGCGGGTGACCGAGGTGAGCTATCTCGGCTTTGTGCACGGCACCCTGGCGGCGCTGAAACGCATGCGGCCGCGCAATAAAGGCGTGATCGTCCAGACCGGTTCAGCCCTGTCCTATCGCGGTATTCCATTACAGTCCGCCTATTGTGGCGCCAAGTTCGCGATTCGGGGGTTTAGCGACTCCCTTCGAGCGGAGCTGCTGCACGAGGGTAGCAACATCAAGATCACCATGGTGCAACTGTCCGCCTTCAACACACCTCAGTTCCAGTGGGCCCGATCCCGGCTGTCTGCACCGCCCCAGCCACTGCCGCCGATTTTCCAGCCCGAACTGGCAGCGCGAGCGCTGGTGCATGCGGCCTATCATCATCGTCGGGAATGGTGCGTGGGATTTCCCGCAGTGAAAACCATCTGGGGTACCAAGCTGTTGCCAAGGGTCGGCGACCGCCTGGCGGCACGGAAGGCGTTTTCAGGTCAGGAAGATTTCGGCGCGAGTCCAGATGTACGCGCTGAATCGGACAACCTCTTCGACGCCGCGCCCGGCGATTACCGCAGCCACGGCCGCTTCGACGAGCGTGCCAGGGATCGCAGTTGGCAATGGCGCTTTACCACCCATCTCCTGCCGATCACTCTGACGGTTCTGGCAGTGGTAATCGCGGCGATAGTCGCCGGCATTGCAGCGTAACGGCGATCTGGAGAATGAGACGCGAGATGAGGCCGTACCTCCCCGGAAATGGATTCCGGCCTGCCCCGGAATGACGAAGATGAGGACTCACATCTCACATCTCATTCTCACATCTCAAATCTCTGGCGACTGGAGACTATCGACTGTCCGCTATCCCTGATATCCCTAGTGGTAATGCCGACAGGACCGCGCCACTTCTTCGGCCAGTCCGGCTTCCTCATCCACGTGATCGGCGACGTCCGAAATGGTGATCACGCCGACCAGATCCTTGTCTTGCGCATTGTCGAGCACGATCAGTCGTTGGACTTCCTGCTCGCGCATATTGCGCAGCACTTCCCTGACGTCGTCGTCTTCCATGCAATAGAGAACTTCCTGAGTTTCCACCGAGCTGACCTGATCGTCCGGAGACTTGCCATCGGCCAGAACGCGAATGGTGAGATCTCTGTCGGTTATCACGCCGATGAGTCTGTCGTCTTTGGCAATCGGCACAAAGCCGGTATCCAGTTGCTTCATTCTCTGGGCGCATTCGCGAATGGTTGCGTCAGCACTCAGGGTTTCCGGTGCTTTGGACATACACTGTCGAACTTGCATAGCAGCTTACTCCTCTACGGTCTCAAACCTCGTTACCCGATTCAGCCCCAATCTTTGTCGTTGATCTATCTGTGCCGCTTAGTGGCTGGCCAGCTGGTCTATGCGGCGATTGCCTCGCACTCTTCCTGGGCTCGCCGGCAGGCTCTGGCGCAGGCGCGACAATGGTCGTAGTCCAGTCCCTCACAATGTGCCGCGCAGCGGGCACAGACCTCCGCACAAGCACGGCACAGGTCCCGGACTGAGTCGCTGCTGCGCGCCAGTAACGCTGAGGTGACCCGACAAATCTCTGCGCAGTCGATCGTCTCCCTGATGCAGTGAGCCAGCTTTTCGACTTCCCTTTCTCTGAGACAGGCCGAGGTGCACAGGTCGCAATAGGTCGCGCAGTCGTTCAGCGCGGTCAAGCTGGCGTTAAATGAATCAGTCATCCCACCTCCTTATGCTGGCATTCAGTGCTGACCCTGCCGGCTCGCCCCAATTGCGGGCAGCAGGCCGGGTCGTCGCGATGGCAATGGAAAAGCAAAGCGCGAACCAAAGGCGCGCAGATTCACGGCAGAGCTCGCAGCCTTCGGCGCGGGACTCAGTAGGCGAAGTCACGGTTCCAATCGTGAAAAGCGGGAGGCCAGCGCAGCACGCCTGGCCGCCTGAGCGGCGAGCCGAGGGCCCAATGTAAGCTTTGCAAGGCTCAATCCCTTGTTACACGGCGCGAGATGTTACGGACCCGTCGTCGAAGCAAACGAAAAAAATGATCCCCCACGGTTCCTGCATGTTTTCGAGTTCGCGGATATTTTTCGCCTAATTCCAAATCGGGCAGAGTTTTTGCTAATCCTTTCCGGCACTTGCAGGCGCGTCGCCTGAATCGACAGATTCCCGATTTTTCGTCCAAACAAGAGTTCAATCCAAGCAAGTTGAAGCCAGTCCAACCGGCTCATTTTTCGCAAGGCTCATGTTTCGAAAGCCCAGTACAAGCAGACATTCCCCAAACACATATTCATAAAACTTTCACAGGAAGGTAGGACCGTGAACAAAACCGTTGACCCCCGGAGTTTCAATATCATGACCCGCGACACCCTGGCCCTTGTCATGGCCGGCGGCCGCGGCACTCGATTGAAGGAGTTGACACTGCAGCGCGCCAAGCCGGCAACGCCGTTTGGCGGCAAATTCCGCATTATCGACTTTACGCTATCCAACTGCATTAACAGCGGACTGTGCCGAATCGGCGTGCTGACGCAGTACAAGAGCCATTCATTGATTCATCATCTGCATGCCGGCTGGAACTTCCTCCACTCGCGTTTCGGCGAGTTCGTGAAGATCATGCCCGCCGACCAGAATGAATCGAACGATTCCTGGTACAAGGGCACTGCCGATGCCATTTACCAGAACATCGACTTTATTGAGGCCCATCGGCCCAAGCGGGTACTGGTGCTCGCCGGCGACCACATCTACAAGATGGACTACGGACAGATGCTTCGCGAGCACATCGAGAATGGTGCGGACTGCACAGTCGGTTGCGTGGAAACTCCCCTCGAGGATGCCACCGAGTTCGGCGTACTGCAGGTGAATCCGAGAAACTGGGTATGCAAGTTCGAGGAGAAGGTGCCCAACCCCTCGCCCATCCCCGGCAACCCGAAGATGGCCTGCGCAAGCATGGGCATCTACGTGTTCGAGACGGACTTTCTGCTCGAGGAGTTGCGACGGGACGCAGCTGATCCGAACTCCAGTCATGACTTCGGCAAGGACATCCTGCCTCGCATCATCAATACCGCGAAGGTCGCCGCCCACCGCTTCCGTGACATGTACGATGACAGCAAACCGGGCTTCTGGCGCGATGTAGGCACCCTGGACGCCTACTGGAAAGCGAACATGGAGCTGCTGGACGTCACGCCGGAGTTCAACATGTATGACGAGCAGTGGCCGATCTGGACCTGCCCGGAGCAGTTGCCACCGGCCAAGTTCGTGCTCAACAACAGCAGCGCCCGCGGCATGGCAGTGGATTCGCTGGTCACCAGCGGCTGCATCATCTCCGGCGCCAAAGTGGAGCGGTCGATCTTTTTCGAAAGCGCACGGGTGGGTAATCGCAGCACAGTGAAGGAATCACTGATCCTGCCCAGCGCGGAAGTGGGTCGCGACTGCCGCATCACTCGCGCGATCATCGACGCTGACTGCAAGATTCCCGACGGTATGGTGATCGGCGAGAACCCCGAGCAGGACAGCCGCTACTTTACCCGCACCCAGGATGGCGTCGTTCTGGTGACCCAGCAGATGCTGTCAGCCTTCTGCGCGGACCTTGAAGCAAGCAAACCGTCGGTTCACCTGAGCGCCTGAGGGCCGACCCGCGGGGATGGACGAGCAAGCACAGCAGCGAAGGTGCGGTAGCTAAAGCCTGTAAGGCAAACAGCGAAACAGCAACCCGGTATGGCGCCGCGTTGCTGTTTTGCTTGCGCAGCGTTTACGACAACGAAAAGAACGCCAGCTGCATTCTCCAACAATCAGTTACTGATTCCCGACGTGGTGATGTGGAAGCCAAAAACCACGTCATCGCGTAATAAAAAGGAGGTGGAACCATTTTCGGCATCCAGGCGAACGGTTGGTTTACTCTGATTCTGCTTGCATGCACGGCGATTGCGATCGGACTGGCCGCGCAGCCAGTGACATGGTGGCTGTTGCGCAAGACCACGTCCCGAATTTTTGCCACCGACCTGTTATTGAAGTACGCCGCCGCCCCCGCCCGCTACCTCCTGCCGCTGATCCTTCTGCAGTTCGTCTGGCTTGCTGCGCCCGAGCTCGACTACGTACCGCTGTTGGCGCTGGCGACCCGCGTCTTGCTGATCATCGCCTTTGTCTGGCTGGTGACCCGCAGTATCAGCGCCGTGACAGAGTCGATCATCGCGGCCCAGCCGATCGCGGAGAAGGACAACATGAATGCGCGACGCATTCAGACCCAGGCGACAGTAATTTCCCGCAGTTTGAAAATCCTGGTGATCATCCTTGGCTTCGCGCTGGTGCTGATGACCTTCCCCGGAGCACGGGCGCTGGGAACCAGCCTGCTGGCGTCGGCGGGTCTGGCGGGGATCATCGCGGGCGTAGCGGCACGTCCAGTGCTAAGCAATCTGATTGCGGGAATGCAGATTGCACTGAGTCAGCCGTTCCGCATCGACGATGTGCTGATCGTCCAGGGTGAATGGGGGCGTGTGGAGGAAATCACGTCCACCTACGTCAGCTTGATGATTTGGGACGAGCGCCGTTTGGTGATTCCCTTGCAATGGTTCATCGAGAATAGCTTTGAGAACTGGACCCGACATGGCAGCCAGTTGCTCGGCACCGTGTTCTGGTGGGTCGACTACCGGATGCCGCTTGAGCCGCTGCGAGAAGAGCTGCGACGCCTGTGCGAATCGGCGCAAGAATGGGACGGCCGGGCCTGCGCGATTGTGGTCACTGATGTGAGCGACCGCGCCGTGCAGATCCGCGCGCTGGTCAGCGCGGACAACTCGGGAGACGCCTGGAATCTGCGCTGCAAGATTCGCGAGTCGATGATCCACTACATGCAGGAGCATTATGCTGACTACCTGCCGCGGCAGCGCAACGAAGTTGCTCTTGAGAAGCGAAATGAAGCGGAACAAGCCACGGGAAAAGATCAACCAAAGGAGAAGCACTTCGCTGACGACGCTTGACCGCGCTAGCGCGCTTGCCAGGTCGAGTACTGATCAATAATCGATTAACGGAACGAACAATCAACGAAGCGAAAAGGATCCCATGAGCCAAGCCCACGCCCGACAGCAGCAGAGAAAAGCCAAGCTTCATCCGATCATGGAGAAGCCCCGGGTGATAATTCAGGACGTGTCACCCTGTGTGGAGGGCGGGCGCTATCCCGCCAAGGCCACGGTGAACCAGGCCTACACAGTGCGCGCCACGGTTTTCATGGACGGCCATGACAAGCTGGCGGCGCGGGTGATCTATAAAGAGGCGCCACAGGGCAAATGGCGCAGCAAGATCATGCGCTCGCTGGGCAACGATCGCTGGGAAGCGACCCTGGTCCCGGAAAAAGCCGGCATGCACCGCTTTCGGGTGGAGGCCTGGTTCGATCAATGGGCCACTTTTTACGATGAAATCGCCAAGAAGCATCGCGCCGGCGTGCCCCTGCACGTGGAGTTGCAGGAGGCTCGAATGCACCTTCTCGCCGCGCTTCATTCACCGCGTCATCGGGCCCGCGAAGATCAGGTGGACTATCTGAGCGAGGTAATCGAGGGAGATGACGAATACCGCATTCCCGATGCCGCGGAGATTATCGCCGCCGCCGTTGACGAGTTCGACGCTGCAGAAAAGGCCGGCAATGTTGAACTGCAAATCGAGCTTATCCTGAACGATCGCGTGTTCAAGGCCATGGAAGCGCTGGAGGAACGCCGATTCTGTACCAGCACTGCGCAGGATCTGCTGGTGGACGTGGAGCGCACCAAGGCCAACTTCGCCAGTTGGTACGAGCTCTTTCCCCGCTCGGCGACCAACGATCCCCAGCGCCACGGCACCTTTCTCGATGTGATCTCCCGCCTGCCCGCGATCAAGGCCATGGGCTTTGACGTGCTGTATTTTCCGCCCATTCACCCGATCGGCCAGAGCTTTCGCAAGGGCAAGAACAATACCCTGGAGGCCAAACCGGGAGATCCGGGAAGCCCCTACGCGATCGGCAGTGCGGAAGGCGGACACGATGCGATTCTGCCGGAGCTGGGCGGCATCGAACAGTTCCGCCAGCTGCGCGCCGCGGCCGAAGATCACGGACTGGAGCTGGCCCTGGACTTCGCGATTCAATGCTCGCAGGACCACCCCTGGCTCACCGAGCACCCTGACTGGTTTCCCTGGCGGCCCGACGGCACCATCAAGTATGCGGAAAATCCGCCAAAAAAATATCAGGACATCGTCAATGTCAATTTCTATGCAGCGACCGCGGTGCCCGACATGTGGGAGGCTTGGCGGGACATCATCCTCTACTGGGTCTCCGAGGGCGTAAAGACATTCCGGGTCGACAATCCGCATACCAAACCACTGCCCTTCTGGGAGTGGCTGATCCAGGAGGTCCGAACGAAGCACCCCGAAGTGATCTTCCTGTCCGAGGCCTTCACCCGACCGGCGATGATGTACCAGCTGGCGAAGATCGGCTTCAATCAGAGCTACACCTACTTCATCTGGCGCGAGACCAAGCAGGAGTTGACCGAGTACCTCACCGAGCTCAGCACCACCGAGGCGAAGGATTTCTACCGCCCCAACTTCTTCGTCAACACGCCGGACATCAACCCTCACTTCCTGCAGACTTCCGGGCGCCCCGGCTTTCTGATCCGCGCCGCACTGGCCACCACATTGTCCGGCTTGTGGGGAATGTACAGCGGCTTCGAACTCTGCGAGTCCGCCGCACTGCCCGGCAAGGAGGAATATCTTGACTCGGAGAAGTACGAGATCAAAGCGCGCGATTTTTCACAGCGCGGCAACATTATCAAAGAGATCACCCGGCTCAATCACATCCGCAAAGAAAATCCCGCGCTCCACACCCATTTGAACGTGCGCTTTCTTGAGTCCCACAACGACCGGGTGCTGTTCTACGCCAAACACACCCACGACTTCGGAAACATTGTCCTGGTTGCCATCAGCCTCGACCCCCACGGCTCGCAGGATGCCTGGCTCAAGGTGCCCGACGATCTGGTTGGCGGCGGCAAGGGATTCCGGGTCACCGAGATGATGCGAGACATCGACATGCCCTGGGGCCACGACGTTCAGCACTGGCATTTCAATCCGGGAGAGATCCCCTTTGCCATTTTTCAGGTTCAAGCTGACTGAGTAAGTTGAATACATCTGCGACGGCTGAAAACGCAAACAGGCGAGCAAACAGAAAAGTAGACGGAGAGCTAAATTGCCGACTCAAACGACGCAACAGCAAGCGCAAAAAAATAGCCAGATCATCAGTGGTGCGACCTGGTACAAGGACGCGATCATTTATCAGCTGCACGTCAAGTCCTTTTTCGACAGCAACAATGACGGCATCGGGGACTTCCGCGGGCTGATCGAAAAACTCGATTACGTGGCCAGCCTCGGCGTGAATACCATCTGGCTGCTGCCCTTCTATCCGAGCCCGCTGCGCGACGATGGCTATGACATTGCCGAGTACTGCGCCGTCCATCCGGACTATGGCACGATGGAAGATGCAAGGCGTTTCATCGAAGAGGCCCACGCGCGCGGACTTCGCGTGATCAGCGAACTCGTCATCAATCACACCTCCGACCAGCATCCCTGGTTTCAGCGCGCCCGCAAAGCGCCGCCCGGCTCGCCGGAACGGGAATTCTATGTCTGGTCCGACAATGACCAGCAGTATTCCGGTACACGCATCATCTTTCTGGACACGGAGAAATCCAACTGGGCCTGGGATCCGGAGGCGCAGGCCTACTACTGGCACCGCTTCTATTCCCATCAGCCGGATCTGAACTTCGATAATCCCGCTGTACTGGACGCCGTGCTCGAAGTGATGGAGTTCTGGCTGGAAATCGGCGTGGACGGCCTGCGTCTGGACGCGGTGCCTTACCTGGTGGAGCGTGAAGGCACCAACAACGAAAACCTGCCGGAAACCCATGACGTTCTGAAAAAGATTCGCGCTGTGGTGGATCGCGACTACCCCGATCGCCTGCTGCTGGCGGAGGCCAATCAGTGGCCCGAAGACACGCAATATTATTTTGGCGACGGCGACGAGTGCCACATGGCCTTTCACTTCCCCCTGATGCCGCGCATGTACATGGCACTGGCGCAGGAGGACCGCTTTCCGATCACCGACATCCTCCGCCAGACGCCGCCTATTCCCGACAACTGCCAATGGGGGATCTTCCTGCGCAACCATGACGAGCTGACGCTCGAGATGGTGACTGACAAGGAGCGGGACTACCTCTGGAATCAGTACGCCTCGGATATGCGGGCGCGGCTCAACCTCGGTATTCGCCGCCGTTTGACGCCCTTGATGCAAAAGGACCGGCGTCGACTGGAGTTGCTGCACTCGCTGCTGTTGACCATGCCTGGTACACCGATCCTCTACTACGGTGACGAAATCGGCATGGGCGACAATATTTTTCTCGGCGACCGCGACGGCGTGCGCACGCCCATGCAATGGAGCCCCGATCGCAATGGCGGCTTCTCGAAAGCGGATCCCGCCAAATTGATTCTGCCCTTGATCATGGATCCCCAGTACGGCTACGAAGCGGTGAATGTGGAAGCACAGGAGCACAATCCGCATTCCTTCCTGAACTGGCTGAAACTGATGCTGGAGATACGCCAGAAGTATCCCGCTTTCGGCCGCGGAACCTTCAAAATGCTCTACCCGTCCAATCGACGGGTGCTCGCTTACATACGCGAACTGGATGCCACAGACGGTGGCGAGCACGACGGACCCGGGCAGGAGCAAGCGGGCGGCACGCACAGGGAAGGCGAAGCCATCATATGTCTGGCCAACATGTCACGTTCCGCTCAAGCAGTGGAGCTGGATCTTTCCGACTACGCCGGCATGGTTCCTCTGGAGCTGAGCGGCGGCAGTCTGTTTCCGCCGATCGGCGCCCTTTCCTATCTGCTGACGCTGCCGCCCTACGGCTTTTACTGGTTCCTGCTCGCCAAGGAAACCGCCTTTCCCGATTGGTACAGCCCACCGCCCGAGCCTATGCCTGACTATCTCACGCTGGTGTTGCGCACCCACGTCAGTGAAATATGCGACGTGCCGATCAAATCGACGCTGGAGAACAATGTCCTCCCTGAATACCTGCGCAAGCGTCGCTGGTTCGCCGGCAAGGACTGCAAGATCCGGCAAACTCAAATCTCCTGCACCATGGTGCTGAAGGATTCGGCCGCACACACGCCGAGCGAATCCGTAGAGCCGATCATCCTGACGGAAGTGACAGTGGATCTGGGCGCGGAAAGCCATCGCTACCAGTTGCCGCTGACCGTATTCTTCGAGGACGTAACCCCCCATCCCGCGTTGGTGGACCAACTTGCGCTCACGCGGGTGCGGCGTCAGCGGCGCATTGGCTTGCTCACCGATGCGGTGGCCTCGGACGCCTATGCGGTGTGGCTGGTGCGAGCGCTTGAGCGCATCGTCACTGAAAACGCCGCGCCCTACGCCGAGTCGCTTACTGAAGATCAGAAAAATGCCCCGCGGCTGCACTTTGAAGCGACCAAGGCTTTTGAGGAACTGAAACTCGATTCGGACAAGCTCGAAATCCGTCATCTTTCGGGCGAGCAGTCCAACAGTTCGGTCATCGTTGCGGAGCAGGCTGTGCTGAAAGTCTTCCGCCGCCTCTTCCCCGGACCCAATCCGGAAGTGGACATCAGCCGCGTGCTGGCCGAGAACGACTTCGAACACACCGGCACCCTGCTCGGCCACGTGACCCGGGAGGATGCCGACGGGCAGAGCTACGTACTGGCAGTGTTGCAGCGCTATATCCCCAGCCAGGGCGACGGCTGGGCCTGGGTGCTCGGCAAGCTGGAGCGATTCGCCCACGAAGAACCTTCCGGTCCCGTGGACGAAGTGGACTGGACCATTACCGAAGCGGACGTGGTGGATGAAGTCAGTCGCTTCATTCACAACGTCGGCACCCGTCTGGCGCAGATGCACGCTGCGCTGAGCAAGTCCAGCGATCCGGCCTTCGTGCCGGAGCAGGCTGACGAACAAACCTGCGAGCGCTGGAAAACGTCGATTAGTGCGAGCCTTGATCAGGCCATCGGCAGTTTGCAGTCGGCGAAGCTCGACGAAAAGGATCAGCTGCTGCTGGGCAAATTGCAGGGCCACAAGCAGGAGATTCTCGACAAGATCGACGAACTGGCAGACCTCGGCCTCGGCTCGCCCCTGATTCGCATCCACGGCGACTTGCATCTGGGACAGATCCTGGTGGCCCGTGACGATGCCTACTTCATCGACTTCGAAGGTGAACCGGCCAAGCCGCTGGAGGAACGGATGGCCAAGGCCAGTCCGCTGCGCGACGTCGCCGGCGTACTCCGGTCCATCAGCTACGTGTCGCAAATGGCAGTGACCCTGTTCGGCGATCACAGCCCGGTGGATGACCCGAAAAAAATGCTCGCCAACTTCGAGACCGCGCTGGTCAACACCTTCCTGGATGCCTACTTCTCAACGGCGGAAGGCTTGAGCAAGGACTGGAAGGATCCGGCGGCGCGGATGGCGCTGACGCAGCTGTTCACCATCGACAAGGCGCTCTACGAAATCGGCTACGAAGCGGCGAACCGTCCGGCCTGGATCAGGGTACCCCTGCATGGCCTGGTGGACACCGTCACCGACGCGGGCGTCAGCTTTCAGGACTAGATTCCAAATCGGATCACATTCACAAGAAAAAGGAACATGGAGCAATTCAATGGGTGAAATACTCGATCCCCACACGCGACATCTGAAGTGGCTGGCACGCGAACTCGATCAGGCACGCATTCATGATCCCTTCGCCTATCTGGGCGCGCACAAAGTCAATGGCAAGCTCGAGATCCGTACCTACCAGCCCGGCGCGCGCAAGGTGGAAGCTATCGACGACCAGGGCGAGGTTCTGGCGACGCTCGACGCGGTGGGCGATTACGGCGACCTGTTCGTGGGACGACTCGACAAAGGTCATGGCTACCTGCTGCGAATCGACTGGGGCGACGCAGTGCAGGAGACCGAGGATCCCTACGGCTTCGGGCCCATTCTCAGCGATGTGGACTTGCACCTGTTCGCTGAGGGCAAGCACTACAAAATGAATCGCGCCCTGGGCGCGCACGTGACCACCGTCGATGGCGTTACCGGCGTTCGTTTTGCGGTGTGGGCACCCAATGCAGAGCGCGTATCGGTGGTCGGTGAATTCAACAACTGGGATGGACGCCGCCATCCGATGCGCTCGCGACACTCCTCCGGGGTCTGGGAGATCTTCATTCCCCGCATCGGACCCGGCACTTATTACAAGTACGAGATTCTTGGCAAACACGGCGTCTTGCCACTGAAGGCGGACCCGGTTGCCTGGCGGGCGGAAACGCCGCCGGGCGACAGCTCCATCGTTGTCGATCCTCGCCCATTTGAATGGCACGATGAGCAATGGATGGCCAAACGCAGGGAGCACCACAGCCACCACGCGCCGATTTCCATTTATGAAATCCATGCCATGTCCTGGCGGCGCGCCGCCAATGCCTGGAATCGGGCGCTTTCCTGGGAGGAGCTGGGCGACCAGCTGATCCCCTACATTCAGGAGCTCGGCTTTACCCATATCGAGCTGCTGCCGATCACCGCGCACCCATTTGGCGGTTCCTGGGGCTACCAGCCCATCGGCCTGTTTGCACCGCAGGGTGATTACGGTTCACCTCACGACTTTGCGCGATTTATTGATCGCTGTCACCAGGCCAACATCGGGGTGATTGTCGACTGGGTGCCCGCGCACTTCCCCACCGATGCCCACGGCTTGATGCGCTTTGACGGCACGCCGCTTTACGAACATGCCGATGAGCGGGAAGGTTTCCACCAGGACTGGAACACATTGATCTACAACATGGGGCGCAACGAAGTGCATGGATTCCTGCTCGCCAGTGCACTGCACTGGCTCGAGGAATACCACATCGACGGCTTGCGCGTCGACGCGGTCGCTTCCATGTTGTACCGCGACTACTCGCGTCGCGAAGGCGAATGGATCCCCAACCGATACGGCGGCCGCGAGAATCTCGAATCCATCGATTTTCTGCGTCACCTCAATTACGTGATTCGCGACCGGGTGCCTGGCGCCATGGTGATTGCCGAGGAATCCACTGCGTGGCCGGGCGTCACTCAGGATGTGAGCGAAGGGGGCCTCGGCTTCAGTTACAAGTGGAACATGGGCTGGATGAATGACACCCTGGAGTATATTTCCCAGGAGCCCATTCACCGCTCCTGGCATCACGATAAAGTCACCTTCGGTCTGCACTACGCCTTCACCGAGCGCTACGTCCTGCCGCTTTCCCACGATGAAGTAGTGCACGGAAAACGCTCGCTGATTGGCCGCATGCCCGGCGACGATTGGCAACAGTTTGCCAACCTGCGCGCCTACTACGGCTTCATGTGGGGCCATCCTGGCAAAAAGCTGTTGTTTATGGGTGACGAGATTGCGCAGCGAAGCGAATGGAACCACGACGAGCAACTGGACTGGGCCGCGCTTGAATCGCCCTACCATCGAGGCGTACAGCAGTGGGTGTCCGATCTCAACCACTTTTACCGCAGTCAGCCTGCACTGCATACAAGCGACTCGGACATCACCGGTTTCAACTGGATAGTCGGCGATGACAATCGCAACAGTGTATTCGCATTCTGTCGCAATGGGACCAGCGCTTCCATGCCGCCGGTGCTGGTTGTTTCCAACTTCACGCCGGTTCCCCGTCACGATTACCAGGTGGGCGTTCCACGCCTGGGTATCTGGCGTGAAGCACTGAATTCCGATTCCGAATACTACGGCGGCTCCAATGTGGGGAATGGCCCCGAGGTGGTGTCAGTTCCCGAGCCGCGCCATGGACAATCGTTTTCGGTGAGCCTGAGCTTGCCGCCGCTGTCGACGATTATCCTGGTATTTGCTGACCGCGACGTAGATAGGATTGCTGAATGAGTGACTTTGCCAGAAGTGAATGGCCTGATGTACTTCTGCCCTGTCACTCTCATGTGATGGGCGCGCACTGGGATGGACGCGGTACTCATTTTTCTGTGTTCGCCGAGCATGCTGAGCGGGTCGAGCTGTGTATCTTCAGCGCCAACGGTCGGCATCAGGTTGCCCGGCTTCCGATGCCCGACTGCGTGCACGGCGTCTGGAGCGGCTACCTGCCCAATTGCAGACCGGGCACGCAATACGGTTATCGCGTCTATGGACCCTACGATCCAAAACACGGCCATCGCTTCAACTCCTACAAGCTGCTACTGGATCCCTATGCACGACAGATTGCCGGATCGCTGAGATGGCATGATGCCCTGTTCGGTTACCGCGTCGGGTCCGGTCGCGCGGACTTGTCTTTCGATCGCCGCGACAGCGCCAACTACATGCCCAAGGCGGTGGTCACCAACGACACCTTCGATTGGGGTGACGATCGACCACCGCGCATTCCCTGGGAAGAGCTGGTGATCTACGAAATGCACGTAAAGGGCTTCACCAAGCTGCGCGAAGACATTCTTCCGCATGATCGGGGGACCTTCGGTGCGATGGGTCATCCCGCGGTGATCGACTACCTGAAGCGCCTCGGCGTCAACGCGGTCGAATTGCTGCCCATTCACCTTTTCGCCCGCGATCGGCGCCTGGTGGAACGGCAACTGACCAACTACTGGGGCTATAACACGCTTGGCTATTTCAGTCCGGATCCCGCGTATTTGTCGGACGATACCCTCGGACAAATGAAGTGGGCGATCAAGCAGCTCCACAACGCCGGCATCGAGGTGATACTCGACGTTGTCTACAACCACACCTGTGAAGGCAATGAGCTGGGGCCGACTTTGTCCTGGCGCGGCTTTGGCAATGCCTCCTATTACCGCCTGCTGCCGGACAATCCACGCTATCACATCAACGATACGGGTTGCGGCAACACCCTGGACATGACCCACCCCCGGGTGATCCAGATGATCATGGATTCGCTGCGTTATTGGGTGCAGGAGTTTCATGTGGACGGCTTCCGCTTCGATCTGTCCGCGACCCTGGGGCGTGAAGATTACGGCTTCGATCCGGGCAATGGCTTGTTCGATGCGATGCTGCAGGATCCCACGCTGATGGAGACCAAGCTCATCGCCGAGCCCTGGGACATCGGTCCCGGCGGGCACCAGATGGGCAATCACCCGGCCCGGTTTGCGGAATGGAATGACTATTTTCGCGATGATGTCCGACGCTTCTGGCGCGGTGACGAACAGATGCGCGGTGCCCTCGCCGCGCGTCTTCAGGGCTCCGCGGAGGTTTTCGATCACGACCATCGCAAACCCTGGGCAAGCGTCAATTTCATTACCGCGCATGATGGCTTCACGCTTAACGACCTCGTCTCTTACGAGCGCAAGTACAACGAAGCCAATGAAGAAGGCAATCAGGACGGCACCGACAACAACATCAGTCGCAACTGGGGCGCGGAGGGTCCCACCTCGGATGAAGCGGTAATCAACACCCGCGAGACGCTGAAGCGCAACTTCATTGCGACCCTGCTTTGCTCTCACGGCACGCCCATGTTGCTGGCGGGCGACGAGATGGGCCAGACCCAGCAAGGCAACAACAACGCCTACTGTCAGGACAACGAACTCACCTGGCTTGACTGGAAGCTGCTCGACAGCGAGCCGGGCCGAAGCCTGATGGCATTTACCGCCGAACTCATCGCTCTGCGCAAACACAACCCGCTCTTGCAGCCTCGCTATTTTCAGCATGCACGGGTCGAGGTGGTGCCGGGCATTCCCGACATTTTCTGGTTCGATCAGAATGGGCTCGAACTGAGCAGCGACGAATGGAGTGCCGGCAGCGGGCGCCACCTTGCGTTGCAACGGGCCCGCACGATCGGAGATCAAGTGGAGCTTTTGATTTTTCTCATCAACGGCGACGATGAGAGTCATCACTATTTTCTTCCGGTGCCGTGGGTCGATTACCAGGTCCAGGTCAATACCGGTGCGGATAAACAGTCGCTGGACAACGAAGAAGGGGTCAAGCTGCCGCCCCGATGTTGCGTATTGCTCACCGGGAAGATCAAGTCCGCAACACTGGCACGCCTCATCGAGGAGCACGCACTCAGCAACGAAGAGGTCAGTGCAATGAAAGCTGCTGAAGACAGCGAAGAAGACGGCGATACGCCCCCGCCGCACCCGGAAAAGGAGTCCGTGTGAGCGAACGATCTGCCTATCAATTGCCCTTTGGCGCGCAGCTGCTGGACGAGCGGCAAACGCGCTTTCGGATCTGGGCGCCGGGCGTCGACCGAATCAGTGTCGATGTCATGGACGGCGATCAGGTCAGCGACACCTTCCCCATGCAGCGCGAAGACGCGGGCTATTTCTCAGTGACAGCGCCGGTAGCGGACGGCACAGCCTACTTCTACCGCCTGCCCGACGGCATGCAGGTGCCCGATCCCGCTTCCCGCCTGCAGCGTGACGACGTGAACGGGCCCAGCGTTGTTGTCGATCCGCGCAGCTACCGCTGGCGCCAGACGCAGTGGCGCGGCCGTCCATGGGAAGAGATGGTCATCTACGAAGTCCACCCAGGCTGCTGGGGCGGTTTCACCGGAATCGAGCAACGCCTGAATTACTTGCGGGATCTGGGCGTAACGGCCATCGAATTGATGCCCATCGCTGATTTTCCGGGCGAACGCAACTGGGGCTACGACGGAGTCATGCCCTTCGCGCCGGACCGCAGTTACGGCACACCCGAAGAACTCAAACAGCTGATCGACGCCGCTCACGAGGCGGGCATCTGTGTCTACCTCGACGTGGTTTACAACCACTTTGGACCGGAAGGCAACTACCTGCATACCTACGCACCTCAATTTTTCAATCCGGAAAAGCATTCGCCCTGGGGTGCGGCCATCGACTTCGAACAGGTGCCGGTGCGCGAATTCTTCGCCAACAATGCACTGTACTGGCTGAGCGAATATCGATTCGACGGCCTGCGCTTCGACGCCGTGCACGCGATCAGCGAAGCGGACTGGCTCGATGAAATGGCGGCACAGGTCCGCGCCGAAACCGGCGATCGCCACATCCACCTCATGCTGGAAAACGAGCGCAACCGGGCCACCCATCTCGAGAAGGACTTCGACGCGCAGTGGAACGACGACGGCCACAACGTTCTGCACGTTCTGCTCACTGACGAGCACGAAGGTTACTACGGCAACTACGTGAGCGAGCCGACCAAAAAACTGGCGCGCATGCTCGAGTCCGGCTTCGTCTACCAGGGCGAACCCTCTCCCCGGCATGGCAACAAACCGCGCGGCGAACCCAGCGGGCATCTCGCGCCCACCCAGTTCGTGCTGTTCCTGCAGAACCACGATCAGATCGGCAATCGCGCCTGCGGGGAACGACTCACCACACTCACCGATCCACAGGCGCTGCGCGCGGCGGTTACTCTGCAGCTGCTCTGCCCACAGATACCGCTGCTGTTCATGGATGAGGAACGGGGCTCCACGACGCCGTTTCTATACTTCACCGATTTCCATGGCGAGTTGGCGGCGGCGGTCAGGGATGGCAGACGAAAGGAGTTCCAGGCCTTCTCCGCCTTCGCCGATCCGGAGGCGCAGCAGCAAATTCCGGATCCCAACGAAGAGGAAACCTTTCTGCGCTCGGCAGCGTTCAAGGTGGAAGACAAACCGCAACAGCAAGCATTTCATGATTTTTATCGACAGCTTTTGACCTTGCGCCATCGCACGCTCGTTCCCCACCTCGCAGAGGCACGAAGCCTCGGCGCCTTCGTTTTGGGGGAAAAAGCGGTGACGGCTCGCTGGGAATTGCCGGGCAAGGGTGTGCTCAGCCTAATCGTGAATCTGGCGGCGAATGAGGTCGACGTCACTGCCCCGCAAGGGAAGCTGCTGTTCGAAAGTCGTCAACATGCAGGCGAGTCGCTGAAGTCAGGCAGCCTGCCGGGATATTCAAGCGTCGCCTTTCTCGATGGCGACGCCGTCGAAAACTCGAGCTCCAGGGAGTAGATCATCTTGTCCGACAGCAACAACAATCACGACAACAGTGGTGACGAGGATTCGGGCCACAACCTGCTGCACGAATTGGCGGAAGCCGCCGGTCTCGCTGTGCATTGGAAGAATTACCGCAACGAAGATCAGGTGGTCTCAGCGGATACCCTGTGCAAGATTCTTGAAGCGCTCGGCATTGAGGCGGATACCGAAGAGCAGTGCCGGGAGAGCATCGCCCGGCTTCGCCAGGAAGCGGCGGAGCACTGTCCCCCCCTGCTGATTACCCGAAGCAATCGCCGGCTGGAACTCCCGCAGGCGCTGCAACGTGATCTCCAGGGCGAGACCGCGCTCGGTGCGAGCGACGAACACGGCAGTCCGTTGCAAATTGCCCTGGAAACAGACGGCGCAGGCAAGGTGCACCTGGTCCCGCCCATGGAGCCTGGTTACTATCTCTTGCAACTCGGCAAAGGCCGGCAGCCGGGCCACCGCGAGCTCTGGCTCGCGGTGGCTCCGCCTTCCTGTACGTCGGTCCCGGAACTGACCGGAACCGACGCCGCCTGGGGTATCGGCGTCCAGCTCTATTCTCTGCGCCGTCACGGTGATGGCGGGGTCGGCGACTTTACCGCTCTGCGCGACTTCTCGGTGTCGATGGCCGGATCGGGTGCGTCGGCAATTGCGGTCAGTCCGGTCCATTCGCTCTTTTCGGCCGACCGCAGCCGCTTCAGCCCTTATGCGCCCTCGAGTCGGCTGTTTCTGAACGTCTTGCATATCGACCCGGAGCAGACTTTTTCTGCCGACCTGGTGCAGTCCTGTCTCAGGAAGGCGGAGCTCGTCGAGGCACAGCAGGAGCTGGAGCAAAGAGAGCTGATCGACTGGCCAGAAGCCGCGCGGGTGAAGTTGACACTGCTGCGCTGCATCTGGGAGGAGAGTCAGGCCGAGCTGTTGGACGAAAGTCACGAGCTGGGTGCGGCCTTCGCTGATTTTCGTAGTGAAGGCGGCGATCTGCTGGAGCTGCACGCCACCTTCGAAGCCCTGCACGCCTACCACTTCAATCGCGACCCCAATACCTGGCACTGGCGCCACTGGGAGCCACAGTATCGCGATCACAATAGCGAGGCGGTCAGTCAGTTTGCCGCGGAGCATCGCCACGAGGTGCTCTTTCACAGCTTCTTGCAATGGCTGGCCGATCGGGGCCTGGCCGAGGCGCATGCCGCCTGCCGCGAGGCCGGCGCCGGCATCGGGCTGATATCGGATCTCGCGGTAGGAACCGACAGCGGCGGCAGTCACGCCTGGAGCCGCAAGGAAGACATGCTCACCGGGCTTTCAGTGGGCGCGCCACCGGACATGCTCAATCGCAAAGGCCAGGACTGGGGGCTTACCAGTTTTTCTCCGCGAGCACTCGCCGCTCACGGCTATGCGCCAATGCTGGAGATGTTGCGCGCCTCGCTGCGTCACGCTGGCGGACTGCGCATCGATCACATTCTCGGGCTGCGCCGCTTGTGGGTCATTCCGGAGGGCGCTTCGCCGCAAGAGGGAGCTTACCTGCAATTCCCGCAGGACGACCTGCTTAGCCTCATCGCGCTGGAGTCCTGGCGGCACCGTGCGGTAATCGTCGGCGAGGACCTCGGCACGATTCCAGGCAATTTCCGCCAGCATCTGGCAGAGACGGGCCTGCTCGGCATCGGCGTGCTCTGGTTCGAAAAGGACGGCGGGCTCTTCATCGACCCCTCACGCTGGCGCCCCAACGTGCTGGCGACCACCACAACTCATGATCTTCCCACGGTTACCGGTTGGTGGCGTTGTCGCGACGTCGACTGGGACGAGAAGCTACACCGCCTGCCCGCCGACCACAGCCGCGAGCAAATGGAAGAAGAGCGCGAGCAGGACAGAAACGCGCTCTGGGCAGCGTTCCAGCATGCGGGGCTGACTGACGAAGAAAAGCCTTCGAAGGAAGACGCCGAACCGGTTGTGGATGTGGCCGTGGCGTTTGTCGCCAAAACGCCGTCGCCGCTGGCCCTGATTCCGGTGGAGGATCTATTGGGCATCGAAGAGCAGCCAAACCTGCCCGGCACCATTGATGAGCACCCCAACTGGCGTCGTCGCCTGCCGGTCACAAGCACCCAGGTCGTCGAGCAGGATCTGGTGCAACGACGCATGGCAACCATCAAAGAGCAGCGGCAACAAAAATACCGGCGCTGATACCGACGAACGTTACCCGTGAAAGATTACCCGTGATCAGAAAGCCCGGGAACTGGAACAGGACGCCAGAAACAGAGGCCCGGGCCAAAAACCAAGGAAAAAACAATACCAAGGTGGACAATATCATCCGATCAACAGCACGCCTGCAACTGCACAAGGATTTCGACTTCTATGCCGCGCGCGATCAGGTGCCCTACTTCGCGCAACTGGGCATCAGCCATCTTTACCTGAGTCCGATTCACACGCCCCGGGCCGGCTCCACTCACGGCTATGATGTGGTCGACTATGGCGCAGTTAGTGCGGAGCTCGGCGGTGAGGAAGGACTGCGCGCGTTGATCGCGGAACTGCGCAAGTACGATATGGGCGTTATTGCCGATCTGGTGCCCAATCACATGGCCATCGGCGGCCACGACAATCGCGCCTGGCTGGACCTGCTCGAATGGGGCATGCAAAGTCACTATGCAAATTTTTTCGACGTCGATTGGGATGTTGCCGACCCGATGTTGCGCCACCGCGTCCACGCCCCCTTTCTCGGCAAGCCTTATGGCGAAGCTCTGGACGACGGCGACTTGAGTCTGCAGTTCGACCCGAAGGAAGTCCGTTTTTTCGTTCAGTACTATGAACATCACTTCCCGATCAATCCACGTTACTACGGCGAAATCCTCAACCGCAGGGACGGTCTGATGGCCTCCCACGCCGCCAATTTTCGGGCCGCAACGGCCACCAAAGGCCGGCGCGAGAACAAAGTGGAAGAAGCGCGGCAGTTTCTGCGCGATGCCATTGCCGCGGATCCAGCCCTGCTCGAACACATTCACGAATGCATAGCGGACTACGACCCAAACACCGCCAAGGGCCGGACCCACCTGCACCGACTCCTGGAAAGGCAGAACTTCCGTCTTGCGTGGTGGCGAACTGCGTCCGACGAAATAAACTGGCGGCGCTTTTTTGATGTGCTCGAGCTGGCCGGCCTGCGCGTGCAGGAGCTCTCAACCTTCGCCATTGTGCACGCCAACACCTTCTATCTCTACAGTGAGGGTCTGATCGACGGGGTGCGCATCGACCACATTGATGGGCTGGCCGATCCACGCACCTATTGCCGCCGCCTGCGCCGCGCGCTGAGCAAGATCAGCCATCGCCGACCGCCGGAAGCGCCCCAGGGCAAACCGGTCATCTACGTGGAGAAGATCCTTGCCCCTGCCGAACGCCTGTCGAAGGAGTGGGAAGTGGACGGGGACACCGGCTACGCCTTCATGAACGAGATCGGCGCCCTGCTCCATGATCCGGCCGGTGAGGAACCGCTTGGCAGAGCCTGGACCGCACTGACCGGCCAGCCGCATGACTTTGAGCTGGAAGAAAAGGCGGCGCGCCGGCGTACGGTGCAGACTCTGCTGGCCGCCGACTTCAATGCCTGCGCGCTGGCGCTGCACCAGATCGCCCGCAGCGACATGCACACCCGGGATTGGACCCTTGGCGCAATTCGCCGGGTGCTTACCGAAATCCTGGTGGAATTTCCGGTCTATCGCACCTATATGGATGCGCGTGGTCGCAGCCCCGAAGACGAGGCGCTGATGTCCGCCACCCTGGCCGCCGCCCGAAAAAATTGCCTGCCCTCCGATCGCGACCTGATCGATTTTCTCGACAAGTGGCTGGGCGGAGAACCGCCGCTGGACGTGACCCCGGTTCGGGCTCGCCGCGCTCGCTTGCGCGCCATCGCCCGCTTCCAGCAGCTGAGTTCTCCGGTGGCCGCCAAATCGGTGGAGGACACTGCGTTTTACCGCTACGGGCATCTCCTGTCGCGCAATGAAGTGGGCTCCACGCCTCTGCAGTTTTTTCTCAGCGCCCGTGACTTTCACCATGCCTGCAGAGCCAGGCTGCGCCGCTACCCCAACTGCATGCTCGCCACCGCAACTCACGATCACAAGCGCGGTGAGGATGTCCGCGCACGTCTTGCGGTCATCAGCGAATTGCCCGAGCATTGGCTCATGCATGTGGCTAACTGGCGGCAATTGAATCGACACTTGAAGTCGAGCCATGCTCAGTTACGTCCGGATGACGGCGAGGAAGCGCCGGACTCGGCTGACGAATATATGCTCTATCAGATGATCATGGGCGCGTGGCCGCCAGACATGGATCTGGGCAATCGTGAAATGCTGGCGCAATTTGCGGAACGTATCGGGCAGTGGCAACTCAAAGCGCTCCGCGAAGCCAAACGCAATTCGAATTGGATCGAACCGGACACGGACTATGAAGCGCGGGCTCAGCAGTTTCTGGATGCGATTCTCGATCCCGAGGCGGGACACGGATTCCTGCTGGAAATGGATAAATTCGTCAACAGCATCGCCGCGGCGGGGATCGTCAATTCACTGACTCAGGTGCTGGTAAAACTGACGGCGCCCGGCGTACCGGACATGTACCAGGGCTGCGACCTGTGGGACTTTTCCTTCGTCGATCCCGACAACCGCCGGCCGGTGAATTACCAACTCCGTCAGGAGTACCTGCGCGACCTGGAGAAGCCGGAGGTCAGGTATTCACTGGTGCCAAATTGGCGCGACGGTCGCCTAAAACAATTCCTGATACGGTCTATACTGAACGCTCGGGCAAAGATCCCCCGCGTGTTTGCGCAGGGTGGTTATCATGCCCTGAAAACTGTGGGGGCTTTGGAGGAACACGTGTTCTGCTTCGCCCGGGAGTTTCAGGGGCAGATGGTCATCGTCGCCGGGGTGCGATTTCCCGCTGAGCTGAGCGAAAAGGATTCGCCACGCATTCACAGCGATCGCTGGCAGGACACACACATACAGCTGTCCAGACAATTCCGCGATCAACACTGGACCGATCTAATCACAGACGCACAATATTCCGGTGACAACCTGCCCGTCGGCAGGTTGTTCGCTGATTTTACCGTCGCACTGTTGGTAAACGATGCGGCCAAAGAATCCGTCGGCAACACCGGCGTGTAACCGAATCGAATTGCAGTATCGAGTATGAGTAAAGTCAACCATAAAGACAAAGCAGCCAAGCCAGCCTCCCCTTGCGAAGAGAAAGCAAAGCCGACCAACGGGACGAATGGCTTTCCCTGGCTGGGCATGGACTCCAAAGCGCTATCCAGCGATCTGGCCCGTCACTTCCATCTGACGCTGGGACGCGACGCCAGCAGCGAGTCGCATATGTATCTCTACAACGCGGCCGCGCTTACCGTGCGCGATCGTCTGGTGGAGCGCTGGCGGCAGACCCGCGAGCGCTACAAACAGCAGCGTCCGAAGCGAGTGGCGTACCTGTCCCTCGAGTTTTTAATGGGTCGGGCGCTTACCAACGCGGTGCTGAATCTGGACATCGATCCTTGCATGCGCAGCGCGCTGAAAAACTACGGCGTCTCTCTTGAAGAATTGGCGGAAGAGGAACGCGACGCGGGCCTCGGCAACGGCGGCCTGGGGCGGCTGGCTGCCTGCTTCCTGGACAGCTGTGCCACGCTGGAATACCCGGTGACCGGCTATGGCATCCGTTATGACTACGGCATGTTCCACCAGAAGATCCGCAACGGCCACCAGGAAGAACACCCCGATCATTGGCTGGAAGAAGGCAACCCCTGGGAGTTCGAAGCGCCTGAAATGACCCGCCGCGTTAAGTTCGGCGGCAGAACGGAAATGTATCCCGACGGTAAGGGTCGCAATCACATGCGTTGGGTGGATACGGACGACGTGCTGGCGGTGCCCTTCGACGTGCCCGTGCCCGGTTACCGCAACGAGACGGTGAACACACTGCGCCTGTGGAAAGCCATGGCAACGGAAGAATTCAACCTGCACGAGTTCAACGCCGGCAGTTACACCGAAGCGGTGGCCCAGAAGAACGAGGCCGAGCAGATCTCCATGGTGCTCTACCCCAACGACGCCAGCGAAAGCGGCAAGAGCCTGCGCCTGCGGCAGCAGTACTTTCTCTCTTCCGCAAGTCTGCAGGACGTGTTGTCGCGCTGGGTGGATCGTAACGGTCGCGACTTCAGCCAGTTCGCTGCCAAGAACTGCTTTCAGCTCAACGACACGCATCCGGCCATCGCCGTGCCGGAATTGATGCGCCTGTTGATGGACGAATACACCCTTACCTGGGATGAGGCCTGGACCATTACCACCGAAACCATGGCCTACACCAACCACACACTGTTGCCCGAGGCGCTGGAGCGCTGGCCGGTACAACTGTTCCGCGGACTGCTGCCACGCCTGCTGGAAATCATCTACGAGATCAATGCGCGCTTTCTCGAAAGAGTCGCAGCACGCTGGCCGGGCGATGGTGATCACCTCAAGCAGATGTCGATCATCGAAGAAGGCGATTACCCGCATATCCGCATGGCCTATCTGGCCATCGTCGGGAGTTCGTCGGTCAATGGCGTGGCGCATCTGCACACGGAATTATTGAAGAAGGGACTGTTCCGCAACTTCTACGAACTTTGGCCGGAAAAATTCAACAACAAGACCAATGGGGTCACCCCCCGCCGCTGGCTGGGTTTCTGCAATCCCGAACTCGCGCAGCTGATTTCCGAAACCGTGGGCGACAGCTGGCTCACCGATCTGGACAAGCTGGAAGGCTTGAGGAAGCACGCCGAGAATCGGGATTTCCAGCGTCGCTGGATGGATATCAAGCGCGAAAACAAACAGGCGGTCGCCGAGCTGGTGAAGAAGACCACCAATGTGGATTTCGACACCGACATGCTCTTCGATGTGCAGGTAAAGCGCATTCATGAGTACAAGCGGCAGCTGATGAATATCCTGCACGTCATTCACCTCTACGATCGCATTCTGCGCGGCGACACCGAGGGTATGACGCCCCGCTGCGTGCTGATCGGCGGCAAGGCTGCACCCGGTTATGCGATGGCCAAGCTGATCATAAAGCTGATCAACAACGTCGCCGCCGTGGTGAACGCCGAAGCCAAATGCAAGCCCTGGCTGCGCGTGGCCTTCGTGCCCAACTACCGCGTTACGGCGATGGAGATCATCTGCCCCGGCACGGATCTGTCCGAACAAATCTCCACCGCGGGAAAGGAAGCCTCCGGTACCGGCAACATGAAGCTGATGATGAACGGAGCGGTAACGATCGGCACGCTCGATGGCGCCAATGTGGAAATCATCGAAGCGGTCGGCGAAGACAACTTCTTCCTGTTCGGCCTGAAAACCGAGGAGGTGGAAGCAACCCGTCGGGAGTATGATCCGAATCACATCATCGCTCACGACACGGATTTGAAGCGTGTGATGTCCATGCTCGAATCGGGACACTTCAACCTCTTCGAACCGGGCCTGTTCGCACCGATTATCGACAACATACGCAGCCCTCACGACCAGTGGCTGACCGCGGCGGATTTCCGCAGCTATATCGAAGCACAGCAGCGGGTCGACGCGGCTTACCGCGACCAGGCATACTGGGCCAAGATGAGCATCCTCAACACGGCGATGAGTGGCCGCTTCTCAAGCGACCGCACGATTGCCGAGTACGCCCGCGATATCTGGCACCTCGATAAGTAAGCGTCGTCAGTTCACAGTCTCCAGTCGTCAGAAAAAGAGTGGCCGCGGCGCAAGCCGCAGCCACTCGGCGGCGGACAACTGTTGAACCAAAACCGGCGACTGGAGACTAGCGACTGGAGACTGAAATGCATGTATTGATGGTTGCGGCAGAGAACGACGCCCTTCCGGGTGGCAAGGTGGGCGGCATCGGCGATGTCATCCGCGATCTGCCGCCTGCGCTCGCTAACCAGGGGCAGGACGTTTCCGTTATCACGCCCGGCTACGGGCAGCTGTCCCGCGTGGCCGGTGCCGAACGAATCGCGGTCCTTTCCGTGCCCTTCGCCGGATCGGAAGAAACCGTCGAGCTCTTCCGTGTGCCTGCGCCGATGCCGCAGTCCGGGGTCAGCAACTGGGTATTGGAACATGATTTGTTCGCCGCCGGTGGCGCGGGAACGATTTACTGCACCCGCGACCGCGAGCCCTTTGCAACCGACGCCAACAAATTTGCGCTGTTTTGTGCCTCGGTGGCGGAATGCCTCTACGAGGGCCTGCTGGGGGCGGTGGATGTGCTGCACTGCCACGACTGGCATGCAGCCGCCCTGCTCCTGCTACGCGAGTCGGCGTCCCGCTACGACTTCCTTCGGCAAATCCCGGCGGCTTACACGATTCACAATCTTTCCATTCAGGGCATTCGGCCGCTTGCCCACAACCGCTCTTCGCTGCAGGCATGGTTTCCCGGTTTGTCGCCGGATCACGACCTGATAGCGGATCCGCGGTATTCCGACTGCATCAATCTGATGCGCACCGGTATCAATTTAGCCGATCGGGTCCACGCGGTTTCGCCGAACTATGCGCGGGAAATTCTCGTTCCCAGCGACCACGAAAGTCACTACATCGGTGGCGAGCACCTGGAGTTGGACCTGCGCAATGCCTACGATGGCGGTCGCCTGGTTGGAATTTTGAATGGCTGCGACTACAGCCAGACAAACAGCCGTCCTGTTGGCAAGGGACGCCTGTGTCAGATCATCGAGGCCAGCCTAGAGAAATGGGTGGACGACCGCTCTTCCATTCCCAGCGCCCATTTTCACGCGCTGCGCCGACTGGCCACCTGGCAGCGCAAGCGCAAGGCGGAAGACCTGGTACTCACCTCGGTGGGTCGATTGACCGAACAGAAGTGTCGACTGTTCACGGAGATGCTGAACGGCAAGACGGTGCTGGACGGGATTCTGGAGCGATTGGGAGACGGTTTTTTCATCATGCTTGGCAGCGGTGAGGCGGCCTACGAAGAGTTCTTCACCCGCGCCATGGTCGCCCATCCGAATTTTCTGTTCCTGCAAGGTTACTCAGACGAACTCTCAGCGGCACTTTACAGCTACGGTGAGCTCTTTCTCATGCCGAGCAGTTTCGAGCCCTGCGGTATCAGCCAGATGTTGGCAATGAGGGCAGGTACGCCCTGTCTGGTGCATTCGGTCGGTGGTCTCGCCGACACGGTGAGTGATAACGTCGACGGATTTTCATTTTCTGGAAGCGGTTTGCAGGAGCAGGCCCGCAACTTCGTTGCCCGTTTCGAGGCAGTGAAGAAGCTGAAAAAGGAAAAACCGCCAAAATGGCATGAGATCTGTCGTGCCGCATCAGCAGCTCGCTTTAGCTGGGACGACACCGCGCGGGCGATGCTGGAGCAGGTGTATCGTGCAGATCGCATCGCAATGCGATCCGTGGCCTCAGCGACCGTCTGATTGCTGTGACACGAAAAGAAAATCTGGAAACGTAACTGTCTGGGCGGGCGCGAATGAGTTCGCGCCCGCCGCACTTCCCTTTGATATCCCCCGATCCTCAGGTTTGATGAGAAAGACGTGAGGCTTCCTCGTTGCCTTCGAGTCAGGGGACAAAGAATTCCTACGGGTTCGGTCGATTGGTACCGCTGGAACGGCCTCCCTTGCGACCTGCTGCACGTGCTTCTTCCGAAGTAAAGCGGTGCGCGGTTCCTTTTGCATGTGCAGCCTTGCCACCCTTGCGGCCGGCAGCCTGCGCTTCTTCAGATGTAAACTCGTGAGCAGTACCACGTGCATGTGCGGCCTTGCCGCCCTTGCTCGCGATCTCCCGTTGACGCTCTTTGTCCATCGAGGCGAAGCCCTGGTTACCACTGCGCCGCCGCTGTTTTTCCTCTGCCATGTAAACCTCCGAACAACTTAGTCACACTCGTCGGATTGGCGCCTGATTACAAATTGCACAATCCGGTTAACGCACGACCAAATCGCAAGCTGTATGCCAACCGAGGCCACATGCGCATGTGCTTTTTTTGTTCAGTTTTCAGGAAAAACGCTCCAATTTGTTGCGCTTAAATTTCAGTAATCAGATCGAATAAGAACAGCCTGAAATTATTACCCGCCGACGACGCAAACATTGCAATGGCTGAGTTAGCGGGGAAAAACGCTGAGCTTCTGCCACTTTCATGCTCGAAGTCCTTCTTCATCCTTGCTCTTCTTCCTCAACCAGTTTTTCCGATTCTTCTGTTTTTCGCCCGGTTGATTCGCGCCGACCACTGGCCTGCAAATTGCTCCTCTTCCCACAGTGGAGAGGCTAAAGTCCTGGCGCTTGATTCGCGAGGATGCCAAGGCAAAGGACTGCTCTAACTGATGTATTCGGGAGCGCTTTATGGGACAGGCAGCTAGAAGTCACGCAAACGACTTTGTCATCGAGGAGCTGAATAGAGTCCTCAATCTGGATTACGATGCAATCAAGGCCTACGAAGCGGCTATCGAGCGATTGCACGACCCTTCGTATCAGTCGCGCCTGGAATCTTTCAAACAAGACCACGTCCGGCACACGCAAAACCTCGCCGCCATTGTCAGCGAATACGGTGGCGAACCCGCGAGCCATGCCGACGTCAAGTCGGTCCTTACTCAGGGTAAGGTGGTGATAGGCAATATCGTTGGTGATCTCGGCGTGCTGAAAGCGATGAACTCCAATGAGCGTGTGACCAACGGGGTTTACGAACAGGCCCTTTCCAAGCTTGCCAGCAAGCCTGACATCGTCAGGGTTCTGAAGGAGAACCTGACCGACGAGCGACGGCACAAGGACTGGATTGAGCAGGCGCTAAAGGCGAGTTGATAGAGTGGACGCGATCTTGCGACTGTTTTTGCAGTCGAGTTGGGTTAATTGACTAGCAGTGAGTGGCAGAGATATGACGAAACCGAGCGAAAACAGCAAGCAGACACAGACACCGGAAGAGCAGAAGCAGCGGCAGGAAGATCGGGAGAAAGGGAGCAGCGAACACAATCAGGAACTGCTGGACGAGGGCATCGAAGAGAGCTTTCCGGCCAGCGATCCACCTTCCGTTTCGCACATCGATTGAATGCGCGAATCACTTCGGGGCGCCACCGCAGGTTAGCGGGAGGCGCTTTCTTCACTCTTTGAGTTTCCTTCCGACTCGTTCTCGCGAGTTATTCTTCTTCCAGTGAGCGAAGATAGTAGACCATCCATTGCGCATGCAATTGCGACACGTTGAGGTTGGGCATCGTGGTTTTTGGATCAACCTCTCGGGGAAAGCGAATCCAGCGAATCAGATTCTCGTCGGTGTTGGCGAGCACGCCGGCAATGAATGAACGACCGGTGACTCCCCCGAGCGGCGGTCCGACTTGGCTGTCCGCGGCAATCACGCCCGGAATTTCGTGGCAACTCCCACAGTTATATTGTTGCAGGGCCACTCTTCCGTATTCCACCAAGTTGCGGTCGGGGTCGGGCTCGAACGCGCCCGCCGCTTCCAATGAGCCGAAACGCTCAGCGGCACGCTCGCGAAGTGCCAGATATTCGGGTGTGGTCAAATGAGGAACCTGCTTGATAAAAGCGACCACCTGCCAAATCTCCCGGTCGTCCATCCGATATCGCCAAGCTGGCATGCCCGACATCTTGATGCCGTTTTCGGTCAGCCAGAATATCTCGGCGGGACTTCGCTCGAATGCGAAGCTCGCAAGGGCGGTCGGTGCCGGCATCATCCCCAGTGCGAAGCTGTCGGGACCCACGCCGGGCGCGCCGTGGCATTCGCGGCAGTGGCGTTCGTATAGCGCAAGCCCGGCAAGCGCATCCACCGATTCCAGATCGGGGACTTCGACTCGGTCGGACCTCACTGCAACAGCCCGTGTCATTGCATACTGGAGTACCTTGTAAACCGGCCGCAGGTGCTGCTCCAGGGCTGAAACGTTGTACCACCCGGAGTAAAGCAGTCCGTAGCCGAACAGCAGCGCAGCAAAGCCCAGCGCGGCGATCACCGCCAGCGTTCGCTTTGCCGGTCTGACCAGCCCTGTCTTGGGTGAAACCTTCATCGACAGCACCCGATAGTATCTGGTGGGAAGAGCTTCAAAATTCCTCCCCCGTCTGGATGTTCCTTCGCCCTTGTGAATACAGGTAGGCCGCGATGTCCCTTGCCTGGTCCTCGGAGAGTCCGAGATTCGGCATCGCGGAATTGGGCGCAAAACGCTGCGGCTCAGCGATCCAGGCCGCAAGTGTGTCGAAATGGTTGGGGAGTATGCCAGCGATATAGGCGCGCTCGGCCAGGCCTTCCAACGGCGGTCCCACCTGGCCGTTCGCAGACGGGATGCCGGGAATGCGATGACAACTGCCGCAACCAACCTGCTCCGCCAGTTGCCGCCCGCGCTTCACGTCAGCCCGCGCAGGCAGTTCGGGAACGCTTGCGCGTTCACCGCAGCCGCTAAGCAGGGCAAGGGCGATCGGTAACATGAGCCGCCAGAGCTTGCCAATAATCACCACCTTATTACCCACGACCATTCCTCAGGCGACGCATACGGGAAACACAAAGTTGGGGATGCCCTCCACCACGATAAGCACTGCCATCGCCACGTTCATGAAGCAGCCACTGCGCGCCATGAAGATGATGCGATGTACGGTGGTATCGCCGCTCCCACCGCGACAGCGCTGCCAGTTCGTCCATGTGAGCCAAATACCGGCTATCGCCAAAGCTAACGTGGCCAGGGTCGTCCCGTGGAGGATCAACTTGAGCGTGGAGCTCTGCAGTACGCCCGGGTTCTGGCAGTGCCACTCCACAAGGCTGTAACTGATGGATAGATGAAGGACCCAGGCGACAATGCCGATAAACCAACCCAGCCAGAGAACCCCCGTCCCCGGCAAAGGGCTTTCATTCTGTTTGCGCTCAGCTTCTCCGGGAATCATCTCAAACAATCTCTAGATCAGTCTCGGCACCCAGTACAGGACGAAGTAAAAGGGAATCCAGGCCAGCGCCACGAAGTTCCAGTACATCGTATCCACGATCACGCCAATCTGCCGCTGCTTGTTGAGATAGCCGACCATGCCCGCGATCGCAATCACAAATGTGCCGATTGCCGCCGACACCACATGGACAAAGTGAAAACCGGACAGGGTCCATACCAGTGAGCCGTAAACATGCTCGTCCCAGCGAAAGCGCAGCTCTCCGAACTTCTGCCAGCGCAAAAGCAGAACCATGCAGGCGAGCAGCACCGATGCCAGCGTATAAACTACAAAGCGCTTGACCTGATTACGATCGATGGCGCGTCCAGCCAGGTACATGGTCACGCAACTCACCAGCAAAATACCCAGAGAAAAACTGGGAATGATGACGTCTGGAAGCGGTAGTTCCGGGGGCAGCCATTCATCTGCCCGCATTTGCAAATAGAAGTAGCTGGCGGTAAAGGTCAGTACCACCATCATTTCGATAATAATCAAGCCGATGATTCCCCACCAGATTGGCGCCACACGGCGCAAAGGGAAACGTGAAAACTCGCGGACGTCCACGACGACGCTTATGTTCGGACCTGGATCCGGGCGTGCGCCTTTTTCCATATCTGCCTCTCTATTCTTTCTGCCACGGGCGGCGCGGCCAAAGCCAGCCGACAATCATCAGGAAGCTGACAAAGAAGGCCCAGACGAAGAGCAAGGGGATGTACATGACTCCCACAAAGCCGAAGGCGACCGCCACGGCGAGGAAAAACGGCCATGGCGAAGGACTGGGCATCACCTGCGCGGCTTGCGGCTCCGCATCCAACACGGTGGTGAGCAGAATCTCCCGACGATCCGCGCGCAGCCCGCCCACCACCGGACGCTCACCAGTTCTCGCCACGTCCCACATCGGCGATCGACTGCTCACCACCGGGATATGCCGATGGTTGTAATTCGCGGGCGGCGAATCAGTGGCCCACTCCAGCGTGTCCGCGTTCCAGGGATTGCTCCCCGCCGGGTCGCCGGTGCGGTAGCTGACAACTGCATTGTAGAAAGTGAGAAAGAAACCAAAGGCCAACAGAAAGGCGCTAAACGTAATAAAAAAATTGTAGTCGCCCCAGCCCATGTCGTTCAGGTAGGTATAAACACGGCGCGGCATGCCTTCGAGCCCCAACTGGTGCATGGGGAAGAACGTCAGGTTGATACCGATGAAAATCAGCGCGAAGCTCCAGCGTCCGACCCGTTCCGACATCAGCCGCCCCACTACTTTGGGATACCAGTAATAGAGCGCGGCAAAGAACGGCAGCACCGCGCCACCGATCAGCACGTAGTGAAAGTGCGCGACTACAAAATAGGTATCGTGCACCTGGGTGTCGAAGGGAACGGAAGCGACCATCACGCCGGTAAGCCCGCCGATCACGAAAATCGCAAAAAAACCAAGAATAAAAAGCATTGGCATCGCGAAACGTATTTGCCTTCCCCACAGCGACGCAATCCAGCAGAAGATCTGAATTCCGCTGGGAATTGCAACCATGGCGCTGGCCGCGGTAAAGAAACTGAGGCCAAGCTGCGGCAGGCCGGTGGTAAACATGTGGTGCACCCAGAGACCAAATGAAACGAAGCCGATCGCTACCAGCGACAACACCAGTGCCGTATAGCCAAACACCTGTCGGCCGGTGAATGTGGTAATGATTGTCGACACCACACCAAGCGCCGGCACCAGGATGATGTAAACCTCCGGGTGGCCGAAGAACCAGAACAAATGCTGCCAGAGCAAGGGGTCACCGCCGCCACCGGGAACGAAAAACAGTGTCTGAAAAGTGCGGTCCAGATAAAGGAGCACGCTGCCCACGATAACCGCTGGCATCGCGAACACAATCATGAAGGACATCACCAGAATTGCCCATACAAACAGAGGCATGCGGTTGAGTGACATGCCCGGGGCGCGCTGCCGGAGGATCGTGACAATCAGTTCCACCGCTGCGGTCAGGGCCGACAGCTCGATGAAGGTGATCATGGTTGTCCAGACACTTGGCCCTTTGCCGGGCGTAAAAAAGTCATCGGCCAGAGGCACATAGCTGAACCAGCCGACGCCGGGAGCCGCACCGACGAACAGAGAAATGTAGAGAACGATTCCGGCGATCAGGTAAACGTAATATCCGAATGCATTCAGCCGGGGAAAGGCCATGTCGCGCGTTCCAAGCATCAGCGGTACCAGGTAGATGCCGAGCCCTTCCATCGCCGGGATCGCGAAGAAGAACATCATGGTGAGGCCGTGCATCGTGAACAGCTCGTTGTACAGGTCTGGGCTGATCAGATTGATTTCAGGCTGACTCAGTTGCAGGCGCATCAGCAGCGCCAGTACGCCAGCAAGGGCGAAGAAAATCAGCGATGTCACGATGAAGCGCAAGCCGATCTTGCGCTGGTTCACGTGGGTGAACCAGCCAAAGAACCCTGGTGGCGATTGCCAGGTCTTGGCCAGCAGCTCGGTGGCCTGCGGCGAGTCGTCGAAACAGGCTTCAGTCAATCATCACTCCTGTGCATTGGTCATAGCCGGGCTTGTTCTGCACATTCATTCCAGCGTCTCGAGGTAAACCGTCAAGGCCGTAAGCTCTTCGGGCTCCAGCAGAGTGCGGGGCATGAACACACCTTCCTTGACGCTGTGCGGGTCCGATATCCAGCCACCGAGGTGACCGCGGGTGTTGGGAATCGTCACCGCCGCCAAGGTGCGGCGAGAAGCCAGATGAGTGAGATCGGGGCCGATGTTTCCCTGCGCGTCAGTTCCACGCACGGTGTGACAGCTCGCGCAGCCACGATCAAGAAATACTTCGAGACCGAAACGAGCCCGCGGATTTTCCGGCATTTCGGCAGGCGCGGCCTGCCGCTCTAGCCAACGGCGAAAATCCGTCTCTGCTTCCGCAATCACGAGAAAGGCCATCAGCGCGTGCTGCACGCCGCAGAATTCCGCGCATTGGCCGCGGTAAACACCGGCTTTTTCAGCAGTAAACCAGGTGGAGTTGAGCTGACCGGGCATCACGTCGGTTTTACCGTGGAGTTGCGGCACCCAGAAACTGTGAATGACATCAGCGGAAATCAACTGAACTTCCACCGGGCGGCCTACGGGCACATGGATCTCGTTGGCGGTACTGGCGATCACCTTCCCGTCTTGATCCAGGTAGTCCACCTGCCACCACCACATCCATCCGGTGACGCGCACCCTCATTACGTTTGGCGGTGGATCTGCCGCAATGGAGCGGCCGAGCATCAAGCTGCCGCCAACCAGCGTCAGCAAGATCACCAGCGGAATCGCCACACCGGCAGCGATCACGAGGTTCCGGCTGGCGCTCTCGCCGAGTCCGCTGTTCGGCCTTCGCGCACGCCAAAGCCCCACCGCAAGCAAGAGCATCACCGCCAGGAAGATGACGGCGCCGACCCAGAACATGGCCCACCAGAGCCAAACGATTCCTTCGGCGTGGTCGCTGACGGGCTCGAAGACAGTCTGTTCGTTCTGGGCCCGAGCAGTGGATGCCATTACACAGGAAAGCAGCGAGCCAAGCCCGCAGCTCATTCTGTTGCCGGTATGGGCGTTCCGTTTTACGATCATCAGATCACGAGTGCTTCGGGTCGATGGCAGGCGGCTAACTTTGCCGCCAATGGTGAGAATTGCCGGTGAGGCAAGCAATAATTATGCTGAGGTTCAGAAGCCGGCGTCGGCAACGGCGCTGAAATATTTACAGCGCCGGCCACTCGGTACGTGATCAGCTAGCGGGGGACAGGAGCAGCCGTCGCGTCCGGATCACGGGGATAAAGCCGCGAACTGAACTCGAGTTCATAGGCTTCAGCGCTGTCCTTGGGCTTGACGTTAATGGAGAAATCCAGCTTCGCCTTGCCGTCTTTCGGCACTTCCGCCAGATAGTAAACGGCCGTCGGGTCCTGAAATTCCTCGAACTCGAGAGGTTGTTGGTGAACCAGATCAGAGACGACGCCGGAAACCCGCGCCGGCTGGTCCGTTATTTCGCCCTCTTCATTGGGCCCGCGTACCGAAATCGTAAGCAGTGCAAGGTCCTCGTCCCTCGGAACACCATATTTCTCCGCAATTTCCGGCTCCAGGAAACGCGTATTGAGCAGATTGTAGAAGACGTAGTATTCGTCAAACTGCTTCATCTGGTCGATCTGTTGCGCCGTCGAACTACCGGACGCAAGCAGACCTGTAATAAAGGCCAGGATGATTGGCATTCGCTTTGGCATCACTCCCTCCTGCTTCAGGGTTGTTACCGCCATTTGGCGGCGTCTGGCAACAGATGAGCACAGAGCGTGCCGTTGAACTACTTCAAACTCATGTACCGGTCGCACCTGTGATCGCTCCGCCTAATCAACACGGACACAGCTGTTTACTGCCAGTTCCCGTGGCATATCGGTTGCACTCCTCCCGCGGCCAGGCAACAACCAACAACCCAAGGAGAGAGACGCCGTGAGCATCAAACTGTTCGACAGCAAGGGAATTCCCCTCGAGAAGCAGAAGTTTTCGCTGAAGGAATTAACACCGGAACCGATCAGCAAACTCGACGACGATGCCTACACCCGGGTGCGGGTGATCCTCATGAATGGCATCGAGCAGCAGGCAAACCGCTTTCAGCATATGGCCGCGCAGTTCAACAAAGATCTGCGTGAACCGCTGGCCCGAATTCGCCGCACCGAGCATCACCAGCAAACCATGGTGAACTGGCTACTGGGCGCCGACCATTCGCCACTGGAAACCACCATAGGCTACGAGCAGGTAGCCATCGAAGTCACCGCAGCCATTGCGCAGCAGGAGCCGGACCCTTACCTCAGCCAGGTATACCGCTTCGGATTGCTCGAAGATTTCGATCACATGTACCGCTATTCAGCGCTGATGGATCGCGTGGAGGGCAAGGACGCAAACAATATCCTGCAGTCCTACACCGACGTAATTCCAGGCCGACCGACCAGCGAGGAACATCGCCATCCGGAAGATGACCTGCGCGATCACTACGATCGCAAGGCGGCTGCCCCCATCAGCAAAATGAACGCACTGACTATCATGTCCGGCGAATACCAGACCCGCGACTACTACATGAATATCGGACCGACTTTCACCGATCCAGTAGCACGGGCACTGTACGCCGAGATCGCCTCGATCGAGGAGCAGCATGTGACTCAGTACGGCTCCATCATCGACCCGGACGAGACCTGGATGGAAAAGTGGCTGCTGTATGAAGCCAACGAGGCTTACAACTACTACAGCTGCATGGAGAGCGAGACCAATCCGCGCGTACGCGCCATTTGGGAACGCTTCCTGGAGTACGAATTGGGGCATCTGCACACGGTAGCGGAACTCTTCAAGCAACACGAGCGCCGCGATCCCGCCGAAATCCTGCCGGAGAATCTGCCCGATCCCATCGCCTATCAGAGCCAGCGCGAGTTCGTCCGCAAGACCCTGGAGCGGGAAGTGGAGTTGCGGGCCAACGGGCCGAAATTCGTCGACAAGGCCCAGGAAGCGCAACGCTCCCTGGACTACCGAACACACTTGAACTCCGAAGGATCGCCGTCCGAAACCGTAGCGGCCGGCTACCAGTGGCAGCCCGGAACTGAGCTCAACCAGCGATTCGCGCGGGCATCGTGATTCGTCCGGCACCCACGACGGCACCAATTCAGAGGAAAATGAACCATGGAAAAATCAGCGAAATTAGGCACCAACAAAACCGGCGTTGATACCTCGCCGATTCACAGCAAGGAAATGGCTTCGGGAGCGAAGCAGTACACGCCCGCCACCGGTCGCGAGCAAGATCTGAATGCCATGCGCCGCGCCGCAATCGAAGATGCCGAACGTCTTGGCTCAGTGCCGATCCCGGGTACGGCCAAAGGCATGCTGAAATCGATGATGGAAAAATTCACCGGCAATCAGCCCGCCATTTTCGTCAACAAACTCGGCGAGCGACTCGCCTTCGAGCGAGCGGGTACCCGCGTTTACGAGGCGATGATATTGAAAGCCGAAGTGGCAAATGCACAAGGAGAGCTACCTTTTCAAATTCCCATAGATCGCCTGCAACACTTCCACCGCGAAGAAGGCGAACACTTCCAGTTGCTGATCGATTGCATGGAGAAGCTGGGTGTGGACCCGACCGCGCAGACGCCGGATGCGGACGTCTCCGCGTTGGCGGGCTCGGGGATGATGAAGGTCATTTCCGATCCACGCACTACGTTTCCGCAATGTATGGAAGCCATGCTTGGGTTGGAGCTGACGGACAACGCCGCCTGGGAGCTATTGGTGACGCTGGCGGAGGACCTCGGTCAAGATGACATGGCGCGCCAATTCAAAAAGGCGCTGTCAGAGGAAGAGACTCACGTGCGAGAAATTCGCGAGTGGTACGAGAAGTGTGTGCGGTCGCAAGCGTCCGGCGCGACTCACTAAAAGGTTCGCACAGCATCACCATCGTTGATGCTGTGCTTTCCCTTCGGATGAAAATGGAGCTGCTTCAGAACTGCTCTTGGGTCGACGCAACGCTGGCGTAAACTTCGCTGCTGCCGTCTTTTTTCAATAACAGAACGTCATAGGGCGTAAATCGGTCACCCACCTCCATTCCCGGGCTTCCCATCGGCATGCCAGGGACTGCCAGTCCAATCGCGCCTTCGGGCTTTTCAGCCAGGAACTGGTGAATGAATTTCGCCGGGACATGCCCTTCAAATACGTAGCCTTCGGGCGTAACCGATGTGTGGCAGGACTGGTATCGGGGCGCGATGCCGTGCTCCTGCTTGGTGGCGTTGAGATCGATCGGGTGATGGATGTCCACGGAAAAGCTGTTCTGTTTTGCGTGATCGACCCAGGCGCCGCAGCAGCCACAGGTCTCACTCTTGTAGACATCCAGAGCTACGGCTGTCGCCGGAACTGCGGCTGCTTCGGTCTGCGTTGCCGCCACGACGTTCTGATTAGCGGCTGCAGATGATTCCTGCGTTTCTGTATCGCAAGCAGTGAGGGCGATGGCCGAGCTCAACCCAACCAGAAGGAAGATTTTCTTGCTGACGGACATTCTGTCTCCGTTCGATGATGTTGCGAAAAAAAATGACTGGCGCCTAGATTAAGGCATGGAGGATTCCAGCGAAACCCCCTTGCCAGCGCCAGCGATCAGAAAACAAGGCGGGCGCATAGTTCCCGCCGGAAGAGCTCCCCCTCCAGACACTTTCCGCGAAATCGAGCATCCTGGCCCGAGACGGGCCTGACATCAGCGGCTGGATCTACCTGGCTTCTCTCGGGTGGTTACCATTCCGGCGCTCAGATAGCTAAGCACCACGATGAAGATCCCCACCACGATGTCGTTCCACAGCGCCGGACTCACGCCTTCTACTGCCCCCAGAGGAGTTCCCGGGTGGAGAACGAAAGGGGCGATAATAAGCCACACGCCCAGCGCCACATTGACCCAGCTGATCTTCGCCAGGCGAATGGGGCTCGCCAGCTTGATCGCCGCCACGACAATCACCGCAATCCCCACCAGACTCTCATTCCACATGGCCGGCTCACCCGAATAGCCGAGTACCCAGGGTGCTGCAATCAGCCAGATACCAAGCAGAATGTTGAGGCCACTGGCCAGCTTGACAGTCGGGTTGTGACCAACGGTATCTACCATGATGTGTCTCCTCGCCTGAAAGATCGAATTGGCTGTGCTCGCCTCGCCTGATCCTCTTAGTCAGTTCTGCTTTTCTCTATCGCATCTTCGCTTCGCAAATCGTACCTCTGCGCGGGCCAGTCGGCAAAGCCGAGAAAATACAGCAGGCCGAGATTGGCCAATGGCACTAATATCAGAAGACTCCACCAGCCGGAATAACCCGCCTTACTGCAGATCTTCCAGAAGGGAACGACCACGATGATGCTCATTAGCAGCATCCAGATAATGCCACCCGATGACTCAGCTCCGTACATCATAGTTTTCACTCCTCTCTGTTGCTGCTACCGCTTGTTGTCCTGATCTCGACTTGACGACAGGACTTAGGCTTGCATCCGTACGGCATTGTTCACGTGGGGGACAAATATGCCGATGGGCACTCAACTTGCTCAAGATGTCGCTGGCTTACTGCCGCAGCGTTCGACGAAAACACCAGAGTCCAGTGAAGGGAGATCACAATGAAAGCTGTTGTATTCCACGGCATCGGCGACATTCGCCTCGACGATGTACCGGAACCCACCCTACAGGCGGAAACCGACGCGATTGTGCGACTGACTACCAGCGCCATTTGCGGCACTGATCTGCACTTCGTGCGCGGCACCATGCCCGGCATGAAAGAAGGCACCATTCTCGGCCACGAAGGCGTGGGCGTGGTGGAGCAGTTGGGCTCGGACGTGCGCAACATTTCCGTCGGCGATCGGGTGGTGATTCCCTCTACAATCGCCTGCGGTTATTGCGCTTACTGCCGGGCTGGCTACTACGCGCAATGTGACAACGCCAACCCCCACGGCAAACAGGCGGGCACTGCGTTTTACGGTGGCCCCGAATCCACTGGACCGTTCGATGGCCTGCAGGCAGAAAAGGCGCGCATTCCGCTCGCGGCGGTAAATCTGTTCAAGCTGCCCGACGAAATCACCGACGACCAGGCCATTCTTTTGTCGGATATCTTCCCGACGGGATATTTCGGCGCCGAACTCGCCAACGTAAAACCAGGCCATACAGTGGCGGTATTTGGCTGCGGTCCAGTCGGTCAGTTTGCAATCGCATCGGCCAAGCTGATGGACGCGGGGCGTATCTTCGCGGTGGACACAGTGCCCGACCGCCTTGAGATGGCACGGCGACAGGGCGCCGAGGCAATCGACTTCAACGTCGATGATCCGGTGGAAAAGATTCGCGAGCTGACCGGCGGCATCGGGGTGGATTGTGGAATCGATGCGGTGGGTGTCGATGCGGAGCACGCCCATGCAGGGCCCGCTGCCCAGGACGATTCACAGTACGAACAGGAACGGCAGACGGTCGCGCCTGAGCAGGCGCCCAAGGGCGATCTTTGGAAGCCCGGCAGCGGACCTTCTCAAGCTCAGCGCTGGGCCATCGGCGCGGTCGCCAAAGCGGGCACGCTCGCAATCATTGGGGTTTATCCGCCCAGCGACACCACCTTCCCTATCGGCCAGGCGATGAATCGCAACCTCACCGTCCGAATGGGCAACTGCAACCACCGAAAATACATCCCCAAACTCGCCGAAATCGTTCGCTCGGGCGCGTTTGATCCCACGAGCATCGTTACCCAGCATGAAGCGATGGATTCGGCGATCGAGGCTTATCAGGCGTTCGACACGCGGCAGCCGGGATGGCTGAAGGTGGCTGTGCGGGTTTAGACTGGCGCGGCATCTCGCCTGATGTGAGTGGTCGGAAGTTCCGTCCCCGCCGCATTGCGCAACTGAAGGGGCCCCCGCCCCTCCGCGCATTGCGGCGCGCATCTCACGTTCCACTCTCTCGAAGCTATGTTCGTCGATCCTGGCGAGCGATGCGGGTCGCAAGCGTACGTGGGACTTCCCGCCCGGTCGCCGAATCACGGGCGCTCTGCATGCGCTCCTGAACACGGCGAAAAGTGGGCTTCATGTCCTCCAGCAGATCACGCAGCTTTGAATCACCTTCGGCATTCGCTTTCTCTCGAGCGTCGGTGAGCCACTGACTGGCCCTCTCTTCCGTCGACTCGAGGTGGTTGAAGTAGACGTAGCGATCATTGGACTCTAGCACCGCTTCCATTTCCGCCCTCTCCTCCTCGAGGCGTGTTTCCAGATCTTCCTCCAGATCGGCTGTTCCGGAGCGAACATTGGCTACCGCCTGCAAACGGTCCAGGAGCTCGCGACGATCGGCGAGGTTCGCCTCGAGGCTTTTTTCCAGGTCGGCGTCGTCGATGCGGTCTGCTGCGTGCTGATAAAACTCGTTTCCGGTGCGGATGACTTGCACCAAATGATGTAATGCGTCGGCTGCTGAACTCATTGCATTCACCCCCTGAGCAAAACATGTAAATCGCAAAATCAAGCAAAGCAATGGCTGCGCCAGAACAGAAACGCAAGTCCTCGATTCAGCTCGCCACTGGTGTGCTTCCTGCTTGACTGAACCTCGTGCCACAGTGCCAGTTATCTGAACGCGACTGAAATCATCCGTTGTTCGTGAAAGGGACGCGTATATGAAAAGATTTTCTTGTTATACATCGTTGGGTTCGCTCGCGCTTGGGCTGAGCATCGCAGCCAGCGCTCAGGATCCGCAGCCGCCTTCACGGCAATTATCCATACCGATCCACGCCGTGAGTAAGGAAGGCATTGGCGACAGCATCGGTCGCATTGTGGTCACCGAGTTTCCGGGAGGCTTGGAGTTTCGACCTGCGCTCACGGGTTTGCAGCACGGTTTGCATGGCTTTCATGTGCATGAAAACCCCGATTGCAGTCCGGGGCGAGCGCCGGAGAGCGGCGGGATGGTTCCCGCAAAAGCGGCGGGTGGCCACTGGGATCCCGCAAATGCCGCACATCATGACGCCCCATGGGAGGACGGCCATTACGGTGACCTGCCGGCGCTCTATGCGGACCGGGACAATGTGGCGGAGCATCCAGTGTTCAAGCCAAACATGAAACTTGAAGATCTGCCGGGTCACGCGTTGATTGTTCATCATGGCAGCGACAACTACAAGGACGATCCGGTACCGAGTGGCGGTGGCGGTCCGGCCATGGCCTGCGGTGTGATCCCTCCGCTGGGTAACTGAGAAAGGGCTTACGTCTCGGGAGGCGGTCGTGTCGAATTCCGGCCAGCAGACCAAAGTCACTGGTGACATGCACAACCTGGAGGAGATGCTTGACCGTCTCAAGCAGCGGACGGAAATGGGCGACCGGGTATCTGTCGGCGCGATGCTCGATGCGGTCGGCCGCCGCTCCTTCGGGCCGGTGTTGTTGTTTGCCGGCCTTATTCCCGCTTCACCGCTCAGCGGAATACCCGGACTACCCTCGACAATGGCGGTAATCGTCTTGCTGGTGGTCGGGCAGATGCTCACCGGTCACGAACACTTCTGGTTGCCGCAATGGCTGCTGCGTCGACGGGTTTCGCGCAAGAGTTTTTGCAAAGCGCTGAACTTCATGCGCCAACCCGCACGGTGGGTGGACAAGCTTCTGTATCCGCGCCTGTGCGTATTGACCACCGGCCCCGCCGTCTATGTTATCGCTTTTCTCTGCGGTCTTATCGCTCTGTCTATGCCACCGCTCGAATTGATCCCTTTCGCCAATACCACGACCGGCATCGCCATCTCTGTCTTTGGCCTGGCACTGATCTCCCGAGACGGATTGTTGGTGATCCTGGGGCTGGTGGCATTTACCGGCAGCGTTTACCTCGGGATCAGTGCGCTGGCGGGTGGCGGTTAGCGCCGGCCGTTTTGCCCCGAGCTTAGCGAAACAGTTTGCTGGTCACCCAACCAGCGGCGAAGGCGATTCCCACTGCAGCTAGCGGATGATCGATGATCGCGTACTCCGCCCTGGTGACCATTTCGTCGAGACTTGCGCGTCCCTCTTCATACATTGCCTCGGCCTCGTTTTCCATTCGTTCACCAGTAGCCTGTGCGGTGTCGCGCATGGCCTCGACCCCTTCTTTGGCGCTGGCGTACGAGGCATTGGTGCTTTCGCCCAGGTCTGGGGATGGTTGACCTTCGGTTTCATCATAGGGATTGGCCATGATCGTCCTCTTGTTGAGTGCTCGTCGATGATGGGGGAAAAGAGCGAGGCGCCGCATCGCCCGAATGCCCGGCGCGGCGCTTGAGCTAAATGAGCTTATTGCAAGCGGAGCAATCAACAAGCATGCCATCGGTTCGGCTCGCGCCTGCCGCCAGCCGGCCGATCAGCTTCGCAGCCTGCTTGTAACAACTACCAGGGGCCACGTATCTTTTTCCGCTCTGACGCGCAGAGTCAGATCGTAGGCTCAGGCGGTCTCGTCGAGGATGACAAAGGACAGGAAGGTAGTCAGCAGACTCAGCGCGACAATAAGGGGCAGCGCTGGAAAGGCGAGCATCACCAGGCCTGAACCGATCCAGACCGACTTGACGATTTCCTTCTTCTTGCGATAGCGCCGGGTAAAACGGCGGCCATGGCTGTGGGAGGGATCATCGCGACGGCTGGTGACCCAATCGGGCAGTATCCACTCGAGCCAACGCCCCATACCCTGTACCTCCTCCGTTCTGCTCCGCCACTGACCGGCTATTCGCGCTCAGGTCCCAGGTTTCATATCTCACGAATTTAGTCCCTGGCGCCGGATCAATGTTCACCCGGTTTTTGCTTTCCCCTCATGCCCTGCGTAAACTCTTCAGCCCTGCGATTTTGCACAAACTGGGAGCATGTCTGTGACCGATGAGATTAATTCCGTGGTAGTTGTTGGTGCAGGCCAGGCGGGTTGTCAGGTCATCGACTCTCTTCGCCAGTCAGGTTACGAGGGGGAGATTCACCTGGTGGGCGAAGAGCCCTGGCTGCCCTATCAGCGGCCGCCACTGTCCAAGAAGTTTCTCTCCGGCGAAATCCCCGCCGCCCGGCTGTCGCTTCGCCCGGAAGCCTTTTACGAGAAACACAAAGTACAACGGCACCTTGGAGTTCGAGCGACCGCTCTGGATGCGGCGCAGCAAGAATTGAGCCTCAGCAATGGCAAAGTGCTGAATTACGATCGGCTGGCACTCTGCACTGGCGGCCGGGTTCTAAAACTGCCGGTACCCGGTGCCGAGCTCGAAGGAGTGCATTATCTTCGCAACATCGCGGATGTAGATGCGATCAAGAAGGACCTTGACCTCGCGCGAAACATCGTCATTGTCGGAGCGGGATTTATCGGCCTGGAAACAGCAGCGGTGCTGGCCGGAATGGGCAAATGCGAAGACGGCTGTACGGTGACAGTCGTCGAGATGCAGGAGCGCGTGATGAGCCGTGCGGTTTCACCACAGATCTCCGACTTCTTTGAAAAACTGCACACACAGCACAAGGTCAAGATCGTGATGCGCCGCGGGGTGACGGAACTGGTGGGAAGCAACGGACGAATCACCGCAGCGGAACTGAGCAGCGGCGAGCGAATTCCTGCGGACCTTTGCATTGCCGGCATCGGGATTTCGCCGGACATCAGTCTCGCTGCTCAGTCAGGTCTCGAGTGCAAGAACGGAATTGTGGTGGATGAATACGCGATAACCAGCGATCCCAAGATCGTCGCTGCAGGGGACTGCACCATCCACCCCAATCCCCTGCTCGACCAGCGATTGCGACTCGAATCTGTACACAACGCCATTGAGCAGGCGAAAACTGCCGCGGCGAGTATGCTCGGCGAGCGAAAAGCCTATGCACAGTATCCCTGGTTCTGGTCCGATCAGTACCATGTCAAGCTGCAAATGGTGGGCATTTCCCAGGGCTCTGACACCATAGTCACCCGCGGCGATGTCGAACAGCGGCAGTTCTCGTTGTTCTACTTCAAAGGGGATAAGCTGATCGCAGTGGACTCCATCAACCGGCCTGCGGACCACATGCAGGCGCGGCGCATCCTCAACAATCAGATCAAGATTACGCCGGTACAGGCGGGCGATCTCAGCATCGAACTGAAAGAAATTATTTAGATGAGCGATTTACCTTTGAGCCCGGAAGAAACCCGGGAACTGGAACGAACCGCGAAAAACCTGCGGCTTGGCAAGATCCAACGGCACATCTTCTTGTGTGCGGATCAGACCGAGCCCAAGTGCTGCAGCAAGGAAGCGGGGCTCGCGTCCTGGGATTACCTGAAGCGCCGCATCGCTGAACTACAAAGTGAACTCCAGTTCACCGTTCAGCGCACCAAGGCCAACTGCCTGCGCATCTGCCGCAACGGCCCCATCGCCGTGGTCTACCCCGAAGGCGTTTGGTATCACTCCTGTACTCCCGAGGTGCTGGAAGAAATCATTCAGCAACACCTGATCGGCGGGAAACCTGTGGAGCGGTACCGGATCAACCTCGATGCGCAGTGAACCTTCTTGAAAGCAGCAGCTAGGGGAAGAGCTGCTTTATACCCGCTGCGATAAACTCTACCGCAATCGCCACAACGATCAGGCCCATGATCCGGTTGGTGATGGCAATGGGAGTATGACTGATCTTGTGCAGAATCTTCCCAGCCATACGCAAACTGATCCAGGTAATCAACCCAATGACCAGCAGACAGAGGGCCATCAGCGCGTAGTGAACCCAGCTGTCGCTGCGGAAGGTGTAGACGATCACCGCTGAGAACGCTCCCGGTCCAGCCAGAAAGGGAATAGCGATCGGCACCACCACCTGGCTGTCGATACTCGCCCCCGCGCCGGCTTCGGTGGTGCGCTCACTGGTGGTATTTTCATACATGAGTTGCAAACCCATGATGATCAGCAGCAAGCCACCCGCAATTCGGAACGATGCCAGGCTGATCCCGAAAAACTGCAGAATAAGTTCTCCTGCGAACAGCGCGATCAACAGTGCAACCGTAGTCGCAAAGCCCACGCGGCGAGCGACCCGTTTCTTCTCTTCGCTGGACAGAGATACGATCAACCGGCCGTAAAGCGGCATGATCGTCAGCGGGTTAACGATAGCCAGCATGGCGATGAAAAATTTCGTATATTCAGTAACGGGAAGAGGAAGTTCCAAGCGCTGGCCCTGATAAGAATCGCAAAAGGTTGAAGTCTGTTACTCGCGGGAGACCTGCCGCATGGTCACGAACTCTTCCGCGGCTGTGGGGTGAATGCCCAGCGTCGCATCGAAGTGCGCTTTGGTCGCTCCCGCTCTCATCGCCACTGCCAGCCCCTGAATGATCTCGCCGGCATCGTGACCGATCATGTGGCAACCCACCACGCGATCGGTCTCGGCATCCACCACAAGTTTCATATAGGTTTTTTCCTGCATACCACTGAGCGTGTGTTTCAGGTGGCGGAACTCAGCTTCAAAAACTTTTATCTTGTGGTGAACCTCGCGAGCCTGGGCCTCGGTCAAACCGGCCATAGCGAGATTGGGCTGAGTGAACACCGCCGTGGGAACATCGCGGTAGTCGACGATGCCCTTGCCCTCTCCAAACAGGAAGTTCGCCACTGCCATGCCTTCCGCCAGGGCGACCGGGGTCAGCTCTGGCCCACCGGTCATGTCGCCGATGGCAAAGATCGACTCTTCATCGGTCTGGTTCTGACGGTTCACCCGGACCTGACCTTTTTCATTGCATTGAACAGCAGTATTTTCCAGACCGAGATTTTTGATCATGGCGCGTCGGCCAGTGGCATACATGACCTTGTTCACTGAACAAACGGAACCGTCGGTCAACTGCAGGTCGACGTCCTCTTCGCCGGTTTTGCGGATCTCAGTTACCTGAGTTTCCATGTGGCAATGGATTCCCTTGTTGGCGAGTTCTGCCGAGATTCTGTTCGCCACATCTTCATCGAAGCCGCGCAACAGCTCCGACCGGCGATGGATGAGATGCGTCTCCACGCCGAGGCCGTTGAAGATGCTGGCAAATTCGAGAGCGATATAGCCGCCGCCTACCACTGCGATGCGCTTTGGCAGCTGCTCGAGATAAAACGCTTCATTGGAAGTGATGGCGTGCTCCGCTCCGGGCACATCCGGCACGAAAGGCCAGGCGCCAGCGGCAAGCAGAATGTATTTACTTGTATAGCGATTGCCCTCGACTTCGACCTCATTGGGACCAAGGAGTCGGGCATGGCCGTGGTGGATCTCAACGCCAGCATTGCTCAGCAGATTGGTGTAAATACCATTGAGACGCTGAATTTCCCGCGTCTTGTTATCGCGCAACGTCGGCCAGTCAAAGCGGAGATTGTCGAACCGCCAGCCGTATGCAGGTGCTTCGGCAAATTCGTCGTGGTATTGCGCGCCGTACATGAATAATTTCTTCGGTACACAGCCGACATTCACGCAGGTGCCGCCAAGATAGCGACTTTCCGCAACAGCAACACGCACGCCCAACTGCGCCGCAATCCGGCTGGCACGGACGCCACCGGAACCGGCGCCGATCACATACAGGTCGTAATCAAATTCCGCCATAGGACTCCACCTCTTGATTAGCGCTAATAGTACTATGCGAAAGCTCGGCATTGCGAGCGAGGGAGGTGCTGCACGAGCCTGTACGGGCGGGCTTCAGCCAACAGGGCGCGGATGAAACCAGTGCAGTTTGCTATGAAGTGAGACTACGTCGCCGATGATCAACAAGGTAGGTCCATGGACATCCTGGCCAGCGATTTTTTCGGCCAGATCGCTGATGGTCGCCACGAACACCCGCTGCTCCCGGGTCGTGCCTTTTTCGATCAGCGCAGCCGGCGTGTGCGGATCGCGACCGTGGTCGATGAGTCGCTGGCAGATATCAGGCAGACCAACCAGCCCCATGTAAAAGACCAGGGTCTGTGCCGGATCGAGAAGCTCGGGGAAGTGCACATTGGACTGCCCATTCTTCAGGTGACCGGTGATAAAACGAACCGATTGCGCGTGATCGCGATGGGTCAGCGGAATGCCTGCGTAACTGGCACAGCCCGATGCGGCGGTGATACCGGGGACCACCTGGAAAGGAATGCCCTCTTCCGCGAGCTGTTCGATCTCTTCACCGCCACGCCCGAAGATAAAGGGATCGCCGCCTTTCAAACGCAGCACCCGCTTGCCCTGCTTCGCCAGGTCCACCAGCAGCTGATTGATTGCGGTTTGTTGCAGGGCGTGGTCGCTGCGGCGCTTGCCGACGTAGATCCTTTCCGCATCTTTGCGGGCAAGGTCCAGTACTCCCTGGGAAACCAGACGATCATAGAGGACGACATCCGCCTGCTGCATCAGCCGCAGCGCGCGAAAGGTCAGCAGGTCCGGATCGCCGGGCCCAGCGCCCACCAGATATACCTCGCCTTGAGTGCTGACACTCTCTCCGCTGTCGAGCTGTTCTTGCAGCAATCGCTCGGCGGCTTCGATATTGCCGGCGAGAGCCAGTTCGGCAGGCACGCCCTGCAGCGCATTTTCCCAGAAACGACGTCGCAACTGTGGTGATGAGAAGACCTGCTTCACCCGCTCGCGGAAGCGTCCGCCCAGCTGTGCAAGCTGTCCGTAGCTTGCGGGAACCAGCGACTCGATCCGGGCGCGCAGTTGACGAGCCAGTACGGGCGCCTGTCCCCCGGAACTGATCGCGACGATCAATGGATCGCGGTCGATCACTGCCGGCGTAATGAAATTGCTGAGTTCAGGATTATCCACGACATTGATCAGGCAGCCCTTGGCATGGGCTGCTGAAGAGACACTCTTATTGACGGCCTCATCGTCGGTGGCGGCAACAACCAGGCGATAATCGCCGATATCTTCAGGCTCGAAAAATCGGTATTCGACCTTGCCACCCTTCTCTCGCACCAGTTGCTCAAGCGCGCTGTCAATCTCCGGAGCGATTACATGAACAATGGCCTGTGAGCGGATCAACGATTGCGCTTTGCGCAATGCCACCTCTCCCCCACCAACCAGAAGGCAGGGGCGATTTCGCACATCGTAGAAGAGAGGCAGATAATCCATTACAGCGGTTTCCTCAGCTAACTGGATCAGCCCTTGCTGATCACTTCCAGACCGCCCATGTAGCTGCGCAGAGCTTCCGGAACACGGATGCTGCCGTCCTCCTGCTGATAATTCTCCATAATCGCTACCAGGGTGCGGCCAATCGCCAGACCTGAACCGTTGAGCGTATGCAGTAGCTCCGGTTTGCCAGTCTCGGGGTTTCGAAAGCGCGCTTTCATCCGGCGCGCCTGGAAATCGCGGAAGGTACTGCAGGAGGAAATCTCGCGATACTTGTCCTGCGATGGCAGCCAGACTTCAAGGTCGTAAGTGCGGGCCGACGAGAAGCTCAGGTCGCCGCCGCAGAGAATCACCACGCGATAAGGGAGTTCCAGGCGTTGCAATATGGTTTCGGCATGCGCAGTAAGGCTTTCCAGTGCTGCGTCCGAGTCTTCCGGGCGAACGAACTGTACCAATTCAACTTTTTCGAATTGGTGCTGGCGAATCATCCCGCGAGTATCTTTGCCGTAGCTGCCCGCTTCGCTGCGGAAACAGGGTGAGTGGCAGACGAACTTCAAGGGCAGCTTGTTGGCGTCCTGAAAGATCTCGTCTCGCAGCACGTTGGTGACCGGCGCTTCCGCGGTGGGGATCAAGTAGAACTCACGTTCATCCTGGATCTTGAAGAGATCGGCTTCGAACTTTGGCAATTGTCCGACGCCATACATGGAGTCGCGGTTGACCAGATAGGGGACATAGATTTCCCGATAGCCATGCTCCTCGATGTGAATGTCGAGCATGAACTGAATCAGGGCGCGGTGCAGCTTGGCGATCTGATGCTGCATGACCACGAAGCGAGAACCGGCGAGCTTGGTGGCCAGTTCAAAGTCCATCTGCGCCAGCGCTTCTCCCAGATCCACATGGTCTTTCACCGGGAAGTCGAAACCGGGCACCTGGCCCCATCGGCGCAGTTCAACGTTATCTTCTTCGCTCTTGCCTTCGGGCACGTCATCCGCAGGCAGATTGGGGACGCCGTCCAGCATCGCATCCCATTCGCTCTGCACCTCGGCCAATTCTTTTTCGGCGGCGGCAAGCTCAGACTTCAGATGTTCTACTTCCTTCAGCAAGGGCTCGATATCCTCACCGGCCGCTTTGGCTTTGCCGATCCCCTTGGATTTCTGGTTGCGCTCTTGCTGCAGAGCTTCGGTCTTGCTCTGGATCGACTTGCGTCGCTCTTCCAGACTGCGGATCGTCTCCACGTCCAGAGTGAATCCTTTTTTGGCCAGCGCGCTGGCGACGCTTTCCGGTTCGTTGCGAACGAGTTTGGGATCAAGCATGGGAATTCTCTTTCGACTGCCTCAAAAAGGGTGAATTATCCTATCAGACGCGAGGTGATTGCCAGAGCGAGCACGACGGCGAGACAACAGCCGATCACACTCAGCAGCACATAGCCTGTGGCCATCACCGGCTGGCCATACTGCCACAGCTGCACGGCCTCGAGAGCGAAGGCGGAAAATGTGGTAAATGCCCCCAAAAAGCCGGTCATCAAAGCGAGTCGCCACTGGGAGCCGAGGAGACTGTTTTCGACAATCACGACGTAGCAAACGCCCAGCAAGAAGCTGCCAGCCAGGTTGGCGACCAGGGTCCCCAGGGGGAAACGATTGGCCAGCACCGGAAAGGCGTAGGCGACCATCGCGTAACGCCCCATTGCCCCAAGCGCCCCGCCGATGGCAATGGCTAACCATTGCATTATTAGCTTTGTCCTAACTGACTATTGTTCTGATTCAGCTCGTTTTGCGTAATGCTGATCAAGGCTGCGAAGATGTTCGAGCTTCTCGCGGATCTTGCTTTCCAGCCCCCGCTCCACCGGAAAGTAGTACTGCCGACCCTTCAGTTCAGGCGGAAAATAGTTCTCCCCGGCTGCATAGGCCTCCGGCTCGTCGTGGGCGTAACGATAGCTCTTGCCGTAGTCCAGATCCTTCATCAGCTTGGTCGGTGCGTTGCGCAGATGCATCGGCACTTCATAACTGGGCAGCTGACTCACTTCCTTGCGAACGGCATTGTAAGCCGTGTACACAGCATTGCTCTTGGCCGCTACGGCGATATAGACAATGGCCTGGGCCACGGCCAGTTCGCCTTCAGGACTGCCGAGACGTTCCTGAACATCCCAGGCGTTCAGCGCCAGCTCCAGTGCGCGAGGATCGGCATTGCCTACTTCCTCGCTGGCCATGCGTACTACCCTCCGGGCGATATAAAGTGGATCGCAGCCGCCGTCCAGCATCCGCGCAAACCAGTACAGCGCCGCATCCGGTGACGAACCTCGCACGGCCTTGTGCATCGCGGAGATCTGGTCGTAGAAATACTCACCACCCTTGTCGAAGCGGCGAACATTGCCGCCCAGCGCCTCGCGGACAGTTTCTTCGTTTACCGTCCAAACGCCCTTCTCTTCCGTCGCGAGGTCGGTGGTAATCTCCAGCAGGTTCAAGGCAGTGCGCGCATCGCCATCGGCCGCCTGTGCCAACAAGTCGAGCTGACCTTCGGCAAATCGAATCCGTTTGTTACCAAGTCCCCGCCCCTTGTCCTCGAGCGCTGCCGTGAGCAGCTGCAGCAGATTCTCTGTAGAGAGGCTGCGCAGAACGTAAACCCGGCAGCGGGAAAGCAAGGCGTTGTTCAATTCAAAGGAGGGATTTTCGGTGGTGGCCCCAATGAAAAGGATTGTACCATCTTCCACATAGGGCAAAAACGCGTCCTGCTGAGCCTTGTTGAAGCGATGGACTTCGTCCACGAAGAGAATGGTCTTTCGGCCCGTGGCGCTGCGCTCCTGCTGCGCAAGCGCAACCGACGCGCGAATGTCTTTGACGCCGGCCAGTACTGCTGAGAGCGTTTCGAAGCGTGCATCCGCCAGCTCCGCGATCATCTTCGCCAGCGTTGTCTTGCCGACCCCAGGCGGCCCCCAGAAAATCATCGAATGGAGCAGCCCTTTCTCAAGGGCCTCCCGAAGCGGTTTACCGGGGCCGAGAACATGCTCCTGGCCGAAAAACTCGCTCAGCGTCCGCGGCCGCATCCGCGCGGCCAGCGGCTGATAGCCCGAGCTTGCAGCCTGAAACAGATCACCGCTCATCGAGCACATCGACTCCGGGGGGCGGATCAAACTTGAACAGTTTGTCTGCCACCGACTGGTTCACTTTCAGGTCTTCGAAGGTGAAAGTCGACTTCTCGCCAAGCGCGGTATACAGCTCCCAGCCGATCAGCTGATCGCCTTCAAACTGAAATTCCAGCCGTTCGAAAGAATTGCCGGCGTCTTTTGGCAGCAGTGCGAAGACTTTCTCGTCACCTTTCGTGCGAACCTCTTCTGCTTCGTAGTTTGCCTGCAGCTTCTCCAGATCACTGCTCAACAAGAGTGCGGAGTTCTGCTGCATCTGTTCGTCAACGGTGTTGATCGTCACCTGCTCCAGATCTGGATCATAGACCCACAATGTTTCGCCGTTGGAAACCAGCAGTTGCTCGAAGGGCGCTGCGATATGCCAGCGAAGCAGGCCCGGGCGTTTGATGGCAAAAGTCCCGGTGTTTTCTTCCACCACCTCGCCTTGCTGGTCGGTAGTGACCTGAGTGAAGTCACCCTGCAGAGAGCGGGTTTGGCTGAGTAGCTCGTGGAGTTCGACCAGGGGCTGGTTGGCTCCTGATGCGAAGCTGGAAAGGCTAACGAAAGCCAAGCCAGTTGTAATGGCTAGAGATTTAAAAGTTTGATACATAGGAATCCCAAGAGTTGGTGCCGGTTGTCCGTTTGGTGACAGGTACCCTCCTTGCGAAAACACATGAATACATCCCTGTAGCTCCTTCGCGGGGTCCCTCCCGCGAAGGTTTCGCAAGGAGGCTACCTGCCACCAAACTCCTGTAGTGCCTTCCCGAGGCAAACTGTCTTCGCTCACCAGGGGAAAAAATAGAGATGTCGGTAGCAGAATCTGCAAGGCCTTCGGCTGGCAGCGACCAGTTTGGGAGAGGGGGAGTAGTTTCAAAACCTTTGCGGGAAGGACCCCGCGAAGGAGCTCCAGGGACGGATTCATGCGTTTTTGAAACTACTCCCCCTCTTCCAAACGTAATCGAAGCTGCCTCGCCCCGACCACCAGCAAACCGCTAATGCTTGGGCGGCGGAGGCGCTATCACATCCCGGTTGCCGTTTGCACTCATTTCGGTGACGACGCCGGCTGCTTCCATTGCCTCAATCAAACGCGCCGCCCGGTTGTAACCGATCCGCAGCTTTCGCTGCACGGACGAAATCGAAGCGCGGCGGGATTCGGTCACATATTCCACCGCCTGGTCGTAAAGCGGATCGGACTCGCTGTCGCCGCCCTCCCCGTCTGATTCCGTCGCCATGCCCGGCACCGGAATGCTGTTGTTCGTATCGTCGACGATTCCTTCAATGTAGTTGGGCTCGCCGCGTTGCTGCCAATCTGCAACTACCCGGTGCACTTCCGCGTCATCAACGAATGCACCATGCACCCGCTGGGGCACGCTGGTGCCCGGTGGCAGGTAGAGCATGTCACCGTGTCCGAGCAGCTGCTCGGCGCCACCCTGATCGAGGATGGTCCGGGAATCGATTTTGGAAGATACCTGGAAGCCGATTCGGGTTGGTACGTTGGCCTTGATCAAACCGGTGATCACATCCACCGACGGACGCTGAGTGGCTAGAATCAGGTGGATACCTGCAGCCCGGGCCTTTTGAGCGATTCGCGCGATTAATTGTTCCACCTTCTTGCCGACGATCATCATCATGTCGGCGAACTCGTCGATCACGACGACAATGCTGGGTAGGGTTTCCAGCTCGGGTGGTGACGGGTTGTCCTCGCCGGCAACGAAGTTTTCCTCGGGCACCCACAGCGGGTCCAGAATCGGCTTGCCTGCCTTGCGCGCATCTTCCACCTTGCGGTTGAAGCCGGCAAGGTTGCGCACCCCAAGCGAAGCCATCAGCTTGTAGCGCCGCTCCATTTCCCCGACGCACCAGCGCAGGCCATTGGCGGCGTCCTTCATGTCGGTGATCACCGGGGTGAGCAGGTGCGGGATGCCTTCGTAGACCGAGAGTTCGAGCATTTTCGGGTCCACCAGGATCAGGCGGACCTCTTTGGGCGTGGACTTGTAAAGCAGACTCAGCAGCATCACATTGACGCCCACCGACTTACCGGAGCCGGTGGTACCCGCAACCAGCAGGTGCGGCATTTTGGCCAGATCGGCGATGACCGGCGTTCCGGAGATGTCGTGGCCCAGCGCCAGACTGAGCGGGGATTTGGCGGCTTCGTACTGCCGAGAGGCCAGCACTTCGCTAAGGCGGACCATCTCCCGATGTTCGTTGGGAATTTCCACCCCCACTACCGATTTGCCGGGAATGACTTCCACTACCCGCACGCTGATCACTGCCAGGGAGCGGGCCAGATCTTTGGCCAGATTGGAAATGCGGCTCGCCTTTACGCCGGGCGCTGGCTGGATCTCGAAGCGCGTAACTACCGGTCCGGGCTGAACTGAGACGACTTCAACGGCGATGCCGAAATCCGCCAGTTTCAGCTCCAGCAGACGGGACATGGCTTCCAGGGATTCCTTGGAATAGCCCTTGTTTTCCCCCTTGGTGGGGCTGTCCAGCAGGCTTATTTTGGGCAGGTCACCGGAGACTGGAGCGGTTTCAAACAGGGTCCCCTGCTTCTCCTTCTGGACGCGCTGACTGGGGGCGGGCTTCTTCGGCGCTTCGGTGATCGTGGGCGGGATTCGTTCGGCCTGTTTGGCCACCTCTTTTTCCACAGCTGTGCGACGTTGCTTTTGCGCGTTACGTGCCTGGCTCCGCTCCTGGCGATTGTGCTTCCAACGCTGGAAGCGATCCACGATGAAGTCCCAGGTCCTGATGGTGAGCAGGCCGATACCATCCATCAGCCGGAACCACGACAGATCGGTAAAGACGGTAAGACCGAACAGAAAAATGGCCGTGAGCATCAACGTGCCGCCCACATAGCTGAGCGCACTTTCGACCGCTTCGGCCACCTCAGCTCCGAGGATACCGCCGTGGGAGAACGGCAGGTCGGTCGGCAGATCCCCGTAATTCAGCGATGCCAGGCCGGTGCCCGCCACCATGATCAGGCAAAGACCCACTGCCCGCAACGCAAACAGAACGCCATCGAAGCCGGTGCGGGTATCGCGGAGCTTGAATACCCGCCATGCCTGGTAGCCCAACATGAAAGGGAAGAGATAGGATAAATAACCGAACAGGGACAGGAATACATCGGCGATCCAGGCACCAGCGGGGCCGGCTGCGTTGCTGACGGCACCGCCCGCCCCGGTTCTGGACCAACCCGGGTCTTCCGGACTGTAGCTGAGCAGAGCGAGCAGCAGGTACAGGCAAATGGCCGCCAGGCCAATCAGCATGCCCTCCTTGATGCGCAGACTCGCGCCGCTGACCTCAGTGGTCGCGTTGGCTGAGCTAGTGCCTTTCAAAGGAAAATCCCTCTACAGAATGGAGAAAGGTGAGACGCTACGATAACACACAATCTACGGCAGGAAAGCGAAGATTATCATAGGCTTAGCAGATACTTTTGCCGGCGAGTCCAGGTTGATTTTTGGTCGATTTTATCAAAGATCCGTTTCTGATTAATCGAGCCAATAAATCCTATTGGGGCATACAATTAGCACTGCCCAGGGCAGCTGTAGTCTAATAGCGCCATTCTTAACTACCAACTCATCAATTCTGGCAGGAAGGTGAAATGAGCGAAGCCAAGCATCACCGCTTAATTATTCTCGGTTCCGGTCCGGCCGGCTATACCGCAGCCATTTACGCGGCCCGAGCCAACCTCAACCCGGTCGTGATCACCGGCATGCAGCAAGGCGGCCAGCTGACCACCACCACCGAGGTGGAGAACTGGCCCGGCGGCACCCACGACCTGCAAGGTCCGGATCTGATGGTGCAGATGCAGCAGCACGCCGAGCGTTTCGAGACCGACATCATCTTCGATCATATTCACAGCTGCGATCTGTCCAAACGCCCCTTTACCCTGCAAGGCAACGAGACCTACACCTGCGATGCGCTGATCATTGCCACTGGCGCATCAGCGCAGTACCTGGGCCTGCCTTCCGAGGAAGCTTACATGGGCCGAGGTGTGAGCGCCTGTGCCACCTGTGACGGTTTCTTCTATCGCAATCAGAAGGTGGCGGTGATTGGCGGCGGCAATACCGCTGTCGAGGAAGCCCTTTACCTGTCAAATATCGCGAGCGAAGTCATCATGGTCCACCGTCGCGACCAGCTGCGGGCGGAGAAGATTCTCCAGACGCGTCTGATGGACAAGGCCGAGAACGGCAACGTAACGATGATGTGGAACAACACTTTGGAAGAGGTCGTCGGTGACGAGGCCGGCGTCACGGGCATTCGCCTGCAGAATACCCAGACTGGTGAGACTACCGAGCACGATGTGCAGGGTGTTTTCATCGCCATCGGCCACAAGCCGAACACCGATATCTTTGAAGGACAGCTGGACATGGCGGGCGGCTATATCCGGGTCCGCAGCGGTCTGGATGGCAACGCCACCGCCACCAGCATCCCCGGCGTATTCGCCGCCGGCGACGTGTCCGATCATATCTACCGACAGGCGGTTACCTCCGCAGGTTCGGGCTGTATGGCCGCACTGGATGCGGAGAAATACCTGGACAACCTGCGCGTCGAACAGGGATAAGAGTCGACAATTCACAGCCTCCAGTCTCCAGACACCTCTTTACATCTGGAGACTGGAGGCTGGCCACTCGCGACTGAATATGATCCGCCTCCCTTGGCTCTTACCCGACGATCTCGAATTCCCACCCCCCGACCAGGCCCTGGACGATCCCAACGGCCTGCTCGCGGCCGGTGGCGACCTCTCTCCGCCCCGCCTGCTTGCAGCTTACCGTCAGGGCATCTTCCCCTGGTACGAGGACGGTCAGCCGATCCTGTGGTGGTCGCCTGATCCGCGCACGATCCTGCTGCCCCGGGATGTCCATATTTCCCGTAGTCTGCGCAAGGTTCTACGCCGTGGCGAATTCATGGTAACCGCCGACCAGGCCTTCGAGCAGGTAATCCTCGCCTGCGCCGGTCCGCGCGATTACGCGGCGGGAACCTGGATCACCGACGAGATGGCGGAAGCCTATTGCACCCTGCACCGACTGGGTTACGCCCATTCCATCGAAACCTGGCGCGACGATGTGCTGGTGGGAGGCATGTATGGCGTTGCTATCGGGCGAGCCTTCTTCGGGGAGTCGATGTTTTCCCACGTCAGCAACGCATCCAAGGTGGCGCTGGTGCATCTGGCCGGACAACTCGCGCAATGGGATTACGGGCTGATCGATTGTCAGGTGGAGACCGGACATCTCCTTTCCATGGGAGCAATCAATATCAGCCGCGCGGCCTTCCAGGGCCTGCTGCTAAACTATACTGCGGCAGAAGACGAGGAAAATTATTCGCCTCGTCGCTGGTCTCTTACTGTGACGCCGGCCGACTTCCTGGGAAGCAACCGTGACTGACCTGTCCACCATACGTCTGTTCGCCACTCATCCTCACCAGTGCAGCTATCTGGACGCCGAGGATGCGACGACGGTCTTCGTCGATCCCAATCAACGGATGAATGGCAAGCTTTATCGCCAGCTGTCAGAGCTCGGTTTCCGGCGCAGCGGCGGCCATGTGTACCGACCGCAATGCGCAGTATGTCAGGCTTGCATTCCTGCCCGTATACCGGTCGCCTTGTTCGAACCCAACCGGCAGCAGAAACGCTGCTGGCGCCGCAATCAGGACATCGAGATTCGGCCGGTGGACAGTATCGATACCAGCGAGCACTACTCTCTTTACGCCCGCTACATCAGCGAACGACACAGCGACGGAGACATGTACCCTCCCACGCCCAGTCAGTTTCGCTCCTTTCTCACCAGCGAATGGGGCATTACCCGGTATCTGGAGATGCGTGAGGAAGGCGAGCTGATCGGGGTTGCCGTATGTGATCAGCTGGATAATGCCCTCTCCGCCGTTTACACCTTTTTCGACCCGGATCTGCACCGGCGCAGTCTTGGCACCTTTGGCATACTGGTGCAGATTTATCACGCCCGGGAGCTGGACCTGGATTACGTCTACCTGGGGTATTGGATACAGGCTTGCGCCAAGATGAACTACAAATCCCAATTCCGCCCGCTGGAGTTGCTGATCAACCGCCGCTGGTCGCTTCTGCGCTGAGCCACTCTGCGCTTCTCCCGGTGCGTTAGTTCTTGGAAGAAAGCCGCAATTAGGGCACAATTCACGGCTGCTCGCGGCAAGCCCGCAACTCAGACCGGATTACCGGATTCGCAGACCTGGAGAAGTACCACACTATGCCGAAAGAAGATCATATTGAGCTGGAAGGCGAAGTCATCGATACCCTGCCCAATACAACCTTCCGCGTTAAACTGGAGAACGGTCATGTGGTGACCGCACATATCTCCGGCAAGATGCGCAAAAACTATATCCGCATTCTCACCGGCGACAAGGTGAAGGTGGAAATGACCCCCTACGATCTGAGCAAAGGTCGCATTACCTACCGCGCGCGATAATCCATTCGCGCCCTGCTTTCCACTGGGTCGCAGCCCTGGCGACATTCGAACTGCCAGACGCCCGCGGGCTTTGCCCGCCACTCAACAGCCCCTTGCATTGTCCCCAAAAAAAATCCGGAAGGAGGCAGCGCCCACTTCCGGATTTTTTGCTGACTGACTGCGTCCGTCAGGCTTTGACGTCGCTGGAGGACTTGGTTGCTGATTCGATCTCCAGGTGCAGTTTGTCGTTTTGCACAGTGACATGCACTTCGCCGCCATTGGTGGACAGTTCGCCAAACAGCACCGACTCGGCAAGCGGCTTTTTCAGAGAGTCCTGAATCAGGCGAGCCATCGGGCGGGCACCCATTTTCTCGTCGTAGCCGTGCTTGGCCAGCCAGTCGCGCGCCTCCTCTTCCACGTTCAGATGCACCCGCTTGTCGTCCAGCTGGGACTGCAGCTCCACCAGGAACTTGTCCACTACCGTGCGGATAACCTCCATCGGCAGACGACCAAACTGGATGATCGAATCGAGACGGTTGCGGAACTCCGGCGTGAACAGCTTGTTGATCGCCTCCATTCCGTCGGTGGAATGGTCCTGCTCCGTGAAACCGATTGAGCGACGGCTAAGCATTTCGGCGCCGGCATTCGTGGTCATGATCAGCACCACGTTGCGGAAGTCCGCCTTGCGGCCGTTGTTGTCGGTCAGGGTGCCGTGGTCCATTACCTGAAGCAGAATGTTGAACACTTCGGGATGAGCCTTTTCGATCTCATCCAAGAGCACAACACTGTGCGGGTGCTTGGTCACCTGCTCGGTCAACAGACCGCCCTGGTCGAAACCGACATAGCCGGGAGGTGCGCCAATCAGGCGGGATACCGTGTGCCGCTCCATGTACTCGGACATGTCAAAGCGGATCAGCTCCACACCCATGGCCTTGGCGAGCTGCTTACAGAGCTCTGTTTTACCCACGCCAGTCGGGCCAGCGAAAAGGAATGAGCCCACCGGCTTGTCGGCAATGCTGAGACCGGCTCGCGACATTTTGATCGCCGTGCTCAGTGTCCCCACCGCCTGATCCTGACCAAAAACCGTCATCTTCAGGGTCTTGTCCAGCTTCTGGAGCATCTCCTTGTCTGAAGATGACACGTTCTTCGGCGGAATGCGGGCGATCTTCGCCACCACCATTTCAACGTCCTGCACGCTGACCAGCTTCTTGCGCTTGCTCTTGGGCTGCAGCTGTTGATACGCGCCCACTTCGTCGATCACATCGATCGCCTTGTCTGGCAGATAACGATCGTTGATGTATCGGGCGGACAAATCAGCCGCCGCGCGCAGAGCTGCATCGGTGTAGCGCAGGTTGTGGTGCGCTTCAAAGCGACTCTTCAGGCCTTTGAGGATCTGGTAAGCCTCGTCCGCTGTCGGTTCGTTCACGTCGATCTTCTGGAAGCGTCGCGATAATGCTCGATCCTTTTCGAATACGCCGCGATATTCCTGGAAGGTGGTCGAGCCGATGCAGCGCAATTCACCGGAAGTGAGCAGTGGCTTTAACAGATTCGACGCATCCATCACCCCGCCCGAGGCCGCGCCGGCACCAATAATCGTATGGATCTCGTCAATGAACAGGATCGAGTGTTCCTGCCGCTTCAGCTGAGCCAATAAACCCTTGAATCGCTTCTCGAAGTCACCGCGGTACTTGGTGCCGGCCAGCAGCGAACCCAAATCGAGGGAGTAAACCACGCTGCTTGTGAGCACCTCCGGCACATCGCCTTCAACGATTCGCTTGGCCAGCCCTTCAGCAATCGCTGTTTTACCGACACCAGCCTCGCCCACCAGCAAGGGATTGTTTTTGCGACGACGGGACAGGATCTGGCAGACGCGCTCCACCTCGAGTTCGCGGCCCACCAGCGGATCGATGCGACCGAGCATTGCCTCTTCGTTGAGATTGGTCGCATACGCTTCCAGGGGGTTTTGGCTGCTGCCTTCGCCGGACTGCATGGCCTCTTCGTCATGCTGCTCGTGGCCGGAATCCATATTGCTGTTGGAATGTCCAGCCATCTTCGAAATGCCATGGGTGATGAAATTCACCACATCGATACGCGCAATGCTTTGCTGCTTCAGATAGAAAACGGCCTGGCTTTCCTGCTCACTGAAAATCGCCACCAGCACGTTGGCACCGGTGACTTCATTCTTCCCGGACGACTGGACATGGAAAACAGCGCGCTGCAGGACACGTTGGAAGCCCAAGGTCGGCTGAGTTTCTCGCTCGGTGTCGTTTTCCGGGATCAGCGGCGTGGTGGAGTCCACAAACTCCATCAAATCGTTTCGCAGATTCGCAAGATCCGCCCCACAGGCTCGCAATACGTGCGCCGCTGATTCGTTGTCGATCAGGGCTAGCAGAAGGTGTTCAACCGTCATGAACTCATGACGCTTCGAGCGCGCACCTTTGAAGGCAAGATTTAACGTGACTTCTAAATCCTTGCTCAACATTTCTTAAAACCTCAATTGATTTGTCCCGTCCGTTAGTCGTCGTCTTCCCCGGATTTTTCGATCTCACATAGCAGGGGGTGTTGATTTTCCCTGGCGTACTGGTTGACTTGTGCTGCTTTTGTTTCGGCTATATCCCGGGTAAAGACACCGCACACTGCTTTCCCTTGTGTATGGACTTGGAGCATGATTCGAGTCGCTTGTTCGCGATCCATAGCGAAAAACATCTGCAAAACTTCGACAACGAAGTCCATCGGCGTGTAGTCGTCATTTAGCATGACAACTTTGTACATCGGAGGTCGTTTGAGTTTGGGCTTTTCCTCCTCGACAGCGAGATCGCCCTCCCTGTCAAAATCCGGAAATTCCGGGTCCTTGTCTTTGCTCATTCTCAACTGTTGATATAGCAGAATACCCATTAGATCTTTCAGACAATTTCCTAAGTGGCTGGGGGTCGCATCCGATCGGCTAAACCGACAATGGCACCTACAATCATGCGCCTTTCCCGCGCGTGCTCCAACGCCCGGTGAAGTGCGGGAGTAAGTTGGTGCACTGATGGGAAAGGACGAAGTGACCGGATGGGACATCAGAATAAAACAACAGTGTACCGCATTAGTTCGGGGAAAGTTCACGGGCGGAAAACGCTTGACATCACCCGATGAGTTAGTTACAAGGTGGACAACTTATGAACTATGCGGAAAAGGCTACAGACCGACCCCTCATAAGTTCAGAGAGTTATAACAATGGTCAATTAATAGAACAACTGCAATGTCCACATTGGGGCCAGACGACAATAATAAGGTTGAATATGGTTCCACATCAGTGGTGGAAACACTGTAGCTGAAACGCCTGTTTCAAGTGGACTGTTACGAAAGGATCCGAGCTATGCCGACTGGAACAGTAAAATGGTTTAACAACGCGAAAGGCTACGGGTTTATCCTCCCGGACCAGGGCGGTGAAGACCTCTTTGTGCACTACACCTCCATTCTCATGGACGGCTACAAGACCCTAAAGGCTGGGCAAGCCGTCAGCTTCGAAGTGGTAAAAGGCGGCAAGGGCCTACATGCCACGAATATTCGAAGTCCCGATAGTTCCGCGGCAACCGAACAAGGCTCCGCATCAGCAAGCCGGGACGCCGAAGAAGATCAGACCTCTGACTCCGGCAGCTCTCGCCTGGAAACCTATTCCTAATACCTGCCTTCCGCCCCCGGCATCGTCGTACTCACGTTCAGCATGGGTTCGACCACGGGGGCTCCCAAATTCTCCCGTTCGCGAGAAACGCTCGGTCCAGCACTGAAGCGGACGCCGCTTGAGGCGCTCCTAAAAACTCCTCCAACCGAGTAGCGTTCTTGTCGGTTATCGGCTTCTGCTCGCTCTGATTGAGCTCGGGATTTTGCGGAGAATGGATGAGGAACCCCCGCCTGATGGCGGGGGTTGGAGGGGTGTTACATGTTGTCGATTACGGCATCACCGAATTGGGAACAGCTCAGCAGCTGGGCATCGTCCATCAGCCGCTCGAAGTCATAGGTTACCGTCTTGGCGCCAATGGCTCCGCTCATGCCGTTGATAATCAGGTCGGCAGCTTCATTCCAACCCATGTGGCGCAGCATCATTTCCGCGGAAAGGATCAGCGAACCGGGGTTGACCTTGTCCTGACCCGCATACTTGGGCGCAGTGCCGTGTGTGGCCTCGAACATGGCAACGGAATCGGACATGTTCGCACCAGGTGCGATGCCGATACCGCCCACCTGAGCTGCCAGCGCGTCGGAGAGATAATCGCCATTGAGGTTGAGAGTGGCGATCACGCTGTACTCATCCGGACGCAAGAGGATCTGCTGCAGCATCGCATCGGCGATGACGTCCTTGATGATGATTTCCTTGCCGGTACGCGGATTCTTCACTGACTGCCAGGGGCCGCCGCCGATTTCCTGACCACCAAACTCTTCAGCCGCCAGCTCATATCCCCAATCGCGGAAAGCGCCTTCGGTGAATTTCATGATGTTGCCCTTGTGCACCAGCGTCACTGAGGGCAGATCCTGTTCGATTGCATACTGGATGGACTTGCGAACCAGGCGCTTGGTGCCCTCTTCGGAAACAGGCTTGATGCCGATACCGCAGTGCTCGGGGAAGCGAATCTTGGTAACACCCATCTCCTCGCGCAGGTACTTGATGACTTTTTCGGCTTCGGGCGAATCCGCCTTCCACTCGATGCCCGCATAGATGTCTTCGGAGTTTTCTCGGAAGATCACCATGTTGACCTTGTTGGGCTCTTTCACCGGTGAAGGCACGCCTGTGAACCAGCGAACCGGTCGCAGACACACAAACAGATCCATCTCCTGACGGAGGGCGACGTTCAGGGAGCGAAAACCGCCGCCCACTGGGGTAGTCAGCGGACCCTTGATGCTCACCACGTACTCGCGCACGGCTTCCAGAGTCTCTTCCGGGAACCAGTTGCCGTCGTACTTATCGGCCGCCTTCTCGCCACAATACACTTCCATCCAGGAAATCGCTTTTTGACCGTTATACGCTTTTTCCACGGCAGCATTGGTCACTTTGATCATGACCGGCGTAATGTCCACGCCAATGCCATCGCCCTCAATGAAGGGAATAATCGGGTTATTCGGAACGTTCAATGAACAGTCTTCGTTTACGGTGATTTTTTCGCCATTACTTGGGACTTGGATGTGCTTATACCCCATTACTCTCTCCGTCACTGACAAATAGAAGTTGCGAATTTACAAGATATGGACCCGGCAAGTAAGCTGCTGGACTCAATCCCCTGAAAACGAGCGCCCGGATTGTAACATCGAACCGGCTGGATTTATATCTGAGCAGCCGGCCCGCTCCGCGGGCGCCCGGCGATGTATAGGCAATGGCCAGACTGATTCTCTTCAATAAACCCTTCGACGTGCTAAGCCAGTTTACCGACGCCGAGGGGCGCGCCACGCTGGCCGATTACGTGGATATACCGGGCGTCTATCCCGCGGGCAGGCTCGACCGTGATTCCGAAGGTTTGCTGCTGCTTACCGACGACGGCAAGTTGCAACATTGGATCAGCAACCCACGGGCCAAGCAGTCGAAACACTATTGGGTGCAGGTGGAAGGCGAACCCGACGAGGGGGCCCTACGACAGCTGGCTACCGGCGTCCGCCTCAAGGATGGTATGACCGCGCCGGCCCAGGCGCGACTGATTGCCCCTCCACCGGTGTGGGACAGAAATCCCCCGATCCGCCACCGGGCTGAACAGCGCACTCGCTGGATCGAACTGGCGATTCAGGAAGGGCGCAATCGCCAGGTGCGCAGAATGACGGCCGCGGTTGGCTACCCCACCCTTCGATTGATCCGCCACCGGATCGGCCCCTGGTCTCTGGGCCAGCTTCGCCCCGGAGAGTGGCGCGGCGAAGCTGTCCACCTTCCTGAATCCGCGCCAACCCGCCGCCGTCCGCGGCATCGCTGAAAAGGCCTGTGCTACAATGGCGCGCTTTTTTTTCAGGGTCACATCCCCTTCCCGTCTTGCCCGAGGTTGATTCATGCGTTGGAGTCCCCACGTTACTGTGGCCGCCGTCGTGGAGCGCAATGGCCGCTTTCTGATGGTGCGGGAAAAGTCGGAAGCCGGATTGATGGTCTTCAATCAGCCCGCCGGGCATTTGCAGGAAAACGAATCACTGATCCAGGCGGTGGTCCGTGAAACGCTGGAGGAAACAGGCTGGCAGATCACACCGACTGCGGTGCTGAGCCAACGGCTGTACACCTCCCCTGCCAATCAGGTTACCTATTTGCGTACCAGCTTCGCCGCCGAAGCCGTAGCCCATTATCCGGACTACGAAATCGACCCGGTGATCGAGGAGGCGCTATGGATGAGCGAGGAAGAGATTTTCCGACGCGAGCAGGAAATGCGTAGCCATTTGGTGCTTCAGGCTGTCCGCGATTACCGCCAGGGGCGGCGCTTTTCACTCGAGCTACTCGGGGAGTAGTGGCCGGGCGGCTCGCCGGAACTTCAGGCTGGCTGTGGTTCTAAGCGCATCCGGACCTTCGGTCCACACTTCTGCGAATTTGCATCTGCCTTTCCCCTCGAACAGAATCACGACGAAACAGAGCGTCACGGAAACACAATGAATCACGCTAATACACGGGTTATCGTCGGCTTGTCCGGAGGGGTGGACTCTTCCGTTGCCGCCCTGCTGCTCAAGCGCCAGGGCTATCAGGTCGAAGGCCTGTTCATGAAGAACTGGAACGACGACGACGGCACCGAGTACTGCACCGCCCGCCAGGATCTCCTGGATGCACTTCAGGTTTCCCAGCAGCTGGGCATTGAGCTGCACACCATCAACTTCGCGGAAGCTTACTGGGACAACGTATTCGAGCACTTCCTGCAGGAGTACCGGGCCGGACGCACGCCCAACCCGGATATCCTCTGTAATCGGGAAATCAAGTTCAAAGCCTTCCTCGATCACGCCACCAGCCTGGGAGCGGATTTCATCGCCACCGGTCACTACGTGCGTCGCCAGGACAGCGACGACCGCACCTACCTGCTGAAAGGTCTGGATCCCAACAAGGACCAGAGCTACTTCCTTCACGCCGTTGATGAAGCCGCGCTCAGCCGCTCGCTGTTCCCGGTCGGGGAATTGAACAAATCCGAGGTTCGCGCCATCGCCCGGGAGATGGGACTGGCCACTCAGGCCAAGAAAGACAGCACCGGCATCTGCTTCATTGGCGAGCGCAAGTTCAAGGATTTTTTGCAGCGCTACATCCCAGCGCAGCCCGGAGAGATCCACACCCTCGACGGAGAAAGAATCGGCAAACACAGCGGCTTGATGTATCACACCATCGGTCAGCGCCAGGGCCTCGGTATTGGCGGCGTAAAGGGTGCGGATGACGCGCCGTGGTATGTGGTGGGCAAAGACCTCGAACACAACGTTTTGCTGGTCGCCCAGGGGGACAGTCACCCCGCGCTATACAAACCTGCCCTGCTCGCCCGTCAGGCCACCTGGATCAACGACGCGCCCGCTGGTGCGGAACTGCATTGCCAGGCAAAGATTCGCTATCGTCAGGCAGATCAGGATTGCACGGTTCAGATCAGCGGCGATACTCTGAAGGTGATATTCGCTGAACCCCAGCGTGCCGTAACGCCGGGACAGTCCATCGTCTTTTATGACGGCGAGCGCTGTCTGGGAGGCGCCGTGATCGAGCAGCCGCTGGCGACTGCCGACGACGTCCAAGAACTGCGGTGAAGCTGCAAAGCCTGGAGAGCTAGTTTTGTTTTCGAAATGGGATAATCGCACCATCGCCCTTGCCGGCGTTCTCCAAGCCGCCGCGCTGGTCGAAAAACTGGCCACCACCGGCTACCTCCAAAAGGAGGAATTCCGCACCTGCGTGGAAAGCCTGCTGGAGCAGAATCCCGAATCCACTCTCGCCACCTATGGCGGTGAGCTGTCGCGCCTCGAGACAGGCTTCAAGACCATTATCGATGCGCTTGGAGGCGCTCGAAAGGAGTCGGCTCAGCAGTGCCTGCGCTATATGCTTGCCATCATGCACCTGCAGCAGAAGCTCGCGGGCCGTAACGACATGCTGGCCGTGATTGGCACCCGGCTTGGACAGGCGAATCAGCAGGCCAGGCACTTCGAAGCCACGCACGACAACGTCATTTCCAATCTCGCCGACCTGTATTCGGACACCATCAGCACTTTCCGCTTTCGCATCCATGTTCGCGGCGAAGCCACTTACCTGCAACAACAGCGCATCGCCAACCAGGTGCGCACACTGCTGTTCTCGGGCATCCGTTCCGCCATGCTCTGGCATCAGCTGGGGGGCAGACGATGGCACATCCTCTTCTATCGGAAACATCTGGTGAGCCACGCGGAAAAACTGCTACGCGAGGCGCGCCTACCGCTTTAGCGATCGGCAAAATCCGACACGATCGGGTATCATTCCGGCCTTTCCAGCCAACCAACCGATGATGCCAGCACTTATGGAACTCTCAGCGCTTACCGCCATTTCTCCCGTCGACGGCCGCTACGCCAGCAAGACTTCCGCCTACCGGGCGATTTTCAGCGAATACGGTCTGATGCACCGCCGAGTGGAAGTGGAGGTCCGCTGGTTGCAGCGCCTGTCCGCTCATCCTGACGTCCCGGAAGTGCCTACCTTCTCGGCCGAGTCCCAGGCCCTGCTGGACCGGATCGTCGCCGAGTTCGGCCCCGCCGACGCCCAGCGCATCAAGGATATCGAAGCGACCACCAATCACGACGTGAAGGCGGTGGAGTACTTCATCAAGGAGCGCTTTGCTGAAGCGGGTGCAAAAGAACTGCTGGCGGTGAGCGAATATGTTCACTTCGCCTGCACCTCCGAAGACATCAACAACCTGTCCCACGCGCTGATGCTGCGTGCCGGCCGCGATGAAGTGCTGATCCCCCAGCAGGAAGCGATCGTTACCGCCATTCGCCAGCTGGCTCATCAGTTTGCCGATCAGCCGATGCTGTCGCGCACGCACGGGCAGACTGCCTCGCCCACCACCGTCGGCAAGGAACTGGCCAACGTCGTGGCGCGGCTGGAAAGGCAGATCAGGCAAACCAAGGCGGTGGAAATTCTTGGCAAGATCAATGGCGCTGTCGGCAACTACAACGCTCATCTTTCGGCTTACCCCGAGGTGGACTGGCAAGCCAACGCGAAAGAATTCGTGGAAAGTCTGGGGCTTACCTGGAATCCCTACACGACCCAAATCGAACCCCACGACTACATGGCGGAACTGTTCGACGCCATCGCCCGCTTCAATACCATCCTCATCGACTTCGATCGCGATGTCTGGGGCTACATCTCTCTTGGCTACTTCAAGCAGAAAACCAAGGCTGGCGAGATTGGCTCTTCCACCATGCCGCACAAGGTGAATCCGATCGATTTCGAAAACTCCGAAGGAAACTTGGGTATCGGCAACGCGCTATTCACTCACCTTGCACAGAAGCTGCCGATTTCCCGATGGCAGCGCGACCTCACCGATTCCACTGTGCTGCGCAACATGGGCGTGGGCTTCGCCTACAGCGAGATCGCCTATGCGGCCACGCTGAAAGGAATCAGCAAGCTTGAGCTGAACAAAGCGCGCCTGGATGAAGACCTGGATGCAGCCTGGGAAGTGCTCGCCGAACCCATTCAGACCATCATGCGGCGCTATCAGGTGGAAAAACCCTACGAGAAGCTGAAGGATCTCACTCGCGGTCGGGCCGTAACGCAAGCGGTACTCGCCGACTTCATCGAACAACTGGACGTGCCGGAAGCGGCCAAGGAAGCGATGCGCAAGCTGACGCCGGCCAATTACACCGGCAACGCCGCGGACCAGGCGAAGAAGGTCTGATTCGCGAATGAAGGAACGCCCATCGGAGGTTTCCGATAAGCTATTCCTGCTTAAGGATGCCGAGGCTTTCGCGCTTCACGCGAAGCAGCTCGTCGGGGGCTCGCGGCGCGAGCTGGTGATCCTGAGCGAGTTGCTCGACCCGCTGATTTACGACCAGGCGCTGAGCGAACTCGTTTCACAGCTCGCTCGCGGCGATCGCAAAGCCCGGGTGCGCATACTTCTGAAAAACATCCAGCCGGTGATCGAGCGCGGCCACCCCCTGCTCGCACTGGCGCGACGTCTGAGCAGCAAGCTCGAGATCAGAAGGTTGCTGATCGAAGCGGAAAACGAAGCCCAGGCCTATTTGATTGGCGATCGCGACCACCTCCTGTATCTGCACTCCGATCGCGAGTACAAGGGCTTCTCCAACTATGCCGCAGGCCCGGAGGTCGCCAGGCTGCTAGAGAGTTTCAATCATCTCTGGGAGCGGCACAGTGAAGCCAGTCCGGCACTGCGCGCCCTGTTTATTTGATCGCGCAACGTCCGGCCTACTGTTCGCTCGGCACATGGGTAACGTCAAAGCCGTGCACCTGTTTGTCGCCGATCCAGGTCAAAAACTCTTCTTCAGGACCTGGCTTGCAGAAGTGATAGCCCTGCATTAATGGACAGTTAAGTTCGAGCAGCGCATCAACCTGCTCCCCCGTTTCTACCCCTTCCGCGACCACTTCAAAGCCCAGCTCGCTCGCAAGGGAAATGATTCCGCGAGTGAGTTGCCGATCCTGTTTACTCACCGTGAGGTTCTGGATGAAGGATTTATCCAACTTGACCACGTCAACCGGCAGCGTTCGCAGGTAGTGCAACGAAGAGTAGCCGATTCCGAAATCGTCCAGGCTTACGCTGACTCCGAGCCGCTTCAGTTCGGTTAGCGTTTCGAGTGCCACGGCGGGATCGCCAATGAACACCGCCTCAGTCAATTCGATGTCCAGCAGTCTCGGATCCAAACGCTCCCTGGCAAGCACAGCGCCAACCACATCCACGATCTGCCGGTCACGGAAGTGTACACCTGAGAGGTTGACCGCTACCGGAATCGAATAGCCGTATTCGTCCTGCCACCGACGCGCTCTGCGGCAAGCCTGCTCAAGAATGTAATGGTCCATGACACGAACCGGGCCATTCTCCTCGGCGAAGGGCACGAACTGCGCCGGACTTAGGAAGCCGTGCTTTGGATGGCGCCAGCGTACCAACACTTCGCAACCGGTGACCCGTGAGCGCTGCGCGTCGATCTTGGGCTGAAAATAGGGAATCAACTCGCGCTTGCTGATCGCGCCGCGTAGGTCGTTTGCACGATGAGGCGCTGCACCGGCGCTGCACGCATGGTGGCCTGAAAGACTTCCAGCCGATTCTTTCCCCTTCTTTCGCCCGGTACATGGCGATGTCCGCATTGCGCTTAAGAGAGACCAGATCGTCAGGAAAGATTGCACCGCCGATACTGACCGTGATCTTGATCGGTTGGTCCTGGACGAGAAAATCTTGCCTGGCTACGCGAAGAACCTGACGCGCCACCGCCGCTACGTCGCCGTCGTCCCGGATACCGGGCGCAAGTCGATACTCCTCGCTGAGCTTCTCAAGCTCATTGGAGCGCTGTTCCATCTGCCGGTGCAGGCCGGCGAGTTGCGCCTCCACGTGATCGAGAAGACGGTTCAGGGCGGTGGCGAGGTGCACCCCTGCTTCGCTCGCATCAGCGTTCAGGCCATCACGCAGACTGTAATCCCGGGAGTCGGTGATCTTTGAAAGAAGGGCGGTAAGGTTGGCCAACTCGGTGTTGCGCTTGTGCCTCTGTACGATCACGAAGATCAGTGCTGCACCGGTGACAAAGAGAACAAGCGCGGCAAGCTCCAGATGTATTCTGACCTCTTCGAGACCCATCAACCAAACGATCGCAACACTGCCGCCTGCCAACACTGTCATCCAGCCGAAGGTCATAGCTACGTCGCGATGGTTGATCCGGTCTTTTTGTATTCTCATACCGCTGCTGCTCCTACGATCCCGGCGCGATCCCGATCCGTGATCTTCTCCGCATTCTGCGCATTGAGAACAATATAGCGTATTTCGGCGACGTCAATTTAACCGAGGCATGCAGAAGGTACTGAAATAAGGGAGAAATTTCCTTAGTCGGTATCGGTGCGTCAAGAATTTGTCGACACAGTTTCAGCGCGCAAAATGCTGCCTCACTGTTGGCATTTTTCCGACGCGCGTTGCGCCTTTAAGGATTGGCGGATTCTGGATGGGGGGATGAAAACAGGGGGAGGAGAATGCGACGGCCAACAAAGACCGTCGCCAATGGATCGGGGAATCAGCTGATCTGTTTGATGAGCTTGGTCAGCACCGAACCCGGGCCAACCTCTTCGAAGTCCACCTCACCGAGAGATTTCAGATAACGAATGCTCTCGGTCCAGTGTACAGAAGCGGCGATTTGTCTGACCAGCGATTCGCGGATTACCTGATTGGGATTCTCCGTCGGGTAAGGCTTGCCCGTGACATTCGCAACGACCGGCGTTTGCAGGGAATTGAAGGTAAAATCCGTCAGAAATTCACCGAACTGATTCGCCGCTCCTTCCATGTAGCGGGAGTGGAAAGCTGCACTCACGGGAAGAATCTTGTAAAGCTTCGCACCGGCGGCTTTGAATAGCGCCTGCCCCTCTTCCAACTCGTACAGAGGGCCGGAAATAACCGTCTGCGCCGGAGAATTGTAGTTGGCCACGTCGATGCCGGAAAGAACGGCATTGTCGTGCAGCACCTTGTTGATTTCGTCGGCACTCAGACCGATTACCGCGGCCATACCCCCGTCCTTCGCCTGCGCCATCAACTCACCGCGCTTCTGCACCATCTTCAATCCGGTGACGAAATCAAAGGCGCCGCCCGCCAGCAGCGCGTTGTACTCGCCAAGACTGTGGCCCGCCAGATAATCGGGGGTCACCCCTTCGGCGCGGCGCTTGAAGTAGTGAAGCGCGTTAACCACATAGAGCGCCGGCTGGGTGTATTGGGTAAGACTCAACTGGTCATCAGGATCGTTGACGCACAGTTCGCGAATGGAATAGCCGAGCAGCTCGTCGATTTCCTCTTCGACCTTATGGAATTCCGGAACCTGGTCGAAGAGCTCGGCGCCCATGCCTTTACTCTGCGATCCCTGGCCGGGAAAAACAAATACGCGCATCCTAATCTCCCAAGAGTATTCTGGCGTTTAGAAAAGAAGGCGGGCATGCCACACTGGAGGCATGGCATGCCGTGAGTTACGACCGATTAGCAGCGAGCTTGTTGTTTTGCTTCCAAACGGCGTGCGTGCAGACGGGGCTCAGTATAGCCGTTCGGCTGCTTGGTACCATCGAAGACCAGATCACAGGCCGCCTGAAACGCGACGCTGTTATCAAAGTCCGGCGCCATGGGCTGGTAAGACGGATCACCAGCGTTCTGCTTGTCCACCACCTCGGCCATACGCTCCAGAGTCTTGCGAACCTGTTCGGCCGAGACGACACCGTGATGCAGCCAGTTGGCAATGTGCTGACTGGAAATGCGCAACGTGGCGCGGTCTTCCATCAGGCCGACGTTGTTGATGTCCGGCACCTTTGAACAACCGACACCCTGATCGATCCAGCGCACCACGTAGCCGAGAATGCCCTGAGCGTTGTTGTCCAGCTCTCGCTGAATCAGTTCCGCGGACAGACGCGAGGGATCGTCCAGCAGCGGAATGGTAAGGATGTCGTCGACGCTGGCGGGCGCGCGGCCCTTGATCTCTTCCTGACGGGCGAAAACATCCACCTGGTGGTAGTGAATCGCATGCAGTACTGCCGCAGTGGGTGATGGAACCCAGGCAGTGTTGGCGCCGGACTTGGGATGACCAATCTTCTCTTCCATCATTTTGGCCATCATATCGGGCATCGCCCACATGCCCTTGCCGATCTGCGCCTTGCCCTGCAGGCCACAGGCAAGGCCGACGTCCACATTGTTGTTTTCGTAAGCCTTGATCCAGGCACTGCCCTTCATTTCCGCTTTCGGAATCATTGGGCCCGCTTCCATGCTGGTATGAATCTCGTCACCGGTGCGATCCAGGAAGCCGGTGTTGATGAAGACCACCCGCTCTTTGGCCGCGCGGATGCACTCCTTCAGATTGATGGTGGTGCGTCGCTCCTCGTCCATGATGCCCACCTTGATGGTGTTGGCCGGGAGGTCCAGCGCTTGCTCGACGCGAGAGAACAGCTTGCAGGCGAAGGTGACTTCTTCAGGGCCGTGCATTTTCGGCTTCACGATGTAGATGTTGCCCTTGCGCGAGTTGCTCAGCTTGTTGGTCTTCTTCGCGTCGAGAATGCCGATGGTGCTGGTGATCATCGCATCCATGATGCCTTCATAAACCTCATCGCCGTTCTTGTCGACGATGGCGGCATTGCGCATCAGGTGACCGACGTTGCGCACGAACAGCAGACTGCGGCCATGTAGAGTCAGCTTACTACCATCGGGGGCGGTGAATTCGCGGTCCGCGTTCAGGCGACGCGTCATCATCTGGCCGCCCTTGTTGAAGCTCTCTTCGAGATCGCCATTCACAAGGCCGAGCCAGTTACGGTAAACCTCCACCTTGTCTTCGGCATCGACTGCGGCGACCGAATCTTCGCAGTCCTGAATGGTGGTGACTGCCGCTTCCAAAACCACGTCTTTTACTCCGGCCTCATCGGTCTGGCCGATAGGGGAATTGGGGTCGATCTGAATTTCGATGTGCAGCCCATTGTTTTTCAGCAGCACGGATTCCGGGGAGGATTCGCTCCCCAGGTAGCCCATATACTTTTCCGGCTGCGCCAAACCGACTTTCTGATCATTGGCCAGCTTCACCTGCACCTTGCCACCTTCGATCAGATACTGACGGGCATCGCTGTGACTGCCGCTCTCGAGAGGCACGGCTTGATCGAGGAAGTTACGGGCAAAGGCGATGACCTTGTTTCCGCGGACCGGGTTGTAGCCGCCGGCACGGGTCGCGCCATCCTCCTCGGAAATGACGTCAGTGCCGTAGAGCGCGTCGTAAAGACTGCCCCAGCGGGCGTTGGATGCGTTCAGCGCAAAACGGGCATTCTTGACCGGCACCACCAATTGCGGACCGGCCTGCTCGGCAATTTCGCTGTCGACGTTTTCGGTGGTGATCTGGAAGTCATCGCCTTCCGGGATCAGATAGCCGAGCTCAAGGAGGAAGTTCTTGTAAGCCTCGTGATCGAAACTACCGGCGCGATTGGCAACGTGCCAGGAATCGATTTTGGCCTGGATCTCGTCGCGCTTTTTCAGCAATGCGGTGTTTTCCGGTGAGAGATCGTTGACGATCGCTTCAAATTTGCTCCAGAAGTCATCCGCTCTCAGGCCGACCTTCGGCAGGACTTCCTTGTTGACGAATTCAGCCAGCTGCGACGCAACCTGCAAGCCACCAATTTGTACGCGATCTGTCATAACGAGTTACCCCTGCATGCCTTCGTTCATACGATCAACTTAAACCCGAACGGTGGGTCCTGCTGATCTTTGTTGCTGGAGTGGGCGCAAAGCAGAGCCGCTCGACCCACGGACGATTTTGGGTCGGGAATACTATCGGAGCGTGGACTATTTCTCCAGCTACTGGACTTAATGACCGCTATCAGCCGGATGAATTCTGAAACCGGGCTGTGAGGCCCGGGAGATCTAGATGCTCTTCGCTACCCGGGTGATCAAGCGCCGCATCCATTGATGCGCCGGGTTGTGCTGCAACAGCGGACTCCAGGCCATCTTCAGCTCGAAGGGAGGGATATCGAAGGGTGGCGGCCGCACCACCACGCGGGGGTTGTATCGCTGCAACTCGGCCGCTTTGGCCGGAATAGTGACTATAAGGTCTTTCTGTTCCGCCAGCAGCATTGCGGCCTGGTAATGGCGGGTGAACACTGAAATCTGCCGCTTGCGGCCCTGCTTGCGCAAAGCCTCGTCCACCCAGCCGAGGCGCTGCTCGTCTTTGGGATTGATGCCGACCCCTACCCCCATGCCAGTCTTGCTAACCCAGACGTGGTGAGCACCAAGGTAGGCCTCGAGATCGAAGTTCTCCAGAATCGGGTTATCCACGCTCATCAGGCAGGCGTACTGATCTTCCCAGACCGTGTTCTGGTGAAAGGACTGGGGCATGGTGTCGAAGCGGTTGATCACCATATCCACTCGGCCCTGCTCCACATCCAGAAAGCTCACATCGCTGGGGGTCAGAATGTCCAGACACACTCCAGGGGCTGTTTCGCGCAATTCCCGCAGCAGGGGCGGAATCAATGTGGATTCGGTGTAATCACTCGCCATGATCCGGAATACCCGCTCGCCCGAGCCCGGCTCGAACGCGGACTTGGGCTGAACCGCCTTCTCTATATCTACCAGCACGTCGCGCACCATCGGCGCCAGTTCGGTGGCGCGCTCGGTCGGAGTCATGCCTTCACTGGTGCGCACCAACAGCGGATCATCGAAAAGTTGCCGGAGTCGTCGCAAGCCATTGCTCATGGCCGGCTGGCTGATGCCCAACTGGTTAGCCGCCTTGGTGACGTTGCGCTCGCGAAGGAGCACGTCCAGGTAGACGAGGAGGTTCAGATCGATACGGTTTATGTTCATTTAATAGTCGAGCTGGAGGGCAAAAGTCGAATGGTTTTTGTCTATATGTGGATCGTGAACAAAACACCGTTTCAATTCACTTCGGTAATACCGAAGATAAAAACTATAAATTAGCTAAATCTTCGCACAGTTTATAGACTCCCTCAACACTAAATTCGAACCCCCAATTCTTAGCTTTGAACCCCAACCTCAACGCGTTAAAGGACCAAGCAATGTCAGAGTATTTGAAAGATATCGACGCGCTTAGCACCCTGGTACAGGCCAACAAGACCTGGGCCGAGATCAACCCGGAATACGCTGCCCGCATGCGCGCGCAGAACAAGTTCAAGACCGGTCTCGATATCGCCCGCTACACCGCCAAGATCATGCGTCAGGACATGGCTGAGTACGACAAGGACACCAGCCAGTACACCCAGTCTCTGGGCTGCTGGCACGGCTTCATCGGACAGCAGAAGCTGCTGGCGATCAAGAAGCATCACGGCACGACCAACAAGCGCTACCTCTACCTGTCCGGCTGGATGGTTGCTGCACTGCGCTCCGAGTTCGGTCCGCTGCCCGACCAGTCCATGCATGAGAAGACTTCCGTTGCCGCGCTGATCGAAGAGCTTTACACCTTCCTGCGTCAGGCTGATGCCCGTGAGCTGGGTCACCTCTACCACGACCTGGACGCTGCGCGCGAAGCTGGCGACAAGGCCAAGGAAGAAGAGATCCTCAACAAGATCGATAACTACCAGACTCACGTAGTACCGATCATCGCCGACATCGACGCTGGTTTCGGTAACGAAGAAGCGACCTACCTGCTGGCCAAGAAAATGATCGAAGCCGGTGCTTGCTGTATCCAGATCGAAAACCAGGTTTCCGACGAGAAGCAGTGTGGTCACCAGGACGGTAAAGTAACCGTTCCCCACGCCGACTTCCTGGCCAAGATTCGCGCTGTTCGCTACGCCTTCCTCGAGCTTGGCGTTGAAGACGGTGTGATCGTTGCCCGTACCGACTCCCTGGGCGCTGGCCTGACCAAGCAGATCGCTGTCACCAACGAGCCGGGCGACCTGGGCGACCAGTACAATAGCTTCCTCGACGGCGACTACGTCGAAAGCGCAGCTGACATCGACAACGGCGACGTGGTTGTGAAGGCCAACGGCAAACTGCTCAAGCCGAAGCGCCTGGCCAGCGGCCTGTTCCAGTTCCGTCCCGGTTCTGGCGAAGACCGTGTTGTTCTCGATTGCATCACTTCGCTGCAGCACGGCGCCGACCTGCTGTGGATCGAAACCGAGAAGCCCCACGTCGGTCAGATCGCCGGCATGGTTAACCGCATCCGCGAAGTTGTGCCGAACGCGAAGCTGGTTTACAACAACTCACCGTCCTTCAACTGGACTCTGAACTTCCGTCAGCAGGTATTCGATGCGTGGGAGAAGGAAGGCAAGGACGTGTCCGCTTACGACCGCGCCAAGCTGATGGACGCCAAGTACGACGATTCCGAGCTGTCCAAAGTGGCGGACGAGAAGATCCAGAGCTTCCAGGCGGACGCTGCTCGCGAAGCGGGTATCTTCCACCACCTGATTACTCTGCCGACCTACCACACTGCCGCGCTGTCTACTGACAACCTGGCTAAAGGTTACTTCGGTGAAGAAGGCATGCTGGCTTACGTCGCTGGCGTACAGCGCAAGGAAATCCGTCAGGGTCTGGCTTGCGTGAAGCACCAGGACATGGCTGGTTCCAACATGGGCGACGATCACAAAGAGTACTTCTCTGGTGACGCGGCGCTGAAGGCCTCTGGTAAAGACAACACCATGAACCAGTTCTAAAACTGGATCAGGTGTCGCAAAAAGGGCAGCCAATCGGCTGCCCTTTTTTTTTGCCTTCTTCGAGTCCGCAGCTACTTCGCTGCGAGAGCGGCCTCGACCCGCTCACCCACCACAATGGCGGCCGGATAGAGTACAACTTCCTCATGCTGCGCATGTAGCGCAAGCCGGCGACCGAAGTCCGCCACCTGGGATTTTCCCTCCGCCTCGGCTGCGCTGATCAGCTGCTCTACTGCCTTGTGTATGGCCCTGTGCTCCTCCATGAACCTGGGCAGTTTCTGCTGCACTTCTCTGGACATTGCTACTGCTGGCCGCATCTGTTCGGTGACGCGCCCTTTCGCAAGCGGCTCAAGCAAGCCCAGCAGGGGCATCACCAGGCGGTTCTCTTCCTCGAAGTGTCCCGACAGAGCTTGCTGCACCTGGCTAGCCGCGTCTCCGGTCCGCCCGCCCGCTTTCATGGCTTCAGCCAGATCCTGATGCAAGTGCTCGTGCTCGATCCTGATCGGCTCAGGAATGCGAATTGGCGACTCTTGCGCATTGGCGGGCAGGCCGAAGCCGACAGTCAGCGAAAGCGCCAACAAGGCGCCAGGGATCAACCTAGACATAGCTCCTCCTCTGAACGATTTATCCATGAGCCTTAACTACAACTTACAACTACAACAACAGCTACAACTACAAGCTGGAAACAGCCAGCAATTAGCAGACCTGTTCCGCGACCGTCGTGATCATCGGCTCAATGGTTGCACCCTTCGAGAAAGGCCGGAGGAACGCACTATGAGCAAGGACCGCAAGATCGGGATCAATCCCGCAGGTGAGGGCAAGCCCTGGAAGGCAAGTTTGCTGGAGAGTGGAGCGGATTTTCTGCAGAGCAATGCGCCGGTTCAGCAGTTCGACATCTACATGGCCGGTTTTCATTGCGCGAGGCACGATCCGGACATGCAGATGGAAGCGCACCATTACTGCCATCAGGTCAACGGTGAGTTTCTGCAGTGCATCCTCTTCGACGGGAATACCCGCGACGCCAACCTGATCGGCATCGAGTACATCATTTCCGAGCGGCTCTTTGCATCGCTCCCTGCAGAGGAACAGTCCCGCTGGCACCCGCACAACTACGAAGTTTTTTCCGGCGAACTCGTGGCGCCCGGGCTTCCCCGTTCGGCGGAGAAAGCCATGCTGAGCTTCCTCGTCAACAGCTATGGCAAGACCTGGCATACCTGGAAAACCTGCGAGCACAACGACCCGAGTCGCGGAAACTCACTGCCCCTCGGCGAACCACAGCTGATGTGGTCCTTCAACCGCTTCGGAGAGTTGGACGAGGCCATGAAGAAGGGTCGCAACCAGGCATTGGGAGTCAACGAAGACAAAAAGCGCAAGGAGCGGGAAAGCCTGGCTGACGATGCGCACCCGCAACGAGGCGTAGATACCCTTAAGCACGCCTTCCCTGGCGCAGACGGCCGGCCGGGAGGCGTGGCCGACCTCGACGATGGAGAGCAAACGGACTAGCCCGGTTTCTACCTAGTTGTTAAGCAGCGCATTGATTTCCTTCTCCAGCTCACTGTCGAGCGGCGTCACCCGGGAACCGAAGTGCTTCACGGTTCCAAAGTCGGCAGAGACCAGATATTTGTTGAAATTCCAGCTTGGTTCCTGGCCGGTCTTCGCGATCAGCGTCTGAAAAAAGGGATTGGCGCCTTGGCCTTTCACTGAACTGGTGGCCACCATGGGGAAGGTCACACCGAAATTGAGGTAGCAAACCGAGGCGGTCTTTTCCTCGTCCGCATGCTCCTGGTTGAAATCGTCGGATGGAAAACCGACGATGGCGAAGCCCTTGTCCTTGTACTTCTGGTAAAGCGCCTCCAGTCCCTCGAACTGGGGCGTAAAGCCGCACTGGCTCGCGGTATTCACCACCAGCAGCGTCTTGCCCTTGAAGGCTTCACAAAAATCGACCCTCTCACTGGAATGCAGCTTGCGCGCTTCAAAGTCGAGGGCGTTGCCGCAATCCGCCTGGCTTGCCGCAGCCGTGGCACAAAGCACAAATGTTGTCAGAACGCGCGATAGGATGGTCACGTGGGTTCTCCGTACTTAGTTGTTGTTGCCGAACTCTGCCAGTCTGCGACCGGGGATTTCAAGCACTTGTCGGGCGCATGTTTTACGTTGCCGGTCTGCGAGCGGATCACTGCCAGGCAAGGGAGCACCCGCCCGGGATTGAAGCGACAAACTTTCCCTTACGGCAGAGCCGGAGCCCTTTGGCAGCGGTCACATGTTTGATCAAAACCGGAAAAAAGGATGCGACCATGTGGCAAAAGCTCATCATCACGGCCGATCCATTGCGACAGCAGGTGTGCAAGATCACCGGATTGCGGTTTGAACCGGGTATCACTCGCAATTTGCTGCCCTCCAAACCGCTCGCCACACTTGGCAATGTCGGCGCAGGATTACAGCAGTTCAACGGTCGCTGGGGGATTCGGCGGCCCGGCCAGGGTCTCGTGACCACGGTGGACATGAAAGGTGTGACGGCGAATAGAATCTTCAAGGAAGCCTTTCAAAACCGGCGCTGTGTGATTCCCTGCTCCGGCTGGGCCGAGCGCAGGGATGGCTATGGGGAGTTGCTGCACTTTACGCCTTCCAACGACGCCACTCTGCTGGTGGCTGGACTGTGGTTTGGCGATTCCGCCCATGCGAGCTTTATAGCCCTGACGAGAAAAGCGCCCGGCAAGAACCCCCGCCACCTGCCGATGCTGATCCAGCCAAAGCAGCTCAGGCAGTGGATCGATGCGCCTGCCGCACAGGCCGAAGGTCTTCTGCAATCCTCACCGGCGATTTCGGTGCAATCCAGACAGGCCGCCTGACTGCTGTTGTTGCCTCAGCGGCTCTAGGCGAAGATGTCCTCGGCATACCGGCGATCTTTGAGCCGCATTTCTTCCAGCCAGCGGCGCGCGTCCCGCAGATCGCAGGCGGTGACTTCCTGATAGATGCGAATCAAGGTCTCGCGCACCGCCGGCGCCATCCGCTCGCCGTCGCCACAGACGTAGATCCTCGCGTCCGACCCGAGCATCAGCTCGGCGAGTTCGGCGCGATCGTGCCAGAGCCGATCCTGTACATACCTGACCTCGCCTTCCGGCGCTTTGCTGAAGGCAGGTCTCAGCTCCACGATGCCGGCCGATTGCCATTCCATCAGCTCGTCGCGATAGAGATAGTCTACCCCCGGATCACTACAGCCGAAGAACAGCAGACTCCTGCCAACCTTGGCAGTGCGCGCCTGTATTGCCCGCTCCTGAAGGAAGCCGCGAAAGGGCGCGATGCCAGCACCGGCAGCGATCAGAACCATCGGCGTTTGCAAGTCCTCCGGCGGCCGGAAGCCCGGGCTGGCTGATCGCACTGCCGCGGAAATGCGGCTGCCCGGCGCCGCCGCTGCCAGGTGCGAGGAGGCCACACCCAGATGCCGTCCCCGTCCTGACAAGGCAGGCGCATCCACGACGCTGAAGGTGAGCGTGCAGTGGTCGGCTTTCCACAAGGGTGACGAAGAGATGGAGTACTGGCGGGGCCGAAGCGGCGGCAGCATCTCGAGAAAGGCGCCGAAGTCGATCTCGCAGGAGGGAAAGCGCTCCAGCAGGTCGAGAACACTGAGTCGCTTTGCGAGCACGTTGTCTGAGTAAGTTGTCTCTTCCGTCATTGCCGATAAAGCTTCGCGCTCGGGCGGACAGGCACTCGCCTCCGCCAGTGCCGCCACTTGCAATCGTGTCGCCGGTTGCGCCAGCTCCACGTAGTCGGAAAGCAGTGTTGAAACCGGAAGCGCTTGTCCCGTGGGCAGCGAGCTGGCTGTTCCGCCGGGCGCATTGACCTCAACCAGGGTGTCAGCCGCAAAGCCAAAGCGACACAGAACCCGCTCCACATTGGTGTTCGGATTGCGCGGCAGCACCACCAGATAATCACCGCTTCGATAACGCATCCCTTCCGGCAACGCGATCTCCAGGTGCCGCTTGGAGCGAGCGAAGGCTGCGCTCATATCGACCAGCTCACGATTTTCCACGATTTGCGCTGACTGCAACTCTGATTGGCGCAGCACGCTGGCACGCCCACCCTGTACTGGCCGGACCTCCAGTTTGCCTTTTGCCCGGCTGACTTCTTGTTTCCCAGGCCCGGAACCGAGGGCGGTCCACAGATCCTCGTACCAGGCATCGAAGGCGCCAAGAAAATCGCCGTTCGCATCCGCTTCACCGCGCGGCATGATGCGACTTGCTCCGCTCGCTTCGAGCCTTTCATCGATGCGGATGGGAACGGCCTGGTAGGTGCTCGCCCATTGCCGATTGCCACAACCAAATACCGCATAACTCACGCCGGCCAGATCGCCCGGCTTGCAGTCACCCAGCCAGTCCACAAAACGGCGTGCGTTGTCGGGCGGCTGTCCTTCGTAGGAAGCCGTCACAATGATCACCGCACCCCTGGCCGGCAGCTTGCCGCTGTATTCGTCCAGCGGCGCGATGTCCGCCCGAAAACCATGAGCGCCTGCGTCCTCGCAGACTCGACGGGCGAAGCTTTCCGAAGCGCCGGTGTTAGAACCGTAAAGCAGCAGAAGCGGTTGCAGGGAAGTCGCTGTTTCCTGCGGATTCTTTTGCCGACCCGGTGTGGATGAGCCCTGTACCACATGCGATCTGCGTCCGTACTCGGTGGAACCGCGGCGCCGGACGCGGATGCGAAAGCCTTCTGGCTTGAGGGTCAGGGTTTCCTTGATTTCCAACTTGTAATCAGGATCGTGCTCGATCAATTCGAAGCGCTGCAACACCATCGACAGCACCAGCACCGCCTCCTGCATTGCGAATGGACGGCCGATGCAGGCTCGCTCTCCATTGCCAAAGGGCTTCCAGGCGTTCGGAGGCAGTTGTCGCTCGCGCTCCGGGTCGAAGCGCTCGGGGCGGAAGACCTCCACGTCCGCTCCCCACACCGACTTGTCCCGGTGCAGTGAGGGGATTAGTACCATCAGCACTTCCCGCGGACTGACCGGGTAGCGTCCGCCGATCACCGTCTCCTCCAACGCACTCAGGCCAAAGGCGGGCGCGGTGGGCCAAAGACGGAGCGTTTCCATCAAGACCTGTTCGATGTAACGCAGGCCGGGGCGGTGCTCAGGGCGGGGCATTTCGGCGCCCAGCACGCGATCCACGGTGGCCTGTGCCTGCTGCAGCACTTTGGGATTTTTCAGCAGCAGGTAGACGGCGAACGAAAGCAATCCGCTGGTGGTTTCGTGACCGGCGATCAGAAAGGTCACCATCTGATAACGGATGTTTTCATCGGACAGCTTTTCGCCGCTGACCGGATCGCGGGCAGTGAGCATGCGGTTGAGCAGATCGTTCTTCTCCGCCGCCTTCGGGTCGGCGCGCCGCTCGGCAATCACCTGATCGGCCACCCTGTGCATCAGCTCAATATCCGCCAGATAGCGATGCTCGGCCGAAACCATCATGCGATTGAGCAGATTCGGCCGGCGGGCGCGAGCCCCCGCCTCTGCCAGGCCATCCACCATCGAATCGATGAAAGGATGCATCTCGGGCTGGTAGAAGCTGTTGAAGCGATAATCGAAGCCGCAAAGCGCGATGGTATCAAGGGTCAGCCGCGTCATCTGATCCGCAACGTCGATCACTTCATTCTCGCCGAAGCGCTCCCAGCGCAGCAGCATCTGGTCGGCAATGTCCAGCATCTGATCGAACATGCCGCGGATCGCCATCGGGCCGAATGCCGGCAGCAGGATCCGGTGCGCCCTGGCCCAGTTGGGCTCTTCCTTGTAGGCCGTGAAGAGGCCGTCGCCGGCCAGGTCCCGCAGATGCTGCAGGACCTTGTGAATGCGTTTTTGGAAACGACTTTCATCGCAGACTTCGTTCACCAGTTCCTGGGAACTGACCACGAGCATGCTGCGGTTGGGGAGCTCAAGACGAAACAGCGGACCATGGATATCCGCCAAGCGCATCAGGCTTTGAACCGGCGCTGCCGGATTCAGCTCGCGGAGGTTTTTGAGCAGCGGATCCGGCCTGGGCTGGGGAATGACATTGTCTATCATGAGAGTCTTGCGAGAGATGTCTCTAACGTCCGGTCCAACGAGGCGGCCGCTTTTCGTTGAAGGCGGCGATACCTTCCCGGGCATCTTCAGTGAGGGTCATTGTAGCGATTTGGTTCTCGGTATAGGCGATGGCCTGTTCGAAGCTCATCGATTCTATCGCCTGCATCGCGTACTTGCCACGGCGGATCGCCGTCGGCGAATTGGCTGCGATACGCTCCACCAGCGCCGAAACTTTTCCGTCGAGCTCCACGGCGGGAATGACGTAATTGATCAAGCCGTATTGTAATGCCACCTCGGCGCCAAAAGGCTCGCCGGTAAAACACCACTCGCGCAGAATGCGCGGCGGCACCAGGCGCTGCAACAGACTCAGCACCTGCATGGGAAAAACGCCCACCTTCACTTCCGGCAGACCAAAGCGCACGTGATCGGCTGCCACCGCGATGTCCGCCATGCACAACAGCCCCATGCCGCCCGCCATGCAGACGCCATTCACCCGCACAATGCTCGGCAGCGTGGCCCTGGCCGCAAGGCGCATCAGATCGGCGTAATCCACGTTGGGCTTGGAATAATCGAAGGCGAAGGCCTTGCCCGGCTGCAAATCGGCGCCGGAACAGAACGCCGCCTCACCGGCGCCGGTCAGCACGATTACCCGCACCTCGGAATCGCTATGGGCCTTTTCGTAGCCTTCGCGAATGCCATCGATCACCGTCTGATTGATGGCATTGCGTTTTTCCGGCCGGTTCAGCGTAATCCAGAACGCCTGACCGCGTTTTTCCAGTTTTACTTCCGGCTCTGTCATCGTGACGTCTCCTGTTGATCATTCTCGACTCGGGCGCTTTCGATTTCCGCAACGATCTTCGCGGCTGGCACCTGATCGCCTTCCGAGACAGAAAGCGCGGTGACGGTGCCGGCTACCTTCGTCACATGCACATGCTCCATCTTCATGGCTTCGAGCACCAGAATGGCCTGCCCCGCTTCCACCTGATCGCCCACATTTACATGCACGGCCACAACCCGGCCGTTCATGGACGCGCGGATCTTGCCATCACCGCCCACTTCCTCGCCGCGCGTGGCCGGCGCATGGGTGTGATCTTCGATGTTCCAGGCCTGACCACGGTAGCGAAAGCGCAGGGTTTCCCGGTCGCGGTAAACGATGGCGGTTTCGTCGAGACCTTCACAAGTAAAACGGACGAAATCGTTCCGCGAGTCCAGCACACCTATGGTCACCGGCTGCTCGCCGTCGATACTCACGTCGAAGCAGCCTTGGTCGCGCCTGAGCACATTGGCCGCGTAGTTTTTCTCTCCCATCGCAAAGCGAAAAATGGTCGGCAGCCGGTGCGCCATTCCGTTTCGATTCGCGCTATTACCGGGCGTGAGATACAAGAGCACGACCGCCAGCGCCCGCGCCCGGACTTCAGTGCTGTCATCGGCCTGCAACAAGGCCTCACCATGCTCTTCCACAAAACCCGTGGTTGCGTCGCCTTTGATGAATACCGGGTGGCGCAGACAGCGCGCGAGGAAATGCTGATTGGTTTCCACGCCGAGTGCTACCGCGTCCTCCAGGGCACTGGCCAGAGATCGCCTCGCCTCTTCCCGCGTACTGCCACTGCTGATCAGTTTGGCGATCATCGAATCGTAAAAAGGCGGCACCTCGGCACCGGATTCGATGGCGTCCTCCACTCTGACCGTCGCGGGCATTTGCCAGGCAGCCATGGTTCCGCTCTGGGGCATGAAGGACTTCGCCTGGCTTTCCGCGCAGAGTCGCACTTCGATTGCGTGTCCCTCGAACTGAACATCTTCCTGCGTCAGCGATAGTTTTTCGCCGGCAGCGATCCGCAATTGCAGTTCCACCAGATCGAGTCCGGTGATCGCTTCAGTGACCGGATGCTCCACCTGCAATCGTGTGTTCATCTCCATGAAGTAGTAGTTGCCGTCGCGGTCCAGCAGAAACTCCAGGGTACCGGCGCCCTGGTAGTTGATTCCCTGCACCGCTTTCACTGCGGTCGCTCCCATTTCGGCGCGCAATTCGGGGCTGACCGCCGGCGACGGTGCTTCCTCCACCAGCTTCTGATGGCGGCGTTGGATCGAGCAGTCCCGCTCGCCCAGGTGAATGGCGTTGCCGTAACGGTCGGCGATGATCTGAATCTCGATATGCCGCGGCTCCACGATGGCGCGCTCCAGAATCACCTCCGAATCACCAAAGGCGCTTTGCGCTTCCGACTGGGCGCTGCGCAGGGCCTCGACGAAATGCTCGCCGTCCTGCACCAGTCGCATGCCGCGCCCGCCACCACCGGCAGTGGCTTTGATCATGATGGGAAAGCCGATGCGATCGGCCTCCTGTAGCATCCGCGCTTCGCTCTGGTCCTCGCCCTGGTAACCGGGCACACAGGGGACGCCGGCTTCCATCATCAACCGCTTGGCGCCGGCCTTGTGTCCCATCGCTTCGATGGACTGTGCCGACGGGCCGATAAAAACAATGCCCGCTTCCATACAGGCCTGCGCCAGTTTCGCGTTTTCCGCGAGGAAACCGTAACCCGGGTGAATCGCATCGGCGCCGCTCAGTCTAGCCGCCTCGATGATCTTGTCGATGCAGAGATAGGACTGCGCCGGCAGCGCCTCGCCAATGCACACCGCCTGGTCTGCCTCGCGCACATGACGCGAATGGCGGTCAGCGGTCGAATAGACGGCCACCGTGCGATAGCCCATGGCGCGCGCGCTTCGCATGATGCGCAGGGCAATTTCGCCACGGTTGGCGATGAGAATCTTGTCGAAGGGTGTTGCGCTCTCGTTATTCATAGCTTGTCTTCACCGTTTGCCCTTACGGACGCGCCACAGAGAATTGCATCTTGTGCGGTTGCCGGATGTCTGCCTCGCGGCAGATGGAAAGCACGTAGGACAGCACCTGCCGGGTATCCCGTGGATCGATCACCCCATCGTCCAGCAGATGGGCGCTGGTGGTGAAGACATCCATCTGGTTGTCGAAGGTGTCGATGATTTTTTTCTCCAGACCGGCGAGAAACTGCGGATCCACCTCCCCGCCTTTGCGCTTGGCCGCAGCCTGGGTGACGATGCTCATTGTCTTCGCCGCCTGCTCGCCGCCCATCACCGCGGTTTTCGCGTTGGGCCAGGAGAAACAGAAGCGCGGGTGAAAACCCCGGCCGCACATGCCGTAATTGCCGGCGCCGAAGGAGGCGCCGCAGTAGAGCGTGATCTGAGGCACGGTGGCATTGGTTACCGCCTGAATCATTTTCGAACCATGCTTGATCATGCCGGCCTGTTCGTGTTCGCGACCCACCATATAGCCGGTGGTGTTGTTCAGATAAAGCAGCGGCACCTGAGCCTGACAACAGGCCTGAATGAAATGGGTGGCCTTGTTGGCGCCGGGGGAATCGATGGGACCGTTATTGGTGATTATGCCGACCGGCTGCCCTTCGATCTTCGCGTGGCCGCAGACGGTGGCGGAACCGTAATTCGCGCCGAATTCGAGAAAGTCCGAGTCATCGACGATGCGGGCAATGACTTCCTTCATGTCCACCGGATGCTTGTGGTCCATCGGCATGATGCCGAGCAGCTCCTCCGCGTCGTAGCGCGGCGGACGGAAAGCTCGCGGCGCCTGCTCCTGGATCTGTTTGTTCCAGTCCAGATGGGCAACGACTTCCCGCGCGAGGCGCAGCGCGTCCCGATCGTCTTCCGCGAGATAGTCGCCAAGACCGGAAATGGTGGTATGCATCTCGGCACCACCCAGCTCTTCCTCGGTAGCTTCTTCTCCGGTGGCAGCCATCAGCAGCGGCGGCCCGGCCAAAAATGCGCGGGAACGATCCCGCACCATGATGATGTAATCGGACAAACCGGTCTGGTAGGCACCGCCCGCCGTGGATGAGCCATGGGTGACCGTCACCACCGGTAAACCGGCGGCAGAAAGTCGGGCGAGATTGCGAAACAGCGATCCACCGCGAACGAACTGCTCGACCCGATACTTGAGCAGGTTGGCGCCAGCGCTTTCAACCAATTGGATGAAAGGCAGCTTGTTCTCCAGCGCCAGCTCCTGGGCGCGCAGGGACTTGTCGAGCCCCATGGGCTGCATCGCGCCGGCGTCTATGCCGGAGTCGGAAGCGGTGACCATGCAGCGCACGCCGGCGATATAGCCGATGCCGGCGATCCCGCCACCACCGGGCACGCTTTTGTCCGGGTCCAGCGTATCCATGCAATAGCCCGCCAGGGTAGAGAGCTCGAGAAAGGGTGCGCCCGGGTCCAGAATCAGTGCGATTCGTTCTCTCGGCAGTAACTGGCCGCGCTTTTCGAAGCGGGCCTTGGAGGCGGCGGAAGCATCACGGGTGCGTTGCTCCACCGTTCTCAGCCGCTCCAGCAGTGCCAGCATGCCTTCGCGGTTTGCCTGGAAGTGTTCACCGCCGGTGGCGATCGTGGATTCGATAAGGGCCATAGCCGTGTAAACCCGCTTTGCTGATCGTGTTTTGCGCCGCAAGAGTGCCGGCGCTGTTGGTTTTACCCTAGCGCGGCTCGGGGGAAGCGGTCTTGTGCAAAGTGGCTACAGGGAGGAAATGGTCCGGCCGATCCGGACGGGATCACTCTCCGTCCGGAAGAAGAACCGCCAGCCGCCGGGAACCGGCAAAGATATCCTTGGGCCGCAGCCCATAGACTTGGCGAATGGAATGACTGAAATAGGTGGAATCCGGATAGCCCGCTTCCAGGGCGATATCAGTGAGTGAACTCTGGCGGTTCACATGATGAAGGAAAAGTCGCGCGCGCTTCCAGGCGCGGAAGCGCCGAAAGGTGACCGCCACCTCGTCCTTGAACAGATGCAGAAAACGGGAGAACGAGAGGCCGCTGGCTTCAGCACACTCCTCCGCCGTGCAGTGACAGGCCGGGTCCGCCTTGATGCGGGCGACCACTGCCGCAACGCGCGGGTCGAGCGTGCGCCTGGCGAGTGTCTCACCGAAAAACAACAGGTCCGGGTCGAGTCCCTCGGGCAGGCCTTCCCCACCCACCTGCTGGAGATAACCGAAGCCGGCGCGGATACGCACCAGCGCGTCATTCTCCCCTGCGATAAGGCCGGCGGGCAGCGCCTCGATGCTTTCCGACTCGATCACAATGGAGCCGATCAAGCGGTCATCGGTCTGGATCCGATGTGATGTGTAGGGAGGGACCAGCGACAGCCGGCGTGTTTCCCAGGGACCGTCCTCGATGGCGATCCGAAAGGGGGAATCAAGCGCCGTATAGACCGTGAAGGCACCGAAGTTGCGGCGCGCCGGCGCTCCGAGCAATCCCAGGTAAAACACCCGATCTTGATTCACCAGCATGATCCGCTCGCGACCAATATCCTGCGGCGATCGCTCGGACAGAATCAGCTCAGCCATACCCCCTGCTCCTACCTCGATGAAGTGGAAATGCAGCTCATCCCTGGGCGTCCTCGGCTTCCTTTCCACGAGGACTATAGCGAATTACTCCCCGCAACACACCCGGCAGGGAAATCGCGCAGCCTTTCACCAGAACCGACCAGTTCCCCAGCAAGTTTTCACAAGACTGCCCCGGGCGCCCTTGCTATGTTCGAGGCTGCCTTTGAAGAAAGAATAACGATAACAACGAATCCGCCACGGGAGGAGCATCATGCAAGACCCAGTCAGCAGCGCTACAGGCACTTTGATCGACGATCTCCAGCTGAACCTCATCCATCGCGTCTGCGTGGGCGACATCCTCACCCGCAGTGCGGACCTTTATCCCACCCGGCCCGCCGTTATCGACGGCGAAGGCACAGTCACTTACCGGGAGCTCAATGAAAACGCCAACCGCCTCGGTCACGCCCTCCTCTCTCAAGGGCTGAATCAGGGCGATGTGGTGGGCGTCATGGCGCGCAACTGCGCCGAAATGTTGCTCAGTTACTTCGCCTGCGCCAAGGCGGGACTGATCTGCTCACCGGTGAACCTGGCGCTGCGCGGCGAGGAAATCGCCTACTGCCTGAATGACGCCGAAGCCCGGCTGCTGATCGTGGAAGGAAGCCTCGCTCCCTCGGCTGCGGATTTGCCAGCTCACCTGCCCAGGCTCGAAAAAGTCTTCTGGACCGGTGACGATCCCCATGGCGACATCGCCAAATCCGCCGGCACTCTCAATGAACTGATGGCTGGCGCCAGCCCTGCGGAAGTCGAGGTGGTCATCGGCGATCGGGACGCCGTGCAGCTGCTCTATACCAGCGGCACGACGGCGGCGCCCAAGGGTGTGCTGACCAGCCACCTGGCAGTGTCCTTCACCGCTTTGTCGGCGGCACTTACCTCTGGTCTCACACCGGACGCGGTGGCACTGCTCAATCTGCCCCTGTTCCACTGCGCCATGCTAAACGGCATGGTCACGCCGGTGCTCGCCACCGGCGGCACACTGGTGTTGATGAAGGACTTCGACCCGGCCGCGGTCGGTGAAGTCATCGAGCGGCGTCGTGTCACCACCACCGTGTTTCTGCCGGTGATGTATGAAGCGCTGATGGCCCACCCCGCCAACAAGCAGCGGGACATGAGCTCCATTACCCGTGCGGTCTACGCGATGGCGCCCATGCCGGAAGAGCGACTCAAGGCCATTCACAACTTCTTTCCCAACGCCGATGTAGTGCTCGGTTCGGGGCAAACCGAATTCACTCCTCCCACCTGCTTCCAGCGACCGGAACACCAGTGGAGCAAGGCGGCCTCGTGGGGTACTGCCACCGCGATGACGCGGGTGGGCATCATGGACGAACAGGGCAATCTGCTGCCGCGCGGCGAGACCGGCGAGATCGTCTATCGCGGTCCACAGGTCATGAACGGCTATCTCAATCTGCCCGAGCAGACTGCAGAAAGTTTCAAGTACGGCTGGTTCCACAGCGGCGACGTGGCCTGGATCGACGAGGACGGCGCCATCTGGTTCACCGACCGCAAGAAAGACGTGATCAAAAGCGGTGGCGAAAACGTGGCCTCCATCGAAGTGGAGCGTTGCCTGATGGAACACCCCGCCGTCACGGAAGCTGCAGTGATCGGTCTGCCCCATTCCCGGTGGGGCGAAGCGGTTACCGCTGCCGTGGTGCTCAAGGACGGCAGCGAGATCACCGAGCAAGCATTGCTGGAACACTGTCGGCAGACCCTGTCCGGCTTCAAGGTGCCGAAGGCGATTCGCTTCGAAACAGAATTCCCTCGCACCGGCACCGGCAAAATCCAGAAGCATGTGATGCGCCGCCAATGGCAGGACACGTACAACAACGCGTAGCCAATAGCACGCGGCTAAAAGAAAATCCGCAGGAGAACAAGCAATGCAGTTTACGTCCGAGCACCAGGCGATCGCCGAGACCACCCGCAAGTTCATCGCCAGCGAAATCAATCCGCACATCGATGAATGGGAACGGGAAGGCATTTTCCCGGCCCATGAACTCTTCAGGAAGATGGCCGCCGCGGGTCTGCTCGGCATTACCAAGCCGGAAAAATTCGGCGGTCTCGGCCTGGACTGGAGCTATAACCTCGCCTTTTGTGAAGCCATGGGCGAGATCCGCAACGGTTCCATTTCCATGGCCACCGGGGTGCAGACCGACATGGCCACCCCGGCGCTGGCGAAAATCGGTTCCGATGAACTGCGCGAGGAATTCCTGAAGCCGGCCATTGCCGGAGAGTATGTGGCCTGCATCGGCGTCTCCGAACCGGGCAGCGGCTCCGATGTTTCCTCTATTCGCACTTCCGCACGCAAAGACGGCGACGACTACGTCATCAATGGCAGCAAGATGTGGATCACCAACGGCACTCAGGCCGACTTCATGTGCATGCTCGCCAACACCGGCGAAGGACCGGTACACAAAAACAAATCCCTGATCATCGTGCCGATGAAAAGCAAGGGCATCACCATCGCCCGCAAGCTGGACAAGCTTGGCATGCGCGCCTCGGACACGGCGGAAATTTTCTTCGAAGACGTGCGGGTGCCGCAGCGCTACCGCATCGGCGAAGAAGGCAAAGGCTTCATTTATCAAATGCAGCAGTTTCAGGAAGAGCGCCTTTGGGGAGCGGCCAGCGGACTGCGCGGCATGGAACAGGCCATCGAAGACGTTATTGCCTACACCAAGGAGCGCATCGCCTTCGGTCAGCCGCTGCTGGACAATCAGGTGATTCAGTTCCGGCTCGGCGAACTGCAAACGGAAATCGAATGCCTGCGTTCGCTGGTCTACCGCGCGGTGGAAGGCCACATCGCCGGCGAAGACGTTACCCGCCTCGCCTCCATGGCCAAGCTGAAAGGCGGTCGATTGACCCGCGAAGTGGCGGACAGCTGTCTGCAGTATTACGGCGGCTGGGGCTTCATGAACGAGAACCCGATTACCCGAATGTACCGCGACTGCAGACTCGGTTCCATCGGCGGCGGCGCGGATGAAGTGATGCTGACCATCATTTCCAAGTACATGGGCACCCACCCGGAAACCCGCCGCTGAAAACGAATGAGCAATTTTCTGGAGATTTCGGAGAAAGTCGAATGAGCGACAAGGTGGTGAGAATCGGCGGTGCCTCCGGCTATTGGGGTGATACCGTAACCGGACCCTTTCAGCTGGTGCACTACGGGAAAGTCGATTATCTGATCTTCGACTATCTCGCCGAAATCACCATGTCGATCCTCGCCAAGGCCCGCTCCCGCGATCCCGAAGCCGGCTATGCGGTGGACTTCGTGCACAGTGTGATGAAGCCGCTGCTCAGGCAGATCGTTGATAAGAAGATAAAAGTGATCGCCAACGCTGGCGGTGTGAATCTGGACGCCTGCCGCCGTGCGCTGGAGAAGGTCGCGCAGGAGGCTGGCGTCGACATCACAATCGGTACGGTCGAGGGCGATAATCTGCTGCCTCAGGTCGAACGATTGCGCGATCAGGATATTCGCGAAATGAGCTCCGGCGATCCCCTCCCGGAGCAGCTGATGAGCGTGAATGCCTATCTCGGCGCATTTCCAATCGCCGCCGCCCTCGATGCCGGCGCCGACATTGTGATTACCGGCCGCTGTGTTGACAGCGCACTCGCGGCGGGACCACTGATCCATGAATTCGGCTGGCAGCCGGAGGATTACGACAAACTCGCCGCGGCCGGTCTGGTCGGCCATGTGATTGAATGCGGTGCGCAGGCCAGCGGCGGCAATTTCACTGACTGGGAAGAAATCGCCGAGGGCTGGGACAACACCGGCTTTCCGATCGCTGAAGTAAACCCGGACGGTAGCTTCATCCTGACCAAGCCGCCCGGCACCGGCGGCAAGGTCTCGCCCTTTACCGCCGGCGAGCAGATGCTTTATGAAATCGGTGACCCGGCCAACTATGTGTTACCCGATGTGATCTGTGACTTCACCCAGGTCACCATGGAGCAGGTGGCCGAGGATCGCGTGCTGATTGACGGTGTACAGGGGCGAGAACCCACCGCCAGCTACAAGGTGAGCGCCACCCACCTCGGCGGTTTTGCCTGTGTGGGCGCTTTTGTGATCGCCGGCCGCGACGCCGCTCGCAAGGCGCGCCTGCAGGGCAAAGCGGTGCTTGCGAAGAGCCGACGGATTCTCAAGCAGCTGGGCATGGACGACTACAGCAAAACCGCGCTGCAAGTGGTGGGCACGGAATCGCTTTATGGCGAGCAGGCGCGACCCGAAGCGATGCAAAGCCGCGAGGTGGTCCTGCGACTCGGCGCGCACCACCCCCGTCGTGAAGGCGCTGAGATATTTTCCCGGGAATTTGTCGGTGCCGGCCTTTCCATGGCGCCCGGCCTGACCGGCCTCTCTCCCGGACGCCCCAAGCCAAGCCCCATCGTGCGGCTCTACTCTTTTCTAATCGACAAAAATCAGGTGCCGGTGCAGGTGAAAGCTAACGGCGAAGCCCTTGCCGTCTCCCAGGTGGTCACCCGCGGCGAACATTCACCGCAGGCGGTGGCAGCCGCGCCGGAAAGTCCGGCACCCACAGGCGCAACGGTCGCCCTTCCCCTGTATCGACTAGCCGTTGCACGCAGCGGCGATAAGGGAGACAAGGCCAACATCGGCGTTATCGCCCGCCGCCCGGAATATCTGCCGGCGATCAGAGCTGAGTTGACCACGTCCCGGGTGAAGGAAATCTTCGCCCACTTCACCAGGGGCGAGGTGGAACGCTTCGACCTGCCTGGTATTCACGCCCTCAACTTTCTTCTACATGAGTCGCTGGATGGCGGCGGCGTGGCTTCCCTGCACCTGGACGCCCAGGCCAAGAGCTATGCGCAGATTCTTCTCGACACGCCAATCCCCGTTTCCTCCTCCGACGCACAGCGCTGGAATCTTTCCGGCTGAAATCATTCAGTGAGCAGGACGGATACTGCTCGCCGCAAAACATTTTCTTACAGTGGCAAGCCGGTTTCCGCGCCGCTCCATGCGGTAAGATGACGGCCTCACTTGAAGAGGAGCCCGCCATGAAACAGCTGAAATTCTGGAGCCTGCTTGTTCTGCTCGTATTCACACCCAGCGCACTGGTCTGGTCGCAGGGCGTGCAGGAGCGTAATGTGGATATCTACAGCGAGGGCACGCGCATGTCCGCTACGGTTTTCCAACCGGAGAACGCCAGCGAAGACAAACTTCCCACCATTTTGATGGCTCACGGCTGGGGCGGCACCGCCAAGGCCCTGGAGCGTGATGCCCGCGGTTTTGCTCAGAACGGCTATTTGGTCGTCACGTTTGATTATCGTGGCTGGGGCGAGAGCGATGCGCGCGTCATTCTCACCAAGCCACAGAAAGCCGACAACGAAAGCGGCACCTTCACCGCCGAAGTGCGGGAACTTCGTGAAATCGTCGATCCCGTGGACATGACCAGCGACTGGCTGAACGCAATTCACTGGCTGCACGGCGAGCCGCGTGTGGACACCGACCGGATCGGCCTCTGGGGCAGCAGCCAGTCTGGCGGCTACGTAGTCTGGGCGGCCGCTCACGATCCGCGCATTCGGGCGATCCACAGTCAGGTGGGCGCCTTCACTGGTGAAGCGATGGGCATGACGCCTGAAGCTTACGAAAACGCAACTCAACGGGCACGGGGCGAAATCGGCTATCCCCCGCCCGGTCAGCGCGTAGTCGGCAATCTGCGCGGCGCACCCATTCTGGCACGCTTCGCCAACTACGCACCGGTTGAGCAGATGGACAAGATCGAGGGAACGGCGATTCAGTTCGTGTTGGCAGGCAACGAGGAACTGTTCGACAACCGCGAGCACGGCATCCTCGCCTACGCCCGCTACGATGGCGGTCTGAAGAACCTGGTCATCATCCCCGACATCGAGCACTACGGCATCTACCGCGAAGCCTGGGAGCAAGCACACCAGCTGGCACTGGACTGGTTCGACAAGCACCTTAAATAACCGCACCAAAAATCGTCCGCACCAAACAGGAACCGGCTGAGCAGGTCTGACCACCTGCTCCGCTTTACTCGGGCGGCTTTTCCGAATGGGCAATCGGCCGCAAACTGCGTTCGATAGGCATGACCACTGCCTGCAGGTGACGATGTGCCGGCTTGGATTTTCTGAAGGCTTCCAGATCACCGAACAGCCTGTCGATCTGTTCTTCCTCAAGCTGCACCTGATAGACGGTGAAGTTGCCGGGAAATACCTGCGAGCCGAAGTGCTTGCCATCCATGTCCTTGCCCTCCACCATCGGATAGCGCACGTAGTCCACCGCCGAACAGCGATCCAGAAAGCGCTCGATGTAGTCGGTGTATTCAAAATGCACGCTGATCTGCACGAACTTCACGCCTTAACCCTCCCGCTGTTCGGCATCAACCGCTTCATCTTTGCGCAGCCGCCGGGCAATGGCTCGCTTGCTGTCGTCGACCAGGCTGTAGACCACCGGGACCACAATCAGAGTAAGAAAGGTGGCGCCCGCCAGGCCCGCGGCAACGCTGGTGCCCAGTGGTTCCCTCGCCTCACCGCCCGCGCCGAAGCCCAGCGCGACCGGCATCATCCCCAAAACCGTCGATACTGCGGTCATCAGCACTGCACGCAGTCGTTGGTGAGCGGCATTCTTGGCGGCCTCGATTGTTCCGGCACCGCGAGCCTTGAGCACGTTGGTGTAGTCCACCAGCAGAATGGAGTTCTTGACGACGAGACCAAGCAACATAATCAGACCGATGAAGGCGAAGATGCTCAGGCTCATATCGAAGAGCCAAAGTGCACCAAAGGCCCCCACGGTCGCGAGCGGCAAGGCCATCATGATCGTGAAAGGATGAACGAACGATTCAAACTGCGCGGCGAGAATCAGGTAAATGAAAACCACCGCGAAGCCCACGGCGAGCACCAGATAGAAAAACGATTCCTGCATCAGTTGTGAAGTGCCCGCAAGTTCGTAATCCGCGCCTGCCGGTAATTGCTCGGCGAGAAAAGCTTCCAGTCGCGCAGTCGCATCCCCCGCCGCCGTACCCGGCGGGACCTGCGCGGAAATGGTCGCGGATCGCATGCGATTGAAGCGATGAATTTCGCTGGGCCCAATCGTTTCAGTCAGCGTAACAAGATTGTCCAGCGGTATCAGCTCGCCCTCGCGACCGCGGATGTAGAGATCGCGCAAGGCGCCTGGGGTCAGCTCGCCGCGGCCGGCCACATCGGTGATTACGTCATAGCGGTTCGCATCCCGTTCGATGTTGGAGATGACCGGCGTGCCGTAGAGATAACGCAGGGCGTTGGCGATCTCGGCAACCGCGACGCCGGCATCGGCGGCCAGATCGCGATTGATATCCACGTCCACCTGAGGATTGTTCAGTTCCAGGTTACTGCGCACGCCCACGTACCACTCGGGCTGCGACTCCATCCAGCGCATGACGATTTCCTGCTGCCGCGCCAGCTCTTCCAGATCGTGGTGTTGAATCACCACCTCCACCGGCGCTCCGCCGACCCCGGGAGGTCCCTGTTCGCTGACGAACACCCGCCCGCCCGGCAGCTGATTGAATCGCTGGCGAAGTGACTGCATCACTTCGGATTGACTGGCCTCGCGCGCTTCCCGCGGCAGCATGCGTACGAAAGCCAGACCTCGATTGGGCAGACTTGGTCCACCCTGGCTGAGGCCGATAGCCAGGAACTGGTGAGCCACTTGCGGCGTTTCCGCGAGGATCTCTTCGATCTGCCTGGCAAGCTGATTGGTTTCCTGCAGCGTTGCGCCCTGCGGTGTTTCAAAGACCACCATGAAACTGCTGCGGTCTTCCTCCGGCGCAAACTCCTGCGATACGTTCGCCACCGCCAGCAAACCCAAAGCAAAGGCGCCTACGGCGATCAAGACGGTCAGTCTTCGGTGACGAAAAGCGACATCGAGCAACTTCAGGTAACGGCCTTCCACCCAGACGAAGCCGCGCTCGGAGAGCTCGAAAAAACGGCCTCGTTTTTCGGTCACACCCAGAAATCGTGAACAGAGCATCGGCGTCAGCGTCAGCGCAACGAAGGTGGATGCCAGGACTGTCACAACAACTGTGACGCCGAACTCCAGAAAGAAGCGACCGATCATCCCGCCCGTGAAGGCGATGGGCAAGAACACCGCCGACAACGCCAAAGTGTTGGCGATCACCGGGAAGGCGACCTCGGTGGTCCCTACCCGCGCAGCAGGAGCGGCTTCCGCGCCCCGCTCGAGATGAAGAAAGGAACGTTCCAGCACCACAATGGCGTCGTCCACGACCACACCGATCACCAGAATCAGCGCGAGCATGCTCAGCACATTGATAGTGAAACCCAGTGCACTGATCACCGCGAAGCCGATCAGCAGCGAGGTGGGAATCGCGATCATCGTCACCAGCGTCCCGCGCACGGTGCGCAGAAATCCCATGACCACCAGCACCACCAGCACCGTGGCGAGGCCAATGGTGGTAAAAAGATCCTGGATATTCTGTTCAACGTACTCGGTGGTGTCCGTGGCGATGTGGTATTCGAGACCGGGAGGAAAATCGTCGGCGACTGCTTCGAGGCGCTCGCGGACCACTTCCGACAAGGCCACCGCATTGGCGTCCGCCTGCTTGATGATGCCGAGGCCGGCAGTGACTTCGCCGGCGAAGCGAGCCAGTTGCCGGTCGTCCTCCACACCCGACACCGCCTGGCCTACATCGGACAGGCGTACCGGGCCGGTATCCCGGTAGGCGACGATCAGATCGTTGAAAGGAGCAGCCTCGGTGAACTGGCCGCGGGTCTGAATCAGAAACTCCCGGGTTTCTCCTTCAATACGACCCGAGGGAATGTCGACGTTGTTGGCCTGAATGGTTTGCACAACGTCCTGCACCGTCAGCTGGTAGGCGGCCAACCGCTCCGGGTTGAGGCGAATGCGCACCGCCGGATAACGGCGCCCGCCGATCTGCACCTGACCGACGCCGCGCAGAGTTTCCAGTTGTGGCTTGAGGGTATTTTCCGCGTAGTCCGACAGACGAATCGCATCCCAGCGTTCATCGCCGGTCAGCGATACCCACATGATCGCCTGCGCATCCAGATCCAGTTTTCGAACGATCGGCGCTTCCGCTTCCTCCGGCAAGCGTTGCCGGGCGCGGTCCACCGCGTCGCGTACGTCCTGCGCGGCCACATCGATGTCTCGCCACAGTTCGAATTCCGCGGTAACGGTCCCGACCGACTGGCGTGCGCTGGAGGTGAGCTGGCGCAGGCCCTCGATGGTGTTGACTTCGGACTCCAGCACCTCGATGACTTCCGACTCGATCACCCGCGGGGCCGCGCCAGGTAGGACCACGCTGACGCTGACAATCGGAAAGTCCACATCCGGGTTTTCCTGCACGGGCATGCGGCTCATCCCGTACAGGCCGAAGATGGCCAGCACCAGGAAAATCACCGTAGTGAAAACCGGTTTTTGGATACAAAAATTCCAGATCACGAGAAAAATCCGTTTGGCAGATCTGTCTGCTGCGACATGTATGTGACTTAGCCCGATCCAGGAGCGGACGTTGAGCTCGATTCCGTACCACCGCCCGTGGATTCCGCCTTGCCGACAATTTCGACTTCCCGCCCGTGTTCAAGCCGCATGTGTCCGCTGCGTACAATCGTTTCCCCCACTTGCAATCCCTCAGTGATCTCCACAATTCCTTCGCGACGCAAGCCAGTCTCCACGCTGCGAGCCTCGGCCACACCGCCTTCGATCACAAACACCATGTAACCGGTCCGGGTAGCGACCAGCGCTTCGGCAGGAACTACCGGGCGATTCTCGCGAGTGCCGACCGTTACGACGCCGGTGGCGAAGCCCCCGGGCTTGAGTCGGTTGTCCGGATTTGGAACCACCGCTTTCACGTCCAGAGTGCGCGTGCTTTCCTCGATGGCGGGACTGACAAAATCCACGCGCCCGGAGAAGTTTTGCTCGGGAAATGCGGCCGGACGTACCGCAACGGCCTGCCCCGCCTGAATGCGACCGGCATAACGTTCGGGCACACTGAAGGAAAGCTCCAGCGGATCGAGCTGATATAGTCGCGCCAAGGCATCGCCCGGCGCGACGAAGGCCCCCGTATCCACCAGCCGTTCGGAAATGACGCCGGCAAAGGGAGCGCGAATGATTGTGTCCTGCACTTGCTCGCGAATGAGCGCAAGCTCTGCTCGAAAACGCTCCACATCCGCTTGAGCGCTTTGCAGCTCGGTGCGGACGCCTTCAAATTCCTGCTCGGAGACCAGTCCCTGTTCAACCAGGTTCTGCTGTCGTTCGAATGTCCGCTGCACATTGGCAAGACGCGCTTCAGCGGACTTCAGCGCCGCCTGACGTGCGGCGAGCTGACGCTGCAGCTTTTCGTCTTGCAGTTCCACCAGCAGCTCGCCCTGTTCTACCGCATTCCCTTCGCGGAAGTGAATCTGCGCGACCCGGCCCGCAGCTTCCGGGCTGATTACCACTTCCGCGGGGGCCCGCAGTGTGCCAATGCCCCGGACGGTCTCTTGTAAATTTTCTGCATCTACTGCAGCGGCTTCCACCGGAACGGCCTGGCGGACGACGGGTGGTGCCTGGTCCGGCGTACGCAGCCAGACGACCAGCAACACTGCTATGACCACGGCGACGACAAGACAAAGCAGGCGCACGAACAGTCTCCGTCGCGCTTTTGGCGTGGGTGATGATTGACGAGCGTGTTCCGGATTCAAAACTGGCGCGTACCTCCTTGATCGCTGCCTGTTTTCCAAAGAAAAGGTGCAGATGCACAGCACGGCCAGCTAGCCGCTGCCTTTCCGCGCCCGAGCAACGCAGCCCGAGCCGTGCAACTTGAGTACCATGCGGGCGTTTCGCTTCACGCCAGCAGCGCCAGCGCCTCTTCCACTTCGTCACCGGTCAGTTCCCGCTGCTCGCACTTCCATTCGCCCATCACGCATTCGCCCATAACGATTTCGATGATGTAATCGAAGGGACCCATCGTCGTGCCCTTCTCATCGCCGAAGAACCAGCCCTCGTCTTTCACAAAGAAATGGCCCTTGCCCCGCCTGAAATTTTTCATCCGACAGCTCCCTTGCCGAGTTTGAGTTTGCGTTCATGCGCAGTGTAGTGAACGCCTGGTTTCAGCTCTGTAGGAACTCTCCAGAAGTCGACGTGGGAAATGTTCCCCGCCTCGTGTCCGCGTTGACAGTCGACCCGCGGCAGCGAAACCCTTTTTGGCACGGGGATTGAACGCCACACGCAGAAGCGAACTACACAAAGAAACAGAAAGGATCGGCGCCGCAAAGCGCCAACAGAGGATGCTATGTTCAGCAGAATGGAAGTGGATCGTGGTTTGCGGGACTGGATTTTCGACCTGACCGGTCTTGAAGTCGCGGTGCATGGAAACGAAGTACGACCCGGTGACCAGATAGTGGTCGTCGGCAATCGGGGTCCCGGGATCCAGCGATTGAAAGCGAGCTGGGGGACCAGACCGACCGGACTCGCGAAATGCGTGACGGATACGGAAACGGAGACCGTCGCCAGCAAAGATGACTTCAAGCAGGCCTTTGGAGAGCGCCGTTGTGTGATCCCCTGTTCACGCTGGATTTTGCAGCGACAGGACGATGACGAACACGAATACTCCTTTCGGGCACAGAACAGTCCCGGCATGATGCTGGCCGGGATCTGGTTCCCGACCGATGAAGGTGCCGACTGCGTGATCCTGACGACCAAGCCGACGGCCATGTATGCGGAATTCGATACCCGCATGCCGCTGCTGCTGCCGCCCACGAAGTTTCAATTCTGGATAGACGGGGAGCTCGACGAGATCGAAGATCTGCTGCAACCGTCGGTCGAAATCCCTTTGGAAGCGGAAAAAGTGGCGGCTCGCTAAACTGCCCTGTCAGCCCTGGGCTTAAAGGTGTATCATGAATACATCTTTAGTCACAGGACCGGCCACTCAAGCGTGAAGATACAAGACCGCGAGCCAGGCAATTCCATCGATCGCCCCGGTCTGCGCCGACTCGGCTGGCAATCGCTGGCTCTCTGCAGCATCGGCGCGGGCACCGCTGGCATCTTCGTGCCGCTGCTTCCCACCACACCTTTTCTGCTGCTGGCTGCCTGGGCTGCTTCCCGGTCTTCACCCGAACTGCACCGCTGGCTGCATGAGCACCCGCATTTCGGCTCCTATCTGCGAGCGTGGCGGGAGGAGCGCGCGATTCCCCGACGGGCGAAATGTGTTTCGATTTCGCTGTTTCTGTTCAGCTGGATTTGGCTGTGGATGCTGAAGGTGCCACCGTTGCTGCTCTGGTCCACAGCGTTTCTTTTCTCCGGCTTGGGTGGATTCCTCCTTTCCCGACCCGAACCCAAAGGAGATCGCTTTCGTGACTGACTGGACAGCACAAGATCGGTCCCCTCCCATTCTGCTCGCGTACCCGTTTCGGATCTTCTTTCTGCTTTGCGGCGGTTATCCGGTCCTCGTAGTGCTCGCATGGATCGCCTTTCTGTTCGGCGGCTGGCCCTTGCCCCTGGGATGGGCGCCTTTGCAGTGGCACAGTCATGAGATGCTCTACGGCTTTGTCACCGCAGCCGTTGCCGGTTTTGTGTTGACGGCGATGAGCAACTGGACTGGCGCCCGCCCACTGCAAGGGGGCGCCCTGCTGGCATTGGCGCTACTGTGGGTCGCCGGACGGGCGGCTATGTGGATGGCGGGTTGGCTGCCGGGCTGGCTTGTGGCGGCGGTGGAGCTGGTGTTCCTGCCGGTACTCGGCCTCTATGTGGCAGGGGTGCTGATTCGCCATCGCAATTATCGCAACCTCATGCTGGTGGCGATCATCGGGCTGCTGTTTGCCGGCAATCTGATGATGCACATCGGTTTTGTGACCGGAAAAACGGGACTTCTGCAGCTCGGCCAGCTACACGGACTGGATGTAATTACCGCCTTGATTGTCGTCATCGCCGGGCGCATTACGCCGGCCTTCACCGGCAACTGGCTACGCCGGGAGGGCGGCGATCCGGCTCGCGTAAAAACCTGGCCCTGGATTGAGTATGCCTCCCTGGGAAGTATCATCGCCCTGCTAATCAGCAATTGGCTACAAGCCGCCGACGGGGTGGCCGGGGTGCTGGCGATCGTGGCTGGCGTGAGCAATGCGCTGCGCCTGAGCGGCTGGTCGGGATGGCAGGCTCGTCGCGAGCCGCTGCTCTGGATTCTGCACTTCGCCTATCTATGGGTGGTGATCGCGTTGCTACTGCGTGGCGCCAGCACCCTGGGAGCCGGCGTAGCACCGAGTCTCTGGCAGCACGCCCTCGGGCTCGGCGGAATTGCCACGCTGATTCTCGGGGTGATGACACGCGTAACAGTGGGCCACACGGGACGGCCCCTGCAGCTGCTGCGCTTCGGCATCGTCATCTATCTGGCGATCATCGCCGCCACCCTGCTGCGCCTGCTTGCCGCAACCGCGCTGCTGGATTACCGGATCGGCGTTACTCTGGCGGCTCTCAGTTGGGTGCTGGCCTTCGGCTTGTTTACGGCTGTCTACGGTCCGGTCCTCGCCAGCCCGCGGGTAGATGGACGGCCTGGCTGAGCCTGAGTTCGAAACTGCCGCACAGGTTTTCATAGCGCCGATTCCCTTGAGCCAAATCAACGCGAGCTTCGCCCGGACAGCTTATTCTTACTCACATCTTTCCACTTACATCGCTTCACTCACAAGTATGCTGTCCACCCTCAGAGATTCCGATTGATGTCCCTGTTCGCCCAACCGCTCCGCTGGGATTCGACACTGCTCGAGCGTTACGACCTGACCGGTCCCCGTTACACCTCCTACCCCACCGCGCCGCAGTTCAGAGACCAATTTTCGGAGGGCGAACGGCGCGCGGCAATTGAGCGCAGCAATGGAAGTCGCTCGCCTCTGTCGCTTTACTTCCATATTCCTTTTTGCGAATCGCTGTGCTTTTACTGCGGCTGCAACAAGGTGGTCACCAAGCATCGTGAGCGTTCCCAGCCTTATCTGGAGCGTATGGAGCGTGAAATGGCCATGCAGGCGCGGCTTTTCGACGCTTCCCGCGAAGTGCGGCAGCTACACTGGGGCGGCGGTACGCCCACGTTTATCAGCGATGAGGAAATGACCTGGCTGATGAAGGCTACCCGCCGGCATTTCCGCCTGCTTGACGATGATCGCGGTGAGTATTCCATCGAGATTCACCCGGGCTGGGTTTCCGACAGCACCATGGCCCATCTGCGCACACTGGGGTTCAACCGCGTCAGCATGGGCATTCAGGATTTCGATCCGCGCGTGCAAAAGGCCGTTAACCGATACAACAGTGTTGAAGAAGTATCGACGCTGGTAGCAGCACTGCGGGCACAGGAGTACGCTTCCATCAGCATGGATCTGATCTACGGTTTGCCCCTGCAAACGCCGGCCAGTGTCCGCACGACACTGGCGCAAGTGATCGCCCTCTCCCCCGATCGCCTATCGCTGTTTAACTACGCCCACATGCCGCACCTTTTCAAAAGTCAGCGGCTTATCAAGGATGCGGACCTGCCTTCGCCCGAGCAAAAGCTGGAAATCTTGCAGATGGCCACCGAGCGCTTGCAGGAGGCGGGATATGTTTACGTCGGAATGGATCATTTCGCCAAGCCGGGCGACAGCCTGGTCGTGGCGCAACAAGAAGGCAAGCTGCAGCGGAATTTCCAGGGCTACTCCACCCACGGGGAATGCGATCTGCTGAGCTTTGGCGTGTCGGCGATCAGTGCCTTCGGCGGTGTTTATGTACAGAACACGAAATCCGTTAGCGATTATCAGCAGCGAATCGATTCGGACCGGCTCCCCTTCGTCCGTGGTTTTACCCTCAGCTTCGACGATCACCTTCGCCAATACGTGATCAATCAGCTTATCTGCCACTTCTCGCTGGAGTTCGCCGAAGTAGAGCGCCGCTTCGGAATCACTGTTTCAGACTATTTTGCCGAGGAGCTCGCCGAGCTGGAACCGATGGCGAGCGATGGACTTTTGCAACTGGACGGTCAGGGTATTCGCGTTCACAACGCCGGTCGACTGCTGATCCGGCGCATTTGCATGGCCTTTGATGCTTACCTTCGCGCAAGTACGCAGATACGTTATTCGCGGATTATCTAGCCCCTCATTTGTGCTAGGGTAAGGGGCTCGCAGTTCATCGAGCCCCGCTATGCTTGAATACTATCCCGAAATCCGATCCATCCATATTGCCGCTGTTGTCGTCAGCGGCTCGCTGTTCGCCGTCCGCGGGCTCGGGCTGATTATCGGCAAGCGCTGGCCTCTTTCGCCGCCCCTTCGCTATCTCAGTTACACCATCGACACCATTCTGCTGACGGCGGCCTTGCTGCTGATGACCATCGTCCGCCAATACCCATTGGTTCACGGCTGGCTGACGGTCAAGGTGGGCTTGCTGGTCCTCTACATTGCGCTTGGCATAATGGCTTTTCGCCCCGGGCCAGGAGCCGGCGTTCGCTTTGGCTTGTGGACTGCGGCACTGCTGGTCTACGCATTCATTATTTCCGTGGCGATGTCTCATCACCCGCTCGGCTATTTCGCGGCTTGAGCAAAATAATCAACTCTGATCCGAGGTGAATACTTGATCGTTCTCTACCACTGCGAAAGCGCCCGCTCCTTCCGGCCATTGTGGATGCTCGAAGAGTTACAGGTTCCTTACGAGCTGAAGATGCTGCCTTTCCCGCCGCGGCTTCTGCAACGGGATTATCTCGAGATTAATCCACTGGGTACGATCCCGGCCTTCTTCGATGGCGAGACCCGGATGACGGAATCGGCAGCCATCTGCCAGTATCTGGCTGCTCGTTACGGGGCAGGAGAATTCGATATCGCAGCAAGCGAAGCGAATTACGGGCCCTATCTGAACTGGCTTCACTTCGGCGAAGCCACGCTGACCTTTCCGCAAACACTGGTGCTGCGCTACGGCCGATTCGAGCCGGCCGAGCGGCGCTTGCCTCAGGCGGTGGAAGATTACGGCCGCTGGTTTCTGGCGCGCCTGCGCGGGCTGGAAGCGGTGGTCGATGCCCAGCCTTTCGTGTGCGGTGAGCGCTTTACGGCGGCGGACATCTCGGTGGGATACGCGTTGATGCTGGCGGAAATCACCGGCCTGGCGAAAGAGTTTCCCGCGCCGGTAGCCAGCTACTGGACCAGACTGCAAAAGCGGCCGGCCTTCGCGGCCGCGCTGGAGAAGCAAACCACGGTTCGCAAAGCACAAGGCATCGGGAGCTGGCTCAGCTAGCCGCAGAATTCCGCACTGTTGTTTTGGCTTGACGGATGAAAGCCTCCAGCGCGCTGAGGTCCACCGGCTTGACGAAGTGCGCATCGAATCCAGCTGCCTCAGTGCGCTCGCGATCGCGCGCCTGACCATAGCCAGTCAACGCGGCAAGCACGGCCTGCCGAGTGCCGGGTGACCGACGCAACCGGCGGGCAACTTCGTAGCCATCCATCCCGGGCAATCCGATGTCGAGCAGCACTACGTCGGGGCCGAAGTCTTCCGCTGCCAACAAGGCGCTTGGCCCGTCCTCGGCTACGCTCACCTCGTGACCGGCAGCCTCGATCAGCAGCGCCATCGTGTCGGCGATATCGGGATTGTCTTCGACAATCAACACTCGCTTGCTGTCCTCGTCGGCGCAAAGCGGCTTGGCTTCGGCGATACTGTCCGGTACCCGTTGATTGTCCGCCAGAGGCAGGGACACGATGAATTCAGCCCCGGTCCCCAGCCCGGCACTCTGCGCGTGTATGGTGCCGCCGTGGAGCTCCACCAATCGTTTGACGATGGTCAGACCAATCCCCAGGCCGCCTTCCGATCGGGCCAGACCTCGCTCGGCCTGACCGAACAGATCAAACACCCGCGCCAGAGTCTCGGCGCCCAGCCCGATGCCATTGTCACGTACCCGAAGTTCCGCTCGGCCTGCATCGCATCGCAACGCAACATCGATATAGCCACCTGCATCGGTGTACTTGGCCGCATTGGTCAGCAGGTTGACGACTATCTGCTCGAGCCGCACCGGATCGCCATCCACCTCCACCGCTTCTTCGGACAGGGAGGTTGTCACCCGGTGATCTTTTTCATCCATCAGACCCTGAACGCTTTGCAGCGCGCTGGAAACGATCTGCAGCAGATCAGCCCGTTCCCGCTTGAGTGAAATCATTCCACGCGTTACTCGCGACACATCCAGCAAATCATCCACCATGCCACCGAGCTTGCCGGACTGGCGATGCAGTATGTCGGTCCACTCCAGAAGTTGGGCATCGTCGATTTTTCGTTGCAACAGTTCAACGGTGTTGCTGATTGCCGCCAGCGGATTGCGCAGCTCGTGCGCCAGCATCGCCAGGAATTCGTCCTTGCGACGGTCATTCTCGCGCAGGGCCGCTTCTGATCGCTGACGTTCGCTGATGTCGCGGGTAATGGTCGCGTGTCCGATCAGCTCGCCGCTTTCCGGATGGACGAAGGCGAAGTGGGTGTCCGAGACAGGGATCGGTTCGCCGGTTTTGAAGTGCTGAAAATAGGTGTCGCCGGTCCAGCGACCGCCCTTTAGGAGAGCCGGAACAACGGTGTTGCGCACCAGTGGCCACTGATCCGGTGGATAGAAGTCTTCGATCGTCAGGCCTCTCACCGGCGCATCCGGTTCGAGCCCCACCATTTTCCGCCCCGCCGGGTTCACAAAAATGGGATTACCCTCGGCATCCGCGATGCCGATGAAGTCGGATGAGTTTTCCACCAGGGCGTGCAGACGAACGCGCTCCAGCTCTGCCTGCTTGCGCTCACTCAAATCGAACATGGCGCCGATCATGCGACAAGCCCGGCCCTCCCGGTCGCGAGCGATGTATCCCCGATCTACAAAATGCACGTAGGCGCCGCTGCTTTTGCGAAAGCGGTATTCGTCACGCCAGCTGTTTTCACCACCCTCGATGGCGGCATGGATGCCACCGACCACTCGATCCCGATCGTCCGGGTGAATGCGCGAATACCAGCCTTCGATACTGGGGCCCAGCTCTTGCGGTGTACAGCCAAGGTGATCGATGACGGCCTCATTCCACTCGAGCCGGTCACTGGTGAGATCCCAGTCCCAGATCACGTCGTTCGTTGCGCGGGCAATCAGTCGATAGCGCTCTTCACTATCCCGGCGTACCGCCTCCGTCCGAGCACGCTCCAGACGGGGAAACAGACGTGATGCCAAGTCTTTCATGAGATCGGCTTCGTCCTCGCGCCATTCGCGGGGCCTTGTGCTGGCAACGGTCAGCAAATACCTCCAGCGGCCGTGATGGTGGTACGGCACTGTGATATAGGCGCGAATGCCGAACGCGGCGTGAGCCTTTCTATAAGTACGCGGATCAGAGTTGGTGTCGGAAACGACGAAGATTTCCCCTGACTGCGCTGCACGCTGGAAATCATCGCTGACGAAATCCGCCAGCCGGTGCTCGCCAGTGACGTCACGCTGGTTTCCGGATCGCCACAAGTAGTTGATCGAAGCAGTATCCTCGTCTGTGTCGATCTGAGCATAAAAGCAACTATCGATGTTCAGAAATCGTCCCAGCGATTCACCGACCCTGGCGATGATTCGATCCTCGTTAGTCAGAAGTGCGAGTTGGTCTGCGATTTCGGTCAAAAAAGCCTGATTGGATTCGCGGCGTTTTCGGTCGGTAATGTCCTGTACTTCGACTACCGTGCCGATGGTGCGATCACCTTCCCGGATCGGGCTGGCCGTAAAGGATACGTCATAGAAGTGTCCGTCCTTGTGAACGAACACATCCTCGCCCTGCTCCTGATTGTTTTGCGGGAAAGCCCGATCGATCGGACATTCCTCAAGCGGATAATGCGAGCCATCGGGACGGGTATGATGAATCACGTCGTGCAAAGGCCGGCCCTGAACCTCTTCGAAGGCATACCCGGTGAGTTCGATCGCCGCCGCGTTCATGTAGGTACAGTGCTGACGGTCGTCCATGATGAACAGCGCCACACTGGCGTTGTTGCAAATCGCCTCAAGCTGGCGGCGGTAGTTTTGATTACTCATGGAGTCGATATCTGGTTTAACGGCTGAAGCTCACTAGCGAGCAGAGCATAAGACGCCGAAGAACAGGATAAGTTGTGCGGAGGAAACTGGGGTGGCTGACCGGACTCGAACCGGCGACGACTGGAATCACAATCCAGGGCTCTACCAACTGAGCTACAGCCACCATTGAGAGGTGACCCTTTTCAGGGTGACCGACCGTTGCGGTCGGGGCGGTAAATCTACCATTTTTTGCGGGTGTTTGGCACGCCCGACTTTGATTTGTATGGCACGCCCGAGAGGACTCGAACCTCTGACCCACGGCTTAGAAGGCCGTTGCTCTATCCAGCTGAGCTACGGGCGCTCTACATGCTCAGCTGAGCGACCCCTGGAATTTGGTCGGAGTGGAGGGATTCGAACCCCCGACATCCTGCTCCCAAAGCAGGCGCGCTACCAAACTGCGCTACACTCCGATGCTTTTGCTCGCGAATCCCTGCTCTCGTCATACTCGGGTCACGAAAGTCCGATTCGAGAAAGATAGCCCAAATTTCAAGAGCTGCGGATGATACCGACGCGCCCCGCGAGCGTCAACGAATTCCTCCCCTTTCTTGCCCGTTTACGGTCGCCACCCGGCCTTTATTCCCAGTTCCCACTGCCACCCTGCTGTGGGACAATACGCGCCCTCAACAACTGTGGGGAGTTCAACTGACAATGGCGGCACAGGTTCTCGACGGCAAAGCGCTGGCGCAAAAAACAGAACTGGAACTCAGCGAGCGCGTGGCTCGACTGAAGGAACGCAGCGGCGGCCAGACGCCGATCCTCGCGACCATTCTGGTCGGGGATGACCCCGCTTCCGCCACTTACGTTCGCATGAAGGGCAACGCCTGCCAGCGAGTCGGAATGGATTCTCTGAAGGTGGAACTCCCTTCCAGCACCACCACCGAACAGCTGATGGCAAAGATTCACGAGCTGAACGCCGACGCTAACGTGCACGGTATTCTCCTGCAGCATCCAGTGCCTCATCAGATCGACGAAGCTGCCTGCTTCAACGCCATCGACATCGCGAAGGACGTTGACGGCGTCACCCACCTGGGCTTCGGCCGCATGGCCATGGGCCTGCCCGCCTATGGCAGCGCCACGCCCAAGGGCATCATGCGACTGCTGGACGCCTATGAGATTCCTTTGCGCGGCAAGCATGCAGTGGTTGTCGGACGCAGTCCGATTCTCGGCAAGCCCATGGCCATGATGCTGCTCAATGCCAATGCCACCGTCACCATCTGCCACTCCCACACGACCAACCTGGCCGAGATCGTCAGGCAGGCGGACGTAATCGTTGGCGCTGTCGGCCGCCCGGAGCTGATCAAGGCCGATTGGATCAGGGACGATGCAGTGGTGGTGGACGCGGGCTTTCACCCGGATGAAGGCCGCGTGGGCGATATCGAACTGGAGCCGCTGAAGCAGCGAGTGAGCGCCTATACACCCGTGCCGGGTGGCGTGGGTCCGATGACCATCAATACCCTTATCTATCAGACCGTGGAATCCGCCGAGAAGAAGATACTTGGCTGATTCGCGCACCTGTATGCGCCTGGACAAGTTCATCAGTCACGCCACCGGGCTGAGCCGTTCCGAGAGCCGCCGCGCCATCAAATCCGCGGCGGTTCAGGTAAACGGCGAGCTTGAACGGAGTGCGCAACGGGAACTCTCAGATCTCGATCGCGTGACCTTGCGCGATGAACTCCTCACCCTCCCCTCGCCACGTTATCTGATGCTGAACAAGCCGGCCGGCTACGTGAGCGCCACGACGGATAGCGAAAACCCGACGGTGATCGATTTACTCGAAGGTGTTCGCGAGGTGGAAAAAGCCCAGCTTTCGGTTGCCGGGCGACTGGACAAGGATACCACCGGGCTGGTGCTACTCAGCAGCGACGGCCAATGGATTCACCGGGTCACCTCGCCTCGCCACGAGCATTTCAAGGTCTACATCGCCGGCCTGGCTGAAGCCGTCAGCGACGACGATGTGCGGGCCTTCGCCGAGGGCATTCAGCTCAAGGGCGAAACCCGTCCCACCCGTCCGGCAAGGCTGGACGTTGTCGCCGAAAGAACGGCCGAAGTCAGCGTGGTCGAAGGGCGCTATCACCAAGTCAGGCGGATGTTTGCCGCCAGGGGCAACCATGTTGTTTCCCTCCACCGCCGGGAAATCGGCCCAATAATTCTGGATCCGGCACTGGCGCCAGGCGACTACCGCGATCTTACTGCCGAGGAAGTATCGAGCTTCTCATGAACGATCCTTGTCATCCCCATTTGCTTGAAGCACTCAACCGCTCTGCCGCCAGGACCCTGTGGATTGTCGATGAAAACATGCCGGCCGATTTCGTCGCCGGCATCCGGCCGCGTCCCACCCTCTACTGCGTGACCAACCGCTTCGACCTGCACAGGGCCATGGAGAAGGCGGGATTGCAAACAGAACTGAGCGATTTTGACCCGCAGGTGAAAGACGTCGAGCAAGTGATCTACCGAATTTCCAAGGAGCGGGCTCTCGTCCATCACTCCATCAACATCGCTGCCTCGCGCCTTGCCACGGGCGGCGAAATGATTATGTTTGGCTGCAAGAATGAAGGCGTGAAAACCAACTTTCGCCACGGCGAACAGGCCTTCGGTGTGAAGTGTCGCAGCAAGAAGCTGGGTTTATGCTACGAGGGACGGCTTGAAAAAACCGGCGAGCCAACGCAGGCACTCTCCTCGGACGATTATCCCGACCTGCGGGAGCTCCAGATCGGCGATTTGAACTTCGTGAGCAAGCCCGGCATCTTCGGCTGGAACAAAGTTGATCACGGCAGCGAATTGCTGATTGCTGCCCTGCAAGAAAACCGGGGGGACTTGAATACAAGCGGCGCGATCCTGGACCTCGGCTGCGGCTGGGGTTATCTGCTCCTTGCGACTCGAGATCTACCGGCGGCAAGCAGGGTCGCTACCGACAACAACATCGCTGCGGTGACGGCGGCCCGGGAAAACTTCCGCAGAACCGGTCTCGAGGTCACCACCACTGTCGACGACTGCGGATCGCAGCTCAGCGGGCCCTTCGATCTGATTCTGTGCAACCCGGCCTTTCACCAGGGCTTTGCAGTCAGCGAAGCGCTGTCCCGCAAGTTCATCTCGCAATCAGCCAGACTGCTCGCGCGGAAGGGAAGCGCGCTGCTCGTGGTGAATCAGTTCGTCCCCCTGGAAAAGCTCGCCGCCGGCCTCTTTAAACGCGCCGATCTGCTTCTGCACACGGACGGCTTCAAGGTATTTGCGCTCAGCAATCGCTGAGTCAAAGGCGCTGTATCCGCGCTCTGATGCGCCGGGTGATTGACCGCCCATACCGATTCTCCAGGTGCGCAAGGTTCTCCTTCAGGGTTGCCCGGGAAACCGCCTGTAAAAAGAAGGCGCCGATGCGATTGTCGTATCCCGGTGTCGAAAAACTGAAGTGATTGGTGATTTGCCGCTGCAGGCTCGGCTCCACGATGAGAGCCGACCGCCGCAGGGATTTTGACGATTCAAAGTTGACGACCAAACCACCGCCCGGATTGAGATGCTTCAGAAGCGAACGCGCCCAAGCCGGGTCGACTGCTACGGCGCGGTGGGGGTTGCCGCCGTTTTCAGCAAACAGATCATCGACGATCAAATCAAAACCGGCGCCGCAATAATTGTTTAGCCACTCAATCGCATCGGCACGGTTCAGTGAAACACGTCGCTTTCCAGCGAGACCGAACCACCGTCTCGCAATCTGCAGATGCAGCGGGTCCAGCTCCACCCCGACGATCTCGCCGGGTCCAACGAGCTGCTGCAACTGCCGAATGATCGCACCACCCCCGACGCCCAGCACCAGCACACGTTGTGGAGGCGCGGAGAGCATCAAAGCAGGTAGCAGGAGCAGGTCCCAAATACTGCCGTTCAGTGGCGAAGCCGGATTGTACTGACTGTGAAAGGTGCCGTCGGTGTAAAGCCGCAAACTGTTGCCGGCTTGGCGCACTTCATAGGTTTTTCCAGCTGATCGTTTTTGCCAGAGCAAGGCCATCCTGTGCGTCCGGCTCTAGTGTTGACAACGCAGGGGATGCGACTCGTTTGGCGCATCGAGAAAGGCACGAAAGGACTGGTGGACGCAAGCGTTGCTCGCCACTACCCCATGGCCCACCTGAGCCAGATGCCAATGCTGGGCATTGGGCAGGCGTTCGGCCAGCTCCCTCGCCCAAGCGGCGGGCGTGACCGGATCCAGCCCGCCGGAGAGAATCAGCGCCGGCACATCCGTTTCCACGGCCTGCCGGAAGCTGTCCAGGTCAGCGCGCTTGGGAACGGGGCTGCACATGTCATAGCTCCAGGCGTAATCGGTGTAGTCAGACCACTGCGGGAAGCGCTCGCGAGTCAGCTCGAATTCCTCGCGGCCGACGCTCGGCGATTCCGCACAGTCCACCGCAAGATAAACCAGCGGATTGAATTCCGGAGCCAGTTCACTGTTCACCGAGTTTTCGGCCAGCTTCTGCAGCGCATCCTCTCCGCCGTGCAGCACCTCTTCAATGGCGACAGCGATATCCGTATGCAAGGTATCGTCGTACAAAGCCGTATAGACGATGCCGATGAAGCGATGGTCATTGACCACCACCTTCAGCGGCCATCCCCCGCCCCAAAGCGGGACCGAAAGTGTGACGGGATTTTTCCGAAGTCTGCTCAGTGCCTTGCGAAAGCGATCGCGCAGTTGATCCCCACTGGTGTTGCACCAGGCACTTTCATCGCAGGCCTTCCAGAAATAGTCGAAACTGTCATTGAGCAGGCCCGGCCACTCCAGCATGGACCCCTTGTCCAATGGATAAACCGAATCGAGAATCACTGAGCGAACGCCGTGACCCGCATCCCCTTGCTCCTGCTGCCGGAGCCACTCGAGCGCAAGACGGGTTCCGTAGGAGCCGCCCATCACGTTCCATTCTTTATAGTCGAGCGCCGCCATCAACTCGGCCATGTCCAGTGCGCTTTGAGTCGTCGAGTAGTGCTCAAGGGAATGTCCGGCCGTGCGCATCAGGGCGACGCATTCCTCCACCACCGCCAGATTGCTCGCGTGCTCGTCTTCCAGCGTGAGGTTATCGCGCAAGCGCTCGCGGACCATTTCCTCGTAGGCGTGGCAGTGAAAACGCGGACGGCTGAGACCGGTTCCGCGCTGGTCGACGAGGATCAGGTCCCGAGACAGGCGGGCAATATCGGCCCAGTAGAACCAGCTCTCGACGTTTTCTCTCTCAATGAAAGTGGAGTTGCCCGGTCCGCCGGACAGGTAGACCAGCGGATCGTCGCGGTGGTCCGGGGAGTCATCGCGGATGATCACCACCGGCAGCGTAAAACCGCCGCGTTCGGGGTCGGTATGCAACTCGGCGCAGTCCACGTCCCGATCCTCGGGCACCGCAAACCAGCATTCGACCGATTGCAGCCCACGCGGTGCCGCTGCGGTTTCAGTCGGCAGTGCTTCCAGGGAAACCTGCCAAAGCAGCAGGGCCGTTGCGACCCCGCCGGCCATCAGGCTGCCCAAAGCGGCGATCCAGCGTTTGCAGGTGGCGTTCATGCTGAGAGCATACTACTGAGTGGCTTCCAGATCCCGCCGCAAGGCGGCGCGGACACAGCCGAGCAGGTCATAGGAATAAGCGCCGGCGAAGTACTCATACACCGGCTTCAACGGAAGCCGATCATCGTCCAGCGCGTGCTCCGCCAGCGCATCCATAATCTGAAAAATCGCGTCCTCGCTGAGTGGCAAAACCTCGACAACGTCCACCAGCCCCTGAGCGATCAGCTTGCTGATGTGGCTGTAGATGGTGCCCACCGTCAGGCCACGATGGCGGGCGATTTCCTCGGCCGAATGGCCCTGCTGGAGTAGAGCAAGGGTTTGCTGTTCACTCGCCTCGTTCTCTTCGGTTCCTGCAGCAGTGGCCACCGGCTCGGGGTCCTGTGAGTGCGCCCGAATCAAGGCAATGAAGTCATCGGCGTAGCGGTCCAGCTTGGCCTGGCCTACGCCATTTATCTTGGCGAACTCGTGACGGTCCACGGGCTGGTAGCGCACCAGCTCCATCAGGGTCGCATCGTGAAAGATCACATAGGGCGGAACGCCCTGATCCTTGGCCAGACCGTTGCGCAGCTCGCGCATGGCCTCCCAGAGGCGCTGATCACCGGCGCTTTCCGGCGCGATTTTGCTGCGCGGGTTCTTGCCCGCTGCCGGAGCGACCTTCTCGCGATCGCGACGCAGGAAGAGCTGCTCCTCGCCGCGCAACACCGGCCGACTGTTCTCGGTGAGCTGCAAAGCGCCATACCCATTCACATCCACAGACAAATACCCCCGGGCGACCAGCTGACGGAAGACGGAACGCCACTGTGCCTCACTCAGATCCTTGCCGATGCCGAAGGTGCTGAGTTTATGGTGGTCAAACTGGGTTACTTTCTGAGTCTCTTTGCCAGCCAGCACGTCGAGCAAGTGGCCGACCCCGAAGCGCTGACCGGTGCGATAGACGCAACTCATCGCCTTCTGCGCGGCTTGGGTGACATCCCAGGTTTGCACCGGATCCAGACAGGTGTCGCAGTTGCCGCAGGGTTGGTGCGCATCTTCTCCAAAGTAGCGGAGCAGGGTTTGCCGCCGGCAGGTGGAGACTTCGCAGAAGCCCAGCATGGCCTCCAGCTTGCGACGCTCCGACTGCTTGAATTCGGCGCTGCCCATGGAGCCGTCCAGCATTTGCCGCAGTTTGATCACGTCCTGAATGCCATAAGTCATCCAGGCCGTGGCGGGCAGCCCGTCGCGGCCCGCGCGGCCGGTTTCCTGGTAATAAGCTTCCAGGTTCTTGGGCAGATCCAGATGAGCCACGAAGCGGACATCCGGCTTGTCGATGCCCATGCCAAAGGCGATCGTGGCCACCACGATGATGCCCTCCTCCCGCAGAAATCGCTCCTGATTGGCTTCCCGCACCTTCGCATCCAACCCGGCATGATAGGGCAGCGCGGTAAAGCCCTGCTCGCAGAGCCAGGTGGCGGTCTGATCCACTTTCTTGCGGGACAGGCAATAAACGATGCCGGCATCCCGGGGATGTTCCCGGGTGAGAAAGCGCAGCAACTGCTGCCGCGCGTTGTTCTTTTCCGCGACACGGTACTGAATATTTGGACGGTCGAAGCCACTGATGTAGTGCTCGGCCTCGTCCAGATCCAGGCGAGTGATGATTTCCCGGCGGGTTCGTTCGTCCGCGGTGGCGGTCAGCGCAATGCGCGGCACCTGGGGATAGCGCTGATGCAGCAGACTCAGTTGAAGATAATCAGCCCGGAAATCGTGCCCCCACTGAGACACGCAATGGGCTTCGTCGATGGCAAACAAGGCAATTGGCGCCTCGTCCAGCCGCGCCAGCAGGTAATCCTGGGTCAGCCGCTCTGGCGCAATGTACAGCAGGTCCAGCTCGCCGCGAAGCAGCTGCTGTTCCACCTGGCGCTGCTCCATCGGGCTCAGCGCGGAGTTGAGATAACTCGCCCGTACCCCGAGCTGGCGCAGGGCGCTCACCTGATCCTGCATCAGGGCGATCAGCGGAGAAATGACTATCCCGACCCCCTCACGAATCAGCGCCGGAATTTGATAGCACAAGGACTTACCGCCGCCGGTGGGCATCAGTACCAGGGCGTCGCGCCCCTTGATCACGGTGTCGATGATCTCGTCTTGGGGAGGACGAAAGGCTTTATAGCCGAAGGTTTCCTGGAGCACCTGTTCAGGGAGGGTCAGGAGGGGATCGGGGGCGGAAGTGGTCTGATCAATGGGCATCGCGCAATTATAGCGGTCGCCAGAAGCCACTGCACCTCCGCCCGGTCCTGGTCCCGGCTTTGCTTGGCGGCCTTGTGCGGTTCGAATTAAGTGAACAGGCGCGCTATTATGCCCTGGCGCGGCGCTCCACATGCGACTGGCCGCCGAATCGGAGCCTTGATTAGAGCAAATGGTCCAGCCAAGCGACAGCGACAACTCCCTGCCCCGTGCAGGAGCTCTCATTTCACGCCAGCCAAGCACTCGGCAATGCTGAGACTCGCAAAGGCTGGACCCGCGCGCCCATGGCAGGACACCGCCTGGTACGACGAACAGTTGTTTGCCAACAACGACCGTTACTTCGATGCGTTGTTTGCGTCTATCGATCAGGCCAGGCACAGCATTATCCTGGCGACCTACATCTTCGAGCTGGACGTCCTCGGCCGCCGGATGATCCGCCATCTTCGCCGGGCCCATGATCGGGGTGTTCACGTTCGCGTGCTGTACGACGGCGTGGGCTCCATGGAGCGCGGAGACAAGATCGCCCGCAAGCTGGAGAAAAGCGGCATTCCGGTGAAGATCTATCACCCCCTGCCCTGGCAGATCAACAATTACCGGCGCGCACTGCGGCGCAGCAGTTGGGTCGGCAGCTTCATTTTGAGCATGCTGAAAATCAATCAGCGGCACCATGCCAAGATCTGTGTCATCGACGAATTCGAACTCTGGTGCGGCAGCCAGAACATCACGGCTGATCACCTCAGCGTCGAGCGAGCCGGTGACGGCTGGCGGGACTACGGCGCAAAGGTGAGCGGCAGCAGTGTTCAGGCGGTGGCCGAGGCCTTCGATGACCTCTGGGAATACCGCCGTCCGCGCGTGGGACAAGGCTTGTTTCGCTACTACTGGAACAACTTCACAGAGTTCACGCGCAAGCGCAAAAATCATCTGCTCGCCGAGCGAATCGCACAGGCCGGCAGGCGAGTCTGGATCGTCAACCCGTATTTCTCGCCTACCCGGCAGATCATCCGGGCGATTCTCAAGGCTGCCTCGAAAGGCGCCGAGGTTCGGCTGATTGTTCCTTACAAGTCGGACCTGGAGTTTTTCCCTCTGCTGACGTCGACCTATTACGAGGAGCTCATCCGCAACGAGGTGCGCATCTTTGAATTTCTGCCATCGATTCTTCACGGCAAGATGCTGCTCGTCGATGACTTCTGCCTGATTGGCAGCACCAATCTGAACCACCGGAGTTTATTGCACGACATCGAATTCGATATCGTGCTCGAAAGCCCTTCTTCGCTACGAGCGGCGGAAGATGTATTCCTGACGGAACAGCGCAACTCCCGCGAGATCATGGCAAAACACGTGAAATTGCTGGGTACGCGCCGGCTGCTCGGCTGGATTCCCTGGCTGATCCGATATTGGCTCTGAAGCAGAATTAGAGGGGGCTGGGCTATAATCTGCATGGCTTATCGCCAGAGACCCGCAGTCGTTAGCAGTTTCGAAGACCATCGTGCAGTTTCGAGGAGTAATTGAATGCGATTTTCGCTGAAAGGCCGCCGTGATAAAGACAGAAGCGTCAAGCCGGGCACCGAGGATGTCCGCCTGAAGGCCGAGAGAATCGACATTAGCCGTCTGCGTATACTGTCGTACAACATTCATAAAGGCTTCAGTCCAAACAACTCGCGATTCATTCTTGATGAAATTCGCCATGCCATTCGCACAGTGAACGCCGATCTGATCTTTCTTCAGGAAGTTATTGGCAGCAACGAAAAACCCGATCCCAAGCACGAAAACTGGATTCCCGGCGCTCAGTTTGAATTCCTTGCCGACGAGATCTGGCCACATTTCGCCTACGGTAAAAACGCGATCTACCAGCACGGTCACCACGGCAATGCGATTCTCTGCAAATTGCCGTTCAGCTATTGGGAAAACACCGATGTCAGCCGCTTCAAATACTCCCGCCGAGGCATTCTGCACGGCATCGTCGGTGAACACCTGCACGTGTTCTGCATGCACCTGGGCCTGCTTGGTTTCGAGCGCCGCTACCAGCTTCAGGCCCTGATCGACACTGTCGAGCAGAACGTTCCGCCGGACGCACCTCTGATCATCGCTGGCGACTTCAACGACTGGAAATGCGTGGTCGATCAGAAACTTTACAATCGTCTTGGAGTGAAAGAAGCCTTCCGGGAAATGCGCGGCAAGCCGGCGCGAACCTTCCCGGCCGCCATGCCATTGCTGCAGCTCGACCGGATTTACTACCGCGGTCTCGATGTGGTGGACGTGAGCCGGCTGGTGGACGATCACTGGCAAAACCTATCCGACCACTGCGCGCTTTATGCGGAGTTTGCGCTGCCGTAAGGGACAGGCAGTCAATCCACAGGAATGCAACTCGGGCAGACTCTGGCAGTCAAACCCGCGCTGGACGTATGGCGCGGGCTGTTGTTTATTTCGGCCAGCCGTTTAGGATGCGCTTCAGTTTCTGAGTTTTTGATGAGGTAGACATGCCATTGAAAAACCGCTTATCCCTCCTGGCCTTGGTGATCGGGGGCTGTTTCGCAACGGTCGCCGGTGCAGACATCAGCATCAATGCGGAAGACGACCAGAAGGCCAAACAGAAGGTCAGTAAACTGACCTGGGCCGACGAGAACGACCTCGCCCGCAAAGAAGAGACAGTAGAGCGCCTGGGACAACGCCACTTCGGTCAGTCGCTGCGCCACAATACTTCAGACCTTGAGCTTCTGCAGCGAATCGCTGATCACAAGCTGATCAAGCAGAACGATGTGGAAAATCTGCAGGCCCTCGGGGTCGTGTTGGGCAATACGCTAAAAGACGAGCTCGGCCTGGAGTGGAAGATCTATACCGATGCAAAAGGCCGCAGCCGGGCGGTGTGCGTGCCCGATACTGAGTATTGCCTCTTCCCGATGACCATGTTGTCGCGGCGATTGGAGGTCGGGGTTCCCGTGGACGTGGATCAGGTTTATGCCGATGCCGTGCAGGCTATCGATCCCTATTTGCCGGACCAGAACGCCTATGACGGCGTTAAGCCCGATCCGAGCGACAAGCCCGGCTGGCTGAAGGACCGCAAGACAGGTCAGCCACCGATTCGGATTCGCGTCCAGTAATCGGCAAAAAGCCGGACCAGGGTCCGGCTTTTTTAGTTCCTTATCAACTCTTCCCTGACGTCGACCTCCGCCTGCTCTCTTTACTTAGCTCCTCAGGCCCTCAGATCGGTTTCTTCAGTTTTGTATTCGTCGGGCTGGGAACTACCTCGGGCACGTGAGTAAAAAAGACACTGGATTTTTCGGGATCCACGCGTTTTATGCTCTGGTCCCGCAACACTCTCAGGATCTGATCGACGGCCTTGTCCGTGAGCCGCTCCCGGATGATGGATTCATCATCCCAGAAGAATTCCAGCACTGCATCGTATTGCATACCTCGCCCCAGCTTGCTGCGAAAGCGCGCTTCCACATCAGGCAGGGAGACGGCCAGGGTGTCCGCATAGCGGTCAGGTGCAAAAAGATCCCGCAAGGAAGCAATCTTTTCGTGATGCTCCTGGCTGCGCCAGTAAGCCTGAAACTCTTCGCTGGAAATTTCCTCCCGCCGGACAAAGCAAACCATCAAGCGCACCATGTACAAACCTCGTCGTTATTGTCAAAAGCGGTCAGCACCAGCGCGGCGGTGTGGCGGCTAAATTAACATAGCCATTTCCCGACCGGCTGTCCACTGAGGATGCGCCTGCCATTGTGGCAGCAACCGCCCTTCCTGCTTGCGGTGCCCCGGATGGCTTGGGTACTATCCGGGCACGGCGGGTCGCAGGTACGACGCCCGCCTTCGTTCAAGCACGTTTCGCGAGAGTTCGACGCCGGTAGAGCTCGAGAAACACGCCGACTCACCCGCATAGAATTCCGATACACCCCGAGCAGGCAGGGCCGCATCCGTGGTGCCCACTGTTCGCACCATACGGATCAGGGTAGTTATGCTGGACACCTTCATGTTGTCGCGCATTCAGTTTGCGACCAACATCACCTTCCATATTCTCTTCCCCGCAATCACCATTGGCTTGGCCTGGCTGCTGTTTTACTTCAAGTTGCGGCACGACCTGGGGGGAGGTCCGGTCTGGATGAGGGCTTACCGCTTCTGGGTGAAAGTATTTGCCCTCACCTTTGCAGTCGGTGTGGTAAGCGGCATTACCATGTCCTTCCAGTTCGGGACCAATTGGCCTGGCTTCATGGAGACGGTCGGCAACGTCGCCGCCCCCCTGTTGGGCTACGAGGTGCTGACCGCCTTCTTTCTCGAGGCAGTCTTTCTTGGCGTCATGCTCTTCGGGCTCAACCGCGTTCCCAGCTGGCTTCACACGGCGGCCACGGGTTTGGTCGCCGCCGGCACGATGCTGTCGACTTTCTGGATTCTTGCGCTTAATTCCTGGATGCACACGCCGGCCGGTTTCGAAATCCGAGATGGCGTTGTGTTTCCTACCAGCTGGTGGGAAGTCATTTTCAATCCGTCCATGCCCTTTCGCTGGACCCACATGGTTCTTGCGTCCGGACTCACGGCGTCCTTTCTGGTCGCTGGTTTGTCCGCTTACCGCATTCTCAAAGGCGACTCGAAGCACGCCCCCCGGCTGGCCTTGAAAACGGCAGTTTTCGCTGCCGCTATCATCATCCCTTTCCAGATCTTCGTGGGGGATTTACATGGCCTGAACAGCCTTGAGCATCAGCCCGAGAAAATCGCGGCAATGGAGGGCCTCTGGGAAACCGGCGAGGGTGTGCCCTTGCTGCTATTTGCCTGGCCGGACGAAGAGGGACGCAGAAATTATCTCGAGATCAAAGTACCCAAGCTGGCGAGCCTTATTCTCACTCACGATCTGGAGGGCGAACTCAAAGGCCTCAATGACTTTGAAACCCATCCACCCGTTGCGCCTTTGTTCTGGGGTTTTCGGATAATGGTTGGGATGGGACTGCTTATGCTCGCGGTGAGCTGGACCGGCGCTCTGCAGCTGATTAAAAACAAGGAGGTTACGCCGAGCATGCTGCGCATTCTGGTTGGAATGACTTTTTCGGGCTGGGTGGCGGTCATTGCCGGCTGGTATGTGACCGAGATTGGCCGACAGCCTTACCTCGTCAACGGAGTGCTGCTTACCCGTGATGCGGTGACTCAACTGCCGCCGGGGAACATCTGGTTTTCGCTGATTGCCTATGTCGTGCTCTATCTTGTTCTCATTTCTGCCTACGTGACGACCTTGTTCTATATGGCCCGAAAGTCAGTGGATGTGGAGGAGTACGAGACCATGTCAGTGGCAGATCAGAGATCGCTCGCCCCGGGCATCAAATAGGCAGGCCGGAGAAAAGCAATGAGTCTTGAGGAATGGTTACCGATCATCTTCGTCGGTATTCTCGGAGTTTCGGTACTGTTCTACGCAGTACTGGATGGATTCGACCTCGGTGTCGGCATTCTGCTGCCGATGGATGAAGCTCATGAGCCGGACCGTGACATCATGATCGCGTCCATCGGCCCGTTCTGGGATGCCAACGAAACCTGGCTGGTGCTGATCATCGGCGTGTTGTTTATCGCCTTCCCCACTGCACACAGCACTATCTTGCAGGCGCTGTACATTCCCACACTGCTGCTCCTGGTGGGCTTGATTCTGCGTGGTGTGGCCTTTGACTTTCGCGCCAAGAGCGTGGTAACCCGCAAACTGCGATGGGATCGGGCGTTCAAGGGCGGGTCGCTGCTGGCTACCGCGTCGCTCGGTTACATGCTGGGCTTCTGGGTGATGGGCTTCGAATCTTCAGTGCCCGCATATTCCTTCGCGGTTGTCAGCGCCGCCTGCGTGACCGCCGCCTTCACCTACATCGGCGCTGCGTGGCTGGTAATGAAAACGGAAGGCGAATTGCAGGAGCGCGCCGCCCATTGGGGCCGACTCGCCGGCTGGTTGACGGCTGCTGGAGTCGTTTTGGTGAGCGTCGTGAACATCAGCATCGACCCTGCCATTTTCCGGCGGTGGTTCGATTTCCCGCAGGTGATTTATCTGTTGCCGCTGCCAGCGCTGACTGTTGTTTTGCTGGTAATGACCGATCGCTATTTCGCTAGAGTCCCTCACGAACACGACATCGGCTCGTGGAAACCACTCGCCAGTGTGGCCACCATTTTTGTTCTTTCTTTTTTCGGTCTCGCCTACAGCTACTTTCCATATGTCGTGCCCGGAGAGCTGACCATCTGGGAAGCCATCGCCGCCCCCGAACCGTTATTGTTTATCCTCGTTGGCGTCGCCATTGTGCTGCCCACCATCCTGGCTTACACAGTATTTTCCTACTGGGTGTTTCGTGGCAAGGCAACGGAGTTGCGCTATCACTGAAAGGACATGAGCGGCGGAGATACCCTAGGTAACGGGTGCCCGCCATGGGACGTTAAAAGGCGGGCTGCCGCCTTATCGTTATTCCGGCGCAGGCCGGAATCCATGTGAGAGGTTAAAAGTCGACGTCCGGGCTGAATCGCTGGCGGCTGGCGGCCGCGACTGGCGACTTGCGACTTGCGACTTGCGACTTGCGACTTGCGACTTGCGACTTGCGACTTGCGACTTGCGACTTGCGACTTGCGACTTGCGACTTGCGACTTGCGACTAAGGATTATTCCTCCTCCAACATCTCCTTCTTTTTCTTCTCCACTTTCTGCGGCCTGGTATACAGGCTTATCAAAGTCCAGCCCGGCTCCGGGTGTAGCTCCTTTTCCGCAACGAAAGCATGCAACCAACCCTTGGGACTGATTCCAAACAGCGGAATGACTTCCGCCCCTTTCTCGATAAGAAAATCATCGAAGTCGAACTCCTCCGAAAGCTTCGTGCTGCGAATTTCCGCTCCCTGAGCCAGCAAGCTGGCCAACTTGCTGTAAGTTACGTCCTCGCCGAAAAGGGTAAAGCCCCGCTGCTCTGTGGTTATCTTGTGCTTCTCGGAAACACTGGCCTCGGTGCTGGTAAGAAGCGTATAGACATTTTGCTCGCCGAACTCCGCCTGATAGCGCATCGCAGCCACGGCATTCATGCCGCGCAGCGGCGAAACAGCCAGCAGATTTCCGATTCCCACCAGGTCGATGTGCTGATCCGCGTAGCCGGACACCGGATTACCATAGAAGGTTTCCAGCCCCTCCATCCGGGCTGCGCGAATATTTTCCCAGCTGGAATCCGTAAGCAGGGTTCTGAACTCGTGCTCGTTCAGCGCGCCCGCAAGAGCGCGTGCCACCGGATTCGCACCCACCACCAGAAAGCCCTTCGGCGAAGGCTCTGCGACCCCCAAGCCCTTGGCAAACAGACGAGCAGTAGCACTTTGCAAAACGACCGTGCCGATAATCACCATGAAGGTCAGCGGCACCAGAATGCCCGCATCCGCTTCTCCGTCGATTTGCAGGCGAATTGCAAAAAGGGCGGATACCGCTGCTGCCACGATGCCGCGAGGCGCGATCCAGGACAGCAAAGCTTTCTCCCGCCAGCTCAGAGGGGACCCGATGGTGGACAGCCACACTGACAAAGGGCGCGCAACGAACTGCATGACCAACAGCAGCCACAGGGGTGTCCAACCAAGCGCGATGATGCTGTCGAGAGTGACCCGGGCGGCCAGCAAAATGAAGAGGCCCGAGATGAGTACGACCGTGAGATTTTCCTTGAAGTTGAGGATCTCGGCGATGCGGATATCTTTTTGATTGGCCAGCCACATGCCCATGATCGTGACCGCCAGCAAGCCGGATTCATGAGCAATGAAATCAGCAAAGCTGAACACGGCGAACACCAGCGACAATGTTGCAAGGTTCAGCAAGTAGTCCGGGATCCAGTGTCTTCGCAAAACGAAGCTCAGGAAAGCGCCACCGGCGACGCCAAAAAGCGTGCCTGCCACCATTACCTTGATAAAGGTATACAGCCCGTGCCAGTAGCCAGTGGCCTGAGTCTGTGCCGCAATGATTTCAAAGACCACCACCACCAGCAACGCGCCGATGGGGTCGATGAGAATCCCTTCCCAGCGCAGAATACTGGCAACACTGGCCTTGGGACGTACGGTACGCAGCAAAGGGACGATCACCGTGGGGCCAGTGACCACGGTCAAGGCACCGAAAAGAATACTCAGCTCCCAGCCAACGTCAAACAGATAGCGCGTCGCTACTGCCACCACGAACCAGGTGACTGCGGCTCCCAGAGTAACGAGCCGCCGCACCGCCTTGCGCTGCGATCGGATTTCCTCGAAGTTGAGGGTGAGACTGCCCTCGAAGAGAATGATGGCAACCGACAGCGAAATCAGTGGGAAGAGAAGCTCCCCGAATAGCGCATCGGGGCTAAAGAACCCGAGACCCGGCCCGAGCAGAATGCCGGCGGCGAGGAGAAAAAGAATGGCCGGCAGTTTAACCCGCCAGGCCAGCCACTGGCAGCCAAAGGCAACCAGTCCGATGACGGAGATGATAATGATTGGAGATTCTTGCATGAACTCGACGCTTTCCTTACATCAGTCGGGCTCCGCCCTATCGGCGGAAATCGCGACACTTCAGAGCAAGAACCCTTGCCTGGCTGCACATAAAAAGTTGCGCACGAAAAACTGAGACAGCGAAGCCCCGCAATTATTCCGGAGTCGCAATGCTGAACTGATAGCTTCCGGAATACTTTTCACGGTCATCTGCGAACTGCGCGGTCCAGTGAACCGTATAAGTCCCGTTTGGCAGCGGGTACTTGTCGATCTCCGCCATCAGATCATTGGCGCCCATCGTGTGCAGGTGGATGAGCGGAATTTCCCCTTCCGGACCTTTCAACTGGAGGCTACTTTGATCCACGTCCGGCAGCTTTGTAAGGAAAACCCGCAGTGAGCGTGGCGAATATTCCATGGTGGCATCCACCGGCGGATTGGCTTTGGCGAACACTGCCGATCCATCCTTCGCAGTTCCGCAGGCGGAAACGCTCATCAAGGCAAATGCAAGAACAGTGAACAGAAAAGACTTGTAGTGATGCGATTGCATAAACATAGGCCCTCCGGAAATAGCCACACATCTTAAAGCGGTTTAGCCGGCGGGGCCAGCGAAGCCGGGTCACTTCGCAATAGCTGAAGCCACTTCCGCATCGCCGCACTGCGGTACTTCTGGCGGTGCAGAATCAGATAGAAGCTGCGCGACAGATTGCGCTGCGGCACTGCCAGCGGTACCAGCCGCCCCTGGGCGAAGGCATCCACCAGCGTGACGCGGGACAGACAACCCAGGCCCATATCCCCTTCCACTGCCCGTTTGATCGCCTCGGTGTGCTGCAGCTCCAGCATGATCCGCAGTTCCGGCAACAGGTCGTGCATGGCTCGGTCGAAGGCCTGGCGTGTACCGGAGCCCGCTTCCCGCAAAATCCAGCGGGCCTCGCGCAAATCGCGGTCCACAAGCGTCCCTCGCTTCGCCAGCGGATGACGGGGCGAACAGAAAACCACCAACTCGTCGTCACGCCAGGCCCGGATGTCCAGGTCCGGATGGTTCACCTCCCCTTCAATCAGTCCCATGTCCAGATCGTAGCGCAGCACCTTCTGGCTGACGGCGGCCGTATTGGCGACTTCCAGGGTGATCCGGCTGCCAGGGTTCTCGTCCATGTAGCGCGCGATCAGCGGTACTGCGAGATAGTTGCCGATGCTCAAGGTAGCCCCAACCTTGATCGGCCCTCCTTCCATATGCCGACCGAGTGTGGATTCCAGCTCCCGGGCGCGCTCAATCAGCTCCTCCGCGCGAGGCTGCAGCACCCGCCCGAAATCGTTGAGCTTCAGGCGCTTGCCGACGCGGTCGAATAGCTGTATTTCGAACTGCTGCTCCAGCTCCTTCAGAGCACCGCTGGCGGCGGATTGAGACATGGCCAGACTCTCGGCTGCCTTGCTGAGGTTCTCGTGGTGAGCCGTGGCCAGGAAGATTTCCAGCTGTCGAAGTGTGTAGCGCATGCCGCGTCCCGCCTCAGCCGTGAGCCTTCATCTCTCACGTTTATATGTTTTTCCGAATAATGTTATCCGAATAAACTATTTTACCGATAGGTTGCCCATCAGTATAGTGCGCGCAAGCCATTGAAATGGCGTCTGTTTGCAGCCATTTAGCAGGATAGGAACTAAGAACCATATCCGTTTAGAACGGTCTTTGCATACGGGCCGGGTAGATACCCGAACCGCTTCGAGAAGTAGAGGATATCGAGAAAATTATGAGTCAGTTGCGCGAAGAGACGGTCACCAGCGTTCACCACTGGAACGATACCCTGTTCAGCTTCACCACCACCCGCGATCCGGGCTTCCGCTTCAAGAACGGTCATTTCACCATGATTGGTCTGCGCGACAACAACAAGCCCCTGCTTCGCGCCTATAGCATCGTCAGCGCCAACTACGAGGAGCAGCTTGAGTTCTTCAGCATCAAGGTGCCCGATGGCCCGCTGACCTCCAAACTGCAGCACCTGCAGGTAGGCGACCCAGTGCTGGTCAATAGCAAGCCCACCGGCACCCTGGTCCTCGACCACCTGCGCCCCGGCCGCAACCTCTACCTGCTCAGCACCGGCACCGGCCTCGCGCCCTTTATGAGCATCATCAAGGACCCGGAAGCCTACGAGCACTACGAAAAGATCATCCTGGTGCATGGCGTTCGGGAAGTCAGCGAACTCGCCTATGCAGACACCATCACCAATGAATTGCCCAACAACGAATTCTTCGGCGACGAGGTGAAACAGAAACTGATTTACTACCCGACCGTCACCCGCGAAGCCTTCCGCAACCAAGGTCGCCTGACCGACCTGATGACCAGTGGCAAACTCTTCGATGACGTGCGAATCGAGTCGCCCAACCTCGAGCACGACCGCTTCATGCTCTGCGGCAGCCCCGCAATGCTGAAGGATACCACTGCCATTCTCGACGACTGGGGATTCAAGGAAGCGCGTCAGGGAAATCTAGGGGAGTATGTGATTGAGCGGGCGTTTGTGGAGAAGTAACACGTCGCCCATGCCGACCTGGCAGGGTCGCATTGCACTCTGCCGTCATTGATTTGGCGGCCGCCACTGAGTACAAACCCCATTTTCGATAGACGGGGACCGCCATTGTCGAAGAGCGAACCCAAAAGTAGCCGGTATTTCCGCGCTCGAGACATCGCCGCTTGGCGGCGTTCCACAAACGGAAGGCAATGTTCTTCCTCCACGAGGAAGGGCGAACAAACAGCTGATCTATCTTTTCGTTATCTCTGATCGTGATTATGCCTTCTATGCGACTATCGGTTTGAAAGCAAAGAGTGAAGTGTCTTTCGCCGCAAATCCGCGTTTCCATTATCGCCGGCTCATTGATCTGGACGAATCTCGCCCAGCCTCTGTCGTCGAAGTCCAAGTCCTTGTTGCGAGTCGCAGACATCACCACCAGCTCAGAGATCTCCGCTGCATCTTCGCGTTTAGCTAATCGAATGCTCATGTTCTCGCCATTTGAAGCGCCCGGTGTTTTAGCGAGCACAAGATCCGTCGCCTGCTGCAGTTTCTTCCGCGGACCCTGATTATTGTCCCGGCGCGCCCTGGTACTGATGATATTCGTCTTGAATCTCATACCAGCAGGCTTTTTGCGCAACATACGCGTGGTACTGCTCGTGCACCTGCGGCTTGGTATCCAAGGTGCCCAAGCGAAGACGCGTGATCTCGGGTAGATCATCCCGCGCGCTGTACAGCGGACTTCCACATTCAGAACAAAAGACCCTGGCCTTGCCGGGAGTGGCCCTGAACTCCTTCAGGTATTCTTGGCCCCGAATGAAACGCAGGTTGTCAGCCACGACCGGGGCTACGGCAACGAATGCCGTGCCCTGCCCCTTTTGACATTGCGAGCAATAGCACCTGGAGATCTGATCGATTTCGCCGTCATACTCGTACTGCACTCGCCCGCATAGGCAGCTTCCTTTGTGCATTCATTACTCCCTGATTGGGTTCGAGGTTTCAGGCCTTAGCTCGCGCGACTCTGTCGTATAGGCGAAGGCGAAGCGGCTGTCCAATCGCTGTGCCACCGCACTCTTTGGCTCCCGTTTCAAATCAGTCAGCGCCGCTTTGCCTGGTCTATTTCGCCCGATATGCAAGGCGCGATTGAACACCTTGCAGACGAACGTGTTGATCCACCGACAGATGGGAGCGGATTTTCAGCTCCTCCCCTACGGGAGCTCCAAACGCGCTAGCCCAGATTGGAAACAATCGAGATCATCACCCCCGCCGCCACGGCGGAGCCAATCACTCCGGCAACGTTGGGGCCCATGGCGTGCATCAACAGGAAGTTGTGCGGGTCCGCTTCCAGGCCCATTTTGTTGGAGACTCGTGCGGCCATGGGTACAGCTGATACGCCGGCGGAGCCGATAAGCGGATTGATTTTCTGTTTGCTGACCAGGTTCATTAGCTTGGCCATGAGCACGCCCATGGCGGTACCGATGGCGAAGGCGATGATGCCCAGTAGCAGTATGCCGAGAGTCTTCGGATCGAGGAATTTGTCGGACGCAAGCTTGGAGCCGACCGACAGGCCCAAGAAGATCGTGGTGATATTGATCAGCGCGTTCTGCGCGGTGCTGCTGAGGCGCTCGACCACACCGCACTCGCGCATGACGTTGCCGAAGCAAAACATCCCGAGCAGCGGCGCGGCATCGGGCAGAACCAGGGCCACAAGAATCAGCAGCACCAGCGGGAAAACAATCTTTTCGCGCCTCGACACTTCCCGCAACTGAACCATGCCGATCTTGCGCTCTTCTTCGGTGGTGAGCCACCTCATGATCGGTGGCTGGATCAGCGGCACCAGGGCCATGTAGGAATAGGCCGCAACCGCGATGGCGCCGAGTAGATCCGGTGCAAGGATGCTGGAGACATAGATCGCGGTTGGACCATCGGCGCCGCCGATGATGCCGATGGCTGCAGCATCGGCGATGGAGAAGTCCATAACGCCCGCAGCGGAAAGGCCGACGGCACCGAGTACGGTAGCGAATATCCCGAACTGCGCCGCAGCACCCAGGAACAGCGTCCGAGGATTCGCTAGCAAGGGACCGAAGTCGGTCATGGCACCGACGCCCATGAAGATGATCAGCGGGGCTGCACCGCTGGCAATGGCGACCAGATAGAAGTTATAGAGGATACCGTTGCTGAATCCCGCCTGTGCGGCGAGCCGGTTGACAACCTCCTGAACCGACGGTGCGGCACGATCATAGGCCGCCAGCAGCGCTTTTGCGGAATCCCAGTTGGTCACCTGCAACAGCTCAGCCAGTTGCGCACGTACCGCGTCCCCGCCGAGGAAAACAGCATTCTCCACGGCCGAATAGGCAAGACCCGCCCCGGGAACGTTGGCGAGAATCCCACCGAAGCCGATGGGCACCAGCAGCAGTGGTTCAAACTTCTTGTTGACCGCCAGAAACAGGAGCAGCAGTCCGATCAGAATCATTGCGAACTGCCCGAAGGCCATTTGATTGAGGCCGGTTTCCAGCCACAGGTTGTTCATACTTGCCAGCATTTATTGTTTTCCCGGTGAAATGTTCCGGTGGAGTGTTCCGGTGAGGTTATTCGGTGGAGGCTCACTGCAAGGCAAGCAGCGTATCGCCTACGCTTACCGAGTCCCCTTCCCGCACCGAGATGGACTGGACGATACCCGCTTTTGGTGCGCTGATGTCTGTTTCCATTTTCATCGCTTCGAGCACAATCAGCTTGTCGCCGGCTTGCACTGACTGCCCTTCTTTGACAAGCACTCTGAAGATGTTTCCAGCCAGCGGCGCTTTGACGGTTTCCGTTGTCGCGCCTGGTGCGGGCGCTGGAGACGCTTGTTCGCCGCCACTCAGTTTTACCAATCCGGTTATGTCCCCACCGTCGCTGACGGTCACGGTATAAGACTGCCCTTCCACGGTGACCGTATACACCTCTTCACCCTCGGGGGTGGTGACCGCTTCGCGCTCGCCTTCCCGCGGTGCGGGTTCGAATGCATCGGGGTTGCCGCGATTCTTCAAAAATTTCAGTCCGATTTGTGGAAACAGCGCATAGGTCAGCACGTCGTCGATCAGCCTGTCACCTTCGGCCAGTCGAATGTTTTCGGCGCGGGCTTTCTCGAGCAGTTCGCTCTTTAGCTTCTCGACCTCAGGCTCGAGCAGGTCGGCAGGTCGACGCGTGATCGGCTCACCGCCATCGAGTACACGCTGCTGCAAGTCCCTGTTTACTGCGGCCGGTGTGCTGCCGTATTCGCCTTTGAGAATCGCCGCGGTTTCCCTGGTGATGGACTTGTAGCGTTCACCCGACAAGACGTTGATGACCGACTGTGTCCCCACGATCTGCGAGGTGGGGGTTACCAGCGGAATCATGCCCAGGTCTTCACGCACGCGGGGGATTTCCGCAAGCACTTCGTCCATTCGATCTTCAGCGCCCTGTTCGCGCAGTTGGTTTTCCATATTGGTAAGCATGCCGCCGGGCACCTGGGCCACCAGGATGCGCGAATCCACTCCTCTTAGAGAGCCCTCGAACTTCGCGTATTTCTTTCGCACTTTTCGGAAGTAAGCGGCGATGGATTCCAGCAACTTGATATCGAGACCCGTGTCGCGCTCAGTCCCTTCCAGCGCGGCAACGATGGATTCGGTGGGACTGTGTCCGTAGGTCATGGACATGGAGGAAATTGCGGTATCGACGTTGTCGATTCCTGCTTCGATGCATTTCAGATAGGTGGCTGTGGACAGACCCGTAGTGGCGTGGCATTGAATGTGAACCGGGATGCTGCAGGTGGCTTTCAGTCTGCTTACCAGTTCGAAACCGTCATAGGGCTTCAGCAGCCCCGCCATATCCTTGATGCAAATGGAGTCCGCCCCCATCTGCTCGATCACCTTGCCCTGCTCTACCCACTTGTCGATAGTGTGAACCGGGCTGATTGTGTAAGAGATCGTTCCCTGCGCGTGCTTGCCCACTTTCTTTACTGCGGCCAGTGCGGTCTCGATGTTGCGCATGTCGTTCATCGCATCAAACACGCGGAACACATCCACACCATTAGCCGCTGCGCGTTCGACAAAACGCTCCACCACGTCGTCGGCATAGTGCCGGTAGCCGAGGATATTCTGGCCGCGAAACAGCATTTGCATTGGCGTATTGGGCATCGCCTTTTTCAGTTCGCGAATGCGCTCCCAGGGATCTTCACCAAGATAACGGATACAGGCGTCGAAAGTGGCGCCACCCCAGGTCTCCAGGGACCAGTAACCCACCTGGTCGAGCTTTTCCGCGATGGGCAGCATGTCATCGAGGCGCATCCGTGTTGCGAACAGTGATTGATGCGCATCGCGCAAGACAACGTCGGTGATGCCTAATGGTTTCTTATTCATGGCTCTACCTTCACTTGCAGGAATCCGCGGCGAACAGCGTCAGCGCGGATAGAATTTTATTTTTACCGCAACGGGATTGGGAGCTGTTGCGCTTATTAACGTTGGTTATGTTTGCTGCGATGCTCTTCGACAGCAGCTTTCAGGATATTCAGCAAACGCGCGTCCGGTTGAGTTGTCGCGGAGGATATCGGGGGAGCTTTGACAGGAGGTTCAGGGTGCGGCTCGGGAAAATAGCGCATGACGAGCGCCGACATGAAGGACGTGGCGAAGACAAGCAGCGTCAGAAACACGAAAACCACGCCCATGCCTAACAGCATCAGGTTGATGCCTTGTGAAATCAATTCGTTCTGCATGAAAGTTGTACTCTCAAGTGATCACCATCCGTCGCGCGCCTTTGAGCGCGTGAGGCGTGAATGCGCTGACTTGTGGTCAGCGCATTTGAGTCCGGTGAAAAAGGCCACACAATGTAACTGGATTGCTATAAGCCCGCAACTTTCAACGGGATATTGCAGGCTGGATACTCGGTTGTTGACCACGCGGCTTTCGTCTACATGGATCACGACCATCCATAAAGTATCCCCGCCACAAGTATTCGCTGCTGACTGAGGGAGAAGAGACGCCATGCAGCACGAACGAACAAAATTTAGCCGCGTCGTGGTAAGCTTCGTCCCTGCTTTATCAACTGTGAGGACAGAAGATTGCGTTACCTGCTACTGACTCTGTGTCTTTCCCTTGTTACGCATATCGGCTACGCGGATATCCCCGCGCAGAGCAAATCACTCTCCGCCACCTTGGTGGTCGGCGAAAACGGCGTGGTGACATCGCGCTCGGCACTGGCTTCCGAAGTGGGCGTGGACATCATGATGGCAGGCGGCAACGCCATCGATGCCGCGGTGGCAACCGGCTTCGCGCTGGCCGTGACCTATCCCTCGGCGGGCAATGTGGGCGGCGGTGGCTTTGCGGTGATCAGACTCGCCGATGGCACTGTACGCACGCTGGACAGTCGCGAGCGGGCACCGGCAGCGGCGCACCGCGACATGTACCTGAATGAGGACGGGAACGTAATTCCCGGAATGTCGACCCGCACCCGCGCCGCCAGCGGCGTTCCGGGCACGGTGGACGGCTTGCTTGTCCTGCTGGAAACCTACGGCACCATGAGTCGCGAGGAAGTACTGGCTCCCGCGATTCGTCTCGCTGAGGAAGGATTTCCGCTGACCGAGGATCTGGCCGGGCAATTTGCGCGGGTTCTGGACTCGATGCGGGATTTCCCCGCCTCCATGGCCAAGTTCTCCAGAAACGGCGTGCCCTACCAGGCCGGTGATATCTGGAGGCAGCCCGACCTCGCCCGGACCCTGAAGCTGATTGCGGAGAAAGGCCGCGATGGCTTCTATAAGGGCGAAACAGCGGCGAAGATCGCCGCGGAAATGGAGAAAGGCCTCGGGCTCATAACCGAAGAAGATCTGGCCAGCTACCGCTCGGTATGGCGCGAGCCCATCCAAGGTGAATACCGTGGTTATCAGATCTGGGGCATGCCACCGCCCTCCTCCGGCGGCGCGCTAATCGTGCAGATGCTCAACATGATCGAGCCCTTTGACCTGCGCGGTATGGGCTGGGGCAGTCCGGGCGCCATCCACCTGATGGTGGAAGCCGAGCGACGCGCCTACGCGGACCGCACCCAGCATATGGGTGATCCGGACTACTTCGATGTGCCCCTGGCCATGCTTACCTCGGAAGAGTATGCCCGCAAGCGCTTCAGCGACTTCGATCCCAAGCGCGCATCCAGGAGCAGCGACATAGGCGCAGGCAAATGGCCCGAGGAGAGCCCCCAGACCACACACTTCTCGGTACTCGACAAGGCTGGCAACGGCATATCGCTGACAACCACACTCAACAGCAGCTACGGCAACAAAATTGTGGTGGAAGGCACGGGCATTCTGCTGAACAACGAAATGGATGACTTCTCAGCGAAACCGAACGTGGCGAATCAGTTTGGCCTGCTCGGACGGGAAGCCAACAGCATCGAGCCGGGCAAGCGCATGCTCAGCTCTATGTCGCCGACGATCGTGACCAAAGGCGACAAGCCTTTCCTGCTGACTGGCTCACCCGGCGGCTCGACGATCATCACCACGACACTGCAGGTGATCGTCAACGTGATCGATCACCAGATGCCGATCGACAAGGCAGTGGCAGCACCCCGTTTTCACCACCAGTGGATGCCGGACGCCATCTGGTACGGCCCGGGCGGCATTCCCGAGGGCACGCTACCCGTGCTCCGAAAAATGGGTCATGAGAACATCACCGAGCGATTCAAGGGTGGAATCGGTGATGCGAACAGCATTCTGTACGATTCGAATACAGGAAAGATCCACGGCATGAAGGATCCCCGCAGCCCAGGCGGTGCTGTGGGTTTTTAGGCGCCCTCCAGCGCGGAAATGTACAAGATCGGCTTGACGACTCAGCATCAAGTCACTAGTATACGCGCCTCTCAACGCACTCGTAGCTCAGTTGGATAGAGTACCTGGCTACGAACTAGGGGGTCGCAGGTTCGAATCCTGCCGAGTGCGCCAAACAAAGAAAGCCCGGTCCCACAAGGACCGGGCTTTTTTTGTTTGGTGGATTGGGCGGGTGAGATCCTGCGCCCAGGTTCGACAAATTTGTCAGGAACAAATTTGGACGCCGGAGCACAGCGCAGGCGCCCCGAAGGGGTGGGCGCCACGGACGGCGCCCATCTATCCTGCCGAGTGCGCCAAACAAAAAAAGCCCGGTCCCACAAGGACCGGGCTTTTTTTGTTTGGTGGATTGGGCGGGTGAGATCCTGCGCCCAGGTTCTCAGGAACAAATTTGGACCTCGGCGTGCATTCCGCTAAACCGGAGAACCTTCCCTCTCCGCCGCTCTTACTTCATCCACTCCCACCAGACCATGGCGGATGGCGTAGTGAACCAGCTGCGCGACGTTCCTGAGGCCGAGCCGCTCCATCACTTTGGAACGGTGTGCTTCAACCGTTTTATTGCTCAGGTTCAGGTCGAAGGCGATTTCCTTGGCCATATAACCCAGCGCCAACATACGCAGAATCTGTAGTTGTCGTCCCGTAAGCTGATGATGCGGGGCTTCTTCGGAGCTGTCCGGCCCTGGCGAGCCACGCAGAAGCGTTTCTGCCACCCGCGGGCTGAGATAGCGCTTGCCGTTAAGAACCGCATCCAGAGCGATCTCCAGCTCGGATTCTGCTGAGTCCTTGACGAGATATCCGGCCGCGCCTGCCGCGAGCGCTTTCGTAACCGTTCCGCCGTCATCATGCATCGACAAGATCAGCACCGGCAGGCTCGGACAACTTCTTTTTACCGCAGGGAGCGCGTCCAGACCCGACATCGGGCGCATGGAAATATCGACGATCAGAATGTCCAGTTCTACGCGCCGAACCAGCTCGAGAATTTCCTGGCCGTCATTCGCCTCGCCCACAACGCAATAGCGGGGCATGAGCTCGATCAGCGATCGCAGGCCGGCTCGGACCAGCTGATGGTCGTCGGCGATGGCAACTCGTTTCATTTGCCACCCGCCACGTTCGCCGTTAACGGCAGGCGAACAGACACTGCAAGTCCACCCAAGGTGTCTTCTGATAAGCGAATCGTCCCTCCCACCGCTGTAGCCCGCTCTTCCATGAATCGAAGTCCTGAACTGCTGGCGGATGGCGCCGTACTACCAAGCCCTCTGCCATTATCCCGGACCCCCACCAGCAGTTCGCTCCCACTGGTCTCCAGAGTGATCCGGACCTCAGTGGCTTGCGCATGCCTGACCACGTTGGTGAGACATTCCTGGATGATGCGGAAGGCGACGACTTCGATTTCGGGACTGACCTTCGCGAGCGGACCAGGCGACCACAGCGTCCATTCAATGCCAGCCACAGGCAGTACTCGCCGCGCCTGCTGTTCAGCGGCAGCCAGCAAGCCCAGAGTCTCCAGTTCGGGAGGTGATAGCAGCAACGACAGATCGCGCAACCGGGTCAGGCTGGCATCAGCTTCATCGACAATCATGCCGGCCCGCTCCCGCAGCGGCTCTTCAGAGCTGGCCCGTTTCAGATACGCGCCGGCCAGTTTGATGGCCGTAAGGTGCTGCCCGAGCTCGTCGTGAAGCATGCGCGCAATTTCCTTGCGTTCCTGGTCAAGCTTGGCATCGGCAGTTTCGATCGACACGGCGAGATCCTGGCGAGCTTTGTCCAGTGCTTGTCTGTCGGCACGCTCGCGACTGATATCGCGCACGAACACCTGCCAGAATACTTGTCCTTCACTGCGAAGAGGCGCCACGGTGAGCTCGGCCTGAAACGAACGCCCTCCCAGTGTTCGCAGGTTTACTTCCAGCGGACTGAAGGGGTCGCGCCCGTGGCGAAGGATGTTTCTGAATCCACCCAGATCATCGTCGCCGTTCAGCTCCAGCAAGTCATTCGCTGACCGATTTATCAGTCCCTCCACCGGGCTTTCGAACAACCTGGCTGCCGCACGATTGGCAAAAGCGACCCGCTGCCCGTGCAGCAGTACAGTGGCCGACGGAATCTCTTCAAAAACGTTCAGATAGTCCTTCTTGAGTGCGCAGCCTGTGGCGGGAAATGCTGCCTTCGAGGTGGTTCTGGAAAGGTCGATTGCATGATGCTGGGCTCGCTCTGGCGAAAAAACACTAGAGCGCCTTTTGCGGTAAACGACCGGAATCACGAATCCGGCCAGCATTCCGGTTACAAATACCGGAGCACATTGCTTCAGCAGAATCGACAGAACCTGAGCGGTGTCGGTAGCGGCGGCCGCGGCGGCCGCGATGGCGCAATCGGCGCCAGCGAGCATCCCTATAATCGCAATACAGGAGCAAGCTAGGAAATAGGAAAGATCCCCGGATAGCGGAGTTTGGCCTGACATGTGACATACCGTTACTGCTGATATAGAACCGGCTAGTCCTTGTCCCGGGCGAAATTCAGTTTAGGAGGTCTGTGCGAATTGTACAGTAAACGACTACCGAAACTCGCCGCTGAAAGCCTGCATCAGGTTTTTCCCTATACCTGCGCATGGATTCTCATCCTGCTCGGCATTGAATAAGCTATGGGTGCTGGAATCACAGGCGTGTCGAACCGCCGATAACGTCATTCAAGTGTAATTACCCTGTCGCGGAGGCAGAATGGCAACCGACATCACTGAACGGCCCAAGCTGGTTCGTCTCATTTACTACAGTCATCCTTCACACGGGCTCGAGCAGCACGAGCTCGGCGATATCCTTCGGGAAGCCAGAGAGCGAAACACACGCGAGCAGATCACGGGAATGCTCGCCTTCAGCCCCGATTATTTCCTTCAGGTTATCGAAGGCGCTGTGGACTCGATCAACGATCTCTATTTTGGTCTGTCACGTGATCAGAGGCATGAACGACTGCGGCTGATTTCGTATTTGCCGATCGAAGAACGCTTGTTCAGCGACTGGTCAATGGCCCTGGCAAACCTCCCCGAATTTCCTGGCCGCTTTCTGGACCAGCATCTCGGTGGCTATCGGCCGCCAAACTTCTCCCCACAAAGGGCTCTGGAATACCTGGAAATTCTGCGGGACTACATGATGCAGACTGGACGGGGTGAATGATCTGAGCGGCTACAGTGATTGAGGAAGACGTACCGTTCTAGGTTGGCGAGATGGTGATGAACCGGAACACCGGTCGGGCTTCTCTTTCGGGTTCGAACCCCTCCCGTGAGATGGAGGTGGTTATAGCGACCTTGCGAGACGTACTGATTTGGGCGGGTATGGCTGAATGGCGGAGAGGGAGGGATTAATCGAAACGGCTTTTGGCCGTTTCGACCCTGCGGGCTTCGCGCTGACGCGCTCGTTGCCACTCGCTGGTCGCAAGTGGTCGAACCCTCTTTCGGGTTCGAACCCCTCCCGTGAGATGGAGGTGGTTATAGCGACCTTGCGAGACGTACTGATTTAGGCGGGTATGGCTGAATGGCGGAGAGGGAGGGATTAATCGAAACGGCTTTTGGCCGTTTCGACCCTGCGGGCTTCGCGCTGACGCGCTCGTTGCCCCTTGCTGGTCGCAAGTGGTCGAACCCTCTTTCGGGTTCGAACCCCTCCCGTGAGATGGAGGTGGTTATAGCGACCTTGCGAGACGTACTGATTTAGGCGGGTATGGCTGAATGGCGGGCTGAATGGGACGAATATGGGAACTGGCGGGTTGTCATCCCATTACCCCTGTCTTGATTATCCATATATTAAATAGGGAGCGCTATCTTCTTGTTTTACCTTCTCTTTTTAAGGGTAAGTCGGATCATCCGCACCCATTCATTGCATGTTGAGGCGTTCGAAGGCGCCCCAGTGTGTACCTCAGGAGATACAGCCCTAGCTGTACCTCCTGAGGTACACACAGTCTAGGTGGCGCCTACAGACAAATGCAGTTGTGCTGCCTGGCCTCGTAGGTCCGCTCGCGTATCGTTGATGAACATCTCTTTATTATTAGTCATAATAACACTGTTGAGTTAGAGCTTGGCCTGATATCAACTAAAATAAATGTGCTTCGTTCGCCGTGACTACACCACCGGCCCCTCCCTCCGCTCGTTACGAAATCACTTATAAACGAGTTTGATTGTTCAAAGAAAGGGGACCACCTCTCACCGCCCGGCGGGATCTGGAAAAGGCGAGTGATCAGGTGAGCGCCGGGCAGCAGGAGGCGAAGTAGGCCCAGGAGGCTGCTGCGGAACTCAGGGGCCGAGTCGCTTTGTTTGAGGGCAAAAAGGAGAGCCGATCGAATGGCTACGTGCCTTAACTGGCCTGCGATTAGCAGGTAGGATCTGATCCCAACTCGCCGTATTCACTCATGGCCCCTGTATGTCGGCCATCGAATCGACGATCGCATCAATTTCGCACTTCGGCTCCGCATCGACGTTGTCGTGATTCATTTTCTCTTTCGAGAGCAAATAAAGCATTCCGGTGCGCTTTATGAAAGCTACGTCGGTCAGAGCAACGAGGTCCTCCGAATATCTTTGGTTGGTAACTGTGCCTACCACGGCCACGTAGCAGCCAGAAAACGAGTCCAGATTTTCCTCGACTCGCGGGTAGATCGCCACATATCTATCCGGATTCCCTATCGCAGTGAAGTCCTCGATACTTGCGGTTAGCCGAAGGCCGTTATCGACGAAAAGGAAGCCCTCTACAAATACCATTTTCCCATGGTATTGAGACCCCGATTGCATCAACTCTTTAAGTCCTACTGGCCTCGCGAAAAGCTCAGGCTCCGCGCCTGAGTCAACCACCTGCGCCCTGGCGCCGATTGACGCCAATCCAATGGCAGCAGTCATCACGGATGAGCGAAGAGCTGCCTTAGTAAGGAAGCAAAACATGAGCGCCTCCATCTTCTTCTAATGACACGTGAAATGAAAAGTTACTCATGAACGAGACACCCGGAAAATAACCAAAGAAAACATCGCGTGCGGCACGATCATCTCTACTTACTCCACCACCTACTAACGCCCCATGTGAGTGCCAAGTCGCTCCCATAGCGAACCCTGGGGCAAGAATCATCGATGCGTTCAGTTTGGTGACCCTGACGTGCCTGTCGAGATAGCTTGTGACGATATTAGCTATTCTCCATTCCTCGCCGTTAGAGAACAGGTTTGCACCCACTTCTACACCTCTGTTGTTCGCAAGCGGGTGTGCATGCTGATGAAGCCATTGTAGAGCATCGTGCTTAGTCCTAAACGGATTTGCGGCCAATCTGAGGTGGTTCAGAGCGTCGAGCTCCTGATCGAATGCATCTTTTCCTTGCCAGCCCACCGCGCCACCCGAGCCCGTGTCAATATCTGATCGCGGCTGATCACCCGCTCCGCCCGAATCAATGGAATCGATGTCTAGAAAAGCCAATTGGGTGAAGGCTGACTTTACAGTTTCCGCATGCGCCATAGCGCGGATATCACAATTCCGACTGCTTCCGAATCCACTGCAGTACATGTCAGACTCAATGGTTAGATTCTGAACCAGCACTCCCATGACCCCAAACTGAGGTACACCACAGCTCTCAACACAATAACCACTTGGATCAGCAAAGCTCATCGGGCTATTGAATACATAAGCATATCGATTATAGCTCTGACTATAACTGGGAGCCTGTACTATCGGATCCGCACTCATAAACCGCCCAAGCTTCGGGTCGTAGACCCTTCCATTCATGTGGATAAGGCCGGTGCCGTCCAGGTGTTCATGTCCAGTGAACCCCCGGTTGGTGCCAAGCAGCTGTCCCGCGGGCGAACTGCCGTCCTGGCTCCAGTCTGTACTGCGATAACCGCCGAAAGCATCGAACTCCTTGAGTCCGTATCCCGAGACTGGCTGACCGAGCTCATCGGTAATCACCTGAACCGAGTCTAAATGATCCATATGAACGTATTCATACCGTTCGCTCGACCCCCCTATCGTAATATCTCGATAGTGAATCACATCGCCGAGATAGCTCTTCTCAACGGCCGTGATGTCGCCCGTTTCCGGGATGACCACTTCGAAAGCGCCACCGTGCAGATAGACGGTCTGGTCGTTGCTCGGCTTTGATTGTTTGTAGAAGCGGAATCCATTCGGGCCGTAATGGAAGTTGTCCTGCGCAGTGGGCGCGCTCGCATCACCCTTGCGGATCTCTGTGGGCTTGCCGAAGGTGTTGTAAGTGATCGACCGGTCCTCAGCGGTGCCGGCGACGTCATCAAGCACAATGTTACCCACGCTATCATAGCCGTACGTGTGAGTGACGCCGGCGATGGCCACGCTGTTGAGGCGGTGTGGCTTGTTGTCACCGCTGTACGCGTAGCCGGTCACATCGACATCACCCGACACATTACTGGTTTTCGACAAAAGATTGCCAAGCTTGTCGTAGGTGAAGTTCAGCGTCCTACCCGTGGATGCGGTTGCCGCCGACTTCAGCCGGTTGAGGGCGTCGTATGTAAAGGTTTCCGCCGTGCTGCCCTTGCTGCGCTGATGCAAAATGCCGTTGGACCACCAGCTATAGCTGTTATCTTGTATGACGCCGCTGTCCGTATTGATGCTGGTAATTGCACCGGTGATGCCATCGTAACTCCGCGTGGTGATTAAGCCGTTGCCCAAGGTAGTCTTGGTTGGGTTACCAAAGTGGTCCGCCGTATCGACTCGGCTGAGGACTTTGTTGTTGCCGTCCCGCAACTGATTGGCGTATCCATAGCTATTGTAGTCCGTGTGCGCCGTGAGCCCACTCGGATAGGTCTGGGACGCAGTTCGGCCGTAGTTGTCGTAGGTGAACGAGGTTGTGAAGCTGTCCGAGTAGCCATTCACGTTGACGCTGGTCTCTATCCGTTGAACCTGAGCACCGGCCGTGTAGTACGTATCCTCCACGAAGCCCGGACTACTTCGGCTTGCCAGCAGTCCGATCCCGTTGGTGCGGGTATCGTAGCTAAACGCATTGGTAATGGGGGCAGTACCGGTCGCATCATCTGTACGCGCCGTGATCCGGCCCAGCAGGTCGTAATCAAAATCGATGACTGCGCCGTTAGCATCGGTTTGCCGGATAACCTGGCCCAGTGCGTCCATCACAAAGATGGTCGTTCCGGTATTCGGATCCGTAATGGTCCTTTGGTTCGCACCCAGGTCGAAGGATGTGGTAACGACCGTGTTGGAATTGTTGTCAACCTGCGTCCAATGGGTCCACCTTGAGAGCCTTGCAATACTGAACGTATTCATGAACGTCCAGCCTTCTTTCGAGACTTTCGACTTTTTGGATGAAGGAATGGGGCTTGTCTATCAGTCTTGCCACATCACGCATGCTAAGCCCTTCCATGGTTCTCGCATCAGCGAGCCACTTAACAAGACGAGCGTAGTTGGCCGATCCGATAGTTTTATGCATGGTACCGATTATCGGTACAGACGCCTCTTGGACCCAAAATAGGTACACCCTCCCGATTAAACAGGTTCTGGGAAAAGTACGTTCCGCTCATGGGCTATCACTTTGCACTTGCCGCTCAAAAACAATCACATGCTCACTCAGCCAAATCTCCCCAAGCCGGCACCTCGTTTAGTTTGATCGATAATAATGCCGCAGTGTTTGGATGTTCGTATTTGCACTGCCAACAACAAATTATTTTTGCTTTAACTAATGATTTCGGCTGTTGATCGCAACTCTGCGGCAACACTAGCATTATTATGGTATATAATATAACCCGCTGATTTTAAACGACTTTTTTCCTTGCCCCCTATTGCCTTCCCCCGATTTCTCGGGTAGCTTCATGCTCGTTCCTAGCATCATCCCTCATCGCTAAACTCCCAAATAAACACGCCACGTCGACTGGTGAATCGCATGGATGCGAGGGCATGACAAAAGAAAGCTGGAGTGACATTTACATGGGCGACGTACGAATTCGAATCGTCTGGAGATTGCGAAAGGCAGACATGCATGATGAGCTCGACTTGATCGATCACAATTTGAGCGAAATATTGTGGCAGATGGTCCAATCCGAATTAACTTCGCTGGAGACCCCCATGTCAGATCACCTGGGTGGCCCTCCACATAGATGCACCCCCCAAAAGGAGAGCGGCGAATATGAAACTGGCAGCTTACATCCCCGTGTCAGCCGACAGCCCCACTGCAGAGAATAACTCCTTAGATCGTCAGCGCAGGAGGATACTCCAGTGGTGTAAACAGCGCGAACATACAGTGGTGAAGTTTTACGAACAGATTGAGGATCCGGACTGCGCCGCTCGACCATCAATATTCGAGCAAATGCTGACGGACGCAACCTCGTCCGGGCGCACATTCGATGGCATCGTCGTCGTTTGCAGCTATTCCGAACTTCCTCTAATCGCTGGGCAGTTAACCGGACATAAAGCTAGGGGTATTCCGATCCTCTCCTGCACTGACGATGAGCTTCTTGGCGAGCTTGTTACGGCCTTCAGCGAGGCAGTCATGGAGATGCAGCGCAGGCAGACTAGTGGCGACACAGAACCAAACAAGTGACTCACCGAATCCAGTGGAAAGTCCTAGACCGGACGCCAAGACGGGTGCAACTTACTGAGATAACTCCGCAAGAGGGAGGGGAAACAATGGAATTGGCAGCTTACATCCGCGTATCAACCGACAAGCAGGCCGCAGAAAATGACTCTTTAGATGGCCAGCGTAGAAAGATACTTCGATGGTGTGAACAGCGCGGACATACGGTGGTGAAGTATTACGTTGAGGCTGGGCAGTCAGCCTTTGAAGGTCGGCGCCCCAACTTCGAAAGACTGATCAATGACGCGACCTCGTCCGACAGGAGTTTTGATGGCATCGTCGTTTATAACTACTCCCGCTTCTCTCGTAAGATGGTGATCCAGCTTACCGCGCAAGAGGCCCTTCTGAAGTCAGGCATAGCTCTCTTTTCGTGCAGTGAGGAAGTACCCGATGACCCTGCGTTGGCTGGATTCATGACCACCATCATCGGCGCTATGAACGAGATGCAAAGTCAGCAGAATTCTAGAACGGTCATTGATCGGCTAAACGATACAGCCTCGAAAGGATACTTTACCGGAGCCCCACCCCCCTTCGGATACCATTCGATCGTTGACCCCAAAACCGAAGGAGGTCCCCGCAAGAAGGTGCTGGTTATTAAAGCAGAAGAGGCAGAGGTTGTCAGGTATGCTTTTGACCTAGCCTACCGGGGCACTTCGGGATTCCCGTACGGAGTAAAAAAAATAGCTACAGTTCTGAACGAGAAGGGAATAACTCGACGCGGCCGAATGTGGAACTGCTCTCACGTGCATAGACTTCTTACCGATACCAGCTATATCGGAGAGCGAGTATTTGGGAAAAACCGCAAACGTCCGGACCCCTACCAAGGACCGATAATCGTTCCAGTCCCGGCCATCATATCTAGGGACGTGTTCGAGCACATCCAACGAAGCTTGAAATCGCGAGCCCCATCCTCGACAACAGCAAAAGGGCTGCGCTCTCCTTCTATACTCACCGGTCTGCTCAAATGCGGCACTTGCGGGTGCAACATGGTGGTCAACACCGGTAAAAGTGGCAGGTACGAATATTACAAATGCAGCCACAAGATCAAAAAGACTGTTCGGATTTGTGAATGCCCAACCATTAGAAAAGATCAGCTGGAAAGTCGGATCTTGCAGACCATTGCGCAACAAGTGCTCACAAAAGCTTACATTTAGGGACTGATCTCAGACATCAGAGCAAGAGCAAAAGATCGTACGAAGCAAGAGCAGGTACATCTTCGCAATATTCAGCGGAAAATTGCATCCACCGAGACGAAGATCAGTAACATTTATGACCAGATTAGCAGTGGAAGTCTTGAGATGGAGGATACACTAGCTAGCCATTTAGCTGCGCTTAAAAGGAGTCGATTTGCTCAGCTGGAGGACCTCAGAGCTTCGAAGCAGAAAATTAACCTTAATCTGAAAAGCTTTGGGGAAAAGCAAATTGACGCCTTCACGACGGCTACGCGGGGAGTGCTTCTGGGCGGGAACAAAGAAGCGACAAAGGCGTATCTCAGCGCCATTCTGACCGACATCCGAGTATACCCCGGAACTGCTCAGATTAACGGTGGGCGGCTGAAGCTGACTGCGGCTGTATCGAAATACGACGCCCGGGCACCTGACAATTGGGTGCCCAGCATCGTTACAAATTGGCGGAGAGGGAGGGATTCGAACCCTCGATACCGGGTTAGGGTATACTCCCTTAGCAGGGGAGCGCCTTCGGCCACTCGGCCACCTCTCCGGAAAGGTGCGCGATGATAACAATATCTCCACGCAAATCAAAGCTTGAGCGACTCAAGCTGTTCAGCCTTGTCGAATCGTTGCCGAGGCGCCGCTTCAAACAAGGGGCGCGCATGATAGCAACATCCGACCAATGAATCAAAGCTGAAGCTGGACTTTAGTGCGAGGTTTATTTGTTTGTCGACTGATCGCTCTCGAGACGAGGGAAGCAGAGAAAGGAATGGGAAGTCGGCACAGTGGATCAGGTAATGGCAGTCGGTCCAGAGAGCTGACTGCCACTAACTCGAATTCGGGATAGCTTGTCTCTATTGCTCTCCTGACTGCTGCTCTTGTTTTTCGCGCTGAATACGTTGATAAATCTCTTCGCGGTGGACTGCAATTTCTTTTGGCGCGTTAACCCCGATGCGAACCTGATTGCCCTTCACGCCGAGCACCGTGACAGTGACTTCGTCGCCGACCATCAAGGTTTCGCCGATACGGCGGGTTAAAATCAACATTGCTCAATCTCCTTTGTTCATCCTGTGAGAACAACGTTAGACAATTGCCCGCAGGCATCCGCTACGTTGTAAAACTGCTTTTCCTTTCCCTGCGAATGGCTTAGTTAAACATAAAAAGCACTCGCTTAACCAGTGTCGTCCAGCGAGAGAACCGGAAAAAGCATTGCGGCTTGGTATCTGGGTCGAAGCCCTCTAGTTGTGCCGCTATTGTTATTACGTTGTGACGCGCCCGACAGTTTGGGCGCGTTGGTCATTTTGCAGAAATCTGGCGCCAAAATCTACTTTATTCGGCCACGGATGTGGATTTTTTATCCAAGCCGAAAGCAGTGTGAAGCCCGCGCACCGCCAGTTCGAGATATCGCTCGTCGATAATCACCGAAATCTTGATTTCTGACGTCGTAATCATCTGAATGTTGATGTTGTCCTTGGCCAATGTCTCGAACATAGTGGCAGCCACTCCCGCGTGAGAGCGCATGCCCACCCCCACCAGGGAGACCTTGGCGATGTTGTCCGCTGTCAACACCTGCTTGGCACCAATGCTGTCGAGATTCGCCTCGAGTACCGCTTTCGCACGAGCGAGATCGTTGCGGTGCACAGTGAAGGTCAGGTCGTTGGTGTTGTTGGCGGCCACGTTCTGAACGATTACGTCTACTTCAATATTAGCAGCGCCAATGGGCCCGAGCACTTTGGAAGCCACACCCGGCATGTCAGGAACCCCGACCAGCGTGATCTTGGCCTCGTCGCGGTTGTAGGCAATACCCGAAACAAGCGGTTGTTCCATAGAATTGATTTCCTCATCGAGAGTGATCAGGGTGCCGGGGCCTTCATCGAAGCTGGACAACACCCTGAGCGGAACCTTGTATTTGCCGGCAAACTCAACAGAGCGAATCTGCAGGACCTTCGAGCCCTGGCTCGCCATTTCCAACATTTCTTCAAACGTAATCTTTTCCAGGCGGGTGGCTTTTGGGACCATGCGCGGGTCAGTTGTATAGACACCATCCACGTCGGTGTAGATCTGGCACTCGTCCGCCTTCAATGCCGCCGCCAGAGCAACGCCGGTGGTGTCGGAACCGCCGCGGCCGAGAGTGGTAATGTTGCCCTGCCCGTCCATGCCCTGAAAACCGGCCACGACCACGACGCGACGCGCCTGCAGATCCGCCTGCATGCGATCCACATCGATGTGCTGAATACGAGCTTTGTTGAAGGCGCTGTCGGTCAACACCCTCACTTGCCCGCCGGTATATGAGCGCGCATCGATGCCGCGCTTTTTCAAGGCCATACTGAGCAGAGCGATGGTCACCTGCTCGCCCGTAGACACCAGCACGTCCAGTTCGCGAGGATCCGGCTGATCCTGAATGTCCTTCGCCAGCGCGATCAGCCGGTTGGTTTCGCCACTCATGGCCGACACCACGACGACCAGATCGTGCCCCTCCCCATGGAAGCGGGAGACGCGATCGGCGACCGCCTCGATCCGCTCGACCGAGCCAACGGAAGTACCACCGTATTTCTGGACCAACAAACTCATGAAGGCATCCACTGTTCAAGGATAGACAAGCGGGCGGGTAGCTGCCCGGCGCCGGCGACCCGCCAGTTCAGGCAGTGCAAAAGGCGGCCAATGTAAACTAAATTTTTCGGGTTGTTAAGCAGCCGAGGTGAAAATTTCCGGCCCCGTTCGTTGCCCTGCGCTAAGCGCAAAAACGGTGAACAGCGGGGCCGGGGACGGGGTAATCAGACGGGACGGTTAGCCGGCCAGCTGCTCTTCCACCCAGCCGGGGACAGCGGCGAGCGCTGCAGGCAAAGCCTCCACATCGGGACCGCCGCCCTGGGCCATGTCGGGGCGGCCACCGCCCTTCCCTCCCACCTGCTCGGCAACGGTGCGCACCAGATCGCCTGCCTTGATTTGCTTTGTTGCCTGCTGACTGACGCCGGCAACCAGGCTCACTTTTCCATCTTCTGCTGCCGCGAGCAGTACGACGGCGTTGCCCAGCTTGTTCTTGAGCTGGTCAACCATGGAGCGCAAGGCTTTTCCGTCCACGCCTTCCACTTTCTTTGCGAGGACTTTCAGATCACCAATCGTTTTCGCTTCCGCGAGCAGATCGTCGCTTGAAGCGCTGGCGAGCTTTGCCTTCAATGCCGACATTTCTTTTTCCAGCTGACGATTGCCGGCAATGACCTGCTCGGCTTTTTCCACCACACGGTCGGGCGCGGCCTTGAGTAAGCGTGCCAGTTCAGCCAGTCGCTGCTGCTGCTGATCGAACAGCCGCAGCGCACCCCTGCCCGTCACCGCTTCGATTCGCCGCACACCAGCGGCGATGCCGGATTCCGCAACGATGCGCATCAGGCCGATATCACCAGTGCGACGCGCGTGAGTGCCGCCACAGAGCTCAACGGAAAAGCCGTCGCCCATTGTCAGTACCCGCACCTGATCTCCGTACTTTTCGCCGAACAGCATCATCGCGCCTTTTTCACGGGCGGTTTCGATGTCCAGCAGCTCGGTCTGCACCGGCGTGTTTGCAAGGATGTGGTCGTTGACCATATCCTCGATTTTCTTCAGCTCTTCGGGAGTCACCGCCTGCATGTGAGAAAAATCGAAACGCAGACGCTCAGAGTCCACCAGCGAGCCTTTCTGCGTGACATGCTCACCGAGCACTTCCCGCAGGGCGGCGTGCAGCAGGTGAGTTGCCGAATGGTTGAGCGCGGTCGCCTGACGAACACTGCGATCGACCGTTGTGGCGACTTCGTCACCGAGCTTCAGACTACCCGACAGCAACCGACCGATATGCAAATGGTGATCGCCACTCTTTTGCGTATCGCGCACTTCGAAGCGGCCGCCTTTGGCTTCGACGTAGCCGGTGTCGCCAACCTGGCCGCCGGACTCGCCGTAGAAAGGCGTCTGATCGAGCACCAGAATGCATTCCTGCTCGGAGCCCACTTCTTCGGCCGGCTCGTTGTCCAGCAGAATGCCGATGATCTGCCCTTTTCCGTGCAGGTCCTCATAGCCGCGGAATTCGGTCTTGCCAGCAATCTGCTGCGCGCGGGTGTAGTCGACACTGAAGTGGCCCGCGGCACTGGAACGGCTGCGCTGCTCGCTCATGCAGCGCTCGAAACCTTCCATGTCCAGCGAAAGATCGCGCTCGCGCACGATGTCGTTGGTCAGGTCGGTCGGGAAACCATAGGTATCGTGCAAGGTGAAAACCAGTTCGCCCGGCAGCACATCGCCTTCGAGTTTTTCCAGCGCAGCTTCCAGCACGCCCATGCCCTTCTCCAGGGTTTTGGCAAACTGCTGTTCCTCGGCAAGCAGCACCTTTTCGATGTGGGACTGCTGTTTTTTCAGGGTGGGATAGGCATCGCCCATTTCCCTAACCAGGGCCGACACGAGCTTGTGGAAGAAGGTCTCAGTCTGCCCGAGCTTGTGGCCGTGACGAATGGCCCGGCGGATGATGCGCCGCAAAACATAACCGCGGCCTTCGTTGGAAGGGATCACGCCGTCGGCCACCAGGAAAGCGCAGGAGCGAATGTGGTCGGCAATCACCCGCAGGCTCTTGTCTTCCAGGTCACGGGCGCCAGTTACTTCGGCCACGGCCTTCAACAGGTTCTGGAACAGGTCGATCTCATAATTACTGTGCACGCCCTGCATCACCGCGGCGATGCGCTCGAGACCCATGCCCGTATCCACTGAGGGCTTGGGCAGGTTCTTCATAGTGCCGTCGGCATAGCGCTCGTACTGCATGAATACGAGGTTCCAGATTTCGATGTAGCGATCGAGATCGTCGCCCTCGCTGCCGGGAGGACCGCCGGGGAAGGCCTCGCCATGATCGTAGAAGATCTCGGAGCTGGGGCCGCAGGGTCCTGTGTCACCCATCTGCCAGAAATTGTCTTCGTCCAGGCGGGAGAAGCGCTTGGGATCCACCCCCACCTTGTTGATCCAGATATCGGCAGCCTCGTCATCGGTGATGTGCACGGTGATCCACAGCCGCTCCGCCGGAATCTTCAGAACTTCAGTCAGAAACTCCCAGGCAAAGCGAATGGCGTCTTCCTTGAAGTAGTCGCCGAAGCTGAAGTTGCCGAGCATTTCGAAAAAGGTGTGGTGACGTGCGGTGAAACCAACGTTTTCCAGATCATTGTGCTTGCCGCCCGCCCGCACACAGCGCTGGGCGCTGGCGGCACGGGAGTAGGACGCCTGCTCCAGACCGAGGAACAGGTCCTTGAACTGCACCATGCCCGCATTGGTAAAAAGCAGCGTCGGATCGTTTTCAGGAACGAGCGAACTGCTCGCGACCACGCTGTGGCCGTGCTTTTCGAAGAAACTTAAAAAGGCGTCCCGGATTTCGGCACTCTTCATAGGATTGGTCCATCCCTTAAAATTCGAAGAAATGAAATTCGAAGAAATTCAGCTTCGGGGTGCAAAATGGATGCAATGGTATGGCCTGCCAGCCCCGGAAACAAGGCGATTCACGCAAGCTGCCCCATAGCCATCACCTATTACTCCGGCCATCGGCATAAGTGGCGCTCTCTTGACCAGCGCAATAGCCTTAATTATTGTGGGGTTGCGTTTTGACAGCGCGGCGCCGCGGGCAAGTTCATTTGAGCTGTCCGCGCAGCGGCAGTCAGCAGTACCGCAGGTCCGACAATAACGACAATGATCTGGAGATGACTTATGACTGGTAGCTCTCAGCCCGGAAACAGCGGAAGCCTTCAGCCTGGCGATCTAAGCACGATAAAGAGTCTTGGATTGGTGATTGGGGGATTATTGCTGGTGATGTTCGCCTTCATCGGCGTTTCCCTGGTCTTCTGACCCCGTAAGATTCTGAACCTTTGATGCTCTGATCCCACGGAAAGCGAGCAGGGAAGCTCGGAAGGCGAACTTGGTGTCCGATCAGCCCTGCTCTGCCCCATCAGAATCCCAGCTGATCCTCGCTGTACTGCTTGTTGCCAAGAATGTGCAGGTGCAGGTGGAACACGGTCTGGCCGGCGTCCTCACCGTTGTTGACGATCACCCGGAAAGCCTCCTCGATCCCCAGATCCTTGGCAATCACCCCCACCCGCGTCATCAGATGGCCCAGCAGCTCGCGATCAGCTTCACTGGCGTCAACCAGTCGGGGAATGGGCTTGCGGGGTATCAGCAGCACATGGACGGGCGCCTTGGGCGCGATGTCGCGGATACAGATGCAGAGTTCGTCTTCATAAACCACATCAGCCGGGATTTCGCGATTGATGATCTTGGTGAATAAGGTCTCTTGTGCCATTTCCTAGACTCCCGACGTCTGCTTCTGCCGTTGCCGACGCGCTTCTTTTTCTTCCTCGGTCAGCTGGCGCGCCTCGCTTTCCAACATCACCGGGATGCCGTCCCGGACCGGATAAACGAGATTGCTGGCCCAGCAGATCAGTTCCTGTCGTTCCCTGTTGTACTCCAGCGGCGCCTTGCTAACCGGGCATACCAGAATACTGAGTAGTTTCTTGTCGATCATTGGCCGGCCTGTTGTGATTTGATTGGAATCGCTCTGCTGCGAGCCGGGCATTGTACTCCATTCCCCATGGCGAAATCAGGCGGGCTCTGCCGCCCCGCTCGATGGATTCAGCTTTCGGCGCGGGGCATCGGACCCACGAGGGTTTGCGGATCGATACGCTGGTCGAACCAGTTCATCCGCCAATCCAGATGGGGGCCGGTCACGCGGCCGGTGGCACCCACTTGGGCGATTGGCTCGCCCTGCTTCACCTCCTGACCTTCCTCCACCAGGATTTTGTGCAGGTGAATGAAGGTGGAAGACACCCCGTGCCCGTGATCGACGATCAGCGTGCCGCCGGAGAAGAACATGTCGTCATAGGCGAGGGTCACCACGCCGTCAACCGGAGCAACTACCACGGTGCCGGTTGGCGCCGCCACATCGACGCCGTAGTGGGGCTGGCGAGGCTCGCCGTTGAAGTAGCGCTGGCTGCCGTAGACACCCGTAATAGGACCTACCAACGGCCACTGAAATGGCTGATCGAAATCGCGCCGCGGAAGATCCTTGCTCCGCGCGCTGCGGGTAAGTGCGCTTTCCCGGCGAATGCGCTCGATTTGCTCGGCGGGTGGATTGACGGTTCGGGCGGGCACCCCGTTGATTCGCTGAATGGTGTACTCCCGCTGATTCACTTGAAACTGATGCTGCTCGATATCCCCGGAGGGGTCCGTTACGGTAAGCGCGACCTTGGCAGGGGCGTCGCGATCGAGGCCGAATACGAACAACCCGTCCTCATCGACCCGTACGCGGCGCTCCTGGAAGACAACCTGGCTGCCGGGCTCGACCCGACCGATGAGCAGCTGGCCCTGCTCCCATTTGCCTTTTACCTCCAGCGCCAGCAGGTCGGCGGAGATCAACAGCAGAAAAGGCAGGAGGAGAGGAAGCGAGTTGGACAGGAGGCGCATTTTATGTGGCATGGCGAGATTCATGGCGTTTATCTGATTTATGGCTGAGATGGAGCTAGAGACAAAAAGGATGACACAGGGTTTCATCCTAGCTCATCCGCTGGCGCTCAGGTAACCGCCGATCCCGCTGATCCGTGGGAAGATGAAGGTCTTTGCGGTATATTGGATGGGTTTCACAGAATGGCAGCAGTAAAGTCCATGTCCGAATCACTTCCACTGGTCAGCTCTCCGCCCGAGCCCACCTTTTTGCCGCCCCGCCTGCTGCGCCACCCGGATGTGCAGAATCTGGCCTCCAGCCTCGGCTTCCGGGCCGCGGCGCTGAAGCGCCGGGTCAGTCGCCTGGGCTTGCCTACCGAGCAGGTCGAACTCGACTGCGGCGACGGTGTGCGCCTTGCCGGCGAGCTGAACCTGCAGCCGGGCAGCGAAAGATTACTGATTCTTTTCCATGGCTGGGAAGGCTCCAGCAAGTCCGCTTACATGCTGTCAGCGGCACTGCACTTCCATCAGGCGGGCTATTCGGTTTTTCGCCTGAACTTCCGCGATCATGGCGACAGCCACCATCTCAACGAAGAGCTGTTCACCTCCACGCGGCTCGATGAGGTAATCAATGCGGTGAAATCGGTGCAGGCGCGCTGGCCTCATCACCGGAGCTATCTGGCGGGATTTTCGCTGGGCGGCAATTTCGCATTGCGGGTGGGGCTCGCCGCTCCGCATCGTGGAATTGCGCTCAACCAGGTGGCAGCGGTCTGTCCGGTGATCCATCCGGCGCTGACGCTGGATGCACTGGAGCAGGCAGGTCCGCTTTACGAGTACTATTTCGTGCGAAAGTGGCGCCGCTCGCTGATGAACAAGCTGCGGCACTTCCCTCATTACGGCTATGGCAAGGAACTGAAGGCGCTGACCACGCTGCGATCCTTGCACGATTTCTTCGTGCCACGCTTCACGCCCTACCCCCACCGGGACGACTATTTCGCCGCCTACGCCCTGGACAGTGCGCAGCTCGCCAGGCTTTCTGTGCCGACCACAATCATCAACAGCAAGGACGATCCGATCACCCGCGCGGACTTGCTTCCCCTCGCCGACGGCCTCGAAAACCTGTCCATTGAAGTTACCGACTACGGTTCTCATTGCGCCTTCATTCAGGATTTTCAGTTCAACAGCTGGATTGACCGACGTCTGCTGCAGCTTTTCTCCTGATTAGCCCGGGGGCGAATCTGCCCTGACCGTGCCTCTGGAACCCGCTCGGACAGCAGCGGGTTCAATACCGCTCTTCATCGATTTATTGACGCCAAGATTCTGTCACTCGGCGTTGGCTTTTTCCTTGCCTCACGCTTTCGTCATTCTTCTGTCGCAACATTAAGTTGTTCTTCTATTTAGCTGTTTTTTCGGCCTTTTTTCTAACAATTCAGTCTAACTATTCGCCCCTTTAACTGACTAAAATCGGTATAGAAATTCCACGCACGAATGCACAGGAGCTTCCCCGCTTTTATGAAGAATGCCCCGCTGTCCGCCCTCTTCTCGCTGATCTTTGTGCTGGCTGCAACGCTGGCCGGTGGGCGAGCAATGGCTGCTACCCAGGGCTCCTGGGGAACGAGCTCCACAGCGACCGCGAGGATTACTTTGACGATTCCGCCGCGAGCCGGGGACTCTGCACCGGCAACCGCCGGACATGAAGCTTTGAATCGATTCTGCGCTGCCTCGCTCGCCTTCCGGGAAGCGAACCAAAGCTTCACGGCCTCCGCCGCCCAGGAAGTGGCCTCAGCGCACGTTGATGGGCTGCTCCGCGCCAGCTGTGAGCAGCGCAGCGCCGAGCTGGAAAACTTGCCGCATAGCGAGGAACTCAAGGAAAACCAGCTGACGGTTTTGATCGCCCCGGTTTAGGTGCAAAGCCAGCCGCCACGCACCTCCCGTTTTTGCAATCCTCGCTCCCACGCCCACCTGTCTCCTTTTTCGCCCTTTAGCACCGAGCCCGGTGCCAAATGGTTCACATTTTCAGGCGCTCTTGTAGAATCCGGCGGCAAGTCTTTGAAAATAAAAGAGCTCTGAAAATAAAAAAGCATGCGCCTCCTCCGACACTGCTCCACTCTGCCAATCGTGGCACTACTCGCCGGTTCTTCCGCGTGGGCAGCCGTTCAGGGGGAACTCGGCAATGCGGAGTCCACCGCAACCACCACCATCACCCTCAGCATCGAGCCTCACATTCAGATCTCGAACGTCAGCGACATAGAGTTGGAGGTGGCCGATCGGAGCCAGGACATCAGCTTCGAAGAGCGAATCTGCGTGCGGGGGAATCTGGGCAGTCGCTATCATGTAATTGCGGCGGGACAGGATGGCAGTGAAAATCCCTTTCAGCTGCTTTCGGAATTGGGCGATACCATCCCCTACGAACTTTTCTTTCGCGGTGATCTTTCCCAGACCACCGGCGATCAGCTCAACCCGGGTGAAGCTTCTCCGTTCTACGCTATGCAGACGGTAGCCCAGAACTGCGACGGCGACGACACGGCTGCGTTTACCGTGGTTTTTCGCTCAGAGAATTTGCTACCGGCTCAACCGGGCGTGTATTCGGGCTTTCTGACCCTGACCGTCGCGGCGGAATAAAACACTTTATCCACTCTGATTTCAGGCAGTAAGACCATGCGCAAGTCGTTTCGAAATCTTTCCTTCTTGAGAAAATTCACCGCTGTTGCCCTTGCCAGCCTGCTTGCGTCCAGCACCTGGGCCGACATCTTCGTCGATCGCGCCATCGTGCGACTCGGCGCGGACAAGCCGCCGCGGGAAGACGTAAAGGTGATAAACGATGGTTCCGAAGTGGGCTATGTGTCGGTTGAAGTTTTTGAAGTGCAGAATCCGGGCACCGAGAGCGAACAGCGCGTAAGGGTAACGGATCCAGACCAGGTGAAACTTCTGGCCAGCCCCAGCAAGCTGATGATTCCGCCGAACAGTCAGAAGCTGGTGCGCATTGTCAATCTGGAACCGGCCAATGATCAGGAACGAATCTATCGCATCAACGTGACCCCGGTGCTGCCGCCGCTGCAGGAGGATCAGGGCTCGGTGGTGCGTGTGGTGGTGGCCTATCAGCTCCTGGTGATCGTCGACCCGACAGAACCGCGCGAAGAGCTGGAAATACGCCGGCAGGGATATCAGCTGAAAGTCACCAACAAGGGCAACACCAACGTACTGCTCAGCGATGGCGAGCAATGCGACGAGCAGGGAGAGAATTGTGTTCAGATACCGGCGCACCGGGTTTACCCCGGCAACCAGTGGCAAATCGATCTGGAGCGGGATGCACCGGTAGCATTTAGCCTCACGAGCCATACCGGCGTCCGCGAATTCAGGACCAAGTAGGAAGGATCCCGTGGTGAATTTATGCTCGCGAGGCCGTTAAGACCTTCGACCAACTTCCTCGGATACGGTCGGCGTGCGCTCTCGTCCATCGCCTGCGGCCTGGCAAGCAAGGGCCGCAGCATCGCCCTCATCGCCAGCATTGTTGCCGGCCTGATCTTCGCAAGTTCGGCTCTCGCCCAAGACACCGATTCACGGGCCATGCCATCGCGACCGGCGGCCGGCTTCGTTCCCCCGGGCTTCGAATCCCTGCTGGAGCCGCAAACAACGCTGGTCGATATCTATATGGCTGGGGAGTTTCTCGCTTCCCAGCTCGCCACCTTCACCGCTGAAGAAATCACATTTTCCGCTCCCCAGGCAATCGTCGATCGCATTCCCCTGCTGCTCGATGCGAGGCCGGTGCTCGACGCCCTGACGGGCCCGATCCCCACAAACTTGGAATTTGTTTGCCAGTACCAGGGCCAGGCTGATTGCGGCAGTCTCACCCCGGACGTGGCCGGGATCATTTTCAATGAAGGGCAGTTTCGAGCTGACCTGTTCGTCAACAGCGATCTGCTGGCGGTACGCTCCGCCGGCCATCGCAAGTATCTGCCAGCATCCGATGGCGGCTGGTCCTGGCTGCAAACCGTCAACGGTGCTTACGCGGGTACTCAGGGAGAGGATCGCGACACGTATGCGATCGGCAGCAGCTCCATTCTGGCCTTCCGCGAAAACCGCCTGCAGCTCACCGGCACCCACAGCAGCGAAGAAGGGACGGCCGTGGATACAGCCGCGGTGCGTCGAGACTGGCAGGGAATGGAGTATCAGCTGGGCTACTTCCGCAGCAACAGCGGCAGCTTTCAGTTCATGAGCGACTCACCCATTCGCGGTCTGCGAGTGGCCAGCTCGCTGGATACCAGGGAAGATCTGCGCCAGACCTCGGGCAATGAACTACAGGTATTTCTCGATTCCCGCAGCGAAGTCTCCCTGTACAAAGATGATCGTCTGGTCAGCTCACGCTTTTACGACGCCGGCAATCAGATTCTCGATACCAGCCAGCTGCCCGGAGGCGCTTACGACGTCACCATCCGCATCCGCGACAGCAGCGGCCGGGTTCAGGAGGAAACTCGCTTTTACATCAAGTCCTCCCTGCTGCCGCCGGCGGATCAGGCGCTGTACTTCCTCGAGATCGGCGAATTGCTGGACCCGGAGGATGACAGCGGATTCGCCGCCGGCGTCGACCTTCCCCTCCTGCGCGCCGGTTACCACGGCCGCCTGAGTGACCAGCTTGGGTTTCTCGCCGGCTTCAGTCAGGTGGACACGAGCTCGTCGCTGGAGATGGGGCTGACACACCTCGGTCGCTGGCACGACTTGAGCGTCGGCGGATTCTTTGGGGGCGATGCTCGCAAGGGAGCGCGCTTCAACGTGCGAAGCCGTTTCAGCAACATCTATTTCAGCGCAAACTATCGCCGCGTCTGGAACGACCAATTCGATCCCCAAGACCCCAGCGACCTGTTCGGAGAATCATCCACCCAGGCGTCTCTGACCGCCACTACTCTCCTCCCGGTCGGCCGCTTCGAAGTCGGTGGCCGGGTCAACCGCCGTGATGAGGATGCTCTCGAGACCTATACCGCTCGCTACGAGTTTCCCCGGCTGCGCTTTGCCGACAGTGAAATGTTGATGGGCCTGCAGTTCAATCGGGAGGAGGGCCGCAACATGACGCTATTCACAATGCAGATGCGCCTCAACGGGGACTACGTCACCGCGCAGCTCCGTCCCGAGTACCGTCGCAGCGATGTAGCAGCGGCCTCCGAAGACGAGCTGCAAACCAATGGCGTACTGAGCTGGCAGGATCGTCAGTTGCTGGAAGATCAGGACCTGCGCATCGATCTGCGTGGCCATCGACAGGACGGGCTGGAAAGCGTTGGCGCGGAGCTGGACTACGCGGCACAAAGCGGGCGCCTGCGCCTGCAGAGCGAACGTATCGATGACGGCATCCGGACCACGACCCGCCACAACGGCAACATCTTTACGAGCTTCATGGTCAACGGCCAGACGGCCAAGCTCGGCGGACGCGATCAATCCCAGTCCGCCTTGCTGATCGAAATCGATGGTGAGCTGCGCGATGCCAGTTTCGAGGTGCTTGTCGATGGCAGTCCGCGCGGCCTGGCTTATCCGGGCCGAACCACAGCCATCAACCTGCGCCCCTACGAAACCTACAGCGTGCGTCTGCGCCAACGGGGCAGCTCCTTCGCCGAATACGACCAGGGCGAAAAGCGCGTTACGCTCTATCCGGGCAACGTGGTCACCCTCGCCTGGCCCGTGGCCGAACTGAATGTTGTCTTCGGTCGAGTGCTGAACCAGCACGGCGAGCCTGTTGCCAATGCGCTTATCAGAGGAGTCGCGGGACTCGCCACCACCGATGAGCTCGGCCTTTTCCAGGCGGAACTGCGCGGCGATGCCCACGAGATTGAAGTCGAAACCCTCGATTCCCGCTGTCGCATCGCCCTCCCCGGCTACGAGGTGAAGCAGGGCATTGGTCGGCTGGGCAATCTCACCTGCCCACTTTCCCCCAAATAGTTATATCCGCTTGCGCTGCCAGCTCCACCTGTGTGGCTCGTCGAGACTATCAAGTCTCGCGCGATTTTCATGGAATTGCGGCGGAATGATCGGGCTTTAACCGTTGTCACTGGTGTATGTCGACACCATTGCAGCTCAACGAGGAGAGTTCAGCATGATCACCGTTGAAGTGGACCCGAGTACAAATGTCGCGATTCTCAAACCGCAGGGGATGCTGAATGAAAGCGATTTCGAAACCATAAAGGGCATCGTCGATCCATTTATCGATGAGAAAGGACGCCTCGACGGAGTCATCCTGCAGGCCCGGAGATTCCCCGGCTGGGAGTCCTTCCAGAGACTTTCGGATCACCTGCGATTTTCACAGGACCAGCAAGAGAAAGTGACACGGGTGGCGGTCGTATCCGATTCGGCATTGCCGCGAGTGAAACAGGTACTCGGCGAGCACTTCACTCATGCGGAGGTGGAGACATTCGCGTTCCAGGATTACGAAAAGGCGAGGCGGTGGGTCAGTGAGCCATCGAGGCATTGAGGATGTGAGATGTGAGATGTGAGATTGATTTTCCTCAGTCATTCCGGCGAAGGCCGGAATCCATTCTTCAAGCCGAAACAGCCGAAACTGATCCTCTGTTTTTCATCTCACATCTCCCGTGCCAGCTACCTATCCGATCAATCCGGCACCCACTGCCCGCGCGGCGTCTTATGAAAGTTCTGCTCCACCGAGGCCCAGGCCACCAGGTGAGCAACGTCTTCCAGCGCCTCGGCATCTGCTTGCCGGTAGTTATTCCAGGCGTTATTGAAGGCCTTGCGATAGGTTTCCTGAGCCGGCGCCGGCAGGTCCTTCAGTACATTTTCCGGCAGGTCGATATTGCGCGCATAGGGCATATATTTTCCTCCTGACAAAAATTCTTATCGTTGCTCTTCGAAATCATTTGGTGGCGGCCAGCAGATTCAGCCAACCTGCTAGTCTCGAAATCGCTTGTCTTCGGCTTGACGGTCCCTGCTCCAGTGGCTCGCCGCTCGGTCCCAACGCTCTCCCCAATAAGGATCCCGGGAAAAATGCTTGAAGATTTCCACCTCATCATCGCGGGTGACGGGCGGCTTGAACCTGGGTGCGGATTCGATCGCTTCCTTGGTGATGTCCACGTAAACCTCTTTCTCGTGCCAGGATACCTGATCGATCCACTGCGGCGCGATCAGCACACTCGGACCTGGCAACCAGCGGCGCACGTCAATGACCATGTAGCGCACCGCCCAACTGCTGCTGTCGATCAGGAAATCAGCGACATGCCCAATTTCACCATTAGTGGCGTGTATGCGGTAGCCCTCGATCTCGTGCATCGAGCGAAGATGTGATCGGCGCACCTTTTTTTCATCATCCGGTTTCGGCGTCTGCTGGCGATAAGCGGCCTCTTGGAGAAGATCCGCGGGATAACCGTGCAGTCCCCATACGTCGCCGCCGACCCAGTAATAGGGATAACCGAAGTAGCCGTAGTATTCCCGCTCGAATTGCTCGGAAATGGGTTCGTCCTCCTGGACGCCCGGAGCCTTCTCGATCTCCCCGGTCCCGAGATCCACGGGAATTTCCCGCGCGTTCAGGTCGGGCTCGCCAATGGACAGAGGGCTGATCAGAACCCGTCGCCCCAGCAGCCATTTGCCGGTGTTGGCCTCCATGTAGCGGACGGTCCATCTTTCGTCGTCGAAGAGGAAGTCCCGCGCACGGCCGATTTCTCCGTCTTTCGCGCGGAGAGTGAAGTTTCTCAGCTCCGTTTGCAGCAGCAGCATGATCCCTCCTCCTTCGTGGCGGTCCCCTCAGTTTCCCCATGGAGATTGCAACGGGCATGCCAATCCACGGCTGCGATCATTAGGGCGTCATCGCCCACACACCTGGGCTGGCGCTTGTAAGTTGCCTTACGTGCTTGCAATTCTTACAAATGAAAGCGGGCGCGCGGGCTCGAGCCGAAGCGGGACAGCGGTACGATTGTTGCTCCCGTTTGTGACACATGGATGACCAGAATACGGAAAACAAAGCCTCGGACAAGCAAGCCCCGGAAAAGCCCTGCATTCTCATCACCGGCTCTGGCGGGTTCATCGGCAGTGCCCTGGTGGAGCATTTGGCTGGGCCCTTCCAGGTAATCGGCCTCGACCGCAGCACCAAGCCCTCGTCTGAGAACTACACCTCGCTGAGCTGTGACCTGACCGATGGGGCTGCCATCGCCAAGGCACTGGAAAAGGCCCGCAAAATTACCGGGCGCTTTGCCGCGGTCATCCACCTGGCGGCCTACTTCGACTTCACCGGCGAAGATCACCCGCTTTACAGCAAGCTCAACGTCCAGGGCAGTCGGCTCTTGATCCGGGAGCTGAAGAAATTCCCGGTAGACCGCTTCATCTACGCCAGTACCATCCTGGTTCACAAGCCTGGCGAGCCGGGCCTGCCCATCAAGGAGGATTCACCCCTCGAGCCCCGCTGGGCCTACCCGCGCTCGAAGCTGGAGGCGGAGCGGGCGATCCGCGAGGAATGCGGCGATATGCCGCTGGCGATTCTGCGCCTGGCCGGTCTGTACACGGAAGATTGCCAGTCGCCGACGCTGGCACACCAGATCGATCGCATCTATCGGGACAAGGTGACCGGCCACGTTTATGCCGGCGATACCGCCACCGGCCAGAGCGCCTTGCACATCGAGGACATGCTCGATGCCCTGAGCGCGGTCATTGAACGCCGCAACAGTCTTCCGCAGGAGTTCACGGCACTGATCGGCGAACCGTTGGTAAGCTCTTATGAGGCCTTACAGAACGCCATCGGCGAAGAACTCCACCATCACCCCATTCACACCATCAGCCTGCCCAAGCCACTGGCGAAATTCGGTGCCTGGGCACAGGAGAAAACCGAGCCGCTGATCCCGGATAGCCTCGATCAGGGTGAAAAGCCTTTTATTCGCCCCTTCATGATCGATCTGTCGGAAGATCATTACGAGCTCGACATCAGCAGAGCCCGTCAGAATCTCGACTGGACGCCGCGCCACCATCTGCGCGACGAACTTCCTTCCATGCTCCGCCGCCTCAAGGAGGATCCCGCGCGCTGGTACCGAATCAATAAATTGACCATGCCTCACTGGCTCGAGGACGCCGGCAAGCCCGGCGAAAGCGGTGCGCTCCAGCACGATCTGGACGAATTGGGCAAGCACATGGAAGAAGAGCACCAGCAGTGGATATGGGCCTACGGCCTGTCCGCGGGCCTGGGGGCCTGGATGCTGAGCAGCCCGGCCACGATGGGATACTGGGGAACGGGAGTCGCCTACAGCGATGTACTCACCGGGCTGGTGATTATCGTCTTTTCGCTGATGTCGCTGTCGCGCAGCATGGCCTGGGCGCGCTGGATCACCGGCATCGCCGGCCTCTGGCTGGCCTTTGCGCCGCTGGTATTCTGGACCGAAAGCGCCGCGGCCTATCTCAACGGCACCCTGGTGGGCTTCGCGGTGGCGGCACTGGCGCTGCTGCCCTTGCCAACGCCCGGGATCGACCTACTCGCCAGGCGGCATAGGGCGGAAATACCGCCCGGCTGGGACTATTCGCCCTCCACCTGGCAGCAGCGACTGCCGATAATCCTGTTGGCATTGGTCGGCCTGCTGATTTCCCGCTATCTCGGCGCCTACCAGCTGGGGCACATTCCCGCCGCATGGGACCCCTTCTTCGGCTCGGGCACGGAGCGGATCATTACCTCCGAGATTTCCGAAGCCTGGCCGGTACCGGACGCTGGCCTGGGCGGCTTCGTCTATCTGCTGGAAATCCTCGCCGGCATCATGGGCACACGCTATCGCTGGCACCAGATGCCCTGGCTGACGCTGTTGTTCGGTTTCCTGATCGTGCCCCTTGGCGCAGTGAGCATCTATTTCATCATTATCCAGCCCATCATCATTGGCACCTGGTGCACGCTCTGCCTGGTCGCTGCTGCGGCCATGCTGGTGCAGATCCCCTACTCCATCGACGAGATCGTCGCCACCGGCCAATTCCTGGTGCAGCGCCGTCGCGAAGGAAAAAGTTGGCTCCGGGTCCTGCTGATGGGCGATGCGGCGCCAGCATCCCAGACCAAGGGGATGCCCGGCGGCGGCGCCGGTATGTCCATGCCCTGGACGCTGTGGGCGAGTATCGCAATCGGCGTCGTGTTGATGTTCAGCCGTATCTTGTTTGGAAGCACACCGGCGCTGGCCTATGCCGATCACCTGATCGGTGCACTGGTGATCACGATTTCGGTGGCCAGCTTCGCCGAAGCCGCTCGAACCCTGCGGCTGGTCAACGGCGTGCTCGGCGCCGGGCTGCTGGCGTCGCCTTTCATGCTCGACGGCGGAACCACTATCGCCGAGGCGGCGGACATCGTGCTTGGCCTCGCACTGATCGCTCTGTGCATTCCCCGGGGACCGGTAAAAACCAGTTACGGCAGCTGGAACCGATACATCATTTAGCGGCCACAAGAAGAGTGGCAGGCCCAAATCGGCTGGTCCGGATCTTGAATCTACATAGCAGGACTGAAGACCTTGGCCACAGCCAATGATCATCGAATCAGCAACGCAAGCAGGAGGCATTAATGGATCACACCTATAAATTGCTGGAAGTGGCGGGATCGTCCCCGGATGGTATCGAGCAGGCGATCGAGAATGCGATCCAGCGAGTCGGCAAAACCATGCACGCCCTGCGCTGGTTCGAAGTGATCGAGATACGCGGTGAACTGGATGAACACAAGGTGAAACACTGGCAGGTACACCTGAAAGTGGGCATTACTCTCGACGAGCCGAACAAAGGCTAGAGGCAGTGAGCCGCTGGCACTTTTCTCCGCGGCTCTTCAGAGGAACCATTCTGGCGCTGAAGGGCCACGGTCAATCGAAAGAGAGGAGTAGCAGTGACTAAACGACAGAATCGGGATACCTATCTATCGGATGTCGAAGTGCTCGGTCGGGTGATCGACACCAGCGACAAGATTTCTCATTTTCTTGCCGAGCTGCGTGAGCAGGCGACAAGCGAAAAGACCCGATTACATCTCGATAATCTGATCGGTCTTCAGAATGCGCTGACCCGCGGAATCGCCGAATATCGGGAAAAAGCGCCTTGGCAGATGACCAAGACCTATGTCCAGTACGTCGATCCCGGCAGTGGCAAAATCGACGACATGATCGAGGAAAATCGTCGTATCGATTCTTTGAATCACGCCACGGAGACCGCACTGGCGCTGAATCAGGAACTCGCCAGTGAACTGCAATCGGTGTCGATCAATGAGGGCGTGGAAGAGACCGCTGACGCCTTTCGCAATCTCCAGTTCATGATTGAAGACAATTGCCGGAAAATTTCGATGTATCGGTCCATGGCCGACGACATGTAGCAACTGAATGACATGTAGCAATAAAATGTAGAGCAAAAAACAGGTAAGCCGTAACGATCAACGAACTGCGCAACAGGAGTGGCGCGATGGCTCAAGGACCCACTGCTCTGTTCGTTGACGCGAATCTGGAAAGCCGGATCGCTTTGATGAGCCGCCTCGAAAGAGGCGGGATCCGCGTTGTCCGCTCCGCCTCCGTCCACGAGGCCAGCCACTTGATGGACGAATTGATCCCTGCGCTTGCAGTGATTGCCCTGGACCTGCCCGATGGCGATGCCATGGACTTGCTCAACCACCCGGCCCTCGAAGGCACCCGCGAGATCATTCTGATCGGCGATGACATCGAACCGGAGCGGGCGAGGCAGGCCTTTCTGGCCGGAGCAAGTTGTGTGTTCAGCAATCCTCTCAAACCATCGCTCATCGAATCCTTCTTTGAGGATCTCGCCGAAGATCTGCGGTCTGGTGCCGCGCCGCCTGGCAATGCGCTCGGAATCAGCCAGCTGGGATCGCTGTACGGCAACACGACGGCCATGGACAAGCTGTTTCGAAAGTTGCGCAAGGTGGCGGAGACTGATGCCCATGTGCTGCTCTGTGGCGAAAGCGGCACAGGCAAAACGCTTGCGGCACTCACGATCCACCAGCTAAGCAGTCGCAGCGATGGCCCCTTCGTCAGCTTCCACTGCGGCGCAATTCCCAGCATCCGTGTCGAGGCTTCGCTTTTCGGCACTGCTGATGGAAGCAAGGAGCCGGGCTGCCTGCAGCGCGCATTCGGCGGTACCCTGCTGCTGGAGGATGTGACTGAATTGCCTCGCGACCTGCAGCTGAGACTTTTGCAGGTGCTCGAACGCGACGGCGCCGGTCCGGGCGAACGGATGTCGATCCCGGAAGTACGGATTATCGGCACAACCAACCACCAGCCCGACGACGTCCTCAAGTCGGGATGCCTGCGCGAAGATCTCTATTTTCGGATTGCCAGCGCTCAGGTATCGATTCCGCCGCTGCGCGCTCATACCGAAGACATCGACGGGCTTGCGACGGTGTTTCTGCGAGAGTTCAACGAACGTGCGGGCACCGAAAAGTCACTGAGCCGCGACACGCTGGCGATTCTGAAAAGTTACGGCTGGCCGGGCAATGTGCGGGAGTTGCGCAGCGTGCTCGAGCAGGCTTTCACAATGGCAGAACAGCAAATCAGTCCCGAGCATCTGCCCGATTTTCATGGTCAGCCGGTGAGCGATGGCGAGTTTCTCCAGTTGACGATCGGCGACTCGGTGCAGGAAGCTGAGAAAAAGCTGACACTGGCCACCCTCGCCTACTACCAAGGCGACAAGCGCAAGGCAGCCCATACGCTGGGCGTCAGCCTGAAAACGCTGTACAACCGCATCAATGCCTATCGTGCCGAACAGCGCACGCCACTGGCACCCCAGGAACTTGTCCATTCTGAAGTCGCGGCTCAAGGGCTTGGCGGCCAACCGATCGGAGAGTAGAAAGACGCCCTGCCGGCCCAGAGCGCCCAGATCACTGAAGCAGTCAATGCACAGCCGCTGTGCCCGCCAAACCGGCATTGCGCAGTAGCAGGCGCTTCACGGGGGAGCGGCCCGGGAGGAGAACGAGCCGGTCACCAGCGGCATCCACTTTCAGATCCTTCCAGCTGAGCCGGACGCTGACCTGGCCTTGGCCGGCCGACGAATCCGCACTTCGGGATCTGACAACGAGGAAGTTCACCTTGCCGCTGAATCGGTTGATCGCCATGTCCTCGACGTGCCCAAGGAGCTCTCCACTGCCGGCAGTCACCGGCGCGCGAAGAATATCCGAAGCGGTGTTCAAGACCGATTCTGCGATCGAGCCGTTCACGGAAAGTTGCTCCTGTTTGAAACACGAGGAATTACAGGCTTATCGAACGTCAGCCGTTGCGGGCGTGCAAGTTGCACACCACTGGTAGAACAATTCTTTTTGGAAGAGCGTAGCCGGCATTGCCGCGAGGGTCACACCAGCCACGTGGTTATGAATGTGCGCTGCCGGATAAGGATGAGGTGGTGCTTTTCTTGCTTTTCCAACAACTATTTGGCTGCTGAGTCGTTATGAGGAAGCCTTTCCCCGCATCAGTGTGGCAATTCGCTTACTGGTCGGCCGTTTGCGCTGCACTATGGACATTGCTGGCGGAGGGACAGGGCTGGACGTTCGGCGTGCCCACCATGCTGCTCGCCGCGGCTGCAGCTGTTTACCTGGACCTGCAGCCGTGGGTTTTTCGTCCGCTGCGCTTGCCCGCATTCCTCTGGTTTTTCCTGCGCTCCACCTTCGACGGCGCTTTCGACGTTGCGCGTCGCTCGGTTTCCCCAGGTCCCCCCATTGCGCCAGCCTGGCTGCGCTACGAGTTCACCTCCCCCGACCCGCAGGTGAGGCTGCTCGCCTCGGCGGTTGTGGGCCTGTTTCCCGGCACGCTGGCCACCAAGGTCGAGGGCGACTGGTTGCACGTTCATGTCCTGGACGAGCGCACCGACTGGTGCCCCACCATCGCCGAACTCGAGCGGGAACTGGCGGCCGTGCTGCCGGCGAGGAAACCATGACTCTGCTCGGCTTGTTGCTGTCGCTCAGCCTGCTGGCCGGTGTCTGGCGGATTATGCTTGGTCCCAGCGGCGCAGACCGCGCTCTGGGAGTGCAGCTGATGAGCACCACCACGATTGCCTTGCTGGTGATTGCCGCCGACTGGCAGGACATGCCGGTGTTGCGGGACGTGGCACTGGTGCTTGCACTTCTTGCGGCGGTAGTGATTGCCGCACTGGTACAGCGACTCCGGGGGACCGGCGATGAGTGAACTGTTGAACGCCGTATCGTGGCTGGCACTGATCGCGGGTGTCGCTTTCTTCCTGACCGGTGCGCTTGGTGTGCTGCGGTTTCCAGACCTGTTTTGCCGTCTCCATGCGGTAACCAAGGCCGATACCACGGGCTTTGGTCTGATCACCCTCGGCCTGCTTCTACGGGTCGATTCCTGGCCCGCGGCTTTGCTGCTGGTGCTGGTCTGGCTGCTGGTAATGGGTTCGGGCGCCACCAATTGCCAGCTGCTGGCCCGCTACGGCGAAGGCGGTCATCCACACATGGGAGAACACAAAGTTCGGGAGCGCAGTTAGCGAATGGTGGACCTTGCCATTGGACTGATTCTGGTTGCACTGGCCATTGGCGCACTGCTAAGCAGCACTCTGTTCGGCAGTCTCACGCTATTTTTCGCCTTTGGCATGTTGATGGCGGTGGCCTGGGCTCGCTTGCACGCCCCGGATCTGGCGCTGGCCGAAGCAGCAATCGGAGCCGGGCTTACCGGTGCGTTGCTGTTCAATGCACTCAACAAGAGCCCGCCTGAAGTGATCAAGGAAAGATTGCGTCACCCGCTGTCAGTTGCGCTTGTCTGCGCTGCGATCCTGGCGCTGCTGGTCGTCAGTCTCTTGCCGTCCCTCGATCAAGTCAGTCCCTTGCCGCCCATGGTGGGGCCGCGAATGGACGCAAGCGGCGTGGACTACCCGGTCACTGCCGTGCTGCTCAATTTTCGCGGCTGGGATACCTTGCTGGAAATCGCGGTGTTGCTGCTGGCATTGCTCGGCGTAAAAGTGCTGCTCCCCACGCACACGCCGGCGCCACAGCCCTGGTCGCTGCTGCTGGGTTGGAGCAAGACCCTCGCACCGGTGATTGTGGTGGTCGGCGGCTACCTGCTCTGGCGGGGCTCCCGCGGTGCCGGTGGCGCTTTTCAGGCCGGCGCGCTCTTGGCGGCGGGAGCCGTGATGCTGCGGCTCAATCATGTGCTGCCCGAGATCCGTTGGTCCCAGCTCTTGCTGCGAATCTCCGTTCTGATCGGACTTGCGACTTTTCTGACCGTCGCGATCGCCACTGCGAGTTTCGGAGATGGGTGGCTCACCTACCCCTCCGCCTACAGCAAAGCCCTGATCCTCGCCATCGAAACCACTGCCACCATCTCCATCGCCGCCACACTGACGCTGCTGGTGGAAGGGGAAGGAGACGAGCTGCAGTCATGAGCCCTGAGCTGCTTTATCTGGTTGTAGGCGCAACTATCTGGGCGGTGGGCCTTGGTGGTTTGCTGCTGGTTCACCACATGCTGCGACGGGTCATAGCGGTCAACCTGATGGGCAGTGGCGTGTTTCTGGTGCTGGTGGCGCTCGCGGCCCGCTCTTCACCACCGGACCCGGTGCTGCAGGCCTTGGTGGTGACCGGGCTGGTGGTCGCGATCAGCGCGACGGCGTTCGCGGTGCGCCTGGCCAGCGCCCGGGCACAGCACAGTTCGGGAACGCCGGAGGTCGAGAGGCCGGGTGGTGATGAGTCGTGAACTATGCTCTTGCCAGCCTCGCCATCCCCTTCACCGTCGCTTTGCTGACCCTGCTCCTGCAGCGACGCAGCGAAGCCAACCCGATCGTCCCCGCCATCACGGTGCTGGCCACTGCTGTCAGCCTGGTGTTTGCGGGGCTGGCGCTGGAAACCCAGGCGGTAAGTGGCGCCGTGTCCCACCTGAATGTGGGGGGCTGGGACAGCCCTCTCGCCATTCGCTTGCGACTCACGCCACTGAAGGCGCTGCTGCTGGGCTTCGTTGCCCTCATTCACCTTCTAACGGGTCTTTACGCCTGGCGAGCCAAGCCAAAAATCGCACGGGATTATTGGCCACTTTCAGCTCTGCTCCATACCAGTCTCGCAGCACTGATTCTTTCCGCGGATATTTTTAATCTCTACGTAACTCTCGAATTACTGAGTCTGTCCGCGGTTGCGCTGGTCTGTCTCAGTGGGCCCAAAGCCTACACGCCCGCGCTGTACTATCTGCTGCTATCGCTGGGCGCTTCGCTCTGCTATCTCATGGGCGTGGCAGTGATCTATGGGCAGTACGGCGTCCTCGATATGACCGTCTTGGCGGGGATCATGGAAGCCGACCACAGCACCCGCTTCGCCCTGCTGTTAATGACGGCAGGTCTGATGTTGAAAGGGGCTCTGTGGCCCCTGCACCTCTGGTTGCCGGAAGCGCACACCTATGCGCCCACCCCGGTGAGCGCGCTGCTGTCGGGACTGGTAGTCAAGGGGCCCTTATTCATTCTCTGGCAGCTTTGGAACAACTTGGCGCCCGAAGCGCTGGCGCGGGAAATGGGCCCGCTGTTCGCCGCTGGCGGTGTGGTTGCGCTGGTCTCCGGGGGCTGGTCGGCTTTCCGCGCTCCCTTCATCAAAACGCTGGTGGCCTATTCCACGGTCGCCCAGCTCGGCTACGCCCTGATGGGGCTCGGCCTACTGCTCTTTCTCCAGGAGCGCATCTACGCCGTGGCCCTCTGGCTGTTCGTACTGGCCCACGGCCTTGCGAAAGTATCGATGTTTCTCGCCGCCGGCGAGATGCAAACGCTGCTGGGCAGCAAGCGCGTAACAGCCATGAGAGGAGCGACGCAGACGATTCCGATCACCATGTCCGCCTTCGCGATCGCCGGCATCAGCCTGATTGGCATGCCGCCAACCGGCGGCTTTCTGGCCAAATGGTCTCTGCTCGAGCCCCTATTCACGCAGGCCAATCACTGGCCCTGGGCATCAGGGGTGCTGCTCGGCACCTTCGTCTCAGCAGCTTACGTTTTCCGGGCCATCGCGCTTGGCTTTTATCAGGCGCCGATGAGTCGTGAGCCGCGCCACTTCGATCGGGTCTCGCAATGGCTGGCTTTGTTGCCGGCGCTGCTGGTCGGCTTGATGGCCTTTGCTGGGCAAGACCTCATAGCCTGGATGGCGGGGGTGACCCAAACGTGAACTGGACCAACGCCCTGCCCGTCGTCGCCGTGTTCAGCTCGCTGCTGCCGGGCCTGCTGATATTCGCCCTGCGTGAGCAACAGCAAGGACTGCGCACCGGGCTGAACCTGCTGGGTGTCACCGTCAAACTTATCGTCGTCGGCGTGATGCTGTGGGGAGTGAGCCAGGGACTTGATTTCCGCGTGGAGGCACCCTTCCTGCCGGGCGGCGCGCTGATCCTGCACGGCGACGCCCTGTCGCTGCAGTTTGTCTCCCTGTCTGCAGTGCTGTGGATGGCCACCACCATCTACGCCATCGGTTACCTGCGCGGCACGCCGTTGCAATCGCGATTTTTCGGCTACTTCAGTATCTGCGTGAGCGCCACAGTGGGCGTGGCCCTGGCGGGAAATCTGATCACTTTCCTGCTCTTCTACGAGTTGCTGACATTGGCGACCTATCCTCTGGTCGTCCATCGCGGCACTCGCGAGGCGCTGGACGCTGGGCGGTCGTATCTGGCCTATACCGTAGCGGGGGGAACGCTGCTGCTGATGGGTATTGCCGTTCTGCATGCCCTGTCCGGCAGTCCACAGTTTGTACCGGGCGGTTATCTCGCATCGGTACCCGCCAGACATGGGCCGGCGCTGACCGTGGCCTTCGCACTGCTGATCACCGGTCTCGGCGTTAAAGCCGCGCTGATTCCCCTCCATGGCTGGCTCCCCAAAGCGATGGTGGCCCCGACGCCGGTCAGTGCGCTGTTGCATGCGGTGGCTGTGGTGAAGGCCGGCGCCTTCGGGATCGTGCGGGTGATTTATGACGTCTACGGCGCGGAGACACTGGAGCAGCTGGATTTGACCGCTCCGCTGATCGCGGTGGCCGCCTTCACCGTCATCTTCGCTTCGCTGCGGGCGCTGCAACAGCGACATCTGAAACGGCGCCTTGCCTACTCCACCGTGAGCCAGCTTTCGTACATAGTGCTGGGCGCCGCTCTGCTGGGCCCGATCGCCGCAGTGGGCGGGCTGGTGCACCTGATCCATCAGGGCATCATGAAAATCACCTTGTTCTTCTGCGCCGGTGCGTTCGAGAAAACCCTTGGGGTTCACAGGATCAGTGAAATGGATGGCATCGGCCGGCGCATGCCACTCACCATGTCCGCCTTCACGGTGGGCGCACTGGGCATGACAGGCATCCCGCCGACTGCCGGCTTTATCAGCAAGTGGTTCCTTGCCGCCGGCGGCCTGGAAGTGGGTCAGCCCTGGGTCGTGTGGCTATTTGTAGTCTCCGGGCTGTTGAACGCGGCTTATTTTCTGCCGCTGGTATATCGGGGCTGGTTTTCCATCCCGACGGCAGAATGGCCCGAAGATCACCAGCCCGAAAGTGGCTGGGAAACACGGCGAATGTTACTGCTGCCGACCCTGTTCACCGCCTTGCTAACGCTGCTGATGGGCCTGCTCGCCGGCAGCGCGCTTGGCCCGCTGGGCTGGAGCCAGCTGATCGTGGCCCGGGAGTTCCCACTGTGAACGGCACTGTGAACGGCGTTGTGAACGCGGATCTGTGGCTGAACGTGCTGCTCGCCCCCCTGGCCGGGATAGTGGTTCTTCTGGTGGTGGGGAGAAAATCGGTGCCCTGGCTCTGGCTGAGCTGCGTCCCCGCCTTGCTGGCAGCGATCTGGCCACCTGGCGAGTTGAACCCGGGATATCTCTGGCCCGCTGCCAGCTGGGGCGCCCCGGATCCGCTCGCCCGTGGCTGGCTCGGCTTCACCGCTCTGCTCTGGGGCTGCGCCACTGCCGGCGCTGCCGGCATCGTGGACTGGGACAAGTCGGGAATGCGGTTCTGGTTATTCTGGCTGTTCTCCCTCTCGGGCAATCTGTTGCTGGTGATCGGCAAGGATGCGATCAGTTTTTACATGGGCTTCACGATCATGAGTATCGCCGCTTATGGTCTGGTAGTTCATCACGGCGGTCCGGGTCCCCGTCGCGCAGGTCGCATTTATCTCCAGCTGGCAATCACCGGGGAAATGATTCTGCTCGCCGCCTTTGTGATGCGGGCACAGAGCGTTGGTGGATCGCTGGCGCTTGCGGATTGGCAACAGCTGCCGATAGACGGTTTTACCCTGGCGGCACTGGTGCTGGGTTTCGGTCTGAAGATTGGCTTCTGGCCACTGCATGTCTGGCTACCGCTGGCCCACCCGGCCGCGCCCTCACCCGCCAGCGCCGTGCTCTCCGGCGCGATGATCGAAGCCGGCATTCTGGGTCTGTGGCGGGCCTTGCCCGCGGACGATTCGCTGTTGCAATCATGGGCCGGTCCCTTGCTCGCTCTCGGCCTGTTCAGCGCGTTTTATGGCGTATTGCTGGGACTGATCACCAGCCAGGTCAAGGCGGCGCTGGCCTATTCATCGGTCAGCCAGATGGGCTATTTCCTGGTGATCCTGGCCCTTGCCTGGCGACATCCGGAGCAGAGTTCGGCATTTGCCATACTGCTGGTGCTGTTCGCAGCCCACCACGGAATCGCCAAGGGAGCATTGTTTCTCGGCACCAGCATTCACCCGCTACACCGCTGGACTTGGCTGGTATATCTGCTGCCCGCTCTCGCCATCTCGGGATTGCCCTTGACCAGTGGCGGTGCGGTAAAGGGCGATTTGAAGCACTGGATCAGCGAGAGCGATTTCTCCCATCTGTCCGGAGTGTTCAAGCTGGCCACTGCCGGCACCACGCTTCTGCTCGCCCGCGCTCTGTGGCTGTTGCGACGCGCCGATGCAGGGACGACGGCGCGGCATCGTTCGGGGCTCCTGCTGGGGCCATGGACGCTGCTTTGTCTTTCCGTCGTACTCGTGCCATTACTTTGGCCGGGGTTCCGGGAGGTCTGGATCGAACAACTGTCCTGGTCCACCACCTGGCAGCTGCTCTGGCCAATGGCCGCGGCGATCGCATTGACAGGGTTTGCGATTAAGATGGAGTGGCGCGTACCGGAACCGCTGCGTCGCTGGTACACACCGGTTCTGCCCTTTTCGCTGCGGCTGAAACGTTGGCTGTATAACCCTCCCTTGCCGAGAACACATCTGGAGCTCGATTGGCGGTGGTGGCGCCAGCAGGAACGTCGCTGGAACCACTTCTGGAATGAGCGTGGAATCATCTCTTCCAGCGGCTGGCTGCTGGGCTTTATCCTGCTGGCCGGCGTAATCTGGTCCGCGTTCTGGTGACTACTTCGCGGCAGCGAGCGTCTGAACCTCCACGAATTCATGCAAGCCTTCGAGCCCACCCTCTCGGCCAAAGCCCGACTGCAACATGCCGCCAAAAGGCGCTTCCGGGGTCGGACCCGTCCCGGTGTTGAGTCCCACATGGCCGAAGTGCAGTTGGGCTGCAACCTGTTCGGCACGCTTGAGCGCCTTGCAAAATACATAGGCCGCAAGGCCGAGACTGGTGTTGTTGGCCATGGCGATCGCTTCGTCTTCGTCGGCAAAGCGCATGATCGTCACCAGCGGACCAAATACTTCCTGCCGGCTGCATTTCATGGATTCGTTCACATCGGCAAGAACGGCCGGGGGGAAGAAAGGCGCCTGATCGTCCTCCAACTCGCCCGGATCCGCGCCCGCGACACAGCGCGCACCTTTATCCAGTGCATCTCGAAGATAGCCGCGCACCTTTTCGTACGCGTTGGCATCGATGAGCGGACCGATGTCCACGCCCTCGTCCATGCCATCACCCACCGTGAGATTGCGCACCCGCTCCGCCACCTTGTCGGCGAAGCGGTCGGCGACTGAATCTTCCACCAGAATGCGATTAGCGCAGACACAGGTCTGACCTGCCGCGCGAAATTTGTTGGCGATCAGGTGATCGGCGGCACGGTCCAGGTCCGCGTCCGCAAAAACGATATAAGGCGCATTGCCGCCCAATTCCAGCGCTAGCTTCTTCACCTGTGGAGCGGTTTTGGTGATCAATTCCGAACCGACCCGGGTGGAGCCGGTGAAGCTGATCATCGCCACCGAAGGATTCCGGCAGAGCGCATCCCCAATCGCACCGGCCTGCCCCAGAAGCAAGTTAATCCTGCCGGCGGGAAATTGAAGCTTGTCCTCCAGCAGAGAGAAGAACGCCACCATGGTCAACGGTGTTTTCGCCGAGGGTTTCACCACGGCAGCGCAGTCGGCGGCAATCGCCGCGGCAAGTTTCTTGGCGAGCATTGCCAAGGGAAAATTCCACGGTGTTATCAAAGCCACCACACCGACCGGTCGCGAATAAACCGTCCAACGACAGTTCTTCGGCTCTTCCTCGATGGTGTGAGGCTCCAGTCTGTCCAGATGCTGCGCGTAGTATCGGAAAAAGCCCGCCGCATATTCCACTTCCACCTGCGCTTCCGGCCACGGTTTACCCTGTTCAAGGGTGATTATCCGCGCCAACTCCTCCTTGTTTTCCCGCAGGGCATGATCGATGCCGCTAAGCCAGGTCGCGCGTTCCGCTGCACTGCTGGGAATACGCATCGAGGCTCGAGCGGCGGCGATCGCCCGATCCGTTTCCACGTTGCGCATATTGGGAACGGCAGCGAGCAGCGTTCCCGTAGCAGGATTGTGGACCTCGAGAAGCTCGCCGCTGTCGGCGCCCACCCAGCTGCCATCGATGAAACCTCTGAACTCTTTAAGTAGGGGCGATGAAATCATGATCTTTCTGCTTGCTCCTCGTATTGTTCGCGGCCTGACGCGGAACTTTCCCCGATCTGTTCGTCTGCTTGTCGCCTTGCTCATCCCGAACCGGGATGCTCTTTGCAGATGCTGAAATGCTGCCTGCAAAATCGGGACGCTATTTGCAACAGGGTTGCTCTCGCCAATTGTCGAGCCAGAGCTGCAAAGCTCGTACACAACGGTCCGCCGGCGATACAGGTGCCGCGACATGAAGTCTCCATCGCCCCATGAAGCGCTCGCACGGCTGTTGCCGCGGTGGCTTGGAGCCCTAAAAAAGAAACCGGCGCCACACCTTTCTACAACTCAGGTGTGCAATTTACAGAGGATGCTCGCCTTTCCCGGAGGCTGATCACGCACAGCGTCCTCGTCCATTGTTCAAAGCGGTTGAACCGAATCAGTCGGGAGTGACCATGGAAAAGAGCCTCGGCGTTATCACTGCTGCTTACATCCTCATCGCCCTGGTGTTCGCGCCGCCCCAGGTGGCGGCGCAAGACGACCCGGGCGTGTTCAATTTCGTTTTCGAAAACGACGCCTTTGGCGGAACTGATCATCACTACACCAGCGGCATCTTGCTCAACTACGTGAGCGGAGAAAATGCCGCGACGCCGGCGCTTCTGAACCTGGCGCGCCGACTGCCGCATATCGAACAAGAGGACGATATCTACATCGGCTTTCATCTCGGCCATCAGATCTTTACACCGGACAACATTCACACCCGTCAATTGCTTACCCGCGAGCGTCCCTATGCGGCTTATCTGTTTGCAGGCATGTCCTTCGTAGGCGCCAACGCCAACGAACTGGACAGTCTGAAAGTCAGCGTTGGGACGGTCGGTCCTTCGGCGCGAGGAGAGGAATTTCAGAACAGTATTCATAATCGCCTCGGTGTCAACATCCCACAGGGCTGGATCAATCAGATCAACGATGAAACCATCGTGCAGCTCGACTACCACAGAAGCTGGCGTCAGTTCTGGCGCTACATCGGCGATTCACTTCAGGCGGATATCATGCCCTATTCCGGATTTTCATTGGGCAATGCCGCAATCAATGTGGACGCTGGATTCACGTTTCGAATCGGCCCCGGCACGGGCAGTGACTTCGGTCCTCCGCGGATACGCCCTAGCCTGCCGGGATCCACATTTTTCCGAGGCGGACGGGGTACTGGCTGGTACTTCTTTCTCGGCGCCGGCGGACGATACGTGATGCACAACATCTTTCTGGACGGCAACACCGACGGCAGCAGCCATAGCGTCGACAAGAATGAATGGGTGGGCGACGTGCAAACGGGATGGGTGCTCAATACCCGCAGTTATCGCCTGGCCTATACGCTGGTGGGGCGGTCGCGGGAATTCGAGACCCAAAAAGAAAGCGACTTATTTGGCTCGATGACGCTTTCATTCAAATTCTGATTTGACAAAGCTCACGTTGCGGGGAGATGGCGAACCTGAAACAGTAATCTGGCACAGTCTGAGCATAAATGAGCCCTACAAAGCCACAGTAAGGACTCAAACCCACCGAAACCGAAAAAGGAGTTTTTTATGTCTACATGGATCAAATATATCGGCACCGCACTGGTCGCGCTTTTCGTTCTCGCCGGTTGTGAGGAAGGTGCCTACGAAGAGGCCGGTGAAGGCATCGATGAGGCCGTGCAGGAAACTGAAGAAGGAATCGAGGGTGCCGGCGAGGAATTGGAGGAAATCGAAGAGTAAAGGCTTCGAGGCTCACAGCCGGCGATCGCCGGCTGTGATGTTCTGCTACAGAGCAGCAGCTTGCTCGAACTCTATTTCGGTGACCTGTTCGGGGTCGATTTCCACATCGATTCGAGTGCTGAAGAACATATCCAGGTCGTCATCAATTTCGGGATCGTCGAGTTCCGCATCACAGGTGAACACGGCTGTATAGTTGCCCTGCGGAAGAAAACCCACCACAAATTCCCAAACGCCCGAGTCGAGTTCAACGATGCCCGTGGCCAGCGGGTCGCCGGCGTTGCCCTGAATATCCTGAGGATTCGTACCGGCACCACTGAAAACGTACACGGCGTTCCCCTCACGGAAATCGAAACGGTCATTGCAACGGGGATTGTTCACGATCAGGTCTTCGTCGACCACACCCACCAGCGTCCCGGTGCGTTCCGTGCGCACGATTCTAAGCGAGGGGTGCAACTCGAAAGTGGTCGCATCGATTCTGCGCAAAGATTTTCGCACGTCGAAATCGATAGTCAGATCCAGCTCGGTATCATCTTCCACATCGACGTTAAACTCGAGCTCCAGGCCTGCCTTCTCCTCTTCCGGAATCGTCAGCACTTCCTGCCGCCCATTGGTATCCACGTACAATCGCGTTTCGTCGAGCACCAGCCGCAGGGAAGTATAGGAGCCGACGGGCAACGGGTAATCGTCGAGCAGTTCCTCACGCCGATCAGGATCGTCGATGACGTCGATCAAATCCACTTCTTCAGGCGTATCGAAGGTGATTTCGATGGGATCGCCTTCGACGGGTTCGATCACCACACCAGTGATGGTGACGATGACGCTATCGACATCTTGCACCGGCGCATCCGTGATCCACAGGCTCAGATTGCCGTCGTCCCCGCCGAAGCGTTCATCCACACCGGTGCCATCGCAGCCAGCGACACCAATCAGCGAAACCGTAGCCAGGATCCCCAAATACAATAACTGCCACCAAGAGCTCTTATCCATTATTGAAACCTTCCTGCTTTATCGATTATTTATAGATGCTGCCTTCCAACTTCGATACTGACACCCGTGAATCGCGTCAGTGAATGGTGATGCGGGTGCTCTGCCCGGCTTCGATGCGCGCCTCGAAGCCACTGCTGAAGTCTACCCGCAGGCTGTCATCCAGAGCGGGATCATCCAGAAGCGCATCACAGGTGAATACCACCGTGAAATCGCCCGGGGGCAAAAAGTCTACCCGGAACTGGCTCAGCCCGGTATCGAAGCCCGTCACTTCGGCAGTGGCGAAGGGATCGAAAAGATCGTCGCGAATGTCCTGAATCGGCGCATTCACGCCTGCGAAGACATATATCGCACTGCCCCCGGCAAGAGCGCCGGCGCAATCATGGACATCCAGAAGGCGATTGTCCACCGTGCCCAGCAGGGTCCCGCTGAGATCAGTCTGGATGATTCTCAGCGACGGGCGAAAAACGAATTGATTGAAGACTTCGAATAGCGAGCGCCGAAGGTCCAGCACGATGGTGAGATCCAGCTCAGTATCGTCCGCGATGATCACATCGAAGTCGAGCAGCGCACTGTCGAGGCTCTCTTCCAGACGCAAAGGCAGCTGACGCCCGTCCACTTCCACAAACAGCCGGGTATCATCGAACACCAGTCGTAGCCAGTCGTAGGCGCCCGCGGGTATCGATTGGTCGTCCAACAGGACGGTCGGTTGCTGGGTCGAAGGAATGGTGGAAGAACCAAAATCAGGAAAAACGCTGGTTATCGGCGGACTCAGGGGGAATTCCAGTATTTCGCCGTCCGAGCGTCGGAGTTGCACCGCGTTGACCGTGAGAGTCACCCGATCCGCACCCACCAGGGCACTTTCACTGAGAGCCAGATCCAAGCGACCGGCCTCCGCCGAGCCGATTACCCGCGGCGGCACCTGGTCTTCGGGCTCGACGTCGTCACACCCGCCGACCAGTCCTGCGGCCAACAGGACGGGCCAGTATCGTCTTGCACTTGTCCTCTGCACCTCACCGCCCTCCCTGAGCTATTGGCGGAAATGGGCATTCACACCCGCAGCGGTTTTGCTGCAGAGCATCAAATAATGCCGCGGGGAGCTTAACATCGCCGTGGCAATTACAGTACAATGTGCGCCTCGCGAAAACCGCCCTGGCAATCGGGGCAACATCTAGTCGGAGCGTAGCGCAGCTTGGTAGCGCACCTCGTTCGGGACGAGGGGGTCGGAGGTTCAAATCCTCTCGCTCCGACCAATTTCCTTCCCGCCTGATTCAGTCCTTTCCCACGCCCCCGCGTACCTGTTTGAGCAGGGTATCAGCCTCAATGGTCGCTTCGACGTTCTGCACCTGATTGATCAGGGCCAGTTCCTCCAACGGAATCGTTGATTCCGACCAGCGGGCGAATTCCACCAGGTTCATGGACCTTGGCAGGCGCGCTATACCGATTTCGGCCGGCTGTACATTGAGAATGGCGGGATCGGTCAGCGGCGCGAAACTATCGATCATCGTCTGAAAAGTCTGCCGATAGCCCTCGAAAGCCTCGGCGGGGCTGTAGGTGACCAACTGATAAACCTTGTCGCCCTGTTCGTAGAACGCCACGTACCCGGCAACTACGCCCTGCTGCGCCTGCGCCTGGAAGGCGGCGGTGGCGGCGGACAGGCCGTTAATCCGATCGGATGAAGTGGGACCAACCTGCAGCCCCTGTTGCGAGGCAAAAGCTCGCATCGCCTCTGCCGCGGAGGGCGCCGGTGCGAGAGTGAATTGGAAGGCGGCGTTCTCGGCGGGGCTCACGCCCATCACCGCCCGGGGCAGATTCTGCCGCTGCCATTCCGGTGGTACTGCGAATCGGAAGCGCAAATCCGGGTGATAAAACACATCGTCACGGAAGAAGCCGTTGCGGGGGTTTTCCCCGTAGGCCAGGCCTTCGAGCATGCCGAGGAATTGGGAGCGGCCGACAGTGGACTCGAACTGATCGGGGGGCGCGTTGCGGAGTCGCTCCTCGACGGCTTCGATTCGCTCCTGTGGCGCCGGGTGGCTGGCCATCCAGTTGGGAATCGGAGATTGCCCCGCCAGTTCGCCTGCCCGCTGCAGAGCGGCGAATACGTCAGCCATTTCGCTGACGTCATAACCTTGAGTTCGGGCGTAGCGGAAGCCCAGATCGTCGGCCTGGCGCTCGGCGTCCCGACCGTATTTGAGCATCAGCAGATTCAGACCGAGACCGGCGACATCGCCGAGTGGGCGCACCTCAGGAACCAGAATCATCCCGACCCCAAGCCCCAACTGTGCCAATTGCGCGCGGCTCATCTGCGCCACCGAATGGCGGGCGGTGATATGGCCGATCTCATGGCCTATGACCGTGACCAGCTCTGCTTCGGAATCCATCAGCCCCAGCAGGCCGCGAGTGACGAAAATCGGCCCCCCGGGCAGTGCAAAGGCGTTAGGTGTGGGGTCATCCACTACCGCGAAAGACCAGGGTAACTCCGGCCGCTCGGAGGCCGCGGCCAGTTGCTGTCCAAGACGGTCCACATAGGCCTGCAGCTCCGGATCTTCCACCAGCGCCATGGTCTGTTGGACCTGTTCGGCGCCCTGCTTGCCCATGGCAATTTCCTGCGACTCGGAAACCAGTGCCAGCTCGCGTTCCCCGGTGACCGGATTGACCGCACAGCCGCACAGAGCGGCCGCAATCCCCAGGAAACTCACCCAGCGCCGCAGCATTTTCATTCATTCCTCCCTAAGTAGCTGGCCGTTGAGCCGTTCATTCAAGAATCGTGCAATTCGTCGACGAGATTCGGCGGCACATTCATTTGCAGGCTGCCTCTGGTAAGGGATCAGTATGCGAGTCAGTGCAGGATGAACAGCGGCACTCAAGACATCTTTCGCTTTTCGATACTACCCGCGCGTAATCGACGGAGCAGGTTCACCGTGGCGTTAAACCCACGCGGTTTGCCCCTCGACGCGCGACTTAGCGCCGTAGACACCTACCGGAGCCTCGGCCTGGTGAGGTGATCTGGATGGCTATCAATCACTCCAGCGGCTGCTTGCTCATGTAAAAGCGCTGGACGAGCACCATCAGCACCACTGTTAGAGGCGCCGCAAACAGAAGCCCGGGCAAACCGAAGAGACTGCCGAAAATCACCAGGCCAACCAGCCCCAAAGCGGGAGGAAGGCTGACCGCCCAGCGCTGAGCCAGCGGCGTAATCAAGTTGGTCTCCAGTTGCTGGACGGCAAAATAAACCACCGCCGCATAAACCGCGGCAGTAGGGTTGACGGTGAGCGCCAGCAGAATGCCGGGAATTGCAGCGAGGAAAGGACCAATGATCGGGATGAATTCCAGCAAGCCCGCAATGAGCCCCAGGCTGAGCGCCAAGGGAACACCGACCAGCCAAAGACCGAGGCCGGTCAGCACGCCCACTGTGGCCATCGATACCAGCTGCCCCTGCAGCCAGCCACGCAACCCCTCCCCCGCCGTACTCATAGCTATGCAGCTTTGGTCGCGGTACTTCGGTGGAACCAGGTTTAGAAATCCGCGGCGATACAGGGAAGGATTGAAACTGAGGTAGACCGCAACTAACAGAACCAGGATGAAATCAACCGCGAAGGTGTAGGTGGAGCTGGCAGCTGTGATCAGACGTGAGGCCGACAAGACCTTTTCCGGCTCAAAGGGCTCTTCGCCGCCGGCGCCGAAGTAACCCATGATCTGACCGAAAGCCTGGGGAAGGCGCTGCTTGAGCTCGCCGAACTGGCTCACTACTTTGTTGCCGAAAAAATAGGTTGCCACCGCGAGCAAGGAAAAGATCACCAACAACACAATGACCGACGCCCAGCGTTCTCTCACATTCAGAAGATGCGCCAGGGGATCCGCCGCCAGCCGGATGACAACGGCAATCACCACACCACCGAAGGTCAGCATGAGAATGCTGCCAAGGTGCCAGAGGATGAAAAGAGCCGCAGCTATCGCGGCCACAATAAAGGCGCGATGAGTGAATTCGTTTCGGCTTACATCCGGCACGGGCGTCCATCCCCTCGGTTCGATGTATCAACGTTTTCGCGGCTTTGTCCCGCTTGCCTCGTTTGGGCTCTGCAATGTCCACACCGGAGGCACCGGCCAAAAGCCTCGACTCCGTCCGATTGCGGGACTGGGTGATTTGGAACGCCGAATTTTCGTTCGCCACGCGGCAATTTTGGTCAATTTGGAGGAAAAATGACGCGCCTTGGAGCTTTGTAAAAGTTTCCACAATATCTGTGGATAAGTTGGTGGATAATTGTTGAGAAAAGAGGTGCAAGCCACGTGGGATCGGGGGGGTGTACAGATTGGCTAAATTTTATCCTGAGATATTTTCTCCTTATTTTTCAGAGACTTAAAAATGTCAATCGGAAGATCGGAAATATCTTGGCCGTCCGAGGCGATCCTTTCGCGGGTCGATGCGATCGTGTGCATAAGACGTTAGTAGCCGGTAACCGTGGAACGGGCAAAACTACATTTAGATGACAAAGGAAGGTGGGGACGCGCGGCTGGAGACTGGGCAGTTTTTCTTAGTGCGGGCCCGTCAGCCGCCATCAATTCCGGTCAGAACCGGAACCGATGGCTGGGATGCGGGCGCAGTGATCAGCTCTGCATATCCACCACATAGCGCCCTACGGCGTGGCCGTTGAGAATACGGGTGAGGTGTTCGGGTACTTGATCCAGTCCGATGGTTTCCGCCATAGCGTCCAGCTTGGGAAGTTTGAACGTCGTGGCCAGCGCCTGCCAATTCTCTTCCTTCCGGCTCAGAGGCAGCTCCACGCAGTCGACGCCGAGCAGGTTCACGTTGCGCAGAATGAAGGGAAACACACTCGACTGGAAGCTTGGGGAGCCCGTCATCCCGCAGGCCGCGACACTGCCGCTGTACTGGAGGGACTTGATGATGTTGCTGAGGATCTCACCACCAACGCAGTCGACCCCATGAGCCCATTGCGGCTTCACCATCGGCTTCTTGTTGGGCTCCGACAACGTATTGCGGTCCAGCACCTGCTGCGCACCAAGGGAAGAGAGCCATTCGCTCTGCTCCAGCTTGCCAGTGACCGCCGCTACCTGGAAACCCAAGTGACTCAGCAGGGCGACGCTGAAGCTCCCTACCCCACCTGTGGCGCCACTGACCACCACCGGACCATCGCTCGGACTGGCCCCCATGTGCAGCAACTTGCCGACACAGAGCGCGGCGGTAAAACCGGCGGTGCCGATGATCATCGTCTCTTTCAGGCTGAGCCCCTGAGGGAGGGCAACGGCCCAGTTGGCGGGCACACGAATCCGTTGGCCCAGTCCTCCCGCCGTATTCATGCCCAGGTCATAGCCGGATACGATGACTTCATCGCCTGCCGCGAAACGACCGCTTTTGTCTTCGATCACTACGCCGGCCGCATCGATTCCCGGCTGGTGGGGATAGTTGCGGGTGACCCCGGGATTTCCGCTGGCGGAGAGGGCGTCCTTGTAATTGAGTGATGAATAACGGACATCCACCAGCAGGTCGCCTTCGGGAAGGTCATCGATGCTGCGCTCGATAATGCGCTGATCGAACTGGTTGTTGGCTGTGGACTCTACCCACAGCGCGGTGAATCGATCGTCGGACATTGAACGGCCACTCCTTATTTGCTTTACGTGTGTTTTGATCGAGGTTGGAAAAAACGGGAAACCCAATGCGAAACCGCCGCCCGTGACCGGGCGGCTGCGAAATCAGGAAAAGAAGCGCGATTTGTGCAGACGCTCCCACCAAGTTAGCAATAAACGATCCATTGCTTCCTGAGAGGCAATACCCAGCCTTTCGGGGAGGGATTTCCTGGTGACGTACTCAACTTCGAAAATGTCGGCGTGATCGATCTGTCCGGACAGGTATTCATCGCTCGTCTGAATGTCATCGATGAGTTTTTTTTCCAGTGCACGAGTGCCGTACCAGGTCTCACCGGTAGCCACAGCATCCACGTCCAGCGCTTGCCGCTTGTCGCGAATGAATTGCTTGAAGAGCACGTGAGTTTCTTCCAGGTCTTCGGCGAACTTCTCTCGGTCCTTGTCGGTGTTTTCCCCGAAGACGGTCAGTGTTCGCTTGTATTCACCGGCGGTCTGCATCTCGTAGTCCACCGGAATGCGCTGCAGCAAACGGTGAAAGTTTGGAAGCTGTCCGATTACGCCGATGGAACCCAGTACGGCGAAAGGTGCAGCAAGGATTCTGTCGGCCACGCAGGCCATCATGTAGCCGCCGCTGGCAGCCACCTTGTCTACGCAAACGGTGAGCGGGATCTTCTTGTTGGTAATTCGCACCAACTGGCTGGATGCCAAGCCGTAGCTGTGTACCATTCCACCGCCACTCTCGAGACGAACGACCACCTCATCGTCGGGCTGGGCGATGCTGAGCACCGCAGTGATTTCCTCCCTGAGATTGGCGGTCGCGCTGGCCTTCATGTCGCCATCGAAGTTAAGCACGAATACTCGCTTGCGCTCTGGAGTAATCTGCTCCGCGGGGCTTTTCTTCAATACCTTCTTGCGTTGGCTTCTTTCTCGCTTGAGCCTGTCTTTGGCGGCCTTCGCCTCACGCTTGAGCAAGTGGTGGTCGAACGCCGCTTTGCGCAGCGTTTCGCTCATGTGCTTGTAGCGATCATTCAGCTTTGTGACTTCGATATGCCCGTGGTGCTCTTTCTTGCCGCCGCCTTTCTGGCTTAGCCCCGAAATCAGACTTATTACAATGACGATGGCTACCAACATGGTGGCGGTTTTGGCCAGGAAAAGGCCGTATTCAACTAGGAATTCCAAGAATCCCTCCCTATCGTTTGGCAGGCGGATGATGACGCGAACTCGCTATGCTATGGAGCAACAGGGCCGCGAAAGCGGACCATTGTAATCCATAGAGGTAGGAAAGCCGAACGCCGGGAGAATTCAGTGGCCGAGGGCGTTATTGCCAGCCAGTGACTGCGGCTTGCGCGGGGTCGTTGAGGGGACGGGCGAGAAGGCCAGTGTGGGACAGGAGGACCTCATAAAGTGCATCATCGGCCATGGGCACGAAGGTGGCGCTGCCGTAGACTGCGTCGATGACCGGAGGCAGGCTCTTACTGCCGTGAAAGAAAGCCCACACGTCCACGCCCATTTGACTCTCGTTCAGTGCATAGACGGTGCGTTGAGCGTTGCGCTCATGTTCCAGGGAGTAGTAGCGTCCGCTGATCCGGTCGAGCCGAAAGCCGGGCTTGACCCCGAGAGCGGCCAGCGCATTCGGCCATTTGATTACACGGGCATCCAGCTGCCATTGATCGCCGGCGAGTTCGTATAGATTCTCCCGACCTTCGCTGTCCACCAGAATGGCCTTGAAGCGCTGCGGTCCCACTTGTTCAAAGCTAATGGTGGCCACCGACTTCTCCGTCACGATCTGCTGATAGCTGTACAGATCGAAGGCCGCCAGGGCCAGAACCAGCCCGGAACCGACCAGCACCATGCCCAGCATCCCGCGCAGCCAGCCCAGCAGCCAACCGCGGCGAATCAGCAGTCTCAGCGAAAGTGCGACAACGGCCAGCCCGACAACGCTTACTGCAATCGCCAACACGCTGTAGAACATACCGGATTGCCCCTTGAATTGTCCGACGCAGGCTCAGGTCCGAGACTGCTGCCATCCCAAATGTTTGCTGCCCGAAACTGCCGGCTTTTTCGACCGGTCAGGACCTTGCATTCAACCGCTTCTGCTATCCACGAAGTGTCGGATCAACATGCCGGAAAGCGTACCCGCAGGCGGAACCATCGGCAAGTCCCGGTAACTCCACCAGCGCGCGTCCTCGATCTCCATATCGTCGATGGCTATCTCACCGGAATCGTACTCGGCGTGGAAGCCGAGCATCAACTGGCCGGGGAAGGGCCATGGCTGGCTGCCGAAATAGCTCAGGTTCTTTACCCGCAAGGAAACCTCTTCGGCCACTTCCCGGTGCAGTGCGTTTTCCACCGATTCGCCAGGTTCGATAAACCCGGCCAACGCGCTATAGAAGTTACTGCGGTACTGGGCGTGTCGCGCCAGCAGGCACTCGTCACCTCGGGTGATCAGCATGATCACACATGGCGAAATGCGCGGGTAATAGTTAATTGCACACTGTTCACAGACCCTGGCCCGTTCACCGCTATGAGCAACCGTGGGGCTGCCGCACTGCCCGCAGTATTGATGACCGCGATCCCAGTTGAACACCTGAAGTGCGCAACTGACTGCCGAAAACTCTGATGCACCCAACGCCGAGCTGGCTATGAGGCTGCGCAGGGACTGCCAGTGACACCCGGGCGGAGGTGCGGCATCTGCTGCGACCTTGACGCCGTAGCAGGGGGCTCCCCGATAGAGCCCGAGATAATGCTGCTCCTCCGGCACCAGGTCGGCGAAGCGCCAGGTGGATTTTTCCAGGGGCTCCCAGGGTATCTGATCGCCGACCAGCAACTGGTCGCCCGCAAGTACGATGTATCTGGCGTCCTCTGCGCTTTCCGGCGGCTGAAATCCAGGCGTGAAGCTATCCATCCCGATCACGCTCAGCCCGCCACAGGATGGCCGAGGGCCGCGAGGCTTTCTTCGGCAATTTCGAGAATCGAGTCGCCCGCGGCGCGGTCACTTTTCACCGCGTCCAGATAATACTCAAGTCCGATCACCGCATCGGCGAAAGTCTCGAGCAGATGTTGCAGGGCCGCCGGTTGATCGTTATGCATCAGGGTTTCCGCCACGAATTGCGCACAGGCGGCGACGACCTTCGAACCTCGAGACAGACTGAGCACGGCCATGCCGCCGCGCACGCTGTTGAGGGTGGCCGCGACGTTCTTGATATGACCGCGGTCGTAATTGGATTCTGCGAAGGCGTTCAGCGCCCGTTTCACAAGCGCCAGACCACTTTCCGCTTCCTGAAGGACGATCATCTCCGCCTCGGCCAACTGACTGGACGCAATGACTTCCTCGCGAGCGATGGAATTGGCTCTGGCAAGTTTCTCATCCGAGAGGTTGGACATTTCCAGCCCGGAAATGGTGCTTTCGATGTAAAGAACCACATCCGCCACATCGATCATGCTCTGCGGATCTGCCTCCGTGGGCGAATCACGCCAGGCCTCCACTTTGCCGATTTCCTGCTTGAGAGCACTGCTCGGAGCAACCAGGCCAACCACATTGAGGATCTCGGCAACCTTGTTGAGCGTGCAGAGCAGATCGTCGTAATCGCTGATCGCTTCGACGCCGCTCTGCGACGCCCGCTCGAGTACGTCCTTGATCTTGTTCAGCTCCTCCCGCATCACGACAGCGACGGAATGGACCGTCGTGGCACTGGGACCAAGCATCACTTCGCGTTGTCGAGTCAGCTCGCGATCAAGATAGTTGAGCGGTGGGCAGCGGAAAGCGTCGGTGATCTGTTTTACCGCCTCGCTGCTGGAACCGGAGACCGCCACCAGATAAACGCATTCTTTCAGCAGGCCCTGGGGCGGCTCTTTGTCCAGCGCCCCTTGTCCCTGCATCTGCAGCATCTTCATCTGACGATCCAGAGCGCCGAGCAGCAGCTTACGAGACTGGGTGAGCTCCATGTTCTCGCTCGCCACCGCCTGTAAAGCCACTGCGGCAACCCGCCACAAGCTACCCATGGGCGAATTGCCGGCTGCCGCACCCAGTCGCTCGAGCGCCCGCTCCATCATTCCGAGGGAGGGCTTCACGACCCGGCCTTGCAGGACTTTCACCAAGCCCACCTGGTACATGTGCCGCAGCCGGCGCATCAGCGCGGCAAAATTCTCATCAAGTGCGGCGCTGCCCCGGGGAGGCAATCGCTTGCCGCCGGCCTCATCCATGTTGAAGAAATGGCTTTCCGGCAATGGCTTTTCGCCACGTGCCTGACGAAGTTCGTTGATAACCGGGATCAATAGAACAGGCACTGCCCGGCGGGTCTGGATGGTGTATTCGATATAGCGCGGAATGACGAAGAAGGCGTTGGTGAGCACGCTCAGACGCTCGGACATCCGGTCGTCACCGACCGTGATCTCATTGGCCAGTGCCAGTGCCTCGCGGGCCAGACGTTCCGCTCCGTGCAGCTGAAGCAAGCTCAGGGTCCCGCGAATCTGCTGCAGCCCTTCGATACAGCCCTGAAGGAGCTCGGCATCGGACATATCGGCCACAAACTGTTCCAGCTTGCCGGCAGATTGCTCGATCGTGGATACCAGTTCGCCGTGAACCAGGTTGAGGGAACTGAAGTTGACGGAACTCGGCTGCGCCGATTCCGGCCTGATGCTAACGCTTTGCGTCACTGCCCTGTCCTTATTTGATTTTGTCACTGATGTCGAATACTACCCGGCCAATTGCCCCACTGGCGGCACCCTAACTTATCAAGTTATAGCAGAAAATCATATAGCGGCCGGGGACTTAGCGCAGCCAGCTCGATTGCCTGAAAAGAGATTTGCAAAGCCAGTCAAATTTTCCGGCTGGAGAAGGACGGGCTGTTCGGGCGGGCCCGCCTTGCGACCGACCGGCGCTCAGCGCCGGTTCAATCGGTTGATCCCCTCCAGGGCCGCAATCCGATAGGCTTCGGCCATGGTGGGATAGTTGAAGACGGTATCCACGAAGTAATGGACGTTATTGGCCTCGCCCGGCTGGCGCATGATCGCCTGACCGATGTGGATGATCTCCGAGGCCTCAGCGCCAAAGCAGTGAATACCGAGGATCTGGAAGGTCTCGGTGTGGAAGAGAATCTTGAGCATGCCCACGTCTTCGCCGCTGATCTGAGCGCGGGCGGTATTCTTGAAGTAGGCGCGACCCACTTCATACGGAACCCTCGCGGCGGTGAGTTCTCGCTCGGTTTTACCCAGAGAGCTGATCTCCGGCAGGGTGTAGATTCCAGTGGGAGTTTCAGTCACCTGCCCCCGCGTCTCACCGAGAATGGCAGCGGCTACCGCTCTACCCTGGTTGTAGGAGGCGCTGGCGAGGCTGGGCCAGCCAATCACATCGCCAGCGGCATAGATGTTGGCGATGGCAGTCTGGTAGCTTTCGTTCACCTGCAACTGCCCGCGATGATTCGCTTGCAGGCCGACATTTTCGAGCCCGAGGTTTTCCGTATTCCCTGCCCGGCCGTTACACCACAGCAGGGCGTCGGCCTTGAGTTTCTTACCCGATTGCAGGTGGACTTCGAGCCGGCTGCGATCCTTGCCAATCGAGTCGTATTCCTCCCCATGCCGAACCATGACGCTGTTGTCGCGCAGGTGGTAACTCAGCGCATCGGAAATTTCGTCATCGAGAAAAGAGAGCAAGCGGTCGCGGCTGTTGATCAGATCCACCTTGACGCCCATTCCGGAAAAAATCGACGCGTATTCGCAGCCGATGACACCGGCACCATAAATCAGCAAGGTGCGGGGTGTGTGCTTCATTTCCAGGATCGTGTCGCTGTCGTAGACCCGCGGATGGGTGAAGTCGAGGTCGTCCGGTCGATAAGGCCGTGAGCCGGTGGCGATAACGATGATTTCGCTGGTGAAAACCTCTTTCACTCCATCAGGGTATGTCACCTGAACCCGGTGAGCATCGAGCAGGTAACCATGTCCCTTGAGCAGCCGAATGCGATTGCGACTGAAGTGTCGCGCGTGCATGTCTACCTGCTTGGGAATCACCGAGGCAGCCGCATCCAAAACCTTGGGGAAACTCACCACCCGGGCATCGCCAATTTCTCGGAAAAGCGGGTTGGTATTAAAGCGAATCAGCTGCTTCACCGCATGGCGAAGCGATTTGGAAGGAATGGTCCCCTTGTGGGTACAGTTGCCACCCACGGCCGGCTGGCTCTCCACCATGGCCACGCGCTTGCCGCTTTTGACGCAAGCCATGGCCGCCCCTTCACCGGCGGGACCGGAACCGATTACCAGAACATCGAAGTCCATAGGAGTTTTTTGTTGTTGGCTACTAACGGCAGCTGGGGAGAATTAATGTTTCTTTTCCGAAGACGCTTCGTAGGCAAGGTTCCCCAGTTCTTCGTCATCTGAGTCCAACTCATTGGTTTTTTCACAACGATTCTTGTCACCACCACAGATGTCGCAGGCGGTATCCATACCCAACGCACTCATGCCCCCGCAAGAGCCTTTGATCGGCTCGCGTCCCATGATCACGCCAACGGACATGATGGCGACGACCGCCAGCAGAATACAAACGCTGAGAAATACAACCAACATAAACCTAAACTTCCAAGGATTGTTTGCAGATCAGTCGAGATACCCTGTAAAGGCTTCCGACTGCACAGAGACAAAATTCTCACCCCGCCGCACGATCATGTACAGCGGAATGTCGTGCTCCTCAGCCAGAGACAGAGCCTCGTCGGCTCCCATGACGGTGAACGCGGTAGCCAGTCCGTCCGCACGCGCCGCCGACTCAGCGATCACGGTTACCGAGGCAAGGTCTTGCTGTACCGGTCGCCCCAGTCTCGGATCGATGATATGTGAGTAAATTTGACCGTTCTGGCGGAAAAAATTCCGGTAATCGCCGGAGGTCGCCACCCCCGCGTCCACCACCACGATGGCCTGCTGCACCCCTTTGCGCTCGAAGGCAGGCTTTTCCACGCCGATCCGCCAGGGTTCGCCAGCGGCGTTACGGCCGCTGACCAGCAGATCCCCGCCGATCTCAACCAGATAATTTTCGAAGCCCATTGCGCTCAACCTCCGACCCACATAGTCGGCTCCAAAGCCTTTGGCGATTGCCGACAGGTCGATGCTGATGTCGCGGGTCTTCTTGATCGCCGGTGGATCACTGCGCAGCTGCAAATACTGGTAACCGACCTGCTTGCGCACTTCGCTCAGTGCCTCCTCGCTGGGCACCTGATCGCCGGTGTCCACGGGCCCGAAGCCCCACAGTTCGACCAACGGTCCTACAGAGACATCGAATGCGCCTCCCGAAAGATCGCTGATGGACTGCGCCTCGGCAATCACTTCCGCCAGCATGGGCGAGACGGGAATCCACTCGCCCACGGGCGCTGTCTTCAGCTGTGACAGCTCCGACTCCGGCAGGTACGTGGACATACTCTGATTCACTTCCGCCAACCAGCTCGAGATGGATTCCTCGAGCCCTTCCGGCAGACTCTGTTCGGGCCCCGCCACGACCGTAATGTTGTAGGTAGTGCCCATGGTCTGGCCGGAATAGGTGCGAGCATCGAGGCGGCTCTCCACCTCACAGCCGCCGACAATTACCAGCAACCATAAAAACAAAAGCGAGAGCAAACTCCGTTGCCTCGCTTTCGGGTACATTCCTTTGCTGATCAGGTTACTGCCGATCAACTTAGCCACCGAAGTCGTCGAGAAGAATGTTCTCGTCTTCGACTCCGAGATCCTTGAGCATCTTGATCACGGCTGCGTTCATCATGGGCGGCCCGCACATGTAGTATTCGCAATCTTCGGGCGCCGGGTGATCTTTCAGGTACTCTTCGTAAAGTACGTTATGGATGAAGCCGGTCAAGCCAGTCCAGTTGTCCTCGGGTTGCGGGTCGGACATGGCCACGTGCCATTTGAAGTTGTCGTGCTCCTCGGCCAGCTTGTCGTATTCGTCCTGGTAGAACAGCTCGCGCAGTGAACGAGCCCCGTACCAGAAACTGATCTTGCGAGTGGAATGCAGCCGCTTGAGCTGATCGAAAATATGCGAGCGCATCGGCGCCATGCCGGCACCACCGCCGATGAAGACCATCTCCGCGTCGGTATCCTTGGCGAAGAACTCACCAAAAGGTCCGAATACGGTGATCTTGTCACCCGGCTTCAAATTGAAGACGTAGGAAGACATCAGCCCCGGCTTGATGCCCTGACTTTTGGGCGGAGGAGTCGCGATCCGGATATTGAATTTAACGATGCCCTTTTCTTCCGGATAGTTGGCCATGGAGTAGGCGCGGATCACCGGCTCGTCGTTCTTGCACTCGAGGTCAAAGAAGCCGAAACGCTCCCAGTCCGCACGGAATTTTTCCTGTACATCGAAGTTAGAAAACTTCACGTGGAAAGGCGGGGCCTCCAGCTGGACATAGCCGCCCGCGCGGAAGTCCACGTTTTCACCTTCCGGCAGCTTGAGGGTGAGCTCTTTGATGAAGGTGGCCACGTTCGGGTTGGAAACCACCTCGCACTCCCACTGCTTCACGCCGAACACTTCTTCCGGAACGCGGATCTTCATATCCTGCTTCACCGGAACCTGGCAGGACAGACGCCAGCCTTCGCGCTCTTCACGACGGGTGAAGTGAGATGCTTCGGTGGGCAGCATCGCGCCACCGCCCTCTTCCACGATGCACTTGCACTGGGCGCAGGAACCGCCACCGCCGCAGGCAGAAGCCAGGAAAAGTTCGTTGCTGGCCAGGGTCTGCAGCAGCTTGTCACCGGCAGGTACGGTGAGTGTTCTTTCGTCGTTCACGACGATATTTACACTGCCGCTGCTGACCAACTTGGAACGCGCAAACAGAATGATGACAACGAGCGCCAACACGATCGCTGTGAACATTGCGACGCCAAGGGTAATTTCACTCATACTTCGCTACCTGCACAATTCGTTAATCTTGGTCGGTGTATCAGAGCGGGATCAGAGGTCGATGCCGGTGAAGGACATGAAGGCGAGAGACATCAGACCAACGGAAATGAAGGTGATGCCCAGCCCCTGGAGACCTGCCGGAACGTCGCTGTACTTCAGCTTCTCGCGGATACCTGCCAGCGCGATGATTGCCAGCGCCCAGCCCACACCGGAGCCAAGGCCGAATACCACACTCTCAGGGAAGGTGTAGGTACGCTCAACCATGAACATGGTGCCGCCGAGAATCGCGCAGTTCACGGTGATCAGAGGCAGGAATACGCCGAGCGCGTTGTAGAGCGCAGGGATGTACTTGTCGAGGAACATCTCCATGATCTGTACCAGTGCGGCGATTACCCCGATGTAGGAGATCAGGCCGAGGAAGCTCAGATCCACGTCCGGCAGCCCGGCCCAGGCCAGCGCACCGTCGGCGAGAAGGTACTGATAAATCAGGTTGTTGACCGGAACCGTCAGGCCCAGCACCACGACGATGGCGATGCCGAGACCGACCGCTGCATCCATCTTCTTGGAAATGGCCAGAAAGGTACACATACCCAGGAAGAAGGCCAGTGCCATGTTTTCGATGAAGATTGCCTGCACGAACAGGCTAAGCAGTTGTTCCATGGCTTATACCTCCACCGGACGGGTATTGGGCTGAATTCGGTATTCGGGGGTTTCCACCTGTTCCGGCTTCCAGGAACGCAGCGCCCATATAAAGAGGCCGATCAGGAAGAACGCGCTGGGCGCAAGCAGCATCAGGCCATTCGGCACATACCAGCCGCCTTCGTTGGTGGTCAGGAATACCGGGAAGCCCAGCAAAGTACCAGAGCCAAACAGCTCGCGAACAGTGCCCACGGCAACAAGAACCACGCTGTAGCCGAGACCGTTGCCAACACCGTCGATGAAGCTCGCCACGGGCGGATTCTTCATCGCAAAGGCTTCAGCGCGGCCCATCACGATACAGTTGGTCACGATGAGCGCCACGAACACCGACATTTCCTTACTGATCTCGTAAGCCACCGCGCGCAGGATCTGGTCAACCACGATTACCAGTGAAGCGATGATCGTCATCTGCACAATAATGCGGATGTTGCTCGGGATCTGCTTGCGCACCAGCGAGACGAAAAGGTTGGAAAACGCCGTCACCGACGTGAGCGCGATACACATCACCAGCGTCGTGTCGAGCTTGGTCGTTACCGCCAGCGCCGAACAGATACCAAGGATCTGCAGGGCGATCGGATTGTTGTCGAAAACCGGATCAAAGAGGAGTTCTTTCGTCTTCATCACGCTTCTCCTGCCTTCAAATTGCGTAGAAACTTCGCGTATCCCTGCTCTCCCATCCAGAAGTCGAGCATGTACTGGACGCCGCGCGTGGTCAGCGTGGCGCCAGTCAGGCCCTGAACCTTGTAATCCGCATCCGGATCGGAGGGCTGAATCTCACCCTTGACCAGCGAGATTTCGACATCGTCGAGGTCGTTGCCATAGATTCGCTTGCCTTCCCACTGCTCTCTCCAGCGCGGGTTGTCCACCTCGCCGCCGAGTCCGGGAGTTTCCTTGTGCTCGTAAAAACCAAGGCCAACCACGTCGTAGGTCTGAGCCTCCAGCGCAATGAAACCGAACAAGGTGCCCCAGAGACCGTAGCCACGAATCGGCAGAATGATGGTCTTGAGCTCGCCGTTTTCGCTCACCTGGTAGACCTTTCCGTACTTCTCGCGGCGCGAGATGCTGGCGAGATCCTGCTCCTCGGTAAGCTGGTTCGAGACTTCCGGATTGCGCGCGGCTGCCAGCTGATCGTAATCATCTGGATCGACCTCGTCGGTGTATGTTCCGGTCTCGAGGTTGATCACCCGGGTCTCGACCTGCTCGAACTGCTCCTGGACACTGGGACCTTCTTCAAGCAGGCCCGCGATGTCGAGGATGTTGCGCTGGATGTCCGCCTGGCGGTTCTGCTCTTGTATCGGCCGGAGCACGACAGCAGCGGTGGATACCACCACTGCACACACCAGGCACAGAACGGTGGCGACGATAAAAGTCTTCTTGATCGTATCGTTACTAGACACGCGCTAACCTCCGCTTAACGTTGGCCCGAACAACTATATGGTCAATCAGCGGAGCAAACAGGTTGGCAAACAGGATCGCCAACATGGTGCCCTCCGGGAATGCAGGGTTGACCACCCGGATCAGTACGATCATCACGCCAATCAGACCACCGAACCACCACTTGCCCACGTCGGTCATCGAGGCGGATACCGGGTCGGTTGCCATAAAGATCATGCCGAAGGCAAAGCTACCCACCACCAAATGCCAGGCCGGCGTCATCTGGAACATCGGATTGGAATCCGAGCCGATGGCATTGAACATCAGCGCAGTGGCGATCATGCCGACCATCACGCCGCCGACGATGCGGAACGAAGCGATGCGCATCGCCAGCAGAACAACACCGCCAATCAGAATCGCCAGCGTCGAAGTTTCGCCGATTGAGCCCGGCAGGCGGCCGATGAAGGCGTCCATCCAGGTGTACTGCTGCTGGAGCTGCGCCATTCCTTCCTGCGCAGCAATCGACAGGGGAGTCGCCATGGTGTAAGCGTCGACAGTGGTCCACACCTGATCACCCGACAGGTCAGGCGCATAGGCAAAGAACAGGAACGCACGGCCGGTCAGTGCCGGGTTGAGGAAGTTCTTGCCGGTACCGCCAAATACTTCCTTGCCCATTACCACGCCAAAGGTGATGCCCAACGCGGCCTGCCAGAGCGGCAGGTCCGGCGGTACGATCAGGGCGAACAGCACGGAGGTCACGAAGAAGCCTTCATTGATCTCATGGCCGCGCTTCATCGCGAACAGGACTTCCCAGAAGCCGCCGACAATGAAAGTCACTGCATAGATCGGCAAAAAGTAGGCTGCTCCGTGCCAGAAGCAATCCCAGATACTGTCTGGGTTGTATCCAGCAAGAAGTTCGATCACCGCACCGTGCCAGCCGGGCGCACCATCGAGACCGGTGGCGGCGATGATGGTGTTGGCCTGGAAGCCCATGTTGTACATGCCGTAGAACATGGCCGGGAAGGTAGCCAGCCATACCGTGATCATGATCCGCTTCAGGTCGATACCGTCGCGCACATGAGAGGTGGTCTTGGTGACCTGGCTGGGCTGATAGAAAATGGTGTCGACCGCTTCGTAGAGCGAGTACCAGCTGTGATACTTGCCGCCTTCGTGGAAGTGCGGCTCCAGCTTGTCGAGCATATTACGCATAAACTTCATGACTTAACCCTCCCGCTCGATTTTGCTGAGGTTTTCCCGCAGGATCGGGCCGTACTCGTACTTGCCGGGGCATACAAACGTACATAAGGCGAGATCTTCTTCATCCAACTCAAGGCAACCCAACTGCTGCGCGGTTTCGGTATCGCCCACAATCAGCGAGCGCAGCAATTGCGTCGGTAAAATATCCAGAGGCATCACGCGCTCGTAGCTGCCCACCGGCACCATGGCGCGCTCGGAACCGTTGGTGGAGGTGGTGAAATTGAAGCGTTTGCTCTTGAGAAACTTGGAAAGGTAGATGGGCAGCACTGAGAAGCGGTTACTGCCGAGACCGAGGTAGTGCAGGAAGGGTCGTTCACGCCCCTCTACCAGCACGGATACCTGGGTGTGATAACGACCGAGATAGGCAAAAGGACCGCTCGCGTTTCGACCGCCGAACACGGAGCCGGAAACAACGCGGTTCTCGCCAGCTTTCAACAAGCCCGCCGTCAGCTCTTCAACGTTGGCGCCCAGACGGGTGCGGAGCAGCTGTGGCTTTTCCACCTGCGGACCACCGAGTGCAACGACTCGCTCAACGGAGAGGCGGCCGGTGGTGAACAGGCGTCCGACAGCGATCACGTCCTGATAGCCGATGCTCCAGACTGTTTTTTGGCCCATGCCCACATTATCCAGAAAATGGATATGGGTGCCGGCGTTGCCCGCCGGATGCACGCCGCCAAACTGGTGCACTTCCACGCTGGCCGGGCCTTTGATATCCAGCTGGGCACCCGCAGCAGTGCAGACAAAGACTTTGCCGTCAGTGAGTCGGGAAAGCACCGCGAGACCGTTGTTGAAGTCGTCGATGGCCTCGGCAATGATCACGCCGGGGTCGGCGGCTAGCGGCTGAGTGTCCGTCGCGGTAACGAAAATGGAGTGAGGCACGGAGTCCGGCAAAGGAACCTTGCTGTACGGCCGGGTCCGCAAGGCGGCCCATTGACCTGACTTGATCAGATTGTCCTGGACCTTGGCGCGATCGAGACTGGAGAGCTCGGCGGCGGAATAGCTGGCAAAGGTCTCCGCTTCATCCCCGTCGATGTCGATGACCACCGACTGCAGCACCCGGCGAGCCCCACGATGAACGGCCGCAACCGTTCCGGATGCCGGTGAGGTGTAGATGACGCCGGGGGTCTTCTTGTCGCTGAAGAGTTCCTGGCCAAGCTTGACCTTGTCACCTGGCTTGACCGCCATAGTGGGCTTCATGCCGTGGTAATCGCTGCCGATGACAGCAACCGAGCGGATCGGAGGGCCCGCGACGATGGTCTGTTCGGGCTTACCTGTGATGGGTAAATCTAGTCCTCGACGGATCTCGATCATACGTCTTAGCCTAATCTCTTTCGATAAACGGAGGTGGCGATCGCTCGCCAGGTAAATATCCGACTCGGTGTCGCACGGGGAGATGAGCTGAACAAGCCTTCAGCCTGCAAAACAAGCGATTACGGAGGTTTCTTCAACAGACAAGCCGGTCTTCAGCAGACAAGCTGGCGAGAACGATCCAACAGTGCCCGAATGTATAGCTTGCGAACTCGTGCTCTGAACCGACGCGGCTCACAGCGGTGCTTCACCTTAACTTCACCCCGCCTGCGTCCTGCTGCCGACCTGGGGTAAACCCGAACCTTCGCAATGTGAATGACGAAACCTACGGCTAACGACGATATCCCTTCGAGGCTACAGCAACGCGACCACGTCAGATGGAGTGCCCGGGCCCAAAATCGGGCGCAATTATAAAGATGACGCGTAAACCTTTCCAGATCTAATCTGTTTTTTTGGCGTACCAAGTGCTTGTGCGAGGAGGGAGTTGCGGGAGTGGCGCCTAAATTGCGCGCAATTGCGGCAGGAGTGGAGGTTCACCGAGGTGAACCTCCACTTGCGGTCGAACTTACTGCTTGGCGTCCAGCGGATACATGCGGTAATTCACTCCCGCCATGTCCTCGAGGCAGCGAACCACCTGGCAGCTGTAACCGAACTCGTTGTCGTACCAGCAGTAGAGCACAGCGTTGTCGCCCTCGACGATGGTCGCCCTGCTATCGAATACGCAGGCGTGGCGGGATCCGACGAAGTCAGTCGACACCACTTCCGGCGAGTGCGTGTACTCGATCTGACGCTGCAGATCCGAATGCAGGGAAACTTCCCGCATATATTCGTTCAGTTCATCCTTGGTGGTCTCGCGGCCCAAACGCAGGTTCAGAATCGCCATCGACACGTTCGGGGTCGGCACCCGGATCGCGTTACCCGTCAGCTTGCCAGCCAATTCCGGCAGCGCCTTGGCGACTGCTTTGGCGGCGCCGGTCTCGGTCAGCACGAGGTTCAATGGTGCACTGCGGCCGCGGCGTTCGCCCTTGTGGAAGTTGTCGATCAGGTTCTGGTCATTGGTGTAGGCGTGAACGGTTTCCACGTGACCGTGAATCACCCCGAATTTGTCCATCATCACCTTCAACGGCGGCACGATCGCATTGGTGGTACAGGATGCCGCGGAAATAATCTGGTCTTCGGGAGTGATTTCGTGGTTGTTGATGCCGTAAACCACGTTTTTGATATTGCCTTTACCCGGGGCGGTGAGGATTACCTTGGCAACCCCCGGACACTTCAGGTGCTGACTCAGACCTTCCTCGTCCCGCCAGACACCGGTGTTGTCAACCACGATGGCGTTGGTGATGCCGTAATCCGTGTAATCCACCTGAGCGGGCGAATCGGCGTAGATAACCTTGATTTCGTTGCCATTGCAGATCAGGGTGTCGTTTTGTTCATCGATGCGAATGGTGCCCTTGAAGGATCCATGCACGGAATCCCGGCGCAGCAGGCTGGCGCGTTTGACCAGGTCGTTGTCCGCCTTGCTCTTGCGCACCACGATTGCGCGCAGACGCATCACATCGCCACTGCCGGTTTTTTCGATCAGCAGGCGAGCCACCAGACGACCGATTCGGCCAAAGCCATAAAGAACGATGTCCTGGGGGGCTTTTATGGGCTTGTGTTCAGTACCCAGGAGACCATCCAGCTCGCGGGCCAGAAAGGCTTCGATATCGACAGCATTGCCGTCGTTTTCCTTCATGTGCTGGACAGTGAGCTTGCCGAGATCCACGTGGGCGTGGCCCAGGTCCATCTCGCAGAGCTTCTCCAGAATGGGGAAGCTCTCGAATTCAGAGAGTTCGTTTGATTCGATCTGACGAACAAAGCGGTGCGCCTTCATGATTTCGATCACCGACCGATTCACCAACGAGCGCCCATACATATAGATTCCCACGTTGCGATCACGATTGAGCTTGCCGATCAGCGGAATCATGGCTTCGGCCAGGGCTTCCCGTTGCTTCCAGTCTTTGAAGTAATCGTCCGGTCTTGGTCGTTGATTCACGTGTGGTTACCTTTGCTTGAAGGAAAGTTGTCGGACCGATCGTCGACGCTCATGAATTGACGGCAATCGTGGAATTCACCGCTGAACGATCGTGCAAACCCTGACCCCGGATCGCAAGAGGCGCCATTCCGGGGGGCGGTATTATCCAGCGCAAGGGGGGCCATTGCAACTTGGCTGCACGCATGAAACTGCCGACCAGACGGGGGCTCCACAGTTCCCGACCTTTCTCCACGACCGTGCCGCATAGCAGGGAGAAAGCCGGTACAATGCGCCCCCAACTATCGAACCAAATCACGAGCGCGGGTACAAAGCTCCACAGCCGCAGCACCATTCCACGACCGCCAGCAGCAAATGACCGCAGAAAATCCGCTACAACCTCCTTTTCCCACCGCCAGCGGCGATCGTCGCCGCTGGGGTGAGCTATACGGCAGCGCCCCGGCGCTGGCCATTGCCGCCGCCGCGCGCCGACACCGCAGCCTGACGCTGGTGATAACCCAGGACACTGCGAGGGCTGCCAGCCTGGAGTCCGAGCTGCGCTTCTTTTTGAAGGAGCATGATGGGGAGGCACTGCCGCTTTTGCAGCTGCCCGATTGGGAAACGCTGCCCTACGACTACTTTTCGCCGCACCAGGACATCATTTCCGATCGGCTGCACACGCTCTATCACCTGCCTCTGCTGGAGCGCGGCATTCTGATCGTGCCGGTCACCACGCTGCTGCACCGCCTCTGCCCGCCCTCTTACCTGCAGCAAAACAGCCTGATGGTGGAAAAAGGTCAGATTCTCGACTTGTCCGCCATGAGCCGGCAGCTGCAACGCTCCGGTTATCGCAACGTGGAGACGGTCTATGAGCATGGCGAGTACGCGGTGCGCGGCGCCCTGCTGGATATCTACCCCATGGGCAGTCAGCTGCCCTATCGGATCGACCTGTTCGATGACGAAGTGGAATCCTTGCGCACCTTTGACCCGGACAGTCAGCGAACGCTGGAGCAAATCGATTCGATACGGCTGCTGCCAGCCAAGGAATATCCTCTCGACAAGGAGGGAATAGCCCGATTTCGCAACAACTGGCATCAGACCTTCGACGTGGACCACCGGGCCTGCCCTCTCTACCAGGAAGTGAGTTCCGGGGCCGCACCGGCGGGTATCGAGTACTACCTGCCGCTATTCTTCGACCAGTGCGGAACGCTCTTCGACTATCTGCCCGAACAGAGCCTCATCTTTACCGTGGGCGATCTTGAAGGCGCTGCGAACAGCTTCTGGCAAGAAGCCGGCCGGCGCTACGACAGCCGCCGCGTCGATCCCGAGCGGCCCATTCTGCCGCCCCACGACATCTTCATCGGTCACGACGGCCTGTTCAGAGAGCTCAAGAGCTACCCACGGGTCGACTTGCAGAGCCAAGACACGGCGGCCACCAAGACGCTGGGCTTCGCCAGTGCTCCGTTGCCCGACCTCAGCGTCAAGTCCCATGCGACCGAGCCACTCGGGGCGCTCGAAGCCTTTCTCCTGGAAACCAGCTTCCGGGTACTCTTTTGCGCCGAGTCGGCAGGCCGGCGAGAGACCCTGCTTTCGCTACTGAAAAAGATCGGTGTCGAGCCCCATGCTTGTGATACCTGGTCGGACTTTCTCGAGTCCGACGAAACAGTGGCCGTCACGGTCAGCCCCATTGACCGCGGCTTGCTGCTGCCGGAGGCCGGGATTGCGCTGATCACCGAAGGCGAGCTGTTCGGTAATCAGGTTCAGCAGCGCCGGCGCCGCCGCCAGGCCCAGGAATCGGCCGACCAGGTCATCAAGAATCTTACCGAGCTGAACATCGGCGCCCCGGTGGTGCACGTGGATCACGGCGTTGGACGATACCGCGGCTTGCAGATCATCGAGGTGGAGAATCAGGCCCAGGAGTTTCTGGTCCTCGAGTACGCGAACAACGACAAGCTGTTCGTGCCGGTCGCCAACCTGGAGTTGATCAGCCGCTATACCGGCGCCGAGGAGGAATCCGCCCCGCTCCACCGGCTCGGTGGCGAGCAGTGGCAGAAGGCCAAGCGCAAAGCGGCGGAAAAGGTGCGCGATGTCGCAGCCGAGCTGCTGGATATCTATGCCCGCCGCGCGGCGAAGCCGGGTTTCTCCTACAAGGACCCGGAGGCGGATTACGACAAGTTCTGCCAGGCCTTCCCCTTCGAGGAAACCCCGGATCAGGAGGCGGCAATTCAGGCGGTGCGCGCCGATATGTTCGCGCCCCAGCCCATGGATCGCCTGGTATGCGGCGACGTAGGCTTCGGCAAGACCGAGGTGGCCATGCGCGCGGCCTTTATCGCCGTGCAGAACGGCAGACAGGTGGCAGTGCTGGTGCCCACCACGTTGCTCGCCCAGCAGCATTACGGCAACTTCAAAGACCGCTTTGCGGATTGGCCGGTGAATGTGGAAGTGCTGTCGCGTTTTCGCAGCAGCAAGGATGTGGAAGCGGTCCTGGAGAAGGTCCGCTCTGGCGATGTGGATATTCTGATCGGGACCCACAAACTGCTGCAGAACGAAATCAAGTACAACAACCTGGGCCTGGTAATCATTGACGAGGAGCACCGATTCGGGGTGCGCCAGAAGGATTGCCTCAAGGCCCTGCGCGCGGAGGTGGACATCCTTACCCTTACCGCTACCCCTATTCCGCGCACGCTGAACATGTCCATGGCCGGTATCCGCGATCTGTCCATCATCAGTACCCCGCCCGCAAAGCGCCTGTCGGTAAAGACCTTCGTTCGCCAGCACGACAGTGGACTCGTGAAAGAGGCAATCACTCGCGAGATCCTGCGCGGCGGCCAGGTCTACTACCTGCACAATGAAGTGAAGACCATCGAGAAAACCGCCCGGGAGCTGCACGAAATGCTGCCGGAGCTGCGCATTGCCGTAGGTCACGGTCAGCTGCGGGAACGGGAACTGGAACAGGTCATGAGCGACTTCTACCACAAGCGCTCGAATGTTCTGGTCTGCAGCACAATCATCGAAACGGGCATCGACGTGCCCAATGCCAATACCATCATCATCGACCGGGCCGACAAGTTCGGCCTGGCCCAGCTGCACCAGCTGCGCGGACGCGTCGGCCGCTCCCATCACCAGGCCTATGCCTACCTGCTGACGCCGCCGCCAAAGCAATTGACCAAGGACGCCGAAAAGCGTTTGGACGCGATCGCCAACACCGTGGATTTGGGGGCCGGTTTCGTGCTGGCCACCCACGACATGGAGATTCGTGGCGCCGGCGAACTGCTTGGCGACGAGCAAAGCGGCCAGATCCAGAACATCGGCTTCTCTCTCTATATGGAACTGCTGGATCGTGCGGTAAAGGCTCTGAAACAGGGCAAAGCGCCGGATGTGGATCTCTCGCAATCCGACAGCGTGGACATCAATCTGCGGGTACCCGCGTTGATTCCCGACGATTACCTGCCTGATGTCCATACCCGCCTGATCATGTACAAGCGTATTGCCGGCGCGAAGACCGATGAAGATCTTCGCGAGCTGCAGGTGGAAATGATCGACCGCTTCGGCCTGCTGCCCGAGCCCACCAAGCACCTGTTCCGAATCAGCGAGATAAAACTGCGGGCAGCCGATCTGGGTGTGGCCAAGATCGAGGCCGGGGGCGAAACCGGGAGGCTCGAGTTCGCGCCCGATACCCGGGTGGATCCGCTGGTGATCGTCAAACTGGTGCAAACTCAGCCACAAAACTTCCAGCTCAGTGGCGCCAACCATTTAAAATTTCACGCCAATATGGAAAATGTCCAGGCTAAATTCGACGCTGTCGAAGATGTTCTGGATATTCTCTCCCGCAAAGAGCAGGCAGCCTGATGAGCAGAATCGCCCTCCCCCCCGCTTTCAGCCGAGCGCTGATGACTACCGCCAGCCTGCTGGCCTGCAATCTCGTCTTCGCCCAACCGGATGGAAAGACTCCCGGTGCCGCCGATCCCATGGCAAAAGACTGGTACAAGGTGGAGATGATTGTTTTCGCCCAAACCCCGAGCTCCAGTGAAGAGGGCGAAATCTGGCGGACGGACGTCAAGCTGGATTATCCGCTCAACTGGGTGGAGCTAATGGACCCTGCCCAACTGATGGAGCGAATCGCCAAGCGCGAACGGGCCGCTGCAGATCAGCAGCATGCGGAGCTGGGTGTCGTCTCGGGCTTGGAGAGCACAACGCCCAATGGCGAGCCGAACCCGGCAGTTGCACCGCCGCAGACCAGGGCACTTGCGGCGGATACTCCGTCGGAGGGCGAAACTGTTCCAGGGATTGCCGAAGCTTCCGATGAAGAAGAGGGGAAAGAGGCGCTTGGCCCGGTTAAAGCGCTCGCGGAGAAAACACTGTTGCTGCTACCCAGGGAGGAGCTGTCTCTGACCAGCGAGGCGCGCCGACTCAGCCGCAGCGACCAGCGCAGGGTTCTGTTCCACGGTGCCTGGCTGCAGCCGCTGCCCGAAGACCGAAAAGAACCCAGCGTACTAATCAGTGGTGGCGAGCGTTTCGACGAACATCACGAACTGGAAGGCAGCGTCAACATCTATCGCCGCACCTACCTTCACATCGAGACAGATCTGTGGCTCTCGCAGTTCGCCACCAATTTCGGGCAGGAGCGGCGACCCTGGCCGCCTTTGCCCTGGCCTCCCAACCGAACTCCGGAACCGAGCTTCCTGTTCCGCATCGATGATGGCGGCACCGGCCTTTGGCATCAGTTCAACCAGACTCAGGACAAAGATGTGAATGCAATTCTCGCTCAGCCCTACGTGGTGGAGAACGTGGTTCTCATGCAGCAGGGGCGGCGCATGCGCAGCGAGGAGCTGCACTACATCGACCATCCGAAACTGGGCCTGCTGATAAAGATCACGCCCTATCAACCACCCAAGGCTGATGGGGAAAGCTCCAGCGGCTCGTAATCATCGGCGCGGCGGCAAGATTGCTGCCGCGCGTACCCGACAAAGCAAGGATACTGAACTGCGTCGGACCTTTAGACGCAAACCACGTCTTCGGCCTGCAAGCCTTTTTCACCCTTGTTCGTAACGAATTCGACCTGCTGTCCTTCCGTCAAGGAACGAAAGCCATCGCCTCTAATGTTGCGGTAATGCACAAAGATATCGTCGTTGTGCTCTCCGCAGGTGATGAAGCCGTAACCCCGGGCGTTGTTGAACCATTTGACTGTGCCTTTTGAGCGGTCACTCATACTGCCTACCTCTTATTTTTATGAGAGTCCATTGGTTTCTTTATTAGTCTTAGTCCAGGCCCCTGATCAAAGGACAAGCGCATCCCTATGCTGGACACTGGAAGACTATCCGAGCCGATCCGCATTCTCAAGTGAGGCCGTCAGCATTTTCCCGACTCGAGAGTTCTATCGGTATTAGCCGAGCCCTGCTTCCTACTCTCGGTTATATCTGCAACTTACTGCTGAGAAAAGGCCCGAGCAAGCGGATCGTTCGGCGCAATTCCGCCGTAAACGGAACGAGGGAGAAAATAACAAATGGGGAAGTCAGGAAGATGACATGTGGTGCCGACAAAGATTTTTCAATGCCAGTTTTTTGTCGCCGAGAAGCCGTTCGCAGTGGTTGCTTCCGGGACGGTTCCCTCTTCAGAGTGAAGCGAGTAATAAAGCGATGAATCGCTTCACATCGATAATCGATGTGCGCAACTGCTGAAAAACGGTTTCCAGCGTAATCGGCTGAGCACTCAGCCCTCCCGCCCAGTTCACCACGACTGCCAGCGAGGCGTAAGCGAGTCCGAGCTCCCTGGCTAGCACCGCCTCCGGCATCCCCGTCATCCCGACGAGATCGCAGCCGTCGTTTTTCAGCCGGCGAATTTCGGCCGCGGTTTCCAGCCGAGGCCCCTGGGTGCAGGCCAGCACACCGCCCTCGCCCACATCCCAGCCATTCCTTCGGGCGATCGCCAATAAGGTGTTTCGCCAGGCTTCGTCATAGGGCTGATCAAATTCCACATGCGCGACGCCGGCGCCGGCGCCGGTAAAAAACGTGTGATCTCGCCCGTAGGTGTAGTCAATCAGCTGATCGGGAATGACCAGCCGTCCGGGCCCGAAATCAGCGCGGATGCCGCCGACTGCATTGACGGCCAGCACACGCCCCGCTCCCTGCTCGCGCAAGGCCCAGATATTTGCCCGGTAGTTGATGAGGTGAGGAGGCACCTTGTGTTCGGGACCGTGCCGAGGCATGAACAGCAGCGCTTTCCCGCCCAGCTCTCCGAGGGTAATTGGCGCCGCTCTACCGAACGGGGTGTCCAACTCAAAGCTGTCGAGGCAGTTCAGCTCCGGATAGTCGTCAAAACCGGAACCGCCAACCACTGCCAAGGACGCAGAATCGATGCCCATGGCTTCAGGTGGGATTCAGGGCCGCTTCGCCTTGCAGCGATTTGGCAGCGGCCGTTTGTTCCCGCTCCGGCGCTGAGATCAGGTCCGGCAAGTGGATGGTCGAGGTGGGGAAAGCAACCTGGGCCCCGTGTGAATCGATGATTTCCAGAACTTTGAACAGCACGTCCTGCTTCACCGCATGGTATTTCACCCACTCGGTAGTTTTGGTAAAGGTGTAGATGAAAAAATCCAGCGACGAACTGGCGAAAGCATTGAAGTTGACGATCAGCGTCTGATCCATGTCCAGCTCGGGGTGCGATTGCAACATTGTCTTCACATCCGCGACGATGGCCGGCAATTTGTTTGCATTGTCATAACGCACACCGATGGTTTCATAGATTCGACGGTTCAACATGCGCGAGGGATTTTCCACCGAGATCTGGGTGAAGGTGGAATTGGGCACATACAGAGGACGCTTGTCGAAGGTGCGAATGCGAGTAAGTCGCCAACCGATATCCTCCACCACGCCTTCAATGTTCTTGTCGGGTGAACGGATCCAGTCACCGACAGAGAACTGGCGGTCGAGATAAACCATCAGTCCGCCGAAAAAATTCGCCAACATGTCCTTGGCCGCAAAGCCCACCGCCAGCCCGCCGATACCGCCGAAGGCCAGCACTCCGGAAATGCTGATTCCGAACGATTGCAGTGCAACGAGAACTGCCGTGATGATCACCGACACCCGCAGCAGCTTGCCCATGGCGGAGACCGTCGTGGCATCCATGGGCTTGGATGTGTAGCGCGGGTCTTTCAGATTGGTTTCCACGCGGCTGATAAAAGACACAAGAAACCAGGTCAAGAGGAAGTTGATCCCCAGGACCCGCACCGGATCAACCACTGCGAATATCTCGACATCGGCAACGCGGCCGGCAATCTCCGCGGCCAGGCTCAGACCAAGCAGCCAGACCAGCCAGATTCCGGGACGCAGAGCGGCGCCGATCAGAGCATCATCCCAGAGCGTCTTGGTATTTTGGGTGCGCAGCTCGATCCGGGCGAGCACCGCGCGCAGTACGAAGGCCGCGATCATGGTAAAGAGCACCACACCAAACACAGTGATGATCCAGTAATTCTCTTCACCGAGCAGGTCCGCGACCCAGGTTTCAACTAACATCCGTCTGCCTTTGTTTTTTGTTTGTTACTGATTTCAGGGACCCGGTGCGAATGCCGCGATGGCCTCGCGGGTTCGCTGCCAACGCTCACTCGCCTCGAGCGACTGCCAATCGGGATGGCCGCGACGGGCCATGTTGGCAAGTCGAACTGAAGGCGTCGGCGCCAGCGCACGCAATCGATCCAGAACCGCCAGCGCACCCGGGCGATTGTTGCAGACCAGGACCATATCGCAACCGGCCGCCAATGCCAATTCCGCGCGGCTGCCGTAGTCACCGGCGACGGTAGCGCCCTCCATGGAAAGATCATCAGAAAAAATCACCCCGTCAAAGCCTAGTTCACCACGGAGCTTTTCCTGCAACCAGAACCGCGAAAAGCCTACAGGGTGCGAATCCAGCTGTTCGAAGACGATGTGCGCCGGCATCACCGCGTCCAGATCGCCGGCAAGTCGTTCAAAGGGCAGCCAGTCGCGGGCAGCCACCGCATCCCACGGACGTTCATCCACCGGCAATACCAGATGGCTGTCTCCGGTGACCGCGCCATGGCCGGGGAAATGCTTGCCGGTTGCGGCCATGCCCGCTTCGTGCATGCCGGCGATAAAGGCGCGCCCCAGACTTGCCACTTCTTCCGGCTTGTCGGAAAAAGCCCGATCGGCGATCACGCTGCAGTGGTCGTCGTCGACGTCGAGTACTGGTGCGAAACTGAAGTCGATGTCCATGGCGAGGATTTCCGACGCCATCAACCAGCCCGCATCGGTCACCAGCTGCAGGGCAGCAGCCGGGTCTCTTCGATACCCATCCAGAAACCGCTGCATCGGCGGCAAACGGGTAAAGCCCTCTCGAAAGCGCTGTACTCGCCCACCCTCCTGATCAACAGCGAGAAGCAAACCGGGACGGACCTTGCGAACTTCGCTCACAAGTTCCGCCAGTTGTTCGCGGGACTGGTAGTTACGGGCAAAGAAGATAACCCCGCCGACCAGTGGATCGGCGAGCAGGCGGCGCTCCTCGTCGGTGAGCTGAAGACCTTCCAGGTCGAGCATCAGCGGACCGGGAACTGAAAGAGGGTTTGATTGGTTGGAAGTCACAGCGTCGGATGTCCTGAAGCCAGAATGAGATTCGCGGCCCGTCTCGGGCTATCGCTACCAGTGATCATTATAAGTTATAGCATCAGGCCCGGAGCGTCATCCGATTTCCGCACAGTTCCGGCTAAGGGGGGCAGTTGCGCGACGCACGATACTGGATATAATGCCAGCTACTGTACAAAGCACCAGATACCGCCGCTTGGGGCCAATCGGCGCAACCATCACATGGAGCCATCAACGGAGCTATAACAATGAATAAACTCACCGACAGGCAGGAGCAAGTGCTTCGGCTGGTTCGCGATTACATTCGCGAAACCGGCTACCCACCGACCCGCGCCGAGATCGCTGAAGAATTGGGCTTTCGTTCCGCCAATGCGGCAGAGGAACACCTGCGGGCTCTGGCTCGCAAGGGAGCCATCGAAATGGTGCCCGGCGCCTCCCGCGGCATTCGCCTGCCGGACGAGGAAAGCGGCATCCCCGTTGTCGGCCGTGTCGCGGCGGGAAATCCCATCCTTGCCGAAGAGAACATCGAAGACTACTGCGACATCTCCCCTTCTTTTTTCTCGCCCCAGGCCGACTACCTGCTTCGAGTGAAGGGCTACAGCATGCAGGATGCGGGCATTCTGGATGGTGATTTGCTGGCAGTGCACCGGACCAATCAGGCGCGCAATGGGCAGATCGTGGTGGCGAGAATCGGGGAGGAAGTCACGGTCAAGCGCTTTCGTCGCGAGCGCAACAAGCAGCAGATCGAACTGGTGCCGGAAAACCCGGACTTCGACGTGATTACGGTCAACCTGAAGGACGACGATTTTTCGATCGAAGGCCTGAGTGTCGGAATCATTCGCCGTGGCAGTTAGCCCGGATAACTTGGACGAGGAGCTTGAAAAAGCAGCTCCTGATTATTCCTCGTGAAGCGCCGCGCGCTGCCGGTCCACCAGCTCCTGGGCGGCGCGCGCCCAGCCACTCACCAGCTCGACGGGGCTCAGGTCAGGCGCGTTGGCTGCGCTGTGGGTGACGTCGAGAACCGGAATCATCGCTCCGCCTTCCGCCGGAGCTCCCACCGCAGCAAAGCTGTCCTCAGCCTTGAAGCGCTGCACCAAGGACAATGGATTAGCAGCGGTTTCCAGTAAATCGGCAAACCAGGAGTCAGGGCGCTTGCGCAACGAGTGCAACTCCGCCACCGCCGCATTCTGCCGGCCACTCCCGGCAAACATCTCCAACAGTTCAACTGGTGATCTGAGCCCAGGCTCCACGCTGAGGCCATACTGCTCAGCCACCTCGGCCACGAAATAGCTGACGCCGCTGCACAGTTCTAGAATGGCCGCATCCAGATGCGCGTGACGGGCAAGACGACCGTTGATGGTCTCATCATCCTGAGCCGCCGCTGTGCTCAGCGCCTGGCGGGCAAAAGCCAGCTTCTGATTGGCAATGGCCGCATAGAGTTGATCCTTCGCTTTGGATTTCGCCATACGGCTACCTCTGGTTTCCTGCAGCGGCTATCTGCCGCCCGTATCTTGTCTCGCTAACTGGCCTTGCGCTTGCCACTGCTTTTGGCCGTGGTTTTCTTGGCGGAACTCTTCTTAGCACTGCTCTTCTTGGCAGTACTCTTTTTGGCCGGCGCTTTCTTCTTGGTGGGGCTGCCAGGCTCGCCGCTTTCGACCCATTTACCGTTGTCGTAGAAAGCTTTCCAACCAGTGGCCTTTCCATGCACTTCGGACTGCACGTATTGCTCTTTGGTCTTGCGACTGAAGCGGACCAGGGCCTTGTTGCCGTCCGGGTCTTCGGTCGGCGCCGAGAACAGGAAGCGATATTTCGGATCGATCTCATCCTTGTGCGGCAGCAGTTCTTCGACTAGCGGAGCGCGAGTCTCGCGGTTTTTCGGAAATTGGCTAGCCGCCAGGAAAATGCCCGACGCACCATCGCGAAGCACATAGTGGTCGTCCACCTTCTCGCACTTCAGCTCAGGCATCGGCACGGGGTCCATTTTTGGCGGCGCAGGCTCGCCGCTGCGCAACAGCTTACGGGTATTCTTGCAGTCTTCGCTGGTGCAGCCGAAGTACTTGCCGAAGCGACCGGTCTTGAGCTGCATTTCACTGCCGCATTTGTCGCAGTCGATCACCGGCCCTTCATAGCCCTTGATCTTGAAGGAGCCATATTCCACTTCGAAGCCGTTGCAGTCGGGGTTGTTGCCGCAGATATGCAGCTTGCGCTTTTCATCGAGCAGATAGTTGTCCATGGCGGTGTTGCATAACTTGCAGCGTCGGCGGCTGCGCAACTGGCGGGATTCCGCCTCCTCGTCGTCCACCTTGATCGCTTCTTCGCCGGGCACCAGATTCATGGTGTTCTTGCATCGTTCCTTCGGTGGCAGGTTGTAACCTGAGCAGCCGAGAAATACGCCAGTACTGCCGGTGCGAATCTGCATGTGGCGGCCGCACTTATCGCATTCGATATCGGTCTCAGTGGGCGAGTTCGGGCGCATGCCCGCTTCCGCATTCTGGGCCTTTGCCAGCTTTTCGGTGAATTCCCGATAAAACTCGTCGAGCAATGCACGCCATTCCTTGCTTCCCTCCGCGACCTGATCAAGCGCTTCTTCCATTTTGGCGGTGAAGCTGTAATCCATCAGATCTGTGAAGCTTTCCACCAGGCGCTCGGTCACGATATCGCCCATTTTTTCGGCGTAGAAACGGCGATTCTCTACCCGGACATAACCGCGATCCTGAATGGTGGAAATAATGGCGGCGTAGGTCGACGGTCGACCGATGCCGCGCTTTTCCAGCTCTTTGACGAGGCTCGCTTCGGTGAAACGGGCTGGCGGCTTGGTGAAGTGCTGATTGGGATCCAACTTGACCAATTGCAGGTGCTCGCCCACTTTCACATCCGGGAGCACAACGTCTTCATCTTTCTTGGCCACCGGCGGCATGACTTTCATGAAGCCGTCAAAGCGCATGATGCGGCCGCGGGTGCGCAGCTCATAGTCCTGTGCATTGACGGTCACGGAAGTACTGGTGAATTCAGCAGGGGTCATCTGGCAGGCGACGAATTGTTGCCAGATCAGCGCGTACAGCCGCTCGGCATCCCGCTCCATCCCACTAAGCTGGTTGGGCATGACGCGCACATTGGACGGACGGATCGCTTCGTGCGCTTCCTGCGCGCCTTCCTTGCTGCTGTAACGGTTCGGAGATTCCGGCAGATAAGGTTTGCCGTACTTCTCGACGATGTAATCGCGTACGTTGTCCACCGCCTCTTTGCTGAGGTTGGTGGAATCGGTTCGCATATAGGTGATGTAACCCGCTTCGTAAAGACGCTGGGCAAGCACCATGGTCTTCTTCACACCGAAGCCCATGCGGGTACTGGCCGCCTGTTGCAGGGTAGAGGTAATAAAAGGGGCACTGGGCTTGGAGCGGGTGGGCTTGTCTTCCCTCGAGGCGACTTCGTAGCCGGCCTTCTGTAGTTCCTTGACGGCCGCCATCGCCTGTTCTTCGTTGACGGGCCGGAAGGCCTTGCCCCCATGCTTCTTCACTTCGAAGCGAATGTCCTTGCCGGCCTGGGTTTTCAGATCGGCAAAAACATCCCAGTATTCTTCGGGAACGAAAGCGCGAATCTCCCGCTCGCGTTCAACCACAAGACGAACGGCAACGGACTGCACCCGACCTGCCGACAGGCCTCGGGCGATTTTTTCCCACAACAGCGGAGAGACCATGTAGCCAACCACCCGATCGAGAAAGCGACGGGCCTGCTGAGCATTGACACGGTTCTGATTGATCGGGCCGGGGTGCTCGAAGGCTTCCTGGATTGCGGACTTGGTGATCTCGTTGAAGACGACGCGGCGGTAGCGATCCTCATTGCCACCGATGGCCTCACGCAGATGCCAGGCGATCGCCTCTCCTTCGCGGTCCAAGTCCGTTGCCAGAAAAACCTGATCCGCCTTGGCGGCAAGTTCCTGCAATTCCTTAACGACCTTTTCCTTGCCTGGAAGAATCTCGTAGTGAGCCGACCAGTGATCCTCCGGGTTGATGCCCATCCGGTTGACCAGTTGCTCTCGGGATTTCCGCTGCTTGTGCTCGGCTTTTTCCTCGGGGGACATCTTGCGGGTGATGGCGGCCTGCCGTGCGCGTTCTTTGGCGTCGACCGGCTTTTTGGCACCCCCACTCGTGGGCAGGTCACGGATATGCCCGACGCTGGACTTGACGATGTAATCACTGCCGAGATAGCGATTGATGGTCTTGGCCTTGGCCGGCGACTCCACGATAACTAAGGATTTTGCCATGCTGTCCTTCTAAAGAATTCTTGGCGTTCGGGGGAACGCACTGGGCTGGCACAGGGCCAGGTGATGCTGATATTCGCTTGCGCTGTTTTGCGGCTTGGCTTCTTATGCGCCGAAGTGCCGCCTTCCGCGGCTGCCACTCCGACGATGTGAACCGCGTCTCGCGGTGGAGATTGCCGTCATCGACGTCTGGCGCCGGCTCCGGCAGGGCCATGGGAGCGCATATATATAGGCTCAGATTTTTAGGGTCAAGTCAATTTCCGTTTCCCCTCCCATCGCAGCAGGACCAATCAAGCCCTCGTGTCGCAGCCAAGTCGGGCGAGCGACCTCCGCCTGAGCTGCGGATCGGCGCATTCATGAAAGTCCCGCAAGTCCGGTGGCAGGACAAGTTCCGCGCCGGGAAGTTCGTATCCCGACTGCTCGGATGCCCGCCTCAGAGCAGCGAGTCGAGTTCCTCGTCATCCGGTTCCGGCTCAATGGCCAACTCCTGCCCCACCTGCTTCAGGGCGGCAAGTGTGGCGGCCAGATCGTCCACCCGCTTCACATCCCCCCGCTCCCGCCAATATACCCAGAGCCCCTGGCGATTGTTTTCGACAACGAGCGAGTCGGGAGGCAGCTTGGGCAGCAAAGCCCGCAGCTGGTCATGCCAGGCGGGGTCGGCCTCCAAGTCCTTTGACCAATCCCACCAACCGGCGAAATGGGATTCGTGGCTGATGCGCTCCCGGCGCAGACGCCAGGGCTTGTTCCGGGGATGGAGCGGCACTTTCTGGCGATCACCGGGAGTTTTGACCCAGAGCAATCCATAGCCCGCGAGCATTTCTCCGCTGTTTTCATGTCCTCTAAGATCCAGGTCGGCCGCAGGCCGCAGTTGGACCCGGAGCCCCAGCCGAGCAGCGCGATTGCGAAAGGCAATCTCGCGCTTCTGGCTTGGCGTAGTACGCAGCCACATAACGGGTCCGACGGCGAGGGCAATCGCCAGGACAATGATGACAATAGCAATCCACATGGGCTCTTCCGACCGGGGGGTTTCCGCTGATGCGGCTTTGGCGTACTCAGCCGTCAGCACGAATTCGTAGTCTTGGTGCTTTTCTTGACGCGGGACAGGTGAACAGGTGTTTGCGGTCGCGCTCGGCTATGCACTTGCAGGCAAACTCTTTACCATACGACGCACAACGACAACAGCCAAAGGGGGTGCTCGATGGCACTTTATAACCACATCCTGGTCGCGCTCGACCTCACCGAGGAGTCCACCCAAATCTTGGAACGGGCGACCCGGCTCGGTTCCGGTTCACGCATCAGTCTGATGCATGTAATCGAGCCTCTCGCCTACGCTTACGGCGGCGATATTCCCATGGATCTGTCGGAAGTGCAAAACCAGCTCCAGCAGCAAGCCACGGATCAGCTCACCAAGCTGGGCAGGTCGATCGGCGTCGCACCGGAAGACCAATATGTGGTAATCGGTCAACCCACCTCGGAAATTCATCGCATGGCCGAAGAGAAAAACGTGGACCTGATCGTCGTCGGCAGTCACGGGCGTCAGGGGCTGGCGCTGCTACTGGGCTCAACTGCCAACGGTGTCCTGCATGGAACCAAGTGTGACGTGCTGGCAGTCAGAGTCGACCAGAAAAAGTAAGAAAGTCCGCTTCCGAACTCTTTCACATGTACTCCCAAGCAGCGCGCTGACCAAAAAAAATCTGCTCTACATCAAGGTCGGCGCGCTGCCTTCAGAATACTTTCCTCTTTCGCTACCAGAACCGTTGTGCGAGCCGTAGTCGCTATTATTTTTTGCTCAGCCGTTCCGCGCGCAGCGCAAACTGATCTACACTGGTGGTGAGCCGGAAGTCCGCAGCGCTTGGCTGCGAATTACTCGAAGACTACGAATCTTCCGGGAAAAATCAGCAATCTGTCACAACAAGACCAGAATTCAACCGTATCATTTTGCGCTCAACTTCTGCCTGAGCTTGTGGTCACAGATCGCAAACACAAACGCATTTTTTTTCGCTGATCGCCTGAGATTATGCAACGACTTGATGTGAAATTTTCATTTGGGGTTCTGGCTGGATTTCTCCTCGCGCTCGGCGCCGGTGCAAGTCAGGCCCAGGGGCCGAACACGTCTGCCTCCGCAGCCGTCATTTCATCAGTTTCTCCTTCCGCACCCTCTCCCAGCCAGCTGCAGCTCCAGCGCAACCAATTCATGGCGGCGGAAGATGCCCTGAGGCAACAACGCTTCACCACCTTCAAGCAGTTGGTCGCGAAGCTCGGAGACTACCCACTCACGCCCTACCTCGAATACTCCGAACTGCACCGCAGGCTTTACCTCTTCCCGGCCGATGAAGTGGAACAGTTCATGGGGGCCAACGCGGGCAGCTATCTGGGCGACCTGATGGCACGGGAGTGGCTGGAGACCTTGGCCAAGCAGCGCAAATGGGAGGATTACAAAATGTACTTCCCCCGCGCCAACCTGGATAGCGCCGACCTGCGCTGCTACTACCTGCGCGCCCGCTTCAACACCGGTGATGAAACCGCTCTGGAATCTGTGGCGGAGCTGTGGAACGTCGGTCACTCCCAGCCGGATGCCTGCGATCCGCTGTTCAAGGTATGGATCGAGCGCGGCTTCCTGACTGACGAGATCGCTTGGGAGCGGCATAGCAAAGCCATCGCCAAGCGCAATCTGTCCCTGTCCCGTTATGTGGCCGGCAAGATGTCGGCAGAGACGAGAAAGCTGGCGGACCTCTACTACGAGGTGGACCGCCACCCGGAACGCCTGAAAAATCACCAGCGTTTCAGCAAACAATCGCCGCAAATGCATGAAATTATTCTGCACGGCATCCGCCGCTACGTCCGCAAAGACCCGCTCGAGGCGCTGACCCACTGGCGCCGTTACGACGCGCAGCATTATTTTCCGGCAGAGGATCGCAGCCGTACCCAAGAGTACCTGGTCACTCATCTCGCGGTGGAAGGCCACATCGGCGCTGCGGAACAAGTACTGGATCAGGGTGGCGAGATTACCAGCACTGAGCTGATCGCCTGGCTGGTGCGCGACGCGCTGCGCAGTCAGGACTGGCAGCGAGCCTATGATTCCATCAGGATGTTGCCCAGTGAAGAGCAGCAGAACGAACGCTGGCTATACTGGCGCGCCCGCGCTCTCGAGCAGCTTGGGGTCGACGATCCCGACTATCCCTCGGCTGAGCAGATTTACGCCAGCCTGGCATTGACCCGTACCTTCTATGGCTTCCTGTCAGCGGACCTCCTGGGCCATGAATACAGCCTTGTCGACAAGCCGGTAAACCCGTCGATCGAGCACCTGGACCTGATCAAGAATCTCCCGGCTATGCGCCGCGCCAAAGAATTGCTCGACCTGGGGCGGAGTGTTCAGGCCCGCCGCGAGTGGTTCTACGCGACCCGCGGACTGGACCCGGCTCAGTTACTGGCGGCCGGGAAACTGGCGGAGGAATGGGGCTGGTATCGCAAAAGCATCCAGGCAATGATCGAGGCGAATTACTGGGACGACCTGCAGCTGCGATTCCCTCTGGCCTATCTCGAGGAAATGAATTCCGCTTCGGCCAGTACTAATGTCGAGCCCACCTTTCTCTATGCCATCGCCCGCCAGGAAAGCGCCTTCGCCGCAGACGCGCGTTCCCCCGCCGGGGCCATGGGCCTGATGCAGCTACTGCCGTCCACCGCCAAGCGGACCGCGCAGAAAATCGGGATGAAGTACAGCTATTGGGATCTGATCAACCCAAGCCAGAACATTCAGCTGGGCAGTCGCTACCTCGATCAGCTGCTCGAGCAGTTCAATGGCAACCGCGTGCTGGCAGCAGCTGCTTACAATGCGGGCCCCTATCGGGTGAAAAAGTGGCTGGCGGAAACCGACAAGCAGCTTCCCTACGACATCTGGATCGAGACCATTCCCTTCTGGGAAACCCGCGGTTATGTACAGAACGTGCTGGCTTACTCGGTGATCTATGGGTACCGAATGGGCAAGCAGGTACCGATTCTGGGTGAAAAGGAAGGCAGGGGTATATCGCTCTTGCAGCTAGGCTCGGATTGAAGACAGGTGTATCAGGTGGCCTTAAGTAACCGGGCCACCTGCTCTTGGCTGAAAGGCCAGTTAATCTCCTCGTCGGTCGCGGCATTCCTGGCCACGGGAATGGTCAACTTGTAGCGTTCCAGCAAATCCTCCGAATCACTGATTTCCACCTCTTCCAGTTCGTAGCCCGAAGCGGCGGCCACGGGTGCAATCATCGCCTTGGCGTGTTCGCAGAGGTGGCACCCCAAGGTGCTGTAGAGAAAAACTTTTTTCACGCAGAATCCCGTTTCACATAAGACTCAGTTCGAGAACAGGCGGTCAGCCCAATCGGTGATCAGGCGCCGAACAGGCCTTGTTGCCAGGCGATGCCCGCAGCCAGGGCAATTGCCAGCAGAAGGCCAAGCGCCCAGATTCCCTTCCTGCCGGGCTCCCATCCGCCCGCTGCGTGCCCGACCCGTGCCGAAGAACTGCTGGAATTCCCAGCTGCAGCCGCAGGCCGCTCGGCGCGAGTCCCGGGGCGGCTCCCTTCAGCCCGGCTAGGCTGAGCCCCGTCATTTATCTGGGGCTTGGGCGTAAACGCAGCCATCGGGCGAACGCTGGTCTTGTCCAGGTCTTCAGATGCGGGGCCGATTACTCCGAAGCTGAGTGTATCAAAGCGCAGCTCGTCGCCTCGTCTGACCCGCGCTTCAGTGATTTTTTCCCCATTCAGATAAGTGCCGTTTGCCGAGCCCAAATCTCGCGCATAGAGCAGACCGTCCTCGACGAAGAGTTTCACATGACGACGAGACAGGTGGGCCGCGGCGAGAGTGATATCGCAGTCATTCGAGCGGCCAATGACGGTTTCCGACTTTATGTGAAAGATGCGGTTGGCCAAGGCCGTGTGATTGGCCTTCAGCGCCCAGCCGGTATTTTCGGCGGCCGCGGCAGAGGGCGCCTTCGCCGACTGCTGCTTCGGATCGATCACTTCCAGGGCTGTCTCGCCGATCTGCAGTTGGTCGCCGACCTTCAGCAGCTGTTGCTCAGTTACCGATTGACCATTGACCAAAACGGTCTTCCCCGAGGTGTTCACGAGCGTGAGTTTTTCGTGCTTCACCAGAATTTCGGCATGCTTCGGGTCCACAGTCAGATCTTCCAGCATCAGGTCGTTACCGCTACCGCGACCGACGGTGACCTTGGGCTCTACAAGCCAAACCGCGCTGCCTTTATTATTCTTCAAGCGGAGCTTGAGCATGGGACGACCTCGTGTGATTGCGCCGACAGCGCTGTTGTAAAACCACTGGTATTTGGTGGTAAGTTCGGCTGACTTTGCCAGGCATTGCCACCGGATTCGATACAGGACCGTGAAGAAGTCGATTAAATTAAGCAAAACAAGCTGCTTTTTCAATAGCTTAGCTGGGCAAATACCTTTACGCTTTTGGCAAAAGCTGAGTAAGATGCAGAAGGCCTGCAGCAAACAATCGATAAACTCTGGCAGGCCGACGGCGCGAATCCATCAGGGAAACCACTGAACCGCCCTGCTCGGTGCCGTGATCCGTGAACTGCATCTCAATCCGGAAAACATGAATGGCCGCTCCCAACTTCAGCGCTGCAACTGACAAGGGTCTGCATCGCGGCAACAACGAAGACAACTATCTGAGCATCCCCGAACGCGGTCTGTGGCTCATTGCCGACGGGATGGGCGGTCACGAAGCCGGCGAAGTGGCAAGTGCGATCGTGGTGGAGACCATCCAGAAAAATGCCGAAGACGGACGGGAACTGGTCGAGGCCATCCAGCAGGCCCACCGATCGGTGCTGGCTGCGGTAAGAGAGGGTGTGGGCGCCGCCGGAATGGGCTCTACAGTGGTGGCTTTGGAGTCTCAAGGAAGCCGCTACCAGGTGGCCTGGGTCGGCGACAGCCGCGCCTACCTGTGGACACCGGATGATGGCGGCGGCACGCTGGAGCAGTTGTCGACGGATCATTCCTACGTGCAGATGCTGCTCGCGTCGGGCGCCATAGCCGCAGAGGAAGCCATAAACCATCCGGATAAGAACGTGATTACTCAGTGCATTGGCTCTCAGGACATGACCGAAGTCCGGGTCGATGCGGTCGAAGGTCAATGGCGTGCTGGTCAATGGATTTTACTGTGTAGTGACGGACTCAGCGACGAGCTCAATGATGAAACGATTGCACAGATACTCTGCGAGGCTGATTCCGTGAGGACAGCCGTCGACACATTACTCAGGGAGGCACTCAGACATGGCGGTCGCGACAACATCACCATCCAGATCATCGAATCACCCTTGCCGACAGATTCCCGGTTCACACCGCTCCTATCCAGACTCCCTGCCATTACCGGCAAGCGGATGTTGGACATCGGCCTTTACGCCGGAGCCCTGCTCTGTGCTCTGCTTCTCAGCTGGTGGATATTGAGCTAGATCCCGCGAAGGCCATCAACAACCATGCAGATACCCGGCTACCGAATCATCCGCAAGATAAACCAGGGCGGCATGTCCACCGTTTATCTTGCAGTGCAGCTGAGCGTGGGGCGGGAAGTCGCGCTCAAAGTAATGTCGCCGGTGCTCAACGTCGACCCGGTGTTCAGTCAGCGCTTTCAGCGCGAAGCCAACATCGTTGGCCAGTTATCTCACCCCAATATCGTCTCCATTTATGACATCGGCCGGCACAAGGGCCTCAACTACATTGCGATGGACTACCTTCCCGGCGGCACCGTGCATGACCGGATGCGCCGGGGCATGTCCAGCACCGAGGTTCTGCAAGTGGTCCGGGAAATCGCCCGGGCGCTGGACGTTGCCCATGGCAAGGGCTATGTGCATCGGGATATCAAACCCGAAAACATTCTCTTTCGCGAAGACGGCACCGCTGTCCTGACCGACTTCGGCGTCGCCAAGGCGGCCCGGATCGGCGCGAAGGTCACCAACGCCGGCACTGTTGTGGGCACACCTCATTACATGAGTCCGGAACAGTCCCGTGGACTGCCCATCGACGGGCGCGCAGACATCTACAGTCTGGGTGTTGTGTTCTACGAGATGCTGACGGGCGTGGTTCCCTTCCAGGCGGAGGAGGCAGTGGCGATTGCCATCAAGCACCTCTCCGCCCCCATACCGGCCCTCCCGCCTCACTACGCCCTGTTTCAGCCTTTACTCGATCGTTTGATGGCAAAGGAGCCGGAACAGCGGTTTCAGATCGGTGGCGAAATCGTGGATGCGGTTGCTGCGCTGGAAGAAGCCTTGAGCGGTCCGAGCTCCCACCGGACACCCTTGACCGATCCCGCCGCCATGAACCTCTCAGCCCTGCTGAAAGCATTGTGGCTAACCAGCATGGCGGCTTTGCGGCTCAAAGCGAACCAACAAATCCGAGCGGTTTTGAGCTGGCGGTGGACCCCGCTGCGCGGCTTCCATCGAGCGGAAATCGCCACAACGACCCAAGTCGAACTTGCCAGCGTTGGCGGCCAGCACACGACGCTGGTGTCCGCGCATGCTTCGCCAGTCGCGAAGCACCGCCGATCCTCTGGAGGATTAAAGGGCGGCTTTGTGGTGTTGCTTGCAGCCGCATTCACTTGGTTCGGCGGCTCGATTGGTTTCAGTCGCTTCGAACTGGCGATTGAAGATCAATTGCCCTCCCCCGTTTACCGAGCCATGCTGACGACCGCCAACAATCTCGGCTTTGTGGACGATATCGAGAGTGAAACAATTGAACCCGCGACCGCCTTCTCGTCCGAATCTCCGCCGACGGGTGTCGAAGCGGGAGTCGAAGTGCAAGACGAAGTCGGGTCGATAACCACCAAGAATGTTGACGACCTTCCACCGACGCCGGTCGCTTCATTTGCGTTGACGGTCCAGGCCGAACCGGCGGATGCGCGAGTGAGGATTTTGAACATCCGCGAACGCTACCACCCCGGAATCAGCTTGAAAGCCGGCGCCTACCATGTGGAAGTCAGCCGCCCCGGCTACGCCGGCATCTCGGAATGGGTGCAGCTGGAGGAAGGCGACAAAGAGCTCAAGTACTCACTCGCCGAATTGCATGTGCCGGGGGAAAACTTTGCCGACGATCTGACCGGTGGCGGCACTGGCCCGGAGCTGGTTGTCATTGCACCGGGGCGCTTCCTCATGGGCAAACAGGGCGCAGCGGAATTCTCACCCGTGCGCGAAGTCGTGATACCGACTAAGTTCGCGGTAAGCAAACACGAAATCACCTTTGCGGCCTATGAAAAATTCGCTCGTGCCACGGGCGCCGGTCTGCCAGGCGACCAAGGCTGGGGCCGCGGTAGCCGGCCTGTTGTCAACGTAAGCTGGAACGAGGCAATTGCCTTCACCGAATGGCTGAGCGCGCAGACCGGTGAACGCTACCGCCTGCCCACCGAAGCGGAATGGGAATACCTGGCCCGGGCCGGGACCACAGGTGATTACTGGTGGGGAGATGAACAAGTCGCCGGCAAAGCCAACTGCAAACGCGGCTGCGACAGCGACTACACCGGCTTGTTTTCTTCCAGCACTGCCCCGGTCGGCAGTTTTCCTGCAAACCCTTTTGATTTGCACGATACGGCTGGCAACGTGGCTGAATGGGTGCAGGATTGCTTTCAAAATCACTATGTAGGCGCGCCTGACGATGCAAGCCCAGTGCTGCGGGACGAATGCCCGCTTCGCAGCGTCCGGGGTGGTGCCGCGAACGACAGCTATCGTTCGCTGACTTCTTATGCCCGCGAGGGAATCGCGGCAACCACCCGCAATCCGCTGATTGGTTTCCGGGTGGTGAGGGAATTCAGCTACCTGTCCGAATCGTCCCGCTAGCGATTTCTGTCCTTAATCAAGCTGGGCTGCGCCTCCTGGCAGAATTCGATGTAGGTTTTGACCGTCCCATCCGCATTGTAGAAATCGTCGAGAGAATCATCATCAATGAGGATAACGTCGCGACCACACTTCACTTCCCAGTTATTGGCGCCGACCGGAGAAGCGTAGTTGGGTGCACGCAATCGTTGACTGTCGTTTTGAAATGTTCCGCATGCGCCGAGTGCGAGCGACAGAGCAACTGCCGAAGCAGCACCGACTCTACGCCAGATTCTCTCCCTGTACATCGTAATACTCCTTTGATTCCAGTCGCCCGAAATGGGCCTGCTCACTTCTTCACAACGATATCGTAAAGATCCTTGCGCCGGTCTTTCAGATTACGTACCGAACCTTCACTGTGCAGAATCTTCAGCTTGGACATGTCCAGGTCGGAAAACAAAAGCATTTCAGTGTTCGGTGTGGCCTCAGACAGAATGGCGTCGTGCGGAAAAGGAAAATCCGACGGCGTGAGTACGGCCGACTGGCTGTACTGCACGTCGAGACTTTCCACTCGCGGCAAGTTCCCCACGTTGCCGGCAATCACCACATAGCATTCATTTTCCACCGCACGGGCCTGTGCGCAGTGACGGACACGCAGGTAGCTGTTCTTGGTGTCGGTCCAGAAAGGTACGAACAAAATCTCCAGCTGCTTTTCCGCCAGAATCCTCGACAGCTCCGGAAATTCCACATCGTAGCAGATGAGAATACCGACCCGCCCGGCATCAGTTTCGAAGACGTTTACCTTGTCGCCGCCGTGAAAGACCCAGTCGTTCTTTTCGTGCGGCGTGATGTGAATCTTTCGCTGCTCATCGATTCGACCGCTGCGATGACACAGATAGGAGACATTGAAAAGCTTGTCCCCTTCGCTCAGCGGCATCGAGCCGGCGATGATATTGGCGTTGTATTCGATGGCCATCTGCGACATTTTGTCCCGCACGATTTCCGTGTACTTCGCCAGAAAACGGATCGCCTCGGTTTGCGAGCGATGCTCGTCGAGCCCCATCAAGGGGGCGGAAAAGAGCTCCGGGAACACAATGAAGTCGCTCTTGTAATCGGAGACCGCGTCGACGAAGAACTCCACCTGATCCAAAAGATCCTGCAGCGAGCGGACCGAACGCAACTGCCACTGCACCGCACCGACCCGCACGATGGACTTCCGCGAACCGATAACGGTCTGTTCCGGTTCGTAGAGGATATTGTCCCACTCGAGCAGGGTTGCATAACCAACGGACTCCTCATCCTCCGGCAGATAACGCCTGAGCAGGCGCTTGACTGTAAAATCATTGGAGAGTTGGAAGCTCAGAATCGGATCGTAGATTTCCTTTCCCGCCACTTTGGCGATGTACTCCATCGGATTCATATCCGCTTTGTAGTTGTGGTAGTTGGGAATACGCCCCCCAGCCAGAATGGCTTTCATGTTGTACTGGCGGCACAATTCTTTTCGCGCCTCGTAAAGACGACGCCCCAGTCGCAGGCCACGGTGACTCTGCTTGATCACCACGTCGAGTCCGTAGAGCGCGTCGCCATTGGGATCACTGACGACGCGGTCATTGCTGTCAACAATGTCTTCGTAGGTATGCGGGTTGGAAAAGCGGGCGTAATTCACCTGGACACTGAGGGCGATGCCCACCAGCTCCTCATCGTCATAGATGCCAATCTGCCCTTCGGGGAACTCACTGATCAGATGAGCCAGCGTGTGCTCGGGCCAGGCGCCCCCAAGCTCCGGGTAGGCTTCATCCATCAAGGCTTTGATCTGGGGATATTGGTCCAGGGAAAGGTTGCATATCTTGAGACGGGCTTCTTCAATCGACATAAAACGGCTCATATGGGATTACGATTCAGCTCTTGGACATCTGTAGCGACATTCTATCCCTGTTGGCGCGAAAAGTGTCGTGAAGGGCCCGGTCTTGGCGACGTGAGCATAGGGAGAGAGGGAGAGAGGGAGAGAGGGAGAGAGGAAGAGTCGGAGAAGCGGCCGTCGGGCTCAGTCACGGCCATTTGGAGGCGAAAGTGATCAGAAATCGGTAGCACAGCCCGAAATTGTAGGTGTCGAGTCACCCTCCCCGCCAGCTCCGCCTCCCGGGAGATCACCGCGCCGGTCTAGTCGGCGATGGCGAATTCCCGATCCGGAACATCTCCGAACTTCACCTCGTCGATAACCACCTTGCTGGTCTGAGTCGAGGTTTCCTCAATGATTTGAGTGGCCACTTGCGTGCCATCAAACTCTCGGTACTCTTCAAAGTACTGAGTTACCTGAGTGCCTCCCATTTCCTGAGGCAGGTACCACACGCCACCAAGCCAGAGCCCCGAGTCCTTGTCGAAATACCACTTGTCGCGCATACCGTTGTCGCGCACAAGTGTTACTTCATAGGCCTGCTCACCATTGAAATCCTTTAACCCTGTGGTTTGCAGGTGACGGTAATAGCGATCGAGATTTTCGAGACGGTGAAAATCGGCAATCTCGCGCATGAACGTCAAGGTTTCCCCCCTCAGTGACGCCAGCGGCTTGTCCAGTTCCCGCACCCAGCATTGACCGCCTACGCAACTGCGCACAACCTCCTGCCCCATGATTTCGGTCTTGAACAAACGCTTGTCCGGGGATTCGGTCTTCATCACCACCGGCGCGTTCACATCGAAGGATTCGATAACGAGTCTGCCTGTGTAGGTCATGGCGGGTTTGTCGTTCAGGCCATCCTCACCGTAGGCTGCCTCGAGGTGACGTTCAACAAGCTTTCGGGCTTCGGGCAGGCGACTGTCGACGCTGTTGCAGCCGACGAGCAGAATCGCCAGGACGCAACAGGTCAGAATACCCCGAATGGAAGAAGTGAGAGGCAGCTTCGCCAGTTTCATTCCTGTTTCCTCGCCGTAGTAATTCGGACAAAGCTTCTCGTCCGCGACAGTCTAGATTTGCGAACCTGATTCAATGCAGCACAGCCAATCAGAAGTGCATGTCGGTTTCTCTGACAGCTCATAAAAAGTTGAGCCGGCAATCGCAGGAAAAAGACCACACTGAAGGGCAGCGGTTCTCTGCGCCTACGAACTTAGTACTACTTGAACGAAAGGAAAGACTCCGTTGGACTGAGCCGGCCCTGCACTTGTTCACAGAAGATTGCTGTTGCATTGTGGAGAGAGCCACTCCGCCGTACAATCGCCGGCTCCAGTTTTCTACGCAGTATTTACATTTACCAGGTAAGTGTTCTTTTAAGCACGTGTTCTTTTTAAGCAAACGCAACGAGGATGAAACAATGAAAGGATTGATCAAAGTTACTGCGCTTACTCTCGGCCTCACTTTCGGGGCGCTCGCCAATGCCGCGGACCTTTCCGGCACATGGGTACTGACTGTGGAATCACCCCAAGGCACGTCCAACCCCACCATGACGCTCACCCAGGACGGACAGAACGTCAGCGGCACTTATTCAGGGTCGCTCGGCTCTTCCGACATTTCCGGGACAGTGGATGGTGACAGCTTCACGCTGGTTGCCAATCTGTCGATGCAAGGCCAGCAAATCCCGCTGACCTACACCGGCACGCAAAGCGGCGACAGCATGAATGGCAGTCTCGACCTCGCCGGCATGGGCGGCGCGGACTTCACCGGCTCCCGTCAGCAATAACGTCCATATATCTCTAGCAAGGGTCCGCTCGGGTGGACCCGATGCTTCCCTTCGATATCATCGCCCTTCAATATTCTTGGCAGAAACGCTCCAGCCGACGCGTCAAAAATCAAAAATTTCTGACAAAAGCCCTTTGCGCTTTTTCTTCCCATAGCCATGGTACGGTTGACTGTAACCGTGGGAATAATCGCGTCCGGGCGGTGGCGTCTGCTGCTGTTGCATCTGCGCGGGCGGCGCTTCGGCTTGACTGCGATCAATGATTTTGTCCAGCTCGCCACGATCCAGCCATACACCTCTACACTGGGGGCAATAATCGATCTCGATGCCTTGCCGTTCGGACATGACCAGATCTTTGTTTTCACAGACGGGACATCGCATGGACACTCTCCTAAGTCGTGCTTGCGGGCACAGTCAGTTCGGCTGATTCCGAGGATCGGGAGGGACTGGCGGTCGGGTATCGGTTGTCGAGCGATGCCCGCGCGTTTCACGCTCCTGCTTGCGGTCGAGCTCGGCGCGGCATTTCGGGCAGTAATCGTTGGTTGCCCCGCTACGCTCTGACCTTACCAGGTGTTCTTGCTTGCAAACCGGACACTTCACACGACCTCTCCTCGAATGTCTGCTCGCCGGGAAATGGCGGACGAAGATTGAGACAAGAAAGGCGCCGCAGGGTTTTATACGGGAGGGATTACGTCAGGCGTGCTGTTTTCTGCGAATCGCCTGTTTCGCCGTGCTGCCGCCGGGAACATCGGGCATCATCTTGATCCAACGGTCGCCTTTCTTCGCGACCTCGAAGCGGGCCCAGCCGTTGAACTCATCGAAGCGGCAAATGCCGGTTTCGTGCAGGTCCCGCCCAGCGACGTTTTTATAGATTATCTTTGTCATCGAACTGAGCGGTTCGGCGGGCAGGTCGATGATCTGCCGTACTGACCAACGAGCACCCGGGTGACCGTTGCTGTAGAACCTTCCGCCCTCGATGCGCACGGCTCCGGCATTGCCATCACGGGCGTGGGCCCAGGCGCGATCGAAAAGCTCGGCCAGTTCCTCTGAAGTGATATCCACGTAAGTGTCCATGGACTCCATTGCTGCCGCGAGATCTTCGTGGGTCAGGCCGCTGCCGCCGGTGGCTTTTTCGTCCATTAATTCCTTTTTTGACGACATGAGGCTGGCCGGATAGCGGCGCCAGGGGAAGAAGTTGTTGAAGACGAGAGCCGTCGAAAGGATAGCGGCGAGATTGAGCAGCACCGGCACGAGGATAAAGCTGTAGCCGAGAGCATGAACTGAATCGCCGCCGATGACGGCCGTAAGAGCCGTGGCCCCGCCGGGCGGATGGATGCAGCGGGCATAGCACATCACCCCGACTGCAAGACCCACGGCGAGCGCAGGCGCTAATGGATGACCCGCGAACAGCTTCTGACAGCTCACACCGACAGCGGCAGAGAGTAGATGACCAGCCACTGCGGCCCAGGGCTGCGACAACGCGCCATGAGGAACGGCAAACAGAAGAACGGCGGACGCTCCCATGGAAGCGATCATGAGATTCGCCGCAGCTGGCCCCAGACTCCAGTGCGAGACCAGCACCACCGCCGTAATGCCAAGCATCGCGCCCGCCGTGGCGGCCAGTTTCTCGCGGTGACTGGTTGTGCTTGCCTCGAAGCCCAGGATCGCTGCCAGGCGGCCGAGCGCCTTCCTGATATTCTGCATTCGCACTGCCCCTGGACTGCCGGTTGAGAAGCGCGCAATTCTAGAGAAGCCGCAAACGGGGCTCAAGCATTGCTGTCGGTCGCACTGCTGTGGTTCGCATCGCTGGAGGGGGCCAGTGACTCCTTTCCACAGTGGGACAACTGCCGGTAGTGCTCAAGAAAGCGTCGGTCCAGCCAGTTCTTCAGAATCAGACTCGCCCGCCCGCGCCACCACCAGCTACCGCGCAATGCCAGCGCATCGCCCTGCCCCAGATTGAGAATCGACAGCCAGCGGTTCTGCGGCTGGTAGGCCGACGGCGCCGAGCCATTCAGACCGGCCAGCAGATTGCGGTGGAGGAAAGGCGCCTGCCGCACGCCGAAGACACCCAGCTTCGGCAGGGCGCCGCCTCGCCAGGCGGCACAATCGCCGACCGCGAAAACATGCGGGTCGGCGGGTGAATGAAGGTATTCATTGATCAGCAGGCCCTCGGCCGGCTCGCTCGGCAGATCCAATTCCATGACCAGCGGACTCGCCTCCAGCCCCGTCGCCAGCACCACATGCTCGGCGGCGATCTGCTCTCCACCATCCAGGAGCAGCCCACTTTCGGTCCGCTCTGCCACCCGGGCACAAGTCCGGATCTGCAAGCCGCGTCGGCTGAGCGCCCGCCGAGCGGCCTCTCCCGCCCCTCGAGGAGCACCTGCAAGCAGCCCGGGACCTCGAGTAATCAGGGTGACCTCGAGAGCGGCGCTCATCTCTGCGGCCAGCGAAAGGAGATTGCCCGCCACTTCGCAGCCAGACGCACCGCCCCCCACCACGGCCACGCTGGGTGTTTCACCGCGCTGAAAACGCGCTTCCAACTGCCTGCGCAACTGCCACAGGCGGGCGACCGGTTTTACTGTCCAGACATTCGGATCCTTTTCGGCGCCCGGAATCGCGCTTGCGTCCACCACACTGCCGACATTGAACGATAGCAGGTCATAGCTGAGCTCACTGCCCCCGGCCAGGCTCAGGCGGCGCTCACCGAGATCCACCTCCACCACGCGGTCCCGGACGAACTCCCCGCCCTGGCAAAGCACCAGCTTTTCAGCGTCGAGCTGATCATCCGCGGGCTCGGCCATACCGCCCAGCATCCCGGTAGCCAGCCCCGAGTACCAGAAAGTACCCGGATCGACCACCACCAACCGATAGCCTCGCGCCCGAAAATCCCGCGCCCGCGCCGCCACGTAAAGGTGGGCATGGCCAGCCCCAACCAGCACCACCGTTTTTTGCTCTGCCATAGTTTTGTCTTCGTATGTACTTATCGTTGTTTGCGAACCAGATGATCCGAGGCGTCAATCCGCTTCATAGCCCGGCAGGAACTTCGCCACGAACACGCACTTGCCGTGTTCCAGATAGCTCCACTTGATCACCTCGTTGACCACTTCCATCACCCGGTCGTAGTTGCCCACCAGGATGGTGGCAGTGGGAAAGGTCCGGACGTTGATGTCGTCGTAAGCATTCAAGCGCGCGACGATGTGTCGAATTGTATCCTTGTAGTCGGTCTGGAAAGGATACACGGTCAATTCTGCTGTAAGTTGCATAAATATCACTCCGCTTGCCTTGGTTTCGATTTACGCTCGGTGGGACCGGCCTTGCTGGACAGCCGGGTGCCAAACCGGTACAAAGGGCGCCCCGTCCACGCTCCCGCTGTTTGTCTATGCCGCTTTATCGCCTCAACGAAGTCTACCTTGCCTACGGTCCCCAGGTTCTGCTGGACCGAATCAATCTTACTGTCCACGCCGGCGAACGTTTCGGCCTGCTTGGACGCAACGGGGCCGGCAAGTCCACCTTTTTGAAGCTGCTCGCCGGCGAGGTGCAGGCAGACGATGGTGAACTCTGGCGTCGTCCCGGCATTCGCGTCAGCTACCTGTCCCAGGAGCTGCCGGAAGCCAGTGAGGAGACCATTTACGACTTCGTCGCCAAGGGCCTCGGCGAAGTAGGCGAGGCCCTGCGCCGCTTCCATCAGCTGACGCTTCAGGCCGGCGACGACAGCAGCATGAAGGCGCTCAGCGAAGTGCAGCAAAAACTGGACGCACTGAATGGCTGGACGCTGCAACAGCAGGTCGAGACGATTCTCAGCCGCCTCGAACTCAATGCCGACACGCGCCTTGCGGAATTGTCGGGCGGCTGGCGGCGGCGCGCGGCCTTGGCTCAGGCTCTGGTGGGACAGCCGGAATTGTTGCTACTCGACGAGCCCACCAACCACCTCGACATCAGCGCGATCGAATGGCTGGAAAACTTTCTGCGCGACTATAGCGGCGCAATCATCCTGATCACCCACGACCGCAGCTTCCTGCAGGCGGTCGCCAACGAGATTCTCGAACTGGACCGTGGACAGCTGCGCCATTGGCACGGCGATTACCGGGGCTTTCTACAATTTCGCGAGCAGCAACTGGCGGCGGAAGAAACCGCCAACGCCGAGTTCGACAAGAAGCTCGCCAAGGAAGAGCAATGGATCCGCCAGGGCATCAAGGCCCGCCGCACCCGCAACGAAGGACGCGTCCGCGCATTGAAGAAAATGCGCGAGGAACGCCGTCAGCGCCGCGAGGTACAGGGCAAGGCCAACCTGCAAGTGGAGCAGGCGGAACGCTCTGGAAAGATCGTGGTGGAAGCGCAACACCTGAGCAAGTCCTACGAAGGCAAGGTGGTAGTCCGCGACTTCTCCACCACTCTGATGCGTGGCGACAAGATCGGGGTGATCGGCCCGAACGGCGCCGGCAAAACCACCCTGCTGAAGATGCTGCTGGGCGAACTGGCGCCGGACTCCGGCAAAGTCAAACTGGGCACCAATCTCAAGTTCGCCTACTTTGATCAGCTGCGCAGTCAGCTCGACCCGGAAGCCACGGTAATAGACAACATCGCGGAAGGCCGTGAATTCATTACCATCAATGGCAAGGAACGCCACGTCATCAGTTATCTGCAAGACTTTCTCTTTGCGCCGGACCGCACGCGCCAACCTGTGAAGTCATTATCAGGCGGCGAACAGAACCGTCTGATTCTCGCCCACCTGTTCAGCAAGCCCGCCAATGTCCTGGTCCTCGACGAACCCACCAACGATCTGGATCTCGAGACCCTGGAGCTGCTGGAGGAAATTCTCGTGAACTTCGCCGGCACCCTGCTGCTGGTGAGTCACGACCGGGCCTTCATCGATAACGTGGTGACCAGCACTTTCGTTTTTGAAGGCGACGGGGTGGTGCACGAATACGTCGGCGGCTATGAAGACTGGCTGCGTCAGCGCCCGTCGACCGGGAGCGGCGTCAAGAAAGCCGACGCGGGGAAGAAAGAATCGGCGAAAGCCACAGAGTCAAAAGAGCCCGCCAAGGCCGCGACGAAAAAACTTTCCTACAAGCTGCAGCGCGAACTGGAACAGTTGCCGGGCGAGATCGAGCGAACGGAAAACGCGGTTGCGGCGCTGGAAGCCAAGATCAGCGATCCGGGCTTTTACGAACAGGACCAGGCGCAAATGGATGCGGCATTCAAGGAACTGGCGCAGCTGCAAAGCGAGTTGGAAACGCTTTATGAGCGCTGGTCGGAGCTGGAGGGGTAAACGATTGTGGCGGCGGCCCGAGCAGCCCGGAAATCACGCAGCCCAAAGTCCAAGGAAGCCAGACTCTGGAGTTCCGATAGCGGGGGCCCAGGCCACGACTAAAGCCACCATCGGGGCAAACGATGCAGGCGACGCCAGAAAATAGCGGCAAAATCAACGCCGTCTGCGTCGCCGCACTTCGATGGTCTTGGCCATCTGCAGATGGCGCGCTTCGATGCGCCTGCTTTGATTCACAAGACCCCGCACCGCATGAACGATATAAAGCGTACTCAGCACGACCACAGTGATCATGGCCGACAGTATCAATAGGTCTGTGCTCATCATCTCCTCCCTGAGTGATGCCTTGCAGCCTCTACTCCATGCTGCTTCAGCAAATCCCGCGTAAGACGGTTATTCCAGTCCTGAACAATCACTTGGGCCCGAAACAAGGCCCAGAGTTCGATGGCCGATATTACGAGGATGAGGAGAATACCCGGAAGATACTGCTGAAGAAAAAGCAGAGACACGCCAATGATGAAAACAGCCAGATCAATGGCGCCCCACCACCACCTGCCCAAATAGAAGTGATGAAGGCCGGCAAGGAAAAACCAGTTCAGCGCCGCATAGGTATCCGGATCTTTTAAACGGCGACTGAGTGCGCGATAGAAATCCTTTCGTTGCGGCGCCGGAAGCTGAGCCGCCAGCTCGCTCAGGCGCTCATCTTCGGCCTCCACCGCTTCCCTATTCAGCACCGTGCCTCTCCCCCCGATCTTGGGGCAGTTCATCCGGAACCGGCTCGAGACACTTGCAGAAGCTGTCGCGCCGATTGCAGCGCCGCAGGCGATCCCGGGTGAGTCGCAGGCCAGCGGCAAGCCCGAAACGGCGAATCGCGCCTTCTGCATAGGCGGAGCACGTCGGTTGGAAATTGCAGTCGATGCCGAACCAGCGATCCCCGCCGCCGCTACGGCGATACGCCGCAATCATTTTCAGCGCAAGGCTCTGAAGCGGCTTCACGCGCTGTTGTCCACTAGCGTCCGAGGGTCACGATCATCGCTTCCCGGTCCCAGAACAGCCAAAAGCGCTTCTGCTCAAGGACCTGGAAAACCACCTGCCAGCCATCGGCGGCATAGGCGTTCAGTTCCGCTTCGATCTTTTTCATCGGCAGACCGGAAGCGCCCAGCAGAATAGTGCCGCACCCCCCTTCCGCAATGTGCACGACTTTGTATTCACGAAAACGCTCTGGCATGGCGATCTCCTCACGATTGGTTGGAAAGAATCTCTTCGACGAAGGCGGCCTTGGCCGCGCGATATTCGTCCATGCTGCCCGATTGGTGTTGTAGCTTCAAATCGTTGTAGCGCTGCGCGAGACCGGGGGAAGCCCGAAGTGCATCGCGGAATTCTACGAAACCAATCTTGTTTCCGTCTGCGCAAAGCTGCACACCATAAGCGCTACCCCGGTGCTCGCCGGAAAAACTGACAAACTGCTTTTCCGGTGCCATCTCCGCGTTGTAGGTAAAACATTCCCGGAGCGCCCTATGAGCATCGTCAAATTCCGCACTGAGAACTTCAACCATCACGTCCACGTCGCCCTTGGTGTAAAGACCGGGAACAGCGGAACTGCCCACATGTTCGATCCGGGCTGAGGGCAGCAGACGATGGATTGTCTGAGACAACCATTTGACTGTCTGATCAACGCTTTTTGTGATTTCATTTCCATGAACAAGCGCCGGAGCTTTGGCGTCCGCCGGCAGAGGCTTTTCCCAATAACGTGCGACGTCTTCGCCGTAATTGAGCCAGGGCAGGTCGTGCGAAACCCAGATATGGCCTTTGATCTCCACTCCCGGATCATCATCCATTGTCGCAACCCTCACGATCACATAGGGCTTGTCCTCCCATTCCGCCACCAGATGGCTGCCGCACTGCCGACAGAACCAGCGCTTCTTTCCGGGCGACGACTCGAACGCGCCCAGGTGTTCCTCGCCTTTAAGCCATCGGAATCCCGCACGGTCGGCACCCGCCGTTGCATTGAAGGGGGCGGCGTGGGCTTTGCGGCACTTTTCGCAATGGCAGAAGTAAACCGGGCCGGCCAGTGATTCCACGCTGTACTCGACGGCCTGACAGAGGCAGCTTCCTTTCATTTGGTTTTCCTCGTTTTTATTGAAGGGCTATCAGAGAACGCTAGTCCTTTGATCGAAGCGGTACCAGCTCCTTGGATTGCCGAAGAATCACGGACACCCCCAGCCCAAGGGTAAAAAAGTGCTTCGTCTCGACCAGCGGGCTTTCCTCGAAAGTCGCGCCGCTCAGGTTGTCATAACGCAGATAACCACCGTACCAGAGATTCCCTTCACGGCGGGTCATGCTGAAATTGAAATAGCTTCCGCTGAAACCGCTGTCGGCGCTGTATACGGGACGCTCACTGTTCGCGTACTGAGAGCCAACGCTGTAGTAATAATCGTGATAGTCCTCGGAGCCATAAAGAAAGCCGAGGTCGAGACTGCCTTCCCAGCCCTTCCAGTCCAGGTCTTCGTAAGTCAGCTGAGGATTGGCGAGATAGCCGATGTGATCGATTTCGAATCCGTCGAAGTCGAAACCGTACACCGCCCGAACCGGAAGACGCAGTGACCAGCCTTCGTTGAAGTCACTGCCGGTCAGGTTGAAATTGAGCGAGGGACCGATTTCCGCGCTCGGATGCAGTTCAGGCATACCACGGCGCAGCGCGTTATCCTCGCTGTCGCCATTGAGGGATCCCGCGAGGCTCACGTCCAGTTCGACCCGTTCGCTGTTGAAAAAAAGCCCACGGATTCCGTCGTCGTCAGCTTGCAGGAACTCCCCCCGATAGATGGTGAAGGGAATAGGTACAACACTGGTCTGGTAGTGCTCCGAACCCCGGTAATCGGCCAGCGTCTGCGAACCAAGGCCGGCGCCCAGTTCCCACTTGGGCTTCTCTTCGGCCAAGGCCGACGTTGCACAAAGACCTGCCAGAACCAGAACTGCTTTGATGTCCACGTATTTCACTCAACCACTACCCCGAAGCCCGATCAATTCATTGATGCCTTTCGGTCGACCCTGCCTGGAAAAGCGTCGCCCAAATGTCCATCGGCAAATTCGCTCAAGTATACAGGCTGTGGTCGGGATCGCGGGAACCGTTGTGGCTCAGGTACCTGGGGCTAGCAGCGCCCAGCGGAAGCGGCAGTATGGGCCGGAGATGGCATGAGTCTCCGTGAGCGACTCACGTGAGGATTTCAAACATAGCTTGTTGCGGCGCGCGGACTCAGCCCGTTGGGCCCGCCTCCGCGGGATTCAGCTGGGCCGCATGTCGGGACCCACCCCGTTCAGAAAGGCAGCGGCAGCACGCGCAAGACAATCAGCAGAGCGGCGATGAGCCCCATGCCCAGCATGCGACGCCGGTACTGACCGGGTTGCCGCCGCCGATAAGCCCAGCCCGTGGTTGTAATCACTCGCTTTGCGACGATACAGTACACCAGGAACCCGACGAAAAGCGTCAGTGCGATGTCGTACATCAACACCAGAAAGACCGCCAAAGCTTCTCCCATGTCGATCACCTCCTGTAAACCGCACATTCTGCCCAGCTTCAGGCCAATCGCGCGTTTATATGGTCGTGACGATTGGACATTTTTCCGCCCCGAGTGCTCCCTCAAGGAAAGGGAAGACATTGCCGGATACCGTGGTTCTCAGGAATGGAGCAGCTTCGAGAAATCTTCCAGCAGTTCGCGCACCGAACAGCGCAACGTCGCCTCGCCCACCGTAAACTCACAGCGACAGTAGCCTGGCGGAGAGTAATCGGGCCACGCGGACAGATTAAACGCCGGGCTCCTCGCCGCTTTGATTTTGGCGGTCAGATTTTGAGGATCACCGGGCAACAGAACATGAAACATGTTCGTTTTGACCGGGAGCGGCTGAACTGCAAAGCCCAGCTCGCGGTGCAAGGCCGCGCCGATATTCTGCGCCTTTTCTGCCAGCGGTCCGAATGAATCGCGGCGATTCTCGAAATTCATTCGCGCCGGAATGGCCAGCATGTACAGCTGAAACAGATTGCCGCCGAAGCGGCGAATCCACACCCGGGCCTGCTCCACGAAGGTTTTCGAGCCCAGCAACATGGAGCCGGAAGTCGAAGCGAAGCCCTTGTAGAAGGACAGGAAAACCGAATCCGCGCCGGCCACGATCTCCCTGGCCAATTGCCCGTAAAAGGGCTCAGTTTCAAAAAGCCGGGCGCCGTCTATGTGGAGGCGAATCTGCTTCTCGCTGCAAAAATTTTTGATCTCCGACCACGACCGCCAATCCGGCAGGTCGCCGCCAAGATGGCGCATCGGCAGTTCGTAGACGAGACTGGACACCGGCCGGGTGGTGAGGATTTCCAGATCGCTCACGCCGGGCACTCTGTCTTCCGCCCCGATCAACACCGCTTCCAGAGAAAGCAGCTCTTTGTAGGCATCTTCCTCGTGGCGAATCAGATGGCAGGTTTCATGACAGGCGAAGCGGTTCAGCTTGCGGTCGTCGGCCCATACCTGAACAGCAACCAACTGCGCCATAACACCGCTGGGCAGAAAAACCGCCGCCTCCATTCCCAGCTCGTCGGCGAGCTGTTTCTCGAATTCGTTGAGGAATTTACCTTCGCCGTAGCGATCCACGTCGATCCGACGAGATTCAGCATAGGCAAGCAAGTCCCGGTACATTTCCGCGATGGGATTGTGGTCGTCACCCTCTTTCATCGGTTCTCTCGTCATTTTGCAAAACTACAGCAGCGCCAGTGCGCGCTCCAGTGTCTCACCAATGCGGGCATTCAGCTTCAGATCGAGCATATCGTCCGCACGGGTACGGCCGAGAGTCAGTGCGGCGATTGGCTTGCGCCATTCGCTGGCGTAGCGGCAAAAGCGAAAGCCTGAGTACACCATCAGCGAAGAGCCAACCACCAGCAGCGCGTCGCTGCCCTGCAAGGCATCCATCGACCGCTGCACCCGGTCCCTGGGCACGTTATCACCGAAGAAAACCACATCGGGCTTGAGAATCCCGCCGCAACGGGGGCAATCAACAAGGCGAAAATCCTCGAAATTTACCTCCAGGTCGGCGTCCCCATCCGGTGCCGTATCGGCGCGGTAGCGATGAAAGGATGGATTCAAATCAAAGCAGCGCTCGTGAACCCAATGGCGTTCGCAGCGATGACCGCAAGTCATACAGATCACCTCATCGGCGCGGCCGTGCAGATCCAGCACCCGCTCACTGCCCGCTCGCTGATGAAGCCGGTCGACGTTCTGAGTCACCAGCAATTCGCTGTGCTGACGCTGCTCGAGCTCCGTCAGGAGCCGGTGCGCCAGGTTCGGACGCGACTGCTGCATCACCGGCCAGCCCACCAGGCTGCGTCCCCAATAGCGGCGTCGGGTATCCAGGTTCTCCATGAAGTCGCCGTGCTGAACCGGCGGTTTCCGGGCCCAGGCACCTTCCTCGTCGCGATATGCCGGAATACCGGAATCGGTGCTCACCCCAGCGCCGGTCAGGATCATCAGGCGCGGATACCGGCGGATGAAGGTCGACAGCGCGTCGGCTGCTTCGTGAATTGGCGTCGGGGGCGAGGGAATGGTTTGTGTCGAAATGCTGTGCTTCATGCTGGACCGAACCTGATGACTGGCGTCCACTTTAATCGACTCAGCGACGCGGGCAAAGCGCTGTTGGCCTCACCAAGCTATGACCCCACCCGGCCCGGAGGTACTCTTGGCCAGGTTCTGCCGCTGCTCGGTGATTGCCAATGGCGAAACCCATTCGAAACTGTCCTGGGCCAGTGCGCCGACATTGCAAAGAACAAGAGTGTCATGAGCTGTCCTCCAATAGCGATTGCTCGGGTGATCTTACCCTTCAGAAATTGGACGACGTCGGTTGTTGTACGGATATCGGATCGGAAATGGACCAGCTCTCGCGCGCTTTTTTCTCCTCGGCCTGCGGATCTGAAAATCTCGCATCCCTGCGTTTTCAGATAACCGGCACTTCGAAACAGCGGCCATTCTCCAGACGCTCTCGAACGACCTCGATCCGCCCGCGTCTGTAGAGCACCACGCCCGCACTTTCGCAATCGCTCACCACCCGCGCCTGCTGATTGCCCGAATAGTGAACAGCCGCACCGTCTTCGCAGGCGATCCCCAAGCCGCCGCACTGCTCAATCACCCTGACGAAGGACGCGTGTCGCTGCTCTTCATCCAGGTGTGGGCAAAAGGTTCCTTGTCGCAGGCCAAGTCCTTGGACCCGCTGGTAGCGTGACTTTCCGGTGCGAGATGAGGCATAGGAGTTCGAGTGCCCCCATTCGTGCCAACAGATTGCTCCGGCACTGATTCCCGCCAGCACCGTGCCGCGGCGGTGAGCCGCCTTCAGTTGTTCGTCAACACCGCAGTTGCGCCATTTCTCTAGCATCCGCGGCGTGTACCCGCCACCCACATAGATCAAATCGGCCTGGCTGATCTTCCGCCGAATGCGGTCCGGGTCCTTGTCCGCGCCCGAGAGCAGCAGGGCTTCCACTTCGCAGCCGAGTACTTGGCCGTAGACCTCGGCGAAGCTCCGGCAGTACTCGGGGTCGTCACCACTTGCGGTTGGAATGAATAAGGCCTTGGGCCGTTCTTTGCCGGCCAGCTCAACGATGTAACTATCGATTGCGAACGTGCCTTTGCCACGAGTCTCGCGATTGATGTCACCGCCCCCGACCGAGACTATATGCATGTGCCGGCAAGCAGAACGTTTGCGGTGCCTGATCTCATCTCAGCTCCTTCGCCAAGGCTCGAATTCAATGTGCCAGATGCACACTGTGCGAGATGCATGCCACTGTGCGAGATGCATGCCAGCCCGCTGCCGATCCGAAAGCGCGATAGGGAGAAAGCTGCGCAAAACCCTATGCATAGCGGGCCCGTAGCTTGCTTCTTTCGGCAAGCTCGCATGCCGGGCATCTATCCTCACCAGGGAAAACGCTGCAATGCAGCTCCCCTTCAGTGCCATCATCGGGAAGCGGAGAGAGATCCAAGTCGCCATCGGGAACGTACAAGTGCATAGGAATCCATCGTGTTCCTCCAGCCTGAGACCGACTCTGCGGGCGTCAGTGTGTTTGCAGCCAATGAGACAAGGAGTTAATCATGAGCTATCCAAAACTGTTAAAGACCTTTTGTCCCGCTGTGCTTCTCTTGTCAGTGGGATTCGCTCAGGCCCAGGAGTTCTATGTCTCGGGCGCCCTGGGCGTGAGCGATCCAGATGATGTTGACAACGAAGGCACCTTCACCAGCAGCTTCACCACCGGAGCCGTGACCGGCGTCACCCCACCCCTGACCTTGCCCAGCGGCACTCCTATCGAATGGGACACCGAACTGGACACCGGCGACCTCTGGGCGCTCAGTATCGGTTGGCAGCTAAACGAAAATTTCCGTGCCGAACTGGAGTGGAACTGGACCGAATGGGACGTGGATAAGCACACTGGCGTGACCGCCGGGGGAATTGATCTCACAGACATCGACGCCGGCGTTCTCATCAGCGGCAACACCGGCGATCTTGGCGTGACGGTTGGCAACTTGGTGGCGGACGGCAACGGCTCAATCGAGTCGAACACCATTTTCGTCAATGGCTACTACGACTTTGCCAACGACAGCAACCTCACTCCCTACCTGGGGCTGGGTGTCGGCTATCGGCAGCTTGACATCGACTACCGTCCGGGCGGCGCGGTGATTATCGATGATGACGATTCCGCGCTCGCTTACCAGGCCAGTGCGGGCGTACTTTTCGAAATAAATGAAAGCATCGACCTTCTGGCTGCGGTCAACTATATCGCCGGCGAGGAAGTAACCGTGGATTCATCGCTTCTTCCCGCCGAGCTTGATATCGAGCCCGAAGACTTCAACTATCGTGTTGGTCTGAAGTGGAATTTCTGATTCGCGCCTGCATCCCGGGAGTTCGTCTCCCGGGATGCCTTGGTTGTGCTTACAAACACTCGATGTATTTCCCGGGTGAGGTGATCGGCGCGTTACGGAGTCTGGGCAACTCCCGAGCTATTTTTGACGCCGCACCCTGGCCGCTGACAAAGCGGATTAGATCTGCGTTGCCCGATTCAGTTGCTCCTGCTGAATGCAACGGCCAAGCATTTGCGATCGCTTCACTACTTCCAAATCGATGCCACTCAGGCCAGCGCTGCTGAACGAGGCAACGACCTGATCTCTCCCGAGACCGCCAACCTGACGATTGTCAGGTGCAGAACGCGACACCATGTGAGAACGTTCTGCCCCGCCAGGCAAGGATTCAACCCCACCAGTCGAACTCGGTTGACCGGATCATGTGAGGTTCACTAGTATTGATGACCCTGACAGTTGCCGGGCTTTGCCCGATCCGAGCCTGTATGCCGATTCCGTATCCGGCTCTTCAAACGCAGATATCCATACAACTCCCACAACCAACTGAGACTTGAGCCATGAAGCTGAATGAAAAAATTGTGGTGGTTACCGGCGCAGCAAGCGGCATCGGCCGTGCAATGGCGCTGCGGTTTGCAAAGGAAGGCACCAGGCAGGTGGTCTGCGTTGATTTGAACCTTGCGGGCGCCGAAAAGACAGCGAGCGAAATTCAGGGAATAGCGCGTGCGGTTAACGTCGCCAACGAAGAACAGCTTGTCGAGTTGATCGAGGATGTCGAACAAAACATCGGACCGATTGACCTGTTCTGCTCCAATGCTGGCATCGCCCAGCGCGGCGGACCGGAAGTGGACAATGAGGATTGGTATCGCATGTGGGATGTGAACGTGATGTCCCATATCTTTGCCGCCCGGCACCTGGTGCCCCGAATGATCGCCCGAGGTGGCGGCTATCTGCTCAGCACGGCCTCAGCCGCCGGCTTGCTGTCGCAGATTGGTTCCGCTCCCTATGCGGTCACCAAGCACGCGGCGGTGGCTTTTGCCGAATGGATTGCTCTCACCTACGGTGACCAGGGCATCAAAGTCTCAGTCCTGTGCCCGCAAGCTGTGCGCACCGAGATGACCAAGGGCAAGGAGGATGGCGTCGCCAGTATCGATGGCATGATGGAGCCGGAGCCCGTGGCCGAGGAATGCGTAAAAGCCATCGAAGCGGAAAGTTTTTTGGTGTTGCCCCACCCGGAGGTTCTGGATTACATGCGCCGTAAAGCGGAAAACTACGATCGCTGGATCGGGGGCATGCGCAAGCTGAATCGCTCCTACAATCCGCCAGAGAAGTAATCGATTTGTCGGGCTTCGTCCTTCCCTCCCCAATCAAGTTCATGAGGGCTTTCTGAAATGATCGAGTTACCCCAGAGCGCAGACCCGGTCCTCGTGGATCCACTGCCGGCACACCGCATCGACGATCACGCCCTCGTTGATTGGCTGAGATCTGCCGCACCGGAAGTGAGTGAAGGACTTCAGGTGAAGCAGTTTCAGGGCGGCATGTCGAATCCCACGTATTTTCTGGAGACGGCCTCCGGCAGTAAATACGTGTTGCGCAAGAAGCCGCCTGGCGCACTGCTGCCCAGAGCCCACGCCGTGGATCGCGAATACCGCGTGATGCAGGCACTCGCCAATACCCCCGTACCGGTGCCGCGAATGGTGGCCTATTGCGACGAACCCGAAGTCATCGGGGCTGAATTCTTCGTGATGGAGTACATCGAGGGACGCATCGTGCCATCGCCGGCAATGGACCTCCTGCCGCGCGAGCAGCGGTCGGCAGTGGCCTTCGCTCTGATCGACACCATAGCCGATCTGCATCGTGTGGACTGGCGGCAGGTCGGCCTGGACGATTTTGGCAAACCGGAAGGATATCTTGCCCGGCAGGTAAAACGCTGGTCAGGCCAGTACGAGCAGGCGAAATCCGCACTGCCGGCGGATTTCGATTACCGGCACATGGATGCTTTGCGGGACTGGCTGCAGGAACGGGCTGATGTCGAGGATGAAAGCTGTATCGCCCATGGCGACTTCCGCTTGGGGAACACGATCATCCATTCAGCGGAGCCCAGAATTGTGGCCGTCCTTGACTGGGAACTGGCGACGATCGGCCACCCACTCGCGGACTTGGCCTATCTGTGTTTGCACTACCACATCCCCTTACGGGACAACGGCAGCCCGGACGGCTGTGCCGATCTGATCGCGGCTGGCTTGCCGGAGGAAGCCGCGCTGCTTGAACGCTATTGCGATCGCACCGGTCGCGACGGAATTCCGGAATGGCCACTTTTCGTGGCTTTCGCGTGCTTTCGCTCGGCGGCCATCATCCAGGGAGTCGCAGCGCGCGCTGCGCTCGGTAATGTGAGCAGCGCAAGCGCCGACCCGGAAAAAGACGGCGCGCGAGCGCGAGCGATTGCAGAAGCTGGTTTCAGAATTGCGAAATCGATGGATTGATCAAGTTCTGCCTCCAGTTGCCGGCTCTCTGCCTGCCGGCTCTCTACTTGCCGGCTCTCTACTTGCCAGTAAAGACGGGCGGCCTCTTCTCCACAAAGGCCGCGGCTGCTTCCTTGTGGTCGCGGGTATCGGCGCAGATGCTATGGTTGCGCGCTTCATTGTCAAAGCACTCCGCCAGGCTCGCACCGCTTTCCGCCAGATTGAGATTCTGCTTGATCTTACCGAAGGTAATGGTCGGCCCACTGGCAAGTTCGCGGGCGAAGGCCCTTGCCTCGTCCATTACGCTCTCGGCGCTCACTGCCCGCGTAACGATGCCGAGTTCGGCAGCTTCACGGCCCGACAATTTTGTTGACAGCAGATACAGCTCCCGCGCCTTGGCCGCGCCGACGATCTGCGACAGGAAGTAAGTGCCCCCAAAATCTCCGGACAAACCCACTTTGGCAAATGCGGTGGTAATCTTGGCGTTGTCAGCACAGATTCGGAAATCGCAGGCCAGGGCCAGAGACAAGCCAGCACCGGCTGCAGCGCCTTCGATTGCGGCGATGGTGGGCTTGGGCATTTCATGCAGGTAGCGCGACACGTTCATCCGGTCGCGCAAGCTGTAGATGCGCTCACCTACTGACAGGTCCTTACCCTCTCCTTCGTTCATGGCCTTCACATCGCCACCCACGCAAAAATAACCACCAGCGCCGGTAAGCAAGACCGCCCTGACGTTCGGATCCTCGGAAGCCGCCGCCGTTGCATCGCGCAAGGCAGTCAGCATTTCCCCGTTCAGAGCATTGTTTCGCTCCGGGCGATTCATCGTCAAAGTCAACAAGCCATCGCTAAGTTCCTGCTTGAGTATGTCTGTCACTTCGAGCCCCTTCCAATCAGTTGATTCAAGTATGGTTTGTGCCAATTACCAGGTATCCACAAAGGGTCGCTTTCTTCCCGACATGGGCGGGCGCAACTTGACGGATGACAAACCCCGCAAGATCCAGCGGCGGGTTTCCACCGGGTCGATCACCGCATCGATTTCCAGCGTGTTGGCTACCGCTATTGCCTTGCCCTGCTGGTACATCTCGCCCAGCAGCTTCTCATACAGCGCCTGCTTTTCATCCGGGTCCTCCACCGCGTCCAGTTCACGCCGGTAGCCCAGTTTGACCGCGCCCTCCAGACCCATCGGCCCGAACTCGCCGCTTGGCCAGGAAACCGTAAAGAAATTGTCATAGGTGCCACCGCCCAGCATGGCCATCGCGCCAAGGCCATAGCACTTGCGCAGCACGACGCCGAAAATCGGCACCGAAACCGAACGGGCGGTGACATACATGCGGGACACATGGCGGACCAGAGCGGTTTTTTCCGCTTCAGGGCCCACCATGAAACCGGGGCAGTCGCACAGGGAAATGATCGGAATATCGAAGGCGTCGCACAGTTGCATGAAGCGCGCTGCCTTGTCCGCTGCGTCCGCGTCGATGGCGCCGCCCAGATGCTTCGGATTATTGGCCATTACGCCAAAGGGTCTGCCTTCGATGCGTATAAAGGCCGTAACGATGCCCACACCGAATTCAGCCCGTAATTCCAGCACCGAATCCTCATCGGCCATGGTGTTGATCACCTCGTTGACCGAGTAGACTCGCAAGCGGTTTTCCGGGATTGCATGACGCAACAGCCGCTGATCCGGCGCCTGCCATCGTTGTTGATCATTGCTGATAGGGCCCTGGAAATAGGACAGGTATTTCCGGGCCACGGCGCAGGCTTCGGCTTCGTTGCGAACGCGAATGTCCACCACACCATTCTTGCTCTGGATGTCGATGGGCCCCACCGCTTCCGGTGGATACACGCCCAGACCGCCGCCTTCGATCATGGCCGGTCCGGCCATGCCGACGTTGCTGCTTTCATCGGCAATGATCACGTCGCAACAACCGAGAAAGGCTGCATTACCTGCGAAGCAACGCCCCGAGACCACACCAACAAGGGGCACCTGTCCGCTCAGCTCGGCAAATTTCGTGAATGTCTCGTTGGAGACGCCGGCGTAGGTCGAACGATCCGTATCGCCCGGACGGCCACCACCGCCTTCCGCAAAGAATACCAGGGGAATATTCCACTCTCCTGCGACCGAAAGGATCCGGTCCAGCCGGCGATGATGGCGCTGCCCCTGGGTGCCCGCCAGGACCATGTAATCGCCGATGGCAAAGGCACAGCGCGCGCGATCTTCGCCGAACAAATCGCCATTGACCTGACCCAGGCCCGTGATCATCCCATCGCCAGTGGTGTTGCGCAGCAGATCGTCCATCGAACGCCGCTGGCTTTGTGCCGCAATGGCGAATTCACCGTACTCCACAAAGCTACCTTCATCGCATACCTGTGCCAGGTTTTCCCGCGCCGTTTGCTGGCCGCGTGCGTGCCGTTTGGCCACGGCTTCGGGACGGTTCTCATCCAGGCCGTAGGCGCGCCGATCGAATACCTCCTGCAGATCGGGACGGATGGCATCGAGATCCCGGATCTGGTTTTCCGCGGATTCATCACCCACAACGTCAGACGGCGCGATGGCGAGAATAAGCTCGCCTTCCATCAGGGTTTCGCCACATTCGGCGAGCACCTTTTCCACGCTTCCCGCGCAGGGGGCGGTAATCACGTGCTCCATCTTCATCGCTTCCAGCACCGCAAGCTGCTGGCCGCGGACCACGGTATCACCGGCCTCCACATCAATCGCCACTACCGTGGCCTGCATGGAGGCATAAACGCCTTCGCTGCCCTCGGGAAGCTGCTCGTTGCGACGAGCCGGCTGTCTCGTTGATTCAGACTTTGTCGATCCGAAAAGCTCGGGCGCCAGCTCCGCCGCTACTTTCGCCAGCGTATCCGCGTGTTGCTCGATGAAACGCGTGGTGACCTGATTGTCGCGCACCTCCGGTCTGGCGATCAGGGCGCGCAGCCAGGGCAAGTTGGTGTCGAGTCCCTCGATGCGAAATTCCTGCAAGGACCGTTCGGCCTTCCTGACCACGTCGATGAAATCGCTTGCCGGACTGTGAACAATGAGCTTTGCCAGCAAGCTGTCGTAGCTCGAGGAGCTGCGGTATCCCGCATAGGCGAAACCATCGACACGGATACCGGCTCCGCTCGGCGTTTCGTAGCATTCGATCAAACCGCTGGTGGGTTGAGTATTGCCGCCAGCGTCCATGCGCTCCATGTTGATGCGCAACTGCATGGCGTAGCCACGCGCTCGTTGGTTTTCCGGAACAATGTCCGCGAACGATCGCCCCTGGGCGAGTTCCAATTGCAGACGAACCAGGTCAAGCCCGTAGATGGCCTCGGTCACCGTGTGCTCAACCTGAATGCGCGGGTTCGTTTCGATAAAAAACAGCTTGTTGTGATTGCCTTCGGTGTCCGTATCGAGCAGGAATTCCACGGTACCGAGCGAGCGATAGCTGTCGCCGGCGGCCATGGCGATGGCGTAGTCGACCAGTTGCTTGCGTACCCCCGCCGTAATGGAAGGGCTGGGCGCGATCTCGACCACTTTCTGATGGCGGCGCTGCAAGGTGCATTCGCGCTCGCCGAGGGCAATGCATTCGCCGCTACCGTCGCCGAACACCTGCACTTCCAGATGACGCGCGGCCGGCAGGTACTGTTCGATGTACACGGCGGGGTTGCCAAAGGCGGCCTGCGCTTCAGAACGGCAGCGTTCCAAAGCATTGGCGATCTCGCTCTTTGTCTTCACCACGCGCATACCGCGGCCACCACCACCGGCCACTGCCTTGATCACCATCGCAGCGCCTGCGGGCAGACTTTCAAAGAATGCTTCCGCCTCGTTCAGTTCGCTGTTGCTCAGTTGAGTACCGGGGATGACCGGAACATCGAGGCTCTGCGCGTACTGTCTGGCTGCGACTTTGTCGCCGAACAAGCGCAGCGAGCCCGGCCTGGGCCCGACGAAAAGCATGCCTGCCGCTTCGACCTGCTCGGCAAAGTCGGCGTTTTCCGCCAGAAAGCCATAGCCCGGGTGGATCGCGTCCGCGCCGCAGGTGGTGGCTGCCGCGATGATGGCATCGCGATCCAAATACGCTTGCGCTCCCCGCCCCGGCAAGGCAGCGGCTTCGTCGGCACGCCGAACATGCAGACTGCTTTCATCGTCCTGGGAATAGACGGCCACGGTGGCTATGCCCATTTCTGCTGCTGTGCGGGCAATGCGCACCGCAATCTCACCGCGGTTGGCGATCAATAGCTTGTTCAATCTCGTGTTGCGGACCACTCGCTGCCCTCTGTTCAGTTCAGTTCAGTTCAGTTCAGTTCTATTCGTTTTAATGAAGGTCTTGCTTTTAACCTGACAAGTGTCAGGCTAAGATACTGACTCTTATAAATCAAGCCTCGACGATCCGGCCGCCATTCACATATCGGCCCCCTCTGACCGGGTCCGCCAGGGCAAATGCGAGGAGACTTTCGTTGGCAGCCAGACGCAAAATGCGCACTAAAAACAAACCGGACCAGCTGCTTTCCGAAGCCGAAGTCGATAGCGTTCAGAACACCAGCCTTGTGGAGCAGCGGCGTGAGCAGATCTGCGATGCCGCACTGGAGCTGTTTCTGGAGAAGGGCTTTGCCTCAACAACCATTCGCGACATCTGCGCCAGGTCTGGAGTGAATCAGGCGAGCATCTATGATTACGTCGCAAACAAGCACGATATCCTGCGGCGCTTGCTCAATCGGGTGTGGTTCCGGCCCGATGTGCCGACGCTGGCGGAACGTCTGGAAAACCACGGGGAACTGTCTTTTCAGGAAAACGTCGCCAACTACTTCCACGACAACTGGACCAAGAAGCGTCAGGGCATTTTGCTGTCTTACCGAAGCGTTCCGCATTTGCAGGAGGACGACCGCAAAGCCATGCGCAGCAGGGAAAAGGCGATTGCCAGAGATCTGGCCGCCCAATTGGAGGAAATGACCAAGTTGCCTGCGGACGATCCCGCGCTGGAGATCATGGCTCAGGTCATTATCTACCTGGCAGCATTCGGTCCCATGCGCGACTGGCTGCTCAAGACCAACAACGAGACGACGCTTCGTGTTGTCTCAGCCGGGGTCGCGGCGATGGTTGACCAGCTGGCAAAAGAAAACAAGACATAGGCCCAGCCGGTCCCCGCAATCTGTTGCCGGTTTTTTTACCCGCGCGAACTCTCAAGAAAACCCAGAACCTCCTCGGCGCTTCCGCGAAATACCACCCGCTCGGCTTTCCTCGACAACTGATAGTCGTACATCGGATCATAGTAATCGCGCAGCAGAACACGAATCCATTCCCGGTGCAGACTGCTGTCGCCGCCACTGTGAACTTCCACTGCCTGTTCCAGCATCGCACTCACCTCGCTGAATCGCTCACCACCCAGGCGGCGCCGCAACCGGCTCAGGGAATCGCGCAGTTCTGAGGCAAAGCGCTCGAAGCCGCCCTCTTCTCCCAGCCTTGCCTGCCAGTCGCCAAGGTTGTCGAGGATGTAGTTGGCGAAGGAGTGCTCCACGCGCGCTTCCAGCTCCGCTTCCACGATGATCAGCGGCGCTTTGGCCATGGCATAGCGCATCGGCTCAGGGATCGTGGTCGAGCCGATGTACCCACCCTCATCTTCAAGCGCGATGGGCTCGCCAGGGCGAGCGTGTTCGCAGCGAATCATTTGGATGGCCAGTGCGTTTTCGAAATTGATCTGGCTCGGCTGCCCACCGACCCGACGACCGAAGGCACTACCGCGGTGTCGGGCAACTTCTTCGAGGTCGACGCTGTTGGCGATTTTCTTGAGCAGTTCGGTCTTCGCCGAGCCGGTACGCCCGGCAAGAATGATGAAATCTGCCTGCTGGCTGATTCGTTCCAGCTCATCGATCAGGAAGCGGCGCATGGCCTTGTAACCACCGGCGATGCGCGGGTAGTCGCAGCCAGCTTGGGCAAGCCATTGCTGGCAGATTTTCGAGCGCAGGCCGCCGCGGAAGCAGTACAGATAGCCGTCCGGGTTTGCCCGGGCGAAGTCCATCCACGCCTGTATGCGGCTTTCTTTCACCTCTCCCGAGACCAGCTTATGGCCGAGCGTGATGGCGGCGTCCTGACCGTATTGTTTGTAGCAAGTACCGACTCGCGCACGTTCCTCATCGGTCATCAGCGGAAGATTGATCGAATTGGGAAAAGCGCCCTTGGCGAATTCCACCGGCGCCCGCGTGTCGATCATGGGGACGTCTTCGAGAAAAAGCGCCCGGTAGTCTTTGGTATCCGACCGCACTAGCGAATCTCGATTCGCGGACCGGCGTCGCTCGGGAACAGCAGTTCACCAACGGGATCGGCGTGCAGGCCGGCGGCCACGAGTTTGTCCCGCAGTTCGCTTTCGCCTTCCGGCTCCACGGCAATCAACAAGCCGCCACTGGTCTGCGGGTCGCAAAGCAGGTGTCGCACTTCGTCATCGAGCAATGCGCCACCCGGTCCGGACACCTTCTCCCCGTAGCTTTCGAAATTGCGCTTGGTGCCACCAGGTATGCAGCCCATCCCCAGGTAGTTTCTCACAGGAGGGAGCGCCGGAACGCTGGCGTAGTTCAGCACCGCGTTTACGCCGCTGCCTTCGCAGATTTCCAGCAGATGGCCGAGCAGACCGAAGCCGGTCACGTCGGTGATCGCACGTACGGACGGCATTGGCGCAATCTCGGCGCCGATGCTGTTGAGCTGGCACATGATGTCCCGGGCCAGGTGCGCGTGTTCGGGAGCGAGTTTTTTCTGCTTTTGCGCTGTGGTGAGAACACCCACCCCCAGCGGCTTGGTCAGATATAGCCGACAGCCGGGCGTTGCGGTGTTGTTTTGCTTCAGATGTTCTCTGGCGACCTGACCGGTTACCGCGAGTCCGAAGATGGGTTCGGGAGAATCGATGCTGTGTCCACCCGCGAGCATGATGCCGGCGTCGGCGCAGGCGCGGCGACCGCCTTCCACCACCTGCTGTGCCACTTCCGGCGGCAGCACGTTCACCGGCCAGCCCAGGATGGCAATGGCCATCAGCGGTCTGCCGCCCATCGCGTAGATGTCGCTGATGGCGTTGGTAGCGGCGATCCGGCCGAAGTCCACGGGATCATCGGCAATGGGCATGAAGAAGTCCGTGGTACTGAGAATGACCTGGCCGTTGCCGAGATCGTAGGCTGCCGCGTCATCCTTGCTGCTGTTGCCCACCAGCAGATTCGGATCTTCGGCGACGATCACGCTGCTTTGCAGAATCGTGTCGAGAATCTTTGGAGAGATTTTGCAGCCGCAGCCCGCGCCGTGGCTGTATTCGGTCAGTTTGAAATCGCTTGCGGACATGGAGGCTCCGGAACCGGGAGTGGGTCGAAAATCAGGGGGTGATCTTAGCGGAAAGGCCGGGATCTCCCAAGCTGGAGGCTGGCATTGTGCTGATGTGCACCCAAAAGAGTGGGGTAAAGCGTAAAACAGCCTTCTTCTGTCAGAAAAGAAGCGAGTGCTGGACGAACATCGGACTGCGTTTGGTACTGGGTGGTGCCCTTTCGACAAATCGGCAGGACAGCCGATTTGCACAGCGAACGCTGCCCGAAGGGCGAGCCACATGGATGTGGCGAGTGCAACCTTCGCGGGAGGGACCCCGCGAAGGAGCTACAGGGATGTATTCATGCGCTTTCGAAAGGCGCCACCCAGTGGTAAACGCGCTTACTGGCACCTTTGCGCGTATTTCCGAACTCCAATTCAGTTCTCCCCCACCAAGTCCACAGGCGCAAGACTGCCGCCTTCGAGCCAGTTCTGAACCCGGCTTACTTCCGCCTTCCATTCGTCGACGCTGCCTGGCTTGGGAAGGTAGATATCGGGCATCACCCCGGCCACATCCACGGGCATGGAAGGCAGGCGGAAACTTTTCGAGGTGGCATAGAGCAGCTGGCGCTTGCCGGAGGGCAGCATGTGCGGGCGCAGATTGCTGTAGTCGAGATTGCCCTTGGAGCTGCGGCCAATCAGCTTGACCGCGAAGCTTTGTCGCGCAGTCAGCAGAAACTGCTCGCAGGAGCTCACGCAGTCCTCCCCCATCAGCACGGCCACGCGTTCGGGCTGCTTGTAGGGCGAATCGGGAATCTGGATGAATTCGATTTCGTGATCCTCGATTCCAACAAAGGTGCCGGGTTTGGCGTCGCGCATTCGCTCGATGACGGGTTTCATGAACTCCACACAGCTTTGATCGCCCGGTGCATAGAGCGCACAGACTTCCTGGCTGGCGTCGATATTGTCGTCCGTAGCGAGAAAGGCGAGCTGTACCTCGACAATGTCGTCAACAAGCAGCCATGGTAGCAGCGGCTGGTAGGCAGAGTCGGAGCCACCTTGGTTCTGGCGCACATCGATGATCCAGTTTTTGCGGCTCGAAAGTTCTTCGCGTTTCTTCATCAGCTCGCGTTGGAGGCGCTGACCGGCCGAAGGATGGAAGCTGTTTACCTCGAGCAGGGCGGTATCCGGCGATAGAAAGCGGATCATCGGTTCATAATCCCGCTCGGTATCGCCGACCGCGATGGAGCGATCTCCCGTCTCCGTGTTGATCGGCTGAACCATCAGATGGCCACTTCGCCAGGCCTCCAGATAGCCGGCAATGGCGACGTTGCAGGCCGTTTCAGTGGAAGCTGCCTGAGCACGGGTCTTGGCCCGGGCGAAGGCGTGGGACAGTTCGCCCCCGCCGACGCGGGCGAGGTGATCTCTGGCTCCGGCGTCATTCTTCAGGAGGAACAGCGGGAGATAGTTGAGATCGCTGAGGCAATCTTTGGCGACGTCTGAGGCAGTGGATGGTGCGGCAAAGACCAGGAAAGATGCCAGAGACAGGGCTAACCAGCGCTTCATACTTCTCCTCTGGTTTGATGATGGCGACCCGGAAGGCTGGCACCTTCCAGGTCATCCCGGCTGACCTCAGGCCAGCGCGGTTTCGAACAGGTTGAGCAAACGGCTCCAGGCGCGTTCCGCCTGAGCTTCGTGGTAGACCGCGGAATCCGGCGGACACCAGCCGTGCATGGCTCCTTTGTAGACCTCGATTTCCGCAGGGAGTCCCGCCTTATCGAAACTCTGCCGAAGAATGTTCTTGGCTTCCGGGTCACGCTCGTCGTCGTTGTCGGCGATGGCAATCAAGAAGCTTGCCTTCATTTGCGGGATCAGCAGATGTGGGCTGTCTTCCTTGTCCGTCGCCAGGCCGCCACCGTGGAAGGATGCAGCGGCGCCGACCCGCTCGGGCACAGCGGCGGCAGTGCGCATTACGATCGGACCGCCCATGCAGTAACCCGTGGTGCCCACTTTGCGCGATGTGTCCACCGCCGCTTGCTGGTCCAGCCAGCCAATGAATGCCTTGGCGTCGGTCCGGTGTGTTTCCGGAGACAGCGTTCGAGCCAGCGGGAACACCGTGTTGCGCACCGCCTCGTCCTGGAAGCTCGCGCCCTCCGCCACCACCGGCGCCTTGCGTTGACGGTAATAGGGATTGACCACCAGCACCGAATAGCCGGACTGGGCCAGGCGCTTGCCCATCATGCGGAAGGCCGGACGCAGGCCGAGAATGTCCGGCCAGATCACCACGGCGGCATGCTTGCCGCTGGAGGGATGCACGAAATAGCAATCCGCCTGGCCATCCGGTGTAGTCACCAGCACGTCGGATTCAGTCACGTCCTGAGCATTGGCGACCGGCGGCAGCATCATGGTGAGCGCGGCACCCGCGGTAAGCTTGCTGAACTGTCGACGGGTGAGGCCACGGGCGGATAGCAGCTTGTTGTTATCTTCGAGTGTGTGTTCATCGCACATTATTGTTTTCTCCCGGAGGTGTGAGGACTGGCAGGCAAACAGAAAGACGCCCGCAGTCTATATCAGAAGCGCCGGGGTCGGGAGAATAGAGGGTGTGTTAAGAATGGTTGTCGAGGCGAGAAAGCAGCCGGCTTTGCACCGGCTGCCGCAGATCAGTAGAAACAAATCTGATTGTCGATGTTGTTGCTCTGTACCGTGAAGGCTGCATTTGTCCCAAGGAAGTAGTTGGCATCGCCGGCACAGCGCGTTCCGATCAGGTTGCCGGACACAACGTTGTCTTCATACTCCACTGCAACAGTCGTGTCTGCCCGCGCCTCGACACCGATTTGATTCCCGGCAATTCGATTGCCACGTGTTAGCTGAAGCACGCCACCTGCCCCGCTGTGGACTTGCTTGGTCGAAATGACATTGATGAATACTCCCTATTTACGTTAATTCCGTACTTCGTTGTTGTCGCCGTCATGCAGCACAGGCATTGTGGAGACTTCGGACAGGTGGCGCAAAGCTCAACCGACGGCAGCGGGGAGGACCTGATGGGTGAGTGGGGGGCGAGCGCGGTTCGCTCAGATTCTCTCAAGATTGAAGTCGAAGCTCGCTCCGGCCTGGCTCCATTGCCCTTCAATGCGGTCGCCTTCGATCACGCCGCGGTAGCGACCGCGGATGGCGGGCACCGTGACGATCAGACGATCTTCATCCAGTTTGACTTCGCCGCAGGGAATGGTGACGCCACCCTGGAATTTACTTTCGACGGAGCATTCCAAATCATCGTTCAGCTCACGAAAGTGAAATATCAGTTCTACATCGCCAAGGGGCGTTTGCACTTCGCCTTCCCAGTCGCCGACAAGCTTGTTTTGCGGCAAGGTCGCGCAGGCGGAAAGGAGGAAACAAAAGGTCAGCAGTGCGTGTTTTCCGCTCATACAATTCATTGCAACAACCTCCTCGTGCATTCCATCGGATCTATCGCCGCTCGATGACCCGCGCAACACCCTGCAGTGCGGGGATGTTTTCGAAGATGATCTTCAGGCTGGCCACGATGGGCACCGCCATCAGCGCGCCTGCCACGCCCCAGAGCCATCCCCACACCACCACCGAGATGAATACGGTAGCCGGGCTCATGGCAAGGCGCCGTCCGACCAATATCGGCGTAATGAGTTGCCCTTCCAGCACCGTCAGGACCAGAAACACCGCTGGCACCGAGAAAGCCTGTGCAAGCGTATCGAAACTGCTGATGCCGACCAGACTGAGGATCACCAGGGTTACTGCCGGCCCGAGATAGGGCGCGAAATTGAGAACACCTGTGACCAGCCCCCATAACAAGGGGTTGGGCACGCCGAGCGCCCACATGGCCAGGCTCACCACCACCCCCAGACCGAAATTGATCACGCTGATGGTGGCAAGGTAGTGCGCTACGCCGTGACGGATTCGGTGAATGGTGTGAACGATGCGACGGCGGGCGCTAAGGCTGGAGCCAAGCGCTGTCATTTTGCGAAGCAGCTGATTGCCTGAGGCGAGCAGAAAGAAGGTGAGAAACACCACAATGGCCGTGGCGGTGAGCGCCGAAGGGAATTGCTCTATGAGGAAGCTGCGCAGGAAATTTTCCTGCTGAACCTTCACTTCGATGGGCTCAGCATTCTGCTCTCCTTCCAGACTTGCGAGCTCCCCTACCTCCTTTGATACCTCCTGCAGATCCGACAAGGTACCTTCGAGGGAATAAAGCTGCATTTGCAGTTGCTGAATGACACCTGGCAGTTCGCGCACCCACTGAGACGCCGGTTCGATCACCAGCATGATCAGCAGCACGAAGCCGCCCACCGAGAATGCCACCACCAGCGCCGAGGACAGAATCAGCGGCACCTTGCGGCGGTGGGCGGCCTGCACAAGGGGGTGAAAAAGCGTGCTCAGCAGCCAGGCGAAGGTAATGGGCGCGAGCAACAGGGAGGCGGACTGAACGAAGTAGAAGGCGAGAACGACCGCGATAAAGAACAGCAGGCCGACCATCATGCGATTGGTATTGTCCCGATCGCGCAGGCGCTGCACCCAGGAGGTTGGCGCGATACTGCCGTGCGTGGGCGCGGTCAGGGTTTCGTGCGGTCCTTCCCCGTGCTGACTGTCCCCGTGCTGATTGTCCCCGTTCTGATCGTCGTTGCCCTGATCCGGCATCGCAGGTAGGCCCCCGGCTCTTGTTGCGCAAAAAGCTATCGGGGCCTTCCTGCAAACCTCAGGCCAGACAATTTGGCCAGCGCATTGCTGGCAGCTCTGGCCGCAGAACTCAGGCGGTGGACGGCTCCTGAGTCCGGGGCTGGGTCGCCGACTGGAGATGAGCCCAGGCAAATTCGTTTGCCTTGTCGATGGATTCGCGCCCTTCTGGAATCATCTGGTGGAACAACAGCCAGACGTGCGGAACGACCGGCCAGGTTTCCAGCGTGACATCCACGCCCTGCGCTTTGGCCCGCTCGGCCAGGCGCAGGGAATCGTCCCGCAAGGCCTCCGATTCGCTGGCGTGAACCAACAGGGGCGGCAGGCCCTTCAAGTCGGCGTACAAGGGACTGGCCAGTGGGTTCTTCGGATCCGCGCCGTTCAGATAGAGGCCAGCCCCGTAGCGAACGCCATCCGGGGAGAACATCGCGCAGCGCCGGGCATTTTCGCTGATGGAGTCACCGGTGACCGCCAGATCGGTCCAGGGCGAAAACAGCAAAGCGACGGACGGCAGTGACAGGCCTGCATCCCGGTCCGCCACCATCGTCGCCAGTGCCAACCCACCGCCGGCGGAATCTCCCGCGATCACCAGTTTGTCCGTGGAACCGAGTTCCTCCCGCAGTGCGGCGAGGACTGCGCGAGCATCCTCGACCGGCGCGGGAAAGGGATGCTCTGGCGCCAGACGATAGTCCGGAACGAAAACCCGGAAGCCCCGCTGGGCAAAAGCGCAGCTGGCCGAACGATGGGTCTTTGGAGAGCAGCCGAAGTAACCACCGCCGTGCAGAAAGAGCATGGTAGCCCGCGGCTGACCGCCGGCGACCGTCACCCATTCTCCCGGCACTCCGCCCACAGTCGCGGGGGTGATTTCGATTTCGTCCGGCACCTTGTAGGCGCTTTTTCCGAAAGCCTTGCGCATGGCCGCGATGTCGCCGACCGATTTCTTCAGTTGTTTTTTGAGGGTGTGTCGCAACATGAACGACAGTGCGTGCGCTTGCCAGCTGGCCATTATTCTTCCTCCAAACACGGTTATGGACTGCCTGCCGTGGCGCCGAAAGGATCCCCTTTTCAGGCTCGACTCTAGCACAACAAGCTTGCGCTCTCAGCGCTGGGTGTGAACCTGCGGTCACCTAGCGGACAGATCGATTCATGCGACGGTTTACGCGCCAGCTGCTAGAATTTGCAACCGTTCAGCCCTTGCCGCGGGACTGGCTCGGAACGTCCGGCAGAATTTCGTAACCGCGAATCCGCCAGTCCGAACACCTGCATTTCGCTGAATCGCCCGTCCACCGTTGATAGAAGTTTGGAGACACCGTGACCTCCTACGAGAGCCCACAGATTCAGAAGGCAAAGCGAAAAAGCAAGCGTTCGTCAGCCGTCCAGGCCCGTTCCCGGGCGCAGCAAATTGCCTTCGGTCCGATCATCTTCTATGCAGCGGTGGTGATGCGTAACACGGGTCTTCTGACCGCCTTGAGCAAGACCGAACAAGGGCTCGGCATGGACGAGCTCTGCCGGCGTTCCGGCCTGTCGGAATACGCCGTGTCGGTACTGATGGACCTGGCGGTGGATGCGGATATCGTTCACCGCGAGGGCGACCGCTGGCGGCTTGCGGACGCCGGCTATTTTCTCATGGACGATCCAATGACCCAGGTGAACATGGATTTCGTCCGCGACATCTGCTATCGCGCCCTGCCCTTTCTGGAGCAGTCGCTGGTGGAAGGCCGCCCGGCCGGACTCCACACCCTCGGCGACTGGCCCAACGTGTATGAAGGTCTCTCCAAACTGGAAGAACCGGCGCGCTCCAGTTGGTTTCGCTTCGATCACTACTATTCCGATACCGTGTTCGACAGCCTGCTGCCGGTGATTTTCGATCGCCCTGTCAGCCGCCTGATGGACATCGGCGCCAACACCGGCAAGTGGGCACTGAAGTGCCTGTGCCACGATGAACACGTGGAAATGACGCTGGTGGATCTGCCCGGCCAATTGCAGATCGCCGAAAGCAATATCGCCGCCGCTGGTTTTCGCGACCGCGTGAGCCTGCATCCGATGGACGTGTTGGTGGAGAGCAATCAGTTCCCGGGCGACTGCGATGTGATCTGGATGAGCCAGTTTCTCGATTGCTTCGGACCGGAACAGATCAAATCTATTCTTGCCCGCCTGCTGCCGAGAATGAACAAAAACACTCGCCTGGTGATCCTCGAGCCCTTCTCCGACCGTCAGCAGTTCAGCGCCGCCTCGCTGAGCCTCAACGCCACGTCCTTGTACTTCACCTGTGTGGCCAATGGCACCAGTCGCATGTACCGCTACGATGAATTTCGTCCGCTGGTGGAGCAATCGGGGCTGCACATCGAAAGCGAGCAGCACCTCTCCTTCGGCCACACGCTGATGATCTGCCGACTTCCCTCTGCCGGGTGAACCGACTCGGCTGACGCCCAGCCCGGCGAGGCCAACATCCGAAAATCTGGCTCAGCCTTTGCTTTTCGCTAATACGAACAGTTTGCGAACACGCAGAGGGGGCGTACCAGATGGCCTATAGCGACAAGTCCGCCGGTTACAAAGCCGCGTCGTACCGGGCGGATGCCAGAGACGAGCAGCTCAAGCGCCGACATTGGCTCACTTGGCTGATGGACAGCAGCATCCCGCTCCCGGGCGGCTACCGCATCGGTCTGGACGGCCTCATCGGTCTGATTCCGGGTGCGGGCGACGTAATTGGCGGCGGTATCTCCACCTGGCTGCTCTACCAGGCATACAAGCAAGGCCTGCCGAGAATGGTCATCGCCCGCATGCTGGTGAATATCCTGATCGACGCAGGGCTGGGTTCTATTCCGCTGCTTGGCGACATTTTCGATTTCTTCTGGAAGGCCAATCTCAAAAATGCCGAGTTGCTCGATCGCTACAAATCGAGCCCGGAAAAAACCTACCGGCGCAGCGCCGTCGGCAACGCCATATTCCTGATAGGCGTCGTGGCGGTCGTCGTTCTGTTGATGTACCTCGTCATCACCGTCGTCGGTGCCATATGGAACGCCCTGATTCAAGCATGATCGACGCACAGGCTCGTGCATACACCCGCATCGATCGGGAATTTTGTGCCTCTGCGGCGTCCAATCTTCTGACTTCTTTTTTTGTTTTCCGGAGGACAGCATGACTCGCCCACGCGACTTGGAAAAAGACCAGTCCCGACCACGCGATGACTTGGATCGCGCCGCCGACGTCCACATCGACGATGCCGAAGCCCAGCCGCCGGATCCTGTCAGCGGCCCCTCTGACGACAGCGAGGACGACCTGAAGGTGGTCGATGCCAGCGAGGTGGGTGCCGGCACCGGCCTCGACGAAGCGGAACTCGGCAGAGTGGATCCCTTGGACGGCAAGCCCTGGGATGGCAATCCCGATGAGCCCTTGCAGCCGGCGCCACCAGCGGATGAGAACTTCCCCGCCGAGCGCCGCGGACCCAGCAAAATCGAAAACGAAGATTAGCCATGGCGAAGAATGGGTCCGGTAAAAAGCCCGACAGCTACGACCGCCTGAAGCAACACGGCGGCAAAAGCTATTCGGGCATGCCGATCGGTCGGTCCCACAAGTGGCTCTACGACCAGGGCGAGTGGCGGGAAAGAAAGGTAAGTCTGGACGAATGGGAGATCTTCTATCAGACTCCCAAGAGACGGACCGCCAAGGCGCCGAAGGGATCGGGTGCCCCTATCGGGACCGAATACAACTGGTTGATCGTCTCACACCAGCGCGTCGACAAACTCGACGAGAATGTCTACATGACGCGCATGGAAGGTAAAAAATTCAAGGTGGCCCACAAACGCGCCAGCAAGGACAAGTGGAGCGCATCGGAGCGAACCCAGCGCAAGCACGTCATCCAGTACCTGCAACAGGTCATCGATGAATTGCAGAGTCTTGATGAACAGGATGCGCTTGCTGAAAGGGATCCGTTTACGGTGGGGGAGCACGAGCGCATCTACGGGCTGACGCTACGTACCAAGGCTGAACTCACCGACATGGCTCGGGAGCTCAAGATCACCGGAACCTCCAAAATGAAGCGCCAGGAATTGCTCGAAGCAGTCCAGCAGAGGCTTGCCGAAATCGATCAGTCAAAGAAAGGCGCAAGTCAGCGGAGCGAAAAATCCGAAACCCGAGAACAAACACCGCCACAACCTGCAAAAGGCGATGGACTCGCGCGTCTTGCGGAGAAGACTAAGACCGATCTCTACCGCATGGCCAGCGCACGCGAGATCAGCGGCCGCTCGGAGATGAACAAGGCGCAGCTGGTAAATGCGCTCAAGCGCGAAATGGGTCAGGAGAGCCGCCCTTCTCTCTGAGGCTGTCCGGCCCGATTCTGCTCTCCCGTTGACGGCTTTTTTCGTCGCGACCTTCTACTCGCAACCTTCTACTCGCAACCTTCTACTCGCAACCTTCTACTCGCAACCTTCTACTCGCAACATCGCCACCTCTCCACCTGTCGATGGATTAACCGTGAAAAAAACCGGCGGAGAGCGTGATGGCGCCAGCTGGACTTGCGAAGTTCGATTCGGCATCGGCCATGGTGCGGGCACTCGCCCGTTTTCTGCATGGCCGGGATTTTCGCGGCCTTGGCCAACCGGCTCCGCTGCGCGAGGCGGTGCAGTTTGCCAATCTCATACCACGCAGCCTGCGCGAAAGAATATTTGCCCGTCTCGGCGCACGTGAAGGCGTGGACGCCGAACAAATGGGCAAGGTAAACACCTGCGCCATTGCCGACTGGGCCTGTCGACAGTTCCCAGCGCGACGCTACCCAGCCGTAATGATTGGATCGTCCAACGGCGCATTGCTGCACATGGCCGCTGCGGCCCGCATTCCGTGGTTGCCGCAAACCTTCCTGAGCCTGATGAAGCTACGCGACATTCATCCAGATGATGCATGCGCTCCAATGGAGGCATCCCTGCAACCGGCGACTGATTTCCTTGCTGCCAATCCCGACGTTCAACTTCATCATCTGCAGGACCCGGTGCAGGACCGTTTGATGCTGCACCACATCACCTACTTTCGGTTCAAGTATCGGCGTTTGCCACAGGCGTACCGGGCGTTTCTCGACAACTGTCTGCAGGAAGGCGGGACCATAGTCGTGGCGGACTGCCAGCAACAATGGCCGGTTTTCCGCGTCAACGACAGGCACTATTACCAATTCGGCGCAGTGGGCGGCGCGACCGAAGAGGAGTACTTCCACGGCAGCGAAAGGGTCGAACAAACGCTCGAGCATCATCAACCCCCTTTCAAGCGGTGGCGGCCGCCGGAGCCAAATACCCGCTGTGCGGAAGCAGAATGGGGATTTGAAAATACGCTGATGGATGATCTGGGATCAATCGCGCACGATCGCGGCTTTCGTATTTTGCGGTTGAGTTTTTCGGAACCGGAAAGCCTCAGCCCGGCGGTGGCGGATTTTCACCGACGGTGGTATCGCGAGTTGGGCATGCAGACCAATCGCCTGCTGCTCGAATCCTTCATCGTGCTCGAACCTTACTGGGCGCTGCGCACCGGCACCGTGCCATTCTGGATGACATTCAACACCCGCCCCTCGCTGCAGGCGGCGGACGCCTACGTCGGCAGTCGCGACGACTTCGATGAGCTTTATCTGAGTCTGTTTGCCCACGGCAGCGACTCAGTGGGGCTACCGTCAATCGCCGAATGGGAGAAGCTGCTTGCCCGCGCCCGCCGACGGGGAGAATGGCTGGCGGTAGATCCGCACCGCTATCCGGCCCACTTTGCGACCTTCGCCAGATATTCGGCGCAACTGCGTGCGCTCCAGCCGCATTATCCGCTGCCGGACCCTCTGCCGCTACAGGTCCTCGAGGAATTCATCGGGAACTGGGGGTGACAATGACTCGCCGTCATTTCATTTTGCTCGCTGCATCGGGGGTCGTGGCATTGCTGTGGCGACAGCGAAACCGCGCTCAGAAGGCGCAGCAAAGCGCTATCGTTCGGGAGCGCTGGATGGACCCCGGCCCGCTGCATTCCGAGTGGGCGAAGGTACGAGCGGAATCGCTCGAACTTAGGCTGCACTATCTGGTTTCAATCGAAGCGGCGCCACCGGACGCCCCGCCGCTCGTGCTGGTACACGGCTCGGGCCTGTCCCATCGCTATATGATTCCCACTGGCGCAGAGCTGACTCCCGATTTCAAAATCTATATGCCGGATATGCCTGGCTATGGCAAAAGCGACAAACCGGAGGAAGTTCTCGATGTGCCCCGGCTTGCAAACTGGCTGGTGGCATGGATGGACAGCATCGGTCTCGAGCGAGCGTCCTTCCTTGGCAACTCCTTCGGCTGTCAGGTGATCGCCGATCTTGCGGCGCGTCACCCGCAACGGGTGAGCAAAGCAGTTTTGCAGGGACCGACCACGCCCACCGACGAGCGCTCCATTTTCTGGCAATTCATCCGCTGGCGACAGAACCAGCCCTTCAATCCGGAATGGACCAGCGACGTCACCGACATCGCCTACAAGCAGGCCGGCTGGTACCGAATCTTTCGATCCTTCTTCATTCAGATTGGCGATCGCATCGAAGACAAGATGCCGAGAATCAAAGCACCCACCTTGATCGTGCGCGGCAGCGAGGATCCGATTGCCGACCAGCCGTGGTGCGAACGGCTGGCGGAGCTCTTGCCCAATGGCGATCTGGTCATCATTCCCGGTGTGGCACATACACTCTGCCTCACCTCGCCGAAACCGCTGGCGGCGGTGACCAAGGACTTCATTCTCAGTCCGCGCTTGCACTGTTGAGATTCTCGATTGCGTCCTCGTCCAATTGCAGCGCCGTGGCGGCAATGATCTGATCCAGCTGATGACGCGATGTGGCGCTGGCAATGGGAGCCGTCACGCCGGGCTGAGCCATCAACCAGGAGAGTGCCACGGTAGCCGGACTGGAACTGAAGCGCTCCGCCGCTTCGTCCAAGGCGCCGAGTATGCGGATCCCGCGCGCATCGAAATAGTTGTCCACCATCGTCTGGCGCGCCCTGCCCTTGGCATCTTCGATGGAGCGGTATTTGCCGGTGAGAAAGCCGCTGGCAAGCGAAAAATAGGGCGTCACACCGAGCTTCTCCTGCTGACAGACATCCCTCAGGTGGTGCTCGAAGTCATGACGATCGTAGAGGTTGTAAAACGGTTGCAGCACATCGAAGCGCGGCAGGGATTTCGCCTCGGCAAGGGTCAACGCTTCTCGCAGTCGTTCGCATTTGTAATTGGATGCGCCGATCGCGTGCACTTTGCCTTGCTCGATCAGTCGCTGAAAGGCTTCGAGCGTTTCCTCGAGCGGGGTGTCCGGATCGTCGCGATGGGCGAGGTAAAGATCAATGTAATCGGTCTGCAAGCGACGCAGTGAATCCTCAGCGGCCTGCATGATGTAATCGCGCGACAGCCCTTTGCGCCCCTCGCCCATGCTCATGCCCACCTTGGTGGACACGACGAAGCGGTCCCGATTGCCGCGTCGTTTGAAGTAGCGCCCGAGTATGCGCTCCGACTCGCCGCCCTGGTGGCCACCTACCCAGCGGGAATAAACATCCGCCGTATCCACCGCCCTGAAGCCGGCATCCAGCCAGGCATCCAGTATCTGAAAAGACTCGGACTCACCCAGGGTCCAGCCGAATACATTGCCGCCGAAAATCAAAGGCTCGACATCGAGACCGCTGCGGCCTAAGGGGCGCCGTTCCATCGTTTTCTCCTTACCGTCATCGCCACCAGCTGCGAATAAACTTGCGACGGCAGAAATGGAGGGAAGTTCTCGATGAGCTGGAGTACTCGCACGGCTCAGTCTGCTAAAGAAAGATCAAGCTCCTTTGTCGCAGAACTCCCATGCCGTAGTATCGCGGACTCATGCTTTTTCAGAACACGAGAGGGATTACATGCAAAAACAATTTCCATTTGCCCACACACTGATCCTGGGGCTGATGCTGCTGGGGCTGAATGCCTATGCCGATCAGGCGGTTGAGCCGGTTCCTACCACCGACTACCTGTCGGGCAAGGGTGTTTATCAGGTGGAGCGTTATACCGATCTGCCCGACGTTCCGGAGTACGCCGAAGCCACCGTCTGGTATCCGGCCAACAAGCAGCAGCCCTTCGGCGCGGTGGCGATTTCCCCTGGCTATACGGAAACACAGGACGCGATCAGCTGGTGGGGTCCCTTCCTGGCCTCGCATGGCTATGCGACGCTGATCTTCAATACCAACGGACCGAAGGATTTTCCCGACCTTCGTGCCAAGGGCCTGATGGCGGCGCTGGACATTCTCACCGGCGAAAACAGCCGCTCCGGCAGCCCGCTCGAAGGCAAACTCGCGACCGATAAGCTGGCGGTGATGGGTCATTCCATGGGCGGCGGTGCCGCGCTGATTGCAGCTCACGGCCACAGCGACAAAATCCGCGCGGCGATTCCTTTCACGCCCTGGCAGCCGAACGCCGACTTCAGCGGGGTGACAATTCCCACGCTGATTATCGCCGGCGAAGGCGACAACATCGCCAAGGCCGCCGAGCATTCGCGCCTGCACTATGACGCGATTCCGGAAACCACCATCAAAGGCTATCTTGAATTTACCGGCGGCAATCACTTCATCGGCAACAACCAGCGCAGCAATCTGGAAGTTCATCCACAAATCGGCCGCTACGCGCTGGCCTGGCTGAAGTTGTACGTGGACGGCGATGATCGTTATCGCCCTTTCATCTATGGGGATGTGCCGAACATGGACAACGGTATCGTGTCCCGCTATGAGCTGACCCGGCCGTAATCCAGTCGCCAGCAGGCTGGAGATGAAGTGATAAGAGCGCTTCCCTCTTACGGGGGAAGCGCTTTTTTTTCAGCGGCCGCCCGAGATGTCCAACAGCGCACCGGTGGAATAGGAGGACTGATCCGAGAGCAGCCAGAGAATGGACTTGGCGACTTCTTCGGGATGACCGCCGCGCTGCATGGGTACGGCGGATTTGACGCGGTCCACACGGTCCGGCTCTCCGCCGCTGGCGTGAATGTCGGTGTAGATGACTCCGGGGCGCACCGCGTTGACCCGAATCCCCTCCGCCGCCACTTCCTTGGCGAGTCCGAGAGTCATGGTATCGATGGCGCCCTTCGATGCCGCGTAGTCGATGTATTCGTTGGGCGAGCCGAGCCGTGATGCGGCTGAAGACAGGTTCACGATTGCCCCGCCTCTTCCGCCGTAATTCGTCGACATGCGCTTCACCGCTTCGCGGGCGCAAAGGAAGCTGCCGATGATATTGGTGTTGAATACACGGGCAAGGCGCGCGGCGTCCATGGCATCCAGGCGCATGTGCTGCTCGAGAATGCCCGCGTTGTTTACCAGGGCTGTTAGCGTCCCGAGCTCCGCCTCCAACTTTTCGAAAAGACTGCATACATCGGATTCGCTGCCAACGTCGGCCCTTACGGCCATCGCACGGCCACCGGCGTCGACGATTTGCCTCACAATGCCGTTGGCCGCCTGCTCATTGCGCAAAAAGCTGATGCACACCGCGTAGCCTTCCGCAGCGGCTGCCCGCGCAGTCGCTGCGCCGATGCCGCGACTGCCGCCGGTGATCAAAATGATTTTCTCCCGACCTTCATGGTCCTGCATCTCTTCGCTCCTGTTGAGCCGATCGAAGGTATTCAGAAATAGAACGCCACCTGTGCGAACAGACCGAACTCACTGCCGAGATTATCTGCGCCGATCAGCACCTCATTGAGACCCATGGCAAGGCCGCCATATTCGGTTCCGCTGGAACCCAGTGGAAGATTGAGCGAGGCCAGCAGCTGCCAGTTCTGAGCGATGTCGTAGCGGTTGCTCAGCTGCAGCAAGGCCGACTCGTCCTGCAGGTTGATCAGCAAGGAGGGCGTGGCGAGCCAGAGCGGTGTGAGCTCGACGGTGGCGGAGAAGCCGAAATAATGACGGGCGATGGTGTACAGCTCGCCGCGCTGCAGACGGTCGAGCAGTTCCGGTTCGCCTTGAAGGGTCGCCAGCGTGTAGTTCTCGCCTTCCAGGCCAAAGCCGTTGTAGAAGTATTCCCCAACCGCGCTGACGTTCTTGCCGCCCCACACCCAGGAATAGGATACGTTCACAACCGCCGACCAGACTGCCTCATCGACGGTGTCCGTCAGCATCAGGTCGCCGCGCCAGACCGCGCCGCCAATACTCTTCACCAGACCAGCTGCGGCAATGGCTTCGTCGAAGTGCTCCGCCAGCAGCAGGTCGACTTCCGCACCGGCGAGCAACGACTCTCCTTGCAGCCAGTTATCCAGCCAGCCGTGGTATTTGAGCGCGAAGCTGCTGACGTCGGCGCTGACGGAATCGCGCTGGTTACGCCGACCTACCGCTACAGCTTGCAGGTCATCACCGTTGTTCAGCAGGTACTGACCGTAGAACATGTCATCGCCCGTCTTGTATTCGGTGTCGAGCGCGGCGGGATCGAAGGGATTGAAAAAGTCCACTGGATTGAAGATCAGCCCGTTACCCCAGCTGAGCACCTGACGTCCTGCTCGCATCACCAGATTGCCGCTACTGTAGCCAAGGTTGAAACGATCCAGACGATTGATCAGAACCGTGTCGTCGTCGCTGCTGATGAGGTGGGTCAGGTCGAACACACGCCTGTCGTCTTCCGGAAACACAGGCGGCAACAGGGCAGGAGGTGTTGCTCCATCACTGAAGATTTTTAACGTATCGCCATCAAGCAACTGTAACTGGTAGTCGATCTGCACATCAAAGGCATCTTGCCGCGCGGAAAGATTCCAGCGGGAATCGAGCAGCTGATCGACGCTGCGTTCACCGAACAGATCCCGATACAGACTCTCGCGCGGATACTCGGCAGCCTGTACCCGATATTTCAAATGGCCCCGAAAATCGTAGTCCAGCGCCGCCACTGGCGCGGACGAGCAAAGCAAGGCGACGGCAACAGTATGTGCGAGAATGCAGTCGAGCTTACTGCCGTTCATCACTGACAATCTTTCCATCCTGCATGTGAATCCGGCGTTTCGCATAAGCCATCACCCGCTGATCGTGGGTGGCAATCAGAAACGTTATGCGGTGCTTTTCATTGAGTTCGACGAAGAGTTCCATCAGATGGGACATGGTGACCGAATCCAGGTTGGCCGTGGGCTCGTCGGCCAGCACCAGCGCGGGCTTGGAAACGATCGCGCGGGCCACCGCCACTCGCTGCTGCTGTCCGCCGGAAAGCTGACCGGGGCGGCGGTCCTCCATGCCCGACAGCCCCACTTCCTCGAGGATTTCCATTGCGTTCTGGCGACGCTCCGCCGCGGGGACGCCCTGCACCTGCATGACGAACTCCACGTTTTCCCGCGCTGAGAGAACCGGAATGAGGTTGTAGGCCTGGAAAACGAAGCCGATGTTATTGAGCCGCATGTCAGAGAGCTGCGCCTTGCTCATCTGGTCGATGCGCTGGTCCGCCACGGTGATGCTGCCACTGTCCGGGCGATCCAGGCCGCCGATAGCGTTTAGCAAGGTGGTTTTGCCGGAGCCTGATGGCCCGGACAAGGTGATGAACTCACCCTGGCTTATGCTGACCGAGAGATGGTCGAGCGCTTTTATCACCGCATCGCCCTGATGGAAGGTTCTGCACAGGTTTTCGCAGAGAACTGTACTCATTGTTTACTCAGACTATTGGTCATGTTTTGGTGAGTGCTCGCACGGGATCATAGCGGCTGGCTCGCAAAGCCGGGAGTACCGCCGCCAGCAAGCCCAGGACAATCACGATGATGTTGGCGAGCAGCATATCCTGCCAGTAAAGCGCCGGATACAGAGTACTGGCAGCGCCCATCATCGCCATACCTTCCGCGACGGCGGAAATATCAATCCCATCGGCAAGCGGAATGATGGTGGCGATCACCAGCGCATTGCCGATCGCAAGTCCGATCACCAGCAGCAACAACGTTTCCAGCAGAACCTGGAACAGAATCGCCGAAGGTCGCATCCCCAGCGCCAGCATCAGACCGATTTCCCGAACCCGTTCAAAGACCGCCATCACCAGGGTGTTCACCAGTCCGAACGACAGCGCCATAAAAATCACCACGATCCAGACCAGCACGAAACCATCCATCACCGACAGCATGGAGCCGAGATAGGCATCGATGTCGTACCAGGGTCTTACGTCCCGTGTTGGCGTCAGCTCCTGCACGCTGCGGAAGATTGCATCGACATTTCGGTAATCCGGCCCCTGTATTTCGATTTCGGAAACGCTGTCCCCAATGTTCAGAAGTTGCTGAGCGGTTTCGAGGCCGACAAACACATACTGCTCTTCCATGGCGGCCAGTTCGGCGGAGAAGATGCCGACTATCCGGAAGCCGCGCTCGGCGATGTTGTTGTCGGGATCCTGACTCATCAACACGATGCGCTTGCCAAGATCCGTCTCCAGCCGCCGCGCCAGCTTTTCGCCGACGACAATGCCGGAGTCGTCCGGGGACTCGATAAATCGTCCGGCGCTGATTTGGCCCGGAATGTCGGACATTCTCGTTTCGCGTTCGGGCATTACTCCCATCAGGGTCACGCCCATGGATTCACGGCTACTGGACACTACCGCAGGCACACGCACGCGCGCGGTCCAGTCCAGCGACGGCGACTCAAGATACTCGAGCAGCTCGCCCCCTGGTGCGGCGATCCGGTTCACCACGCTGGGATCGTCGCGGTAGTCCGGATGATGGATCTGCACGTGGCCGATAAAGCTGCGAATGGAGCCGTGCACCATGTCGTCCACCATGCCGCGCATCAACGCGATCATGAAGATCATCGCCCAGACCGCGACGGCGATGGCCAGCAGCATGATGATCGTGCGCCGGTAGTTCCGCCAGAGATAGCGCCAGGCCAGCGTGAACAGGACCCGTGCATTGTTATTCGCCCGGACTGTCATCACACGGCCCTCATGGCGGTAACCGGCTGCAGGAAGAACAGGCGCAGCGCCGGATAAACGGCCGCAAGCAGGCTGGCAAAGTAGATGATCGCCGGCCCCACCAGGACCGAGAGCAGAGACACTTCCGGATACATCCGATCCGGCAGATTGAAGCGGGTGGCCATTTCCTCGAGCCCCGGATAGCTGAAGCCAACCTGACCAATGACGGCGGCAACCAGGCCACCGAGCAGCACGCCGAGAACGAGACCGATCAATGCCATAAGTGCAGCTTCCAGCAATACCAGCCGCGCCAGCCGTCCGGCCCGTAGTCCCAGTGCCATCACGATGCCGAATTCACGGGTTCGTTCCAGTACCGACATCAGCTGCGTGTTCAGCACACTGAAGGCGACCAGCACAACCAGCACCCCGTAGATAAACCAGGAGCTGGCCATGTCCGCCTGAATGGCCTGTTCGAGTCCCGGCTGCAGTTCTTCCCATTGATGCACCACCAGGTCGTCGCGCTTGCCAAATTCGCGTCTCAACTTCGCCGCCTTCGCTTCGATCTGCGAGAACTCGTCCGCCTTGATGACCACCGCGTGCCCGGCGCCACGCATGGAGAAGGTTTCCTGAAAGCGACTCAGCGGCATGGCCACCAGTGCGCGATCGAGATCGGGCATGCCGCTTTCAAAAATACCCGCGACCGTGAGCACGTCCGCCGCCATGGAGCCGTCTCGACCGGAACCCAGCAGGGTGAGCTCATCGCCCACCCCGATCTTCAGATTGCGGGCCAGCACCGAGCCAATAACCACCTGATCGACAGCATCCTGTCGTGGCGAGAGATAGTCGCCCTGCTCGATTAATCCAGGCAAAGTGGACACCTGCGCTTCCGTCTCCGGCTCCACGCCGAGTACCTGAACACCGTAACTGCGCTGCTCGCTGGAGGCGAGCGCAAATCCGATCGCCCGCGCGCTGGCCTTCACGTCCGGCAAGTCATCGCGCACTGAACGGGCGAGCGCCTGAATGTCGGGCACGGCCTTGCGGATACCGGGCTCGTCGAGATAGCCCGGCGCCTGTAGCTGAATGTGTCCGGTAAAAACCTGCAGCGTGTTATTGATCATCATCTGGTACATGCCCAGCTGCAGGGAGATCAGAAACACCAGCAGAATATTCGAAAAAACCATCGCCGCCACCGTCAGCCAGGTGCGCCGCGGATGCCGCCAGAGGTTACGCCAGGCCAGTCGGAATTCGAGCAAGTGTTTTCCTTTTTCTTCCTGTCTGAGAACGGATTCTATTGGCGAGGATTACGCAGGTTTGACAAGGTGAACAGTCGGTCCGGCAAGTCCACCTCGAAATCGACTTCCTTGACCTCGACCTGCGTCCACTTATCCGGCTCGTCCACGTTGCTCATGCGCTGCACCCGTGCGACCGGACGGCCATCCATCATTGCTATGTCATCGGTGACCATGCTCTTGACCAGCTCATTGTCCTGATCGTAGAAGTCCTCGCGCAGCATCACGTAGTCATCGCGAATCTGCAGCACTTCCCTCCCCCAGACCACCGGTGCGTTCTCCTTCGGAATCGCTTCGATGTGGTACACGGTGTGGCCATCCACCTCTTCGGTTTTCAGCAGTTTGTGATTGTACTGATCGACAATGTCATCGGCGCGGGCGATGTCCTTGTTGGAAAAGTCCGAACCCATCCAGCTTTGGCCCATCATCGACGAGGGCACCTTGATCACGCGATTGATCTTGGGAGCGTAGGTCCACATCTCATTGTCGATCAGCAAAGTGCCACTGCCCGAGTCCTTGGCGGGCGCTGTAACGCGCACCAGGCTGTAATCGTCACCGCGCGTCCAGGCGCGCATGGACATGCTGCGCTCCCAGTCGGGACGGTGAATGGTCATGGTCATCTCCGAGTAGGAGCTCAGTCCACGCCAGTGGTCCAGCGCGGCCCTGACAATCGCCTTGGGGTCAGGATTTTCCTGAGCCAGGGCCAGACAGGAACCGAACGCCAGTAAAATGCAAAGCATGTTCGCGAGCAGTCGATTGTGCATAAAGCTCCTTAGCGGGACGTCCAGTACCGCTGCATTTCGACGAAGAGAAAGGAAGCTGACCAGGTAATCAGCACGAGGCCGGTCAGTGATTCGATGCCGGTCAGAAAGCGCAATGGCCCGATCGCCTCGATATCACCGAAGCCCAGCGTGGAAAACGTGGTGAACGAAAAGTAAACGCAATCGAGCAAGCTGCCGTCGAAGTTTCCCTGCAGTGTGCCCCAGCGCTCTGTGTGGTGCATAAGGTAGTACGCAAAGGCAAAGACCCAGACCTCCACTGCGTGTGCGACCAGCGCGCCACCCACGCCGAGGACGATGCGAAATCGGTGAGTGGATTTGAGCTTCGGCATCAGCGAAGTCATCCAGTAGAGGAACTCGTAGTGGATCAGCACCACGATGATTACCACCAGGATGTTGATAGACGTTATGCCGAGCACCTTGACCCTCTTTTCACCGCTTTCTTGGAATTCTTTCACTTGCCCGCGCTGCCAAGACTCTTCAGCTGATCTATCCACTGACTGCGCCTCGCTTCGTCGACATTCTCCACCATGCCGATGAGCGTTTCGTGAACCGGCTTGATGCCACAGAACCTGAGAATATTGCGCTCAAGACTCTTGAGGCTGTGCGCACGGTAAAACCACTTGTAGGCCAGCGCCGGCATGCCCATGGTAATCACTACGCGCGCGGATTTACCGCTCAGCAGCTTTCTGGGAAAACCGTTCTTGCCGGCAGAGTAATCGAGAGCGAAACCGGGCCGCAAGGTCTGCTCCAGAAAGGCTTTGACCAGCGCCGGCATGCTGCCAAGCCACAGCGGATAGAAGAGCACGATGTGGTCAGCCCAGGCAATCGCTTGCTGCGCTTGCCGGATGTCGTCCGCGGGGGCGGCGTTTTGCCACTCTTCGCGGCTGCGCAAGGTATCGAAATTCAGGCTCGCGACTTGAATCGAGCGAATTTCATGGCCCGCTTCGGTGGCTCCCTCTGCATAGGCCTTTTCGAGCGCGTGCCCAAGGTGTGATGCAGTATCCGGATGTCCCTGGATCAGAACTATGTTCGCCATGTCCAAACTCCTGTGGCACCTAGGTGGTGATTGCGAGCGGGTTTGGGATACACTCCCGCGTCCATTTTCTGGCCGCGCCCCGCGCGAGATAATGGCCGCACTGCAGTATCCCCACAGAATATACTGGTTTTAACAACAATGAATACAACGGGATTGAATGTGACTGGCTCCAGACTCGCGCAGCTCAGTGAGCTGACAACACAGGTCGTACAAGACCACGTGCTGCCGCTGGCCGAGCAGGTCGACCGTGACTGCTTGTGGCCCGCCCATTCCATGCAAGCCTTCGCCCAGGCCGGACTGATGGGCTTGCAGGTCCCGGAACGACTCGGTGGCCACGGCCAGGGCTTGCTGGGTCTGTCGATGCTGACCGAGATCATCGGCCAGACCTGCCCTTCCTCTGCACTGTGCTTCGGCATGCATTGCGTTGGCACGGCCGTGATTGCGGCCAAATCCACGCCCCGGCAGGAAGACAAATACCTGCGCGCCATTGCCCGCGGCGAGCACATCACGACCCTGGCAGTCTCGGAATCCGGCAGCGGTTCCCACTTCTATCTGCCCGCCACGCAGATGACAGCTGAGGGTGATGCGCTGGTCGTCAATGGCAGCAAGCACTTCATCACCAACGGCAGCCATGCGGATTCCTATGTGGTATCGGTCGTGGCGCAGGCGGGAGAACACCAGCTGGGCGACTTCAGCTGTCTGGTAATAGACGGGAATACGGACGGGCTCGAGTGGATGGAGCCCTGGCGAGGCTTTGGCATGCGTGGCAATTCCTCCCGCGGCGCATCCTTGAGCGATGCCAGGGTGCCGGCGGAGAATCTGCTGGGCGAGATGGGCGATCAGGTGTGGTATGTCTTCGAGGTGATCGCGCCCTATTTTCTGATGGCCATGGCGGGCACCTACCTGGGAATCGCCCAGTCCGCGCTGGACGCCACCCGCGCGCATTTGCGTCAGCGCCGCTATGATCATTCCGGGGGTTCGCTGGCGGAAAACGACGTGATTCAGAGTCGCTTCGCCGAGATGTGGATGGAAGTGGAAAAGACCCGCAGTCTGATCCGCGAGGCTGGTCGCCGGGGGGATCTCGGCGAAGCCGATGCCCTCCCCTTCATCCTCTCCTGCAAGGCGCAGGCGGCTGAAACGGCCGTTTCGCTGGCAAACGAGGCCATGACGCTCTGCGGCGGTATGGCCTATCGCGATAACAGCCGCCTCGCGCAAATGCTGCGGGATGCCCGTGCGGGCCATGTGATGGCTCCCACCACCGATCTTCTGAAACTCTGGACCGGGCGCGCGCTTCTGGACCTGCCTTTGCTTTAGCTTTTTGACATTCGCTTTTTGCATTAGCCCATTGCTTTAACGTTGGTGGTTGGTCTTGGTAAGACCATTGTTAGGTAGCACTCTGATAGAAACAGGCTGATTCACCGTGAGTATTCCCGCGCTGCTGGTCCAAAACACTGGTACCCAATCGGAACAAGATCTCGCCTTTCTCCGAAATCAGGATGCCTTGAAGGCAATCGGTTTCGTTGCAGTGTCCGAAGCGGATGCGGCCGATTACCTGTGCACGGCCGCGGCCGCCGGCGAGGAGCCCGCTGTCGTTGTGGTTGCGCCGGGCGTCCTGCATATCACCTCGCTGGTACTGGCAATGCAGAAATGCAACTCCAGCACCCACCTGATCTTTCTGCAAATCGCCGAACAGGTCAGCGATCTGCAGCAGAAGATCGCGACGATACCCGCTATCGGCTTGCGCTGGTCCGCAGTCTCCTTGAACGAACCCGGGTTCGCCGAGAAGATTCTGCACCTCGCCGAAGCGGCCCGCCAGCGGCAACGACTGCAACTCACACTGGCCCGGGCCAACCGCCAGATTCGCAGCTTCCGGTCGGAGAGTCGCCAGCAGACTCAGACGACGCTGTCTGATTACTATTTGGCAGCCTTCCTTGCTCATACCCAGGACGCGATCATTGCAACCGACGCCGAGTTGCGGGTTCGCTACTGGAGCTCCGGGGCCGCAAGGCTGTTCAACCTCGGCGAAGAGCAGGCCATTGGTCGAATGGCCACGGAACTGCCGTTTTGCACACCGGAAATCGAATACACCCTCGACAGAATCCCCAGGTACGCTGAAACCCTCACCGTGGAAGCGCGATGCAGCCTGGACCATCGCACCTTGACGGTCGAAAGCGTTTGCTCCGCGGTGCGCGACGAGAACGCCCGCTTCATGGGCGTGACCCTGGTCATCCGCGATATCTCTCAACGCCGGCAGAAACTGGAAGCGGAGCGCGCGGCGCAACGTCGGGCAACCCGGCTGGTGGATTCCGAGCGACGCCGTTTGCTGTTCCTGTTCCAACAGGCACCCGGCTTCATCGCCGTTACCGCTGGATCCAATCACGTATTCGAAGTCGTGAATGACGCCTGGTTGCAGGTCGTGGGCAATCGCTCGATTCTTGACAAGCCGGCGGCCGAGGCCTTGCCGGAAATGCAGGGGCAGGACTTCCTCGCGCTGCTCGACCAGGTTTACGAGAGCGGCGAGCCGCACGTGGGTCGGAGCATGGCCATTGCCGTGCGACGTCAGTCGGGTGCGCAGATGGAAACACGTTTTGTGGATTTTGTATTCCAGCCGATTCTTGAGACCGATGGCAGCATCAGTGGCATTTTCTGTCAGGGCCACGATGTCACTGAGCAGAAACTCGTTCAGGAAAAACTCGCGGCGCACCAGACCCGGCTCGAAGAACTCGTGGAAAAGCGTACCGCGGAACTGCAAGCCAGCCAGGAAGCACTGCAACGCAGCCAGAAACTGGAAGCCATCGGCCAGCTGACCGGCGGCGTGGCTCATGACTTCAACAATGTGCTGCAGATCATTTCCGGCAATCTGCAGCTTCTGCAATTGCTAGACGAGGAAGCGGACACGGCTGAGCAGTCTCGGCACTACCTCGCAACGGCTATCGAGGCCGTCGAGAGGGGCAGCAAACTGTCTTCACAACTGCTGGCTTTTGCCCGCCGTCAGCCGCTGCGACCTGCATCGGTGGATCTCGGCCAGGTTCTCAAGGGCATGGATGACCTGCTGCGACGGGCGCTGGGCGAAACCGTCGAGATGGAAACCGTGGTGACAGGCGGATTGTGGGCGACCCTGGTGGACCCTCACCAGCTGGAAAACGTGGTGCTCAATCTCGCCCTCAATGCTCGCGACGCGATGCCAAATGGCGGGAAGCTTACTCTGGAAGCCAGCAATGCACTGCTGGACGACCACTACGTCATAACCGCCCCCGATGTTCCGCCCGGCCAGTACGTGTTGCTGGCCATTTCCGATACCGGTCACGGCATGACACCCGAAGTGATCGAGCGTGCTTTCGAACCCTTCTTCACCACCAAGAAAGAAGGCCAGGGAACTGGGCTGGGGTTAAGCATGGCCTACGGCTTCACCAGGCAGAGCGGCGGCCATATCCGGATCTACAGCGAGCTGGGTAACGGCACCACCTTCAAGATCTACCTGCCCCGCTCTTTCAAACCCGCCGCGGAACCACTTCGCCAGTTGCGCGGACCGGCTCGCGGCGGTACCGAGACCATATTGGTGGTCGAAGACGATCAGGCCGTTCGGGATACTGTGGTGTCCATGCTCGAAGATCTCGACTACACGGTGCTACAGGCCAGCAGCGGCGAAAGTGCATTGAGCATTCTGGAAAGCGGCGCGACCATCGATCTGCTGTTTACCGACGTGGTGATGCCGGGACCGGTGCTCAGCACCGAGGTTGCCGCCAGGGCAACAGAGCTTTTCCCGGACATCGCCGTGCTGTTCACATCGGGCTACACCCAGAATGCCATCGTCCATGGCGGGCGCCTGGACCCGGGCGTGCAGCTGCTCAGCAAGCCTTATCGCCGCGAAGATCTGGCCCGCAAGCTTCGCCGGATGCTGGACGAAAAGGCCGAGGGAAGCAGAACGGAACGACTCGACACCCCGCCATCGCAAAAGCTTCGAATTCTGGTAGTTGAAGATGAAAGCGACAGCCGGCGTGCACTCTGCAAGCTGCTGGAAGCGCTCGATCACCAGCCACGCGGCGCGATCGGAGCGGAAGAGGCAATGAGCCTGCTGCGCGAAAGCAGCTTCGATCTGCTGATCACTGATGTGAACCTGCCAGGCCGCTCCGGACTGGAGCTGGCGGAGTACGCGAAGAAACTGCAGCCGCACATCGGCATCATCGTCGCGTCCGGAGCTCAGCTATCCGCAGAGCTGGCAATCCAACCCCAGCCCGTGTCGCTGTTGAAGCCCTTCGACCTGGCAGGCCTGCAAAACGCATTGGAAAAGGTCGCCAAATCGCGACCTCAGTAGTGAGGGGGTTTCTCGTCACCGAGATCCTGGGGCTGGCTGCGCTCGTAGCGCAGCTGCTCCATTCTGTCTTCCAGCTCCTTGACCTTGCGGTGGAGCCGGTCAATCAGACCCGACTGCTGAACGACCACCTCATCCAGTTTGTGCAGCGCGTCTTCCTGAAACTGCACCTTGGTCTGCAACTCGATGATCTGCTCCAGCAATAGATCGTCCATCACTTTTTACCTGCTTCATTCTCCCACCAGGGATAGAACGGCGGCATGTCCCTGCTGGCTTTGGAGGTAAACTCAGGCTGACGTTTCTCCAGGAAGCTTCGAACCCCTTCCTTGCCATCACCGATGCTGGTGTAAAACATCGCCAGCGAATCCACCTTGTGTGCTTCGACCGGATGCGATTGGGCCGAGTTGCGATAGAGCATCTGCCGGGCCAGGGCAATCGCCACCGGTGAGCGGTTCTGAACGATCTTGCGCGCAAGCTTTTGCGCCTCTTCCAGCAACTGGTCGGCGGCAATCACATCGCGGACCAGACCACCGCGTTTTGCCTCTTCACCGTCGAAGATGTCGGCGGTAAGCACCCATTCCAGCGCCTGGGACATGCCGACAATGCGCGGCAGAAACCAGCTCGAACAGGCTTCCGGCACGATCCCGATCTTGCCGAACACGAAACCGATCTTGGCTTTGTCCGACGCCAGACGAATATCCATGGCCAGAGTCATGGTCGCGCCAATACCCACCGCAGCGCCATTGATCGCGCCGATCACCGGCTTGGTGCAGTTGTAGATCGACAGAGTCACCCGGCCACCAGTATCGCGAACGCCGCTGACAAAATCCGGATCGTTGAAACGCGTCTCCATATCCTCCAGCGTTGGTCGTTGCGTCTCATCCAGACCAAAGACGTTGCCTTCGGCGGAGAGATCCATACCTGCGCAAAAGGCCTTGCCGGCGCCGGTCACTACGATGGCTCCGATATCATCGTTGTCATTGGCCTTTTCAAAGAAATCGATCAGCTCGTGCGCCATTTCCACAGTGAAGGAGTTCATTTGGTCGGGGCGATTGAGCGTGAGCGTTGCCACGCCTTCATTGATCTGGCAGTCCAGGGTGTTGTATTGCATGGGGGCCTCTGCTTGCTGATGGCTGGGAGGGTCGAAAGTCAGCGCGACATTATAGACATTTGCGATGTGAGATGTGAGATGTGAGCCGGGAGATGCGTTGTCGTCATTCCGGCGAAGGCCGGAATCCAGCGGCGGCACTGCGGTAGCTTCGTATGGATTCCGGCTTTCGCCGGAATGACGATGTGCTGGCTTCCGACCCCCAGGCCCGGGGGTGTGCTGCACAAAAAAAGCCCACTGAAACTGAATCCAGCGGGCTTCCCGAGGCGTTTGTTGTTCTTGCCCTTTTTCGTGACTGCTTACTTTGTTGGCGTCAACCCTTTTTCTTTCGGCACAGTATAGGGGAGGAGCATGGGTCGATGCAAAGTCCCTTACTTCTCCGCCTGCAGTTTCAATTTCGCAATCTGATCGCGAATTTTTGCGGCTTCTTCAAATTCCAGATCCTTCGCACTCTGAAACATCTTCTCTTCCAGTTTGGCGATAGTCTTCCAGACATCCTTGGACGCCAATTCGCCTATCTCGTAATCGCTGAAGTGCTCCGCCACCGCCTGTCGTTTGCGCCCTGCGCCCTTCGCGGGACCGTGGGTCGATTCAAGAATATCCCGCACACGCTTCTTGATGCCCATCGGAGTGATGTTGTGTTCCTTGTTGTAGGCGATCTGCTTCTCCCGACGGCGTTCGGTTTCCGCAATGGCTCGTTCCATAGAACCAGTCATCTTGTCGGCATAAAGAATCGCACGACCCTTCACGTTCCGCGCTGCGCGACCGATAGTCTGAATCAGTGACCTTTCCGCGCGCAAAAACCCTTCCTTGTCCGCGTCGAAAATCGCCACCAGACTCACCTCCGGCATATCCAGACCTTCCCGCAGCAGGTTGATACCAACGAGAACATCGAACTCGCCCAGACGCAGATCGCGAATGATCTCCACCCGCTCCACCGTGTCGATGTCCGAGTGCAGATAACGCACTCGTACGCCGTGCTCGTCGAGAAACTCGGTCAGGTTTTCCGCCATGCGTTTGGTCAGAACCGTAATCAGCACCCGTTCATTGACGGCCACGCACTTGCCGATCTCCGAAAGCACATCGTCCACCTGGCTGCTGGCCGGACGCACTTCGATGGCGGGGTCGATGAGCCCCGTGGGACGCACCACCTGCTCGACCACCTGCCCGGCGTGCTCCGCCTCATAGGGTCCGGGTGTTGCAGATACAAAGATCATCTGCGGCGCCAGATTTTCCCACTCGTCGAAACGCAAGGGACGATTGTCGAGCGCCGAAGGAAGGCGAAAGCCGTACTCCACCAGCGTTTCCTTGCGCGAGCGGTCACCCTTGTACATGCCGCCGATTTGCGGCACCGATACATGGCTTTCGTCGATGACCAGCAAAGAATCGGGAGGCAAGTAGTCGAACAACGTGGGTGGCGGCTCGCCACTGTCGCGGCCGGACAGATAGCGCGAATAGTTCTCGATGCCGTTGCAGTAGCCCAGTTCGCGCATCATCTCCATATCGTAGCGGGTGCGCTGTTCGAGTCGTTGCGCTTCCAGCAGCTTGTTGTTTTCGCGCAGGTATTCCAGCCGCTGCTTCAATTCCTCTTCGATGCGATCGATCGCGCCGAGTACAGTGTCCCGGGGCGTGACGTAGTGGCTCTTCGGGTAAATCGTATAACGGGCAACTTTTTGCAGCACCTCGCCAGTCAGCGGATCGAACAGGGTAAGGCCTTCGATTTCGTCATCGAAGAGCGTGATTCGCAGTGCTTCCTGATCGGAATCGGCGGGATAAATGTCGATTACGTCGCCCCGTACCCGATAGGTCGCACGACGGAAATCCATATCGTTGCGGGTGTACTGCAACTCCGCCAGACGGCGAAGAATCTTGCGCTGATCAATGCGATCCCCGCGAACCAGGTGCAGCACCATCTTGAAATAGGAATCGGGGTCGCCCAGACCGTAGATGGCCGACACAGTGGCAACGATCAGACAGTCCTTGCGCTCCATCAATGCCTTGGTGGCGGACAGACGCATTTGCTCGATATGCTCGTTGATCGAGGCATCCTTCTCGATGAAGGTATCGGACGAAGGAACGTAGGCCTCGGGCTGGTAGTAGTCGTAATAGGAAACGAAATACTCCACGGCGTTGTTCGGAAAGAACTCCTTGAACTCACCGTAGAGCTGAGCCGCCAGCGTCTTGTTGGGCGCCATCACCATGGTCGGCCGCTGGACCTTCTCGACAATGTTGGCGACTGTGAATGTCTTTCCGGAGCCGGTCACCCCCAGCAGAGTCTGGTGAGCCAGGCCCGCCTCGAGACCCTTCACCAGAGAATCGATGGCCTTGGGCTGGTCGCCCGCGGGTTTGAAGCGGCTATGTACTTTGAACGGTTTGGGCATTGGGCGTGGCTATTGCTCAGGTAAGGTGCTCGGGCGGCTCTCAGGCAGCAGTAATCAGAAAGCAGCGATGAATGTCCGGGTGACGCTGGAAGTCCCTGTCGATGGTTGCGCGGGTGATGTCCGCAATCCGAAAGGCGCTCAGTTGTTCCTCATCCATTTTGAAGCGTTTTAGATTGGTGGAGAATACCAGGGTTCCGCCGGGGTTCAGCAGTTCCATGCAGCGCTTGATCAGCTTCACGTGGTCCCGCTGCACATCCAGGATTTCCTCCATTCGCTTGGAGTTGGAAAAGCTTGGCGGATCCAGCAGGATCACGTCAAAGGGTTCGCGACAGCTGTCCAGCCAGGCGAGACAGTCGGCCTGGACCAGCTCGTGCCACTGGCTGAGCCGGTTCAGCTCGAAGTTCTTCCGCGCCCACTGCAGATAGGTCCGGGACATATCCACGCTGACGCTACTGCGCGCACCGCCAATCGCGGCCTGTACGGTGGCAGTGGCGGTGTAGCAGAAGAGATTCAGCAAGCGTTTACCCAGAGCCAGCTCCGCCACCTTCTGCCGTACCAGGCGATGGTCCAGAAAAACGCCGGTATCCAGATAGGCCCAGAGATTCACGAGGTATTTCGCGTTCGCCTCGTGGACCGTCAGCAGCTTTTCGAACGCATTATCCTGAAGCTTTTCGTACTGCTGTTTGCCCGGATTGCGACGGCGCTGCTTCACGCTGATCTTGTCGCCGTCCACCTGAAACACGGACGCAACCGCCTGCTGAATCTCCATCAGCCGCGCTTCGGCTTTGCGCGCTTCGACGGTTTTCGGCGGAGCATATTCCTGGATGTGGACATGATCACCGTAAAGGTCGATCGCAGCTGCGTACTCGGGCAGGTCTGCATCGTAAACACGGTAGCAGTCGATGCTGCGTTTGCGGAATTCTTTTTCAAGCTGCTTGCGATTTTTCTTTAGGCGATTCGCGACCATTTCCGCGCCGGGCGACAGCTCCGCGGCAGGATCAATTTTTCTTTCGCCCCGGTCGGATACAAAGTTCTCCTCCCGCACATCGAACAGCAACAATTCGCTCGGTATGCTGCCATTGAACAGCTTGTACTTTTTCTGACTGCGCAGGCCCATCACCTTGCCAAGCTCCGGGTTACCGGTAAACACACCCGCTTGCCAGCCGACGAAATCGTTCTTCAGAACATCGCCAAGTCGACGATATAAAGGCACCAGCGCCTGATGCTCACCAAGGCGCTCTCCATATGGAGGATTGGTCAGCAAAAGGCCCGAATTCAGCTCACCGTGAGTGGGACGCTTGAACTCCTCCAGCCGCTTTCGCAGCACCCGTACAAACTCGCCCAGTCCAGCCGCTTCGATGTTTCGCTCGGCGGCGCGGATCGCCAGCGGATGCTCGTCGTAGCCGCGGATCTCGGGCAGTCCTCGCGCCAGCCCTCGCTGGCGGCGCTGCTCGGCTTCAGCTTTCAGCTGCTGCCAGATTGCGGGATCATGCTGGAGCCAGCGTTCAAAGGCGAACTGCGAACGCCAGATACCGGGCGCGATGTCCGCGGCCATCATTGCCGCTTCGATCAGCAGTGTGCCACTGCCGCACATGGGATCGATAAAGGCGCCGCCCTGTTCGGCCACCGACAGCCAATTGCTGCGAACCAGCAGTGCTGCGGCGAGGTTTTCCTTCAGGGGCGCGAGCACCGAGTCGGTGCGATAACCGCGCTTGTGCAGACTGGCTCCCGCAAGGTCGATGCTCACCACAGCCTTCTGCTTGCTCAGGCGCACGTTAACGATAAGATCGGGATTATCCCGCAGCACACTGGGTCGCTGGCCATCCGGTAGACGCAGGCGATCCACGATGGCGTCCTTCACTTTTTGCGCCGCGAACTGCGAGTTGCGCAGGCCCTCGTTGGTGCCGATGAAATCGATCCACAAGCTACCGTCAGCGCGCAGGTGCTGCGACCAGTCGATGGCGTGAACGCCTTCGTAGAGTTCGTCCGCAGAATCGGCGGCGATTTTGTCCAGTGGCAGAAAAGCCTTGTTGGCCAGCCGCGACCACAGGCAGCACCGATAGGCAAAGGTGAGATCACCCGTGGCGTAGACTCCCGCCACCGTCTGGCGCAGATCACTGCCGCCGAGGGCGGCCAGTTCATCCTGCAGTATGGATTCCAGTCCTTTCGGGCAGCTGAAAAACAGCGCATGGTGCTGTGACATTTTGCTCAACCTGTAAAAACGTGCAAATTCAAGAACTTGTTTACATTATGCCCGGCTGCCATAACGCTTGCGCAGCATATGACTATTAAATCATTCACAAAGCGTTTCGATTTGTGTGTACTGAACCTCGGCCCGCGTGTAGCGGCCCTCCTGACGACTGACTCGGGTCTCGATTACTGATCTCGGTCAGTGCCCCTTTTTACATGACTGACTCAGGCATGCAGTCCTGTGGCGAGTATCTGCGAAATCGTTATGGCAGAAGATGCACATGAGATCACATTTTTCGCCGGAGGTTAGCTGAGAGCTGTTTTGTAACACCGCTTTTTCCGCACGCTTTCCACGAACTTGTTCCGGAAAACCGTTTTGCGGCGAAAGCAAATCACGTTCACTCTGGGAGGTGCTCCACCTATGAAACGCCAAAAACGCAATCAAGCAGACCGCGCATTCGGAAAAGGCTATCAAGCCGGAGTGATGGGACGCTCCCGCAGCTTATGTCCCTTCGATTTCGGTCCGGCCCGGCACGAATGGTTAAACGGCTGGCGTGAAGGGCGCGAAGACCACTGGAATGGATTCAACCGTGCAGCAACGGCACAGAAACTGAGTAACTTCCAACTGAATCCCATGTAGATCACTCAACCAGAGAATTCGAAAAGTAAAATCAATTTCCGACTGTTTCCTGTCTCCTCAACAGGACCGCGCGAAAGCGCACATCCACACCCTAAGGGTGTACTCGCAAGCCCGCCTCCCGCGGGCTGGCGTCACGATGAGGGGTGATCATGCCTTCGGCTTGAGACCACAACTCAGACAACGGCGCCTTCCGGGCGGACAGCGGACGCAATTGCGTCCGCCGCTTCGGAAATCAGCTTCGGTCCCCGATAGATCAATCCACTGTACAACTGCACCAGTGTCGCCCCAGCTGCGATCTTCGCCTGCGCATCGGCGCCCGTCATGATTCCACCGACCCCGATGATCGGCAACTTGCCGCCGAGCTCCGCGTGCAACTGCTCGATGACACGAGTGGAAAGCTCGGTCAGCGGTGCGCCGCTGAGACCGCCCGCTTCTGCCGCATGTCTGTGCCCCGCAACCGCCTCCCGGCTCAGGGTCGTATTGGTGGCGATCACGCCGTCGATACCCGCCGAGACCAGATTGTTCGCAACCTGCCGCAGTTCATCTTCCGTCATGTCCGGCGCGATCTTCACCGCGATGGGTACATAGCGCCCGTGAGTCCTGGCGAGTTCGTCCTGTTGAGTTTTGATCATGTCCAGCAGCCGCTGCAGCTGTTCACCGTATTGAAGGGTGCGCAGCCCGGGCGTATTGGGCGAGGAGATATTGATGGTGATGTAGTCGGCAAAGGCATAGACCTTCTGCAGACCAATGCGGTAGTCGCTTTCCGCATCTTCCACCGGCGTGACGGCATTTTTGCCGATGTTGATGCCGAGAATGCCCCGGTAATGGCGCTGCTTCACCCGCTCGACAAGATGATCCACACCTTTGTTGTTGAAGCCCATGCGATTGAGAATCGCCTGGTGCTCTTCGAGACGGAACAAGCGCGGCTTGGCATTGCCCGCTTGCGGCTTGGGCGTGACCGTGCCGATTTCAACGAAGCCGAATCCGAGCTTGCCCAGTGCTTCCAGATGATCGCCGTTCTTGTCCAGCCCGGCCGCCAAACCCACCGGATTCGGAAACTCCAGCCCCATGACCTTTACCGGATTGGCCGGCACCGGCCTGGCGACTAAGCCGCTGAGACCCAGGCCTGAGACAAAGTCGAGAGAACCCAGGGTTAATTGATGAGTTCGCTCAGCGTCGAGCTGAAACAGCAGGGGGCGTAGAAGAGAATACATGTGCGCGCGGAAGTGGTTGATTTGGCGGGCGCAGCTTACAGAAAACGGTCGCTAGTCTCCAGTCTCCAGCCTCCAGTCTCCCGTCTCCAGTCACGGACTCCGATTCGAGACCAATAGCATCCGTCCACCGCGTCGTCATTCCGGCGCAGGCCGGAATCCAGCTCCCAGGGGTGCTGACCAGGCACTCCAGTGCCTTCGGTTCCATGGATTCCGGCCTGCGCCGGAATGACGAAAAAAGGGGCGATGTCCCTTTTTTCGTCTCACGACTCACATCTCACATCTCTGGCGACTGGAGACTGGGCTCCGGCGACTATAGACCGGAGACTCGCGACTGCCCGAGTTCCATGCCCGCTTCCCCGTTCTCCACATCCGCTGGCTCCCCGTGCTGACTGGCCTGGGCCAGATCCAGCAGTTCGCGCAGGGCCACGGAGAACATGGCGAAGTCGGTGCCGGGGGCGCCCTGTAGTTCGCTGACCATGTTCCGCCACCGCTCGATCAGCACCTTCTGCTGGCGGGTCCAGATGTCGATCGCCTCATCCAGCGGCTGATTCTTGCCGGCCATTCGCAGGGTCGCCACCGCCAGCATGCGGATCTGGGCTTCGAGATCGTCCATATAGGCTTCCCGTGCCATTGCCTGCCAGTAGCTTTCCACCTTGGCCTCGGCGATCTGATTGGCGAACCAGTGCAGATTGATTTTATCGCCGAGCAGAAAATACGCTTCCGCCGCGCGCAACGCGTCAGTGTCGGTCTGGCGGGCCGCTTCGACCATGCCAAGACCGCTGTAGAGATTGGACGGCATCGCCGCCATGGAAGCGAGCCTGGCGGGTACGCCGAGCGCTACCAGGCGGTTGTACTCCCGGTCCCAGTCATCGCGAGCGGCACCGCGCAAGACGTCCGGCAGTGCCTCGTGGATCTTGCGAATTATCGGCCTGAATCGCTCCACCTCGGTCTCCGGGTGCAGACTGCCGCGGCGGTTGCGCAGGAACCAGCGGGTGGCGCGACGCACCTTGCGAACCATGCTATGCAAGAGGGTCAACTGCAGCTGCGCCGGTACCTGATAGTCGAGCGCCTCCACCTGCTTGCGAAAGTCAATCAGTCCGTAAATGTCCCGCGCGGCGATGTAGGCCTTGGCTACCTGGCTGGGCTTGGCACCGGTGGATTCCATCAGTCGGTGACAGAAGGTGATGCCCATGTTGTTGACTATATCGTTGGCCACCTGGGTGGCGATGATCTCCTTGCGCAGGCGGTGCTCGTAAATGGGCTTGCGATATTTCTCGACCAATATGTCCGGGAAAGGGGTTTCCAGGGCGCGCGCTACATAGGGGTCCCGGGACAGATTCCTGGTCGCCAGGGTTTCCTTCAGCATCACCTTGGCATAGGACATCATCACCGAGAGCTCCGGGCGGGTCAGCGACTGCTGATTGGCCTGGCGCTCCACCATCGTCTCATCGTCGGGCAGGAACTCCAGCTGGCGATCGAGCCGACCCTCGGCCTCCATGCTCTGGATCAGCCGGCGGTATTCACCCATTCGCTGCAGAGCCTGACTTTGAGCGAGACTGATGGCCTGGGTCTGCAGATAGTTGTTGGTCAGCACCAGCGCCGCCACGTCTTCGGTCATCTCGGCCAGCAGTTTGTTGCGCTGCTTCTGCGTGAGGTCGCCGTTGAGCACCAGCTCATTGAGCAGGATCTTGATATTGACCTCATGGTCCGAGCAATCCACGCCGCCGGAGTTATCGATGAAGTCGGTGTTGCAGGCACCTCCCGAGAGCGCGTACTCCACTCGCCCCAGTTGGGTCATGCCCAGATTGCCGCCTTCGCCGAATACCCGGCAACGCAGCTCGTTGCCGTTCACGCGCACCGCGTCGTTTGATTTGTCACCCACCTGAGCGTGGGTCTCGGTTTCCGCCTTCACGTAGGTGCCGATGCCGCCGTTCCAGATCAAATCCACCGGTGCTTTCATCAGCGCGCGAATGAAGTCGTTAGGGGTCAGCTCCTCGACATTGATCGCAAATACCCGCTGCATTTCCGGCGTGAGCTTGATCGACTTGGCGTCACGCGGGAATATACCGCCGCCTTTACTGATCAGCTTCTGGTCATAGTCGAGCCAGCTGCTTTTCGGCGCCTCGAACAAGCGCTTGCGTTCGGCGAAGCTGGTTGTCGGGTCCGGCGTCGGGTCCACGAAAATGTGCAGGTGATTGAAGGCGGCCACCAGACAGATGTGCTCCGACAGCAGCATGCCATTGCCAAACACGTCGCCGGACATGTCGCCAATGCCGACGACCGTGAAATCCTGCTCCTGGATGTTGATGTCCTTCTCACGAAAATGGCGCTGCACGCCGACCCAGGCGCCGCGCGCCGTGATGCCCATCTTTTTGTGATCATAGCCCTGGCTGCCGCCGGAAGCGAAGGCGTCGCCGAGCCAGTGCTCGTACTCATGGGAAATCCGGTTGGCGGTATCGGAGAAAGTTGCAGTCCCCTTGTCCGCCGCCACGACCAGATAAGGATCGTCGCCATCATGCCGCACGACTTTTTCCGGCACGACCAGTGAGTTGTCTTTCAGATTATCGGTGATATCCAGCAGGCCGCGGATAAAGATCTTGTAGCACTCGACGCCTTCGGCCTGTATCTGCTCCCGGGTAAACTCGTTGCGAATTTGCTTGGCCACGAAGCCGCCCTTCGCCCCGTCCGGAACGATCACCGCGTTTTTCACCTGCTGGGCTTTTACCAGACCGAGCACTTCAGTGCGGTAATCTTCCAGTCGGTCCGACCAGCGCAGCCCGCCACGAGCCACCTTCCCGCCGCGCAGATGGACGCCCTCCACCCGTGGTGAATAGACAAAGATTTCGTAAAGCGGACGAGGCTCGGGAATGCCCGCGATTTTGCGCGGTGCAAACTTGAAGCTGATGTAGCTTTTGGTACTGCCATCGTCTTCGGCCTGGAAGAAATTGGTGCGCAGTGTGCCGTTAATCAGATCGAGATAGCGTCGGATGATGGTGTCTTCGTTGAGATTGCGAACGCCATCGAGGCTTTGCACGATCTTTTTATTGAGCCGCTCGATGCGCTCCAGGTCCTTCTCGCGATTCTGATTCAGTCGCGGGTCGAAGTTCGCCTTGAACAGCGCAATGAGATTGCGGGTGATGTCCAGGTGATGGGCCAGAGTATTGGCGATGTAGGACTGGCTGAAATTGAACAGAGTCTGCTTCATGTAAGCTGCATAGGCACGCAGCACCGCCACTTCCCGCCAGTTCAGACGGGCACCAAGCACCAGCCGGTTGAAAGCGTCGCTGTCGGCCTTGCCGTGCCAGATCGCCGCGAAGGCATCCTGGAAATGCGCCTTGGCGGCGTGGACATCGATGGTCACCGGCAGGTCATAGCGCAGCTCAAAATCGTGCAGCCAGATGGTATGAGTTTCGCCCTTGTCCCGCCCTCCTTGTCCAATCGACGGCGGACGTTTGATTTTGAAGGGGTGTTCACCAATTACCCGAAGACCCAGATTCTCCAGCACGGGAATCACGTCGGACAGCTCGAGGGATTTATCCAGACTGAATATCTTGAAGCGCACGAAGCGATCATCGACGCTCACCGGCTGATAAAAATTCATCGCGATGTCGTCACTGCTGCGAAGCTCGATAAAGGTCTGGATATCGTGCACAGCCGTGCGTGCGTCATAGTGTTCCCGATAGCTGGTCGGGAAGGCATCCTTGAACTGATTGAAGTAGTGGCTGCCCTGCTCCTCGCCGAGGAACTCCACCAGCGAATTGAACAGGTGATCCTCCCAGGAACGGATCACGCTGATGATGCGCTGCTCCAGCCGGGCGACATCATAGGGCTTGGGGTTGGCTGGATCGACTTTGAACACCAGATGGACACGGGCAAGAATCGACTCGGAGAAATAGGTGGTGAACTCGTGCTCCGTCGCCCCTACCGCTTCGCCGATGATGTCCTGTATCTTGATCCGAATGGCGGTACTGAACAGATCGCGCGGCACGTAGATGATGCAGCTGATGAATTTTCCGTAAGGCCCCCGGCGCATGAACAGGCGCACACGGTAGCGCTCATTGATCTGCGCCACTCGGATCGCTACGTCGTAAAGCTCTTTTGCCGTGGCCTGAAACAGTTCGTCGCGCGGGAAGGTTTCCAGGACCTGCCGGAGCATTTTTCCGTCGTGACTGTTCGGATCCCAGCCCGACTTGTCCAGAACGTACTTAACCTTGTCCTTGATAATCGGAATGATCGCCGGTGTGCGGTAATACACCGGCGAGGTATAAAGACCGACAAAGCGACTTTCCCCGCAAACCTTGTTCTGCTCATCGAAGCGTTTGACGATCACGTAATCGGGATAGGCGGCGCGGTGAACCCGGGAGTGTTCGGAGGCCTTGGCAAAACTGAGCAGCCGCGGCGAGGAGTAGAATTCCTCAACACCGGGAACCTGTTCGTTCAGCACGATTTCCTGCGCCGGTGCCTGCGACAGCGTCAGGGTTCCCTTGCGTTGCTGGAGGTTTTCCACCAGCACTTCCATGCCATCGCGCATGACGATGTCGTATTCCCGATAGCCGAGAAAGGTGTAGTAGCCGTCGATCATCCAGGCGAGAAATTCCTGGCTGCGCTCCACCTCCTCTGGGCCACTCTGCTCGCGACCGCGCTTCAGGTTGGCGATGGATTCCCTGGCCTGATCCATCAGAACGGGATAGGCATCAACGGCGGTTTCCACCTCCCGCAGCACGCCCTCCAGCCCCTCGGCGATTTCCTCCAGCTCCCCTTCGTCCGTGTGCAGATTGATTTCCAGAAACAGCAGGGCTTCTTTGTGGAAGTCCCCCTCTTCCGTCCGTTGGCTGCCATTGATCGCCTTCAGCTGGTCGTTTTCATCGCGGGCGATGGAAAGAAGCGTGCTCTTCACGGTGTGAATGGCGATGTTGCGGCGGTTGATCTCCATGCGGATGGAATCCACCAGAAAGGGCATGTCCCGCTGCAGAACCACGACCACCGTATGCCCGCTTATCCAACCGTGTTCTTCGAGGTTGGGATTGAACACCTTGACCTTGGGCCGACTCAGCTCGTGCTTCTGGATGAACCGCCACCATTGATAGACGCAGCCGAATACGTCACTCCACTGCCAGCCCACCAGTTCTTCCAGCGGATAGAGATGGAAATACTGCTCGACGAAGCGCGGAAAATGCTCCGGTACCTTTCTCGGTGTGGGTACATTCGAACTGGTGACGCCTTCCAGCATCTCGGCGAATATTCTTTGCGCCCGTGCAACGAAATCCTCGCTATCGACGATTTCCTCGGTATCAATAGCCACGCTTCAACCCCATTGTTGTCGGTGAGTTAACTCTGACTGTGTGAACGCCCTGATTTCGGATCAAAGTCTGCGTTCCTGATTTATTGTGCAGGACTCATCTTTCCAAGGACATGCCAATACGAGCAAGCACTATGCCCAAGCTGGACGGGAACTTCACGCGCCGCGCGCTTTCTATTCATCTTTCGTCTTCCGGAGTTACGTCTTGACCTTCCTCCCCGCGGCCCGAGGCTGCAAATCTCGACATTCACTTCAGGTGACCGGTAAAATCACACGCCATTTCAAAGACTTGAAGGTCAAAGACTTGAAGGTCAAAGGCTCGAAGGCCGACGATCTCAAAGCTCACGGCCCGAGACCCGGCCTCTCGGCCCGCCAGATTTGCTGCCGACCGACCTGCGCAGAAGGAAGCCATAAATGAACAACGAGTCCTCTTCCGCCCTCGAATCCCAGACTGCTGCTTCCCAAAGCCCGGCCGCAAGTCAGCTGCAGGCACTGCAGGACTGGATGAACAGCCAGATCATCGGCCAGACGCTTCTGGTCGAACGACTGATCATCGCGCTGCTCGCGGACGGCCACCTGTTGGTGGAAGGTCCGCCCGGGCTCGCCAAGACCAAGGCGGTAAAGACCCTGTCGGACGGGATCGAAGGCGATTTTCACCGGATCCAGTTTACGCCCGACCTGCTGCCCTCCGATGTGACCGGCACCGACATCTATCGGCCCGAGAACGGCAGCTTCGAATTCCAACCAGGACCGATTTTCCACAATCTGGTGCTCGCGGACGAAATCAACCGCGCCCCGGCCAAGGTACAGTCGGCGCTGTTGGAAGCCATGGCTGAACGGCAGATCAGTGTCGGCAGCAAGACTTACAATTTGCCCGAACTGTTTCTGGTCATGGCCACCCAGAACCCCATCGAGCAGGAGGGCACCTACCCGCTTCCCGAAGCCCAACTGGACCGGTTCCTGATGCATGTGCGGGTGGCCTACCCCGACACCAGGGCGGAAACCGACATCCTGAAGCTGGTGCGCAACGAAGCCCTGCAGACCCGCAGCGAGCCGCCGGCAATGGTAAGGCAGTCGGTACTGAAGCAGGCGCGGCAGCAAGCTCTGACGATTCATATGGCGCCGGCGGTGGAGGAATACATCGTCCAGCTGATCATCGCCACCCGCGAGCCGGGTCTGTACAGCGACGAGTTGGCCAGCTGGCTCGAGTTCGGCGCCAGCCCACGCGGCACGATCGCGCTTGATCGCTGCGCCCGGGCCCGGGCCTGGCTGCGCCAGCAGGACTTCGTCAGCCCTGACGATGTGCAGGCAGTGCTGCATGACGTGCTGCGCCACCGGCTGATCCTCAGCTTCGAAGCCGAAGCAAATGGCATTACTGCCGATCAGGTCATCGACCGATTGCTGACCGTCGTTCCCGTCGCCTGATGAGCTCCGTCGTGATCGACTCGACGACTGCATTGACCGCCGATGAGCTGCAGGCGCGTGGCCCCTATACGGAGATGGCGGCACTGCTGAAGCTGCGTTTTGCCGCACGGGACCTGCAGCTGACCATGCAGCGCGACAGCCGCGCCAGCCTCACGGGCAGCGCCCGCACGCGCTTTCGCGGTCGCGGCATGGAGTTCGAAGAGGTTCGGGTGTACCACCCGGGAGACGACATTCGCACCATCGACTGGCGGGTGACCGCCCGCACTCAGGTGCCGCACACCAAGGTCTTCCGCGAAGAGCGGGAGCGGCCCACCTTCATCGCGGCGGATCAGCGCGCCAATCTGTTTTTCGGCAGTGAGCGCTGCTTCAAATCTGTTCTCTGTGCCCATCTGGCCAGCCTGTTGGCCTGGGCTTCGCTGAACAACAACGACCGGGTGGGCGGTCTGGTGTTCGGCAACGACGATCATCGCGACGTGCGCCCCCGCCGCGCCAAACACGCCGCGCTGGAGCTGATTCAGCGGCTCGACGAGTACAACCATAAACTCAGCTCTCCGTTACTGCGCGAGCGTCATTTGTCGCTGGCCACCGTGATACAGGATATCCGCCGGATCGCCCGCCCCGGCAGCGCCGTATACCTGATCAGCGACTTCCAGGATTTTGACGAAGAGTGCCGCGAGCAGCTCTATCTGCTTGCCCGCCACACCGACGTCATTCTCCTGCTGGTCAGCGACCCCCTGGAACAAGCTTTGCCCGCCACCGGTCTACTCACGGTTTCCGATGGACGGGAGCGGCTGCAGATCTCCGCGGATGATCCGCGCCTGCGGGAAGACTTCCATTCGCGCTACGAGCAACGCTTCGAGCGACTGAAGAGGCAGGCCCAGGGCTTGAAGATGCCCCTTTACGCCATCAGCACGGCGGACGACGAAATCACCCTCATGCGGCAGCTGTTCGGCCGCGGCAACGGCGCCGGCCGCAAGCGATCATGAACGAACAAGACCCGCTGGCGCAGCTGCGCGACATTCATGTACCCGATCCCGTTGGCTGGTGGCCCCCCGCCCCCGGCTGGTGGATCCTTGCGCTATTACTGCTGGCGGGGCTGGCCTTGGCAGCCGGGCTGCTTTATCTGCGGCATCTTCGCCGGGGCTATCGTCGTGCCGCCTGCCGCGAACTGGATGAGGCCTGGGCGCGGATGCAGACCGATGCCGACCGCGACCGCTATGTTCACGATCTGAGTCAAATCCTGCGTCGTACCGCACTGACGGCCTACCCGGCTCCGCCGGTGAGTGGGCTGCACGGGCCGGCCTGGCTGCAGTTTCTCGACGGGACATCGGCAAAGCCGGGCACGGAATTTTCGCGGGGTCCCGGGCGCGATCTGCTGAGCCTGCCCTATCGCCCGGTACCCACAACCCACGAGCTGCGCCCGCTTCACGATCTCACCATGAGCTGGCTGGCAGAGCACCGGCGGCTGCGCCCGGCCCAGCTGCGGGCCTTGCTTGCGGCGCAGGACCCGGTTCGGGAGGGCAACCGTGCTGCAGTTTGAATGGCCGCTGATCTTGCTGCTCCTGCCGCTGCCCCTGGTTGTCTATTGGCTGGCCCCCCGCGCCCGTCGCGAGGAAGCAGCGCTGCGGGTGCCCTTCTACCAGGATTTGCAGCAGCTGTCGGGCGGGCACCGGGCCGGTGCCCGGCGCGGGCGAGGCTTTTTGGGCCTGTTATCCGTAATCTGGCTCTTGGTGCTTGCCGCCGCGGCGGGGCCGAAGTGGATCGGCGATCCCATCCGGCTGCCGACCAGTGGCCGGGACCTGCTACTGGCGGTGGATATTTCCGGGAGCATGGAAACCGCCGACATGGTTCTCAACGGCCAGCAGGTAAACCGCATCACGGTCATCAAGGCGGTGGTTGGCGAGTTCGTGCAGCGCCGACAAAGTGATCGCCTGGGCCTGATCCTGTTTGGTACCCAGGCCTATTTGCAGGCGCCGCTGACCTTTGATCGCAACACCGTCAACACACTGCTGCAGGAATCGCGCCTCGGCTTCGCCGGAGAGAAAACCGCAATCGGCGACGCTATCGGGCTGGCCACCAAGCGCCTGCTGGACCGGCCCGAGGAGAACCGCGTGCTGATCCTGCTGACGGATGGCGCCAATACCGCCGGCGCGGTCGATCCGCTGCAGGCAGCAAAACTGGCCAGCCAGGCCGGCGTGAAGATTTACACCATCGGACTCGGTGCCGATGAGCTGATCGTCCCCGGCATTTTCGGCAACAGTTTCGGCGCCCGGCGGGTAAACCCCTCGGTGGATCTTGACGAGGAAACATTGCGGTCAATTGCCCGCGAGACCGGCGGGCGCTACTTCCGCGCGCGGGATGTCCAGGAACTCGAAAGTATCTACGCGGAGCTGGACGTGCTCGAGCCGGCCGAGCAGGAGGCGGAGAGCTTCCGGCCTACAGAAGCGCTTTTCTACTGGCCCCTGGGACTGGCTTTTGTGCTGAGCGGACTGATCGCGGTCTCCCAGTTGCGCAGACCGGCACCCTCGGTTCAAGGAAACAACCGTTCAGATAAAGCGAAATCCGACTACATCATGCAACCTTAGATGATGCAGCCTTAGCCTATGCAGCCTTGAATCATGCAGGAACTCATCAGCAACTTTCATTTCTTGCGCCCGTGGTGGCTGCTGGCGATTGTGCCGGCCGTGGCGCTGGGCCTGCTGCTCTGGCGCCAAAAGCGAAGTCGCAGTCAGTGGCAGAACCTGATTCAGCCGGAGCTGCTTCGGCATCTGCTGGAAGGGAGTCTCGGGCGCGCCAGCCGCTGGCCCTTCGCCGGTTTGATCACCGGCTGGGTGATTGCCAGCATCGCGCTGGCCGGCCCCGCCTGGCAACAACTGCCCCAGCCGGTTCACCAGTCGGAAGCGGCCGTGGTGGTGGTGTTCGACATGTCCACCTCCATGGTTGCCGAAGACATCAAGCCGTCGCGCCTGCAGCGAGCCCGCTACAAGTTGCGCGACTATCTGAACGCCCGACAGGAAGGCCTTACGGCGCTGATCGCCTACGCCGGCGAAGCCCATGTGGTGAGCCCGCTTACGGACGACACCGAGACCATCGCCAACCTGTTGCCGGCTTTGCACCCGTCAATCATGCCCTTGCCTGGCAGCAATGTGGAGATGGCCATCGACAAGGCCGTCGGCCTGTTCACCGACGCCGGCATGCAGCAGGGCGAGATCCTGCTGGTGACCGACGAAGTGGTCAGTGATGCCTTCCCCACGATTCGCGAACAACTGCAGGGTTCGGGCATACGCCTGTCCATACTGGGCGTGGGCACCACCGACGGTGCGCCGATTCCGACTGGCGATGGCGGCTTTGCACGCTCGGGCGGAAGCGACATTGTGATTGCCAGACTCAACGAGTCGGAGCTGCAGGAACTGAGCAGCTCGCTGGGCGGCACCTACGCACAGTTGCGCGCCGATGATCGGGATATCGACCGGCTCCTCACCCATACAGAACAGCAAGAGCTTTTCAACGAGCAGCAACGGGTAGTCGATCGCGAGTTCGACACTTGGCGCGACAATGGCTATTTGCTGGCCTTGCTGTTGCTGCCACTGGCCGCTCTCGCCTTCCGCCGCGGCTGGCTCCTGGGTGTGGCAATGATCGGCTTTGTTGGTCTGACCCTGCCCTCGGAAAGCCATGCCTTCGAATGGCGCGACCTATGGTGGCGCAGCGATCAGCAGGGAATGAAGGAGTTGAACCAGGGCGACCCCGCCGCTGCCGCCGCGGAATTCGAATCCCCCGACTGGCGCGGCACTGCCCAGTACCGCGCAAACAATTACCCAGCTGCGGCAGAATCCTTTGCCCGTGGCGACAGTGCGACTCACCACTACAACCGCGGCAATGCCCTGGCAAAAGCGGGCAAACTGCAAGAAGCATTGGCCGCCTACGAAACGGCCCTCGATAAGCAGGCGGAGTTTCCAGATGCTGAGTTCAACGCCGACCTCGTAAGAAAGCTCCTCGAACAGCAGCAACAGCAGCAGCAGCAACAAAGCGGAGAGGATCCGCAGAGCCATAACCCGCAGCAGCCGCAGTCCCGGGATCAGCAATCCTCCCAGCAGGGCGACTCACAACAGGAAGAAAGCGAAAGCCAGCAAGGCCAGCAGCAACAGCAGGCACAAGGCGGTGGCCAGCAGGAGCAGCAACAACAAGAGCAGTCCTCGTCTGCCCAGGCCAGCGAATCGCAGGATCAGCCCGAAGTGGACGAGCAGGCGGCCCAGGCACTCGCGGATCGGCAGAACGAATCCGACGCAGCCGAGCAAATCGAACAGCAAAACCCCGTTCCGCAAGCAGCGCAAGAGAACCGGCAAGAACAGCGGCAGGTGCAGCCACAACAGGCAGCGGCCGGTCGCGAGAACAGCGAAGACGCCGAACAGCAGCAGGCACTGGAACAGTGGCTACGCAAAGTGCCGGACGATCCCAGTGGATTGTTGCGTCGCAAATTCGAATACGAACACCGCAGGATGCGCCAGCAATACCGCACTGGGGACTGGCTGCCGCCGCAAGATGACGCCTATCGCCGCTGGTAAATACATTCGGCCCACGACAAAAATCTGATGAGAAAATGACGAAGCTATTTCTATCTAACCGCAAGCTCTCCGCTGCAGTCACCGTCGTGTTTCTGTTCGCTTCTCTGTTGTTTGCCGCCCCGGCTTCAGCTGCGGAGTTGACGTCCAGCCTGGACCGCACCGCCATCAGCGAAAACGAAACCCTGCAGTTGACGGTGCGACTCAATGAACAGGTGGGCTTCAACAGCCCCGATTTCACTGCGCTTGAAGAAGACTTCGACATCCTCGGGCAGCAACGCAGCTCGCAATTTCGCAGCATCAACGGACGCACAGAAGCGTGGACCGACTGGACGCTGACCCTTTCGCCCAAATCGATCGGCACCCTCTCCATTCCCGCCTTCCACTTCGAAGGCGCCGTCAGTGATCCGGTAGAGGTCACCGTTACCGAAGCCAGCGCGAGTGCCGACGGCGCGCCACAGGAAATCTTTGTGGAAGTCGAGACCAACAAGTCCGACGTTTTCGTGCAGGAAGAACTGCTGGTCACGATCAAGGTTCACACCGGCGTTCTTCTGCGCGATGCGAGCATGAACGAAGAACTTAAAGTCGAGAATGCGGTGGTCGAGAACGTGTCGGAAACCGCCTACAGCAAGCAAATCGACGGGCGACTCTATCGCGTGCTGGAAATGGTTTACGCGATCTATCCCCAGCAAAGCGGCTCGCTGACCATTCCCAGCCTGAGCTGGAACCTGATCATGGCCACGGACCGTGGCAGCGGCTTGCGCTATCGCTTCCAGGCGCCGGGCGAGTTGCGTCGCGTGCGCAGCGAGCCCAAAGTCATTCAGGTCAGGCAGCAGCCGGTTCAGTACACCGGCGATCATTGGTTGCCTACGCGTGAGCTCAAGCTCGAGCAACATTGGAGCAGCGATCCCTCGCGATTTGTAGTCGGAGAACCGATTACCCGCACAATCACCATGACCGCGGACGGCCTGACCTCAGCGCAGCTGCCGCCGCTGCCGGATCAAACGGTTCCTGGCATCAAGGTTTATCAGGACAAGCCGCAGTTCGACGACCTGAAAACCAGCAAAGGCATCCTCGGCACCCGCATTGAAAGCGTTGCCATCGTGCCCACCGAGGCCGGCGAGCTTACCCTGCCGGAAATGAGCGTGGCCTGGTGGGATACTGAAGCCGAGCGCGAGCGTATCGCTACCATTCCCGCGCAGGTCCTGGAAATCGCGCCGGCTGCGAACAGCAGTTCCAATCTACCGCTGGTGCCTCCTTCCAACGCCCCCGCGGGCGACGAGGATTTAAACGATGCAAGCGACACCGAAGTGGCCGTTGTTCAGCTCTGGCCGTGGATGCTGAGCAACGCCATCTTTGCTTTGCTCGCGTGTATTTTCCTGATCGCGTGGCTGCGCAAGCGTCCCGCGCAACAAACAACAGAACCGCGCGGTCGAACTGATCAGTCACGGGAAGTGCAGGAAGCTTTCGACGCCGTAAGGCGCGCTTGCAGCGACAACAATCCCCGCGCGGTTCGCAACGCTTTGGGCGACTGGGGGCGTTTGTACTGGCAACTGCCACACGCCGCAAGCTTGCAGGACATCGATCACCGATGCGGCTCCGAGGCCGTCACAAAAGAACTGGCGAAGCTGGATGAAATACTCTATGGTACTCAACAGCTTGGCCGCAATGTTGACGGTTGGCGCGGCGATACACTCTGGCGCGCCCTGGTGAAGTTCAAACGCAACGATAAAAAGAAGCGCCTGCAAGAGAAAGCGAATTCTGATCAGCTAGCACCGCTCTATCCCACGACTCAATGAAATTTCCGGGCGCCCTCCAGGGCTTCCGGCTTGGAGCATTGCTTTTGCGAAAAAGGAAAGTAATCGAAAAGGACTTCGAGGCAAACACATGAGGTAAAGCCTTGAAGAAGACAGCACATACTTTCCGCCATTCGATTTCGGGCACGTCGTCCCTCGGCAGGATCATTTCCGCCCTGCTTATCGTCGCGCTCGGGTCTATTCCTTTTACCGCGGCGGCCAAGCCCCCAGCCGGCGTCAAGCTGGCCGAGGAACAGGTGATTCATCGCGGCAACGGCGCAGAGGCTGACAGCCTCGACCCTCAAATCTCCGAGTCCACCAACGCCTCCAACATCCAGCGTGATCTTTTCGAAAGCCTCGTCAGCGAAGCACCAGACGGTCGGCTGATTCCGGGTGTGGCCAAAAACTGGGACATCAGCGAGGACCGGCGTCAGTACACCTTCCATCTGCGCGAAAATGCCAAGTGGTCCAACGGCGACCCGGTCACCGCGCACGACTTCGTATTCAGCTGGCGGCGCCTGGTGGATCCGGCGACCGGTTCACGCTATTCGATGATGATCGCGCCGGTGACCAATGCCGAAGCTGTAATCGCCGGTGAAATGCCCCCCGAATCACTGGCCGTGGCAGCGCTCGATGACCATACCTTTCAGGTCAATCTTGATGCGCCCACGCCCTATTTTCTCAGCATGCTGACGCACTCTTCCGTGTACCCGGTTCACCCGCCCTCAGTGCAGAAGTTCGGCAGGGATTTCACCCGTCCGGGGAATCTGATCTCCAACGGCGCCTACGTGCTCGACGAATGGCGGGTACAGTCACATATCAAGCTGGTGCGAAACCCACAGTATTGGGATAACGAAAACACCACCATTGATGAAGCCTATTATTACGTCACCGAGGACATGAATGCGGAGGTACTCCGCTATCGGGCGGGCGGACTGGATATGACCCAGGAAAACCTGCCGGTAAGCATGTTGGATTGGATTCGGGAAAACCTTCCTGAAGAGCTGGTGATATCTCCCTGGCTGGGCATTTACTACTACGGCTTTAACATGACGCAGCCTCCTTTCAAAGACAATCCGAAGCTGCGCAAAGCACTGTCGATGTCCATCGACCGCGAGATCATCACCGACAAAGTGCTCGACAACGGCGTGATTCCCGCTTACGGCTTTGTCCCGCCCGGCGTTCTCGATTACGAAGGCTACGAATATCCCTGGAAGGACATGAGCCGCGAGGAACGACTGGCGGAAGCGCGACGTCTGTATCGGGAAGCCGGCTACTCGGAAGAGAATCCGCTGCGCGTGGAACTGCGCTACAACACCGAGCAGAACCACAAGAAAATTGCTCTGGCGATCGCGGCAATGTGGAAGCAGAATCTCGGCGTGCTTACCGAAATCATCAACCAGGAATGGAAAGTCTTCCTCAACGTGCGTGCCGAAAAACGCATTACTCAGGCATTCCGCATCGGTTGGATCGGCGATTACAACGACGCCTATACCTTCCTCGAACTGGGTCTCTCAAACAACGGGCAGAACGACACCGGCTACGCCGACCCGAGTTATGACAAGCTGCTGAAGGACTCCTTCAATACCGGCTCGGTCGAGGAACGTGCAGCGATGCTGCGCCAGGCCGAGGAACAGTTTCTGGGGTCCTACGGCGTCGCGCCGATTTACTACTACGTGACCAGTCGACTGATAAAGCCTTACGTGGGCGGCTATCAGAGCAATATCATGAATCACCACTACACGAAAAATCTCTATATCAAAGCGCACTGAGTACGCCTTCTATGCCGAGCTATATTCTCAAGCGTTTGTTGAGCGCGATCCCGACCATCTTCGTCATCATCTCGCTGGCTTTCTTTCTGATTCGCGCCGCTCCCGGTGGTCCCTTCGACACCGACCGCGCGCTGCCGCCGGAAGTGGAGGCCAACCTCAATGCGAAATATCACCTGGACGATCCCCTGGTGGTGCAATACGGGCGCTACCTCTGGGATGTGCTGCGCGGCGATCTCGGCCCTTCGTTTCAATACCGCGACTTTACTGTTAACGAGCTGATTGCCAGCGGCTTTCCGGTTTCGCTGCGCCTCGGTTTGTCGGCCGTGCTGCTGGCCATGGTGATTGGCGGTGCGGCCGGGATCATTGCCGCCTTGCGACAGAATACCGCGACCGACTACGGTGTCATGTCCTTCGCGATGCTGGGGATTTCGATACCAAACTTCGTGGTGGCGCCGCTGCTGATCATGATCTTCGCGGTAAACCTCGGGTGGTTACCCGCTGGCGGCTGGAACGATGGCGCATTCAAAAACACCATTCTGCCGATTGTTTCTCTGGCACTGCTGCAGGTGGCGTTCGTGGCCCGGATTGCGCGCGGAGCGATGATCGAGGTATTGCGCAGCAACTACATCCGAACCGCGCGCGCCAAGGGCTTGCCCGGCTGGCAGATCATTTTGAAGCACGGCATCAAGCCGGCCATGCTTCCCGTCGTCTCCTATCTCGGCCCCGCTGCTGCTGCGGTCATCACCGGTTCGGTTGTTATCGAGCAGATCTATGGCATTCCCGGGCTCGGTCGTCACTTTGTGCAGGGCGCTTTGAATCGTGACTACACCCTGGTGATGGGCGTGGTTATTTTCTACGGCTTTTTGATCATTGCCTTCAACCTGCTGGTAGACATCATCTACGCCTGGCTGGACCCAAAAGTTCGATACTCATAATTGGTGCGTTATTCATGAGCAGCATTATTCAAACTGACGCGGCGCCGACACAGATTTTTCCGGAGGACGCAGAAGTCCTCAAGGGCCGCAGCCTGTGGGATGACGCCCGCAATCGTCTGTTGAACAACAAGGCCGCAGTGACGGCCATGATAGTACTCGGCGCGATCGTTTTGCTGGTCATCTTCGGACCACTGCTTAGCCCGTTCTCTTACGACTACCCCGACTGGGACAACATCTATGAGCCCCCCTCAGTCGGCGATGCGCATTACTTCGGCACCGACAGCATCGGTCGCGATCTTTTCGTGCGAACACTTTACGGCGGTCGTGTATCGCTGATGGTGGGCGTGGTGGCGACCATAGTGAGCCTGCTGATCGGGGTGGCCTACGGTGCAACAGCGGGCTACCTCGGCGGTCGCGTCGACAACATCATGATGCGCATCGTGGATGTACTCTATACGGTGCCCTTCATGTTCTTCGTGATTCTTCTGATGGTCGTATTCGGTCGTCACCTGATTCTGATCTTTGTCGCCATTGGGGCCATCAACTGGCTGGATATGGCGAGGATCGTGCGCGGACAGACACTCAGCCTCAAACACCGGGAATTCATCGAGGCCGCCGAGGCCGGCGGCGTGAGCACACCGAACATCATTCGCCGTCACATCGTCCCCAATCTGCTTGGTGTGGTCATCGTGTATATCACGCTGACAATTCCGCAGGTGATTCTGATCGAGTCCTTCCTGAGCTTTCTCGGACTCGGCGTACAAGAGCCGCTGACCAGCTGGGGCGCTCTGGTAAACGAAGGTGCGGAAGACATGGAAACCGCGCCATGGTCGCTGATTTTCCCGGCGGTATTCCTGGCGGCAACTCTGTTTTGTTTCAACTTCATCGGCGATGGTCTGCGCGACGCGCTGGATCCCAAAGATCGCTAGTCGCACAGTTGTCATTGATGGTCGGAATGGATTCCGGCCTTCGCCGGAATGACGGTGGAGAAGATCCCAGCAATACTCGAGGTTAAAAGTGTCCTTACTCGAAGTCAAAAATCTCAATATCGAATTCACCACGCTTGATGGCGTCGTAAACGCGGTCAACAACCTGAACTTCGCTGTCGACAAGGGAGAAGCGTTGGGCATTGTGGGCGAATCCGGCTCCGGAAAAAGTCAGACGATCCTCAGCATCATGGGTTTGCTGGCGAGTAATGGTCGGGCGACCGGGGAGATCCTGTTCAAGGGACAAGACCTGCTGAAGACGCCCGAAAAGGAAATGAATCGCATCCGCGGCAAGCAGATCGCGATGATCTTCCAGGATCCGATGACCTCGCTGAACCCTTACCTGCGCATCTCGACGCAAATGACCGAGGTGCTCCGGCTGCACGAAGGCTGCAGCAAGGCCGAGGCGCGCAAGCGCGCGCTGGAAATGCTGGATCTGGTAAAGATCCCGGATGCGAAGAACCGTCTCGACCGCTACCCTCACGAATTCTCCGGCGGTATGCGTCAGCGCGTGGTCATCGCCATGGCCCTGCTCTGCCGACCCGAACTGATCATCGCTGACGAACCCACCACCGCGCTGGACGTAACTGTTCAGGCGCAGATTCTGCGTCTGCTGGAGGATATTCGCCAGGAATTCAACACGGGGATTATCATGATCACCCACGATCTGGGGGTCGTGGCGACCATCTGCGATCAGGTGCTGGTGATGTACTCCGGCGCGGTGATGGAGCGCGGCAGTCTCCAGGATATCTTCAAGCGCCCGCTCAATCCCTACACTCGCGGTCTGCTCCACTCGGTACCGTTACCGGACCAGTCCCGCGGCGAGCCCCTCTACAGCATCCCTGGCAACCCGCCGAACATGCTGCAAAAGATTCAGGGCTGCGCATTCAACCCGCGCTGCGAATTCAGCAGCGAGCGCTGTTTCCAGAGCAAGCCGGAGTTAATCGAAGCCGGCCCCGGCCATTGGAAGGCCTGTTATCGCGAAAGCGGCGAATTGGAAGCATTTGAACGAGGTAAGGTGTCGTGAGTGAGCCGCTACTGAAAGTCAGCGACCTGCAGGTCCATTTCGATATACCAAACACGAGCCGCATGTTTGCGCCCAAGCAAACACTCAAGGCCGTGGATGGCGTCAGCTTTGAGCTCAACCCCGGTGAAACGCTGGGCATTGTCGGCGAATCCGGCTGTGGCAAGTCGACGCTTGCCCGCGCGATTCTCCAGCTGGTGAAACCCACGGGCGGCGATGTGCAACTCAATGGTCAGTCCCTGCTCGGCCTGAACAAGCAGCAGATGCGCGAAGCGCGCCGACAAATCCAGGTCATCTTTCAGGATCCGCTCGCGGCGCTGAACCCGCGTATGACCCTGCTGCAGATCATCGGCGAACCGCTGACGGTCTACGAGAAGCACTTGTCCGCCGAGCAGCGTCGCGCCCGCGTGATGAAGATGATGGAGCGTGTAGGGCTGTCTCCAAACATGATCAACCGCTATCCCCACGAGTTTTCCGGTGGCCAGTGCCAGCGGATCGGCATCGCCCGCGCACTGATTCTCGAACCCAAGCTGGTGATCTGCGACGAGCCGGTAAGTGCTCTGGACGTTTCCATTCGCGCCCAGATCGTCAACTTGTTAATGGAATTGCAGAAGGACATGGGGCTCGCTCTGATCTTCATCGCTCACGACCTGCACATCGTCCGCCACATCAGCCAGCGGGTGATGGTCATGTATCTGGGCAAGGCTGTTGAAATAGGCGAGAGCGAAGCCCTGTACCTGAGCCCCAAGCACCCCTACACCCAGGCACTGATCAGCTCGGTCCCATCGATGGACCCGGACGCCAGTCGCGCGAACCAGGCAATCCTCGAAGGCGACCTGCCCTCCCCGCTCAATCCACCGAGTGGCTGCGCCTTCCGCACCCGCTGCAAGCTCGCACAGCCACACTGCGCCGAAACGGCACCGGTACTGGTTGCGCATGAGAACGAAGGAGAGACCCGTCTGGTCGCCTGTCACGAAGTCTAGGACAGCTCTATCGAGGACTCCCGAAAAAAAAGCCCGGTCTATCCGCCGGGCTTTTTCGTTTCAGGACCAGAATTTCTCCAGCTTCCGGTGCGTCGTGCCCGGGCTTGCGGGCTCTCTTCGCACCAACAAAAAAGCCCGACCACCACTGGTGATCGGGCTTCTTCTGGAGCTCTGATTCGGCCTAGAGCTTCTCGATATCCGCCGTCTGCTTCAACTGCGCTTCATAGGCAGAGTAGCTCATGTTGCCAGCCATACCGGCCAGCCGCTGACGGAGATTCTGCTTCTCCTCTTCGCTCATCTCAGCGAAGTTGCCATCGGTAACCTCCGTCAGGTTGACCACGACGTAGTCACCGGTGGGAGTGGTGAAGCCTTCCGTAACTGAACCTTGTTCCGGTCGCGGCAAGGCGAACACCTGCCGAAGAACCGCGCGATCGACTTGCGGCGAGGTGCGCTGGGTGTCCAGACTCACTTGCCACTCGTAATCGTTTGCCTTGGCTACCTCTTCGATGGGTTTGCCGGCAGCAACTTCCTGCTCGAACTGCTTACCCATCTCCTGAAGCTTTTCGATTGCCATTTCACGCTTCAGCGTGCGCTCCACTTCGGTTTTCACTTCTTCGAAGCTGAGCGTACGGGGCTCCTGGTGATCCGTAACCCGCAGAACCATTGCGTGGTTGGGTCCAAGTTCGAGAACCGGGCTGGTGTAGCCTTGCCCCAGAACTTCGTCACTGAAGGCTGATTCCACCACCTGCGGGTTGCTGGCAATTCCGAGCCCTCCGTCACGACTGAACGGCCCGGCAACTTTTCGCTCAAGGCCCAGGGTTTCAGCTGCTTCCTGCAGATTCTGTGCATTGTAGGTCACATCGGCCATCTGCTGAGTCACTTCGATGAAGCGATCTTCAGCTTCCGCGCGCTTCATCGCGCTGGCGATGCGTGCACGATCTTCTTCAAAACTCGGCGGTTCCGCACCTTCGACGTTCACCAGCTTGATAAGGTGCCAGCCTGCGTCTGTTTTCACCGGCTCAGAAACTTCACCAACCTCCAATTGCGCCAATGCTTCCTCGAACTCCTCGGGGAATGTTTCCCCTGTGGTAACGCCGAGGTCACCGCCCATTTCGCGTGAGCCGAAATCTTCCGAATACTCCCGAGCCAGCTCCGCAAAATCTTCTCCTGCCGCAAGACGCTTCTGAATCTCCTGCAGGGTAGCCTGTGCGCTGCCGTCGTCGGTGGGTTCGATCAGGATGTGGGCTGCGCGTCGCTGCACGTCCGCCTCAAAGGCGGCCACTTCCTGGGCGTACTGCTCTCGAAGTTGTTCTTCGGGAATGTCAATGTTTTTTGCGATCTCGTCCATGTTCACCTCGAGGTATTCGATGGTGACTTGTTCCGGATTGCGGAATTCGGATTTATGCTCTTCGTAATAAGCTTGAGCGCGCTCTTGATCGACCTGGATGCCCTCGAGCACCGGTGCTAGCGGAATGGTCATGTAGTAGAAATCACGTTTCTGCTGAGAAAGAGCAGCTGTGCGCTTCAACTCCTGCTCAGTCACAAAACCACTCGCACTCAGGCCGGTGACATGCTGGCTCAGGAGAATGTCCTGGGCAAGCTGCTGCCGGTAGCTGCTCGGAGTGTAGCCGACGCTCAGTAAGCGCTGGCGGAAGAGGTCCGGGTCAAATTGACCGTCAGTCTGGAACTCCGGCGCATTGAGGAGCATTTCATTGATTTGGGATTCGGGCACTGCCATGCCGCCTTCCCGAACCTGTTGGGTAAGCAGACGACGAGTGATCAAACTGTCCAGCACGGGCTCACGGAGGTTTTCTTCGGAAATGAACTGCTCCGGCAGGTTGTCCCCAAACTGGGCGCGCATCTGATTCTGACGGAAGAAAATCGCCCGCTGCAGCTCCGCCTCTGTGATTGCTTCCCCGTTGACCTCCACCACCTGCTGGGTGTTGTTTCTGTTAACGAACAGGGAGTCCACGCCGAAAAGAACGAGCGGCACCACCATCAGGCCGACAATGATTACCGCAACGGCTCCTTTCAGGTTGTCTCGTAAACTCTGTAACATTTCTTGCCTCTTCATTGCCGCCAGTGCGACGACTCTCTTGGATGACTTACTGCTGACCCATTGCAGCCATTTTTAGAACTGGGTTGGCTCACCCATGGGTGAGTTTTCGACCGTCCCTAGGACAATTTCCCGCCCGTTATTATCGTCCCGCAGTTCAAACAGCGCTAACAAAAAAGGCGCACCAGTGGTTGATGCGCCCTTTCTGAGATTACTATTCACTGCGGTCTGTCACTGCGGCCGTCACTGCAGGTAAGTGGCGCTGACTCAACCCACTGTCGATGATCAGAGGAAGGTAGATCAGGTGGTCAGCGAACTTAGAAACTGTTCTCGGGATCGCCCTGGAAGCAGACCCCTTCTGTTCTAACCTGCTCAGCTGGATGTGGTCCAGATTCTTACTTTCCAGTGCCTTGGCCTTCGCAGGCCTTGTACTTCGATGACAGTGTAATAGCGCTTCTCTAAAAAACTGCTGTTAGTTAACAGCATCCTTCAGAGCTTTGCCCGCTTTGAAGCTCGGAATCTTTGCGGCAGCGATCTCGATCGGCTGGCCGGTTTGCGGGTTGCGACCGGTGCGGGCAGCGCGTTCTTTGACGCTGAAAGTACCAAAGCCAACGAGTACGACCTGATCACCCTTTTTCAGCGCATCGGCGACAGTATCCACCATTGCGTCAAGAGCGCGGCCTGCTGCAGCTTTCGGAATATCCGCGGTTGCGGCAATCGCTTCAATCAGCTCGGATTTATTCACACTAAACACCTCTTATTATGTCTTCCAGGAATTCCTTGATTTTAGTTAAGGCTTCCAGGTAAAACGAATGGAAAGTCTTGCGGACAACGGCATCCCCCCAAGTGAACCCGGATTGGGCTGGAGCCCGCGTAGGGATTGAGGTGCGATTTATACCAACTGCCATTGGGGGGGTCAAGGAGAGGAGCCCTAAAAGCCAGTGTTTATGCGGTTTCTGAGCGGTTTTTGATCTCATCGGGCGCTTGCAAAGCCCGCTCTAAAGTATCTGTCCGAGCGGCACTACTTCCATCGCCTGAGTGCGAAGATCAAACTCGGCCGATTGCTTGCGCAACCGGCCGAATTCGACTTCATAGTTTCGACTTAATGTGCCTGGATGGTACCTGAAGTATCTTCCCTGGACTTACCCACCTTTGCCTCAAGCGCCTTGTACTCTTCGTCCGAGAAGGGCTCAGGCATACTGGTCAGAGCGACTTCCAGCACCTCATCAATCCACTTGACGGGACGAATGTCCAAGGCCTCGGTGATATTGTCGGGGATTTCCCGCAAGTCGCGTTCATTGTCCGCCGGGATGATCACGGTTTTGATTCCGCCTCGGTGAGCAGCCAGCAGTTTTTCCTTCAGGCCCCCGATCCGAAGCACTTCGCCACGCAAAGTAATCTCACCAGTCATTGCCACATCGGCGCGAACCGGGATATTCGACAGCACCGAAACCAGCGCCGTGCACATCGCGATGCCCGCACTGGGGCCGTCCTTCGGGGTTGCCCCTTCCGGCACGTGGATGTGAATGTCGAAGCTTTCGTGCCAGTCTGGCGCAATGCCCAGAACCTTGGAGCGCGAGCGCACCACTGTCAGTGCCGCCTGGATGGATTCCTGCATCACGTCGCCGAGCGAGCCGGTCTTAACGACACGGCCTTTACCCCGCACCGCCGAAGACTCGATCGTCAGCAACTCGCCACCGACCTGAGTCCAGGCGAGGCCGGTCACCTGGCCAATCTGATTCTCTTCCTCAGCACGGCCGAAGTCGAACTTGCGGACACCCAGGTACTGGTCGAGATTATCCGAGCTGATTGTCTCGTTGATCTTTTGCTGTGACTTCACGTGATGAGTGACTACCTTGCGGCAGATTTTGGCCACCTCGCGATCCAGTCCACGAACCCCCGCCTCGCGAGTATAGAAGCGAATGATGTCGCGAATCGCGGCTTCTTCCAGCGTAACCTCGCCTTTCTCCAGACCGTTGCGCTGCATTTGCTTGGGCAGCAGGTAACGGGTGGCGATATTGACCTTCTCATCTTCGGTGTAACCCGGAATTCGAATGACTTCCATTCGGTCCAGCAAGGGACCCGGAATGTTCATCGAGTTGGAGGTACAGACGAACATTACGTCGGACAGGTCGTAGTCCACTTCCAGGTAATGGTCGTTAAAGGTGCTGTTCTGCTCGGGATCGAGAACCTCAAGCAAGGCAGACGCGGGGTCGCCGCGGTGATCCATACCCATCTTGTCCACCTCGTCGAGGAGGAACAGCGGGTTCTTCACTCCCACTTTGGAGATCTTCTGGATCAGCTTGCCCGGCAGTGAGCCAATGTAAGTACGGCGGTGACCACGAATCTCCGCTTCATCCCGAACGCCGCCAAGGGCCATGCGGGTGAATTTGCGATTGGTGGCTCGGGCGATGGATTCACCGAGTGAGGTTTTGCCCACACCGGGAGGGCCGACCAGGCACAGCACGGGGCCACGAATCTTCCGAACCCGCTGCTGCACCGCCAGGTACTCGAGGATGCGCTCTTTCACTTCCTCCAGGCCGTAATGATCTTCATTGAGGATCTCTTCTGCGCGCGTCAGATCGTGACGAACCTTGCTTCGCTTCTTCCAGGGTACGTTCACCATCCATTCCACATAGGCACGAACCACCGAGGCCTCTGCCGACATGGGGGACATCATCTTGAGCTTGTTCAGTTCATTGCGGGCCTTGTCCTCAGCTTCCTTCGGCATGCCCGCTTTCTTGATGCGATCCTCCATCTCTTCCATTTCATTGGGCTCTTCGCCCAACTCACCCAGCTCTTTCTGGATGGCTTTCATCTGCTCGTTGAGGTAGTACTCGCGCTGGCTCTTTTCCATCTGCTTCTTCACGCGACCGCGGATGCGCTTCTCGACGTGGAAGAGATCGATCTCGGATTCCATCAGGCCAAGCAGGTGTTCGAGGCGCTGGCGAATGCTCGGCATTTCCAGCAGCTCTTGCTTCTGCGGCAACTCCAGAGACATGTTGGCGGCAACGGTATCCGCCAGGCGACCCGGGTCGTCAATGCCGCTAAGAGCGGTCATCACTTCAGCAGGAACTTTCTTGCTGAGGTTCACGTATTGCTCGAACTGATTCATCGCCGAACGTACCAGTAACTCGGCTTCGCGCTCGGGAATCTCTTCGCTGGGAAGCGCCTCGACTTTGGCGCGGAAGTAATTTTCAGAATCGTCCACAGAAACGATCTTCGCACGCAAACCACCCTCAACCAGCACCTTCACGGTGCCGTCGGGAAGCTTGAGCAGTTGTAAAATCGTCGAGACCGTTCCAATCTCGTACATGTCCTGAGGTGCGGGATCGTCTTCGGATGCACTTTTCTGCGCAACCAACAGCACCTGCTTGTCGGCCGCCATGGCTCGTTCCAGCGCTTCGATCGACTTTTCCCGACCGACGAACAGAGGAATCACCATGTGCGGATAAACAACCACGTCCCGCAGCGGCAGCAAGGGCAGTTCGTTGTTTTGCAGTTCTGGGGTATTCGGCATTATCACCTCTGGGCTTAAATCTGGGACCCCCGGAGGGGTCAACATTTAGCAGCTCAGCGTCTTGCGCATCGGGGAGCTTGCTAAGGCGTTTTCGCAACGTCCATAACACTCCTAAATGGGGGCAAGCTGAAAGGATTACAAGTAACCGGCTTTTTACCGGTCGAGGTGGACGGGGTGATGGGGTTTATTATTCTGGCTCGGCCGCCCGCCAAGCTAATCGCCTTCGGCTTACCTATTTTCAGTTTAGCAAAGGCCCGGCCAACGACCGGGAAAATTCAGGTAAAAGGCGATTAGCTCGACAGTTTCAGCCTCTTGGACGGCGCTTTACAGCAAATCTAGCTTTTGTCCTTGGCGGACGCAGCGGCTGATTTGCTTTCCGAGTTTTCATAAACCAGCAGAGGTTCGGATTCGCCCTTGATCACGGACTCGTCCACCACCACCTTGACCACATTCTTCTCCGAAGGGATGCGATACATGGTGTCAAGCAGTACCGATTCCATGATCGAGCGCAGTCCACGGGCGCCGGTCTTTCGATCCATGGCCTTGTGAGCCACGGCACGAAGCGCGTCTTCGCGGAAATCCACTTCTACCCCTTCCATGCTGAACAGCTTGCTGTATTGCTTGGTCAGTGAGTTCTTCGGCTCGGTCAGAATCTGGATAAGGGCAGCCTGGTCCAGTTCTTCCAGCGTTGCAATGACCGGCAGACGGCCGACGAATTCGGGAATCAGCCCGTAGCGGACCAGATCCTCGGGTTCAACATCGCGAAGTGTCTCGCCGACATTCTTACTGTCGTTCTTGCTCTTCACCTCGGCGCTGAAGCCGATGCCGCCTTTTTCGGACCGATCGCGGATGATCTTGTCCAGCCCGGCAAACGCACCCCCACAGATGAAGAGAATATTGCCGGTGTCCACCTGCAGGAATTCCTGCTGGGGATGCTTGCGACCGCCCTGGGGCGGCACTGAAGCCACGGTGCCTTCGATCAGCTTCAGCAAAGCCTGCTGAACACCTTCGCCGGACACGTCACGGGTAATCGAGGGGTTGTCAGATTTGCGAGAAATCTTGTCGATTTCGTCGATGTAGACAATGCCCTGCTGGGCCTTTTCCACATCGTAGTCGCACTTCTGTAATAGCTTCTGAATGATGTTCTCGACGTCTTCGCCCACATAACCCGCTTCCGTCAGCGTGGTGGCGTCGGCAATGGTGAAGGGTACATTGAGCAGGCGAGCGAGCGTTTCCGCCAGTAGCGTTTTACCGCTACCGGTCGGACCCACGAGCAGGATGTTGCTCTTGCCGAGTTCGACGTCTTCTTTATCCTTCTTCTTCTCACCGATACGCAGGCGCTTGTAGTGGTTGTATACCGCTACCGCCAACACCTTCTTGGCGCGGCTCTGGCCGATAACGTACTGGTCGAGAATCTCGGAAATTTCCTGTGGAGTGGGCAAGCGGTCGGACGCACTTTCACTCGCACTTTCCTGGATTTCTTCGCGAATGATGTCGTTGCACAGGTCGACACACTCGTCACAGATGAAGACGGAAGGACCTGCAATCAGCTTGCGCACTTCGTGCTGGCTCTTGCCACAGAAGGAGCAGTACAGCAGTTTGCCGTTGTCGTCCCCGTTTTCGTTACTGCGATCGGTCATTAAATCACTCCGTCTAACTGATACCGGTAAATCTAAAGATGCTAGGTTTTGGGCGACTTTTCAAGCCCCCAACGCCTCGGGTTGGTTACAGCCGCGAACGGGCTGGCCGCAATCCGTGCAGCTAACGATGCTTGTTAGGGCAAAAAACGCGCCATTTGGCCCCGTGCCGGTAGAGTCTTACGACGAATCGGGATGTCTGCGCCGCTGAAAACTAGTTACTACGCTAGTCTATGGAAACGACAGCAGCCACGTCGGTCACGCCTTCTGGCGTGGCCTTCCGTGGTCGCGCTACTTCTTTGGGCTGGTCGAGACTCGCTACCGTGCTCTCCCCACCCGCCGGTCCCTACGAGGGAATCATTTGAACAGCTTAGTCCTTTATTTGTTCTGACTTATCCGATCTGGATCAATTTTGATCACCGGATTCTCGAAAGATTGCGCCTTAGAGTTCCTTGTTTGATCCCGGTCGGTGGCTAAGCACCTCATCGACCAAACCGTACTTCTTGGACTCCTCTGCACTCATAAAGTTGTCGCGCTCGGTTTCCGTGGCGACCTGCTTCACGCTGCGGCCGGTGTGATAGGCCATGATCTCGTTCAAGCGCTCACGAATCTTGAGAATCTCCTGAGCGTGGATATGAATATCGGAAGCCTGGCCCTGAGCACCACCGCTCGGCTGGTGAATCATGGTGCGCGCATTGGGCAGGCAGATGCGCTTGCCCTTGGCACCGGCCGCCAGCAGAAAGGCGCCCATGCTGCAAGCCTGGCCCACGCACATCGTGCTCACGTCCGGGCGGATGAACTGCATGGTGTCGTAAATCGAAAGACCCGCAGTCACCGAACCGCCAGGCGAATTGATATACAGATGAATGTCCTTGTCAGGATTTTCCGCCTCAAGGAACAACATCTGCGCCACGATCAGGTTGGCCATGTAGTCTTCCACCTGACCCACGAGAAAGATGATTCGCTCTTTTAGCAGCCGGGAATAGATGTCGTAGGAACGCTCACCGCGCGCTGTCTGCTCAACAACAATAGGCACACCAACGTTGGAGATCTGAGGTACGGAATTCATAGGATCAAACTTTGACATCTTCGTACTGTTTTCCTTTGTTGTAGTAGAGGTTGAGGTAGGCACCCAGTAGTAAGACACGACTGACGGCAGAGGTTCAGCTTTTGCCGGTTCCGGCAGTGCTAATGGCGGAGGGGAGCGGATTGGGAGAGATGTAAGTCTGCCCGCACTTGTTCATCTTCTGATCAGCCTCGATCAGACCCTGAGCAATGCGGGCAGTTCAACTCTGGTTACTGCTGTCCGCGCAGTCTCTGCATCAGTTCGTCGTAGTTGGTTTGCTCTTCTTCCACCTTCGCCTTGGCGACAATGTGTTCAACCACCTGGTCTTCGAGAACCATCGCTTCGATGTTGGCCTTCGCTTCCCGATTGCTGGAATAGTACTGCACCACGGCCTCTGGCTCATGGTAAGTAGCCGCAACCTGCTCGATTGCTTCCTTCACTTTCTCTTCGTCGGGTCGGATCGATTCCTTTTTAATGATCTCGCCAACCAGCAGACCCAGTGCAACACGCTTCTTCGCCTGCTCTTCAAACATGCTGTCGGGAAGCAGGGACTTCATGTCCATGTTCTTCGCCGCGCCGCCGAACTGCTGCATCATCTGCTGACGCATGCTGTCGATTTCGTTGGCGATCAGCGCCTTCGGCAAATCCACCTCTTTGGCCTTGTAGAGTTCGTCGAGTGCCTGGTTCTTCACCAGTGACTTCTGCGCATTCTTGAGCTCGCGCTCCATGTTGCTGCGGACTTCCTCTTTGAACTTGTCGAGACCGCCCTCTTCCACGCCGTACTTGGCGAAGAACTCATCATCGAGCTCTGGCTGCTTCTTCTCGTTGACCTTGTGCACTTTCACATGGAATTCCACCGCGGCGCCTTTCAGCTCTTCCGAGTGGTAGTCTTCCGGGAAAGTCAGCTCGAGAGTTCGCTCATCGCCAGCTTTCATGCCAACAATGCCTTCCTCGAAGCCAGGAATCATGGAGCTGGAGCCGAGCACCAGCGGACGTTCTTCCGCTGAGCCGCCCTGGAATTCTTCGCCACCCTTGGTCCCGCGAAAATCGATGATCACCTGATCGCCGTCTTGAGCCGCTCGATCTGCCTCTTCCCAGCTCGCCTGCTGGTCGCGCAGGTTTTCAACCATTTTTTCCACGTCGCTGTCTTCTACAGTGGCAACTGGTTTGGTGACGGAAAAGCTGGAGAAGTCCGGCAGGTCGACTTCCGGGTAAACTTCGATTGTGGCGATGTACTCGAGATCTTCACCTTCCTGATCCTTGGTGGTGTCGATGCTGGGCATGCCAGCCGGATTGATATCTTCTTTCTTGAGCGCTTCGAAATAGGTACGGTTGATGACTTCGCCAAGCACTTCCTGACGAATGCCGGCACCGAAACGCTGCTTTACCACTTTCATGGGCACTTTGCCCACGCGGAAACCGTTGATACGCACTTTCTTGGCGGCGTCGCGAAGACGTTTGTTGACTTCGCTGTCCACCTGCTCGGCGGGTACACCGACGGTGATGCGACGCTCTAAACCAGATGTTGTTTCGACAGAAACCTGCATATCTTTCCTCGTGATTCTACAAGTGCATGTTATATATGGTGCGGTCGGAGAGACTCGAACTCTCACACCTTGCGGCACCAGAACCTAAATCTGGCGTGTCTACCAATTCCACCACGACCGCAATTCAAATAGCGTCGAGCCAGCAGCTTGGCTGCCGATCAAGCGGGCGTTCTAAGTGCTTGATTTTCGGGGATAAATTACAAAAGTAACCATGGCTCGGCGAGAAGGGCTGGAGATTGTGCCACAGTCACCTTGGAGGTTCAACTGAGTGACTCGCGCCAGGGCCCGCGCTGCACGGGCCAGAGCATTCAGGGAGCAGGCCTGGCCAGCAAGAGAATGGCCTCTTTGTCCACCGATCCAAGGAGTTCGACCTTCTCCGTGCCGGCCGCCACGAACAGGGCCTGCTCCGGCACCAGAGCGGAGCCATTCACGCTCACCTCGCCCGCTATGCCCATCAACAGACAGTACTCCGAGCCTTGCTCCACAGGCTTTCGATCCAGCAAGAATCGCCCGCCCGGCTGGAGGGTCAGCCGCTGCACGTGAAAATCACGAAACTGAACCACTTCTTCTATCTGCAGATCCGGGGTACTCGATAGCACCGGCAACTCGGCAGCCGTCGGCGGATCGAGCGAGATCATCTCCATTGCCTCGGCAGTATCCCAGTGCTTCTGGGTCAGGACCTTCTGCGCGAAGGAAAGAATTTTTCGCTCGTAAACCGGCGTCTGGAATTCCACGGTTCGAACCCCGTGCAGCAGTGAATGGGGCGTAAAACACGGCACCCGAACAACGTCACCAACCTTCAGGGGATCTATGTGGATAAAAGCTTCCATCTGCTCCCGAAGGGCCGCTTCACGTTCGCGCAAATCAGTGGGCAGCTTGGCGAGCCAGCGCTCAAGAACAACTGGCTCAACCGGCGCGTCCAAGGCAATCCCTTCGTCGATTCGGTTCTGATCCAGCAGCTCATCAATCTCTACCCGCACATTGCGGTAGGCATGAACCGCTGAAAGGTAATCCGCTTTGAAACGGGCGTCATCGCCATACATCTCCCGTTTGCGCTGATCGAAGCCGAAGCGAATGCCACCGGTTCCATTCGGCCAGGCTTGCGAATCCACGTGAGTCACCACATAGACTTCACGCTTCTCTTCATGCATTTCGAAGTAAAGATCACCGAAGACCGGCTGCGGAAGCGGATCGAGTACTTTCAGAAGAATCAGTTCGTCCGACTCCTGACCAAGGAGCTGGCGAGGACAAACCGACAGTAACCACGGCAAAGGTAGCCGATGTCCGCTCTCATCGATGACTTCCGATTGCCCGCGCGCCTCGATGCCGGTGTACCAGACTTCCTGTCCCCAGGGCTTCGGGATACGGATAGGATTCAGCCGGAGCGGACGATTCAGCTCGAGCCACGCAAGATCGTGCTCAATACACCACTCGCGCATGGCTTCCCATTCCGCTCGCAGGCAGTTGAGACCACGCAGCATTGCATCATCCTTTTTCGCAACACTCAGGGCGACGCGCGGGCCCGTGGCGGTCTTTGCCAGCGCGATGATTGCGAGCAGCTCAACCGAGGGCGCACCGGGTAGATAGGTTTGCGTGTAGCTATAATCGAGGGCGAAGCCGTCGGCGGCCTTGTCGCTCTCGACAAAGGCCGCCATTTGCTCGGCGAAAAGAGCTTCGGGGTGCTCAGTTTTATGAAGTGTAATCACACAGACTTGCCAAAAGTGTCCTTATCCAGAACTAACGGAGTCGCTCAATAACCGTGGTGACGCCTTGGCCCAGGCCGATACACATGGTAGCGAGACCGAAGGTCGCGTCTTTTTCCTGCATCACCGTGAGCAACGAACCGGAGATCCGGGTGCCGGAACAACCGAGCGGATGGCCCAGTGCAATGGCACCGCCATGCAGGTTCACCTTCTCGTCCATAACATCCAGCAGCTTGAGATCTTTCAACACCGGTAGACTCTGGGCGGCGAAAGCCTCATTAAGCTCAATCACTTCCATGTCGGCCATGCTCATGCCTGCGCGCTTCAGCGCCTGCTTGCTGGCCGGAACGGGACCGTAACCCATGATCGAGGGGTCTACGCCGGCGAGACCGGTAGAAACGATGCGGGCCAGCGGTTGCAACCCCAGCGCCTGAGCTTTTTCCGCGGACATCATCAACATGATCGATGCACCATCAGACAGCTGCGATGAGGTTCCCGCAGTCACCTTGCCATTCTTGGGATCGAAAACCGGCGGCAACTTGGCGAGATCCGCCATGTTGGTTTCCGGCCGAATGGTCTCGTCATGCTCGATCAGGGTCGGGAAACCTTCCACTGTGTGACCCTGCACCGGGAAAATCTCGCGGGCGAACTTGCCGTTTTCGCGAGCCTCGTGAGCCAGCTTGTGTGAACGCACAGCGAAGGCATCCATCTGCTCACGACCGATACCGTGGAGCATCGCCAGATATTCCGCGGTCATGCCCATGCTGCCGGCCGCCTTGGCAACTGAACGGCCCATCAGCGGGTTAGGGTCTACGCCTTCATTCATGTTCAAATGACCCAGATGCTCCACCCCGCCGACAATGTACATGTCGCCCTGACCGGATTGAATATTGGCAGTGGCGATGTGCATTGCGGTCATCGAGGAGCCGCAAAGACGGTTTACGGTTTGACCCGGCACCGTGTGCGGCAGACCTGCCAACAACCAGATGTTGCGACCGACGTTAAAGCCGTTCTCTTCACGCTGAATCACACAGCCCCAGACGAAGTCGTCCACCTCTTCCGGCTTTACAGCAGGATTGCGGGCCAGCAATGCTTTCAGGATTTCGGCGGAAATGGTGTCGCCGCGCGTGTAACGGAAGCAACCGTTTTTGGATCGGCCCATCGCGCTGCGGCCGTAGTCGACAATAACTGCATCTCTCGGATTCAAAGCCACGTTTGGTTCTCCTTCAGAATTCTTTTGCTCAACAAATGTCGCGGGAACGTCGCGCGATCAGTCGAAGTATTTGCCTTTGGTTTCCGCCATTTTGCGCATAGACTCAGTGGGCTCGTAGATCGGCCCCAGGTCCTTGTGCTGATCGGCCATGTCGCAGATGGTTTGCGCACCGATGGAATCGATCCAGCTGAACAGGCCACCGCGGAAAGGAGGAAAGCCGACGCCGTAGACCAGCGCCATATCCGCTTCTGCTGGTGATTCCACGATGCCTTCGTCCACGCAACGGGCCAGTTCAGTGGCCATGGGCACCATCATACGCGCGATGATTTCTTCATCGGAAAACTCGCGCCGCTCGGCAACGTGCGGCTTGATGAGTTCGTAGGCGGTTTCGCTGGGCACTTTCTTCGGCTTGCCCTTCTTGTCTTTCTCGTAATCGTAGAAGCCCTTGCCGTTTTTCTGGCCCAGTCGGTTGGCTTCAAACAGCACTTCGATCGGATCCTTGAAGTTGCGGGTCATACGCTCGGGGAAGCCTTCCGACATTACGTCAGCAGCGTGAACGGCCGTATCGAGACCCACCACGTCCAGCAGGTAAGCCGGCCCCATCGGCCATCCCCATTTCTGCATGACTTTGTCGATCTGCTGGAAGTCCGCGCCATCGCGAACCAGCATGGAAAAGCCGGCGAAGTACGGGAACAGAACACGATTCACCAGGAATCCGGGGCAGTCCTTCACGACTACTGCTTTCTTGCCCATTGCATTGGCGTAGGCAACAGTGCGAGCAACTGCGGTATCGGAGGTCTTGCTGCCGCGAATCACTTCCACCAGCGGCATCGCATGCACGGGATTAAAGAAGTGCATGCCGCAGAAATTCTCCGGCCGCTTCATTGCCTGGGCAAGAAGATCGATGGAGATGGTGGAGGTGTTAGAGGCGATGACCGTATCGTCGGTTACCTTTGTTTCAACTTCAGCGAGAACCGCATGCTTGACTTTGGGGTTTTCGACAACCGCTTCAACAACGACGTCCACCTGATCGAAACCGCCGTAATCGAGAGTCGGGTCGATGTTGTTCAGCACTTCGCCCATGCTGGCCGCACTCATGCGTCCTTTATCGACACGCTTCAGCAACAGCTTGCGCGCTTCGGACAGGCCGAGGTCGAGCCCCGCCTGATTGATGTCCTTCATCAGGATCGGCGTGCCTTTCAATGCCGACTGATAGGCAATGCCACCACCCATGATGCCGGCGCCGAGTACGGCCGCACGAGCAACCTTCTTGTCTGCCTTGCGCTCCCAGCCTTTGGCCTTTTTGCTCAACAGCTGGTCATTGAGGAAGATGCTAACCAGCGAACGCGCGACACTGGTTTGCGCCAGCTTGACGAAGGCTTCGGTTTCTACCGCCAGGGCCTTGTCGCGATCGAGCGTACAGGCTTTCTGCATTGCCTTCGTCGCTTCAACCGGCGCCGGATAATTCGGACCCGCTGTACCCTTGATGAAAGCTTTCGAGGTCTCGAAAGCCATCATGGTTTCCATCATGTTCATGGGCAGCGGACCGCGCTTTTGCTCGCGACGCTTGGCGTAGTCCAGCTTGCCGGCGATACACTGTTTGACCGTATAGAGGGCGGCATCTTTCAGCTGCTCCGGCTCGACTACTGCGTCGACAACACCGGCTCGCAGCGCCTCTTCAGCTCGATGGTCCTTGCCAGTGGCGACCCAAGTCACTGCGGTATCCACGCCGGCAATGCGGGGCAGACGAACCGTGCCACCCCAGCCGGGCAACAGCCCGAGTTTGGTTTCCGGCAATCCCACCTTCGCCTTCGTGCTCGCGACACGGTAGTCACAAGCCAGCGCGAACTCGAGACCGCCGCCAAGAGCGAAACCGTTGATGGCGGCAACCACCGGCACATTCAATTCTTCCAGGCGATTGTTATTGCGGTTGTTTTCGCTGAGCATGTCCGCGATCGCTTCCGCGCCCGCTTCGAACACGCCGCCGAACTGAGTGATATCGGCGCCGACAATGAAAACGTCCTTGCCACTGGTGGCAATAACGCCCTTTATGCTGGAGTCGTTTTCGATAGCCGTAATCGCATCGGACAGTTCCTTCACCACGTCGGCGCTGAACTTGTTCACCGATTCGTTGCGCAGATCGAATTTGAGCTCGGCGATGCCGTCTTCTAGCATCTGAACAGTGATGGCGCTGCCTTCAAATATCATGCTGGGCCTCTTAACGGATGTGTTTGGTAGATTCAGAAAAAATGAACGGAGATAAGCGCAGGGCCGCTATGATAACGCTTTTGGAAGCATAAGGCGCGATCCGGTTCTGACTTGGCGGTTTTAACAGCTGCAGTCAAAAGTCCAGCTATGGGATCTTTTTGGAAGCGGGCACCAGCGTCGCGACAAGCTCTGCCGTCTTCTTGCCCAGGTTGCGAAAACGATGCGGTCGGCGCCGCTCGAAATGGAATCCGTCCCCCGCTTTGAGCAACTCCGACTCGCCTCCGATGGTGACCTCGAGACTGCCGGCGCTAATAAAGCCGATCATTTCGCCGTTGTTGATCAGAGGCTCTTCACCCGTATCGCTGCCCGGCGGGTAAATCTCATGGACGGTGCAAACCGCCTGGTCACCACCCTTGCCCTGAATCGATGCACGGGTAATTCCACTCTCAGACAAATTGCTGATGTCCTCGTGACGGAAGAACACCCGGATCTGCATGTCGAGATCCAACGCAAAAAACTCTGCGAGCGTCATGGGAACGCCATCCAGGACTTTTTGAAGGGAATTGATCGAAGGGCTGACTTGCCCGTGCTCAATCATGGAAATGGCGCTGTGGGGAACACCCGCACGCTTGGCCAGCTGCCGTTGCGACCAGCCGTTCAGTTTGCGTAGTACCAGCATCCGTGCGCCAACATCGCTGTTCATGCCATCGCCCCGATCCAGTGAAACTCGTCCGAGCCAGCTCGAACCGAAGCGACACTATAAACAGCTGGGTCGCCCGAGTACAAGGCAAGTAAAGGCGACCCCGAGGACCGTAGTCCCGATATCCGAGATGGATGGGACGGCTTAGGTCATGTCATCGTAGGGATTGTCCAAGTCCAGCGAAACCGGTCGGGCGAAGCTCGGCATCTTGAGCTCCTTTTCGCCGATTTCGATGCCGCTCTCGTCGATCATGTTCTGGCCGAAGCGGTAAATGGTCCGCAGCTCACCGTTCTGCGCCGCGCCCTCGTAGGCGAGCGCCTGCTCGCGGGTTTGCTCGCGGCGGGACTGATAGTCGCTGAAGGCCTGTTTGCCATAGCGCTTTTCCAGCATGCGCTCGACAACTGCCGGGCTCAGCACCGTCGCCGTGGCATTGTTGCCGCCGAAGCCCTTGGAATTGAGGAAGGCCACCTCCGGCGTCCGCTCACGAAGATCCTGATCGCGGTTCGAAATTGCCAACCGCTCTGCATGCACGTCGTCGGCAACCGAGTCGATGGTCTTGATACCCGGCAAGAAACCATGCTTGAACACCCCCAGAGAGGTCATCAACTGGTCGGCACTGGCCGGACCAATGGAATGACCGAGGTAGGCTTTCACTGCGCCGACCGGCCAGTGCTCTATGCCAAAGGCTCTCGCCACCTGATCGAAAATCAGTGACTCACTGACCCGGTTCTGCGGGGTACTGGAACCATGCGCCTGAATGAAGCTGCGCTCGCGAACAGCCTGTTCGCCGAGAATCGCCCGCGCACTCGCCAAAGCCTTTGCCAAGGTGATGTAGTTGCCGGGGCCCGGCGCCGATATGGACTTCTTGTAGCCGTCCGCGTTGATGAACACGTCGGAAACAGCGCCGTGAATATCCACGCCGAGTTCCATGGCGAGTTCATCATCCATCAGCAGCGCAAATTGGCTGGATTCACCGATGACGAAGCCGCAGTTCTGGCCGAAGGGACGGCTCGCGCGCCGGTGATCGACTTCTTCACGATTGTCCAGGCGACGCAGATTGGCTTCGCTGGCCAGTGCGCCCATGGCGTCGAAGCCGTCAATGATTTCTGGGGTAATCGGCGCTTCCGCACTACCCACCAGGACTACGCGGCGGCGACCACTCTGAATATCCTCGATGCCCTGGCGCAGCGTATAGAGGAAAGTGGCGCATGCGCCGACAGCGCTGCCGGTAACCCCGACACTGCCGAGCACATAGGCATTAATGAAATCTCCCGGCATGGTGCCGAGCCCCATGGCCAGATTCTTGGAGGACACCCGCCCTCCCTTCAGGCGCGACTGAAACATACCGAGGTTGCTGTATTCATCCGCCTGGGTAAGAACGCTTCCCGCGTAAACCCCGATCTCATCCGGACGAACACTGTCGACCACCTTTTCCCAGGCCATGCCGAGCGAGTGCAGCGCGTCAGAGGCACCGAGCAAAGTCATTTGCAGACCGCGGGGGTGGAAGCGAGATTCGTAATAAGTGCTCGGGTTGAAGCCGGTGGGCAACTGACCGGCGGCCTGAACCGCCAAGGGGCGGAAGGAATCCACCTTCATCTCGACACTGTCGAGCACCTCAACCCGCACTTCACCATTCGCCAATTCTTCCACACGCCAGCTGGCTGGGAGCGGTTCCGGAAGCTGCTTGCGCGTGGTTACGAAGCGGATCGTGCCGTCTTCTCCGCGCAGCTGCATGTTTTTGTGCCAGTGCACCGCATCCACATTGAAATGCTGCGGCTCGATTCGGCGCACGAGGGTGCCATTGCTGACGGTTTCCTTGTAAACGGCCGCCACTTGTTCGAAGCTGAAGCTCTTGCCTTCGGCATCTTTGAACTGCCCGCTCTCATGCCGAACCAAGCCCATCAGGGTGGCCAGGCCGACGACCGTTTCATTGGCCATCTGAGCAGGCAGGCTTTCCAGCACCATTCGGCGGTAACCGTGGTGGAAGGAGCTACGGCCGGCGGCATTGAAGCCGCCGAAAGCAGTAATAACGGGCAGGCGCGTTCTTGACATGATCTGGCTCGGCTCTATAGAAACGGCGAAAAAGGGTCACCGACGGTGACGGAAGCCGGCTGGGCTCGCGCCGGCTTGAAGAAGATATGACCGGTAGTCTAGTCGCAGCCTAAAGATACTGCAGTGGCATTTCGGCAATATCATGTGGTATTTTGGCCACCCGTTCACTCCTCGCGACAGAAGCATGCCCTCGATGTCCACCTCCACGCCTCCTGAGAAAAGCTCCATACAGCATCGCATTCAGTTCCTGCTGATCGACGGAATGCTCTCGACCAGCGCCACCCTGCCCTCCGAGATGTTGCACGCGGCGCAAAGTGCGGCCGACGGGAAACGTCGTGGCGAGCACCAACTGGACATAAAAACGGTGGGTTTGAGCCGAAGGCCCATCGAAACCCGGGCCGGCTTTCCACTAACGCCGGACCTGACGGTGAAGCGCGCAGCGCCGGCGCAGATCATCTATGTGCCGGCATTGTGGCGTAATCCGCGAAGAATTCTTCGCAAGCACGGAGACGTTTTGGAATGGCTGAGGAAGGCTCACGCGACGGGCGCAACCATTGCAGGGGTGGGTACCGGCTGCTGCTTTCTTGCGGCGGCAGGCCTGCTGGACAACCGCCCTGCAACCACCCACTGGCACTACTTCGATCAGTTCGAAGAAGATTATCCGCAAGTCCATCTGAAAAGGGATTACTTCATTACTCAGGCAGATGAACTCTACTGCGCTGCCAGTGTTAACTCGCTTGCCGATTTGACGGTGCACTTCATCAAGCGGCTCTACAACGAATCGATCGCCCATCATGTGGAGCGACACTTCTCGCACGAAATCCGCCGCGCCTACGAGAGCATGCGCTACTTCGAAGGCAGCACCGATCAGCACAGCGATGAGACGGTTCTGCAGATCCAGTCGTGGCTGCAGAGCAACTACCAGCAGGAGGTTCGTTTTGCCGAGCTCGCTGCTGAATTCGACATGAGCGTGCGATCCCTGAATCGCCGGTTCAAGCTGGCCACCGGCAAATCACCGCTTCGATACCTGCAGGAAACCCGAATGGGAATTGCCCGGGACCTGCTGAAGACCAGCAATCTTTCCATCAGCGAAATCGCTTACAGCGTGGGCTATCACGATCTCGGACACTTTTCGGAATTGTTCCGGAAGTCCTTTTCTGCCACACCGCACGATTACCGCACCACAGTGCGGGCCAAACTGTTCAGCATCCAGGGTCGGTAACCGGCTTAGCAGACCTCCTCCACTTCGTTCAGCTGCTCCAGTTCGTCGCGCGTTAGAAGCCTGGGCGGCTGGTAGTTCGCAGGCTTGCGCGCTATCACCGGCTGCTGTCCAGGGCAACGCACGACACACTCCGAAGGATGTTGTTTGACGATGGCAGACCGAAAAGCCTGGTCCACCTTTAGCCATCGCGCCTCGATTTGCATGCTCAACCCTTCGGCGCGAATCGCATTGCGCAGCAAAACCTCGCGAATGTCCGCCTGCTCATCTGTAACATGCATATGCATATGCGCCACTGCGGGACTTTCCCAACGGTATTCATCAGGACCGCCAAATGCGGCTACCATAAAGCGCGTCTGCTTCATCGCCAGCGAGGTTTGGCTCTTTCCATAGAAAAATACGCCGAGCCAGGGGTCATCGAACAGAGTCTGATAAAAGCGCAGATGAACCCGGTGAATGGTATCTGAGCCTCCGACCTCATCGTATAGGGAGGCGTCCACCACCTGCAGTTCGTGCATGATGTCAGGGGCCTGCTCGATGTCTTCTTTGCCGGCAACCGCATTCTCCTCCACAGCACAGTCGAGCGAGGCACTGGGCTCCATCAGCGCAACCAGTTTTCCCAGGAGTTCTTTCCATTCTTCCTGCAGGAGCGGGTCCGAACCTTGAGGATCGACGTTCTCCACGGTCACCAGCAAGGCTTGCACGAGGGGCTGGTAATCAGCCGCGACAACGCCGTATCCTTCGTGCCGCTCTCCCACCTTTCTCAAAATGCCTGCCAGCTTTTCCAGCCCCTTTGCGTTGTTGATTGTGGCCAGCATCGCCCCCAACTTCCGCCGCCGCGCCTCTTCGGAATCAAACAGCCGTCGAGTATTGGGCGCACGCGCAAACAGTTCTTTAAAGAACTGTTTTGAAAACTGACCCATATGTTCACGTATGCGCGAAATGGATGAGCGCACCGCGCTGATATCTTCACTCATGCAGTCCTCTCGAGTTGTTCTGATGGTCGCAGAGACTGAGATGATAGCAGGGCAACGTTATCGAGCCAGACCTCGTCTCCACTCACTCGGGACGCCTCTCGCATTGGCCCAGGGAAGGTTTGATTGAACGTTGACCGGGCGAAATGAAAATCACGAATTGGTGAAAAAGCGCGTGGAAATTGCGCCGTTTTTCCTGGCTTATAGCGTCGCGAGCGCTTAGGAAAAACATCGAGAATATTTTGGACTATTGAAGTTTTCTCGTTGTAACTTGGATCCCGGCCTGCGCCGGGATGACGCAAAGGTGTGATCCGGGCTACCGTCGAAAAGCGAAGACGGTAGTCGGCGTGCAAGGAAGTATTGCAACCAGGAAGGAAAATTAGAGCGGGAGAAAAGCCCGGTGGCACAAGAGATTCTAGTTACCAAGGAATGAAATTGGCAGGACAAAATCGTCTGGAACGGCTTTGGGCAACGCCGCAGGGAGCTGGGCCGCAGTAGTCGTCAGAGCGCAAGAGATTCTGAAACTTAGGAGAGAAAATTGGAGCGGGACAAATTCGTCGGGAACGAATTTGGGCAGCGCCGAAGGCGCTGGGCCGCAGGCCCGAGGGCCACGGATGGCCCGAGTCCAACGAGACGTGTCTCGTTTCCCAACTGCCCTCGAAAAGGACAGTACTCGTCAGAGCGCAAGAGATTCTGAAACTTAGGAGAGAAAATTGGAGCGGGACAAATTCGTCGGGAACGAATTTGGGCAGCGCCGAGGGCGCTGGGCCGCAG
>WACF01000001.1:1201636-1796211 GCA_026192395.1 Proteobacteria bacterium 005FR1
GAAGGCCCGAGGGCCACGGATGGCCCGAGTCCAACGAGACGTGTCTCGTTTCCCAACTGCCCTCGAAAAGGACAGTAGTCGTCAGAGCGCAAGAGATTCTGAAACTTAGGAGAGAAAATTGGAGCGGGACAAATTCGTCGGGAACGAATTTGGGCAGCGCCGAGGGCGCTGGGCCGCAGGCCCGAGGGCCACGGATGGCCCGAGTCCAACGAGACGTGTCTCGTTTCCCAACTGCCCTCGAAAAGGACAGTAGTCGTCAGAGCGCAAGAGATTCTGAAACTTAGGAGAGAAAATTGGAGCGGGAAACGAGACTCGAACTCGCGACCCCAACCTTGGCAAGGTTGTGCTCTACCAACTGAGCTATTCCCGCTTTTGATCGACGTGGCTTTTGCCTGATAGCTTGGCCACGTTCAACTGACTGCCGAAGACAATCAGTATGAAGAAGTGGCGTCCCCTAGGGGAGTCGAACCCCTGTTACCGCCGTGAAAGGGCGGTGTCCTAGGCCTCTAGACGAAGGGGACCCAGTACCTTTTGACAAGTGGTGGCTGCCAAAAGAGGAGCGCATTCTAAGGAGCCAGTTCACCTGTGTCAACACTTTTGCTCGAGTATTTGAAATCTTTTAATCGGATGCAAAACAGACACTTACCGGGACCGTGTCAAGCGGATCCTGAAAATAATCCGCCGGCCGAAAACGGTTCGGGCGGCAGATCCTCCAGTGCGCAACTGCAACTCATTAGGACGTCCACTGGCTTCTCTGGTTCCGCTCACCCTGCGCTAATCATCACTGCGACGACACCCGGGTCTGGGCCTTTCAGGAAGCAAATGCCGCCCGTCGTTTTTCACCTGCGTATCTGCCATAATCAGCGCAAACGCCCAGATCCGCCGCGGTCTGGCGAAATCAGGCAAACCTTGCCCGACCACTCCCCCACGATTCACTAAGTGAAGATCTATGCGCAAGCTTGAAAAATCCCACAAGTTGGAAGGCGTCTGCTATGAAATCCGTGGGCCGGTACTCGAACATGCCAACCGCCTGGAAGAGGAAGGCCACCGGATTCTCAAGCTGAACATTGGCAACCCCGGCGCGTTCGGCTTCGATGCACCCGATGAAATCATCGCCGATGTCATTCATAACTTACGCGAGGCGCAGGGCTATACCCATTCCAAGGGCTTATTTGCGGCGCGAAAGGCGATCATGCAGGAATGTCAGCGCCTGAACATCCCGGGCGTGGATATCGACGATATTTATCTGGGCAACGGCGCCAGTGAACTGATCGTGATGGCCATGCAGGCTCTGTTGAACAACGGCGACGAGGTTCTGATCCCCGCTCCCGACTATCCGCTGTGGACTGCCGCGGTAAACCTCTCCGGCGGCAAGGCGGTGCACTACCGCTGCGACGAGGCCTCCGACTGGTATCCCGATGTGGATGACATGGCCAGCAAGATCACAGACCGAACCCGGGCAATCGTGGTGATCAACCCGAACAACCCGACCGGGGCCGTCTACAGCAAGGAGATCCTGGAACAGATCGTCGAGCTCGCCCGTCGCAACGATCTGGTTCTCTATGCAGATGAAATCTATAGCAAGATTCTTTACGAGGGAGCTGAATTCGTCCCCCTCGCCCGCCTCGCCCCGGATCTGCTTTGCGTCAGTTTCAATGGACTCTCCAAATCCTACCGGCTCGCGGGCTTTCGCTCGGGTTGGATGGTAATCAGCGGTGCCAAGCATCAGGCCAAAGGGTATATCGAAGGGCTGAACATGTTGGCGTCTATGCGTCTTTGCGCCAATGCTCCGGCCATGTTCGCGGTGCAAACGGCACTCGGCGGGTACCAGAGCATCAACGAGCTGATCGTCCCGGGCGGACGCCTGTACGAGCAGCGCAAGGTGGCGCTCGAGAAGCTTCAGGACATTCCCGGCGTTTCCTGCGTGAAGCCCAAGGGGGCGCTGTACCTGTTCCCGAAGCTCGACCTGAACATGCACAAGATCAAAAACGACGAGCAGATGGTGCAGGATTTCCTGGTGCAGGAGCGGGTGCTGCTGGTGCAGGGGACCGGCTTCAACTGGCCGGAGCCGGATCATTTCAGGATCGTTTTCCTGCCGCGCACCGACGAGCTGGGACCGGCACTGGAGCGGTTCGGGGTGTTTCTGGAGAGATACCGGCAGTAATTCGTTCAGTCGCCAGGATGAGAGCACCTCGTCTGTAGTCTGGAGAATCCGTCTGGCGACTTCCCTCCCTCACCGCCACCCATAAAAAAGCGCTTTTCGGCGCTTTCGATCGAGATTTGTGCGAGCTCGAACTCCGGGAAGGGTAGACGAGCGCCTGTCCTGGCGCTCGCCCCTTCAGGGCAGCTCGCTTGGCTCGCTGTCCCAATTCGTTCCAGACGAATTGGTCGAACCGGAGTGTTTGCTGGCCATGGATGGCCGAATGCCGCGGTTGCAGGAAGCAAAGGAGCGGCCTAACCAGGGCGTCCCTCACCGCCACCCATAAAAAAAGCGCCTTTCGGCGCTTTCGGCAGAGATTTGTGCGAGCTCGAACTCCGGGAGGGATAGACGAGCGCCGTCCTGGCGCTCGCCCCTTCGGGGCAGCTCGCTTGGCTCGCTGTCCCAATTCGTTCCGGACGAATTGGTCGAACCGGAGGGTCCGAACCAGGGCGTCCCTCACCGCCACCCATAAAAAAAGCGCCTTTCGGCGCTTTCTTTATGGGTGGCGGTGAGGGAGGGATTCGAACCCTCGAAGCCTTTCGACTTACACACTTTCCAGGCGTGCTCCTTCAGCCACTCGGACACCTCACCATTTGAATTTTTCGGCCATTCCGGCCCCCCGTTTTGGGGGCGCTCACTTTACACAAGTGGTTAGCCGAACGCAATCCGCGATGGAAGAAGTTGCGTGTATTCGCGCGCTGTGGAACTCTGTACCATACTGCAAATGATTAACATGTCCCGGAAGTGCTGCCAAAGGGGTCTCCTTTTGCAGTCTCTTTCGGGGGCTCCTACAGCAAAGGTACAAGAGAATCCATGTCGCGTCGTCACCGCGGAAGCCGCTTGTCCCGGCGAAAGCTGCGCTGGAGGCTGCAAAGACAGAAGACCAACAGGCGCCGGCGGTCACGATTGGTGGACGGCGAAGTCATCGTAGCCCCTGACCAGTGCTTGGTTTAAAATAGCTGACCCGCACCCAGCGGTCACACTAACAACAACGAGCGCGAGAGTCGGGTAGTTGAAGATGCGGCTTGAATCAGCGCCACCTGGCAGAAAACACCGGATCTGCCGTTTTCGCCTTTGCGAATTGGGGCCTTGGCTGTAAGCAGCCCCGCTACATGAAGTAAGAGGGGCTCATGCCGTCAACACCGTTAAGCACTCCCAAGCTTGCTCGCGAGCCCGGCAGTGCTCGTTCTGCCACTCGCAAAGCCGAAGGCACGACGACCAGTCAGAACCCCAGGGTATCCCCTTACCAATTCTATTTCCGCGCACTCATCTGCTTTGCGGCGGCAGGCACTTTGGCCACCAAGATGAACTGGCCGGATATCGAGCCAGTCAGCACCGTCGTTATCGTCTTGTTACTGGCCTATACCTACGGCTCCTACGCTTTCACCAAGCGCTTGAAAACCGATAAGGCTGGGGTGATCGCTGACCGCCTCACTTACGGCGATGCCGCCCTCGTGGGCGTGGTGCTTAATCTCATCGACTTTAGCCTGCTGCCCTCGATTCTTTTCGTCACGATGGTGCAGTTCAATGCGCTTCTCCAGGGCGGCGTGAAGAAATGGGCCGGCGACAACCTGGCCTTGCTGGCCGGCGTGGCAGCGGCGCTGCTGGTGCATAGCCCCAGCTGGGTGTTCACAGATAACCTGGAAATCAGCGCGGCGAGCCTGATTGGCATCACGACTTATTTCTGCGCCTATGCGCTCTATACGCACGGGCGCGTGCACAAGCTCAACCTGCGCGTTGAGCAACTCAAAAGCGAGCAGCACCTGCATAAGCTGCGCGCCTACAAGTTGTCCCGTTACCTGCCACCGCCGGTTTGGAACGCAATCAACGAGGGACGAGACCGGGCTCTGGCGACCGAGCGCAAGCGGCTGACGATTTTCTTCGCCGACATCAAGGGTTTCAGCCAGATGTCCGAAGAACTGGAAGCAGAGACCCTAACTGATCTGCTCAATAGTTTCCTGACAGAGATGACCAAGATCTCCGCCCAGTACGGCGGTATCGTCAACAAGTTCATGGGCGATGGGGTCATGATCGTGTTCGGCGACAACAACAACAGCCAGGGCGTAAAAGCCGACGCGATCCGCTGCGTTTCCATGGCCATTGCCATGAAGAAGCGCATGAAGGTGCTACAGCACGACTGGTTCAAGAAGGGAATCAAAAAGCCGCTGCAAATTCGCATGGGCATCAATACGGGTTATTGCACAGTCGGCACCTTCGGTACCTCTGACCACCTCGACTACACCGTTTTGGGCACTCACGTGAACCTGGCCAGTCGGCTGGAAACTGCTGCCGAACCGGGCGAGATTCTGATCTCCTATGAGACCTGGTCGCTGATCAAGGACGTCGTGATGTGCCGGGACAAGGGCGACATCCTGGTGAAGGGCTTCAGCCAGCCGATTCAGGTGCATCAGGTGGTCGATATGCGCAAGGATCTCGGCAAGAATCAGAGCTACTATGAGCTCAGCACCGACGGGTTCTCGATGCATTTGGACATGGAGCGTATTCGTAACTACGACAAGGACAAGGTCGTCCGCAGTCTTCTACAGGCTGCACAACAACTGAAAGAGAAAGTGATTTAGGGTCACCAGTCACCAGTCACCAGTCACCAGTCACCAGTCACCAGTCACCAGTCACCAGTCACCAGTCAGAATAACCACTCCGTCATTCCGGCGCAGGCCGGAATCCATCAAGTCCGAACGTCGTTGATGTGGATTCCGGCCTGCGCCGGAATGACGCTGGAGTTGACGGAGCCGCTAAGGTCACGACTGGAGACTGGAGACTGGAGACTGAAAATCATTGCCTGGCAAGTCTGAGATCTGCCACCTCTTCCCCGCAGTTACTTCGATAGGGATTTATGTCTAGCCCACCGCGACGGGTATAGCGTGCGGACACGGTCAGCTGCTTGGGAGCGCAGCGCTGCATGATGTCCATAAACATCCGCTCCACACAGTTTTCATGGAAGTCGCCGTGCTCACGGAAAGAGATGATGTACTGGAGCAGCCCCTCTCGATCGATTGGCCGTCCGCGATAGCGGACCATTACGCTTGCCCAATCCGGTTGGCCGGTTACCGGGCAGTTACTCTTCAGCAGATCGCTGTAAAGCGCCTCCTCAACCAATTCTGCAGAATCATCCGAATGGAGAAAATCCGGATTCAGCTCGTAGCTGTCTACCTCGATCTCGAGATCATCGATGCATTCACCGCCGGGCTCGGCGATGCCGCCCTGCCCGGCTTCGGCCAGACTCACAACCGCCACTGACACCGACGCTCCCGCGGCAGCGGACAGATCCTTCTCCAGAACGCCGATCAGTTCGTCCCGGCTTTCAAAGCGCGTCTGATTCAGTGAGTTCAGATAGAGCTTGAAAGACTTGGATTCAATGATCGCCGGGCTGTGAGCGGGGAAGGCAAAGCGACCCACCGCCACCTGGGGCTTGCCGCGGGGATTGAGCCAGGACATCTCGAACGCTGTCCAGAGGTCCATTCCGCGAAAAGGTAGCTCGGCAGAAAGCCCAAGCGCCCGCCGGGATTCCTCGCGCGGAATCGGACTCAGCAGCGAAGGGGTGTAGACCGATATATATTCGGTCGTCTTGCCGAGCGGGCTATCGGCAACAGCGCCCGCTGGTTTCTTGTCGGTCGTCATAATCAAGCCCGCAAACGGCGGCCGGAATAAAGCAGATAAAGTGCGAGACCCGCAAACGCGGCTATAAACAGGAGAATGCTCACGAAGGCCACGCCCACATTGACATCGGAGATCCCCAGAATTCCATAGCGAAAGGCGTTAACCATATACAGAACCGGGTTTGCCATGGACACCGACTCCCAGAATCCGGGCAGCATATCGATGGAATAAAAGATTCCACCCAAATAGGTCAGCGGCGTCAGGATGAAGGTGGGAATAATGCTGATGTCGTCGAAGCTCTGCGCGAACAGAGCGTTGATGAAACCTGCGATGGCAAACAAGACGGCGGTCAATACCACGACGCTGACGGTAACAGCAAGGCTGTGGATTTCCAGCTCAGTGAAGAACAATGACACCACCGTCACGATGAAGCCCACCGCCAGCCCGCGCAGCACACCGCCGAGCACAAAACCCAGCAAGATGATGTAGTTGGGCGTGGGGGAAACAAGGATTTCCTCAATGCTGCGCTGAAACTTGGTGCTGAAAAATGACGAGGCCACATTCGAGTAGGAATTTGTGATCACCGACATCATGATCAAGCCCGGCACCACGAAGGACATGTAATCCACCCCGCCCATCTGGCCGATGCGCGAGCCGATCAGCGCACCGAAGATGATGAAGTACAGGGTCATGGTGATGACCGGGGGCAACAGGGTCTGCATCCAGATGCGGGTAAAGCGGCGCACTTCCTTGCGGGTAATAGTGAGAAGCGCGGTCAGTTGCTGTTGCCCATTCATGCCGCCTGCCCTCCCCTGCCGTTTTCACTCCTGCCATTTTCGACCAGCGACACGAACAGCTCTTCCAGGCGGTTGGCCTTGTTGCGCATGCTGGTGATGTGAATACCCTGACCTGAAAGATGCTCGAACAGCTCGTTGAGAGAACGTCCCTTTTCGATTTCCACTTCCATGCTATGATCATCCAGGCGGTGAACCCGATAGCCCGGCACATGCAACTCGTTACCGATCGTTTCGCGGGTATCCAGAATGAAGATTTCGCGACTAAGCTGCTTCAGCAGCGATTTTATGCTCGTATTCTCGACGATTCGGCCGTTGTCGATGATCGCCAGATTGCGACAGAGGCTTTCCGCCTCTTCCAGATAGTGCGTGGTGAGAATGATCGTGGTTCCGGCGCGGTTGATCTCCTGCAGGAACTGCCACATTGAGCGGCGCAGCTCGATATCAACGCCCGCAGTCGGCTCGTCCAGAATCAGCAGGCGCGGCTCATGCACCAGTGCTCGCGCTATCATCAAGCGCCGCTTCATACCGCCGGACAGGCTGCGCGAGGGGTCGTTGCGCTTTTCCCATAAGCCCAGCTTGCGCAGGTACTTCTCGGCTCGCTCGCGGGCGAGCTTCATGGGCATGCCGTAATAGCCGCCTTGATTGACGACGATATCCAGCACCTTCTCGAACTGGTTGAAGTTGAACTCCTGAGGCACCACACCCAGGTTGGACTTGGCGGCGGAGAAATCGATATCGATGTCATGCCCAAAAATTGCCACGTTGCCCGCGGTTTTGCGCACCAGGGAGCAGATAATGCCAATCGTTGTGGACTTGCCAGCCCCGTTTGGCCCCAGCAGCGCAAAGAAATCGCCCGGTTCCACCTGAAGGCTGATTCCCTTCAAGCCTTCAAATTTGTTCCCGTAGACCTTGCTCAGATTACGAATCGACAAAGCGGGTGACATGAGTTGCACACCAGTTGTTCGGAAATGAGAAAGCCCAAGGGGATACCCCTTGGGCTGTACGAACCGGATTGTTCCGGCTGGCGACTATTCTACCCGACTATTCGACCCGAACAACCGGACAGGTTCAGACGCGCAAATCAGGATGTGATTGTCAGCTGTCCAGCGTTTCGCCCGCATCTTTGCGGTCGGTGCTGATTGCAATGGTGCGCGGCTTCATTTTTTCCGGCACTTCCCGCACCAGATCAATGTGCAGCAGGCCATTCTCATAGCGCGCTCCGTCCACACGAACGTGGTCGGCAAGCTGGAAGCGGCGTTCGAAAGCGCGGGTCGCGATGCCTCGATGCAGGTACTTGCCCTCTTTCTTCTCAGGTCGCTTGCCGCGCACGGTCAGCTGATTTTGCTCCGCCTCGATTTCGAGATCGGACTGATCGAAGCCCGCCACCGCCAGCGAAATGCGATACTGGTTCTCGCCGGTCACTTCGATGTTGTAGGGCGGATAACTGGGTTGGCTCTGATCCGCCTTGGTCAGCGAATCCAGCAGACTGGCAACGCGGTCAAAACCGACAGAAGAACGGTACAAGGGTGCAAGGTCGAAAGTTTGCATGGTTATATCCTCAATCAAGCAATATAAGGCTGTGGAGCCCATTCAGAGAATCGAGCTCCGGGATGCGGTCAGTGACCGCGACTTTCGCCGTCTGCAGATCAGCTGTATTCGAAAATGGGGGCGTGCGGATGTTTTTCAAGTGCCTGGGTTCGAGCGGCTGTTTCGAGGGCTGCCAGTTGTCATTTCCCAGCCAAGCGTTCCCAAATCAACCGGGTGTTTGCATGCATATCGCTCTACTGACCATGACCTTTCAACTCCCCGCCTGCGAGTCCCTGAAGGAAAAGCGCGGCCGCCTGCGCGGCATGAAGGACCGCTTCGGCAAGCTGAGCAACCTGGCAGTGAGTGAAACGGGCTTCCACGACGTGTTGGATCGGGCGCAGTGGAGCTTCCTTTCAATTGGTAGCGATCGCGCGCAGATCGACCAGATTTTTTCCAGCGTCGAACTTTACGCCAGTACCGAACTGGATGCGGTAGTCACGGATGTTCACCGCGAGTGGCTTTGAAGCCTTCCTGCGGCCTGCAATTTGGTAAGCAGCGCAAACTCTGCCAGCGCCGCCCGGCTATACTTGAGGTTGAGCCGGAACCTTGGGCCCGAGCTCAGGCTCTCAACCCACAACGACTGCAGGGTCCAGGAGACAAGCCATGCGCCACCAACGCCTTCCGGGGAATTCACGCGTCTTGCTGACGCTTTCGCTGGCACTCTGCCTGATGCTGGGGAGTTCGCTGACGCTGGGGCTGAAACCCAGCCATGAAGCCGACCGCCTGGTTCTCGCCGCCGAGCAAGCGCTCTCCAAGAGCAATTACAGCGAGGCGGAAGACTACCTCTCCCAGGCCCGCCAGCTGGGTATCGAGCTGCCGGCCGACTACGATTTTCTCTACGGGAAATTGCTCCACCACAAAAAGGAGCTGAATCGCGCCCGCAATCACCTGGAACAGTACGTCAATCGCGCCGGCAAGGAAGGCGAGCACTACCGGGAAGCCCTTGCCCTGATCACCGAGGTGGAAAGGTCACGTAACGGTCGCAGCCAAAATCGCACCGCCAGCGGCAGCGGCGACGGCAGCACCGCGGAGTTGCGCTGGGCCGAGGATCACGAGGAATATATTCGGGAGATACAGGAGCTCTATCAGCAGCCGGATGCGGTCAAAGCACTCACCCAGCACATCAACAGCCTGCTTAAGTTCTACGCCTATGGCGACGAGCGCGTCATCGCCACCAACCGCCCCCTGGCGACACCGAGCCAGCATCGAATCCATACCAGCGACCGCGGCGAGATCGTCTATCTGAGCAAGTTCGGCCGCGGCGAGGAGGTCCCCTTCGACGAGGACCGCTTTCCGGTTTACGGAATCGATCCCTACATCGACGTTCACTGCAACCGCAGCACCGCCAACTGCTGGCTGATCCATCCCATCACCGCTGAGCGCTGGCTGCAGATTGTGGAAAACGAGCAGGCCGCCGCCGAGCTAAGCAAGGCCTTTGCTCAACTGATCAAGCGGATGCAGAAGGGAGGTTGAGAGCGCCAGTCGCCAGTGAAGGATACCGTTCAAACGGAAGGATGAGAGTAGAACGCGGGCAGGTCTCTTCGAGGTGTAGGGGCGAACGTCCCTCAGCATCCGCTTACGGGCAACAAAAACCCTTGGACATAAAAAAACCGCCACGCGGGCGGTTTTTTAGCTTTGGTCGGAGTGGCCGGATTTGAACCGACGACCACCACACCCCCAGTGTGGTGCGCTACCAAGCTGCGCTACACTCCGAATCGTTCGCAGGGGCGCAGAAGGCTCCCGGCGAAGAGGGCGGAATCATACATCAACATCGGCCAAATGCAAGTCCGGGTGGGGTGAACAGCGGAAAATGCGCGGCCCGCCTTGGGCCGCATTTTCGACTCTCCGCGGTCCGACTCCCACCCCGGTCGCTAGCCGAGGAAATCGATGTCGAAGTCCTGCTGCTGCTCTACCTCTTCCACGCTCAGGTCGGCGCGGATATTACCTTCATCGCTGACCTCGACCTCGTTCACACGCACCGCTCGAAGCTCCTGTTCGAAGAAGTCATCGGGGTCCATTGCCACTACGTAGTGCGTTACCTTGCCCGTTTCCGGGTGGATAAGAATGTCTTCCACTTCCCGTGTTGTGCCGTCCTTGAATTCGATTTTGCTGCCGATGAGCTTGTCCACCATCCGGTGATCCGCCTCGCTGCGGGTGATTTTCAGCTCATCGCGGGGCAAGCTGACTTCCGCGTCTTCCACGATCAGGTTGACGTCTCCAGTGATGCTGTATTCCACATCAACGGCGTCGAAGTTGAGGAAGCCTTCCTGGCCCAGATAAACGGCGGAGAGCGGCTGCGGGCGGTCCCAAATCACATATTCCACTGCGTCGCCCGTCTCGTTGAGAATCAGATATTCGACCTGGCCGATCCCACTGAAGCGGCTTTTGATGTCACCCGCCAGAATGGCTTTCGCGGAAATCGCCTCTTTGCGCATTTCCTCCCATTTTTTCGACATGTCCTGCTGCTGGTCTTGCTTCGACACGTCCTGCTGGTTCTGCGCGAATGCGAATGAACCGACCGTCAACGTAGCGACGGCGATTGCGAGATTTGCGATTTTCATAAGGCCTCCTTGGCAAGGAAAATAGAGTCGAGCCGGGTCGAAAAGACCCCACTCTCGATACCAGTACCTTTGACTGAAGCGCTGCGCCTGTGATCCGTACGAAGACAACTTTCTCCCGCGCCTGCCTCTTGTGCCTGAGGCATTGAAATTTCTCATTTTCGGCCCTATATAGCGCGGAGGCCTCCCGTCTGGGGAGACCACCCAAAGAGACCACCCTCAGGAGACCTGTGTGTTCCGAATCGGCTTGTTCCTAATGACCAACTTGGCCATCATTCTGGTTGCCAGCATTACCCTTAATCTGCTCGGCGTGGGCAGTTATCTGGACGAGACCGGCACCGGCCTCAACCTGCAGGCCCTGCTGATTTTCTGTGCCGTATTCGGCTTCGCCGGCTCGTTTGTTTCCCTGTTCATCTCCAAGTGGATTGCCAAGCGCACCACCGGCACGCGAGTCATCGAACAACCGCGAACCGACGGTGAGCGGTGGTTGCTTCAAACGGTGAAGGAGCTGTCCCAGAAGGCTGGGATCGATATGCCGGAAGTCGGCATCTTCCCGGCCCAGCAGTCGAATGCCTTCGCCACGGGCTGGAACCGAAATAAGGCGCTGGTCGCAGTGAGCGAAGGCATGCTGCAGCGCTTCAGCAAGGATGAAATTCGCGCAGTGCTGGCTCACGAAGTCGGCCACGTAGCGAACGGCGATATGGTGACCCTGGCGCTGGTACAGGGCGTAGTGAATACCTTCGTGATGTTCTTCGCGCGGATTATCGGCCACACAGTGGACCGGGTTGTATCCAAGACCGAGCAGGGCCACGGCCTGGGGTACTACGTCACGACCTTCATCGCGGAAATCGTTCTGGCGGTGCTCGCCACCATGATCGTGGCCTGGTTCTCCCGCAAGCGGGAATACCGCGCCGATTACGCCGGCGCTACCCTGGCCGACCGCAATGCAATGATTGCGGCCCTGCAGCGCCTGAAGGCGGAAATGGAAGCCCGAGTGCCGAACCAGATGCCGGATACGCTGGTGGCCTTTGGTATCTCGCCCGGGTTCAAGCAAGGCATCATGGCGGCCTTTGCTACTCACCCGCCGCTGGATGATCGAATTGCGGCGTTGCGCAGTCTTTGAGGCAGTCGCTAGTACCTGGTTGCTAAACGCCATAAACGCCAGTCGGAAAAGCCACCTTCGGGTGGCTTTTTTATTCATAGCCCGGGTGGTGCGTAGAGGCCATGCACCACCTCTGCGTCATCCCGGCGAAGGCCGGGATCCATGGGAAGGAAGCTGAGGTTGAAACATTAAGCGAGGGCGAGTGATAGCCCCGCCCGCATGGCTTTCGCTCGCAGATTCCAGCCTTCGCCGGAATGACGGTCGAGTTTATTTTCGGTCCGGCGGGTCTGGTAAGCCGTGCGTTAACCCTGGACTCGACATCCTCCTGCGTCATCCCGGCGAAGGCCGGGATCCACGGGAAGGAAGCTGAGGTTGAAGCATTCAGCGAGGGCGAGTGATAGCCCCACCCGCATGGCTTCGTTCGTAGATTCCGGCCTTCGCCGGAATGACGGCCGAGTTTTTATCGGTCTTGGCGGGTCGGGTAAGCCGTGCGTTAACCCTGGACTCGACATCCTCCTGCGTCATCCCGGCGAAGGCCGGGATCCACGGGAAGGAAGCTGAGGTTGAAACATTCAGCGAGGGCGAGTCATAGCCCCACCCGCATGGCTTCGTTCGTAGATTCCGGCCTTCGCCGGAATGACGGCCGAGTTTTTATCGGTCTTGGCGGGTCCGGTAAGCCGTGCGCTAAGCCTGGACTCGACATCACTCCTGCGTCATCCCGGCGAAGGCCGGGATCCATGGGAAGGAAGCTGAGGTTGAAACATTCAGCGAGGGCCATTGATAGTCCCACTCGCATGGCTTCGTTCGTAGATTCCGGCCTTCGCCGGAATGACGGTCGAGTTTATTATCGGTCTTGGCGGGTCGGGTAAGTCGTGCGTTAAGCCTGGACTCGACATCCTCCTGCGTCATCCCGGCGAAGGCCGGGATCCATGGCAACGAAGCTGAGGTTGAAACATTCAGTGAGGGCGAGTAATAGCTCCACCCGCATGGCTTCGTTCGTAGATTCCGGCCTTCGCCGGCATGACGGTCGAGTTGATTTTCGGTCTGGCGAGTCCGGTAAGCCGTGCGTTAATCCTGGACTCGACATCCTCCTGCGTCATCCCGGCGAAGGCCGGGATCCACGGGAAGGAAGCTGCGGTTGAAACATTCAGCGAGGGCGAGTGATAGCCCCACCCGCATGGGCTTCGTTCGTAGATTCCGGCCTTCGCCGGAATGACGTCGAATTTATCTTCGGTCTTGGCGGGTCGGGTAAGTCGTGCGTTAAGCCTGGACCCGACATCCTCCTGCGTCATCCCGGCGCAGGCACACACGGAATGGAAGATGACAGAAACGAAAAAGCCGCTCAAACGAGCGGCTCTTCTGGAGACTGGAGACTAGATTTTCAGCACGCCCAAAACATCCTCCAGCTCATTGATCATCTGGCTGACCAACTGATTGAACTGGGAAGCGTCCTGTTGGGCTGTATCACCGCTCATCTGCTGGCGGGCACCGCCGATGGTGAAGCCCTGATCGTACAACAGTGCGCGAATCTGGCGGATGGTCAGAACATCCTGGTGTTGGTAGTAGCGGCGATTGCCGCGGCGCTTGACCGGCTTCAGCTGGGGAAACTCCTGTTCCCAATAACGCAGCACGTGCGGTTTGACCGCACAAAGCTCGCTCACTTCGCCGATGGTGAAATAGCGTTTGCCAGGGATCGCTGGTAGTTCGTCGTTATTGCTTGGTTCCAGCATAAGCCTCTACTCGAGCTTTCAGCTTCTGCCCGGGTCGGAAGGTGACGACGCGGCGGGCGGTAATGGGGATTTCTTCACCGGTTTTGGGATTGCGGCCGGGTCGCTGGCTTTTATCGCGCAGGTCGAAGTTGCCGAATCCCGACAGCTTCACCTGTTCGTTGCTTTCCAGCGAGCGGCGGATTTCCTCGAAGAACAACTCCACGAGCTCTTTGGCCTCGCGTTTGTTGAGCCCCAATTCCTCGTACAGCTTTTCAGCCAGATCCGCCTTGGTCAGCGCCCCATTCATGCCGTTGAAGCCCTATAGTCTACCGTAGAATCACCGGAGGGTGGCGTCAAACGCCTCCTTCAAACCGTTGATGACCGCTTCGATGGAGGCATTGATTTCAGATTCGTTAAGAGTGCGGGACGGATCTTGAAAGGTCAAGCCCAACGCGACACTTTTTCTTTGTGGATCAATGCCTTTGCCTGCATAAACATCAAAGATCTTTAAGTCTCGCAAGTAAGTTCCAGCAGCTTCGCGAGCCTTGTTTGCGAGGCTTCCCACCTGCACTGACTTGTCCACCACCACCGCGATGTCCCGGCGCACTTCAGGGAATCTGCTGATTTCCTGGAAGTCCGGTACCCGCGCTTCCATCAGCTCTGCCTGCTTGAGCTCGAACAGATACACCGGCTGATCAATGTCCAATTGTTGCTGAATCTGTGGGTGCAGCGCACCCATGTAGCCGACGGACTTACCATTCCGCAGGATGACTGCACACTGACCGGGGTGAAGAGCTGAATGGCTGCCTGCTTCGAAGCGGTACTCACCCGCATTGCCGGTCTTCGCCAGCAGCGCTTCCACGTCCCCTTTCAGATCGTAGAAGTCGACAGACGCGTTGATGTCGGCCCAGTTCTCCGACCAGCGGGGACCGCTGATCAGACCGGCCAGCATTGGCTCCTGCTGGAGTTCGCCCTCCAGACGGAAGCGCATACCCGCCTCGAACAGGCGCACGCGGCTCTGCTGACGATTGAGGTTGTAGGCCAGCGTCTGCACCAGACTCGGCCACAGGCTACTGCGCATTACCGCCAGATCGGCGCTGAGGGGATTTTCCAGAGCCACCGGCTGGCCTTCGGGATCAAAGGTCTTCGCCAACTCGGCGCCGATGAAGCTGTAGGTAATCGCTTCATGATAACCGCGGGCCACCAGTACATCCTTCAGCACCGGCAGGGAAATGCGGTCTTCCCGCTGCTCACCCATGGCCAGCCTCATCGGCTGCACGTTGGAAGGCAGGCGGTTGTAACCGTAGATACGGGCCAGCTCCTCCAGAAGGTCCTCTTCGATGGCCAGGTCGAAGCGGTAGCTGGGGATCCTGAAGGTCCAGCCGTTCTCATCGCTGTCAGTCTGTTCCAGCCCCAGGCGGGTGAGGATGTTCACCACATCGCCGTCAGGGATGCTGAAACCAAGGCCATTCGTAATACGCTCACGACGTACTTTCACGAAAAGCTCGTCAGGCAAATGCGCCTGCGATTCCGCCACTATCAGCGGACCCGCTTCGCCGCCGGCGATTTCGATCAGCAACTGGCTGGCCCGCTCCATCGCGGTCTCCGCCAGATTGTAGTCCACACCGCGCTCATAACGGTGGGACGCGTCCGTATGCATTCCGTAGTTGCGTGCCTTGCCGGCAATCGCCAGCGGCGCGAAGAAGGCGCTTTCGAAAAAGATATTGCGGGTGCTGTCGCTCACCGCGGTGCGCTGGCCGCCCATGATGCCGGCCATGGCGATCGGGCCCTGCTCATCGGTGATCAGCAGTGTGTCGTCTTTCAGCTCGACGGTGTTGCCGTCCAGCAGCTCGATTTTTTCGCCGGCGTTGGCCATTCGCACCAGCACCTTGCCCGACAGCTTGTCCAGGTCAAAGGCGTGCATGGGCTGACCCAGTTCCAGCAGCACATAGTTGGTCACATCCACCACGCAATCGTGGGGCCGCAAACCGCAGCGACGCAGGCGCTCCTGCAACCAGAGCGGGCTCGGGCAGCTTACGTCCACATTGCGAATTACCCGGCCGATGTACCGGGGACATTGGGCCTTCGCTTCCACCTCGAGCGGGAAGGTCTCCTCGATCTGCGGCTTGACGCTGGCGATTTGCGGCTCGCTGACCGGCAAACGGTTGATCACCCCGACTTCGCGGGCAATGCCGCGCAGGCTCAGGCAGTCCCCGCGATTGGGCGTGAGGTCCACGTCGATGATGCTGTCGGCCAGGTTCAGATAATCCTGCAAAGGCGTACCGATGGGTGCGTCTTCCGGCAATTCCCACAAACCGCTCGAATCTTCGCCGGCTTCCAGTTCGGTCTGCGCGCAGAGCATGCCATTGGATTCCACGCCGCGCAGTTTGGCTTTCTTGATCTTGAAGTCACCCGGCAAAACCGCGCCCACAGTGGCAAAAGGCACGCGGATACCGGCACGCGCGTTCGGCGCACCGCAGACGACTTGCAGGGTTTCACCGCCGTCGGCATTGACCTGGCAGACGCGCAGCTTGTCCGCATCCGGGTGCTGCTCGATGGAGGCGATCTCGGCCACGACCACACCGCTGAAGGTGCCGGCCACAGGTTCGATGGCGTCCACTTCCAGACCGGCCATCGTGATCTGCTCAACGAGGGTCTGAGTGTCGACCTCGGGGTTCACCCATTCGCGGAGCCAGGTTTCGCTGATTTTCATAGGTTGGTGTCTCTAGTCGCTAATGGCTAGTCGCTAGTTGTTTGGTTTCTGCTGCTGCCGTTTTGGCGGCTTAAAGTCCGTGCCTTGGTTAACGATGGATCCCGGCCCCTGCCTTCGCAGGGGCCGGCTCTGACTACCGCCGGGATGACGGAGTGGCGAAGGGCCGTAATCCATTGCTATCCGACGACACAGCGCTCTAAAACTGCTGCAAGAACCGCAAGTCGTTATCGAAAAACATCCGCAGGTCGTTCACGCCATAGCGCAACATCGCCAGGCGATCGGGGCCCATCCCGAAGGCGAAGCCGGTGTACTTCTCCGGGTCGATACCACTGTGGCGGAAGACATTAGGGTGCACCATGCCGCAACCCATCACTTCCAGCCAGCCGGTATTGCTGCACACGCGACAACCCTTGCCGGCGCAGTTGGTGCACTGGATGTCCACTTCCGCCGATGGCTCGGTGAAGGGGAAGAAGGATGGGCGGAATCGCACCGGCACGTCCTGCTCGAAGAATGCTTTCAGGAACTGGTCCACCGTGCCCTTCAGGTCCGCGAAGCTTACACCTTCATCAACCACCAGCCCTTCCACTTGATGGAACATGGGCGTGTGGGTCAGATCGGAATCGCAGCGGTAAACGCGGCCGGGGCAGATGACCCGCAGCGGCGGCTGCTGGCGCTCCATGGTGTGTACCTGCACCGGTGACGTGTGGGTGCGCAGCACCAGCCTGCCAAGACCCCTGGTACCTTCGCGGTGAGTGCCTTTCACATAAAAGGTGTCGTGCATCGCTCGCGCGGGGTGGTGCTCGGGGATATTGAGCGCTTCGAAGTTGTGGTAGTCGTCTTCGATTTCCGGCCCCTCTTCCACCGTGTAGCCGATGGAGGTGAAGATGGCCTCGATGCGCTGGATTGTACGGGTAACCGGATGCAGGGAACCGAAGTCAGCGGCGCGACCAGGGAGCGTTACGTCGATTTTTTCCGACGCGAGCTTTTCCTCGATAGCCGCGGATTCCAGCTTTCGCTTGCGCTCTTCGAGCAGCGCCTGAACTTCCTGCTTGACCTCATTGATCAGCGCGCCGGCCTTGGGGCGCTCTTCGGGCGCGAGGGAACCGAGGTTTTTCAACTGCCCGGTGATCTCGCCTTTCTTGCCCAGCAGCGAGACGCGGAGCTGCTCCAGTTCGCCGAGGTCTTTGGCATTGCCGACCTGGTCGAGGGCTTTGGCTTTCAGTTCGTCTAGGTTCATATCAGTCGCTAGTCTCTAGTCTCTAGTCGCTGGTCGGGTCGAGGCCGAGTTCTCGTGCCTTCCCCGGATTTGCCGAAACTTGGGCCTCGGCAATTTCGTGCTCTGGATTCCGGCCTTCGCCGGACGAAGGTGGGAATCGCAACACATGAGGTGGTCGCCACGGTATCGGCGCTATCTCCACCGCCGTCATTCCGGCGTAGGCCGGCCCATCCTGGCCAGAAATCGGCAGAGCAACTGGTGCAAGACCCGGCTTTACTAGAGACTAGAAACTAGCAGCTAGCGACCGGGCTTGATTCTTTGCTCCACAAAAAATTAAACCCATCGACCTTGCCCGGAACCTGCCGAACAAGGGGATGGGTTTACGTTGCGCGAGGCTTGTCAGTTCAGCGAATTAACCGAGAGCTGCCTTCGCCTGCGCAACGACGTTCGCAAACGTCGGCTTGTCGTGGACGGCCAGATCAGCCAGGACGCGGCGGTCCAGGGCGATGTTGGCGCGCTTCAGGCCAGCGATCAGCTTGCTGTAGGTCAGACCTTCAGCGCGGGACTGGGCGTTGATACGCGTGATCCACAGAGCGCGGAAGTTGCGCTTCTTCGCACGACGGTCGCGGTAGGCGTACTGACCGGCCTTGATGACCGCCTGCTTGGCAACGCGGAACACGCGCGAACGTGCACCGTAGTAACCCTTGGCTGCCTTCAATACTTTTTTGTGACGACGACGCGCCACTACACCACGTTTTACTCGAGCCATTAGTCAAATCCTCCCTTAATTCGCGCGCAGCATGCGATCGACCATTGGCTTGTCGACCTTGCTGACGATACGGGTACCACGAAGCTGACGCTTACGCTTGGTGGTCATCTTGGTGAGGATGTGGCTTTTGAAGGCCCGCTTTACTTTGTAACCGGCGGCGGTTTTCTTGAAACGCTTGGCCGCGCCGCTGTGTACTTTAGCTTTTGGCATGGAAATAACTCCGCTTTGGGAAACCCTTGGGTTCAGGCTCCGATTGATAATCAGAGCAATCAGGCAAGCTAATGGGGCCCGGGATGCTCTGCTGTGGCGGTCAGATTCGCACCTGACCATCCACCGTCATTCCGGCGAAGGCCGGAATCCAATCTTCTACCCTCACTTCCAGCCCCATGGATTCCTGCCTTCGCAGGAATGACGCCGGAGAGATAAAGGGAAGTCGACGGGAACTTCAGGGCCAACTCCACCCGGGAATTGGCGATTTCGTTTACTTCTTCTTGCGCGGTGCCATGGTCATGATCATTTGGCGGCCTTCCATCTTCGGGTATTGCTCTACTGCCGCAATTTCCTCCAGATCTTTCTCGATCCGCTTCATCATCTGCATGCCCAGCTCCTGGTGAGCCATTTCCCGGCCGCGGAAGCGCAGCGAGATCTTGGCTTTATCACCGCTTTCGAGGAAGCGCTGGACATTGCGCAACTTGACCTTGTAGTCACCCTCGTCCGTCCCTGGGCGAAACTTCATTTCTTTGACTTGCTGCTGTTTCTGCTTCTTACGTGCAGCGGCCTTGGCTTTTTTCGCCTCAAACTGCTCCTTGCCATAGTCCAGGATTTTTACAACCACCGGATCGGCGTCGGGGGCAATTTCAACCAGATCGAGGGAAGCGTCTTTGGCGGCCTTCAGGGCCTCTTCCAGCGGGACAATGCCCACCTGCTCTCCCTCGGCGCCAATCAGGCGGACGGGGTTCGCTTCGATCTGCTCGTTTATTCGGGCTTTTTTTAATTTAATGGCCGGTTTCTCCTCTGCACGTGAAAGATTGCCAATCCCCTGCCCCCATGGGCGAACTCAGGAATTGACGGACTCTGACGCGCGGGATTTGCGCGCCAGTTCGGTTGTTAAAAGATCAGTAAATGCCTCAATAGACATGGACCCGAGGTCTTCACCACCCCGGGTGCGCACGGTCACTACGTTGTTTTCCGCTTCTTTGTCGCCGAGAACAACCAGGTAGGGAACCCGCTGAATTGTGTGCTCGCGGATTTTAAAGCCGATCTTTTCGTTTCTCAAGTCAGACACAGCCCGGAAACCCTTGTTTCGCAAGGATTCTTCCAGTTTTTTCGCATAATCCGCCTGACGGTCGGTGATATTCAGGATCGCCACCTGTTCCGGCGCCAGCCAGAGCGGGAATGCACCCTCATAGTGCTCGATCAAAATGCCGATAAATCGCTCGAAGGAGCCCAGAATCGCCCGGTGCAGCATGACCGGCACCTGGCGCGAGCCGTCCTCAGCCACATACTGGGCCTCCAGCCGGCCCGGCATCGAGAAATCCACCTGAATGGTGCCGCACTGCCAGACCCGACCGATGGAGTCCTTCAGCGAGAACTCGATCTTGGGACCATAGAACGCGCCTTCTCCCGGCAGTTCTTCCCAGGGCAAATTCTTGGCGTCCAGTGCGTCGGCCAGCGCCTTTTCCGCCCGATCCCAGTCCTCGTCGGTGCCGACGCGCTTCTCCGGGCGGGTGGAAAGCTTGTAGATCAGGTTCTCCGCCGAGAAGCCGAAGTCGTCATAAACCTCATGGAGGAAGTCGATAAACTTGGCCACTTCCGGCTGGATCTGCTCTTCAGTACAGAAGATGTGAGCGTCATCCTGGGTAAAACCGCGCACCCGCATGATGCCGTGCAGCGCGCCGGAGAGCTCATTGCGGTGGCAGGAACCGAACTCCGCCAGCCGCAGGGGCAGATCCCGGTAGCTGCGCAGCCCTTGGTTGAACACCTGCACGTGGCAGGGGCAGTTCATGGGCTTGACCGCGAAGTGGCGTCCTTCCGACTCCACCTGAAACATGTCGTCGCCGAACTTATCCGCGTGCCCGGACTTCTGCCACAGGCTCATGTCCACCACCTGCGGAGTGCGGATCTCCTTGTAGCCATGGCGGTACTGCTGCTGACGCATGTAGCTTTCGATGGTGTTGTAGACAGTCCAGCCTTTGGGATGCCAGAACACCATGCCCGGCGCTTCTTCCTGCATATGGAAGAGGTCGTACTTCTTGGCCAGCTTGCGGTGATCGCGCTTTTCCGCCTCTTCCAGGCGGTGCAAGTAGGCTTTCAGTTCTTTTTTATTGGCCCAGGCAGTGCCATATACGCGCTGGAGCATGGCGTTGTTGGAATCGCCACGCCAGTAGGCGCCCGCCACCTTCATCAGCTTGAAGGCTTTGATCTTGCCGGTTGACGGCACGTGGGGGCCACGGCACAGGTCTTCAAATTCGCCCTGACGGTAGAGCGAGAGCTCTTCGTTCTCGGGGATGTCGCGGATGATCTCCGCTTTGTACTGCTCGCCAATGCTCTCGAAATACTCGATCGCCTCGTTGCGCGACAGCACCCGGCGGCTCACGGGAATGTCCGCCTTCGCCAGCTCCGCCATTTTGTTCTCGATGGCTTCCAGATCTTCCGGAGTAAAAGGCCGCTCGTAGGCGAAGTCGTAATAAAAGCCGTCATCGATCACCGGACCGATGGTGACCTGAGCTTCCGGGAAGAGCTCCTTCACAGCCTGCGCCAGCAGGTGCGCGGCGGAGTGCCGAAGCACATCCAGACCTTCCTCGGAGCGGTCGGTGATGATCGCCACGTTAGCGTCAATCTCGATAACAAAAGAGGTATCCACTTCCCTGCCCTCGACCACACCGGCAACAGCAGCGCTGGCCAGACCCGGGCCGATATCGGCGGCGATGTCGTGAACGGAAACAGGATTGGAAAAGACGCGGTGAGACCCGTCGGGGAGAGTAATAGTCGGCATTGCGAGGATAGTCCTTTCAGTGGTGACCCCTACCACGGGCCACGTGACAAGCTGGGCTAAGTGAAGCGGGGGAGCATAGCAGATTTCGGCCGCTAGTCTCCAGTCGGGGATGGCAGACGGCGGACGGGAGACGGGAGACGGGAGACGGGAGACGGGAGACGGGAGACGGGAGACGGGAGACGGGAGACGGGAGACGGGGCTGAGTGTTTAGCACCCTTGCCGGAAACACCACTTCCGTCATTCCGGCGAAGGCCGGAATCCATGATTGGGGTTTCGCAAGGCGGTGCCCCCTCGGTGCACATCCACGGCAATGCACGGTCGAGCATTGAATGTCCGCACCCTCATCATGAATTCCCGCCTGCGCCAGCCTGACGCCGGAATGGCGCCGGAGCTAAACCGCTGATGAAATGGCAGAGCTCGACCCGCCGGTAGTTCAGAAAACGCAGGGATAGACTTTAATAAAATGACCGGGCGCACTGCCATGGTGGTTACATAGTTGCGAGCCTTCCCAGTCGGAGGCTGTCAGCTGACCGTCTTCCGTCGCCCCCAATAGACGACAACCAACAGGAAGCTTACTATTGTGAAAAAATAAATCTGTCCCCTTTTACTTTTCTGCCGGTTCACTGCCATTCTCCTGCATTCTCCTGAGCACCCATACATATGGCACCGATAGCAAAACTGACGCTAACAAAGTCGTGGAGACATTAATCAAGCTAAGGCCAAATTTATCGTTTATATAGAACAAATCTAAAGAAAACCTAACCACTACGAATGCGACTCCCAAGTACAAAGCTCCTTTGAACCAAGCAACTCGAATTTGGACAACACAAAAGCAACCTAAAAGAACTGCATACATAACCTGCAAGTAGGATTTTAGCACCATTGTGTAATGTCGATCGGCTTCAGGGTTGAACAAAGAAAGTAACGCTAAAGCAAATAGAAAACCGCTCCAGATGAGCAGAGAAAGTTTGTATTTTTGATATGGTTTACTGACAACTCGAATCACAATCTACTGTAAACCTCCCCTTTTTAGGGTCAGGCATAACTAGAGCTTTCCACCTGCTCGTGTAAAGCCAGATACTCCCAAGGTGTGAGGTCTTCAAGGGAGTCGTGTGGCCGTTCTTCGTTGTATTCTCGCAGCCAGTTATCTGTCCGCTCTCGCACCTCGGTCAGCGTGCGGAAGGCGTACATGTTCAAGATCTCGTCGCGATAGGTTCTGTTGAACCGCTCGACGAATGAGTTCTGAGTGGGCTTGCCCGGTTTGATGAACTCGAGTTCAATCCTATGTTCTTCAGCCCACTCCGCCAAGGCCGTAGAGATGAATTCCGGGCCGTTGTCCATGCGCAGCTTCCTTGGGTAGCCGCGCCAGGCGACGACTCGTTCCAGGACGCGAATTACTCTCGGGGCGGGCAGGTTCAGATCTACTTCGATGGCGAGCGCCTCACGATTGAAGTTGTCGACCAGGTTGAAGGTCCTGAATCGACGCCCGCAGAAGAGGCTGTCGCTCATGAAGTCCATTGATCAACACAATGATTGGCCTGAGAAGGCACCGCCAGCGTCTCTGGATAACGTGCTGGTAGCCGTTTCTTTCCACGCCGGCGTTTGTTCAGGTTTAGCTCGCAATACAAGCGGTAAACGCGCTTGTGGTTCCAGGTGTGTCTCCAGCGCCGGAGCACCTTGAACACTTGCTGAAGCCATACGCCGGATAGCGCTCTACGGCTTCTTGCAGCTTCGCAACGGCTTTGTCATCCCGGCTCGGATCCGGCTGGTACCGATAGACTGAATCGCTAATGCCGACTGCGCGACACGCTTGGCGAAGGCCTGCCCCATGCTCCTCCCGAGCGTAATCCACGAGCTGCCGACGTATCGCTGGCTTTATAGCTTTTTTTCTACGATGTCCTTGACGATCCGGTACTCCAGGCTCAACTCGGCGTACATCGCTTTCAGACGGCGGTTCTCGTCCTCAAGCTCCTTGAGCCGCTTGACGTCGGACGCTTCCATGCCGCCGTATTTGGATTTCCAGTTGTAGTAGGTCGCGTCCGATATGCCGTATTCCCGGCACACCTCCTTGACCAACCGTCCCCCTTCGACCTCTTTGAGGATCTTAACGATCTGGGTCTCTGTGAAGCGTGATTTTCTCATTATCGTTCTCCTTGCACGTTCAGTGCACGATGGAGAACTCTAATTGGCGATGCCCCGATTTTAAGGGAGGTTTACACTGCCTCCAAAATAAACCTCTAATCTATCTGTTTTCAGTCAGCCCCCCATATTTGTGTTATCTCCCCCCTCAATCATTCTTCTTTTTGATCCTCATTCGCCTCAGCAACTTCACTTCCTATCGGGGTCTATGCTTTCTTGCTCTTTGTCTTGTTTGGAAGATTTGCGCCAGATGGGCCTGACCGAGATCCAAACGTGGGTATAGTCTCCTCTGGGTCTCGTATTCCGATCTCCTTGCGGTTCGCTTTGATCCGTCACAAACAAGTAAAGAATGGGACCTACAATCGGGATTAAAGCTATAATCGATAACAGCACCTTCACAAGTAGCCGGCCCTTTTTCGCCCATAATTTGCAGAGCAGAAACGCACTCATCAACTCCGATATTCCGATTACCGTCCAAAGCGTCGTGTTCATACGTCAGCTTTTGCAAACTTTCGGCTTACACTCGAGAAGAACGACAACCCGATTACAAGACCCTCGCCAAGCGTCAAAAAGTAGCCCAGCAAAGCCTCATAGCCAGATTCGACCGAAATTCCATACAGAGGGATGGCCAAGCCTCCCCCCAATGTTATGAACAGCAACAACAGCCTTGCCCACCTCTGGAAAAATATCAGACCCAGGTAGATGGTCACGTATGTGAAAGTGAGGACCGAACTTATCAAAACTATGGTTTGGCCATCAAGAATGGAATTTGCGCCGACCCAGACCAGCGCAGCATGGGCCCCATGGGAGTACGCGAAGCCCCAGGGGATGTAGAACCAAGCTAGCTGCAACAGAATAAGTCCAACCAGAACCGTTCGGTAAAACTTTTCCATATTTTCCGACCTATAAAAATACTTGAAGCTTTTCCTTCCAACAGAAACAATCTGGATCATCCTTGCGGGGTAGTGACATCTGAGGCCCGATTGGGCAGCTTACGCTGTCGTCTGTACATTGGCATTTGAGGATCTCGACCGTGCACATACCAAAGCTATTGCAGTTCAGCCCCTTCATTTCCTGTTCCAAAGCGTCAGACGTTGGATCAGGGAGGTTCTCAAGAGCTTCATGCAAGTCAGGATTCCTCGGCCCCCCCAATCTATTTAGCTGTATCTGGCGGTAAATTGAGAGCATTTGTGCACGAGTCAAACCCCTCCCGCCAACAGCCTGCTGAAACCGATTCCACCGATTAGGCCTCGCGCCTCTTAGGCCATCTGGGTCGACATGCGTGGACGGGCTGCTACCAACGTACGCGAACGTATTGAGCCCGCCCTCGAGCCCAATCGGATCAGATTCGACGTACCTGCCACGCGTCGGATCATAATCCCTATAGTAGTTGTAATGCAGCCCTGTCTCTTCATCGAAGTACTGGCCCGGGAAACGATGGTTGACCGCCACTCGGAGACCATCACCATCCGGATCTTCCGGTGCCGGACCCTCGCCGAAAGCGTCGCTTATCCACCTCCAGACTCCGTCTTGATCGGCATCCGTTGCTATCTTGGGGCTCCCCAGGTGATCGGTATGAACGAAGACCATGCCGCCATTGTCATCGATTTGCGCCGTAAGCGCAGGAAATACCCCCTCTCGCAAATAGATATACTCCCGAATCATTGCACCGGTCGCATCGTACTCTCCCAGCAGCTCCCCGCTTTGGCCGTAAACGTAGCGGATGTCGCCCGTCATGCTGCCGGACAGTTGTTTGCGAACGCGTTCGCCTCTGTAATTGTAGGTGTACTGCGCTTCGACGCCGTCGGCGAGGTTTGTGACGTGGGCGAGGCGGTTGGCCTGATTGTACTGGTATTGGATTCGGCCGTCGTCCAAGGTGTTGCCGGTGGCGTCCAGAACGATGGGGGCTCCGTCCACCTCTTGCAGGCGGTTGCTTCGGTTCTCGTAGCGGTAGAGGTCCGGTTCGCTGCCGTCTTGCTTGGCCTGAGTGAGGCGGTTGCCGACTGGGTCGTAGGTGAACAGTAAGGGCACCTCGTCGGTCGGGCTTCCGTCTTGGGTGAGGCGGCCAAGGGTGTCGTACTGAAACTGATTGACATCGGTGGTGCCGTCCCGGGTCCAGGTCTGGCCGGTGATCTGGCCCTGAGTGTCCAGCTGGTTCTGCAGGCGGTTGTCGGGGCCGCCGAAACGCTTCTCCACCAGTCGGCCGGCGTTGTCATAGTCCAGCTCAGTCGTCACCCCATTGCCATGCTGGAAGGCAATCAGCTGGTCGCCCCGCCACTGCACATTCTGCACAATGTCGGACTCGACGCCGTCCTGGTTCAACTGGATGCTGGCGAGGCGGCCTGCGGCGTCGTAGTTGTAGCTGACGCGAGCGCCACTGGGATAGACGATATCAGTCAGCTGGTCCGCATCGTTGTAAGAATAGCCTGTGGTAAATGGCGTCCCCTTGATGGTGGTGTCCACCTGTGTAAGCAGGCCACGGGCGTTGTACTGTAGGTTGGTCGTGCCGGAGCCGTCCGCCACGGACGTGAGCCAGCCCGTGCCGTTGCTGCCTTCGTCGTAGCCTAACGTGGTATCAAGTTCCACGCCCTCATAGTCGATCAGTACAGGGCGGTTCAAGGCATCGTAGCCATAGGTGACGGTTCGCCCTTCCGCATCCACCTGTACAACCACATTGCCCGATTCATCCAGGGTGAAGTGAGTAGTACCAGTATCAGGACTGCTCTGTTCCAGCAGCTCGCCCCAGCCACTGTATTGATAGGCGGTGGTGCCCTGGTTGGGATCCACCACTTGAGTGAGGCGGCCAAGCGGGTCGTAGCTGAAATTTGTCAGGCCTTGCAGCGCGTCTTCAACTTGCCGCAGCCGGCCCTCGGGATCGTAGCGGTACACGGTGCTGCTGATCGTGCCGGTATCGAAACTGCCGTACAAGGTGGTCTTGGTGAGGTCGTCGAGGCCGTTGTATTCATGCTGGCTCACTTGCTGACCAAGGCCTGCCAGGTATTCCTGTATGGGCAGCTGAGTGAGCGGGTCGAGCCTGCTGATCTGCGTTGCGATCAGCGCGCCGTTCTTGTCGTAGCGCTGCTGGGTCAGCTGCGTGTAGGAGGACGTATGCAGATAGGTAACGACCAGCGAATCCCCTGCCGGGTAGTCCACCCGGGTCAACTGATTCTGGTCGTTATAGGCGAAGGACGTCGTCCGCCCGAGGGGATCAGTGGCTGAGATGATCAGGCCCTGGGGGTTGTAGACGTAGCTTGCGACCCGGCCGTTCTGGCTGGTCTGCACCAGTCGGTTGCGGCTGTCGTAGTTCAGTTCCGTTACTGTGCCGTTGCTGTTCGTCAGCGTATCCTGCTGGCCAGCGGCGTTGTAGGTGTAGCCGATGGACTGACCTAACGGGTAGCCGAGTTCGGTCAACTGTCCGCGATTGTCGTAGGCAAAGGTCTGCGTGTCCTGACTACCCGGGTGTGGCCCATCGATGCTGGCCAGCTTGCCAAGAATCGGCTTTCCGTTAGCGTCGGTATCGTTGGGGTAATAGGAATAGGTCCAAGCGCGCTGATCACCCGTGACTAGATCGACTTCCGTCCTTGTCAGCATCCGCAGGTCGTCGTCGTAGGTGTAGCGGCTCTCCCGCAGACCATATTCGTTGCGGGTGGCGATGCGATCTGTGTTGTTCCAGTAGGTTGTCACCACTTCCCGCGCATCTGCCGTCCCAGCCCGCTCCGTGATCTTGGTGGTACGCCCCGCTTCGTTGTACTCGTAGCGGGTCACATTGCCGCGTTCGTCGACCAACTGGCTCACCTTGCCGTTCTCGTTGTACTGGCGTGATGTGGTCAGGGCCTTAGTTGTGTTGGTCTGCTGGTAGATGCGGTAGTTGGCCGCGTCGGCGATATAAGTGTGGGATTCCAGGGTGGCGGTGCCGCCGATTTGCTTGGTGTCCTTGATAACTCGAACCGCCTGGCGGCCGTCATGGGTTGTTTGCGCGTAGCGGTAATAGTGGCGATGGCCGTCAATCTCCGTGTAGCTGGCCACACGCATGGCCTTCTTGCCATACAGCAGCACTTCGCTCCAGGTCACGCTCAGCACCGGGTCGCTGCCGTTGTCATGGATGCCGGTCAGCAGGTGCTGTTTATAGCCGATGTTGTCCACCAGCTGATAGCTGTAATTACGGGAGTTATCGTCCGGGTCGCGGACCTGAGTCAGGCGGCCATGCTCGTCGTAGCTGTAATGCCATACCCGGCCAGCATGGTCGGTAACATTCTCGACGAAGCCCTGTTCATTGTAGACAAAGGCGAGTGAGAATCCGTAGGAGTCGTATTGGCGTAGCAGACGATCCTCATCGTCGTATTCGTAATAAACAGCGCTGCCGTCCCGGCTGGAATAGCTTTCCAGCAGGGCGCCCGTAGGCCCATAGATGTTGTAATCGATGGAATCCTCGAACACCTGCTTGAAGCCACCTTCAGGAGTCTTCTCGAATGTGAAGTAGAGAACGCCCGGCGTTTTGCAGCCGGTTTCCGTGTCTTCCAATCGATAACGGCGGCCGTAGGATGCCAGCCAGATGGGCACCGACTCGAATTCGGTAGCGGTTTTGGGAGAGCCGTCGGCATTGCCTTCGGTCACTGCTTTGAAGGTGCGGGCGATGTTGGATTCCTGTGCTGTCACCCAACCGCGGCCGAACAGGCCAGCGCGATAGTCGAATGAGTTGTAGGTGCGCTTCAGGTCAATGCGTGTGTCGCCGGGCAATGCGATGTCTGTATCCCGCCACACCAAATATCCGCGCGCCGTGTAAACGGGCGAACTGGTGTTGTTGGGGTTAGGGCAGGAACACTCGCCACCGTCACAATCAGTCTCCTCCTCCTCATCCGGGCTGGTAATGTCTTCCCGGTTGCCGTTCCACGGCTGGTCATAAGCGAATGCCTGCGTGCTGAGCGACAACAGGATCACAAGAAGCGCCGCCGGCAAGAAAGCGGTACCGAACATCTCCAACAGCAGGTTCCTGGCTGATTTATTCATTGTTCTTCCCCTGTTCTATTCCTGCGAGGCCGCATTGCCGAGCCGCTCAAATTCGCTCGCAAGCGAGTCCCTTTCTCCTTCGAGCTGGATAATTCGGCTGGCGCTGTCCGGATGGTCGGCCAGCCACTGTGCAATATCGGCTTCTTGTTCCATTTCGTATTCGTAGAACGTCTGCACGGTAAAGCCATAGCTGGCGAGGCTCTCGTCCATCGCCGCAAAGCCGGGGCTTCCCACCAGTTCATAGGCGTCCTGGTCGCTGAGCGAACCCTGTTGCATGAAGTCGACGGCGGTACGAAGGTTCTGGACCTGAACTTCAAGCAATGCGGTTCGCGCTGCTACGAAGTTCCCCACTTCGGTTTCCCCGGCCAGAACCGTCCAGCCAAGTGAAAGATTGAGGAGCAGAATTAGGTTCAAGGCTTTCATCGGGCGCCCTCCTAGTATTGAATCCGTTGGCTGCGGAACCAGTACAGGCTGCGCTTGCCGTGCTCATCGACCGAACGGATGCCGATCCGGTAGTCCCCCGGAGCGAGGAACTGGCCCTGGTTGTTCTTGCCGTCCCAGGTGACCTTTTGCGCGCCCGCGGGAAGGTTCTGGTAAACGCGGTTGGCTACATCCACGCCCTTTTCCATGTCCGCCACAACCAGTTCAGCCGTGCCGGCTTTGCTCAACTCAAGATTGATGGTCACCGGCTCACGGCGCGGGTCGGCGACCCAGGTGGAGTCCAACGTGAAGTTCTTGATGCGTGGGTTTTCCTTAACGAAGATGACGTTGCTCGGCAACGAGTAGCGCACGATGCCGGGCATGAGCCGGTCGAGGTTGTTCGGGATCTTCTTGCCGGAGGGGTATTCCGCATTCCAGTAAAGACTGTACTGGCCCCGGCCCATTCGTTCGTGCTCCATCAGGGTCATGAGGCGAGCGCCGAAGGAAACCTGCCAGAAAAAGGTGACTTGCGCTGGATCGTCCACGGCATAGTCGATGCGCAGCGGTTGATGTAATCGGTCGAAGCTTCGCGGGTTCGAGGTGGTACGACGGTAGTAACTGAGCGCCCCGCCGGTGCTGGTGCGCAGGTCGACTTCCCGCTGTTGGCCGTAGGTGGTATAGCCGAGCACCGCGTAGTAATCCCCTTCCGGGACTACCGCTCCGTTATCGTCAGTGGCGTCCCATTGCAAGCTGTAGCTGCCAGGGCCATGGTCCTCGGCTGCTTGCAGCAATTTGACGTGACCGCCCTCGGCGTTTTCGATCCATAGAGACAGATCGGTGCGCCACGGCAAGCTCAGGCTCATGGTGGCAATTCCGCCCGCGTCGCTGTTGATGGTGTCGCTGCTGTTGGAAATACTCAGCGTAGGTTTGGCGCTGGATTCGGTGCGAATGGCCAGAGATGCCTGGGTGCTTAGACCAGTGGTCGTGGTGATACGAGCTGAGGGATAATAATTGTCCACGCCCTCGTAGGCGAAGCTTGCGCTGTCGGAAAGGCCGCTGCCACCCGCCGTCTCAAAGTCGCCGTCGCCGTTTAGGTCCCACTCCCAACTCACAACATCGCTGCCGTCGAACAACTCGGCCGTGGCCGTAAAGTTCACTGCCAGGGTCGGACTTCCGGTCGTGGCACTGGCGACCAACGTAGCGACAGGATCAAGCGGGTTGTTGATGTCCACCGTTATTGCGCTGTTACTCACCAGAGTTTCGGATCCGAGGGTATCGACCACCCGAACCGTTGCCACGTATCGCCCTTCTTGGGAGTACTCTGTCTGAAAGGTCCAGTTGCCGCTGGTGCTTGCCGGGTTTACAGAATCATCGTAGATCCCGTCACCATCGTAATCGATGCTGACTTCCTGAATGCCCTGCAGATCATCCGCGGCGACCGCGAAGGTGACGAGCAATGGTGCATGCCCATTCGTGGCGCTGCTGGTCACTTGAACCGAAGGCGACTGGTTCTCAATGGCGATGGCTTTGGTAGCAGTAACCCTTTCGCCACCACTGGTGGTGATGGTGAGACTGGCTTCGAAGGTATCGCCTGGAACGCCGGCATAGGTTCGCACTTGCGGTGCGCCGAAGTTGTCGCTCCGGTCGATCGTGCCATCGCCCTCGAAGTCCCATTGATAGTTGGTGACGACGATGTTGTTGTTGCGGATGTTGGGGCTGAAGCGAACCGTCAAAGGCGAGGTGCCGCTGGTGGGATTGGCGATAATCGAGAGGGTCAGCTCATCCACCGCAGGCTTTACGTCGAGGGCAACCTGTTGTCGTGCCTGCAACCCCCCCGGATCCGTCGCAGTGACTGAGAACGTGTGCGGACCTGCCTGCGCCGGCGACGGAGCCCACTGTATCAGCCCCTGTCCGACATCGATGGTCATACCTTCCGGGGCGTTCTCGAGACCGTATTGCAGTTGATCCTGGTCCGGATCGTGGCCGGTCACCTGATATTCGTACGGTGCGTGCACCTGTGAATTGGTAACTGGCTGGGAGTAGATGATCGGGGGGTTGTTGATAGGCAGGGCACCGCAGTTTTTTCCGCCTGCCGCAGATTCGAATCGATAGCCGTTGTCCACCACCGCACGCCTGGGTGCCAGGGGCACCCCGACAGTGGCGCTGCCGGAACACATGGCGCCGCGACTGTCAGTGGCTTTGAAGATGATCTGGTACTGGCGTCCGTCAGACTTGACCCAATCCCAGTCATCCCACGTAAAGAAAGCCGGCCGGCGATGAGCGCGGACTGAGGGCGCTGCAGTGCCCAGCCCGGCTGCATCTTCGCGGCCGAAAAAACGTCGCCAAATCTCGAGGGGCTCGTCCTGCAAAACACACTGGGCTTCCAGTGTAATGGCATCGCCGTCCGGATCAGACAGGCCTTCAATGGCGACCATCGTCAATCGCGCATTGGGCGGCCAGAGCGTGTCGGGGCTAATTCTTGCCTGGCTGCAGTCGGGCGCTAGATTAAGGTTCTGACCCAGTGCAGCGCCACTGTATCCGGCCAGTGTCAAGACGCAGAATAGCAACCGCAATCGTTCCCTGTTGATCATGGCGTTCTTCCCTTGTGGTTCTCATTCTTTTTTTGGTGCTGCTGACTCGTTCCGTTTGTTACTGGTTCTTCAGGGTGAACTCGATATTCCTGACGCCCACCTGCCCCCGATAGCCGGAAACATTTACCGTCAGAACGTGGCTCCCGGGCTCCAGACCATACTGCGCGGGCGACCACCGCCAATTGAAGGGAACAAAGCCCTGCTCCTCTTCTGCGATGAAGACGTTATCCACAAAGAAGGTAACTTCGTATCGCTCCTGATCCAGATAAGCTTCATCTTCCGGGTGTAGCTCGACGCGGGTAATCATTTCCTCAAAGCCGGTGACTTCCTTAGTGGGTTCGCGCGATTCGGGATCTGTGAGCGTCACAGCGATGCGCGGGCTCTTTTGCTGCGTCACGGGTGTGTTGAATTCCGGTCTGACGAGCTTGCCACTGCGCTCCAGGACGGCATTGGCGTAGTCCGCCTGGCGTAGGGGCCACTGACGTTCTTGCCGGTAAAGCCGGTAGCTTTGTTGCTTGTTCCCGTAGGTTATTATCGTGTGTTCGGGAAGCTGATAGCCGATGATCAGGTAACCCACCTGCGGGTTCTCCGCGACCGCGATCAGCCCGTCCTTGTCACGGCCACTCCAGCGCTCAGCGTGGAAACCCCTGGTTCGCGGCTCCCAATCAACGACCGTGGCGAGCATGGGGCCATTCTTGATACCGGCGCGCACCAGAACCCGAGCCGGGACGGGCAATGTATAGCTGATTTCACCCTGTCTGACGTTCTTCTCAAAATGGTAAACTTCCTCACCGCCGCTATAGTCCCGCGCATCAATGCGCTGGGTTTTCCCGGACTTGTCCTCCACCACGAGCACCGGGTGGTAGGCCTCGTCTGGAACAATGCGGTTTTCTTCGTCCCTTCCGTCCCATTGCACAACGGCCTCATCGTCGTTGATCGGCACGGACAAGCGACGAATCAGGTCATCATCTCCAGTGCGAATTTCGAGGCTGATATCAGCAACCTTCTCAATATCGGAAATCGACAACGGAATCTCGAAGACTTCGCTTCGCACAGGTGCAAAACTCGTCCTGGTGAACGGCAGTATCCGAGCTGACTCGCCACCCTCGTTCCCGCCGGCTGCAGTGCCTCCCAGCAAGACCAAAGATAGCAACAACACACCTTTATTCATTCGCGCTTACCTCAAGGTAGCGAAGCTTTCTTATGTCGGATGGAAGCTCCACAGAAAACGGTTCAGATTCATTCACCGGCAGTCGCATCAGGCGACTGCCGCTCGCGTCCCGGCGAATGAAATAGAGGTCACCGTTACGCGCAATGCTTGGATGGCCGTCCGTGACCTGCCCCTTGGTGAGCCAAACCAAAGAACCCGTCTCTAGATCGATTCGCGCGAGGTGGTAATAACCATGGCGATTGGAGGAGATGTACCCACGGCCTGTCTGTTCATCCAGCGAATGCAGGTAGCTGGTAGCGTTGAGCTGAGTCAGTTGCTCTGCACGCCCGATCACACGGTCGAAACGCCACACGTCCTGCACAATGGGATCGCAGATACTTCGGCACGAGACGTGCGCGTAATAGATGAAGCGCTCCGTCGCCAGAGGATGAAACTGTGCCGAGCTCTGCCGGACGGGACGCTGGCCAGCTGGCTTGTTGCACCCTACCTTTTGCGTCGGAAATAGATCGCGAGAGTCGAGCAGCGCAATCGTGGTTTCGCGACTTTTGCCCTCGACCAGTTCCACCAACGCCAAACCACCAGCATGTGCCCGCAGTTGACTGTGCGTGGGTCGCTCGTGAGGACCGCAGTACGCAACTAAACGGCGCGACTCGTTTGCCAAATCGAAAGCGAGCAAATCACCGCTGTCATCTTTGTAGAAGACTGTTCGGGAGGCCGCCTGATAGCTGACCTCTACCGGGTTCGCCACCATCTCGATCTTGCGCCAGCTCCCTAGTCGCTCACCTTCCATCCTGGCGATGTAGGGGTACCACGCGGAACCGTCATAACCCAAGATGAAAACGGATTCGCTCGACCGGCCGGCAAGCACCGGCCCCGAGCCGAATAAAAACAAGCACGTCAAAGCTGCCAACACGCTGCGAAGGCGAAGATACTTCACGAGCTTGTCTCCGGGGATCCGCACGTGATGTATAGCCGTAGCCCGTACCACGCAGCCATGCAAACGAGAGCAAGCAGGAGAACAGCAACAAGCACCAGACCGGCTTGCGACTGAAACTCCGAGCCCACCGTCAAAGCGTGTGTGTACCCAAATACAATGGTCAGCCAATAAGCCCGGTGAATGAAAGCCAGCAGTCGACCGCGCCAAATCATCCGAAGAACGCCAGCAACGACGACCATCATCAGCATCCACAACGCAAACAGGCCGAATGTAAGCCGGGTGTGATAGTGGTCGTGCAAGTCAGGCAGCCAAAGGGCCCAGGCAACGCCGTTCTGGCGAAGGCTCGCTGCAGCGAAAAAGCTGAGGAAATGAGCAAGCACGAGCGCAAAGACGACGAAGCCCAGCCCATGGTGCCAGCTGCGCAGGCTAACTGGACTAACCAGTTGAAGCTCTCCTGCCAGCGCAAAGAGTAGCTGCCAAGTCAGCCCGATCAAAGCGAACGTCCCAAGCAGCTTCGAGAGCACATAAAGCAGCTGCCCCTCGGGCACGCCCTTAGCGAAGTACATGGACAGCGGACCGGTGTTGCTGTACCAAAGAGCGACCGCTACCAGGAAGCTCACCACCATCGCAGCCCATATTCCGAGTCGTTGAACGCACTTCATCAGCTTCCCCTCCCGATGCAGCGATCCGGCTCGGTGGCGCAGCGGAGTAAAGCTTCAGTTGCTTCCGGCTCGCTGGTCAGCTGCGGCCGCACCACGGGAAGGCCCGCCGCAATCCACCCCCTTAGGCCGCTGGGGCTTAGGGTCGCCACCTGAGAGAGCCCTTTCTTTTTCATGGCCTTGGCCACTTCGAAACCGCGAAAGTCCTTCACGCAATAGGGCACAACCAAGTCGGCCCCAGCAAAGCTGGCAACCGTTTCCGAGGTAACATCACGCAGGCGCAGCACGCGGGCGCCGGGCAGGTGGACTTCGTCGTACTCCTCAACTTCCCGGGTATCCACAAAAACAACCCGCTTGCCCAGACCGATTTGCCGAAGGATTTCACGCTGGTCCATAGCCCGAACAAAAGCATTATCGTCACCCGCCGAAAGGCCGGGACATTGCTGCGTTATATCGAGGGATCGCTGGAATTGCTGAAGGGTTATGTCGGGATTTTTGGCCACTCGCACGAATCGATCGAACAGTGCGAGGTAGCAGTCCACGGGTACCTGGTCCCGGTCGTAACGAGCCTGCAACTGTCGATAAATGGCTTCGAACCAGGCCGAGTGGGGATGCAAAGGTGCCTCCCAGATATTTACCTCGATGTCCTGAATCAGTGAATCTACATAACGGATGCTTACGGCATCTAACTGGAAACGACGGGCGAGCCGTCGAAACATGGACTCGCGGCCTTGCCGGCTTATCGAAGCCTCGGGTACGCCAAAGGGCGTTAAATCGGGAGGAATATCAGAGTTGGGAGGCAGCAGCAGAAAGTATGCGTCGGGAGAGAAGTGGCGCTTGATCAGCCATACCGTGGCCCACTTGTCCGGCTCCACCCCTTGCCAGGTGGCGAAGCCCGCTTCCGCCCTAAGCGGCTCAGGCGGTTCCGCGGCATCGGTCGTGTCGGAAGCCAGCGCAATCAGCGCTGCAACCAGTGCCACCGTCACTGGTGAAAAAGAGCGTGCCCTGCCCCACATGTAAATCGTCCCTTTTTATTATCTTGCTTGAAGTACTACAAGACCGGCGCGTCATGTTCCATGCGCGGAGCCAAAGGATAAACGCTGCGCCACATGCTTTTGAAATTATTCGATGCCAGGATGTGTAACAAATGCCAAAAGTCGTTCCAGTGTGAACGACATAACACAATCTACTCCGGGCAGAAGATGGGAGACATCCAGAATTTAGCTGGGCGGCGCCCGGGATAAGCAGGAGGGAAATGCATCAGCCGCGCAGTACCACTTGCTGGAGTCGGTGAAGATTCTGCGTCAACACCTGCGAGCCAAAACGATCTTCCGCCCCACTCGCCAAGCAATCCAGGCCAGAATGACACCGGCAAGGTTCGCCAGGGTGTCCTCCAGACTGTACACGCGGGAGCTCTGCAGAAGATCCTGAAGCCATTCGGCGATGCTCGCCAGCACGAAGGCAGTGGGCCAGAAGAGCGCTGCTGAAAGACGGAGAAGCGCGGTTCGCCCGCTCAGGCACAACGCCATAAAGCCGAGGGCATGGCCCACTTTATCTGAGATATCGAAGGGACGTGGCGGCGGATCGAGTCGGAAGATGAAATAAGCTACCGCCCCAAAGCATACGATGAAAACGCCCCAGGCTGTTGCCCTGCCCCACGGTCCATACGACGCCCCGGACCTCAAACCAGTTTCTCCAAACCCACTTCCAGCACTCTCGATCCGCCTCGCTTGTTTACTGCCGACAAGCATGGCACGGAATCCGAAACAATGCTCGGTCATCACACGCCAGTCGAACACCCACCCATTGGTCCAATCCGACTTGCCCGCCTGGCGACTGGCGACTCAGGACCAACTCGTTACATCAACCAACTACTCGCTCCATGCGCACTCTGTCCTGACGACGAGGGTGGCGATATAAACCCGCGCCGCGTCAAATAGCCAATCAGCTTTTCCGTGCACTCCCCCACCGGCGTCGTCGACGTATCCAGCCGCACTTCCGGCTGCTCGGGCGCCTCATACGGAGAATCGATGCCAGTGAAGTTCTTGATCTCCCCGGCGCGGGCCTTGCCGTACAAACCCTTGGCATCGCGTTGCTCGCAGGTGGCCAGCGGCGTGTCCATGTGCACTTCGATGAACTCCCCGTCCGCCATCAACTCCCGCACCAATTTACGATCGCTGGCAAAAGGCGATATGAAAGCGCTCAACACAATCAGCCCCGCATCGGTAAACAGTTTACTCACTTCACCAATTCGCCGGATGTTCTCCACCCGATCCTCATTGCTGAAGCCAAGATCCTTGTTCAAACCGTGGCGAACGTTGTCGCCATCCAAAACGAAGGTGTGATAACCGCGCTGATGCAAGGCCATGTCCAGCGCATTGGCAATCGTCGACTTACCCGACCCACTCAGGCCGGTAAACCAGATCAGACAGGGGCGCTGTTGTTTACATGCCGCCCGCTCGGTGCGGGAGACGCGGTGGTGATGCCAGATGATGTTGGATGCCACTGCGGAATCTCCTTTTCCTTATCAGGTCCGCCTTCCTGACAGACCACTTCGGGTGGGATCAACTCGACAGCTGAGGAATGCAAGAAGCCCGCCGGGAGCTGGAGGGGATCGGGAAATGCGATCGCTGTCCGGCTAAGCGAAAGCGACTGGGAAGAGCGCCCGATGTCCACCTCTGCCGTTATTTGGAGCCGGTCTCCAGGCCTAGCTTCATCACCATCATCATTGCGGCGGCACTCGAATTGCCTCCCAGCCCGACTTACCACCGCCGCCATTCCGGCGCAGGCCGGAATCCACGATCGGAGCTGCGAGATCTGACGACTGGCCCAGCGTTGTAGCCACTATCTGCTACCCGGATGGCCCACCGCATTCTCGTTGTTCTGGATTCCGGCCTGCGCCGGAATGACGCAGGTGGGTACCCCGACTCAAAAACGCCATATCACCGGAATCAACGAAACCGCTATCACCCCAACCAAAACAGAAAGCGGTGCCCCGATACGCAGATAATCCGTGAACTGATACCGCCCCGGCCCATACACCATCAAATTGGTTTGATAGCCGAGCGGCGTGATAAAGCTCGCCGACGCCGCGAACATGACGGCTATGGCAAAGGGCACAACGCTGACGTTCAACTGCTCCGATACCGCCAAGGCGATTGGAAACATCAGCACGGCGGCGGCATTGTTGGTGATCATTTCGGTGAAAGCGACGGTCAGCAAATAGATCAGGCCGAGCGAGAGCCAGGGCGTCAATGTTCCGAGATCCAGCAAACTCCCTGCTATCCATGCGGCCGCCCCGGTAACCGACATCGCATTGCCCAAGGCGAAGGAAGCGGCGATCACTACCAGCACTGGCAAATCGATGCTGCGCCTTGCCCGGCTCGCCGTAATGCAGCCGGTCGCGATCATCGCGCCAGCGGCCAGAAAGGCCGCTTCCATTATCTCCAGCAGGCCCGAAGCGCTGACGACTACCAAGCCCAGCAAAATGCTGAGCGCCAAAGGCGCTTTGCGGAAGTCCGGCGGCGTGGAGTCATTGAGCGCGCTCACCAACAAGAAGTCGCGGCGAAACTGGTAGTGCTCAACGAACTGGTGACTGGCTTCCAGCAGCAGGGTATCGCCCACTCGGAAAGTAATGTCACCCAGCTTCCCCGGAATACGCTTGCCGCCACGGGACACCGACAGAATCGCCGCATTGAAGCGGGTTCGAAAACGGCTATCGCGAATAGTCTTGCCGAGCGCGGGAAACTCCGGTCCCAGCACCACTTCCACCAGGCAGCGCTGGTGATTCTCCACGGCAAGCTTGTGAACATCGCCGTTGGCCGGCTTCAGGCCTTCGATGCGCCGCAACTCACTGGCGCACTCCGGCGCGCCGACGAAGTAAAGTCTGTCACCCGGCTGCAGTGTTCGGTCCGGCTCCACCGCGGTAATCAGGCGCCCGCCCCGATCGATCTCGGTGAGGTAACCGTAGGTCAGAGCGCGCAAGCCCGCCTCTGCGATCGTCTTACCCACCAACGGTCCACCCACCGCGACTCTCATCTCCACGCCATATTCCCGGACCATCTCCAGCTGCTCTTTCATTCCGCCGCGATCCGGCAACAGGGCGGAAGCAAACAGCACGAGAAAAGCACCACCTGCGAGCAGCACAGGAACACCCACCCAGGCCAACTCGAACAGGCCCAGCTGGATGTCGAGGCGGGTCTGCAACAAACCATTGATAACGAGGTTGGTGCTGGTGCCGATCAGCGTGCAGGTGCCACCGAGAATGGCGGCATAACTAAGTGGCAGAAGAAGTTTGGAAACCGGTATTCCGAGCCGACGGGACCAGTCCTGAACGGCGGGAATAAACATCGCCACCACCGCGGTGTTGTTCATTAAGGCGCTGAGCACGCCAGTGGGCGCCAGCATCCTCAACTGCGCGCCCCGCTCACTCGCCGGGTGCCCCAGCAACAGACGCGCAATCCACTGAACCGCGCCGGTCTCCTTCAGACCGGCCGCCACCACATACAAGGTGGCAATTGTGATCACCCCCGGATTAGCAAAGCCGGAAAGCGCCTGGACAGGCGTCAGCACGCCCGCGATCAACAGCACCGCAAGGGCAGCCATCAGAACAAGGTCCGCCGATACCCGGGTCGTCATCAACGTGCCGAGTACCGCGGCCAGTGTTAGCAGCGTGAGTGAAACGTCCATGTCACCAGCGATTGCTTTGGGTTGGTGCGGCCTGCCGGCGCCTAACTCCGGCTCTGGAATGCAAGAAGCCCGCCGCGACCTGGCTCTGAGGCGCAGTGCGCCGCCCTCTTCTCCGCCGCCATTCAGTCTTTTAGCCGCAGGCACCTACCCGATGGCGCGGCAACTTCGCGATTCTGGATTCCGGCCTTCGCCGGAATGACGGAAGTGGGAGTTATGGGCTATGCCGGAAGGACGGAATCGGGAGTTAGGGACTACGCCGGAAGGGCGGAAGTGGGAGTTAGGGACTAGTACGGGATGACGAGGTGGTGGTTCGGAATCTGGCTGTCATCGACGATCAGTACGGACGGGAGTTTGCGCCCCAGAGAAGCATAGAAATCTCGGCTTAGGCCTGAGGTCTATGGGCGAGATGCAAGAGCCGGTGTCGCGTGCGAGGCTCCACGCCTTCGTGGCTCACTCTCCCGCGACTTCCTCAGCCAGGTTGGATCCAGGTTCACTCAGGATAGTTGAAAACTGGTCCAGGAACTCCCGAAGGCGTTGCCGGGCATCATCGCTAAGAGTTTCACCAGGCGCCCAATTCGGCAGGCGTATGGCGATTTGCGCACTACAAGTCCAATCTTCACGCTCGTCGTAAAGGTAGATAGTCCTATCCGCTTCCCCGGTTACTACTGCAATCTTCAAAACGTTGCCTCGTTTCACCCTCGCCCTAGTAGAGCATAGATCGGCTCAAAAAAAACGCAAACCGCGCAGCGCGTTAGCCGTCGAAGAAAAGTAAGGAGTTGAGCGGATGTGTGTCTGATGAGAGCTCGAGCCAACGTACCTGTATTTTCGGAATCCCCCTTAGGGCGAGTCGCTCGGTGACTTTCTTTGTCCTCGCCCGCGGCACCAGTAGTTCGCTCCCTTGCTGATAATTCGCCCGAAATCTTTGCTTCTCCTGCCGGTTGCTCGGTTTGCGGCTGCGCGGTACAGCTCCATCCAGGTTGTCCCGTCGCGTCCATAACACGCAACGCCAGCAAACAGCGTCAGTTGCGTATCGCTTTCGGTAACCAACGGGTGTGACTCGAAAGTGTGACGAAGCCTGTCTCCCCACTCCAAAGCCGCTCCCGCGGATACGCCTGGCATCAACGCAGCAAACTCCTGCCGTTCTGTTTGCCACGAGCCGAGCTCTCCGTTTGCGTTTTCTGCCAACAAATGCCGGAGGGCTATAAAGGCGAGAGTGTCGTTGTCTTCACCGGGGGCAAGTCCGCCGGGCTGTCGGCTACCGAGCTGTATCACCATGATTGAGAATGGATGCTCGCCAATCGTATTCCTTTCACGATAGAACTGCTCCATAAGACGGACTCGGCTGGCAAGCAGCGTACTCGGTGGCGTTGCGCACGCAGAGTGTGGAAGAACGTTCGACATGACAATCTCCTAGGCTGACAATGGCTGCCGAGTGCTAATCATGGGCGGCTGTTGTCTCGAGCCACCGAGTCTGCGATATAAGGCATTGATTATGCGCAACGATGCTTTGCCATCTCCATAGGGATTATGTGCCTTGCTCATCACCTCATATGCGCACTGATTAGTCAGCAAGTGATCGAGAGCCTGTGTAATCACGCGATCATCGGTTCCCACCAATTTCACCGTCCCGACTTCCACTGCTTCCGGCCTTTCGGTCGTATCCCTCATCACCAGAACCGGCTTCCCTAACGAAGGGGCCTCTTCCTGAATACCGCCCGAGTCGGTCAGGATGATATGAGACTGGCTCATGAGGTAGACAAAGGGGAGATACTCGAGCGGTTCAATGAGATGAACGTTCGATATGGATCCAAGGGCGTCTTTCACTGGCCCCCGGACATGGGGATTAAGGTGCACCGGGAACACAAACTCAACATCTGGGTGCTTTGCTGCGGAAGAGGCAATTGCCTTGCAGATACGACGGAAGCCTTCGCCGAAGTTTTCACGTCGATGCCCGGTGATGAGGACAACTCGCTTGCCCAGACGGAGAAAGTTCAGTTGTCTGGCGAGCCGGCGCTGGAGTCGCGGGTCTCTGTGAATGCTAGCGAGCACCGCCAGTAGCGTGTCGATTACGGTATTACCCGTAACCAGTACCGACTCTGGAGCAACTCCCTCCCGAAGCAGGTTTTCGCGTGACTTCCGGGTTGGGACGAAATGGATGTCCGCAAGCACTCCCGTCAGTCGACGATTCCCTTCTTCGGGCCAGGGGGAATAAAGGTTCCCGGTCCGCAGCCCAGCTTCGACATGACCGACTGGAATCTTCTGGTAATAGCTGGCCAGGCTGGCAGCAAAGGTGGTGGCAGTGTCCCCATGCACCAGAACGATATCGGGTTCAAAGTCTTCCAGCACATAGCGAAGGCCCTGCAGCATCTGAGTGGTCAGGTCGGTGATGTCCTGATCGGGCTTCATGAGATTGAGATCGTAGTCTGGTCTCAGCCTGAACAAATCGAGTACCTGATCAAGCATGCTGCGGTGCTGTGCGGTTACGCAAAAGCGAGCATTGAACCTCGGATCCGCTTCCAATCGTGCTACCAGAGGCGCCATCTTGATCGCCTCCGGCCTCGTGCCAAAAACAGTAAGAACTTTCATAACATCTCCTACAATGGCGTACGTGAGCTGTGGATGTCCGCTCGTCCGAATCACGGTGCGCTCACCGATATCTTTGCGGGTGCGTAGCTATCTGCGGCTAAAGCGAATTTGGCAAATCGCAGTTGCTGTCGGGCGATTTCCGCGTTGGGCTCACCAACGTCCTCCCAGCGTAAAGATCAGGCTGTTTGCGGGCTGATCCTCTGAATATCCGGCCCCGCCGTCGCTACGCAGCGTACGCCTATACTCGAGCCCTACCGTCCATTTCTGAGGCCATGCGTCATAGTAATCACCGCCCGTCCAGCGGTTCCAGCGGACCCCCACTCCGGCTGAGTCGCTGCCGAAGTAGCCTCGATCATCTATTCCCACATGCTGAATCCGCCCGTAAGGCTCGAGCGTTGCGCCATCGGCAAGCTTGTAGTGCCATCCGGCGCTGTAATCGATCGTGTAGGCTTGCCTTCCCTGTTTTACGTAGTGAGCGAAATCCACATACAGGTTCTGCGACAGCCAGCCGCTTCCTAATGGCTGCCAATCACCGCTGGCATTCGTGTCCAGAAATGAAGCGCTCGCCCGAAGCATCAAATCCGACTCACCTTCACCGCTGAGAGGGAGTTGTTGCTCTGCCGATAGCCAGAACACTTGATCTTCGAGTGGCTTCCACTTAACGCCAAGGCCGAGCGTCGGGAAATCCAGCGAATAGGATGTGGCATTTTCGGAACCGGCGAACACGCGACCATAGGCCGAAAGCCGATCCCGCTGAACGATTTTCCCCGAACCTAGCCTGTATTCCGCATCCAGCTGTGTGTAGCTGCGCAGCGGTGAGTCGGATTCGGTGGTCGCCCACGAACTGTCGTCAACGGTCGCCGTTACGGCATTGCTTCCTAGCCAGCTGCTGGCATTGAAAGTCCAGCGGCGGCCAAGGTCTTCATGCAAGCGCCGAAATCTAAAGTGCTGCTCGATCTGCTCATCGGATATTCCGCTTTCGGTTCGGGCGTGATCGGTGAGATCGACGCTTTTCTTCGCGTAGTTGAGCGCCGCCTCGGTCTTGCCCAGGTTTGCATTGCTGAAGGCCAGTTGTTTGATCAAGCTTGCCTCGTCCGGCATCAAGGCGGCTGCAATTTCAAATTCCTCCAGTGCCTTTTCCGATCTTCCGTTTTGCGCGAGCGCATAGCCAAGCTCGGCGCGGTAAAGACCGGAATCAGGGTCCAGCTCTACGGCGCGCATCATATCCGTCACCGCTTTGTCCAGCTCCCCCGTGCTGCGAAAAACCCGGCCGCGGGCGGCATACACATGGGCCTCTGGCGCAATCGCCAGCGCACGACTCAGGTCCTCGATAAGCACCTTGTGCTGTGCAGGACTATGGAGCTGTGCACGAAGCCACCAGTAGCTCGCGTTGTCGGTCAACTGGCGGGACTCCGCTTCGGCCAGCCACTCTCGCAGTGCCTCGATGTTCTCAGCGGCAAACGCGGTGTTTGCAGCGGCCAGCACGTCCTGCCCTGTAAGCGACTCGGGCGGCATCGAATCCCAGGCGTGCAGTGCTATAGCGAACTCCTCGGCTGCGTAGGCGTAGAACGCCAGTGCGCGTCTGCCCGCGTGGCTCGGCTCACGCTCTACCGCCCTTCGTGCTGCATAGAGCGCAAGCTGGGGTGATTGAGCTTCGTAACAAGCTGCCAGCCGCCGCCAGCTCGGTGCGCGATACGCGTCCGATAAGTCCGAGAGCAGTTCCCTCACCCCCTCGCAATTGCCCCCCGCGTCCAATACTGCAGCCTGCAATTCGCGCTGCCATGGCCTGGGAAGCGGCTGTGATAACCGAGTCCAATCGGCAGTCGAGAGAATTGCCGGCTGCTCGTACAGCAAGGCTGCCATCCGCTCCATCAGAACGCGCTCCTGTGCTTCGCCGGCATCAGAGTGAAACGGGTAAGCTTGAAGCAGCAGGTTCGCCGCCGCTTCGGTTTGCCCGATGCGGCTCAGCTGGTAGGTCACCCGATCGAGCACACGCAAGTCGGCAGGTGATCGGCGGACCAGCTCTAGCCCATAGGCTTCTGCGCTGTCCGAATCGCTTTCGGCGATACTGAGCTCAAAGTGCAGCGCCACCAGATCGCCGGAGGGAAACAGAGTGAGCAGCTGCCTTGCACTCGCCAGATCATCGTCAAACAGCGCGCGCGGAATCAGTACGTCCGAGATAAGCCGTCGACTTGACTCGAAAGCAGGACCGTAGCGGACGATGGCTTGCCCCGGCTTACTTGCGTGCTCGTAAAGAAGATGTAGCCAGCGGATCTCGTGTTCCGCCGAATCAAAACGGGGGCGATGCTGAAGGTACTTCTGAAGCTTTTTTGAGGCATTTCTCGTCGCCAGAGCACTGGCTAATGCAAGCCGCCTGGCGGGTTCGTCAAGCCATCCTTGTGCTTGGATCTCGAGCAATTGGTCATATTCCCCATGCATAAGGAGGCTGTTGAAGAACTGCTCTTTTTGGACAGCGGACAAGCCGGTTTGCCGATGCAGACGATCAAATGCCCGTACGGCGTATCCCCACTCCTCCAGATAAATGGATCGCTGCACGAACTCGTCCAACAGCTCTGTTTCATTGTCCGCTCCTCCGGGCAAAGCCGATAAGACTTGCCATGCCGATGGCAAATCATCGTTGCCGAGTGCAATGTAGAACTGCGTTCTGACACACTCGGGGGTCTCGACACCCCGGCAGCTCTCTTCAGAATCCGCTTGTTTAGGCCCGGTAGACGCCGCGGCCGCAAGGTGCGCAGGCGCGGCGGACGCGCCGGCAGCAAGCGACTCTCGCAGTTGCTGGTCATCCGGGTGACGTCGCAACTGCTCCTCCAGTAGGGAGTTCGCTTTTTCGTGATGATCAAACTCACGATACGCGTTTACCAGGAACAGCGTGATGGGTGTGCTTTCGGGAGCCAGTTCATGAGCATGCTTGAATCGGGAAATCGCCGTGCGCTCGTCACTTTCGCGCAGAGCTGCCATTCCTTTTTCAATATGTGGGTAAACAAGGAAATACTGGTACTGAGTTACCTGAAGTGATTCGGAAGAGGCCTTCTCTTCGGTCGGCGTTCCGCTACTGCAGCCCGCAACAATAAACGACAACAATAGACTGCCACCACGTTTGCTGCACCGCTTCATAGCACTGGCTCCGGAATCGAAGGCGGGACCGCCCTGGAAGTCTCAGGAGCGGTGGCAGTGAGAGTGTCCACAGCGGTGCAAGCGGATTGGATCAAACTGTGCATTGATGGCTGCAACTTTTTCTGCAGTTCCAGAGCATACTCCAGAGTGCGCTCGTCAATGATATTTTCGCTGACCAGAAAGGTCCCTAGTGCGGTTTCCGACGTGGAGCTTCGCAACAGCAGCGCTTTCATGGCCGCAGGGCCTATATCGCCAAGGGAGGTCAAAATTTCGGCAAAAAGCAGTTGGCCTGAAACGTACTTTTCCCGTACCTGCTTACCCTGCTCGGCAGAGATCGTTTTCTTTCTGACCGCTTCTTGAAGAATTCCCCGCTCGTCCGGCGCATCTCTACGCACGTACCATCGGCGAAGTCCAACCACCACTTGCCCCTTCGGCACGATCACGTAAGAAATCCGGACCCGCAACTTACGAGCCAGAGCGGCCAACGATACAGGGTCGATACCGCTCTCGCTTGCCAGCACAAGGCCGCCCTGCTCTTCGCTGATGGGCAGAACCGCATACTGCAGAGCCACCGCGGCCGGCACGCGCTCGATGAGCGCGGCGGGTAGCTGCCATGGATCGACAGAGCCCGTGGGAACGCCATATTGCGCAGCGATTGCATCGGCTAACTGAGCGGCACTAATTAGCCCGCGATGCACCAGCGTAGCGCCCAGCTTCAGACCGAGCTCAGGGTTCGCCAGCGTGGTTTCGAGTTGCTCACGATCGAGGCTGCGCTGATCGATTAGAATCTGCCCGAGCGGGCGCAAGTGGCCGGGGCGGCGCCCTACGCTTGGAAACTCGTGAGCTGTTTTGTCCCAAGCAACTCGATGAGCGTCACCCATGCGAATCACCTGGCGAATGGCTCGCCAGTTGGCGGTGAAGTTGATCAAGTTTCCCCAGAACAGTCTTGGAATCGACATCAGCCCCTGGCCGATACCGTAGTACGAGGTCACAAACAAGAAGCGCTGAATGATCCGATTTGCCATCAACACAAGATTCGCGCCTAGCAAAATGACGAGCAAATCCGAATCGGCAAAGATGGACATGAAATTCCAAGCACCGGGCCAGAGCGCCTGATACAGTGCGAGGACGACGAGCTGAATAAACAGCATCATGGCGAAGAAGCTTAGAAAATTATTTACCGCTCCCTTGCGGTCCCTGAACAGGAAATAGTTAATGGCCAGACTGTTGCTCCAGCGGTGCCTTTTGAAGCCCTGGAAGACGATCCCGGTAATCCATCGCGATTTTTGTCTGACAGCCGCTTCGAAGGTATCGGGGAAAAATTCCCTCACGCAAATAACATTCTTTGACCTAGCCCGCTGACCTCGTCGCTGTGACTGGCGTTTAGCAGTGTCGGAAACGACGGGGAAGCGTACGAAGATTCCGCTCATTCCCTTTTGCTTCAGGCGAAATCCGACGTCGTAGTCCTCTGTCAGGCTCTGCACATCGAAAGCCACACCGTCCCCATCCGTCAGAAGTGCGACGATCGCCCGACGGCTAAAGCAGGTACCGACACCCGCACTCGGTACCTGCCCGGCCAGCGCTTCTCTCACCGATACATCCTTGCCATGCTGTTCAGCGAATTCATCCACGTACGTAAGGCTCGTAAAGCTTTTCCAGCTGCGCTCCAGCGGGTATACAGGGATCTGAATCAAATCCTTGCGCGCTACCAGGTAGTTGAAAAGTCTGAGCTCAAGCGGCGAGACGAGGTCCTCGGCATCGTGGAGAATGAAGCCCTGGAAGGAAAGATTGACGCTGTTTTCAAACAGCAGAATAGCGTTGAGGATATTGTTGAGACAGTCAGCCTTGCTGGTTGGCCCCGGCAGTGCGCAAACTACCTTGTGCACATTGGGAAATCGGGCGCAGACTTGATCCACTTCATGCTGAGTCCCGGGATCATTCGGATACGTGCCGACGAAGATATGGTAATTCTCATAGTCGAGCGTAGTGGCGGCCAGTTCAGCCATCTGTCGAACGACGCCAGTCTCCTGCCACGCAGGCACCAGAATCGCAAAAGGCTTCTCTTCGAGCGCGTACAGTTCCCTGTAGTCGAAGCGCCCGTATCGCTTGTAAACAGTGGCGGCGCGCCACGCGCGCCTGCACCAGTAGACAAGATCGATGAACAAATCGTCGACGCCGCTGATCAGCAGCAACGCCGCTACGATGGTTGCGACGAGAGAAAGGCCGTACAGGTAACTCGAAATCAGATCGACGAGCCAGTACATGGAACCCCCACAGACTGGTGCCGAGCGAACGCGTGGACCGCGCGCGGTCGTCAAGCGGTGGAAGCAGCAAGCTCTGGCATCAGGCATCGTTTTTGTGTGACGTGTGTCACGTTATCAGCACAGAACGCCAATCTCAACAGTGATTGTACGTGTGAGGGCGCGAATTACGTCTGTTTTTGTAAAGGACAAGCGATATCGGCCGAGCAAGAAATCCATTGTAATACCCACTAACAATGGTCTTTTCCACTCACTTCATTGAAGTCGGATGACCGGAATCTGCACCTAAGCAGAAGCCGGGTGAAGGTGGGCTCTTTGGACTGGGCTTGAAGCTAGAAGCGCATCTACTGAATCCAATCGCGCCTGATCAGGCGGGTCGTTCAGGGCTCATATGGAGTTTTATCGCGGGAGCTAGACGAGAATGGACACGCATCCCAAGCAAGGTGCCCGCCGTTGGTGCTGACTGCCAGGACGCAGGTGATAGCATCGCTCAGTTGAGAGTGGTCGGTAACGCCCGGCATCTAGTCATCGCTCGTCTCGGTATTTCTTAGCATGCTGGATAAGAAACTGGACATAGTCGGCTTCGGCTAATGGTTTCGATAACACGTATCCTTGTAGCTGATCGCAGCCGAGCTGTGCGAGTGCAGCTTGCGTTTCCAAGTCCTCAGCCCCCTCGGCAACTGTCCGCAATCCGAGTTCATTGGCCATCAGGATCGTGGAGCGCACGATGCTCTGATTTTTCGGATTGGCGAGCATATCCGATACGAATGTCCGGTCGATCTTGACTTCATCGATCGGAAAGAAGCTCAAATAGGCGAGCGACGCAAACCCGGTTCCGAAATCATCCACCGACAGCTGAACTCCCATGGCGCGAAGCTCGTTAAGGATACCTATGGTGTGCCTGAAGTCTTTGGCTACGCTCGTCTCCGTGATCTCCAAGTGCAGGTCTCCGGAGTTGCCCTCATGCTTCTGTAGTGCTTGCCGCACAAGCTCTGGCAGGTCAGATTCCACGAGATCGCGGATGCTGATGTTGACGCTAATAGACGAAGGGAGGTGTTGCTGACGTAGCATGGCTGAACATCGCACAGCCTCGTCCACCATGGTTCTGGTAATCAGCGAAATCAGTCCGGCGCTTTCGGCGAGAGGCACAAACCTTGTCGGGGCAATCGATCCAAATTGTGGGTGATTCCACCGCACCAAGGCTTCGGCGCCTGCGATCTTCGATGTCGAAAGATCAAGCTTCGGCTGCAAAACCCAATACAGCCCCTGCAGCTTACGTTTGCGCAGTGATTCAACAATCCCGATATCGACTTCATCCGGCTCCATAGCTGGATCGTATTCAGCTCGCCGCCGACCTGTGGATCGGCAGAAAGTTAGCGCAGTCTCGGCATGCTTGAGCAAGTCAACTGCGCTCCTTCCGTGCCGTGGAAAACGGGAAACGCCCGCATTGAAATGGGAATATAGCCCTGCTTCTCGCTTCTCAGCAGCCAGTATCTGTTCATACAGGCGCTGGGCATTTCCCTGCGATGTAAAAAGCGCGAATACGCCGCGTCCAAGATAGCCCACGGGGCCATCGCAGCGGGCTTTCAGGGCAGATGCGAAATCGCGGATGACGGCTTCGAGATGGTCGCGACCAAGTGAGTGGGTCACCGCGCTCAGCTGGGTCAGCTCCGCAATACACATCAACATCTCGCGCGTGCTCTCTACCGGGTGAGCAGTGTTGAAAGGCGCTATCGCTTCATCGACTTCACGTAAAAACCGCGGTGCCCGGGGTAGTCTGGTTTCGGCATCCATTTCGAAGAAGTACGTGGCCTCGGCTTTTGCCGCACCGATCTCTCGGAGAGCCTGATTGGTCTCGGCGCTGGCGTTCTGCCGAAGGTGATGCAGCCGAGCGAAACCGATGAACCCCCCCAAAAACACTGCGCTGGCTATCGCGACCCCCCAAAGCATTGGCACCTGAATACTGGGGCCGACGGTTGGAAGACGTTTTCGCCAATGTTCGTAGATCGAATCATAGTCCCCTTCGGCGACGGCCGTGTCGTAGGCGCTTTGTACCCAAGCGAGTATTTCGGGACGATCACGGCGAACCGCGAAGGCATACTCTCTCGGCCAAAAAGGTGGCCCAAGCTGGCGAATGGCGAGCTTTTGGTCGCGAATGATAGTGCTTGCGCTCGGGATCGCTAACACAGCGTATTCAGCACTGCCCGTTGCGACGGCCTCCAGAGCCTGAGCGGTGTTGAGAGTTGGTATCGCTTTAATGCCGAGTTCGAGGTTACGGAACTGCTGTTCGGCATACGAACGATCCTCTACCGCGACGCGCCGTCCAGCAAGTTCCGCAATCAAGTGAACTGGCTCAGTCCCGTGTTTTGCATAGATTGCGTGGCTGACCACAAAAAATGGGGTTGTGAAGGCAAATCGTTGGGCACGGCTCTCGGATACGAACATAGGCAGAACGTCGACTCCCCCACGCTCGAGTTCGGCCACCACTTCGGGCCAATCACCGAGTTGGTGAGTCACTCGTTTCCCGCCACTTGTGCCTATTGATCTTGCAAGATCGATGTTGAAGCCTTTGGCCTCACCCCGATGAAGATACTCGAATGGAGGGTAGATGGCGTCCCCGCCGAACCTAATTGTCTGGGGCACGCCGGCAGCTGCGCTGCACCGCAGCGTAGCGAAGGTCAGGAGAAGGACGGCCAGAGCGGCAAAGGTGCTTGCCTGCCACAAGGACCCTCGAATAACCAGATACCGCTGACCCGCTGCTGCATTCTCCGAATTCACTTTGAGAAATCCACTTTTCTTGTTCTTTGCTTTCAAGGCCAAAGTGCGATGCAGATCAACCTGTGAGTTGGACGCAGGATAGCCCAAACCAACACGGCATCCAACATCAAGCATTCTTGCGAGACCGTTCTGCAGGGAAAAGGTAGTAATCCACTGCCGCGGCTCGACGCCGACAAAGCGTTTCTGGTCTGTTGTTTATGCCTTCTGGCCATGAAAGCTGCAAACTCTAGAACATTCTGAATCTGGACATTCTTTTCCTGCGCTCACAGAATGCCCAGGAACAAAAGTGTGACTGACTTCGCTGTAATCCGACCGGTAACAGCCGTTGCTGGGCTAATCTGATGGGCAGGTAAGCTGTCGACGTCCACGGTGCGCCCGCCGTTTCAGCATAGCGCCCTCACCCGGAATCACACCTTTCTATGCGCAGCACCGATGACTTCACACCAATATGCTCTAGCCGAGTGCTAGGTTGATGGCTTTTTGTGAATGCAATCCGTAGCCTCCGATACACAGCAGCGTCGTAATGCGCTGCGTGCTCTGCTGGTGCTGACCGCACCCGCAGCGCTGGCGTTGACTGCGTTTAATCTTCGCGCGGAAGCTGGCGTTTTATCGATCTTGTCCATCTGCCTGGTGTTAGTTTCAGTCGCGTGTCTGCGAGCGATAACCCGAGACGTGGCGACGACAAAGCTGGCGTGGATTTATTTGCTGGCAGTATTTGGCAATGTGCTGCCGATTATGGCAATGCCGGCGATCCATTCAGGAGGGGCTTCCTGGCTGACGATCGCCCCGGCTCTACCCTATCTGATTTTGCCCGTGCGCTTGGCCTTTCCGGCGGCTCTCGGTGCTTTTGCCTCGGCTCTCGCCGCGTTTTTTATTGGATCTGTTGCGGCACCTTACCGGCTTGATCCCATCCTACTGGCGCACGTCATTGTCCCTGCGGCAGGTCTTTTTGCCGCAGCCCACTTCTATACGAAAAAACGCATTTCCGCTGAAAAGCAGATGCTGCGCGAAATTCTGACCGACCCGATGACAGGTCTGTGGAATCGCAAAAAGGTCATCCAGGCGTTCAGAAGTGAGAGGGAGCGTAGCTTGGTCTCGGAGACGTCACTGTCGATCATCTTGATCGATCTTGATCATTTCAAAGAGCTGAATGACCAGTTCGGACACGACGCGGGAGACAGTGCACTCATCTTTGTGGCTCGACTACTCGAACGTCGCCTGCGGAAGTCCGATATTTTGTCGCGAATAGGCGGGGAAGAATTCGCCGTTCTTCTGCCGGAAACCCGTGTAGTCGAGGCGGTAGCGCTCGCAGAGGACCTGCGTTGCGCGCTGGCAAGCACCGAGTTCTACCACGATGGCCAAGCCATCAAGCTGACCCTTAGTGCCGGGATAGCAGAACTGGGGCGTGACGGAGATGACTGGCCGGAACTTTACAGGGCCGTCGACGCCCACCTTTATGCCTCCAAGCGCGCTGGCAGAAATCGGGTAAGCGGGGATCTTGGCAGCAGCCCTCTGCCATCAGTTGAAGGCACGGCCTGAATGGAAAGCTTCCAGGAGCGACTTAGGATGTCCTTTCATCGCATAATGCTCCGGAGTGGCCACAGAGTATGGCAGATGACCGGCGCCCGCGAGCTCATCGCACCCGGTGCGGCTGTCATCCCAGATTAGATTGCCTCGATTTCAATCACAGTCATCAGTCCCTCTCCAGCGCTTCCAACTTCTGGCAAGCAGAATCGCAGAAAGAGCTGAGCGACCACGCCCGAGACTGATAGGGCCGGGCCGCGAAGTGCTCATGTCCTTATTTGCTGGTGTTGATTGCTCTGAATGGTTTTCGACCAACGGTGCGAGTGTCAGCCGGCTTCGGAACCTTTGCATACCCACCCCAGGCCTCCTCCCGATCTATCCGCGGAAGAAAGTCCTGCACGGCGGTAGAGCTGCGGCCGCAGGCTTCTTTCGACGAGCGATTAGCCGCTCGGCTTTGGTGACGATCGAGGAAAACGGAGAGGGAAAAAAATGCCGGGAGAGCATGAGCGCAGAAGCAGAGGATAAACTCCGCCCCAAGCCAGAGGCGGAGTTCTGAAACGACTTACGGATTTAGGGGTTCTATCGAGATGTAGTTAAATAAGTCTGTTATCGCCTGCCAAACGGCGGGATCGGTCGGCTGATTCAATTCCTGCTCCGTAAAGACCAGCGAAAAATCTGGGCCGCTGCTCCCCACCGACTTTTGGGCCGAGTTGCTTAGCCAATGGTAAACACGCAAAAAGATCGAGGTTTCGCCAACCGCGATTCGGAGCGCAGGAACTCCGAAATGCTTATAGGTACTAATCACTTGCCCATCAGAGTTATATCCAAACCCGAATTGGAACAAGTCGCTACCATGATAATAGTAATTATCGAGTGAGATGAATCTGGCTGGAAAGCCCGATATCTCCATGTCGTAACTAAAAGTGTTCGTTAGTACATGCTGAAAGTGTAGATTGCCGAACGAACTGTAGTAATATTCGCAACCGCTCGGGCAGACGTGCCGTATCATCGGCAGCGTGATCTTGTATGACAGACCACTTCCATAATCGCGGAAAGGGAGTGCGCCCAGCACCACATCATATCCATTGATTGTCCCTATGAGCTCTCCAATGGCCGCTTGTTTCGGGGTATACACGACTACTTGCCCAGGCTGAGACTCCGCTAGAGCGGACTGAATGCTCTGAATGCCTTCTTCAGCAACGACGAGCCTGTTTCCCTGGTCTGTGGCCTGTGTCTCGAGAAGTTCTGACGCACTTTCCACATTCAATACTCGGGTATCCAAGTCCGAAACTCTGGTGTCCAAGTGCGAAACGCTGGCATCCAAGTTGGAAACGCTGGTATCCAGGCTTTTGAAATTTGCATTCACTTCGCTCGCTTTTGCGGGTGATCCTGCAGTGAACGTATGTGGTAGCTCAGCGGCGCTGTTACACGCGACTAGAGCGAAGGCAACAGCCAATACTGCTCTCATCTTCGGGTTTTCCTTTGTTGTTTTTACGATGGTGGAAGCCGTCAGGGTCAGGCCTGAACACGTTTTTATTGCCAATCGAAGCTATCCCAATTAGCGCTATCCCAGTCGCTACTGACCGAATTGTCAGGAGGAGAGTCACCACCCGTTCCGCCATCGCTCGTGGGGGGTGTTGTTGCGGGCGGTGGCACCACAGTTTCGGATGACGAGTTATCACCGCAGGAAATGACTAGCACGCTTAGGAATACAAGTGTCATTTTCCTGACAGCTGTTGCAAGGTGTGGGTTTACAATCAACACGGTAGGGGTCATGATTTTTTTCTTCTTATTGGCGTATTGCACTCCGCGGCGTCGGCATTATAGCACACCTTTTTTGACGACGAACAGACGCTCTTCACAAATCGGCCACGCCAGGCAGGTCGCGGGGCGATCCGAAGTAAATTGACATGGGCAAGGGATAAATGAGCGGTCTGCTACCGCTCTCATGATTCGGCGGTGGATGCTGGAGCACAGGCGAGGAGAGGCGAGACAGTGGTGTGTTTGCTACCGGATCTTTCCTGCTTTACGCTTGCACGATTTGACCCGGCGGCTGCGACGGGGTGAGCTTCACGGGGGTGGCTGGCTGGGCGTGCTTGATTTGGTTTCGCCGTGAATCCCACCGAAGAACCGGCTGGGAGCTCCCGCAAGCGCGGCAAGAACAGGCGAATCGTTCTCAGAATTGCCAAACGAACGGAATCAACGGAACCGCTATCACCCCAACCAACGCAGAAAGCGGCGCCCCGACACGCAGATAATTCGTGAACTGATAACGCCCCGGCCCATACACCATCAAATTGGTTGCCAGGACGCCCGCAATCAACAAGAACGCAAGGGCAGCCATCAGAACAAGGTCCGCCGATACGCGCGTCGCGATCAACGTGCCGAGTACCGCGGCCAGTGTTAGCAGCGTGAGTGAAACGTCCATGTCACTAGGATCGCCTTGGTTTGTGCGGCCTGCCGGCGCATAGCTCCGGCTCTGGAATGCAAGATCTCCGCCGTTAGTCAGTCTGTTAGACGCAGCCGCCTGCCCCATAGCGCGGCGACTTCGCGGTTCTGGATTCCGGCCTTCGCCGGAATGACCGATGTAAGATTGGAGGCTACGCCAAAAGGGCGGAAGTGAGAGTAGGAGGCTACGCCGGAAGGACGGAAGTGGGAGTTAAGGAGTACGCCGGAATGACCGCGTTGGGATGATGGGCTACGCCGGAAGGACGGGGAGTTATGGGCCTCGTCGGAAGGACGGAAGTAGGAGTTAGGGATTACGCCAGAATGACCGAGTTGGGGGTTTCGGCCTGTGCGGAATGACTGAGCCGGGAGTTTCGGCCTGGGCCGGAATGACGAGCAGGGAGTCCCAAGCCATTGCCCCAAGCTTTGGCTTTTTTACGCTCTTTAGCCCCGCTCTGTTCTCCGCCGTCATTCCGGCGCAGGCCGGAAAAGTTATGGGCTACCCGGAATGACCGAGTTGGGAGTTCCGGCCTGCCCCAGAATGACGAAGCTGGGGGGACGGAGGCCCTGCTACAACCTCCAAAGGTCAACTCCCGCTTCTGCGGCGGCATCGCGGTCGATAACACCCTTTACGTCGAAGAGCATACCGCCCTCCTTCATCTTCCCCCGATACTCATCGATGGGAAGCTCTTTATATTGTCTGTGTGCAGTGGCGAGTACGACTGCATCCAGTTCGTTCAGATCGGTCCATTCACAAAGCTCGACTCCATATTCCTCCCGGGCCTCTTCAGCATTCGCGAGCGGATCGTGCACGAGGACTTCGCAGTTGTAAGTTTTCAGCTCACGGATGATGTCGATAACGCGCGAATTACGAAGGTCCGGGCAGTTTTCCTTGAAGGTCAGACCGAGCACGGCGACTTTTGCATTCACAACCGACACGCCCTTCAGCAGCAACTGCTTCACCACCTCGCCGACGATATAGCGCCCCATGGAATCGTTGATACGCCGCCCTGCCAGAATTACATCGGGATGGTAGCCGACCCGCTGTGCCTTGTAGGTGAGGTAGTAAGGGTCAACACCGATGCAGTGGCCGCCCACCAGACCGGGGCGGAAAGGCAGGAAGTTCCACTTGGTCCCAGCCGCCTCGAGCACGTCAAGCGTGTCGATATCCATTCGCTTGAAGATCACCGCCAACTCGTTCATCAGTGCGATATTCAAGTCGCGTTGCGTATTCTCGATCACCTTCGCCGCCTCTGCAGCCTTGATCGAAGGCGCCTTGTGTACGCCGGCAGTCACGACTGAGCTGTAAACCTCGGCCACTATATCCAGTGTGCGCTGGTCCTGACCCGACACCACCTTGGTGATCTTCGTAAATGTGTGCTCCTTGTCACCGGGGTTGATGCGCTCAGGGGAATAGCCAACCGTAAAGTCCTTCCCTGCCACGAGCCCGGATTCGCGCTCAAGCACGGGCACGCAGTCTTCCTCGGTGGCTCCCGGGTATACGGTAGACTCGAATACCACGATATCGCCCTTCTTCAACTGCCGCCCAATCGTCTCGGAGGCACGCAACAAGGGAGTAAGATCGGGCTGCAGAGAATCGGTAATCGGCGTCGGTACGGCGACAATGTGAAAATCCGCCTGTTGCAGATCGCTCGGATCAGAGGTGAAAAGGATATCCGCCTTCGCCAACTCCTCAGGGCTGACCTCAAGCGTCGAGTCACGGCCTTCCTTCAACTCCGAGATTCGGCTCTTTTTGACATCGAACCCGATCACTTGGTGCCGAGCACCAAAGGCGACGGCCACCGGCAGACCCACATAGCCAAGCCCAACGACTGATACCTTTCTATTCACACATTCACCCAAGATGTCTAATGCAGATACCAGGGCATCGCTTTGGCAATACCCTCTCTTATTCGATACTCTGGCGAATACCCCAACTTCGTAGCCGCCTTGCTGATGTCCGCCTGTGAGTGACGAACGTCGCCAGCGCGGAATTCGCGGTACACGGGGTCCTTCTCGTACTTCACCCCGTTCTCAGCCAAAGCGTCTTTCAGGGCGGAAAACAGCTCATTCAGAGTCGTCCGATCACCAACGGCGACATTGTAAACCTCGTTTTTGGCAGCGTCATCGGCCGTCGCTGCCAATAGGTTGGCCTGCACCGCATTCTCGACAAAACAGAAGTCACGACTGGTCTCGCCGTCTCCGTTGATGAACACATCCTCGCCCCGGACCATCGCTGCGGTCCACTTGGGGATTACAGCCGCATAGGCACCGTTGGGGGCCTGGCGAGGCCCGAATACATTGAAGTAACGCAGACCGATGGTCCTGAACCCGTAGCTCCTCGCGAATACCTCGGCATAGAGCTCATTGACATACTTGGTAACCGCATAGGGCGAGAGCGGTTTGCCGATGTTCTCCTCCACCTTCGGCAGTGCCGGATGGTCACCATAGGTCGAGCTGGAGGCGGCATAGGTGAAACTACCGACTTCTGCATCCCTGGCCGCGACCAGCATATTCAAAAAGCCGGATATGTTGGACTCGTTGCTGGTGATTGGATCTTCCAGGGAGCGCGGTACGGAGCCAAGCGCCGCCTGGTGAAGGACATGCCTGACGCCGCTACAGGCCTTTCTGCAATCCTCCAAATTGCGAATGTCACCCTTGATGAGGGTAAAGCGGCTCCACTGATCGGGCTCAACGCGCGCTTGTACTTCCTCCAGGTTCCGTTGATGCCCTGTTGCAAAGTTATCCAGGCCAACCACCACCTGACCGAGCGCCAATAACGACTCGACCAGGTTGGAGCCGATGAAACCGGCAGCACCGGTCACCAGCCATTTACCAGGGTTGGCTTCGATTGCCTGCTTTATCTCGTCGTACCTATTCATTACTCAACCTTTGTACCCGTCGCACTTTCCCATGGAATTTGTCTGCGAGCCCACTGCAACCCCCGGCCGGTGATCGTCAAGAAAGGCCAGCAGTATGAAATTTCTTGTCGGCCAAGTCTAAATGACCAGTTGGCTACCAGCGAAGACACCAAAGCACTCTGACCTGCTTCCCTCTGAAGCCGCAGCCCGCGCTTTTGCAGGCGCCGCATTGTCTTACCCGGCTCATCAATTACCAGTTACAACGAAAAAGCCGCTCAATCGAGCGGCTTTCCTGGTTCCGGCCATGTCGTCTTCCTGCTACAGACCAGGGACCAGCGGCTCCTTGGCGACCCTCCCATACCGGTCCTCAAAGCGCACGATGTCATCCTCACCCAGGTACGACCCGGACTGAACCTCAATCAACTCCAGATCGATCACTCCCGGGTTCTCCAGCGCATGCACTTGGCCAATCGGAATAAAGGTGGATTCGTTTTCGCTGACCAGATAGGTCTTGTCGCCGTTGGTGACCTTCGCGGTGCCGCTGACCACCACCCAGTGCTCCGCCCGGTGGTGATGCATTTGCACTGACAGCTTCGCGCCGGGTTTTACGGTGATGCACTTCACCTGATAGCGCTGGCCGCTCCCGATGGAGTCGTAAACACCCCAGGGGCGGTACACTTCCCGGTGGTTCATGTGCTCGTGGCGGCCGTCGCCCTTGATGCGCTCGACGATCTTCTTCACGTCCTGCACCTTGTCCCGACGGGCAACCAGGACTGCGTCCTTGGTTTCCACAATCACCAGATCATCGACGCCGCAGGTGGCGACCAGGCGGTGCTCGGCGCGGACAAGGGTATTGCGGCTGTTCTGGCAGATGACATCGCCTTCGCAGCTGTTGCCGTTCTCGTCCTTCTCGCTCACTTCCCAATAGGCGGACCAGGAGCCGATGTCGCTCCAGCCGGCGTCCAGCGTCACCATGGCCGCGTCGGTGGTCTTTTCCATTACCGCGTAATCAACGGAGTCCTCAGGACAGGCCGCAAAAGCCCCCGCATCCACGCGCGTGAAATGCAGATCGTTGCTGCAACTTGCCATCGCTTTTTTGCAGGCTTCGAGAATGTCCGGACGATGCTTCTGCAACTCCTCGAGATAGCGGCTGCAGCGAAACAGAAACATGCCGCTATTCCAGAAGTAGTCACCGGATTGCATGTAGTTCTGCGCTGTTGCTTCGTCCGGCTTCTCCACGAATCGGCTCACCTCGAAGCCTCGGTCGCTGAGGCTCGCTCCTTTCTGAATGTAGCCGTAACCGGTTTCCGGATGAGTCGGAACGATGCCAAAGGTCACCAGCTTGCCCGCCTCTGCCAATGGGATGGCGGCATCGATGCTGGTATGGAAGGCTTTGTTGTCCTCGATCAGATGATCCGCCGCCAGAATCAGCATCAATGCGTCCTGGTTCTTTTCCGCCAGCTGCAAAGCAGCCAGGGCAATCGCCGGCGCCGTATTGCGCCCCACCGGCTCGAGGATGATGCCACCCTTTTCTTTGCCAAGCTGGCGCAACTGCTCCGCTGCCAGAAAGCGATGCTCTTCGTTGCAAATTAGGAGGGGATCGGCCGTTTCAACGCCCTTGAGACGCATCACAGTGCTTTGCAGCATTGAAAGCTTTTCGTCCGTCAGCTTGAGGAACTGCTTTGGATTCAACTGACGTGAAAGCGGCCACAAGCGTGAGCCAGAACCGCCGGCCATGATGACGGGGTGCAACATAGTATCGTCCCTTCAGTTCTCAATCTGTCTTGTCTTGTAATCTCAAGCCGGGAGCTTCGATGATTTTTTAATGGCTTCCAGATAGGCGGTCGTGTAGCGATGAACATCAGGAGACTTCTTCATGTTCTCAGGAGACCACCAGCAGTACTCAGTGTGTTGGTCCGAAGGCAGACTCCGGTCGGCCAGATCATCGGCGGGTAGTAGATATCCAAGCACGACGTAATGGGTCGAGACGCCCTCTTCCACCGCACCATCGTCATAGAAGTGCTCGAACACCCCGATCGGCTGGGCCTGACCACGCTCGAAACGCTGGCCCAGTTCTGCCTCAGTCAGCCGAATGAAAGCCTGATCCAGACTTTCGTTCTTCAACACGCGGCCACCAGGCACAAACCAGAAACCCTGCGCAGGCCGGTTCAGGCGCTTACCGAGCAAGATGCGGCCCCTGCTATCGCGGACGATCAGGTCGATAGAAACCAGCGGAGTGGATTCCACTACCGTCGTAAATACATCCTTATCCAGCCACATACCCTGCTCCACACCCAGCAATCTGCAAAGCCACTTCTTACTTCGAGCGGCTGTTTTCCACATTTTGGAGATACCAGGCGTAGGTACTCTCCAGCCCTTCTTCCAGCCCGATGGAAAACTCCCAGCCAAGCGCCTTGAGGCGTGAAACATCCATCAACTTACGCGGTGTGCCGTCCGGCTTGGAACTGTCGAAGACCAGCTTGCCCCGGAAACCCGTCACTTTTGCCAGCGTCTCCGCCAATTGCCTGATGGTGCAATCCTCGCCCGTGCCGACATTGATGTGGGACAGCATCGGCTGTGTGTGGGAGCGGTACCGCTCCTCCTCGAGATTCATGACGTAGACTGAGGCTGCCGCCATGTCGTCCACGTGCAGAAATTCTCGCATTGGCTTTCCGCTACCCCAGATAACCACCTCCTCAGCCTGTTCCTGAACGGCCTCGTGAAACCGTCTCATCAGGGCGGGAATCACATGGCTGTTTTCCGGGTGGAAGTTATCGTTGGGTCCGTAGAGATTGGTGGGCATTACGCTGCGGTAATCACGCCCGTACTGACGGTTGTAGCTTTCGCAGAGCTTAATGCCGGCAATCTTCGCGACTGCATAGGGCTCATTGGTCGGCTCCAGCACGCCCATCAACAGCGCCTCTTCGCGCATGGGCTGCTCGGCGAACTTCGGGTATATGCAGGAGGACCCGAGAAACAGCAGCTTTTGTACACCATTCAAGTGCGCCGCGTGAATGATATTGGCCTCGATCATCAGGTTTTCGTAGATGAATTCCGCCGGGTAGGTGTTATTCGCGTGTATGCCGCCCACCTTGGCTGCCGCGAGATATACCTGATCGGGTTTGTGGGATGCGAACCACGCATGCACGGCTGTCTGATCCCGCAAGTCCAGCTCATCGCGGCTGGCGGTCAGAACCTTCGCGCCGCCACGATTCTCCAGTGCCCGAACCAGGGCAGATCCGACCATGCCACGATGCCCGGCGACAAAAATTCGCTGCTCGGTCATGCGACCCTCCTCAGGTCTCGACCGAAAACGGCACGTCATGTCCGTTCTGCTTCAGGAAGGCATGGCGCTGCGCCACCTTAAGATCTTCCCGAACCATTTCCGCGCACATCTCCTGGGCAGTAATCTCAGGTACCCAACCCAGTTTTTCCTTGGCGCGAGACGGGTCACCCAGCAGTGTTTCCACCTCCGCTGGGCGGAAGTATCGGGGATCAACCTTCACGATCACATCGCCCTTCTTCAGGGCAGGCGCAAGGTCACCCTCGATTGCTTCAATCCGCGCGATCTCGTCGACGCCCTCGCCTTCGAACACCAGCCGGATACCTAGCTCAGCGGCGGACCAGCGAATGAATTCGCGGACGGAATACTGAACACCGGTCGCAATAACGAAATCTTCCGGATTATCCTGCTGCAGCATCATCCACTGCATCCGCACGTAGTCCTTGGCATGACCCCAGTCCCGCAGCGAGTCCATGTTGCCCATGTACAGAGACTGCTCCAAGCCCTGGGCGATATTGGCCAGACCACGTGTAATCTTGCGAGTAACGAAGGTTTCCCCCCGGCGCGGCGACTCGTGGTTGAACAGAATGCCGTTACACGCATACATCCCGTAAGCTTCGCGATAGTTCACCGCAACCCAGTAGGCGTAGAGCTTCGCGACCGCGTAGGGCGAGCGGGGATAAAAAGGCGTGGTCTCCTTTTGCGGCGTTTCCTGAACCAGGCCGTACAGCTCAGATGTAGACGCCTGGTAAAAACGAGTCTTCTTCTCCAGTCCGAGCAGCCGGATCGCCTCCAGTAACCTCAGGGTGCCCAGAGCATCGACATCCGCCGTGTATTCAGGGGATTCAAAGCTCACGGCCACATGGGACTGAGCGCCCAGGTTGTACACTTCGTCCGGCTGCACCTGCTGCATTATGCGGGTCAGGTTGGACGCATCGGTCAAGTCACCGTAGTGCAGAATGAAGTGCTGATTGTCTACATGGGGGTCCTGGTAAATGTGGTCGACCCGCTCGGTATTGAACAAAGAGCTGCGGCGCTTGATCCCATGCACCTCGTAGCCCTTTTCCAACAGAAATTCAGCCAGATACGATCCGTCCTGCCCTGTTATCCCAGTAATTAATGCTTTCTTGCTCAACGCTTTCTCCCCTGTTTTCTAAGCTGGCTCGACGCCAAAGAGCATCTATGGAGTCTCTCAAATAGCGAATCGAAGACCGGTCAACTGGTCGCGATTGATTGCTGCGGCAGTGAGGAACTGATTGATTTGGCGGCCTATAGAGACCTGCAAGGATACCAGATATGACGCAAATCAGCCGTCCTGAACATTCAATTTGGGACTTCATGCCCGATAAACAGCCAACTTCCAACACCGCCATTCATCCGACTGGAACACTAATCTCCACTTCTCGGGAATTCCCGTTTTGTTTGCCGCCACGAGGGTGCTGAATATCCCGAAGAAACTGCCCAAATTCTTCACCGAGGGACGGGTGGCGCAGTCCATAAGTGACAAAAGTCTGCAAATAACCCTGCTTGTTACCGCAGTCATGAGAGCGCCCTTGGATATGGAAGGCTTCCACAGGCTCACAGTCCATCAGCATGCCAATGGCGTCGGTCAACTGCACCTCATTCCCCGCGCCGATGGGGGTTTCTTCCAGCAATTCCCAAATCGCCGCCGACAGTACATAGCGACCAACTACCGAAAGATTCGATGGAGCCTGATCTACGGGAGGTTTCTCCACGATGGCGGTCATTGGCCGGGACTCACCGGCGGTCATGGACCTGCCGCCCACGTCCACGACGCCGTAACTGGAAACCTTCTCCCGAGGCACTGGCTCGACCATGACCTGACTCGCAGCACTCTGCTGGTAACGCTTGATCATCGCCGCCAGATTATCCCGCGTCAGATCAGAAGCACGATCGTCGATCAGCACATCCGGCAAAATAACCGCAAAAGGCTCATCACCCATTGCCGGCCGGGCGCAGCTGATTGCATGACCGAGCCCCAGGGCCTCACCCTGTCGCACGTGAAGAATAGTCACACCTTGCGGGCAGATTGTCTTCACCTCGTCCAGCAGCTGCCGCTTAACCCGGCGTTCCAGCATGGACTCCAGTTCAAAGCTAGTATCAAAGTGATTCTCAATCGAATTCTTGCTTGCGTGCGTCACCAGAACGATTTCGTTGATGCCCGCCTGGATGCATTCGTGTACCACGTACTGAATCAGTGGTTTGTCCACGATCGGCAACATCTCTTTCGGGATGGCCTTGGTCGCGGGGAGCATGCGGGTGCCCAAACCCGCCACCGGAATTACTGCCTTTCGAATCCTCTTTTGCACTGAAATCTCCAGATTTCCTCGGCTAATATTTTTGTCACTACAGGCTAATCGACGAGACGAGCGCACCGACCGAGAGTCCTCTGCCGATCCCGAAAACTATTCATCATCGCTCGTTTTTTCTAGCGAGAATCGCTCCATTCCCTAGTGCTGGCACGCCAAAGATAAGACGCGCAACTCCAGTCTTAAGCTATCGGCATCATAGTTAGAAGGGAAAACGAGATTCTTGCTACGGCTCTCCCACGAGCTCTTCTTCCGGCTCGTCGATAAGCCGCAGCTTGCGAAGCCGCTTGGCAAGCTTCCAGGCATGCTGGACGTTGAACGCATAAAGAAGGAAGAGGCCGATAAACACCGCAAACTGAATGGCATCCGGCGTGTTGAGGATCTGCAGCAGAATGCCCAGCAGGTTGATCGCCAGGGCGAAGCTCAGCACCAGCACGATGATGTGGTCCTTTCGGAAACCCGCGCGCTGCAGAATGTGGTGAATGTGGGTACGGTCCGGATGAAAAGGCGACTTGCCCTTCAGCATCCGGCGCACGGTGGTGGTGACCATATCGATCAGCGGCAGGCCCACCAGGTAGAGGGCCGTAACCGGCTCCAGTCCACCCTCGGTGCGACCGCCATCCCTGGAAGCCTCAATTAGAAACCAGACCAGCGCAAAACCCAGAAACTTGCTGCCGGCGTCTCCCAGGAAGATTTTGGGGAAGCCCTCCACTGCCCTCAGGTTGCAAACCAAAAAGGCAATAAGACTACCCACCAGCATCGGCCCCATCGCCGTCAATGTCGGGGATGTCGTGGTCAGAAACTCGAGGGTGGCGATCGCCGCAAGGCAGACACCCGCCGCAATCCCGTCGTAGCCGTCCATCATGTTAACGGCATTGATAATCCCGAACACCGCAACAAGGGTAAACGGCACACCGGTCCAGAACGGCAAATGAATGTCGCCCAAGCCGAAAAGATCGCCGAGGTTACCGATCCAGAGGCCGGCCACGAAAATCATGACCGCACCCGCGAACATCTCCACCCCGATGCGGAACTTGTAGCTGAGATTGAAGCGATCGTCGATAGCGCCGACCACGACGAGCAGGGCCGCGCAAACAAGGAAAACCGCGAGGTTGGAATCAGTCAGCGTTCCACTCGCAAACATGACGAGCGCAGGAAGAAAAACAGCGATACCGCCTACCAGCGGGATACTGCCAGTATGCTTCTTGCGATGGTCCGGCGAGTCCACCAGCCCCACCCGTCTCGCCAAGGGCGACAACACCAGAATCGCGATGAAAGTGGCGATGAAGGAAAAAACCGAAAAAAACAGGACCTGACTACTCATAGATTCCGTTCTTGCCCCAAAATCAGTTCTGGTTGAACCGTTGATCTTTTAAGATGAATGCGAATAAGTATACCGCCGCTATTCGAAATGAATATGGCAATTTGAAACGAAGGGAAATCTTTTTGTGAAACTGCTTACAGCAGCGGAAATGATAATGTGTTAATCGCTTACGGTAATCACCCAATCGGGTGAACAGCGCACGCGAATGTTTTGTTTAGATCCTTCGCACGTCGAGGCCGATCGCGTCGGCCCTGCGCGATCGACACTTCCTTTTAGATCGAACAACGTTCCCCCGGTCGTCAGCTTCGCTTTGTACTCCCGACGGCTATACCTTCTTACTTTGCCTGGGCGCTGTCGCGTGTAATGGCGTCGATTTCGGCGACATCGGACCGACGCGTGCGAGGTAATGTTTGCAGATTAGAGAAACTGCGAGACTTTGCTCAGATTCTTCCAAGCCAGAGTTCCAAGTCCGCCTACGCCAGACCGGCGTAGCGCGTCGTAGTCCTCCCGGGATTTACGAACGATGTTCCTCAAGGATCGATTACTCGCACCGCCCACGCGCATTTTCACCAGCACCTTCGGCAAGTACACCGCCGTGAAGTCAGCCCGAGAAAACAACTGAAGAATGGAAAAATAATCCGCCGCTATCCGGTAGCGAGAATCAAAGCCACCAATGCTTTCGTAAAAGCTACGTCGCACATACAAGGTCGGGTGGGGTGGCATCCAGCCACGCACCAGACTCTTGTGGCTAAAAGGCGACGATTCCCAGCGGCGAACCACTTGGTTCGTATTTTCCTTGCTTACATACTGCAAATCGCCGTAGACCGCCGAGACTGCAGGATCCGAAAAGGCTTCCGCAATATGAGTCAGTACGTCCGGCCCCGCATACACGTCATCAGCGTGCAAAAACCCAACAATATCACCCGTCGCCCTACCTATCCCTTTGTTCAGCGCGTCGTATATACCCCCATCCGGTTCACTTACTAGGACCGCGAACTGATCACGACGCGACTCAAGCAGAACAAGGGTAGTATCGTTACTAGCACCATCGATTACGAGGTGTTCGACATTCGGCCAGGTTTGACCGGCCACAGAATCCAGGCAATCGCCTAGTGTAGACGCGCAATTGAAGGTCGCTGTTACGACAGAAATGCTGATTTGAGGCACCACAGTGTCCTATTGCATTAGACTTTCGAATGGGTCAGTAATCGGTAAGCAATCAGGAGCTTATGCGGGAGTGAGACTGATTAGCCGTGGAGGTAAACTCTTGTTCTTGAGTTTCTCTAGTAGCGTTAGTAATCGTAACTTCGATCCCCAAAATCGTTTCGATCGCTTCGATCACACTAACCTGCTGATCTCGCATGAAACGCTTAACCTCAGTTACCTTGGCATCTACCAGATAGCGATACCAGAACCCCTGCAGAAAGTGAAAAGCTGTACCTGCTTGGCCATCCAAAAAGCCAACACGGAAAACGTAACGGTAGAAAAAATAGGCGAACGCTCGAAAACCGCCGGGCAGTCGGGCATAGACCCTTTCCTTTACCCAGCGCTTCAATCCAGTCCGATTGCCACTCTGCAAAGAAGCGATACTATCGTGTGGCATAAAGCCATACTCAAGATTTAGCAGATCCACTGCTTCTCGGCTGGCGTACTTGTTGTGTTTATCTGTCCACCACGTAAGCGAGTTCAAATTGTCGTCAATGATTTCGCCCGAGAAATCAGCTGTAGCTCCCTCTACTTTAATATGTTCATCCATCCATCGATTTTCACATTCGCCACGCCCAAAGCGAAACAAGCGCAACACACGAATAGGGAATACACCACCATGTCGAATTAGCCTCCCTTGGAAAGTCATGCGGCGCCCGCAATAAATCCCATTTACTACTTGATCAACGCCAACGATATTCTCTTTAATTTCCGCAGCCAATTCGGGGGTTAGGTATTCGTCCGCATCAATGCGTAAAACCCAATCTGTATCGGCAGCAAGCTGCGACAGCCCCCAATTGAACTGTCTGGCATGATTGGTCCACTGTCGCTGGATTACGCGGGCACCCGCGGAACGGGCGATCTCGATCGTCGCGTCAGCGGAGAAGCAATCGACCACAACGATATCAGTTACTACTCCTTCCAAGCTACTGAGGCACCGCGGGAGGTGCTGCTCTTCATTGAGGGTTAGAATAACCGCGGTGAGCTTCATGGCTTCGTCGCAACGGCAATCATTGACTTCGCTAAGCACGGAATTCGACCAACACGTTTGAAGCGAATATCGCTGAAACCAGCCTCCTGCAACAACGCCCTCAGTGTTGATATCGACCAGAACTTTATACGGCCGTGATCCCATAGTGCCGTAAAGTGTGTGTCCATTTTACCAGTAACTGCAAGAGCGAGATTCTTCCAATATCCATGGTAGGGCGTAGAAATAATCGCCGTACCGCCGGGCGAAAGTAGGTCGAACAAAGTCGCCGCATATTGACGAGGCGCATACACGTGCTCGACGACTTCAAGGCTAGTCACCAGCGGAAAGTGCCCGTATTTCGAAGCTAGGTCGTCATAAGCCGAGCCAACCTCTAACGCAAGGTGCGGATATTGATCATTCGCTTGTTTGATTCCCTGTGTCGATGGATCAACGCCGGTCACCTGCCATCCAAGCTGAGTGAGCACATTAGCGATACTGCCGTTCCCGCACCCAAGATCAAAAACTCGGCAGTCTCCGCTCTTGATACGGGCCAGCTCTGCCACCAACGCCGGGAGCAGATAGTCGTGTGAGCAGTTTAGCTCGGCATTTTCCCAGCGGTAGCCCGTAATATCATTGCGCTCAATCATTTTCTCAATCTACTTCTCATAGACGATCAGATCCTCCGCAGACTGCGCCCACGTCCGTCTGTTGGAAACAGCCAAACATCTATTGCAGAGTCTCACTAGTGGCTGATCTGATGACAACTCAAATTCTAGCCATTTGGATTCAGGCGACGGTTCGCACCAGTGGACGACCGCGGCGAGACGTACATGCACCGTTCACAAGGGAATTAGCCTGTCAGAGCGACACTATAAGCAAGCCGACGATATACGCTAACCATCTGCTTGGCGGTGCCTTCAGGAGAAAACTCCCTAATCATCCAATTCCGCCCCCGAGCCCCCATCTGAGCCAAGTCACTTCCGCATAGCTGTCGGATCGCGCTAATCAAAGGCGAAACACCCTGTTCTATCCAGAGTCCACAGCTTTCCCGTACAACTCCCTGCCACGGTGCTGCGGTTGTTGTTATCACTGGCACACCGTGCGCGAGCGCCTCACCCACCACCAGCCCGAAGTTCTCCGATCTCGTAGGGAGGCAGAAAAGATCAGCGTTTTGAAAAGCCTTGATCTTAGCCTCACCCTCAACATGGCCATGGAAACGCACCCGGCGCTCCAAACCATGTTGAACAACGCGCTGCCGGATGAATTGTTCGTATGCAGGATCGCCCGCCCCATAGACATCAAGCGTCACTTCTGGCGGCAATTCCGCTAGCGCATCCACCAAGACATCAAGACCTTTCTTTTCATGGATCCGACTTATGAACATGAGCCGTAGCCCGCCATCAGGACGCCAACTTCGTTCGCAAAGCTCATGCGGCACTGCGATACTATTAGGTATTAGGGCCACCTCTATGTTGCCTAACCTTGAACAACTAGTAGCGCGCTCCATTTCAGCTGTAACGTGCAGCACCGTCGATTGCGGCCTCACCATGTGACAAACGCGCTCGAAGATTTGCTTGATAGAGATGTTCGGTGCATCCTGCCACTGCGATGTCGCTTGCAAACTGCCTCGCGGAGACCAAACAACAGGTTTTCCTAGCAAACGACACAGTGCCAACGTAGGGATTGTTGGAAAGGAGTAGACCCCCGTCAAGTGAATCACGTCGGCCCAACGAATATGCCGAAATAAATTCCCGGCAAGGCCAGGCGAAATAGAAGTCATCGCCAGTCTTTTATAATAAGAGACCTGATAGCCAGGCTGCATCGTGACGGGATTAGACCAAAACTGAACTCGGTCTGAAAGCTTAGGGCCCGCAGTGTCGGTCGTGATAACACGCAACTCGATCTCTTCATCTTGCGCTGCACCATCGCAGAGAGCCTTGGTAGAGAAGATCGGGCCTCCATAGTACGTTGCAGGGTAAAAAGATGGAACGACATGAAGGACGCGCAAAGGGCCAACAATATCTTCTTTATCTCTGCCGAAAATTCTCCATTTTGAGCCGTCCATTTAGCCTCCTATAGCAAACACTTATTTGATTCACCCGTAGTAGCCTGCGCTCACAAGTGGTTACAACGCATTACAAGTCCGAAGCCCGATCCTTCTAACTGGATAGATCAGCCGAACCTACCGAATATAATCGCCTTATCTACGCGCCCGGCTAGTAAGAATTCTGAGCGACCCCATTAGCACGACGATCAAGACGATCCATGTAAAAAAATTTGCCAATCTCAAAGTCGTAAATTGAAAATTACCAACCACAACCATCAAGTAGATGAACAAAGTTTCGGGCGAGCGACCTGACCTAGCCATTTTCCTGTATACATACTGCGCTACAATACCCATCAAGATGCCGAATAACGGGACTAACATAAAGCCACCCGTTACGAACGCCGAAGTGACATTTGTCAACGGCCATCCAGCGGGAAGCAAGTTCGTCATCGGAGTCAGAGGATCTACATTGGATCCCGAGACTGCCATATTGTAAATATATACACCATCATCGACGGGCGGCTTAGCTGGAAAATAACTTCTGGGCAGTGGAGCATAAAATATCCCGAGCAAGTGTTTGCCTAGCCAGTAATTGGTTGAATCGAAAGCCTCAAATATAAAAAGTGAGGTATCAATATCGGTCAGCCTGCGGAAGAGTACCCCAATGTTAGACATCGCATCTGGGAGCAACTCTGCAGGACGCGCGAGGTAGTATTCGACTGCACCAGCGACACGAAACAAGGGCATGACTGCCGAATACAGCAGCACCAAGGCGAACCCAATGGCATTCCGAAGCGTTGCGATTCTAAATCTTTTTACGTGCGCAGAGTACAAGACCAAGGAGAATATGACGATCACTAGCGGGCCCTTGCGTCCGCCATAAATTACATTCACACCGACTATCGCTGCCACACTAAACACAAGCAACGCTATAGAGACGAAGGACCGTCGATGGCCATGATAGATAGTAAAGAACGAAATAGAGAGAATACTTACAATGAAGGCAACAGCCGTGAGATAACCTGTACCGGCCGTGATGGTGGTACGAGAATCCAAATTCTTGATTAGATAGTCGAAGCCGCCAACTCCATTTAGTTTCTGGAGCTCAATAAAGGCGAATACAGCAAGCAGGCAACAACCGATCAACGGAGCCTTTCTAACGATGTATGCGTCATCCCAAAAACTGTTACTGAGACGGGGCGCATTAGAGCCAGCGTGATCGCACACGTACAACGAACGAAAAAACAAAGCTCCAAAAAAAACCGCCAAAAAATAAACCGAATACGCCAGGTTGTGCTTGACTATCGCCACATCAACATCAAAGCCAAGAGCCAAGACCCTCGAAGGTAGAATCCTATGATCCAAACTGAGCGCAAAGATATAAGGGATCGAAAGCAAACCCACTGCAGCTAATGTTGCCGCAGGTGAACGCCATAAGCTTCCCGCTAGTTTGACTTCCACCCAAATGATGCAGGCGCAAGTGAAAAGGAAAACTAGCAAGCTAAGTAAGGCCACTTATCTAATGTTCCTAATGGGAGCACCAACGTAGACGCCGCTTTTGTCAAGGGATCGCGCCACAGTTGCTCCCGCACCTATAACTACTCCGTCGCCAATCTCTGTGCAGCTTTCCAGTACTATGGCCCGAAAGCCTATCCAGACGGCTCTACCTATCCTCTTGTCAACTGGTGTCGGATCAGATCTCGGATTTAGCCCATGTGAATGGCTGTAGATAACGCATCCTTCTGACAAGAGCGCACCTGATTCTATGATTACGTTCCCCGTGTGGTCTATCAATACTCCTCTGTTAATACTCACGTTATCCTCGATCCGAAGCCTTCCCGAAAGATTTTCACTTCCGATCCTAACTCCCCGCTGGATAAGAACTCCATCTCCCAGATGGACCTGTCTCGGGTTCTCGATTTTGGCCCCAAACTGAACCACTGAACCGTTACCCAGGGAAGCTAATTGCATGCGGTAATATAGGGTCGTTACGCGATCTAGCAACCGTATCAACACCTTAATGATAAGAGACGGCATGAAAAGCGCGCCTTTTTTTCTAACTAGCTTCTCTAATCTCTGCATGACTCCACCCAAATTCATAAATTCTTGTAATTAAGAGCACTGTTGAGCAAATTGCTCGGGCCATGTAAGCGGCCAACAAAGACCATATTGCACTCTCAACCCCAAGCGGCCCGAGTGCCAAGCAAATACATAGCACAAGAAAACCGAAAATATTCACTGATACGACATCAGAATATCTCTGCATCGCGACCAGCGCACATGCGTTGAACCCTGAGATGAACCACCCCCCCATAGCCAAGGTAATTAGTGTCAATTCCTTTGTATATTCAGACAGGAGATCACCATACGAATGTTCTATAACAAATGCACCGAACAGGTGCACCGACACTATGATCAATAAAGACAGAGCCGCCGAGACAATTTGCGATCCTGAAAGCCACCGAAGAAATCCATCGCGATTGCGAGCAAACACAGCCCCCGATAGCTTGGCCAGCACTAACCCTGAAATGGATGCCAGAATCACCCCGCCCGCGACGAGCACGTAGACCAACGCTGAGTATATCCCAACGGCCTCGAAGCCCATCTTTACTAGCTGAAAGCGTGGAAGGGCCAGATATAGTGAGTCAACGAGAGCTGACACGGTGAATGGGAGCAAACTAACGAGACGCCGTATAGTGCCGGAAGAGAAAGTGTGGCGCCATTCAAACGCCTTCTTGAGCAGATAACCGCGAACATCTACAACTAATATTACGCAGATACCCACGAACAAAAAGGAATAAACAAGGGTGTCACTGCTCGGAAATGGCGTAGCGAGGAGCGCTAGCATGGCGGCACCGCGCAGCAGTTTGCTGAATGCTATTGATCCAAATTTGCCTTCGCGCTGGTAAAAACCTGATGCGACTTCGAAAATCGCATCGAAGAATTTAAAAGCTCCCAAAATGTATAGCAAGCTTGTCCAATGATCATCAGAAGCAACCTGGATAATCGGGACAGAAACGGCAAAAAACGCTGCCGACATAAAGAAGCACTGGAGCAACTCCGGTCCTTCTTGAGATATATTTTTGGTAGCGGTTAAAACCTGCCTGAGGTTCAGACTCATTAGGACCGCAAGCGGCGTGAAAACACCTAGATAGAAGCTGTACGCACCTAGAAGCTCCAGGTCTCCGCGCCTTGTCAAGTAGACGACAAGACCCCACTGCGAACAAGCATAAACAATGTTCGCAATCAGGAGCGATATCGAGGACTTGATCATACTATTTGGACCGTGGAAGATGCGGGAAACCAGGCCAATACCTACTTCCGCTCTTTTCGGGAGAACACATGCCTCTTGCTCGATGTTCTCATGCAGATACGGCTGATCGGCTTTTTGATTCGATAAATGGCCATCGTGTAGCGGAGCATAGTCGCACTGCTCATTGTGAGGTCCGGAGAGACTCCGTATTGCGCCCAGTGAAAGCTCTAGCTAAAAACATGGCGGTGAAACGCTGCCGGATTGGCCGCAGAAGCTTAGCCCAGATCAGCTCTTCACTGAGTGATAAGAATACTCGTAAATTTGGTCATACCCGTAGGACTTGGCTTTTTTTACAACGGCATTCAAGATCACGCCTTTGATCTCAATTCCATTTTGTCTAAAGCGGCGCTTTGTGATCTCAATCTCCTTCACTGAATTCAACCCATACCGCGCCACCAGCATAGTCGTTCCCGCGCGCTTGCCGACGATAGCTGCGTCTGTTACCGCCAGAATAGGTGGCGTATCGATAATGACAAGATCGTACTCGCCTTGCACCCGATTAAGGAAGTCCTCGAAGTGCCGACTCATTAGCAGCTCTGACGGGTTTGGTGGAACTGTTCCGCGGGGAACAAAGCTGAGTGCTTGCAACTCGGATTGATGAACCACCGCTTCGAGGCTTGCTTTGCCCGCAAGCAAATCAGACAGCCCATTCACATTGGCGATTTGAAAAAGCTCGTGGGACGTGCCCCGGCGCATATCGGCGTCGATCAAAAGCACCTTTTTTCCCGCATGAGCCATTACTGCTGCAAGGTTGATCGACGCGAAGGTCTTGCCCACACCCGGGCTCGGACCTGCGATCATAAGAGTATTGTTCTTTGCGTCCATCATGCCGAAATGGAGACTGGTACGCAGGCTTCGTAGTGCTTCGACCGCCAGATCGGCAGGATCATCGATTGCCAGTAGTTTCGACGTGTGATCAGCGTTCGATTTGCGCGTGAGCCTTCCTGTTCTGTGGCGTGTGAGCTCCTGCTGTGTTTCAGAGAGCGGAATGCTGGCGTAGACAGGCAGGCCGAGTTTTTCGATGTCCTCTGGATTTTCCACACCGCGATTCAATGCAGCTCGCAAAAGTACGAACGCAAAGCCGGCGAATCCCCCAAGCACGAGTGCTAAAACAACGACCAGCGCCTTTTTGGGTTCGACCGGTGCGGTGGTGTTTGCGGCCGCCTCATCGACCACCCGGACGTTGCCCACAGTGCCAGCACGTGCAATATTAAGTTGCTGCACGTTGGCCAACATTTGCAGGTAGATTTCATTCCCAACTTCCACATCGCGGCGCAGTCGCACGAGTTCCTGCTGGGTCGCTGGTAAGCCGCCGATGCGGCCGTCGAGCTCGCCGCGTCGGACCTTCAGTTCCGCCATCTGGGAGGACCAAGCCTGGAAGCGCGGGTGGGTGGGCCGGAAGCGCTGCTCAATTTCCGCCCTTTGCATTTCTAGTTCGGAGATGCCTTTTTCTAGATCCACGATCTGTTCGAGTAAGGCTTCAACTTCAGCCGTGATGTCAATGGATTCCGCTGCTACTTGATAGGTGTTTAGCCTGCCTTCCGCCGCCTCCAGGTTAGCTTTTACTTCCGGCAGCTTAGCCCGTAGGAAATCGAGCGACTGGGCAGCTTCCGCGCTATTGCGATCGACGTTCTGTCGCACGTAGTGATCTCCCACTGAGTCAAGGATTGCACTGGCCCGACGAGGATCAGGATGGTTGTAGCTGAGAGAGATGATGCCAGAGTCTTTACCTTTCTCGCTAGCGGCGATGCTGCGCTGTAAGTTCGCGATCGCGGTATAACGGCTCTCCTTGCGGACATGAAAGACGGTGCCAGGAAGGGCAACCAGCTCGGTCACCATCATGATATAACCGCCTGCTTGCGCAAGCTCGTTGACGCGACCTTGAAGGAGCACCTGGTCCGATTCGTTGGTAAGCGCCCAGCCTGTGTTGGTCGTCCTCAATAATAGCGGCTGACCCTCTGCATGTTCCGGTACATCCAGGCGGGAAACCGCAAGCTTTTCACCGCCCCAGGCGTACACTTCGCTCAATACCCGCTTGGCCAGCTCGCCGGGGGCGCCGCTGAATCGGCGAGCCATCGCTTCGCCGATGACGGGGAAGTACTTGGGCTCGACGACGATATCGAGGCGGAGTTCGTCCACGACTTTGCCGAGCACGCTGCGGCTTTTTATCAGTTCGATTTCCGTGGTGGCGGCGGTTGTTGTGGTGAGCAGGCCGGACAGTTCTTCCATGCCGGGCAGGCCACCCTGCTTTTCTTCCACCTGGATGAGGGAGTTGGCTTGGTAGATTGGCGTTGCCAATAGCCCGTACGCGAGGCCGGCAATGGTGAACAGCGCGGTGACCGCGATGATGATCCAGCGGCCGTCCCACAATCTGCCGGCGAGAGCGAGCAGGTCGATTTCGTCATCATTTGGGTGGTTCAGTTGATTGATTTCGTTCGTTGACATAGGACTTTTTCGATTGGATTCGTCAGGCCAGGTACGGCAGCCAGGCGCTGGTGGCCTGGTCTACGAGGCGGTACACGTGGTCGAAGGCTGGGCGTTGCTGGCGGTAGGGATCGGGGATTTCCTGATCGTTGTTCCACTTGCCCAGCAGGAAGGCGCGGCCACGGATTTGCGGGGCCATTTCGTACAGCTGCGCCAGATGTTTTTGTTCCATTGCCAGCACCAGGTCGGCGCTGGTGAGGATGTTTTCGGTCAGTTGCCTTGCGCGATGGGCGCTGGCGTCGATGCCCTGCTCGGTGAGGATTTGCAGGGTTGTTTCCGCGGCGGGTTTGCCCACCAGGGCGCCTATGCCGGCGGATTCTATTTTGATTCCGCTGGGTGGTTCTGGATTCCGGCGGTCGGTGGCCGATGGATTCCGGCCTTCGCCGGAATGACGAAGGTGGGGAGCGGAATGACTCTGCATGTCGCCGGCATTACGCTGCATTAGCTTGTGGCGCAGGAGGTATTCGGCCATTGGGCTGCGGCAGATGTTGCCTACGCAGACCACCAGTACTGAGTTGATCACGACTAGTCGTCTGCCCTGATCAGTTCTTCGTCGGCGCGACCGAGGAAGTACAGTGCCTGTGCGGTCGGCATGATTTGCGCGATTATGCGGTTCCAGCGTGCCAGCGGTGCGGCGGTTACGAAGACGATGTCGCGCGGCTGCAGGCTGAACTGGTCGGCCAGCACGAGTGCTGTTGCGTTTCTGGCATCCAGTTGGAAGACGTAGGCCAGTTCCTCCGACTCGGGCGGCGCCTGGCGAATGACGAAGATGCCGTTGGCGTCGGCGGTAATTTGGGTGTAGCCGCCGGCTTCGGCCAAGGCTTCCGCGAGGCTGATGTCGCTGCGGCCGAAGAGGATGCTTTGCGGTTCGTTGACTTCGCCGAGTACGAATACCTTGGCCGCATCGTTGCGGGCTACGTGGACGATGTCATTGGGGCGAAGTAGCAGGTTCTGTTCGGTGTTGCCGGCGGTATACAGCTCACGCAGGGAGTAGCGGCGGGTTTCGCCGTTGCGGGTAAGCGTTACGTCGGTCCAGTCAGCTATGTCAGTGACGCCACCCGCGGCAGAAATCGCTTCGAGGAGAGTCAGTGGAATGTTGGTGATGGGCAGTGTGCCGGGCTGGCTCACCTCCCCCGTCACATAAACGCGCTTGGATCGGAACGCAGCGACGGTGACATCGATTTGTGGAGACTCGATGTATTCAGCGAGTCGTTCGCGGAGAATGTCCCGAATCTCGGTAACCTTCAATCCGGCGACTTCAACCGTGCCCACGTAGGGATAGAAGATGGTGCCGTCGCTATGGACCCAGTTGCCCGCCTCTGCCGCTCCGCGCTCGGAGCCTGCCGGAATGGTGAGTTCCGGGTGGTCCCATACGGTAATGCTGAGTACATCGCCCGGGTGTACCACGTAGTCGTAGTTGCGGATTTCCTGTTCCAGTGCCTGATTCAGTACCGGCTCGCGCGTGGCGGCGGCGCGCTGCTGCGCGATCAGCTGCGGAGTGATGGCGAAGTATTCGATGCGGTCCTGCAGGTCGACGTCTGCTTCCGCTTTGCCGGTGGGTACATGGGAGCCGGGGACGATGGTGCAGCCGCTGGTGAGCAAGGCGAGGGTTATGACGGGGATCAGGTGTTTCATTAGAGGTCGAGCTTTTGTCGTCGCGCTAAACGCGGGAGTATAGATCAAGAGGCTTTTTAGAACTATTGCGAGTTGTGACTTGTTGCCCGGTTATAAGTCGATCTGCCACTCAAGGCCGATGTTTGCCGCGCTGAGGGTCTCGTCGGCCAGTTGGATTTCATCGGAAGCGAGGGACAGGTAAATGCTGCCTCTTCCACCGGGCAAGGGCCGGGAGTGGACCAGGTCCAGGACTGCGACTTGTTGTTGTCCTGCCGGTACGGCGTAGTCGATGTTCGAGTTACCTGCTGCGAGTCGGGACTTTTGAAAACGGCTTTGGCCATCTCGATTCAGGTCGGCCCAGGTCAGCACGGCGCTCCAGCGGTTGTGGGGTGTGGTGAAGGCGTGCATGCCCAGGCTTATTGCCCGCGCGTCGGCGTCGAAGGTGTTTGCCAGGTTGCGACCCAGGTAGCGCATGCCGGTGCGGTATTGGCTGTGTTCGTAGGCTACGTTGGGCGAGGGTTCGCCGCGGAATGCGCCTTCGGTCATTGTGTCCACGGCTTCAAGGAACCACTGCTGTTCGCTGCTGAACAGTGATGATGTCCAGTCCGCACCCAGCTGGTAGATGTTTTTGGAGAGCCAGTTGCCCGCCTCGTCTTCGCCCACTACCTGGGCATAGAGGCTCATGGACTCTTCACCCAGGGCGAAGCCGTAGCGAAGGTCGATGGCGCCCAGTTGGTTGCCCGGGTCTTCGTCGATGCCTTCCGAGCCCACGTTATCGCGCCCGAGGATTGCGTCCACCAGGCTTTCGCTGCTGGTGGGCCGCCCTTCCCCGCCCCACTGAATCAGGCGGGACAGGCCAACTTCCAGTCCGCTGTTAAAGGGACGAAAGTTAAGGCGCATGCCGATCAGGTTTGCGTCGGGTACGTAGCGCTCTTCTTCCAGCCGCCCGAAGAAGCCGGTGAATTGCCAGGGACCGATCCAGTTGAGCCATTGGCTTTCAAAAGCCCGGGTGTTCTGGCGGTTCAGCCACACGGACGGCACCGGCCGCGCGTTGGAAGACAGAATCAGGCTTGACTGCCAGCCTGGGCCCCACCAGCGGTCGATAAAGCCTGCGCCTGCTTGCCAGTTGTAGTGCGTGGCGGCAACGAATGATCCGTCGAAACGAAGCTGTTCGTCGTCGGCGGGATCGATCACGTAGGCGGGGCTGATGTTGACGGCGATGCTTTCGCCGGTGTGAGTGAATGACAGACCCACCTGCCCTTCGTCCCGCACGCCGCCTTCGAAGCCGCGGATGAAGCGGGATTCGGAACTGCCGCTTGCACTTGCCGAGATGCGGCTGCCCTGCTCGGCGGATTGCTGCGGGATGACTGCGCTTGCTTGCCCGGCGTTGGCATGGGCCAGCGGCCAGCTGGTGACAGTGCTCTGGAGTTCGCCCCGGTCCGCCGCCTGCTGCAGTTTGAATCGCGCGTAGGTATCGCCCGGCTCGAACCAGGGAGCAGCGTGGCTTTGCGTGGTGGTCAGTGCGGTCGTCAGGCACGCTACCGCCCCACCGACCAGGGTCCAGTGTATTGAGGTCATTGTCTGCTTTGAAAAAGGAAAGCTCGGAGGGATACCCCGACTTCCCTGTCAGGCACTTCGATCGGGGCGAGTCACTGGGTACAACGGGTGCGTTGTTCAGCCACTCAGGATCGAATGTGCGTCCTGGATTGCAGGCTCATGGAGCCAATTCAATAGTTCGTGAATCCGGTTTGCGGAGGAAGTCGAAGGAAGGGTTTTGCACTGCAGGTTCGAAAGCCCGCTGGTCACGCCGGTTGGTAAACCGACCCAGAAGGTGTTGCTTGCCCAATTTCTTCTGTCTTGCCCTGGTGTTTCTGTCTGGCCCCGGTAACGATCTTATACTGCTGATACTTGTTCTCGAAATCGTTCTGTTTTTTGCCTGGCCTTGTAGCTGGCCTTTTACATCGCCCTTGCGACAAGCACTGTCGCCGGGCTTTTTGCTCGCTTCAAACTTCTTTGCCGGTAGTTCACTCAACCATACACAAGTGCGCAAGTTGTGAACGTTTTTCCAAAAATAGTCCGAAGCACGTGCGTGTTGTCACATTTTAGCAGGTCTTTCTTTATTTGGAATGCCCATTCGGGTGAATACCCACAGGTCACGTAAAGAATTGTGTGTGCTGAAAAATTGCAATTATGGCGGTTTGCATCGATATGATGGCGGTTTGAATTTATATGGCTGAAGGTTGTTAGTTTCCGGTCGTCGACGCTGGTTCAGGTTGGTGGGCGCGAGGATCAGAACGAAGACTTGGAAGGGTCGAAAAGATCGTTAGCTGGGTGGCTTCGGTGTGTAGTTTCCGGTAGTTGCTTCGCAGGGCCCGGGTGGACGGTGGCGGCTCTCGGCCGGGGTAATCGCAATATCGGCGTCCATGCCATTCGCGCTTCTGGAGATGACCGAAGGTGCCCGGCCAGCTCCAGAATGAAGCAGGTTCGCGCAGGACGCAGGCCAGGTTCGCCTGCCCCGCCTACCTCAATTCTCAATGCTTCTGAATACTTCGTTCCACATGGCCCGGGATTTGTCCTTCAAAGCCTGTGATCTGGCCTGGAGGTGAGCTGCGGTTTTCTCTCTTTCCTCGGGTACTGTGATCTGGTCCAAGGCTCGAGAGAGCTCTTCCTCAGGACCATCTACCCGCAGCATCCCGTCTTCAAACCCGTAGTCCGCATATAGCATCCTATATTTGTGGCTCCAGCCGGTTGCCAGAGCAGGTACACCCTGCGACAGCGCACTGACAAGGCCATGGAAACGGCTGCCCACGCTCCCCTTGCACGTGCCGAGTATCCCCTTGATCTTGAGCGGATCGTCTTCACGAATAATGGGGATGCCTCCGACCGCCTCGGAGATGCGTTCGGCGAGTCGCAGGTCGCCTTCGCCTTCATGTACCAGGAGGAAGGGCTTTTCGCCTCTGTCCAGCAGCATCCTTGTCGCCTGGATCAGAAATGGGACGTACTTGTCTCTTGTGGAGCCTTCTGTTTTGTCAATCATCCGGCGGTTAGGCACGATTGCGATCTGCGCATTGCTGGAATCGAATTCGGCCGGGGCTACGCCTTCCACCAAATTGGTGAAATCCGGAGCCATTTTGACCTTGTCCTGCTCGCCGACGACTTCGGTCAGGTACTGGTATGAGACCTCCTCTCGCGCATAAATCAAATCAGCGTTAGAGACGAAATCTTTTACCAGATCCTTTGACTTTGGCAGTTCAAACGGACCGAAAGCTTGCGGCAGCAAGATGACCTTGGTCCCCCGCTTGCGCCATCGACGGGCCGCTTTGGCCAGCTCCGCTGTGTGCGTTAAACCCCACTGATCGCTGTATGCGAATCCGGCCGCATCCACCACCACATCGACTTCGCGGTCCAGGATCATGCCGTACATCTCCCGAAGCTTTCTGGGAAGCACCCCGGCAAAGTCGCCCCACTGCACGCCAAGACGCCAAAACCAGGCCTTCGGATAGAGTCCCTTCTTAGAATACCTGCTATAGGGGAAGTCGCCTTTGTGGTGGGTAGGCGCTATCGTGAAAACGGCATTCGGATACTTCGACTGGAGCGCCTGCATGGCCGCACACAGCATGAGTTCCGCCCCTTTGTTGGTGAAACCCGCTTTCCTTATCTCGATAATCATTCGACTTTCTCTCGTGAATCTACAACCAGATCGCTATAGGACTTCTTCTGTGAATACGGCACCCCGCCTTCCGGGTCCGCATAGCCGACCGCCACCAGCATAATGACCCTTTCGTGATAAGCGAGCCCTAGCTTGCTGGCCAGCAGCTTCTCGCGGCTTTCGATATCCGGCCAGTTGATCGGGCAGCTGGCAAGCCCGAGTGTTACGAGCGACAACATCAGCTGCATGGTCGCCATCGAGCCATCGATGTAGATGATGTGCCGGTCCCGCTCTGCAGGGTAAGCGCTGAGATCGCCAACAACGGCTATAACGCAGGGCAGATTACTGGCAAAGCCGATCGTACCCATCGCACAGTTCGCAACGTCTTCCGCCTTCTTAGGATCGTTGATCACATGGAAACGATACGGTTGCCGGTTGCAGGCCGACGGCGCAAGGCTTGCCGACTCGATGGCCTGATTCAGCTTGGTCTCCTCAACGGGCGTGTTGAGATACCAGCGCACCGAGCGACGACGCTTGAACAAGGTGTGGAGCTCGGCATACGAGAAAGGCACCGCTGGCAAGTCGGCGAACGGGTACGGGGTGAATCGATCCGTGGTCGGTTGCGCTACTGCAGTATCAAAAAGAGCCTTCGCCTGCGCAATCAAATCGGTCGTTGCCACCACTTTGAAGTATTCAGTCAGAACGTCAGCCGCCCATTTTACCTCGTCACAGTAGATATCCGAATTCCTGCGTGCATTCACAAAGCATTTTACGGTCTCGAGTATGTAGTCCTGGGCGAAAACAGGACGCCTGGGGCGCATCACCAACCCTTTCTCGAGTCGGTGAATATTGCGTCTCAAGAGTGCTCTGTTTTCTCCAGTGGCTCTCAGCGAGCGGGCGTATTCCGCCCGCCCCAGTAACACGGCGCGATGCTCGCGGCGGAACTTGCGACTGAAGAAGCAGTAATAAACGGAGGCAAGAAAGGCCGAGGTGGAAAACACACGGACGGTGACAAAATCGCCCAAGTCGCGCATCTGCTTCAGACGTTCCTTCACCGGAGCGAAGAAACGTTCTAACGTGGGAGTCAAAGCCATTATTGGAGTTACCTCAGCGTTGCAACGGCGTAACGCACCGGAATTAGCATGGATTTGGTCATCATATAGAAAACGGGCCGGGTTTTTTCATGGAATAAAAGCGCGAGATAGGAAGACATCGCATAGGAAAACAAGGTGGCAACTGCAGCTCCCAGACCACCAAAGCGGGGAATCAGGAGCATATTGACGCCGATGTTCGTCAAGGCTCCGAGGCCCTGAGTGATAATCGAGAATGCAAGTGCATGCTCGATCAGTATCCAGCGACTAAAAAGCGCCCGCATAAACACAAAGATGCCGGCCCAGATGTGCACGTTGAGGATGATCGCCGACTTCAGATAGTTTTCGCCGAAAAACACCTTAACCAGCGGAGTGGATATCAGATACACCCCTACAGCCGTTGCGGCCGCCAGCAGGAAAAGCATGTCGAAAAGCTGCTGTAACCGCTGGTGGTAAGCCGCCGGGTCGGATGATTTCAGCTGGATCAACTTGGGAAAAAACGAAGCGACAATTGCGGTCGGGATGAAATACCAGGCTTCGGATAGCTGCGCCGCAACTGCATAGATGCCGACCTCGTCGGAACCGATGTACCACTTCAGCATGACCTGATCGATCTTCAGATTGACCACGGCGAGAATGGACCCGAGGTAAACGAGCCAGCCTTGCTTCAGGAGGTTTTTGGCCTCGGCTGCGTCAAACTTCCAAGTGGTGAAGGTGCGGCCAGATACTGCTTTATAGAAAGCGAACAACAGTACAGCCGCGATCACTGCTTGAGCCGCATGCGCGACGCCAAGTGCAAGTAAACCCGCACCGCCCACCACCAGCGCCACTTTTGCCAGGGAACTCGCGAGCAGTGCGCCTGTTCGGGCCAAAGCGGTATATCGCTCCTGCAGGTGAGCCTGAAACCAGTAGTCTGCAACGTCAGCAGGCTGGAAAAACAAAGCGCTCGCCAGGATAAGGAGCAGCAGAAACTCCTCGGTCTCGAGACCTTCGTAGAGAGCCGAAAAAGCGATGAGAAGCGCAAATGCGACGGCCATGCCGGCGAGCTTCAACCATGCCACGGTTCCGAGCACCACCGTCTGCCGAGGAGGGTCGGCTACTATCTCCCGCACCACCAGGCCCGCGAGCCCCATTTGTCCTGCGGCAGCGAATATTGCGGTCAGCGATATCGCGTACGACAGTACTCCGAACTCTTCCGGCCCCAGGTATCTGGCGACCAGCACCGTGACGAGGAACCCTGCTCCGATGTTGAGGAATTTACTTCCGACACTCCAGGAGGTGTTATGGATGTAAACTCTCAGCCGGTTGTATGTCTTGAGCATCAAGCGACAGCCCTAATCTTTTTCCGTCCATGTGATACCCACCCCGGATTACAGCAGAGTGATCGCAGGGAATTGACCGCAAGGTTTATTCGATGTCGGTTTGGCCAGTGCGCACCACAGCCAGATCTTGCGAGGGGACCCAAGTGAGCCAAGAAGCCAAAAACGGGGATTATAGCAACAAAAAGGGCGAGGAATCCGGCGACTGCCGATTGGTTCGGCGAGGACGTGCATCAATCAGACTGGGGACCAGGGACAGCCTGGTGGATACTTGAACGGCCGAAACACGAGCCGAATCGGCGAATACTTACCTCGCCATTGACGACTGCTGGCGAGGGAATTCTTGCCGCGATTTAGCTGGCGCGATTGATTTAACCAACACCGCTAAGCCGCGGCTTCGGAGCTTGCGCCCCTCGTTGCCAACTGCTGGGCAGTTAATCGAACCGCTCGAACCCAATCAACAATAAAAAGGCCCCATAAGGGGCCTTTTTATATTGGTAGGCACGATTGGATTCGAACCAACGACCCCCACCATGTCAAGGTGGTGCTCTAACCAACTGAGCTACGTGCCTGTCTTTCGAAAGGATGCGAACTTTAGCAGCGTCACAGGGGATTGGCAAGAACGGCAATCGTCCTTTATCAGCCTTGGGTCGGCCCCGCCTCGGAGGCCGGCGCTTGCGGTCGCAGCCGATAGCTTTTTACCGCCTGCCGGGCGAATACCAGCGTACACCCGAGCAAAGCTGAAATCAAAACAGCTAGCGCGAATAGGAGCGGTTTGTTCGGCTTCACAGGGAAGATCGACGATTCTGGCGGACTCACTATGACGAAGCTTCTGGCATGAGGATCCTTGTTTTCAAGCATGCGCAGATCGGCTTGCATTTGCCCCTGCCAGTGTTCCATTTCGCGAAGCCGCGGGACAAAGGCTGCGAGCGGCTTTTTGAGTCTCTCCTGGAGCGCTCCAATTTCAGCCCCCAGCGCCGATGTCCCCAGAAGGTAGATACGCTCGTCCATCAGTGACAGTTCTATATTCTGGACTTGCTCGTAGGGGATATCACGTATGTTGAGGGTCTCTGCCAGCGCAAACGCTTCATTCAAGCGGGTCAGTTCATCCTGAACATTGAGAGTTTCGCGGCGGTACAAAGCGTCTTTGTCCTGGTCGAGTTTCCCCAGGCTTGTCTCGTACGCGGCGCGAAGCTGGTTGATGAACTGCCTGACCGTGTAATCGTCGACAAACTGAATGTACCGGTCAAGCAAGTCCACGCCGACGCGAGGGTCGTCCATGTAGAGAGCGATCTGGCTCAGCTTCGATACGTTTTCGCCCAGGCCGGGTTGGTCGACTTCCAGCCCCTGAACGAATTTCCGGAATCCCGGATCGCTCTCGGCGAGACTGGCGCCGGGAACCGGCGTTATGTTCCGGTCAGCTTCCCAAAACAGCCGCTGTACGTACTGGGAGCCTGCGTGAGCTAAAGCCGTGCGGTACATGGTCTCGCCCTCCAGGGGAGCCACCTGGTAGATTTCACCCTTCGGCAAGATTGAAGGCTGCAATCCCTGCAGATGGTACAGCGACGTACTGTTGAGTGTGGTTTCGATCCGGTAGAGAGAGGGAATGATGCTCAGCAGTACAAACGCGACGAGAGCGCCCAGCGCGATTACCCCCAGCGCGAGCCACTTGCCATTCCAAAGGACGGCAAGCAGGCCCAGCAGGTCGACTTCCTGCTCGCGTTCGACTCGCTGCGCCCCTTCTGTAAACCCGTGGCCGGCGTTGGCCATCAGCTGATCCTCCCTACAATTTGGCATATTTAGCACTTGGCTTCGACTGGCCGCTATTATCCACATCGAGCGATCCGGCCGCCATAGTCCTCGTTGCGTTCAGGGCGGGTGGCGAGTGTGCTGTGATATGATCGGTCGAAATCCGCTTGTAAACCGGTCGGCGACCAAGGATATCCAGGCATCGGCGCTTTGAGAATCGAACTACCCTTTCCTTCCCTCCCCCCGCTTCTGACGAATTGGATGGCTCTCGGTCTGGCTTTCCAGGCAAGCTTTCCCTTTGCGCCTGTAGATAACTACACGAATTTCGTTTACTGGCTCCTTTATCTACCCATCCTGCTGGCATTTTCCATGCGGCGCTCGCTTTTTGTGGCTGTGCTTCGAGTTAATTTGCGGATGTGGTTGAGCGTTGCCGCTTTGCTGACGTGGGTGGCGATCACTGCACTCTGGAGCGATTCGGGCGGTGAGTCGGAGTCAGCGTTCGTTCAGGCAGTAGAAAATTGTCTGATGATCCTGCTTTATCTGCTCGGGGTCGCTGTGCTTGCGTATCAAGCTCCCGGCTCTCTACTCCGTGCCGTACTGGCCGCATGCTGCGCGGTCGCACTTCTCGCAGTCCTGTCCACGCTCAACCACCTCATCGTCTCGGAGGCTTCAATCTTCGAGCGCCTGACTAAGGCAGGCATCGGCAACTGGACTGAAGAATTCAATCCCGTGGTTCTCGGCATCTATTTCGGCGCTTTCTCGCTGATCTCGCTGGTTGTAGCGTTCCGAGGTTTCAAAGGTGGATTGGAACGATTCGTTCTGTCCGCTTGCGCAATCGTTTGCTTCGTCGCTACCGTTCTCACCGGCACCCGGACCGCGTTGCTGGCTCTCTTTGCCGTCACCTCGGTTTATCTCCTAGGCCGACAGCATCGGTGGACTGCGGTGTCCGTGGCGACTATTGCCTGTGGTGTGGTCGCCTACATAGCCATGGATCCCTCCAGCGTGATGCACGACTATGTAGCCAGGAACGGCCTTAGCACGCTGGGTTTGCGGCCCCAAGCTTGGCTGGCCTCCCTCCAGCTTGCGCTGGACCGTCCTTGGTTCGGCCTGGGACTCTGGTCTGAGTTTTCATTCACGATCTCACAGCCGCCCTACACCTATCCGGTCGCACACAGCCACAACTTCTATCTGCAATTGCTGGTCTGGACGGGAGTCATTGGATTGTTGCTCTACCTCAACTTTCTGGCTCAGGCCGTTGTGCTTGCACGACGCTTGTCATCAGACCCGGTGGCGGGCTTGAGCTTCTGGACCCTGGCCTATTTTGCTGTGGTTCAACTTTTTGATGTCTACAATGTTTTCACGCGGCCGGATTATTATTGGGTTTGTCTGTGGCTGCCGATCGGCGCCGTTCTGGGCGTCGCAGCCCGCGGTCGGGCTGATGTTCAGTCGGCATCCCCGCAGCCAAACTCTTCAATGGATTACAAACTCAAGAACGGGGTTGACGGACCCTTGGGGGGCCGCTAACATACGCGCCTCTCAAATAGCGAGCCCGCTACTTGGGAGCCGGTTAAAGCCACTCCGCCTTAGCTCAGTTGGTAGAGCAAATGACTGTTAATCATTGGGTCGCTGGTTCGAGCCCAGCAGGCGGAGCCAATTTCTTTATCGGGGACTGCTCTAATTCTAGCTGTCTCTCTGCTGCCATATCTCTGGCCGTTTTCGCCCTTCTCATTTTTCCGTCAACCAGTTAACTAACCTGTTATTCGGTCCTTGCCTTGCCGACTGCCCGGCTTCTATACTCTCGCGCGCGTAAACGTAAAGAAGAAACAACAGGGATTCTAAACAATGTTGCACAGCCTGCTGGAAGCGCCTCGGGGCACTAAACGGGCGATTTCTCTCATATACGATACCGTTGCGCTTGCCTTTTCTTTCTACGTGGCAATCGCTCTCCGCCTCGGACGCACAGAAATAACCATGGGCGGTCCCGAAATAGCAACTCTCGCGACGACCATAATCGTTTCCATAGCGGTTTTCACCAAGCTCGGACTGTATCGAGCTATTCTCCGTTACATGGCGCATCAGGCTCTACTCAGCGTGGCCCTTGGTGTAATCGCCTCGGCGATAGCTCTGGCCACTTCGAGCTTCTTTCTGCAATCGTTTGTGCCCCGCTCAGTTCCCATTATCTTTGCGTTCGCCGCGCTGTTCTTCATTGGCACTCCGCGACTCCTCGTCCGCAATCTCGTGCTTTTGCTCAAAGAGGGGCACCAGGTGGGAGCGGAGAAAGTGATTATCTATGGCGCTGGCCATAGCGGCTTCCAGCTTGCGAGCGCATTGCATGGATCGCGCTATACAGTCGTCGGATTCGTTGATGATGATCCTCGACTTCACGGGACGATTCTGCGGGGCCTGAAAGTCAGAAATCCGAATAAGCTCAGAGCGATACTACAAGAGACGCGGGCAAAACATGTTCTGCTTGCGTTAGGTGATGCACCCAGATCGCATCGCTTTACAATCGTGTCACGACTCGAGTCCCTCGGGGTTAGCGTAAAAACTATCCCTCCCATGGGCGACATTCTGAGCGGCAAATCGAAGATCGAGGATGTCAAGGACGTTGAAGTCGAGGATCTGCTGGGCCGCGATCCCGTGATACCCAACCCCGAGCTTATGGGTGCCTGTATCGCTCAGAAGCATGTCCTCGTAACAGGCGCGGGCGGCTCGATCGGCGCAGAGCTTTGCCGCCAGATTCTGAGCCAGGGCCCGCGAAAGCTCGTTCTTTTCGACGTCAGCGAGTACAACCTGTACAGAGTAGAGCAAGACCTCAGAGCCTATGCCGAGGAATTCGCACCTGCCACTGAGTTGATACCGGTTCTCGGTTCCGTTCAGAACAGGACGCACATAAAGGACGTCTTGAGTGCATTCCGGATCCACACGGTTTACCACGCGGCCGCTTACAAACATGTACCGCTGATCGAGCATAACCTGGTCGAGGGTGTGCGGAACAATGTTTTCGGCACCTGGCATTGCGCGGAGGCAGCTATCGAGATGGAGGTCGAATCCTTCGTCCTCGTATCGACGGACAAGGCTGTGCGCTCGACCAACGTCATGGGGGCGACCAAACGACTCGCCGAACTCGTGCTGCAGGCGCTGGCGCTACGGCAGGCGAAGACCAGGTTTACGATGGTCCGGTTCGGTAATGTCCTGGGCTCATCAGGATCGGTGGTTCCCCTGTTTAGAACGCAAATCAGAGGCGGCGGACCGGTGACGGTTACTCATCCAGATATCATTCGCTACTTCATGACGATCCCCGAAGCTGCTGAACTGGTGATTCAGGCGGGTTCGCTTGGCCAGGGCGGGGACGTATTCGTGCTCGATATGGGTGAGCCGGTAAAGATCGTCGATCTGGCCAAGCGGATGATTCATCTCTCTGGGCTAACCCTTCGCGATGAGGACCAACCGGATGGCGATATCGAAATCCAGTTTACGGGCTTGCGGCCTGGAGAAAAGCTTTTCGAAGAACTGCTGATCGGGGATGACGTGTCTGGCACTGAGCATCCGAGAATACTGAGGGCCGAGGAAAAGGCGCTCGGGTGGGATGATATGAAGGACTTGCTCGATGAACTGGACGTTGCCTGCAAGCGGTTCGCCTGTGACAGATTACAAGAGCTGCTTCTCGAAGCACCGACCGATTACGCACCAGTACAACCAACCGTACACGATGTCGCCTGGACCGCTAAGCAAGAGCGCCGCCGTCGAGGCCATGCTCAGGTGATCGAGTTGGATCCAGGGACTCGCCCCGCACTTGATATCGCCGTCAAAGGTACGTCGATCACTTAGCTGTCCTGAACCCGCTCCTGTGCTGCGCGATTGCCCGCTTTCATGTACGCTGCCATGAACAGGAGCGGCACATACGCTAGCGCCAGCCCTACGACACCCTCGAGCATTCCCATAGCTATAAGAGCGGCGATTGGGAATAGCCAGCATACATTTGTCACAGCAACCCCGAGTGTCACCACCTTGTGTGATCCAAACTGCCGGGATGCTTGCTGATATGCATGGCTGCGATGCGCTTCGTACACTTTCTCTCCCCTCAGCAGTCGCTGGATCACGGTGTAGCTTGCATCCACGATAAAGACTCCCAGCAAGACCATCCAGCTCCAACTTAGCTCAGGTTTAATCCACGTCCCCTGTAGGGCCAGAGTCCCCAGCGTCAGGCCGAGAAACCCGCTGCCCGCATCGCCCATGAAGATCCGTGCGGGCGGGAAATTCCAGATCAAAAACCCGGCAGTGGCTCCGGCAAGCACAAGGGGCAAAATCGCCGCACCGGGATGTCCGATGAAGAAGTAGATGGCTGCGCCGGCAACCAATACAGTCATTGCCTCGACGCCCGCAATGCCATCGATACCATCCATAAAATTATAAAGATTGAGCAGCCAGACGATAGCGACAGCTGCCAGAGTGCTGGCCACAATGCTTCTATCCACAGTCATGCCCAGCAAGGGGATCGGTGGCAAACCACCCAGCCAGCCGAGTACCCAGGCAGCAGCGACAAAGTGGCCGAGAAGTCGCCATCGGGCCGGAACATGACCGCGGTCGTCAATCAACCCGATCACTACCACAAGCAACCCGCTGCCGCAGATCGCGATCGCAAGCGAGAGATCGATTAGCTGAGCAATAGCAAGCCCTGCAACCGCCCCGAGAAAGCTGATAGCGATTGCCAATCCACCGCCACGAGGCGTTGGAACTGTATGAGAACTCCGTGCATTTGGAACGTCCAGCATCTTGCGAGACAGAGCGTAGCTACGGAACATGCGGGTCAACACGTAGGACGAGCCCAGAACGAGAGGTAAAAGCCAAACGAGCACTTTCATGGTTGGACCTAATTTGTTTCTAGTTTGCCGGTTTTCCCGGAGGTGCGTCGGGAGGATCGACCTGGTCAAGAAAGCCTTCTAAAAACTTCAGCGGTGGCGCCCAGCCAAGTCGATCACGAGTGGCGGAATCGTCGACTCGCAAGGATCCGAACAAACGGTCGAATGCCTGTGACTTACCCGTGCAAAGAGCTGCCAACCGAAGGACTCGAGGCGGAAGCCAGAACAGTTTAGCGGGCCGCCCCTGTGCCCTGCCTATCAGCATAGCTAACTCGGATGTTGAGATATCGTGACCATCCCGCACCAAGAACAGTTGCCCGGCTGCGCGCGGGTTTTTTACGCAATTAATGATCAGATCGGCGAGATTGCCTACCGATACGAAGGAACGCATATTGTCGATGCGCGCGAGAGGCAGAGGAATACCACTGTCGATCGCTCTGGCAAGTAGGCCGAAGTTGCCGGGCGCGCCGGGACCGTAGACTAGTGGTGGTCTGATTACGACAACTTCCATTCCCGTGCGACGCTGTATGTCCCAGAGGCCCTCTTCTGCTTCCAGCTTGGAAATGGCATACGGACTACGTGGCGCGGGCGTATCAGTCGCCTCAAACGGCTTGTCACGAGTGAGCTCACCGTTCACCCCAATGGAGCTAAGAAAAACGAAGCGTTTGACCCCCTGTTCCGCGGCTTGGCTTGCCAGCCTCAGCGTGGCGACTGTATTGGTTTCCCGGAAGCTCTGCAGTGGATCGCTACTGCTTTCTTTCAATACGTGCGCGCGCCCGGCACAGTGCACTACTGCCTCTACTCCATTGAGCGCAACGGTCCAATCTGTTGTCGCATCAAAATCGCCGAGGACCGACGCATCTGGCGCTTCGGTGCTGGCTTGGCGTAGCGCGAGCCGTGGTGCTATATCGGTCTGCCGCAATCTGGCGACGAGCGCGCGGCCGATGAAGCCAGTGCCGCCCGTAACCAGAGCATATGTGAGTTTCCTGCTTACGGACATTGGCCGCTAGCTCTCTCCGGAGCCACAGTTTTTGCAGCGGTCATCTCGTAAAGTTCGAGCGTCGCTTCCGCCATGCGCGTAAAGGTAAACTTGTCGACAAAACACGCGTGTGCTCGCTCACCGAAGTCTCGCCTCAAGCTTTGCGAGTCGATGAGCCGCCGAATGCGCTCAGCCAGGACGGTTACATCCCTGGCTGGGACGAGGTAACCGGTTACGCCATCTTCGACTGCCTCCGGGACTCCGGCGACCTCTGTCGCCACCACCGGTAGTCCTGCTCGCATCGCCTCCAGAATGCTGCGCGGAAAGCCCTCCCAATTTGTGCTCAGCACGAAGATGTCCGCACGGCGCAAAAGCTCGGGCACATCCAGTCTTCTCCCTAGGAAATCGATTCTTTCTGCGATCCCGAGCTCCTGCGCAAGATCCCTAATATCGTTCACCAGCGGTCCGTCCCCGACCAGCTGCAGCTCCCATGGTAAGTCTGTTAGCGTCGCTAAAGCTTCGATCAGCGTCCCGTGATCTTTCTGGTCTTCAAATCTGGCGACCATGATCAGAACCGGGACATCATTGCTTTTGCCGGCACCAGGATTGAATCCCTGGCCCACGGGTAATTGAGGCATGCCATTGTGAATGGTAACCAGCTTGTCTGGATCCGCCACTTTCTTGTCCAGCGCCAGTTGCCGATCGTTCTCGCATACCGTTACTATATGACGAGACAATGGGGCCAGCAGCTTTTCCAAAGAACGATAAATGAAGCTTGCCGGCCACTTTACACCACTGGTAAATGACCACCCATGTGCGGTGAAAATGCATGGTAAGTCCGCCCTGCGACAGGCGAGACGCGCTATCACTCCGGCCTTTGCAGAATGCGCGGATACGACATCCGGCTCAAAGCTCTCCAAAGCCTCAGCAAGCTCCCGGACTGCCAGAACGTCATCAATCGGTGATATCGGCCGCTTCATATGTCGTAAGGTCCGGTAATCGACTGCGGCAATTTCAAGTATGTCGATAAATGCCCCTTTGTCGCCTCCGACAAATACTTTTACCTCGTGACCACGCTGCCGAAGCCACACACTCAGATCCCGAACGTGGATGTGGGCCCCTCCAACTTCGTCGGATCTGGTGATTACATAGGCGATTTTCATCGAATAACTTCCTCAGGCGACCTGGTGTCGGTTCAGATTACGATCTGCCAGCCAGGACTGAAACATCAGGACTGCCCATAAACGGTGCCCCCAGTTGCGCTTGCCATTCACATGCTCCACCCACATCTGGCGGATGAGCGAAGGTTGCAGGTAGCCTTGATGACGAATCAGATTTTCGTCGAGCAAAGCCTCAGCCCACTCCCGGAGCGGACCACGTAACCACGTATTGAGCGGAATCGAAAAGCCTTGCTTCGGGCGTTCTATCAGTGACTTCGGTACGTGTCTATATAGAACCTGCCGCAGAATCCATTTACCCTTTCCGTCGCAAATTTTTAGCTCGCGCGGGAGACGCCATGCGAACTCAACGACTCGATGATCGAGCATAGGCGTGCGAGTTTCGAGACTGTTCGCCATGGAAGCTCGGTCGACTTTGACCAGCACATCCTCACTCATGAAGGTGCGAGCATCCAGCGCCATCATGAAGTGTTCAAAGCTATCCACATGAGGCCATTGAGATGCATCGGTCAGCAGGCTACGAGGCTCCGATCCGCCAATCACCAGGTCGCCAGGGCTTTTCCAGTTGCTGGCGAGCCGCTGATAGTAGTCTTCCGGACTTGATGAGGTTGCAACTTCAGCGAATTTGTACAAGTTGTCACCGAGGTTGTTTGTCCCTGCGCCTGCTGCTCTAAGCACAGTCGAAAGCCGATCCCATTGCCGTGGCCCGACCGACTGCAGAGTTTTTGCCACGCCGGACCGAACAGGCATGGGCATTCGCCCTAGTTGCTTACAAATTCGGTAGCCGGAGAGATATCGGTTATATCCACCAAACAACTCATCGCCGCCGTCGCCATTCAAAACAACCGTCACATCCTGGCGAGCGACTTGACTGATCAGGTAAGTGGGAATCTGAGAGCTATCGCTGAAAGGTTCACAGTAGATCGAGGGCAGCTTCGGGACAACAGCCAGCGCATCCTGCGGGCTCAGGTAAACTTCGGTGTGTTCAGTTCCAAGGTGTTTGGCGACGGCCTTGGCGTGAACGGCCTCATCGAAGTCCTTGTCGTGAAATCCAATCGTGAATGTGCGTACCGGCTTTACGCTTTGAGCTTGCATCAGCGCGACGACTGTACTGCTGTCTACACCACCACTGAGAAAAGCTCCAAGTGGTACATCCGACAGCATCTGCGATCTGATGCTTCCGCTCAACTGTTGCTCGAGAAGATCCGTCGCTTCTGCCGGAGTCCCCTTGAACGGGGCCGCTTGACCAGACTCCACAACTTTATTCAGGGACCAGTAGGACTGAGGCTCGAAAGTCTCGCTGCGATCAGTATTCGCTAGCGGGATCGACACCCACTGTCCGGGCATGAGCTTCTCGATGTTTTTGTAGATCGAAAATGGAGCAGGTATGTAGTTGTAGCGGAAGAACAGAGTAAGGGCATCCCGATCGATTTTTCCCTCGAACTCAGGATGAACTTCGATCGCCTTCATTTCCGAGGCAAACAAAAACGCTCGGCCTTGCCACCCGTAGTAGAGTGGCTTCTCCCCCATTCTGTCACGCGCCAGAGTCAGAACGCCATCCTGCCGGTCCCAAAGTGCCAGGGCAAACATTCCAACAGCCGAGCGTAGAGTGGCCTCGATTCCCAAGCTGGCGAAGCACTCGAGCAAGGTTTCGGTATCCGAATGTCCTCGCCAAACGCCACTGCTGTCCAGCTGCTCTCTCAATTCAGGGTGGTTGTAGATCTCGCCATTGAAAGCCAGTACGTAACGGCCGCATCGGGATACCATCGGCTGATGGCCGGCTGGCGAGAGATCGAGAATAGCCAGCCGCTGATGCCCGAGAGCTAAGCCGACCTCCTCGTCCGACCATGTACCGGCGCCGTCTGGCCCTCTGTGCGTTAAAGTGCCGGCCATTCGGCTCACCACGTCACGCACCGTTCCTTTTCGGGCCAATTGAAAAACTCCAGCCAAGCCACACATGCGTTCAGTCCTTGCCCAGCGCCATCAGTTCACCCAGTGAATGCATTTCTCAGTCTCTCAACCATGATCTTCGAAGTGGACAAAAGCGCGTACGGCACTCCGCTGCCTGCCTTGTAGACCCAGCTGTCGGAGATCCGGAAATATTCTTTGAGTCGTGGTATCTGGCTGACCAGACCATTGCTCACACCACCCATTTCGAATTCACAAAAAATCCCTTTACCATGGATCATCCGGAGCTCTGGTCCGTTTTTCCACAACCAATTGAGATCGCCAATGATCTTGAAGGTGGCATCGAACGGCCTCTGCAGCAACGCCTCGCGCCTGAAGGTGGCAGATGAAAAGCAAAATCTCATTCTGAACGGGAATCTGGACGTGAGTGTGTCACCGATCTGGTAGGGCTCTGAGTGCGTGGCAAAGACCTTAGTAAAGTTGTAAGCGACAAGATCATACCCATCGTGGGGCTCGAACCGAAACCCGGGATGCACACGATCTGTTACGCCTAGAAAGGCGACGAACTCATTCTGAATTCGGAGCAACGACTTGTTCCAGGCGTCGTAAATGCCTTCGTCGGGTCCGCTAAAGAACGTGGTCGTCTCGTGTCTTCCGACGAACTCTTCCAGGATTTGGCGGTTCCACCCGGAATCAGAAAAGTGGAATTCAAGGCCTGCGCTATGCTGATCGAATGTTTCCAACCATTTCAGCATCTCCTGAAGCTCCTTGGTCTGCTTGTGGACCGCGACTACCACGCACAGCGGCCGTCGTTCAGCACCCGACTTCACGCAGCCCCCCTATCACGACAACTCTTTCTCAGCACAACCCTCTGAATCTCCCGAGCAGCCGCCACGAAAACCACATATAAGGCAAGGGCCACCAGAGGAAGCCAGAATCTCGAGTATTCGTAGAAATTGACTCGTGGAAACTCAAAAACCATCATAAAAAAGATAGGAGTAGTCACTACGCATATAGTGGATCCGCTTTTAGCCAGTCTGAAAATTATTCCAGCAACGAACATCAAGAACAGCGAGAAGAGAACTGATGGGACCACGTTGAACTTGTTCATCAAGTACCACAATCCACCTCTATTGGTGAGCAGCGGCGTTTCCCAATCAAAGTACGCGGGCACTTCAGTAATTTGGCTGGACAATGTATACAGGTATGCAGCGGACTTATAAGCGGGGTCAGCATAGTAGACAAGAAATCGTTTCGCGCTATACGCGATACCATCCAAAAGGCTGAACTCTCCCTCAGCTAATCTCGATGATACATAAGAGCGACTTAGCTCGGACAGAACGAACACTACCAGAGCAAGAGAAAACAGTGTTACGACTCGAGTCATGGTCAGGCGGAACACGCCAGCATAATGAGCGCCGAGAAATACTGCCGCGACCACCTGCAATACGTACAGCCTTTCGGTATACAGTAGCGAATATGCCAACGACAGTAAGACGGCTGCCATTGCCAATCGGTCGACCCGACGTTCTCGGTAGACGTGCCAGGCAATGCCGAGCGGCAGCAGGTGAATCAAGGCCCGCCCTGTAACCTGATCGACAACCGTAAAGTAGTTCTGTCTGTCAGTGATTACTCCGACCTGATACGTAACTACCGCATAGCTAACAAGCAGCACAAGGATGACGCTGGGCATGTACACGAATGCCACCCCGAATGTACTCCCGCCGAGATGAACGTGCGGTGCCGTGATCCTGCTGCCCACGAACAAATAGCCCGTCAGCAACCCCAACGAACAGGCTACGATGAAGATCTGGTACAGGAAGATTTGGCCGATACCTATGGGCCTGGAGTATGCGACGTCTGAATAATCGAGCCACGTCAGCGAGGACGATACTACCAGCCAGCCGCAGAGCAACAGCGGTATAGAGTTCAATATCCTATTCACGTGCTTTTTTTCACCGCTGAATCAACGCTCGCAGCCGACCGGCGATCTTCATTCGAAATTCACTGAGCACCGCTGTCAGGAACCGCGGTGAGGTCATGGGCATACCGCAGAAATAGCTCACCAAAGCCGAGCTTGCTCGTTGCGAGCTGTCGAATTCGGCAGTCTTCACCAGGTAAATCCTCTGAGCTCGCGGGATCTCGCTTCCCTCTTGCTGAATTTCGCCGAGATAGATCTTTTCAAAAGGCTTGTATTTCAGCGCGAAGGATCTGCCCCAGTTTCTCTGTGTCCGGCTGGTAAGCACCCACAAGCAGCCTCCTATGTCGCGCATGGGCTTCGTGCCGTAAAAATCGACTGCCAACTCTTCGCGCGTAAGACCAAGAGCCCGAAACATCTCTTCGGCTTCTGGTTCCATGTAAGCGTCATATTTTACGCTATGCTGCTGCCATGGAAGAAATCTGGACGGCTGAAGTGCTGACTGCTTTGCTACGAGAGCCACCTGAAAGAGGTCGGTTCCGTTCTTGATATGCACACCGCCTCCATCAGAACAGTTGGTGGTGTATGAGCTGTATGGATAGAAAAAATACAAGCCCTTTCTGATGAGGTAAGCATAGAAATACTTTTTCCATGAGCTTGCGGGCCAATCCGCCGCCTCAGCAGGAAGCCCTACCACATCATGCAGACCGAGATCGACATTCGCATTATACCAAACGCGAAATTTCTTCCATTGCGAGCCCGTCCATACCTGACCCCATGAACACGGCACCTGCATCAGATAGCCGCTCGATCCGTTGTACATTGGCACAAAGGGCAGCCAGGCGAGCTCGTTAACCGCAGGCGAATATAGCGCAACTCCGGCTATTCTCTCCGAGTCGTCATAGTAACTCGCCGCTTCACAGGCGAACTTGTAATAGTCTGTTGACACTACAAGGTCGTCTTCCAGCACTATCACCGCGCCGTGATCCAGAGCCAGGTCGCCGCATTTTAAGATGTGTTCCCGCAGTCCGAGATTCTCTCGTCGATGGAGGACCTCAACTGTTCCCTCGAACGTGAAGTTGTCAGCCATGGCCGCCACCTCCGGCGAAGCACCGCCATCCAGAGAGATGATGAGCTGCGGCTTACACCCAGAGTAATCGGCTTCTTTGATGGACCTGAGCAAACGTTTCAGCGAGTTCGCTCGCCTGAAGGCCGCTACTACTATGACTGGAGCAATTTTGGATGGAGATTCGTTCAAGGCTTATTATCATCTAAGACGAGTGGCGGGGAGCGTAGCTCAAGGATGGGCGTGAACGTTACCGTCATTAGGAGCGGCGTGCGGTTGCCGGGCTAAAATGCGAAAGTCCACGGGAGCAACGGCCAGCATCACCCCAGACCCTGGCCCCGCTCTGCAAATGCTTCCCTGCGGCTCAACGGCCAACTGAATAGTAGGTGATCCCTCGTTTCTTCATCAAGCCGGGGGCGTAGAGATTACGTCCATCGAAAACGACGGGAACATTCAGGCATTCTTTGATGAGCTCATAATCCGGAGCACGGAATTCTTTCCATTCCGTAACCACCACCAGGCCGTCGGCGTTTTTCAGTGCAGCTTCCTTTGTGCCAACCAGGTTCAAATCGTCTCGGTTTCCGTAGATTTTCTGACACTCGCGCATGGCTTCGGGATCATAAGCGTTGACTTTCGCCCCCGCATCCCAAAGCGCCTCCATCAGAACGCGAGAAGGTGCCTCGCGCATATCGTCGGTGTTCGGCTTGAATGACAATCCCCAGAAAGCGAAGGTCTTGCCAGCAAGGTCGCCACCGAAATGTTTCTGGATTTTATCGAAGAGCACTTTCTTTTGGCTGTTGTTGCGTTGTTCGACGGCGTCCAGGATAGTTGGTTGAAACTCGTTAGCTTTTGCCGCATGGATCAGCGCTCGAACGTCCTTTGGAAAACAGGATCCACCGTAGCCCAGGCCAGGATAGATGAAGTGGTAACCAATCCGCGGATCGCTACCAATGCCTTTTCGAACCATTTCGATATCGGCGTCAAAGATCTCCGCAAGATTCGCCATTTCATTCATGAAGCTGATCTTAGTGGCTAGCATACAATTTGCGGCGTATTTGGTCAGCTCCGCGCTGCGCACGTCCATCATGATGATCTTTTCATGATTGCGGCTGAAGGGCGCATAAAGCTCTCTCATGACCTCTTCAGCTTCTTCCGAATCGGTGCCGATCACGATACGGTCGGGTTTCATGCAGTCTGCGATCGCAGCACCTTCTTTGAGAAACTCCGGATTCGAGATTACGTCGAAGGTGAGCTGAGATTTATCCCCTCGTCCCGCAAGGGCCTCTCCGATCGCCGCCTTGACTTTGTCCGCTGTGCCGACAGGGACCGTGGATTTGGTCGCCACGAACTTATGGTCCTGCATGTGGCGGCCGATGGTTTCAGCGACGCTAAGTACGAATTTCAGATCGGCTGATCCATCCTCCTGGGATGGTGTGCCCACGGCGATAAAATGCACCTTCCCGTGGTTTACCCCGACTTCCGCCTCAGTCGTGAAGGTCAGGCGGCCCGCGCCAATATTCTCTTTTACAATCGATTCGAGGCCGGGCTCGTAAATTGGTATGTCGCCATCTTTCAGGCGATTTATCTTTTCTTCATCGACGTCGACGCACACCACATTGTGCCCGACTTCGGACAGACACGCCGCCTGCACCAAGCCAACATAGCCTACACCGAAAACTGTGATTCGCATTCCCTTATCTCCCGACTTGAAGCGGCTGTGGAACCGTCCCTTGTTGATATGAGCATCTTCTTTGTCTAGCTCAGTTTCAACCAGTTCCGCGCAATGATAGTTTTAATCTTAGAAAAAGAGCACGCTACCGCCCTGGGATTGACGCTGTATACGCCAAGGCGGACGGTCTGTCGACGTACGTGCACGCGACGAAATGTCTGGAGGCTCCCCGCGACAAAGCGAACGACAATTTCCCGCATGAGTACGCAAGACTTGCAGCACAGAGGAGGAAAATCCCGAAAGCGATCAGAAGCGAAGCTCCAAATACTTCGCGTCCAGATGTTCCACTTGCCTTGTTGCGCCAACCAACCATCCTCGACGACACCGCCATCCCGCATCGAAGAGGTGAATGGATTCACGCCAGCCTAAATCTTCTGCGGTGCGCCATTTTGTTTACGGATCAGACTGTTAAGCGACTTTTGTCGCCTAAATTAGCGCCGCAATTATAGGGGTGTGACGACCAAATTAAAAGAAACAGGAGAGTTAAGGAAGCGTCCACCAGGTCACTCGCAGGGGTCAAACGGCTTGCAGATCCGATGCCTTGAGCTGGACGGGACGCGGCGAGTTGAGGAGATTCAGGAGAACGACACAGCGCTCCTCCCCTGTTTCGGCCTGGTAGATGGCTTTCAGGCCCGCGAAGGGACCGGATTTGCACATCACCTCCTGGCCCCGGTGAAAGCGAGACAAGCCCTGGAAACGGTGCTCCAGATCCTGAATACCACTTATCAGATCCTGAGACGCAGTGGCTATTTCTGCACCGAAACGCACGAAGCCAATGACTCCGCGCGTAGATCGCACTGCACCGACGGCACCTTGATCAGCAGTCGCGGCTATGAATACATAGCCCGGGAAGAGTGGTTCGACTCGCTTGTCCTTGCGGGTCAGAATGGGAAGGTAGGTTTCGAAGGACTGGTTTTCGAGGTGTTCTTTGGCTCGAAATTCCTGGCGAGGTTTCGTTTTGAGCAGGTACCACATGTTCTCAGTAGCTAAGCGCTAGTCTTGTTCGTTGTCAGCGTGCAAGGTTAGCACGGGGAGAAAGCCAGGACTGGCTGGCGCGAGAATATTGGCGTCTGCTTCTTTTGTTTTGTGATGTGGATCGAGGTGACAGCGAGAGGGGTCACTGGTCGGTCGGCGCTGTTGCGGGTATGCAGATGGATGCTCGCCTGCGCCTGGGTGCACAGCGTGCTTCTGAGTGCCTATTCAGAGGCTGACCAAGGTCCGGGCAATCGTTCGCTTATCGCGAGATTGCCTGGAGGACTTGGGTGAGATCCTTCCGCCAATCGGGAGGGGAGCAGCCGATTGACTGAATCTTAGTGTTGTCCAGTCGAGAGTCGTTCGGGCGCCGGGAATTCGGCGGCGGGGATTGGGCTGACACTGACCGCGTCAATCAGGCCCAGCTGACTTGCCCGCGCAACGACCTCCGTCGCGATGCCATGCCACGTGGTGTGGGGTGTGCCGGAGAAATGAAAAGTGCCCCAGTCGAGCGTGCCATTTCCTGGGTATCCTTTCGCCAATCGAAGAATGCAGCTGGCGATGCTTTGGGCAGAAGTGGGAGCGCCATGCTTGACAAAGTTGTTACCATAGCTGCTGGTAGTTGGACTCGGAAAGCGTTGCACCGCCCATTGCTTGAACGTCGGTGATTCGCGGCGAAGGTCTACGGCGACATCGAAGACCTCTCCGCGGATAACCCGGACCAGTTTGCCCTGGGGGGCGTGTCTTCTGCAGGTGCAAGCCCCGGAGCACGCCCCGCCCTGAGCGGGAATAGTTGTCCTGCACGAAGGGGATTTCAACGCCTGCTTCCTCCCGGTAGCGTTCCAATTGGAACGTTTCCACGAAGAACCCGCGTTGGTCACCGAAAACCTCGGGTTCGATGATTTTCACATCTCGAATGGCCGTTTCGATCACCTTCATCGGCTTTCTTCCAACATTCTTCGCAGGTATTCACCGAAGCCCGTTTTTGCGAGCGCTTCGGCCTGGATCGAAAGGGCTTCCGCCGTGATCCAGCCGGCGCGGTAGGCGATTTCTTCAAGACAGCCTGCTTTCAGACCTTGTCGATGCGCGATGGTCTGAACGATATCTTTCGCGACTGCGGGCCGCACCATTCTTCGACGCCACTTCGGGAACCGGCTAGTGCTTGAATGGACAGCTGAATCTTCCTCTGTTCCTCACGTACCACTCGACAGTTTTTGCGAGCCCGGTAGCGAATGTCTCTTCCGGTACCCAGCTCAACTCCCTTCTAATCTTGCTCGCGTCAATAGCGTAGCGATAGTCATGGCCCGGGCGATCAGCGACGAAGGTAATCAGGTCCCGATAGCGCTTCACACCGCCTTGTTTCTCGGGGACCAGATCTTCAAGCAGCTGGCAAATGGTCTCGACCACCTCGATGTTTTTTTTCTCATTGTGCCCGCCGATGTTGTAGGTCTCCCCCACCTTGCCTTCGAGTAGCACCTTGCAGAGTGCGCGCGCATGGTCTTCCACGTAGAGCCAGTCGCGAATCTGCTCGCCCTTGCCGTAGACGGGCAGGGGTTTGCCCGCGATTGCATTCAAGATTATGAGCGGGATCAGCTTTTCCGGAAACTGCCAGGGGCCATAGTTGTTAGAGCAGTTGGTAACCAGAACCGGCAGGCCGTAGGTACGATGCCAGGCGCGCACCAGATGACCCGACGAGGCCTTCGAAGCGGAGTACGGGCTGCTGGGAGCGTAGGGCGTACTCTCGGTGAAGAGGTCGTCGGTGCCATGCAGGTCGCCGTACACCTCGTCGGTGCTGATATGATGGAAGCGGAATTGGTTGTGACCGAACTGCCAATATTGGCGAGCTGCCTCCAGCAGATTGTAAGTACCGATAATATTGGTCTGAATGAAGGCGGCGGGGCCGGTTATTGAGCGATCCACGTGGCTTTCCGCTGCCAGGTGCATTACTGCGTCTGGCTGGTGTTGCTCGAAGAGGCGAATGAGTTCCGGTTGATCGCAGATATCGACTTTCTCGAACTGATAGCGGTCGCTGTCAGCTGCGCTTTCCAGCGCGCTCAGATTACTGGCGTAGCTGAGTTTGTCGACGTTAACGACGGAGTGCGCGGTGTTCGAGATGAGATGCCGGATGACGGCCGAGCCAATGAATCCGGCTCCGCCCGTGACGAGTATATTCATGAAGAACAATCCCCTCGTCGCTAGTCTGGTGTGCCGATGTGAGCTGGACTTTTGCAGTCTGGAGCAATTCGGCGAACAAGGCTTTGTTCACTGGATTCCGGCCTACGCCGGAATGGCGATAGCAGGTGAATGGACCACCCACTGGCGACTGGAGACTGGCAACTAGCGACTGTTTGTTATTCCCCTTCCACCCCTCGTATCGCCTTCACCGTGCTCCAGGACTTACAGCTGGGACAAAGCCAGTGCAATTGGTTGCCGGTGAAGCCGCAGTGACCGCAGCGGTAGGTGGGTTTGGTGGCAATTATCTGGTCAATGAGTTCTTTGAGCAAGCGCAGGTTGTCCTGGGCTTTTTCCTTGCTGTAGCTCAGATAGAAATCCAGCAATCGGCTCACGCCTCGTACTGAGGGGTGCAGCTTCAGCTGATTGCCGATGTAGGCGGCTGCGGCGAGATCCCCCTGCTCCTGGCGAATGCGTTCGGTCAGCTCGAGGATAATGGAGCTGCTGGGGTATTCGTCCTGGAGTTGCTGGAGAAACCGCTGCAGACCCTGAAAATCCCCGAGCTGCTCATGGCACTGGACGAAGAGCCGCAAGGCTTCGCCGACGTAGTCCGGATCCTGCTGGGGAATCTTTTTGAGGATCTTCAACGCTTCCCGGCTATTGCCCAACTGATGCTCCATTTGCCCCCAGAGCAGGCTGGCGCGCACCAGGGTTTTGTCGTAACCAAGGGCCGCCTTCAGATAGCGACGGGCAGTGAGATAGTCGTTTTGGGCCAGGGCCTGCTCGGCCAGTTCGCAGCTGAAGTGCGCCTGAGCGCAGCGCCATTTGGAGGGCACCTTCCCCAGGCCGGGCCCGAAACGGCGGCCCACTAGCTGGTCCACCGCGGCGATGGCTTTTTCCCATTCCTTTTCGTCACGGTAAATTTCCACCAGACCTTCCAGGCAGGTGTCGCGCAGTTCGGGGGATTGCTCCACCAATTCCTGAAACAGCCGTTCAGCGCGATCCAGCAAGCCGGCCTTCACGTAGTCCCGGGCCAGTTCCAGTTGAGCGTGGTGTTGCTGGAAGGACGGCAGACCGGGGCGGGCGAGCAGGTTCTGGTGAATACGAATGGCCCGGTCCACTTCGCCCTGGCGCCGCAGCAGGTTGCCGAGCGCCAGGTGAGTTTCCAGGGTTTCGCTATTGACCTCGAGGGCACCGATAAAGGTGTCGATGGCCGCGTCCGGCTGCTCGTTAAGCAGCTGGTTCAGGCCCTTGAAGTAGCTCTTGTCGAAAGCGCGGGCGATATAATCTTCGCCCTTTTTGCGGGTGTTGAACCGCCCGAGGAAGTAGCCGATGGCGATGGCGACCAGCAGCAGGAGGAGCAACAAAATGTCAGACATATCTCACTCACAGGGGCCACAGGCATCCTGCATGTTGTTCAAAGAACTTTTAATCCCGCAGAGCCGCGGTACGCAGCTTCGAAACTTCCTGTTCGCAACGACTCAATTTTCGCTGCGCTGAGGCCGATTGACTCCGCAGCTTCCAATAGCTGAACAGACTGAAAAGGTAACCCAGTAGCCCGCCGACCAGTAGCATGATAAAGAGCCAAACACCGAGATTCAGATTCGGCAGATGAATCCCCATCAGGATAGGGCTAACCAACTGGTTGTTTTCGGAGCTGATCCACCAGCCGAGCCCCATTACCAGAATAGCAACGATAGCAGCCAGCAGGACTTTGATTTTCCACATCTGATTAACTCTCTCGAGCGGGAAGCTGAGGGATTATGGTCGTTTTGATCGGGGTGTTAGCTTGGCGTCCGCGAGGCCGTTACTCTACCACAACGGCAGCGGGGTCGCGCGGATTCGTCGGCTTTCGGGCTGCTTTGAAACCGACCTGGACAGGGACTCTGGTCAGAATATGGAGCTACGCTCGACGCGCTGCGGCGGATACTCTTCGATGCTGCTGTTGACGCGGTCGCGCATCTCCTTACCGGGCTTGAAGTGGGGAACGTACTTCCCGGACAGTTCGACCGAATCACCCGTCTTGGGGTTGCGACCGACGCGGGGGGCGCGATAGTGGAGGGAGAAGCTGCCGAAGCCGCGGATCTCGATGCGTTCGCCGGTCGCCAGCACCTGCGACATATGGTCAAGAATCAGCTTGACCGCCAATTCAACGTCCTTCGCCGGCAGCTGGTCCTGCCGTTCCGCGATGCGTTCGATCAACTCTGATTTGGTCATGGCGTTTTCCCGCAGAATTTTTGCTCAACCCCGCATTTCGGCTAAGACTACTGGATTTTGGGAGGGATGCCAAGTGGTTGATTTTAAAAGGAAGTCGGAGGGAGATGGGCGCTCACAGAATAGGTGCAATCGGGAAGCGCCCGAGGGCGATCGGGGATGGATTCCGGCCTTCGCCGGAATGACGAGGTGGAGGCGGAGACGATGACAACGATCAGGGAGATGGGCGCTGACAGAATAGGTGCAACCGGGAAGCGCCCGAGGGTGATCGGGGATGGATTCCGGCCTTCGCCGGAATGACGAGGTGGAGGCGGAGACGATGACAACGATCAGGGAGATGGGCGCTGACAGAATAGGCGCAGCCGGGAAGCGCCCGAGGGTGATCGGGCGAGGGCTCCGGGCTTCGGCGGAATGACGAGGTGGAGTCGGAAACGATGGCAACGATCAGGGCGATGGGCGCTGACAGAATAGGCGCAGCCGGGAAGCGCCCGAGGGTGATCGGGAGAGGACTCCGGGCTTCGCCGGAATGACGAGGTGGAGTCGGAAACGATGGCAACGATCAGGGCGATGGGCGCTGACAGAATAGGTGCAACCGGGAAGCACCCATGTGCCCGGTTTGACCTGTTACCCATGTGCCCGGTCAGTACCGATCGGGAGTGGATTCCGGCCTTCGCCGAATGACGAAGTGGAGGCGGAGATGATGGCAACGATCAGGGAGATGGGCGCTGTCAGAATAGGTGCAACCGGGAAGCGCCCGAGGGCGGATCGGCAATGGATTGCGGCCTTCGCCGGGATCCACCGAGACGGATAACGGGATGGTGTCGAGACTAGCGAGCAGCGAGCGACTTTTTCCGATCCAAAAAAAAGCAGCTCCCGGGGGAGCTGCTTTTCGATCGTGCTATGACGGAGCGCCTTACTTCTGGCTTTCCATCTGCGCCTTGATCAGGTCGCCGATCGTGGTCGGAGAAGATTGCTCTTCTTCGCGAGCTGCGTGGTCTTTCACCGCATCCTTCTCGTCCTGGTAGTCCTTTGCCTTGATGGACAGGATGATTGCGCGATTCTTGCGATCCACGCTGGTGATTTTCGCTTCCACTTCGTCGCCGACGCTCAGGGCGTTACGGGCATCTTCGACGCGGTCACGGCTGATTTCAGACGCTTTCAGGGTACCTTCCACGTCCTCGGCCAGCGTGATGGTGGCGCCTTTGGCGTCAACTTCCTTCACAGTACCGGTAACGATGGTGCCGCGATCGTTCTGAGCCACGTAGTCGGAGAAGGGATCTTCTTCCAGCTGCTTGATGCCCAGAGAGATGCGCTCGCGCTCGGGGTCGATAGCCAGGATGACGGTTTCGAGTTCGTCGCCCTTCTTGTACTTGCGTACTGCTTCTTCACCCGCTTCGTTCCAGGAGATGTCGGACAGGTGCACCAGACCGTCGATGCCGCCTTCCAGGCCAATGAAGATACCGAAGTCGGTGATCGACTTGATCTTGCCGCTGATCTTCGCGCCCTTGGCGTACTGACGCCCAAACGCATCCCAGGGGTTTTCCTGGCACTGCTTGATACCCAGAGAGATACGACGACGTTCTTCGTCGATGTCCAGAACCATCACTTCCACTTCGTCGCCCACGTTCACAACCTTGGACGGGTGGATGTTCTTGTTGGTCCAATCCATTTCGGAGACGTGAACCAGACCTTCCACACCCTCTTCCAGCTCGGCGAAGCAGCCGTAATCAGTGAGGTTAGTGACGCGTGCATTGACGCGAGTGCCTTCCGGGTAACGGTCGGTGATTTTCACCCACGGATCTTCGCCCAGCTGCTTCAGGCCGAGGGATACGCGGTTGCGCTCACGGTCGAACTTCAGCACTTTTACGTCGATCTCATCGCCGACGTTGACGATTTCGCTCGGATGCTTGATGCGCTTCCAGGCCATGTCGGTAATGTGCAGCAGGCCGTCAACACCACCCAGATCCACGAACGCGCCGTAATCGGTGAGGTTCTTGACAATACCCTTGATGACCTGGCCTTCCTGCAGGTTGGCGAGCAGCTCTTCACGCTCTTCAGCGTTCGCGTGCTCAAGCACAGCGCGGCGAGATACGACCACGTTGTTGCGCTTCTGGTCGAGCTTGATCACTTTGAAGTCCAGCTCTTTGCCTTCCAGGTGCGCGGTTTCGCGAACCGGACGGATGTCTACCAGTGAGCCGGGCAGGAACGCGCGAATGCCAGCGACGTCAACGGTGAAGCCGCCTTTGACCTTGCCATTGATAACGCCTTTAACGACTTCGTCGGCCTTGTTGGCTGCTTCCAGCACTTTCCAGGCTTCGGCGCGCTTGGCTTTTTCACGAGACAGGCGGGTCGCACCAAAGCCGTCTTCCACGGCTTCCAGGGCAACTTGTACTTCGTCGCCTACCTGGAGGTCCAGCTTGCCTTCTGCGTTATAAAACTGTTGGGCGGGGATGACGCCTTCGGACTTGAGGCCAGCGTGTACGGTGACCCAGTCGCGGTCGATGTCCAGAACAACACCAGTCACGATGGAACCGGGCTGCATCTCGACGGTTTTCAAACTTTCTTCAAAGAGATCTGCGAAATTCTCGCTCATGTAATTACCTATCATTGCATTCAGCACAGGACCACTTTTGCCGCGGACTTCTCTTGAAAGAGTGCCATCGCCAACAAAGTCGAACTGCTCTACCGTACAGCCAGATTGCACGGGCCGGTTGGAATTACCCGAAAGCCGGCGAACTCTGGCGCACCGGCCGGCGGGGACCTACTATTCAGTGAAGTCATTCTCAGGAGCCGCATTCGGATTCGAATACGGGTGGATCTGTTTAACCCGCGGGGGTAATCCCCTTTTGGGCGGCATAATCCAGAACCCGATCAAGCACTTCGACAATGGATAGCGTCGTACTATCCAAGATCAGGGCATCATCGGCGGGTTTGAGGGGTGACACAGCACGCTGGCTATCACGCTCGTCGCGCGCCTGGATGTCCGTCAGCAGGGCGCGCAGGCTAACAGATTCCCCCTTTTCCATCAACTGCTTATAGCGCCGTTGCGCCCTTTCTTCGGCACTGGCTGTGAGGAAGATCTTGACACTGGCGTCGGGGAAAACAGTGGTGCCCATGTCGCGGCCATCGGCGACCAATCCCGGCCCCTGCTGAAAACTTTTTTGCAGATTCAGAAGTGCCGCCCGAACCTTCGGATGAGCTGCGACTTTGGATGAGCCGAGGCTCATCTCTTCTTTGCGAATCGCATCGGTAGCGTCGTCGCCATCGAGAAGAATTACGGTTTTCTCGCCGCCCGTTTCGAACTGCACCTGGAGCTCTTCCGCAATCTTCGCGACCGCGTCTTCGTCAGCCCAGTCAGTGTTGCGCTTTCGGGCCGCCAGTGCGGTCAGCCGGTAAAGTGCGCCGCTATCGAGGAAGTTGAACTTCAGCTTCTGCGCAACGAGCTGGGAAATGGTGCCCTTGCCGGAGCCGCTGGGGCCATCGATGGTGATTACCGGGGCTGTTTTGTCGGGCTGGCGTAGTGCTGTCATCGTTGTGTTGTCGTCGTGGGTAAATGGCCAAGTCAGGCGTTTGCTTGCAGTGAAGCGAGAATGTCCTCGCAGGCTCGGGCGGGCTCCGCCGCAGCGGTGATCGGCCGACCAATGACCAGGTAATCGCTGCCCGCCGCCAAGGCTTCTGCCGGTGTGAGCGTGCGCCGCTGGTCATCAGCCGCAGCGCCCGCCGGACGGATGCCCGGGGTGATCAGTGCGAAATCCTTGCCGAACTGGCGCTTCAACTCAGGTGTTTCCCTTGCCGAACAGACGACCCCATCCAGCCCGCTCTGCTGAGCCAATCCAGCCAGGTGCATCACCTGCTCTTCCGGCGAGCGGGAGACACCCACCTGGTGGAGATCTTCCGCGGTCATGCTGGTGAGCACGGTGACGCCGATAAGCAATGGCTGGTGGGATGCCTTGTCGATTGCTTCGCGCGCCGCCGTCATCATCCGTTCGCCGCCGCTGGCGTGGATGTTGACCATCCACACGCCAAGTCGAGCCGCCGCGCTGACGGCTTTGGCGACTGTGTTGGGGATGTCATGGAATTTGAGGTCCAGGAAGACTTCGAAATCGCGGCTGTGGAGCTGCTCCAGGATAGCTGGTCCGGCTGTGGTAAAGAGCTCTTTTCCGACCTTCAGGCGCACCTGTTTGGGGTCGAGTCGCTCGACCAGCTCAATGCACTGAGACGGGTCTTCGTAATCCAGGGCGACGATCAGAGGAGATTGAGGCATTGGCTTCCGGGCTGGGATATGGATTCGGGGGCGTATTGTAGAGGGGTGAGTGCTGGGTTGCTAGCCGGTGGATTCCGGCCTTCGCCGGAATGACGAAGGTGGTGGCGGGCAGTTCGGGGAGACATGCCGATCGAGCGATCTGTTGTACGTCACTCCGGAACATCCAATCACCACCACGTCATCCCGGCGCAGGCCGGGATCCACTCGATCCACGTGCGGAGTTCATGGATTCCGGCCTTCGCCGGAATGACGAAGGTGGTGGCGGGCATTTCGGGGAGACATGCCGATCGAGCGATCTGTTGGACGTTACTCCAGAACATCCAATCACCACCACGTCATCCCGGCGCAGGCCGGGATCCACTCGACCACGTGCGGAATTCATGGATTCCGCCCTTCGCCGGAATGGCGAAGGTGGTGGCGGGCAGTCGGGGAGACATGCCGATCGAGCGATCTGTTGTACGTCGCTCCGGAACGTCCAATCACCACCACGTCATCCCGGCGTAGGCCGGGATCCATAGCGATCACCTGCGGAATTCATGGATTCCGGCCTTCGCCGGAATGGCGAAGGTGGTGGCGGGCAGTCGGGGAGACATGCCGATCGAGCGATCTGTTGTACGTCGCTCCGGAACGTCCAATCACTACCGCGTCATCCCGGAGCAGGCCGGGATCCACTCGACCGCGTGCGGAATTCATGGATTCCGGCCTTCGCCGGAATGACGAAGGTGGTGGCGGGCAGTTCGGCAGACATACCCATAGACGAGAATCGAACGTCACTACGGAACGTCCAATTACTACCGCGTCATCCCGGCGCAGGCCGGGATCCACTTGACCACGTGCGGAATTCATGGATTCCGGCCTTCGCCGGAATGACGAAGGTGGTGGCGGGCAGCTCGGGGAGACATGCCGATCGAGCGATCTGTTGTACGTCACTCTGGAACGTCCAATCACGACCGCGTCATCCCGGCGTAGGCCGGGACCCATATCGAGCACGTGCGGAATTCATGGATTCCGGCCTTCGCCGGAATGACGAAGGTGGTGGCGGGCAGTCGGGGAGACATGCCGATCGAGCGATCTGTTGTACGTCGCTCCGGAACGTCCAATCACTACCGCGTCATCCCGGCGCAGGCCGGGATCCACTCGACCGCGTGCGGAATTCATGGATTCCGGCCTTCGCCGGAATGACGAAGGTGGTGGCGGGCAGTCGGGGAGACATGCCGATCGAGCGATCTGTTGTACGTCACTCTGGAACGTCCAATCACGACCGCGTCATCCCGGCGTAGGCCGGGACCCATATCGAGCACGTGCGGAATTCATGGATTCCGGCCTTCGCCGGAATGACGAAGGTGGTGGCGGGCAGTTCGGCAGAAATACCCATAGACGAGAATCGAACGTCACTACGGAACGTCCAATTACTACCGCGTCATCCCGGCGTAGGCCGGGACCCATATCGAGCACGTGCGGAATTCATAGATTCCGGCCTTCGCCGGAATGACGAAGGTGGTGGCGGGCAGTTCGGCAGATATACCCATAGACGATAATCGAACGTCACTACGGAACGTCCAATTACTACCGCGTCATCCCGGCGCAGGCCGGGATCCATCGGTTTCAGATGATAGTGGACCAGAGGTCACTCCAGTCGGGGTTCATGCTCTCGATTAGTCTTATTTTCCACGCTCTTTTCCAGCTCTTCAGCTGCTTTTCCCGGCTGATGGCCTGGACCATATCCTCATGGAATTCGTAGTAGACCAGGCGAGTCACGCCATAGCGACAAGTAAAACCCTCAGTTAGCCCCTCCCGATGCAGCCATACTCGCCTGCTGAGATTGCTGGTCACGCCCACATAGATCGTCCCCTTCCGTTGACTCGCCAGCAGGTAAACAGCGGGTTGCTTCGCCATCTTTGATCTCCAACGCAAGAAGCCCGGCCAGGCCGGGCTTCCGGATCAGTGATGCGGGGATCAAAGCAGAATACGATCGCGGTTGTTTTCCAGTGTTGCTTTGCCGATCCCCTTCACCTCTAAAAGCTGTTCATGTGAGCTGAACTTGCCGTTGGCCTTGCGCCACTCGATTATGGCTTGCGCTTTTTTCAGGCCGACCCGGTGCAGGGCCTTGGAGATGGTTTCGGCGTCGGCGGTGTTGATGTTCACGCGCTCGACGACCGCGAATACATTCGGCTCGCTCTTGGTATCGGCGCGGTCAGCCGCGAAAGATGCTGCACAACCAAAGGCCAGAACAAGAGCAGTAAGGAAGGAAACTACCTGTTTCATATCGATATCTCCATATTTCAAAAGGTTTGGTGAGGTAACCCGTTGAGTGATGCTTGTGTCCCAAGCGAGTGATGGACACTTTACGGATGTGCGGTCCGCGCGGATATCGGAGAAGGCTGAAGAGGCGGTGGGATATTAGGAGTACCGCAGGTGCGATGCGGATGCTTCCAATGTGGGAAATGGATTACAGGGGACGGGAAGCCCGGAAGCGACTCACTTCCGGGCAGCGGGATTAGTTGTCTTTCATCGAGTGACTGAGGTAAAGCGCAGAAGTCAGCAGCAGCACCGCCCCACCCTGGTGCGCGGCTCCCAATGCGACGGGAATCATCACGCCCATGGCCAAAAGCGTGCTGATACCGAGCGTGACCTGCACGATCAACATTCCCAGCAATGCAAACGTACCCACCCGGGTGCGACCAGTAACGCCTTTGCGCAATGACATCACCACAAACGTGCCGATCAGAATCACCAACAAATAAGCGAACATCCGATGATTGAATTGCACCGTGGTGATGTCTTCGAAGATCGAACGCCACGCGGGATCGAGACCATAGAGTCCGACCGGGAAGACGCGGCCATCCATGAGCGGGAAGGTGTTATAGGCGAAGCCCGCGTCCAGGCCGGACACCAGCCCCCCGGAAAGGATCATGAAAAACAATAGCGCTGGCAGCGCAAAGGCAAAGCGCTTCAAGCCCTTGCCACTGTTCGGATCCTGCTGCCTGCCGGGATACAACAGGTCGAACGCGACCCACAGGATTGCGCTATAGATGATCACCGCCAGCCCCAGGTGGGTGATCAGACGATACTGACTTACCCGCGGCGTATCGACGAGCCCGCTTTTGACCATCAACCAGCCCACAAGACCTTGCAGTCCGCCGAGCAAAAACAGACCGACGAGCTTGGGTTTGTAGCCAGAGGGAATGCGCCCTTTTACCCAGAAGAACACCAGCGGGATAAAAAACAGTACGCCGATAAAGCGGCCCAGCAGACGGTGTGCATATTCATAAGCAAAAATCTGCTTGAAACCCGCCATGTCCATACCCCGGTTCACCTTCTGGTATTCCGGGTATTGCTTGTATTGATCGAAGGCCGCCTGCCATTGCTCGTCGGTGAGAGGCGGAATCGTGCCCATGATGGGGTCCCATTCGACGATCGAGAGCCCCGAGCCGGTGAGGCGAGTCACACCGCCCAGTAGGATCATGCAGAAAATGACGGCGGCACAGACGAGCAGCCAGGTGGAGATCTGACGGTTATAACGCTGCTGCAGGGAATCAATCATGGGAGGGAGTACCGATGAGACTCAAAAACGCGCGGTATTGTACTCGATCTCGCCCGAATGGGGCAGATTGCAGACAAGGCCCTCCAACACGGGTAATTCCGACCACAGAGCTGAGGTTTACAAAAATTCACAGATTCTCGTCAACGGGCAGTTAACAAGCGGGCGTCGCCGCCGCATCATAGCGCCGGAATCGCCAACGGCGGTTTCGAGGCATTCCCAAGAACGACAATCCCAACGAGGAGCCATCATGTCCTTCAGCAAGTCGATTTATCGTGTTTCCCTGAGCGCTGCCCTGCTGTTTACCGCCAGCAGCCTTGCGCAGCACGATCACGATCACGCTCAACACGACCACGCCAGTACTCAGGGCACGCCCGGGCACATCATGCATGAGCGCCACGAAAATTTTGAAACCATGGGCGAGGCTTTCAAGACCATTCGCGACCAGGTCCGGTCCCGCGATGCAGACATGCAGGCGATCTCCCGTTCGGCTGAAACCATCAACGATCTCGCTCAGCAACTGCACACCTGGTTTCCGGCTGGCACCGGGCCGGAAGCTGGCAAGACCCACGCGAAGGCTGAAATCTGGCAGAACAAGGCGGACTTCAACGCGGCTGCCGAGCGACTGGTCGAGGAATCCGGTAAGTTCGTGGCTCTGACTCAGACCGGGGATGCCTCCAAGGTGGCTGGCGGCATTCGTGGATTGGGCGGCGCCTGCAAGAACTGCCACGATCAGTACCGGGTGGAAGAAGACTGATGACTGACGCTGCAACTGATTCGCTCTCGGGCCAGCGGCAGCGAGTCTGGGATCTGCCGGTGCGGATCACGCACTGGCTGATCGTCGTTTTTATCAGTCTTTCCTGGTGGACCGCCGAATTTGATCGCATGCAGTGGCACGCCTGGTCCGGTTATGCCCTGCTCACGCTGGTACTTTTCCGGGTCTACTGGGGATTTGTCGGCAGCTCCACGGCGCGCTTCAGGCACTTCCTGCGCGGCCCGGGCGCGGTTTTGCGCTATAGCCAGGGCCTTTTCTCCAGACCAGGCGAACCGGTGGTGGGACACAACCCGCTGGGAGGCTGGAGTTCACTGCTGCTGTTGATACTGATCCTGGGGCAGGTTCTGCTTGGCCTGTTTTCGGAGGATGTCGATGGCCTCGCCTCGGGTCCGCTTTCCTATATGGTCAGCTATGACGCCGGTCGATGGGCGGCTGAAACCCACGAGGAGTTCTTTGATGTCCTGCTGCTTTTCATTGGGCTGCATATCGCCGCCGTAGCGTTTTATCTGGTTTACAAGCGCAACAACCTGGTTGCGGCGATGTTCACCGGGCGGGCAGCGAGGGATACGGATACGGAAGAGAGCCTTTATTTCGCCCCGCTGTGGCGGGCGGCGATCGGCTTCGTTCTGGCTGGGGCTTTCGTGTGGTGGTTGGTCACGCAGGTGGGATTTACGTTCTAGGATTCAGTTCTAGCTGTCTTCGTTCCGGCGCAGGCCGGAATCCATTTAGGGCGCGCCGACTCAGGAAGCTCCGTTCATGGATTCCGGCCTGCGCCGGAATGACGGAAAAGGGGCCGGCGGCCCCTTTTCCGTACGTCTCACGTCTCACGTCTCACGTCTCACGTCTCACGTCTCACGTCTCACGTCTCACGTCTCACGTCTCACGTCTCACGTCTCACGTCTCACGTCTCACGTCTCACGTCTCACGTCTCACGTCTCACGGCCGGTACTCGTTCCCTACGGTACCGGCATTTCCGCCGTCCCTGGCGGTCATCTCTCGTTTCACGTGTTTTTCCACTTCTCCAGATGCTCGACACTGCCCCGGAAATGACGCATACCGAGGTACAACAGCACCGAGGCAACTACCCCGAAGGTGGTGCTCACCAGGATCAGTGACTTGTAGAGGTCACCTTCCGCACCGAACAGGTAGTCCGTACTCAGCGCAACCGCGGAGGGGCCGAGGCCGAGGCCGATCAGGTTGACCACGAATAGGTATACCGCCGAAGCCTGTCCGCGCATGCGGTTCGGCATCATTTCCTGGATCGCCGCCGGACCAACACCGAAGGGCATGGCAGCGAAGAATACCGCACCGGTCAGCGTAACCAGGGCCAGCTCCGGCGTGGGCATCAGCGGGAAGGCGATGCCGAAGGGAATGTGCAGCAGAGCGGCGGTCAGCGCCGAACGCATCTTCGCATCTTTATATCCACGCTCCATCAGCTTGCCTGCAAGCCACCCGCCGAAGATGATGCCGGCGGTTCCGAAGATCATTACGATGTAGCCGTAGTTGATCCCGGCAGACCGGATCGGATAGTCATAGGTACGCACCATGAAGGTGGGGATCCACTGAGTGCTGCCGTAGGAGATGAACGAACAAAGCGCGAAGCCCACGTTGTGGAAAAAGAAGGTGCGCCAGTTATCTTTGATGTAGCCCAGCACCTCCCCAATCGGCAGGGCCGCGGCTTTCGCGCCTTTCTTCAGGCCGCGTCGCACAGGCTCCTTAACGGTGAGCATCGCCAGGGTAAAGATCAGACCCGGCACGCCAATCATGAAAAACACCGACTGCCAGGGTTTGACGTCGCCGACCACCGGCAGATTCAGCGTTTCCGCGTTGCCGGCGAAGGCCACCACGTAGGCACCCAGCACGTAAGCCAGCCCGGAGCCGATATAGATGCCCGCGCCATAGATGCTGATCGCCAAGGCCTGCCGATGCGGACGGAAGTAATCGGTGATCAGTGAGTAAGCCGAAGGAGACAGCGCCGCTTCGCCAACCCCTACCCCCATGCGAGCAAGGGCCAGGGTAAAAAACCTGGATGTCATACCGCACGAGGCAGTGAAGAAGCTCCAGATCGCTAAGCCAATTGCGATGATACCCACCCGGTTCTTACTGTCCGCAAGCCGCCCGAGGGGAATGCCGAAGATGGTATAAAAGAGCGCAAAGCTGAAACCCATCAGAAGGCTCATTTGCGTATCGCTGATATTCAGGTCAGCTTTGATGGGGCCAACCAGCAAACCCAGGATTTGCCGATCCATGAAGGAAAAGATGTACACGATCATCAAGATCAGTACTACGTACCAAGCGTAAAACTCTCTTGGATAGGGGACTTTTTCCTCATCCGCGGTTCCGTTCGCCTGTACGGCATCAACCTGGTTTGCACTCATACTGTTGTCTCCCTCGACTGCCGACTACCGACGCCAATGGCGAGGAGCAGCGTAGCCGGCTCAATCACTTCTAAATGAATTGTCGTTTCGAACTGACAGACGAGCATCGCAGCGGGACGGCTTTACCGACCGCGGCAGAGAGAATAAAAGCAGGAAGAGATGAAATTGAGGTTCTCAGTCGTTGTTATCACAGGCCCTGAATTCACAAACATCGTTCAACCTATTCGTCGCATAGCAGCGACTTCTTTTTTCTCTGGCTTGTCTGCCAGTGTCCGAAGCTGGTTATGGTTCTTTTTGCTTATGGATGTGTTTTTGCTTCGTGACCGGCTGGATTAAATCACACTTCGCCCGCCACTTCCATTACGCGGGAATCGCAGCGAAACAACAAAAAACAGCAGGAAGGAATGACCGCCACTGAGGTCATGGTCGTGACTTTCGCCGCCCCGGACGAGGCGGCGAAGATCAGAGGAGATTACTTGAGGGCTTACTTGAGGGGAGTACGGCCCTTGCTGGCCGCGATGCGCATGCGCAAGGCATTGAGCTTGATGAAGCCCGCCGCATCCTTTTGGTCGTAGGCGCCTGCGTCATCTTCAAAGGTGGCGATCTTGCTGTCGAACAGACTGTCATCGGAACGACGGCCCACAACGGTCACATTCCCTTTGTAGAGTTTGAGACGCACATCACCGTTGACCACCTGCTGCGATTCATCGATCAGACCCTGCAGCATCTGCCGCTCCGGGCTCCACCAGTAGCCGTTATAGATCAGCTCGGCGTACTTGGGCATCAGGCTGTCTTTGAGATGCGCCACTTCGCGGTCCAGGGTGATGGACTCGATCGCGCGGTGGGCGCGCAGCATGACGGTGCCTCCGGGTGTTTCATAGCAGCCGCGGGACTTCATGCCCACATAGCGGTTTTCCACGATATCCAGACGGCCGATGCCGTTCTTGCCGGCCACCTTGTTCAGGTGGCGAAGCACCTGGGCCGGAGTCATTTGCTGGCCGTCGATGGCTACGATGTCGCCGGCTTTGTAGGTCAGTTCGATATAGGTGGGCTTGTCGGGGGCCGCTTCCGGGCTCACGGTCCAGCGCCACATGTCTTCTTCCGCTTCCTCCCAGGGATCTTCGAGGATGTCGCCTTCATAAGAGATGTGGAGCAGGTTGGCGTCCATGGAATACGGAGACTTCTTCTTCGCATTAGAGAAGTCCACCGGAATGGAATGCTCTTTACAGTAGGCCATCAGCGTCTCACGCGAAGTGAGATTCCACTCGCGCCAGGGAGCGATCACCTGGATGCCGGGTTTCAGCGCATAGGCGCCCAGCTCGAAGCGCACCTGGTCGTTGCCCTTGCCGGTCGCGCCATGAGAGATCGCATCGGCGCCGGTTTCATTGGCGATTTCGATCAGACGCTTGGCGATCAACGGCCGGGCGATGGAAGTGCCAAGCAGGTATTCGCCTTCGTAAATGGCATTCGCGCGGAACATGGGGAACACAAAGTCGCGGACGAACTCTTCCTGAAGGTCGTCGATGTAAATTTCCTTGATGCCGAGTGCCTTGGCTTTGGCGCGCGCGGGTTCTACCTCTTCGCCCTGACCGATATCAGCGGTAAAGGTGACCACTTCGCACTGATAGGTTTCCTGTAACCACCGGGCGATAACCGAGGTATCCAGACCACCGGAATACGCTAGAACCACTTTGTTAATGGACGACATGGAGTGCTCCCCTAAGAAAAGACCAGAACCACCGGTCTGAGTAGACGGGCTGCCGAACGGCAGCCGCGAATTGTAGCGTTAAACGAACTTGCATATCAAAGCGCCCGGCACCGCGCCCTGTGTTTTGCCGGCGTTTTTCGGTAGCATGCGCTCCCTCATCGACAACAGCAGATTTCACGCGCCCCATGACCGACCGCCTTACCATTACCCGCCCCGACGACTGGCATATCCACCTGCGCGATGGCGCGGCTCTGGGCCTGACCGTGCCCGATGCGGCGCGTTACTTCGGCCGCGCGATCGTGATGCCCAACCTGATTCCGCCCGTAACCACCGCCGAGCAGGCGCTGGCCTATCGCGAGCGCATCATGGCGGCCCGTCCGGCAGGCAGTCGCTTTGAACCGCTGATGGTGCTCTATCTCACCGATATCACCACCCCGGAGCAGATCGAGAAAGCGGCACAACAGGGTGTCGTCGCCTGCAAGCTCTATCCGGCCGGCGCCACAACCAACTCTGCCTCGGGCGTTACCGACATCCGCAAGTGCTATCCGGCCCTGGAGGCCATGCAGCGCAGCGGCATGCTGCTGCTCATACACGGCGAAGTGACGCACGCGGACGTGGACATCTTCGACCGGGAACAGGTGTTTATCGACAAGATCCTGCGTCCGCTGGCGGCGGATTTTCCGGAGCTGAAGATCGTTCTCGAACACATCTCCACCGCCGAAGCGACCGCCTTCGTCGAGGAAAGCGGCCCCAACCTCGCGGCCACGATCACGGCTCATCATCTGATGTACAACCGCAACGCGCTGCTGGTCGGTGGTATCCGGCCACACTACTACTGCCTGCCGATCCTGAAGAGCATGGACAACCAGCGCGCGCTGGTGGCCGCTGCCACGAGCGGCAGCCCGAAGTTTTTCCTGGGCACGGACTCCGCGCCCCACGCGACCACGAAGAAAGAGACCGCCTGCGGCTGCGCGGGCTGCTATACCGCTCATAGCGCGCTGGAGATGTATGCGCAGGTATTTGAAGATGCCGGAGCGCTGGATAAGCTGGAAGGTTTCGCCAGCCATTTCGGCCCGGATTTTTACGGTTTACCGCGCAACGACGACACCGTGACCCTGATCAAACGCAACTGGGTCATCCCTGCCAACCTGCCTTTGGGCGAGGAGCAACTGACTCCGCTTGGTGCGGGTGAAACCCTGCGCTGGGCGGTGGCCGAATCCTGACTGCATTAAGGCGAGAAACAATGAGTTCCGAGGATCAGACGGAGAACACAGAAAAGTCCCTGCTGGGCCAACGGTTTCGGGGCTTTCTACCGGTGGTGGTGGACGTGGAGAGCGGTGGCTTCAATCCGGCCACCGATGCACTGCTGGAGATTACCGCGGTCACGCTGCGAATGGATGAGCAGGGACTGATCCATCCCGACAAGCTGCTCGACTTTCACATCGAGCCCTTCGAGGGCGCCAACGTCGAACAGGCCTCGCTCGATTTCTGCGGGATCGACCTGGAGTGCCGGGAGTATCCGGCGCAGCCGGAAGACATCGCCATGGCCGAGCTGTTTCGACCGATTCGGAAGGCCATCAAGGACAACGGCTGCAACCGGGCTGTAGTGGTGGGTCACAACGCCCATTTCGACCTGGCTTTCATCAATGCCGTGGTGAAGCGCTGCAACGTGAAGCGCAATCCCTTTCACCCTTTCTCCTGCTTCGACACCGCCACACTGGCGGGACTGGCCTTTGGCCACACGGTGCTTGCCCGGGCCTGCGAACTGGCCGGGATCGACTTCGACAACACACACGCGCATTCCGCGGCTTACGATGCGGAAAAAACCGCCGAGCTGTTCTGTCTGATCGTCAATCGCTGGCAGGACTTGGGCGGCTGGCCATTAGCCGGCGGCCTGCAGCCTGACTCGGAATCGGACTAGTTCGCCCTCTTCCCCTGGACGCTCCGCATATTCATAGCGGATCTTCACCCGGGGATATTTGCAGTCTGCACTGGCGATGTTGCCGAGCCCGTTGAATTCCACCAGGCGTCGTGAGCTGCTCTCGTAAGTGAGCGATATCGGATCCACCAGCATTCGCAGCCACCAGCTGGCGGGTTCGATGACGAAGCATTGCCATCCCTGCTCTGCGCTTTCGGAACAGTCCACGTTTTTCAAGCGGAACGTGTAGCTGGTGAAGCGCGATGGCACCAGATAGTCGAAAGTCAGCGGATCGCCGGCGGTCACCTGCTGCCAATTCCTCCTGACGAGATTATCGAAGCCAGCGTCGATCACCAGTTCGCTATCGCGTTCCACCTGCGCGGTTTCAACCGCCTCCTGCTCGTCCGGACGATAGCTGACCTTTAGCGCGTCTTCGGCATAGCTGACGCCGATGGACTCACCACAGGCGAAATTCTGTTGGTTCAATTGCGGTTGAACGTCGGACCTTGTGTAGTCGAGCTTTTTCTCGGCCAGCACCTCGCCGTCCGGCGTTCTGTAGATTACCTGATGATCGAGGCCTTCATCGCTGAAGTAGTGAAGTTCGTGATAGAGCAATTCACCCAGGTTCCGGTCCCGCGCTTCTCCTACGATATCGGCTTCGGCGGTATTGATGGCCGCTGCAGGCGGCGCGATCAATCCCGTCAGCAAAGTGCCCGAAATTACGAGTAAGTAGCTGACCCTCGCATCCATTTCAGTGTCCCTCCAGCAGATTCCGAGAAAGGCGCAAAGCAAGGGGCAGTATCAGCGCCCAGACAATGGCCATTAACGCAAGCGACACGGCGATGGGCTCGGCTATTGAAGCGGAATTCATCTGAGCGCCCACTAGGTAAGACATGGGACCAAAAACCGCCCCCAGCCCGGCCGCCAAACCCAACTGGTGCCGAAGCCAGCCAAGCCCATGACTAAGCGTGGTCGCAAAGAGCAGCCAAAGACAGCAAAGCCATAGCGGGACCAGCAGACCTTCACGGGGAAAATTCAAAACCCCGGCATTCATGAAAATGCTATCCACGCCGATGCCGAGTGCCGCAATACCGACCACAAGAAGCCATTCCCGTGGCTGGCTGACTACAACAAGGTGATGCACCAACAACAAAGAAGCGGTTACGACAACGACTACCGACTGTTCCAGCAAGACACAGGTAAACCAGCCCGCCTGGAACAGCACCAGATTGACGGCTTTCCGCACACTTCCGTGCAGAAAGGCCTTATTGGCCCAGTTCGAAGCGCGCATCCGGTTTTGCCATCAAGAACTGCGCAGTGCCGATCACCCGCTCGGCAAAACCACCCTCGCAGTAACAGAGGTAAAAGTCCCACATGCGAATGAACTCCTCACTGTAACCCTGCTCGCGCACCTTGCCGAGTTGCTCGAAGAAGCGAGTGCGCCATTCGCGAAGTGTGGCCGCGTAATCGGCGGTCATATCCTCCATGCCAATGATTTGCAAATCCGTATGCCTGCCGACATTGCCGGCGACTACCGCAGTGGAGGGCAGACAGCCGCCCGGAAAGATGTACTTGCGAATGAAGTCCGTCGAGTGGCGGTACTGCTTGAAACGCTGATCGGGGATGGTGATGGCCTGAATCAACATCAGTCCGTTTTTCTTCAGCAGACCGGCACAGGTGCGGAAATAGCGTGGGTAGAACTCCGCGCCGACCGCTTCGATCATCTCGATGGAGACCAGCTTGTCATACTGCCCGTGCAGATCCCGGTAGTCTTCGCACAGCACCGTGACGCGGTCTTCCAGACTCTCCCGGATCACCCGCTCCCGGGCGTACTCGTATTGCTGTTTGGAGATGGTCGTCGTCGTCACCCGACAGCCGTAATGTTTCGCTGCATAGATGGCCATGCCGCCCCAGCCCGTGCCAATCTCCAGCAGATGATCGTCGGCTTTCAGCGCCAGCTTGCGGCAGATGATGTCCAGCTTGTGGGTGGATGCGCTTTCCAGATCAGCATCACCGTGCAGATATCGCGCAGAGGAGTACATCATGTACCGGTCGAGAAAAAGCTCGAAGAACTCATTGCCCAGGTCATAATGCGCGCTGATGTTGCGTTTCGAACCGCTGCGGGTATTCATGTCGGCGAGGCGCAAGGGCAAGGAAAAAAAGAAATTGAGCAAGCGACCGTCCATCCGGTCGAGTACATCCATATTGGCCACCAGGACCCGAATCACCCTGACCAGATCGGGGCTGCTCCAGGCACCGCGCATGTAGGATTCCCCTGCCCCAATGCTGCCTCTGATCACCAGGTCCCGAAACACACTCGCGTCATGCACCACCACTTTGCCCAGCAACTCTGGTGAGGCATGCGATTCGCCGAATTCGAGCACCTCGTTGCCGATCTCCAGCAGCAAACGTCCCTTTGTCAGCTGCGAAAAAACCTTGCCAATGGCCTTCCGGGCGAGGGCATCGATAAACGAAGCCGGCAGTCCACGATCGGAACGGGAATTGTCAACGCTTGCTGAAGTCATTTTATTTCCTGGTACGTTTGGTTTTCGGGATTCTGTTCATCCCTTGGTAAATCTGCCTTCGAATCTGAACCGGGATGGGGAACAAAGGGGACGCCCTTCAGATACAATCGCAAGGCCTGCCAGTAGATCCCTGCGGCCACTTTCACCGTCATCAGTGGGTGGGTAATCAGCAGTTTTTCAAGAGAGAACCGGCCGAGCTCTTCACGTTGGAGATGCAAACCCGCCGCAAACTGCTTTTCCCGCTTGCTCACATTGATCAGATCGATGCGAAGCTCCTCGCCCGGTTGCGTGCTTCGCCAGTGATACTCGATGTTCATGTCGTTGAAAGGCGAAACATGCATCTCTTTCTGAAAGCTTATACGCTGAACCGATTTGCTTGGATCACAGCGAAGAACATAGCTGTGCTTTTCGCCCCAGGGCGTATTGGTCACCTCGGCGACCACGAAGCGCAGCGATTCGTCCTGATCGAAGCAGTAATAACAAACCAGCGGATTGATGATGTAACCAAAGTAGCGAAGATTGGTGAGCATGCGGATGTTGCCGGTGAAGCGCTCGCCAGTTTGCTCTTCGATGCGCTGGCGAACTGCTTCATCAAGCGTCACAGTCGTCGCTCCAAAAAAATCCCGACGACGGAACCAACCGAAAGCCGGACGCCGCGCCGACCATCCCCAGCTGCGTTCCAGCAGTGCGTCCACTTCCGCGAGATCGAGATACAGCATCGAGACCGCATATTGAAAGCGATGTGTTTTTGGGGTGATCCTCTGGTGCACGACTGTGCCACGGTAGATTGCGCTTTTCATGAGATTTGACTATCCCGCGCCGAGGCTTCGAGCCACTCGCAACGCACTGACCACGCCATCTTCGTGGAAGCCATTGAACCAATAGGCGCCGCAGAACCAGCTGCGCCGGTTGCCGTTGATTTCCGACCATCGTTGCTGGGCGGCAATGGCTTCCAGGCTGAATACCGGGTGTGCGTACTGGTATTCGCCGACGATGGTGGACGGATCGATCTGCTCGGTGGCATTCATGGTGACACAGAAGGTTGTGTCGCCCGGCAGTGACTGAAGAATATTCATATTGTAGGTGAGAACCGCCTCATCCTGTTGGTCGCTGCTCAGCAGATAATTCCAGGCGGCCCACGCGCGGGGGTTCTTCGGCAATAAACGCTTATCGGTATGCAAGACGACACTGTTGTTCTTGTAGGGGATGGCTCCGAGGACCGCCTTCTCTGCAGGACTGGGGTCGCTGAGCATTGCGAGTGCCTGATCACTGTGGCAGGCGAAGACAACTTCGTCGAAACCCAGTTTTTCGCCGTGGACGGTCGTCAGGTCGACACCGTGTTCGTGCCGTGCAACCGAGCTGATTCCGCAACTGAGACGAATTCGGTCGGCAAAATCCTCCACCAGCGGCTTGATGTAGCTGTGCGATCCGCCCCGGATAACCCGCCATCGAGGGTGCTGGTTGACAGTCAGCAAACCGTGGTTGTCGAAGAACTTCACGAAAAACAGCAACGGAAACTGCCGCACCTGCTCGATCGATGCCGACCAGATGGCGGAACACATCGGCACCAGATAATGGCTGGCGAACCAGCCCCTGTAGTTATTCAGATCCAGGTACTCGCCGAGGGTGGTGTCCGGATCGACCGCACCAAGACGCAGATCCGCGGTCGCCTGGCGGTTGAACCGCAGGATGTTCCGCAGCATTACCCAGAAGCGAGGATTGAGGAGATTGGCTCTCTGGGCGAACAGACCATTCAGATCGCCACCACTGTACTCCAGACCGGTCGCTTCACAGCTGACACTGAAGCTCATATCGGTGGGCTGCGTCTCCACCCCAAGCTCCGCAAGCAGTCGGATGAAGTTCGGGTATGTCCGATCGTTGTAAACAATGAAGCCGGTATCGACAGCGTAATCCCTTCCGCCGTGAGTGAACTCGATGGTGGCCGTATGACCGCCGAGCCGAGAGTCGGATTCAAAGACGGTGATCTCGAACTGGCCCTCGCCGTACTGGTGTAGCATATAGGCGCAAGTCAGCCCGGAGATGCCGGTCCCCACGATGGCGATCTTCTTTTTATCGACTGCGCTCATTGAGCTGCCCTCCGACGCAGTTTGGCCACCGCGAAGCGGTGCCATAGACCGGGAGATCGTCGCGACGCCGAGAGCAGGGCCGACAAGCGCCAGGGAAAACGGACGTGCTGCTCCCGGCTTTCCATCCCTTCGGCGATGCGTGCGGCCGCCTGTTCGGCACTCTGCAGAAAGGGCATCGGGAAGTCGTTACGCCTGGTAAGCGGCGTGTCCACAAAGCCGGGTTGGACAATGGTGACGTCGATGGCGGGAGCCAGGTCGACGCTCAACGACTCGAAAAAATACTGCACAGCGGCTTTGGACGCACCGTAGGCCTCTGCACGCGGAAACGGCACCTCGGTGACCAGCGAGGAAACGGCCACGATCTGAGGCCCGGAATCGCTGTTGCCACGAAGCAACGGCAAAGCAGCCTCAACCGTGTTTACCGCGCCGAAGAAATTCACTGACATGACCCGCTCCATCATGCCCCAGTCGGGATCGTCAGGATTCAGGTATTCACAGGTGCCGGCGTTGACGACGACGCGATTGATAGCGCCGAAACGTTCTTTCAGCTGAGTGGCGGCTGCCGCCATGCTGGCCTTGTCGGTGACGTCGCAGGCCAGCCCCGAGATGTTGACGTACTCTTGTTCCAGTTCGTGCAAGGCGTCTGCGCTACGCGCCGAAGCAATGACCCGGTTGCCCTTGCTGGCGAGCAGACGAGTCAGCTCCCGGCCGATTCCGCTGCTTGCCCCGGTGATCCAGATGACCTCTCCTCTGACCATTACGATGCCCTCGCCATGCGGTGTTTGAGCCACCGGACTCCGCTTCCCAGGAGGGGAACATGCTCGTACAACATCGCTCCCATGTCGTAGATGTCTTCCTGGTAGTAGATACCCTCGGCGTTGAAGAGAACCTGGCTCACCCCCCTTACTTCGATCATGCGGTTGCCCTCGATCCGGGGATGCGAAAAGTGCATGTTCCATTTGATATAGCCACAGCGCTCGTCCAGACTTTCGTCCAGGTATTCAAAGCGGCAAGCCGAAACGCCTTTGCAAAGTTCATCCAGATAGCGATGCAGCGCGTCACGGCCGCTGATTTCGTGGATGGGGTCGCGAAAGCGCACGTTGCGGGCATAGATCCGGTCAATCTGCGCCCACTCAGCTTTCAGCAGATCGGAGTAGAATGATTTGAATTGGCTCACCAGGTCAGTATGAGACATGCGAAACTCCAGGATGGAAACTGGGGGTATTACGGGGCTGGCAGGCTCCCGGATCACCTCATGACAGGATCTTTCAGCTGTCGCCACTGACTTTGTGATCTGAAGTGATCCAAACGCGCTCGAGGCTCGTATCAACAGGCAGTAATCATCGGCTTGGCACCAGAGCGCTGTACCCATGAAGCTAACTATGCAGAAAGAACCAGGTGATGCAGTCGACTGGCCGCAGGTAATGACGGCTATCGCTGAGACGCGCGACCGCGACGCCTTTGCGATGTTTTTCGACCATTTCGCGCCCAAGGTTAAAGCCTTCAGTCTTTCCCGACTACCGGGCGCTGAGCTGGTGGCCGACGAGCTGGTTCAGGAAGTCATGCTCAAAGTCTGGGACAAAGCCGGTACTTACCGCGCCGAGTTGGCCAGTCCGACTACCTGGCTGTTTACCCTGGTTCGAAACTGCCACATCGACATGCTGCGTCGGAGCAAAAGCAACAGAACACTGGCAGCCGACGATCTTTGGTACGAAGACGACTATGAACCCGATCCCTTTGCGGCCCTGCAACAGCAACGCTCTGAACTGGGCGTTCGGAAATCCTTGCTGACGCTGCCGGAAGAGCAACTCGACGTGCTCAGACGCGTGTATTTGCAAGGAAAATCCCATCAGCAAGCGGCCGAGGACTTGGGACTGCCGCTGGGCACCGTCAAATCGCGAATACGTCTCGCCTTCAAGAAACTGGAAAGCGTATTGAGGCCGGAGCAATAACCATGAGCTTACCGAACCATCACCCGTCGGCAGAAATGCTGCTCAACTATTCGGCTGGAACGGCACTGCCCGGACATGCGCTTTGTGTTGCCACTCACATCGAATTCTGCAGTGCCTGCCGTGCTGCGCATCAGCGCTACAACGCGGCGGGAGGCAAACTGCTGGAAGAATTGTCAGAAACGAGCGTCAAACCCAAGCTCAAGGAGCAGGTGCTGGCGCTGCTCGACCAGGAGCGCCCCGATGCCGCGGCGCGCAAGCCGGTAAAGCCAGCTCCGGGCGTTCCCCGGGCGCTCAGCTCACTGGTCCCGGAGGGCTTCGAGAAACTGAAGTGGCAGATGATTTCGGCCTCGGCCCGCAGCTCCTTCCTGATGGACGATGAGCAAGGCGCCAAGATCAACCTGCTGAAGCTCAAGCCGGGCGGTAGCGTCGCTCACCACAACCACCTGGGCGATGAGTACACCGTGATCGTAAAAGGAAGCTTTTCCGACGAGGATGGTCTCTACGGGCCCGGCGACTTCCTGCTCCGAACCGCACGCGAGCAACATAGCCCGATTGCTACCCGGGATTCGGAATGCATTTGCCTGACAGTGCAGGAAGCGCCTTTGCAATTCACCGGGCGACTGTTTCGTTTGCTGAATCCCTTTTTGCGACGACAGTACGCAAGCGCCTGACGCTTACGCTCAGCTATCCTGTCCTGCAGCGTCTGTCGCGGACGGGCCAAAAAAAACCGGCCGCGAAGGCCGGTTTTCTTTGGCTCAAGTAATGCTACTTACAGCTTGCTGCCGTGCTCGCTCAGGTAAGCGGCTACACCTTCCGGGGTTGCCTTCATTCCCTTGTCACCCTGCTGCCAGCCAGCCGGACAGACTTCGCCGTGCTCCTGGTGGAAAGCCAGCGCGTCAACCATGCGCAGCATTTCGTCGACATTGCGACCCAGCGGCAGGTCATTGATGACCTGGTGGCGCACAACACCTTCTTCGTCGATCAGGAAAGAACCGCGGTAGGCCATGCCGCCGGGAGACTCCACGTCGTAGGCTTTGACGATCTCATGGCCCATGTCGGCAGCCATGGTGTACTGGACGGGACCGATACCACCCTCGTCTACCGAGGTGTTGCGCCAGGCGTTGTGGGTGAAATGAGAGTCGATGGAGACGCCAACCACTTCCACATTGCGCTTCTTGAACTCTTCCATTCGGTGGTCGAAAGCCAGCAGCTCTGACGGACACACGAAGGTGAAGTCCAGCGGCCAGAAGAAGATTACCGCCTTCTTGCCCTTGATAGCTTGAGACAGGTTGAACTCGTCCACGATTTCGCCGGAAGCGAGCACTGCAGGTACAGTGAAGTCCGGTGCGGGTTTACCGACTAGTACGCTCATATTGCTTCTCCTGAGTTGAGTAGTGTCCACTGAAAAGAGACTGCCGACGCCCGGTGCACATCCGCCCTTTGCGAAACGTGCTTACCGCCGCCAGCCCCTGTTTTGATCGGGTAGAGTAATTTTCAATCAGTCACCCTACCCCTAATAGATAGCCGCTATGGTAACGCAGCCCCGATCCGCTTACTCATTGATTTTGCAAATGAACTTGATAAAACCAGCGCTATCGAGGCCGTTCTGGTCCGAATCTTTCATCTGTACTCGCGGATGGGAACCTCTATCATCTGTGTTTGACAATGATTCTCATTCTATCTACACTTTCCAACAACTTACTTTTGTAGATTGGCTCAGCTGGGAATTGGAACGCCATGTACGTTTGTCTCTGCAACGGCATCACCGACCGCGAAATCAAACAGTCTATCCGTGAAGGCGCCAGTAGTCTTCAGGACCTGCACGACAACTTGGGTGTGGCCAGCCAATGCGGCCAGTGCGCCTGCCTGACGCAGGAACTGCTCGACGACACGCTGCGCGACCTGGACGGCGGCCTCGCCTACGCGGCGGCCTAGGGGTCCTCACCCATCTACCCGGACCCGCCGCCTCAGGTGGCGGTTCGTAACTCTGCGAGTCTCTTCGTCTACTTCTTTCCTCTGCCCTGAAGCCAATTGGCTTTCGACGCCGATCGCTCCTGAGAGACTGACAACGATTTTGCTGCCGGTCGCCTTCCTCGCTGCTCCCATATTCATCTATAAACCACCGCGTCATTCCGGCGAAGGCCGGAATCCATTCGGACCGATGCTGCGGTAGATGTGGGCTCTAAGCCCGGCGTCCCGGCGTGACTGGCAAATGACGGGCCGCTGGAGGACGATGCGCGCCTCCGTGCCCTCGTTTTTTGGATTCCGGCCTTCGCCGGAATGACGGAGGTTGGGGTGCGCGCTCCGATGCTTAAACCACTGCGTCATTCCGGCGCAGGCCGGAATCCATTCGGGCCGATGCTGCGGTAGTTGTCGGCGCGACTGGCGACTGGCGACTGGCGACTGACGACTGTTATCATGCCGACCTTCGCTTATTGTAAGAAAACCCCGGGAGCTGATGATGAAAGGCGACAAGAAAGTTATTTCGATTCTCAACAAGGTACTGGGTAATGAGCTGATCGCCATCAATCAGTACTTTTTGCATTCACGCATGTTCAAGGACTGGGGTCTGAAGCAACTTGCTGATCACGAGTACGAAGAATCGATCGACGAAATGAAGCACGCCGATGAGCTGATCGAGCGCATTCTGTTCCTCGAAGGCATTCCCAATCTACAGGATCTGGGCAAGCTGCTGATCGGTGAAAACACCCAGGAAATGCTGGAATGCGATCTGAAGCTGGAAATGCAGGCCATTCCCGACCTGCGCGACGGCATCGCCTACTGTGAATCGGTCAGCGATTACGGCAGCCGCGAGCTGCTGGAGAAGATTCTGGAATCAGAAGAAGAGCACGTGGACTGGATTGAAACGCAACTGTCACTGATCAAGTCAGTGGGCATTCAAAACTACCAGCAATCCATGATGTAAGAGATCAGTCTCCAGTCGACGGTCCTTAGAAAAAAAGCGGGCGGCAAATACCGCCCGCTTTTTTTTCTGGAGACTGGGAACTGGTGACGTTTATCCGTAAACCTTGTTCGCCGCGTTAACCGCAACGCCGCTATTGATGTCCGCCCCCATCGCCGTCAGCGTGCTGTCCAGCGCACCGAGGCAGAACAGGACGTTCTTGCGGTTGCAGGCGAAGCCCATCAGACCGATCCGCCAGACCTTGCCCGCCAGCGCGCCGAGTCCTGCGCCGATTTCAAGACTGTAGTTGGCCAGCAGTTGCTGTCGCACGGTGGCGTCGTCCACGCCGTCGGGAATCGATACGCTGTTCAACTGCGGCAGGCGCTCTTCCGGCGCCACCACCAGTGAGAGGCCCATGGCTTCGAGGCCTGCGGCCAGCGCACGGTGATGCAGGTCGTGGCGCTCCCAGGCGGCCTGCAAACCTTCTTCCTTCAGAATCAGCAAGGATTCGTGCAGGGCATAAAGTGCGTTGATAGGCGCCGTGTGGTGGTAGGCGCGCTTGGATTCGCCGCCCCAGTAGCCCATCACCAGATCCATATCCAGGAACCAGCTCTGGACCTTGTTCTTGCGGGCCTTGATGACCTCGATCGCACGCTCGCTGAAAGTGACCGGCGAGATACCGGGAACGCAGGACAGGCATTTCTGGGTTCCGGAATAGATCGCATCGGCGCCCCAGCCGTCCACGTCCACTTCGATGCCACCGAGTGAAGTCACTGTATCCACGATGGACAGGCAGTCGTACTGCTTTGCCAGCGCACACAGCGTTTTCGCATCGGAGCGCGCACCGGTGGAGGTTTCCGCGTGGACGAAGGCCAGCACCTTGGCCTGGGGATTGGCTTTCAGCGCCTCCTCGACCTTGGTCGGGTCCACCGCCTTGCCCCAGTCGTCCTGCACCATCACTGCGGTGGCGCCACAGCGCTCGACGTTCTCCTTCATGCGACCGCCGAACACGCCGTTCTGACAGACGACAACGGTGTCACCCGGCTCGAGCAGATTCACAAAGCAAGCCTCCATTCCGGCGGAACCGGGCGCGGAGACCGGCAAAGTCAGCCGGTTCTGGGTCTGGAAGGCGTATTGCAGTAATTCCTTGATGGAATCCATCAGCCCGATGAATGCCGGATCCAGATGGCCGATGGTCGGGCGCGACAGCGCCTCGAGAATGCGCGGGTTTACGTCGGACGGGCCGGGGCCCATGAGAGTTCGTACGGGCGGGTTGAAGGGACCTGTCATGTTCGCTCAGCCTTTCGATGATGAAGTGAGTTGATGGAGGGTTGCGAAAGGCTGCCGATTCTACACCATCACCGAAGTGATAAAAAAATCACGGCGACTCCTGATCCGGCAGCTCGCCCTCCCCGCTCGGCTCATCATCCACAAACGCAGCAGCAATCCGCCCGGCGATGTGCGCCGGAATCACCAGCACCAGTTGCGCCGCGAGGGGCTCGGTGGAATTGCGCACCAGGTTGCCGGCCACGTAAGTGCCATAGGCGGGATACAGGTCCTTGTAGGCTTCCTTCCGCTGCCGACTGTTCTGCTTGTCATGCAGGTAACTGACGGCATCGCTGGACGCCTTGGCTTCGTAGTAAAGCGCGGCGAAGGGCAAGCTGTAGATGGCGGCGTTGGTACCCTTCATTTCGCGTCGCCCGAAGTCCTTGGCGTGGCCCGCCTCGTGCAGTGCAACGTTGATGTTGTCCGAGTAGAGGTAAATGGTGTTGGTGTAGGGGTTGTAGGCATCACCGCCGAAGAAACGTCCTGGCAGGATCGTATAGGAAGCCACACTGAACATTCCCAGGGTGAAACGCCAGCCGGCGCCCACCGCACGGTTTCTGAATAGGCGCTTCCACTGGTTTCCCGGCTTGTAGCAGTTGACCAGCACCTGGACGTTGTCCAGCTCATTCTCCTCCATGTAGTTGCGCAGCGCGGCGATGGTCTCCTCCGACATTTGATGGCTGTCCATCGAGGCATCCCACAGCATTAATTTGCGCAGCAGACTCTCCGGCCAGATCCAGTCGGCGTGATCGAGAAAGGGGTGGGGCTCGCCGATATAGAACTGCTGCTCCATCGGCGGTGACAGGGGCATGTCGGTGGCAAGTCGTCCGGTGCCGTATTCGTAGGGCGCGGACACACAGCCGGTCACCAGAGCGATGCTCACGAGCAATCCGGCAAAGGCGAGCCGGCGCCAACCACTGCGCAATACGGTCATTTCGCTATCCTTGACTGCATTATTGTGAATGGGCCGAAAGTAGCGCCGGCCCCGATCCAAGTCAACGCATGACATTTCTTTGCACGCGAGGAGCACCCTTCCAGGGAACGACTGCAGGTGAAGATTGCATAGGGAGATGGCGGCAAGATGAAAAACCGCTGTGGTTCAGCGGGCGGCCAATTTGCCCTCCGCCCCTGCCTTTTGGCCACAATCTGCTGCTAGAATAGCCCGCTCCTTCGTTTGCTCGCCTGCCGGCACGCCGCCTGGGCAGCGAGAATAGTCAGGAAAGGCCATGTCCTTGATCGACCCTTTTCAGCGCAGCATTACTTACCTTCGCATTTCGGTCACCGACCGCTGCGACTTCCGTTGCGTGTATTGCATGAACGAGGAGATGACCTTCCTCCCCCGCTCTCAGGTGCTTAGCCTCGAAGAACTGGCGGACATCGGTCGGGCCTTCACCGAGCTGGGCGTAAAGAAAATCCGCATTACCGGCGGCGAGCCGCTGGTGCGCCGCAACGTGATGGCCCTGTTCCGGCGGCTGGGTCAGCTGAAAGGACTCGATGAACTGACGCTGACCACCAACGGCTCCCAGCTCACCCGCTTTGCCAAGGATCTGCGTAGCGCTGGCGTAAAGCGACTGAACATCAGCCTCGATAGCCTGCGTGCGGACCGCTTCCGCGAGCTGACCCGCGTCGGCGAGCTGGATAAGGTACTGGCCGGTATTGAAGCCGCCAGGGCCGCTGGCTTCAAACGCATCAAATTGAATAGCGTGATCCTGAAAAACCGCAACGCGGATGAAGTGATTGACTTGGTGGCCTTTGCGAAAGCGAATGATCTGGACATCAGCTTCATCGAGGAAATGCCGCTCGGCTCGGTGACCGATCACGTGCGCCGCGAGGAATTCTGCAGCAGCCGTGAACTGCGGGAGCAGCTGTCCGGCAGCTTCGAACTCACACCGCTTTCCGAACAAACCGGAGGCCCTTCGCGATATTGGCAAGTGGACGATTCCGCAACCCGCGTCGGTTTCATTTCGCCGCATAGCGAAAACTTCTGCGCGAGCTGCAACCGCGTTCGCCTGACTGCGGAAGGCCGATTGCTTTTGTGTCTCGGCAACGAACACTCAGTGGATTTGAAAGCGGTGGTACGCCGTTATCCCGGCGATCAGGAGCGGCTCAAAGCAGCCATCGTCGATGCAATCAAGATCAAGCCGGAACGCCATTACTTCACTCATGACGACGAGCCGCAGATTCTTCGCCTGATGAATACCACCGGCGGTTGACCGTCGCATCCAACGTTACTTTCAGAGTTCTTGCCATGCAAAGTAATTCTTTCATTCCCTTGCAAGTCGCGGTGCTCACGGTCTCCGATACCCGCACACCTGAAACCGACACCTCCGGAAAATTCCTGGCCGACTCGCTGGTGGAAGCCGGCCATCAACTGGCGGCACACACCATCGTTCGCGATGATATCTACCAGATTCGCGCGCAACTTTCGCAGTGGATTGCCGATGCCGGCGTGCAGGCAGTGCTGATCACCGGCGGCACCGGATTCACGATGCGCGACAGCACCCCGGAAGCGGTCAGTGTGTTGCTGGATAAGGAAGTGCCGGGCTTTGGCGAACTGTTTCGGCAACTGTCCTACGAAGACATCGGCAGCTCCACTATCCAATCCCGCGCGCTGGCGGGTCTGGCAAATCGCACGATCATTTTCTGCCTGCCCGGCTCCACCGGCGCTTGCCGTCTCGGCTGGGAAAAAATCATTCGCGGCCAGCTCGACAGTACGCACAAGCCCTGCAATTACGCCACCCTGGTCGGCCAGCCGCGATGAGCGGGTCGGTGATGCTCAGCGTCGAGGAAGCTACCCGGCAATTACTCGCTTCGGTGAATCCGCTAGCGGACGTCGAGGAAGTCGGTCTGCTCGACGCCTACCATCGGGTGCTTGCCTCGCCGCATTTCTCCCGCACCGATGTACCACCCGCGGATGTTAGCGCGATGGACGGCTATGCGGTGAAGGCCGCGGATTGTGAAGCGGGCAGCTGGATTCCCGTGAGTCAGCGAATTCCCGCCGGCAAAGCGCCGGTCGCGCTCAAGCCCGGCACCGCGGCGCGGATCTTCACCGGCGGGGTCATTCCCCCCGGCGCCGATGCAGTCGTGATCCAGGAGAATTGCGAAACCGACGACAACCGGGTGCGCTTCCTCCAGCAGGTCCAGCCGGGCGACCACCTCCGTCCCCGCGGGCAGGACATGCAAAAGGATTCACAGGTGCTGCCCGCCGGCCGGCTGCTAATGCCTCAGGACCTGGGGGTATTGGCGGGCGCTGGAATCGAGCGGGTGAACGTATTCCGCCGATTGCGGGTCGCTGTGCTTGCCTCTGGCGACGAGCTGGTGGAACCGGGCCAAGCCCTGGCTCCCGGTCAGATTTACAATGCAAACCGCTATACGCTGCACGGCTTACTGAGCGGTTTGAATATCGAAGTTCGCCATTACCCCCCGATTCCCGACAGTTTCGCCGCGACCGAAGCCGCCTTACAGCTGGCGGCGGGAGAATGCGATCTGGTGATCAGCACTGGCGGCGTATCGGTTGGCGAGGAGGATCACATCAAGGAGGCAGTGACCCGATTGGGTGAGCTGCAGCTGTGGAAGCTGAAGATGAAGCCAGGCAAACCGCTGGCCTACGGTTGCATCGGCAGCACGCCTTTTTTCGGTCTCCCCGGGAACCCCGTGGCAGTGTTCGTGACCTTCATTGTCGCGGTTCGCCCTTACCTGTTGGCCATGCAAGGAGCCGGAGAGGTGCAGCCGGAAACTGCACGAATCCCGGCGGCTTTCGCGGTTGAACGAGCCAACAGCCGACAGGAATATGTCCGCGTCCGTATCGAGCAAGGTCAATTGCATATCTATCGCAGCCAGGATTCGGGCGTGATGTCTTCCACCAGCTGGGCCAATGCCCTGGCCATTATCCCGCCGAATACCACTATTTCTCCCGGTGACGAACTTGAGGCCATTCCTTACAGTCACCTGGGCATACTCTGAGATTTTCGAAAGGAGAATCCATGGACAAGCAAACCCGGACAGAACTGGAAGCAGCCGCCTTCCGCCGCCTACTCCAGCACCTGGACAGCCGCAAGGATGTGCAGAATATCGAGCTGATGACGCTCGCCGGTTTTTGTCGCAATTGCCTCAGCAAATGGTACAGAGCCGCCGCCGAAGAACGCGGAATCGAGCTGGACTACGAAGACGTGCGGGAGATGGTTTACGGTATGCCCTACGCCGAATGGAAAGAGAAATACCAGACCGAGGCCACACCGGAACAGCAGAAGGCATTCGAGGAACACAAGAAGGGATAGAAGTCGCCAGTCGCCATGGCTCACTCCCTGACATCTTGGGCAATGTCATCCGCTGGATCCCGGCTTGCGCCGAAATGACGTTTGTTGATCATTGGAGACTGAGGACTAGCGATTAGGGACTAGCGACTTCTTTCAAAACGACTGCTTGGCCGTAACCAGAATCTGCATGCTGTCGATGTCGTCTTCCCGCTCAAAGGGGAAGGCGAAGTCGATGTGGAGGATCTGCTTGCTCTGCGCTCGCGAGGATGCGAGTCGGATGCCAAAGCCCGCGTCGGCCAGAATACCCGTCGGTCCGGCATTTTCATCGCCCGGCTCCCAGGCGCGACCCACGTCGAAAAATACCGCCCCACCGACCCGAAGCAGCCGCCACAAGTGCCAATCCGTGTAGAAGCGCCGCTCGGCGGTGAAGACGACGCTGCGAGTGCCTTTCTGATAGCGCGCCGGATACCCACGCAATTGCTCTTCCGACCCCAGCAGCAGCTCCTGCCCGAACGGCAGATTCCTTCCCAGTCGGACGTCCATCGCCAGGTAAGTGCCCTGTTGTTTGCCTACGCCGTCGTACCAGCGCCAGTTGGTCTCCCAGACCATGTCTTCGCTGCGGTCTTCCTCATAGCGCCACATGCCGTTCAGAGATGTTTCGAGCTGGGTGAGGGTATGCTCGTTGAGTTGCCAGGCGTTGCGTACCGCGCCCCGGTAGACCAATCGATCGGCGTCCGACCCGAAGCTCTCATCCGCGAGCCCCAGACGCCAGTTCCATGATCGCCCCAGATTGAAATCTTCGATCCGGTGCATATGGTTCAGATTGGAAACCTGGATAAAACTTTCTTCGATGAACTCGAAACCCACAAAGGGATAATTGATCTCGCGATCCTGCGGCAGGGTTGCCGGCACCGGTTCGTCTTCGGCCAGACTGTAGTTCTCCTGGTGGGTACGCAAGCCCACCCACCAGCGTTCGGTTTCACCTTCGTCCCAACCATTGGAGATACCGAAGAAAACTTCGTTAGTCCGTTCTGTGACTTGGTAGGAAGCAATCTCTTCACCACGCTCGTAAATGTCGTCGACGCGTTCGTGGCTTTCGTAACTGGCTCCCCCTGCATAACGCGCGTCGAGGGAATAAAAAGGTAGCCCGCCACTGACGCCCGTGTGATGACCATCGTCGTTGTCGGCGTAGAACAGATCCAGGGTATAGCGGCTACCCGCCACGTTCGGATCCTGGTAGGTGAACTCGATACCATCACGATCAGTACTGCTGGTGCGCGACAGTGAGAAGGTTTTGCCGTAGCCGAGGAAGTTATCGTCGCTGATGGAAATACTGGTCTCGTCATTGCCGCCTTCCCGGCTGACGGAAGCTCCGCCGGACAGAGTCCAGACTTCACGGGTAAGCACCTCCACATCCACCCGATTGCCACAGATTCGGTAGGGCCACACCCGGGCATCGTAGAGGTAATCGGTGTCCCGCAGGACCCGGGCAGACTCTTCCAGAATACGCTTGTCGACCGGATCGCCAGGCTCAAAGAGCAGTTGATCCCTGATGACGGATTCGCGGGTGTCGATGTGAAGGGTGTCCACCAGCCGAAACAGCGCATTGTTCTCTTCGGGGTCGTTCTCATTGAAGATCGGATAGCGGGTGAATATGATTCGCCCGATCACTGCGTCCTTTGGGAACTCCACGTCTTGGGCTGGCTGAGGCACGGCGGAGATGTCGAAGTCGCTGCTGCCGGGCTCGACAAACATGGTGCAGTCTGGATCCTTGATCTCATCCAGATCCCGGCCGTGGGCCAGAGAAACGCTGCCCATCGTGAGCAAGGCGCTTAACAGGCAGGCAAGCGTGCCAGGCAGAGCGCCTGCAAGCCGCGAGCACACCGGGTTGTCAGATACAGCAGTCATTGCGCAGCTATTTACCCTTACCTTATCGTTGCCCTTCCTGGTCAAAGGGTGCGTCCGGGAGAACTTCCAGGTCCGAATTCAGCGCGCGAAAAAGCGTGCCGGCGGGCCGAACATTATTTATGATCCAGAGCTTATTGATCTGCTAGTCTTTGGGTGTCCGACTCTCGAATCACTGCGCAGGTTTCATCGAATATTCAAGATCCTCAGGTTTAAATTCGGGATCGTTCACATCTCGTACAACATGTCATTTTGTTCATCCATCAAGGTATCAGTATGACCGAGCTTGCCCACCACCATTGCGAAGCCTGTCGCATCGATGCACCTCGTGCGACCCCGGAGGAAATCGCCTCACTCTCGCGCAATATTCCGGAATGGGAACTGATTCAGGTTGAGGGCGTGGACCAGCTCAGACGGCGTTTTACCTTCCGGGACTTCGATACCGCCCTTGAATTTGCCAACCGCGTTGGAGCCCTTGCCGAATCGGAGGGACATCACCCCGCCCTGCTGGTGGAGTGGGGCCAGGTCACCGTTTCCTGGTGGTCACACAAGATCAGAGGTCTGCACCGCAACGATTTCATTATGGCTGCGAAAACCGACCGGCTTCTGGCGGCTTTCTGACTTTTCCCTGATTGGTGAGTGGTTAAAAAAACCGGGAGCGCTTGCTCCCGGTTTTGGTCATTAGATCCGATAAACTTTCGCGGCCGTCTCATAGAAGAGCTTCGACTTTTCCGCTTCAGAAAAGTCCGCCACCATCTTTTTGAACCCGTTCCAGACCACGTGGTACGACAGCGACCATTTGTCCACCGGAAAATTGCTTTCGAACATGCAGCGCTCGGGACCAAAGCAGTCCAGTGCGTGCAAGTAGTATCGCCGCTGCGCTGCCACGAATTCGTCGGACGTGGGCGGCGTATCCCGCAGGTTCCATCCGAAACCGTTGTCCGGCATGGCCAGGCCGCCCAGCTTCGCGAACACATTCTCGCACTTGGCGATTGCCGCAATGTCCTGCTTCCACTGCTGATAGATCTCCTCGCGCTCGTTCGCGTAGGGACCAACACCCAGCGGCGTTCCGAAGTGATCGAGAACGATCATCGTATCCGGTGCCGACTGGGCAAGCTTGATGAAGTCCCGGTTCTGATGGTGATAATGCCAGGTATCGTAGGTGTAGCCGAGCTGCCCGAGCCGTGCTACTCCCCGCTGGAAATCCTTCTCCAGGTAAATCCCTTTGGGCTGGCGCGGTTTTATGAAAAGGTAATCTTCTTCGCCTTCGAACGCACCCGCCTGGCGGATACCTCGGAAGGTCCCCTCGCTGGCTTCGGCGTGGGCTTCGAGCACCTCGTCCAGCAGTGATTGCTGACGCAGATCGGCAAAGGCGACGATGGCGGCGATTTCGGCCTTGCCGCTTTTGCGACTGGCCCGGGCCATTTCAGCCACAAATTCCGTTTCCCCCACCGGCCGCAGATGTTCCGGGCCATCCTTTCGATAGCTGGCGTGACATTCGATGAAGACGGTTTTGCGAATGTTGTGTCCCGACCCGGTATCCTCCCAGAGATCCTCCAGCAGGTATTCCTGACCACGGCGACGCCGCCAGAGGTGGTGGTGCGGATCGATGATCGGCCGCTCGGGCTCGATGATGTCCTCCTGAACAGAGCGCAACCAATCGTGATCGTCGTGAATGACCTGATTCATGTTTTCCCTCTTTCTGCCGATTTCTGGTAAAGACGACGTTGTCGTGTTCCCAGCATCATACCGCCGTGCTCCCCACGGCGAAACGGCGGCACTTGGGCTATAACTTAGAGAGCAGCTTTGTTTGGCGGTCCGGGCTCCGTGGCGCACCTCGACCACAAAGAGTAAACTCATGGCCTCGCCAACTGGCAGTCTCATTCAACTTTCATCGACGAAACCCCGCTCGTGACCACTCCCCCGGAAATCCAGGACGGCCTCTCGACACAAGCGATCATGTTCGCTGATGTGTCGGGCAGCTCTGCGTTGTACAAACAACAGGGCAACGTCTCCGCCAAGCAGGTCATCGACAGGACCATCGATCTGATGCGCGACATCACCGAGCGCAACGGCGGACGCGTCGTAAAAACGATTGGCGATGAAATCATGGCTCGCTTTGAGAAAGCCGAGGATGCCTGCCGTGCGGCAACGGCTATTCAGCAGCAGTGCCAGCTCGCCAACCTGGACCATCCCGGGGACCAGACAGCGGTTCGGATCGGAATGGACTTTGGCCACATTCTGCTCGATGAGGGCGATGTGTTCGGGGAAACCGTGAATGATGCGGCCTGTGTGGCGAGGATCGCGCGAGCCAATCAGATCGTCATTACGCAAAGCCTGGTGGACGCCCTTCCGTCGCGCTTGCAGGAATATTGTCAGCAGTTCGACCGCGTCAACATCAAGGGTGAGGACAGCAGCAGTCTGATCTACCGCTTCCTATGGGAAAGCCCCGCCCAGGCTGCTCAGGCCACTCAGGTGATGTCGGCAAATCACGTAACCCAGAAAATCGGGATCAGGCAACTGGAGCTGCAATATCTGCAGCAGGTTTTCATCATCACCTCGGAGGATGTGCCCTTTGCGATCGGCCGCGATCACCGCAGTGCTCACCTGCAGGTCGATTCCAGCCTCGCCTCGCGCGACCACTGCCGAATCGAGCTGCGCCGTGGCAAGTTCGTGCTGGTGGATCACAGCACCAATGGCACCTATGTCAAAGGTCCCGACCAGCCGGAGATCTATTTGCGCCGGGAAGAACTGCCCCTGATCGGCGAAGGCACCATCGCCATCGGCCGTCGCGCGGGACAGGAAGCCGAGCTGACGATTCACTACCGAGTCTGAAGCTGCCGGGGCGCTGGCCGCAGCAGCCGCGTCTGCTACAATGCGCGCCTTCCCGAAAGGTGTCAGCATGTCCGAGTCACAAGCCCAATCTCCGTCCGCTCAACCTGTCCCGAGTCCGCAACCGGGCGGCAATCTGTTCCGCCGCCTCGCCGCGATGATTTACGACACGCTCTTATTACTGGGCCTGAGCTTTGCTTATGGTGGAATCTTTGCGGTATGGATTCCCAACTGGATCGCCGATGAACCGACGCCCCTCGGCGAATTGCCTTTCGGTGATCTGGGAATGTTTTTCTTCCAGCTGGGCTGGCTGGCGCTGATCGTTGGATTCTTCACTTACTTCTGGCACCGCGGCGGCCAGACGCTCGGCATGCGAGCCTGGCGACTGCGCATCCAGCAACCGGGGGGCGGATCATTGACCTACACACAGTGCCTGCTGCGCTGCGCGCTGGCCTTTCTCTCCATGGCAGCTGTCGGACTCGGCTACCTGTGGTGCCTGATCGACCGCGAGCGTCAAACCGCCCACGACCGTCTCTCCGGCACGGAAACCGTCACCTTACCCAAGCCCGCCAAACAGTAGTCCAGTCGCTAGTCGCCAATCGGAATGGTTGAGAAATCCCTGTTGACTGGGCTCTGGTGACTCGAGACTAGCTTCGTCGGAGCAGCCAGACGCCGAAGGCGATCGAGGCAAGCGCGGGGAACAGGACCGCCAGCGCGGGCGGAAAGCCCAGGGCAAGGCTGGAGGTGCCGAGCAGGTTCTGGCTCATCTCGAAGATGATGCCCACCAGCACCGCCATGGTCAGGCGGAAACCCATCGTGGATTCGCGCAGAGAGCCGAAGATAAAGGAGATACCCACCAGCACGAGACCGAGAATGGTCACCGGCTGCAGGATTTTCTGCCAGAACGAGAGCCAGTAGCGGCTGCTGTCGAGACCCTGTTTGTCGCGACTCTGAGCGTAGCGATAGAGGTTCTGGATGGACAGGGATTCCGGCTCCAGAACCAGCAGTTTCAGCTGATCGGGCGTGAGGTCGGTTCGCCAGGATCGCTGCACAAATTCCCGCTGAGCCACTCGTGAGTCATAGAAGATGCTCTCGGCGCCGTTCTCAAGCTGCCAATAGCCGTCCTGGTAAATGCCTTCGCGGGCATAAAGCGAGGAAATCAATCGACCCTTGTCATCGAAGCGATAGCGGGTGATCCCGAACAAGCGGCCGTTGGACTGCACCGACTCGAAATAGGCGAATTCGTCGCCGTCCCGGTGCCAGACACCACTCTGGGGATTATCCTCCTCGTCGGCCAGCGCGGCGGAACGGGTATTTTCCGCCAGTTCGGTGGTCAGCGGCGTGACGTATTCGCCCCAGACAAAGCCGAGCGCAATGACCAGCAGCACCGGGCGCATCACTGCCCAGCCGATCCGAATCAGGCTGACGCCGGCGGCTCGCAGTATCACCAGTTCGTTGGCGCTGGCGTGAACACCCAGGCCGATGACGCAGCCGAGAAAGGTGGCGTAGGAAATATACTCGTAAATGATGGCGGGCACCTGCAAGGCCACATAGGTCAGCGCCTTGGCGAAGTCGTAGTTTCCTTCCAGATCACCCATCTGGTTCACCAGTTCGGAAATCACGATCAGGCTCACCAGGACCAGCAAGGCGCCGAAGATGGCCGCGAGAACGGTTTTGCCGAGGTAGCGATTAAGTCTGCGCATGGTTATCCCGCGAGGATGTCCGGCCGGAGAACCGGCCCAGCGGGTGGCCGTTGTTCCACAGCAGCAGCGCCAATCCCACCGTTAGGAAGATGCCGTGCACCCACCACAGGCCAACCTGTACCGAAATGCGCCCCTCCTCCACATAGGATTTGGCGACCGTCAACCCGCCCAAATAGAACACCGCTACCATGAAGCCGGGGAAAATCTTCAGAAAACGCCCCCGCCGCGGGCTGGTGTGACTCAGGGGCACTGCGATGAGCGCCACCACGAAGACGAACATCGGCAGCGACACCCGCCACTGCAACTCCGCCTTGTAATCGGGCCTGTCCACTTCCAGCAGCGTTGCCAGGCTCGCGTACTCCTCGCGATAGATGGGCGCAGTGGCGATCGTTCGAGCCGGCAGAAACTGGCCTAAGTTCTCGAATTTCACCTCCTGATAATCCGGCTCCCCCGGCTTGCCTACATATTGGAAGCCATCGCTGAGTACCAGGTAGCGATCGCCGGTCCCGTAATCGATCTTGTCGGTAGCGGCCGCCGCGCGGATTACCGTAGCCGTCCCCTCTGGGTCGCCGGGGGCGGGCTCTTCAGCGATGAAGACATTCAGAATGTGATCGCGCTCGTCTGAGAAGCGCTCGAAGAAATAGGTGGTGTTATCGCCCTTGCGCACCGGCTGAAAACGGCCGGCGGTGAGGATTTCCAGCTCGCTGCGATTGCGCTGCTGGGCGATGATGTCGTCGGCCTGGCGCTTGGTGTAGGGACTGACGAAGAGCGTCAGCGCGGTCACCACAGCAGCCACAATCGCCGCCGGCAGCATGGTGTAGGCCAACAACCGCAGCTTGCTGAAGCCGCAACTGGACAGCACGACCATTTCGCTGTCCATGTGCATTCGTCCGTAGGCGTAGAGGATCGACAGGAAGAAGCAGATCGGAATGATCAGCATCAGCAGATCGGGGATCCGCAGCGCGAGAATCACGAACACCATGTCGGCGGCGAGGTCGCCGTTGATGACGTCGTTGAGGTAACCCGAAAAGCGGTTGCCCACGGTAAGCAGCAGCAGTCCACCACTGATGACCAGAGTGGACATGAGAACTTCGCGGGTGAAGTAGCGGAGAATAATCACTGTGCGGTCAACATCGACGGCCTTACGGCATTTCGTGGGATCCAGCGAGCCGGAGAATCATTCATAGCATCCCGGCTTGCTCGCAGGCCGCCATGGCGTACACTATGAGCCCTCCGGCGGTCAGGCTTTCTCCCGTTAACACAGAGTGATTCGGAGAAGCCGGCCAGGACAAAAAGCTGTCCTCGCGCCTCAGGGCTCGCCATGAGCACAAGCTCGGCAGCGCAAAAGTGCAGCATTATACGCCTTTATAACCAGCAACCCCAACCAAGCAGTAGAAGGAAACCCTATGGAGTTTCACGCCAGCCAAGCCGATCTGATCAAGCAGAAAACCCCCTGTGCCGTTGTTGCCGTGTTCGAGGGCGGCACACTGTCCAGTGCCGCTCAGGCCATTGATGAAGCCAGCCAGGGAGGCGTCCAGAAACTGGTCAAGAGCGGCGACCTGAAGGGAGAGCTCGGAGAGACTCTGGTATTGCACAACCCCGCGGGCTGCGCGGCGGAACGGGTGCTATTCGTGGGCTTCGGCAAGCAGGAAGGCTGCGATTCCGGCGCATTTCGTCGCGCCATCGACAGCGCGGCGAAGGCGGCGAAGCAGACCGCCAGCAAACAGGTGCACCTGTTTGTGTCCGAAGTGGCCGTGAAAGAACGCGACGAAGCCTGGAAGGCCCAACAAGCGAGCCTGCTATTCGCACAACGGCTATTCCAGGTCAACTCCCTGAAAAGCACTAAAGCGCCCGCCCCCAAACTCACCGCCTGCACCTACTGCCTGAGCGATGGTGAGCAGCTGAAGGCCGCTAAAGAAGCGGTCAAAGCCGCCGCCGGGATTGCCGAGGGCATTACTCTGGCCCGCGAATTGGGCAACCTGCCCGGCAATGTCTGCACGCCCACCTATCTGGCCAAGGAAGCGAAAAAGCTCGCCAAGGGCAGCAAGACCCTCACCACCGAAGTACTCGATGAAAAGCAGATGAAAGAGCTCGGCATGGGCTCGCTGCTGTCGGTATCCGCAGGCAGTGCCGAGCCGGCCCAGCTGATCGTCATGGAATACAAGGGCGGCGGCAAATCGAAAAAGCCGACCGTGCTGGTGGGCAAGGGCATCACCTTCGACACCGGCGGCATCAGCCTCAAGCCGGGTCCGGGCATGGACGAAATGAAGTTCGACATGTGTGGCGCGGCCAGTGTGTTCGGCGCGATGAAGGCCCTGGAAGTGATGCAGCCGAAAATGCATGTAATCGGCATCGTCGCAGCCGTGGAAAACATGCCCAGCGGCCAGGCCACCAAGCCGGGCGACATCGTCACCTCGATGGCCGGCAAAACTATCGAAGTGCTCAACACCGATGCCGAGGGCCGGCTGGTTCTCTGTGATGCACTCACCTACGCCGAGCGCTACAAGCCCAAGGCGGTGGTGGACATCGCCACCCTGACCGGCGCCTGCGTTATCGCCCTGGGCAACCATGCCTCCGGCCTGTACAGCAATCAGGACGAGCTGGCCGAACAGCTGCTGGCTGCCGGTGAGTACAGCTATGACCGCGCCTGGCGCATGCCGCTGTGGGACGAATACAAGAAGCAGCTGGACAGCAATTTCGCCGATCTGGCCAACATCGGCGGCAAGGAAGCGGGCAGTGTCACCGCGGCCTGCTTCCTGTCCCACTTCGCGGAGAGCTACCCCTGGGCGCATCTGGACATCGCCGGCACCGCCTGGCTGTCGGGCTCCGAGAAAGGCGCTACCGGTCGGCCGGTCTCTCTGCTGGTGAATTACCTGCTGTCAAACGCCTGATCATCCTCCTTGGGAAGAGCACAACGCAATGACCGCCGACCAGAAAACCCAGGTGGACTTCTACGTGCTCGACACGGACTCCCTCGCCGCCCGCGGGGAGTTCGTGGCCCGTCTCCTCAACAAGCTGCAAAAGCTTGGAATGGGCGCAGTGATAGCGGTGGACTCTGCGGCCGAGGCACGACAGCTGAGCGAGCTGCTCTGGTCCTACCCTCCCGAATCCTTCTTACCCCACGCTGTGGACCCCGGCGACGGCGCGCATTCCGGCGAGGACTCTGCTCGACAGAGTGACGAGCTCTTCGTCATCTCCGCCCGTTCGCCACTGACAAGCGTCGAGCAGGAGGTCCTGATCAACCTGCGCCGCCAACCGCCCGCCTGCCATGCCAAACTGGCCAGACTGGCCGAAGTGGTCATCCAGAATGAGGCTATACTGGCGGCAAGCCGGCAAAACTTCCGCTTTTACCGCGAGCAGGGCTACACCGTCGAATCCCACGATATCCGCTCCTGACCACAGCGCCACGACGACTATGACGGACGAGAAAGAAAAGGCACGCAGCAAAATCCTCGGAGAACTGGAGTCAATCCGGACCCTGCTCGAAGACGAGAACGGCAACACCCTGGATCCGCCACTGCTGACCGATCCGCTCGAAGACGACGAAGCCTCCCTGCTGACGGTCACCTGGGAAGCGCAACGACCGGAGTCCAGCGACACTCCTCGCTCGATTGACGCCGAACCAAACGACGCGGATATCCCGACGCTGGAAGCTGATCTGGATGCCGAAATTCCGACGCTCAATGCTGATGCAGGGATACCCGTGCTCGACGTACCGGCGGGGCCCGAACAGGCATCCCTGAACATCGAAGTCGAGCCGAAAGAATCAGACGACATCGTCAGCCGCGCGCTCAAGGGCCAGCCACGCCCTTCGCTATTCGACGACCCTGAACCCGAGCCGCCGAATGGGGGGGAAACCGGCGATGCGCCGGAGGAAGTGGACAGCGAACGCATGTCCGCAGGGAAAACCGAAGGAAACGAACTCAGAGCGGAGGAGCAGCCCGGCCTGTTCGACATCCAGCCGCCTGCCGAGGTAGAGAACAACCCGCAGGAAGTCTCGCCTGCATCCGCAACTGGCAAGCGGGACAGCGCCGTAGCGAAAAAGAGCGAAAACCCCTTTCTGCCCAAGCATATCCGGGATCGGCTGAGCGCCAACCGCGCGCTCCAGGCGGAACTCGTCAAAAGCTTTACCTCGCCGCCCTACACGCCATTCCCGCCAACCGCACGAAAGCCCGCGCTAGATGCCGAAGTCGATGAGCAACTCGTCGATCAGCTGGTGCGGCGCTACCTCCCGAAAATCGAAGCTGAACTGCGCGAGAAACTTCGCGCGGTCCTCAGGGACGAGCGTGAAAGATCCGGAAAACCGGAGCAAGACTAGGCCCCGACCTGCCTCAGCGGCTGTCAGCCCCCCCTTCGGCACGGTATAATTCGCGGCTATTTTGTCGCGCGCGCCGTCTGGCGTCCTTCCGTTCCCCAAAAGCCGAACAAGCAGCCTGATCATGGAAAAAACTTACAGCCCGCAGTCCATCGAAAGCAAATGGTACGAAACCTGGGAGAAGAATCAGTACTTCGCCCCCAAAGGTGACGGCAAGCCTTTTTGCATCATGATCCCGCCACCCAACGTCACAGGCAGCCTGCACATGGGTCACGGCTTCCAGGATTCGATCATGGACGCGCTGATCCGCTATCACCGCATGAAGGGCAACAACACGCTTTGGCAAGTGGGCACCGATCACGCGGGCATCGCCACGCAGATGGTGGTGGAGCGGCAACTGGATGCGGAAGGCAAGTCCCGCCACGATCTCGGCCGCGAAAAGTTCATCGAGCGGGTTTGGGAATGGAAGCAGGAATCCGGCGGCCGCATCACCAGCCAGCTACGGCGTCTCGGCGCCTCCGTGGACTGGAGCCGCGAGCGCTTCACCATGGACGACGGCTTTTACAAAGCGGTGCAGGAAGTCTTCATTCGCCTTTATGACGAAGGCCTGATCTACCGCGGCAAACGGCTGGTGAACTGGGACCCGAAACTGCACACCGCGATTTCCGATCTGGAAGTGGTGCAGGAAGAAGAAGACGGCCACATGTGGCACTTCCGCTATCCCCTCTCGGACGGCAACGGACAGCTTGTCGTAGCCACTACTCGCCCGGAAACCATGCTCGGCGATACCGCGGTCGCCGTTCATCCCGAAGATGAGCGCTACAAGCATTTGATCGGCAAGACCGTCACCCTGCCGCTGACCCATCGCGAAATTCCGATCATTGCCGACGACTACATCGACAAGGATTTCGGCACCGGCTGCGTGAAGATCACCCCGGCGCACGACTTCAATGACTACGAGATGGGCGTGCGTCACCAGCTGCCGATGATCAACATCTTCGACGACAATGCGCGACTGAACGATGACGTGCCGCCGGAGTACCGCGGAATGGATCGCTTCGATGCGCGTACCCGCGTCGTCGAGGATCTGCAAAATCTCGGACACGTGGAAAAAATCGAACCGCACAAACTGAAGATTCCCCGCGGCGACCGCAGCGGCGTGGTTATCGAGCCCTATCTGACTCACCAGTGGTACGTGAAAACCAGACCGCTTGCCGAAGAAGCGATCCGGGTGGTGGAAGACGGCGAGATTCAGTTCGTACCCAAGAACTACGAGAATATGTATTTCTCCTGGATGCGCGACATTCAGGACTGGTGCATCAGCCGTCAGCTGTGGTGGGGTCACCGCGTACCTGCCTGGTACGATAAGGAAGGCAATATCTACGTGGGTCGTGACGAAGCTCAGGTGCGAGAAAAATACTCGCTCGCGGCCGACCTCGAGCTGCAACAGGACGACGACGTGCTGGACACCTGGTTCTCCTCGGGACTGTGGACCTTCGGCACGCTTGGCTGGCCGGAAGAAACCGAAGAACTGAAAACTTTCCACCCCACTGACGTGCTGGTGACAGGCTTCGATATCATTTTCTTCTGGGTCGCGCGCATGATTATGCTGACCCTGCACTTCCGCAAGGAGATCCCCTTCCACACCGTTTACTGCACCGGCATGGTCCGCGACAGCCACGGTCAGAAGATGTCGAAATCCAAAGGCAATGTGCTTGATCCCATCGACATGATCGACGGCATCGATATCGATTCGCTGGTCGCCAAGCGCACCGCCGGGATGATGCTGCCGCGCCTGCGGGAGAAGATCGAAAAGCAGACCCGCAAGGAATTCCCGAGCGGTATCGAAGCCTACGGCACCGACGCCCTGCGCTATACATTCTATTCGCTCGCTTCCCGTAGCCGAGATATCAACTTCGACGTGGGGCGTATCGAAGGATTCCGCAACTTCTGCAACAAGATCTGGAATGCGGCGCGCTACGTGCTAATGAACTGCGAAGGCTATTCGCCAAGCGCAGCGCCGGTCGAATTATCTCTCGCGGATCGCTGGATCATTTCCCGCTTCCAGGAAGCCGCGCAAACGGTACAGGAAGCCTTTGATTCCTACCGCTTCGATATTGCCAGCCAGGCGCTCTACGAATTCGTCTGGAACGAATACTGCGACTGGTATCTCGAGCTGTCTAAGCCGGTACTCTGGGACGAGGGCGCCAGTGACGCACAGAAGCAAGGCACCAGGCAGACGCTGTTGCAAGTGCTGGAATCCATTCTTCGCCTCGCCCACCCTTTCATGCCCTTTATCACTGAAGAGATTTGGCAGCTGATCAAGGAAAAGGCCGGCGTTGGTGGCGAAACCATCATGTACGCGCCCTATCCGCAGGCGGACGAAAGCAAGCGCGATGCGCAGGCAGTTGCCGATATCGAGTGGGTGAAAGGTTTCATTGTCGGCATTCGTAACATCCGCGGCGAAATGCAACTGCCGCCCGGAAAGCTGCTGTCGGTGCTCTGCAAGAACGGTGACGCCGAAGATCGTCGCCGCGTGGATGAAAACCGCCAGTTTCTAAGCAAGCTCGCCAAGCTCGAATCGATTCAGTGGCTGGCAGCCGGCGACGAGGAACCTCTCGCCGCCACCGCCCTGGTTGGCAACATGGACATCCTGGTGCCCATGGCGGACCTGATCGACAAGGAAGAGGAATCCAAACGCCTGCAAAAAGAGATCGAAAAACGCCGCAAGGAACTCAAGCAGGTGGAAGGCAAGCTTGGCAACGCCAACTTTGTGGACAAGGCGCCGGCTGATGTTGTCGAGAAGGAAAAGGCCAAGGCTCTGGATCTGAGTAGCGCCCTGCAGAAGCTTGAGTCACAGTTGTCGAAGATCGAAGCTTTGTAGTGTTTCTAAGCACACACCTCCGTGCCCTCGATCCGTTTGGAGGTGGGGTGTGCCTTTCGAAAACGCGGTGAATACGTCCATGTAGCTCCTACGCCGCGTCCTGCGGCGAAGGTTACACTCGCCACATCCATGTGGCTCGCCCTTCGGGCAGCTGCGCTGTGCAAATCGGCTGTCCTGCCGATTTGTCGAAAGGCACACCCCACCTCCAAACTCTCTTCCCTGCCGTCCATCGGCCCGCGGCTTCGATCTGTAGCCAACACAGCTGCGTCGTCGCAAGGCATCCCCTGTTTTTCAGGGTAAAACTCAGACGATGGAAGTACTGCGATAAGAGTTTGCCGGTCGGGGGAAGGGTTTCCAAACCCTCGCCGCTGGACGCGGCGTGGGAGCTGCATGGATGCACTCGTGCGATTTGGAAACCCTTCCCCCCGCCGGCAAACGGGTTAAGAACTCCCAGACTCGCAGAACACATTTCAATCGTCCAGCAACAATGATTCCTGTACCGGATCTGCAACCAGCCCCAAAGTCTGCCGAACCGGCGCAAACGACCGTCGGTGAATAGGACAGGGACCAAGCTGCCTGAGTGCGTCGAGATGGGCGGCCACCGAGTAGCCTTTGTGGGAAGCGAATCCGTAACCGGGATAACGCTGCTCAAGCTCAACCATTTCCCGATCACGAACCACCTTGGCGAGAATCGAAGCGGCACTGATCGCGGGTACGCGCCCGTCCCCTTTGATCACGGCTTCCGAGCTATAAGGCCAATCGGGACACTTGTTGCCATCGACCAGAACGTGTTCGGGTTGGATGGAGAGACCGGCAACGGCGCGGGTCATGGCCAGCAGGGTTGCATGATAGATGTTGATGTCATCGATTTCCGCCACGCTGGCACGAGCGACAAACCAGCATTTCGCGTTTTCGCAGATGATTTCGAATAGCTCTTCGCGTTTTTTCTCGGTGAGGACTTTCGAGTCGTTCAGCCCTTCGATGGGTTTGGCGGGATCGAGAATGACAGCCGCAGCCACCACATCGCCCGCCAGCGGTCCACGGCCGACTTCATCGACGCCGGCAAGCAGTTCGCCCTCGTAGCTGCAAACAAAGGGCTCGAGCAGCTCTTCTGTTCTGTCCTGTTTTCTTGGGGGAGCCATGCTCAACTGCCGTTCCGAAGGGTCGTCGGTTTATTTTTTCGCGGCCAGTTCCAGCACCGCGTCCGCTGCGCGCTCGTCGGCATTTTGCCGCAGCGTTTCGTGAATCGCAGAAAATTCCTGCTGAAGGTGAGCCACTTTCTGCGGCTCGTCGAAATAACTCATCAGCTGCTGCCCAAGCACTTCCGGGGTAACCCGGTCCTGGAGAAGTTCCGGTACCAGCTCTCGCCCCGCGAGGATATTGGGCAAGGAAATATGAGGGATTTCCAGCAGCCGCGAGTAGATAGCATAGCTCAATGGCGGGAATCGGTAGGCGACTACCATGGGTTTTTTCAGCAGCAAGGCTTCCAGCGTAGTCGTGCCGGAGGCCATCAATACCGCGTCCGCCGCACACATGATTTCCCGGGAGCGGCCGTCAACCAATCGGATTGGCAAATCAGGTTTGCTGCTCAGGAAGGCTTGGAGCTGCGCAAAGCGGCCAGCGTTGGCTGCGGGAATGAGGAACTGCAGCTTCGGGTCGCGTTGCAGGCACCACTCGGCCGCGGCAATGAAATCCGGCGCGAGGAGCTTGACTTCATTGGCGCGGCTGCCGGGCAAGAGGGCGACAACCCGCGCATCGGCTGGCACGTCCAGAGCCTTGCGAGCGGCCTTCTGATCGGGTTCGAGCGGAATACGGTCGGCCAGGTAGTGGCCCACGAAAGCGACGGGCACCGCATGTTCCGCGTAGAAATCCGCCTCGAATGGGAAAAGGGTCAGCATCAGATCGACAGAGCGGGCAATTTTGTGGACGCGCTCGCGACGCCAGGCCCAGATTTGCGGACTGACATAGTGAGCGGTTTTGATGCCACTTTCTCTGAGCTTTCGCTCCAGGGTGATGTTGAAGCCCGGAGAGTCGATGCCGAGAAAAACGTCGGGGGGATTGGCGAGAAAATGTTTGTAGATGCGGCGGCGAATACCAAGCAGTTCGGGCAGACGCTTCAGCGGCTCGACAAAGCCCATGACGGCCAGGCGCTCCTGGTCGGCAAGGGAGTTGAAGCCGGCGGCGATCATTTGCGGACCGCCAATGCCTTCGAATACCACTTCGGGCACTCGCGCCTTGATGGCCTGCATCAGCCCTGCGCCGAGCCAGTCGCCGGACATTTCTCCGGCCAGCATGCCGATGCGCAGTGGTTTAGTCATGCCGGTCGCAACGTGGGCTCAGCGGACGATACCGCGCCTGGAGCTTTCCAGGGATTTCAACAACGGTTCGATAACGGAGTAATCGCCGCAAAGCTGCGACAGCTCTCGCTTGGCTTCTTCCAGTGTCAGGCCACGGCGATAGACGAGCTTGAAAGCGCGGATGATGATCGCCTGGTCTTCCTTGCTGAAACCACGGCGCTTGAGGCCGACAAGATTGATGCTCTTGGCTTCCGCTGGATTACCGGTGACCATGACATAGGCAGGCACGTCCTTGCCGACCGCTGTGCCCATTGCGGTAAAGCAATGAGAGCCCAACTGGCAGAACTGATGCACAAGGGTGTAGCCACTGAGTTGCACCCAATCGCCGACGTGGACGTGCCCGGCCAGGGCCGTGTTGTTGACGAAGATGCAGTTATTACCGACCACGTTATCGTGACCGATATGGACGTAGGGCATCAGCAGATTGGTGTTGCCGATCGTGGTTTCTCCCCGGTCCTGGACGGTGCCGCGGTGGATGGTGACGCCCTCGCGGATGACGTTGTTGTCGCCAATGACCAGCCAGGTGTCTTCGCCCCGGAATTTAAGGTCCGGCGTTTCATCGCCCACCGTCGAGAACTGAAAAATGCGGTTATTGCGGCCGATTCTGGTCGGCCCCTTGATCACCACGTGAGATGCGATTTTGCAGCCCTCGCCAATTTCCACGTTCGGGCCGATCACTGTCCACGGGCCAACTTCTACATCGGCGGCAAGCTTGGCGGAGGGGTCGATAATGGCGGTGGGGTGTATCAAGATGGATGTCTCTCTCGTACTCGTCTTTCTGGTCTGGCAACAAGAACCGATTTGTGCCGGGAGAGTCTGGAAGGGTCACTCTCCCCTTTTGGCATATTCAAGACAAAGAATAGCTAATGACGGATCAACTAACCTTGCGATCAGCGCAAAGGATAGTGGCCCGGGTTACGAGTGCGCCATCCACCGAGGCCTCACAATCGAATTTCCAGATCCCCCGCTTCTCCGATACCACACGCGATTCCAGCTGCAGACGATCGCCCGGAACTACCTGACGCTTGAAGCGCACGTCATCGGCGCCTGCGAACAGGTAGACAGAACCGTCCTGAGGCGTTTTGCCGACGGTTTTGAAACCAAGGATTCCCGAGGCCTGGGCGAGAGCCTCGACGATGAGAACGCCAGGAAAAATCGGCGCCTGAGGAAAGTGGCCATTGAACACGGTTTCGTTCACGCTGACGTTCTTGTAAGCGACGATGCGCTCACCGAGAACCAGTTCCACAACGCGGTCGACCAGCAGAAAGGGGTAGCGGTGGGGAAGGTATTTTTTTATTTCCGTTACATCCATTTTTATGTCTGTCATGTGCTTCTCGATCAGTCAGCGCAAAGAAATAACCACAAGTTGAGCGATTTACCGATGGCTTTCCCGAGTCCGGAGTCCCAACGATCGAGCTCTTACTCAGGCAAATTCAGGTGGCGTATTGTCCCACACTCGCCCTGCCCTGCACAGTTTACTGATCGGTATTTTCCAAAGTTTTGAGACGACGATTAATCTCGTCCAGCTGACCGAAACGAACTGCCAGCTTTCGCCACTCGCGGGTTGAAGTGATGGGAGTGCCCGAGGAATAGGAGCCCGGCTCGGTGATGGACTTGCTGACCAGACTCATGGCGGTAATGGTTACTTTTTCAGCAATCGTGATATGTCCGACAATACCGACGCCGCCCGCAATTACGCAGTTCGCGCCGATTTCTGTACTGCCCGCGATCGCTGTGCAGCCGGCGATGACCGTGTTTTCGCCGATTTTGACACCATGAGCCACTTGTACCATGTTGTCGATTTTCACCCCGCTGGCGATGACGGTGTCCGATAGCGCCCCGCGGTCCACGCAGGTCCCCGCTCCGAGTTCCACGTCATCGCCTATGGTCACGTTGGCCAGGTGATGGATTTTGGTCCAGCCGCTCTCGTGAGGCGCGAAGCCGAAGCCGTCGCCGCCGATGACTACGCCGCTGTGAAAGATCGCCCGCGCACCGACACGCGTCCCATGAGAAACGGTTACGTTCGGGTGAATCAGAGAATCGGCCCCGATCCGGGACTCTTCCCCAATGAAGCAGCCAGCGCCGATGACCGTCCCGTCCCCGATTTCGACGTTCTCCTCGATCGTGACCAGTGGTCCCACTGAAACGTTCTGGCCCAGTATCACCGATTCCGCGATCACAGCGGAGGGATGGATTCCCCGGTGTTTTGTGGGCTTTCGGGCAAACAGCGCGGTCAGGCGCGCGTAGGCGTGATAGGGATTGGCAATGACGAGGGCGTTGCCGGAGAAATCCTCGGCCTGATCTGGCGCGAGGATGACGGCTGAGGCGAGTGTGCTGCTTAGATACTTTCGATATTTCGGATTGGCGAGGAAAGCGATTTGGCCGGCATGCGCGTCCTGCAAGGTCGCGATGCCGGTAATCAGCGTGTCCGGATCTCCCGCCAGCTTCGCGCCGACGTGAGCGGCCAAATCGGCCAGCGGAAGTCCAACAGATCCGGCCATGGCGGGTGTAAGCTTACTTGGCCTTGTTCAGGCGTTCAGTGATCTTGGCGGTGATATCGTAGGAGCTGTCCGCGTAGGTGACTGCTTCCGCGTTCAACACCAGGCCGATGCCTTCAGACTTGATAATGTCCTGAATGACGTTGCGAGCACGCTCGGCATTGGCTTGCAGGATCTGCTGAATCAGCTGTTGGTTTTCGGACTGAAGCTTCTTGGCAACCAGTTCCAGGTCAGCGCGCTTGTATTCCATTTGCTTGCGGTGCTCGGTTTTGCGTTCGTCAGACCAGGTTGCACCGTTCTTTTTCAGCTGCTCGTCCAGCTTTTGCAGCTCAGAACGAACCTGATCGAAGTTGGCCTTGAGGTCCGAGTAAGCCGCCTTGGATTCGTACTCCTTGATTTGCTTCTGCGCTGCATCGGTGGCCAGAATCGCACCTTGCAGGTTGAACACAGCAATTTTGCCTTCCGCAAAGGAGACGCTGGAGAAAGCCAGCAAGGCCATGGTAATCAGGGCAAAGGGTAATTTTTTCACGTTGAATCACTCCAATCGTTATTAAAGAAATAATAGAAACCGCCAAAGAATTTAGAAAGAAGTACCCAGAGAAAACTGGAAGAATTCTTCCTCATCAAATTCCTGCTGCTGGAGCGGTCTTGAAATACTGAATGTCAGAGGACCAAACCCGGAGATCCAGGTGAGGCCGACACCGGCGGAAGCGCTCAGGCCGTCGAAGCTGATGTCTTCCACACAGTTCAACTGGCCAGGTCCGCAATCCGTATCAAAGACATTACCGGCGTCGACGAAAAATGCGGACTGCACGGAACGCTGATCTTTCACAAAGGGTAATGGAAAAAGCAGTTCCGCGCTAGCCGTGACCAGGACGTTGCCACCAGCCGCGCGGTCGTTGCGGCCGATCACATAGTCCGCCAATTCGCCCACTTCGTTGGTCGAGCAATAGGGGCCGGGGACGTCGCAGAGAATATAGGCCAGCTCGTTGAGTCCGTCGTTGTCCACATCCGCAAACTCGTAGTTCAGACGCCGTGCCGGAGTGCTGCGTGGACCCAGCGTGTTGCGCTCGAAACCGCGAACGGTGCCGAAACCGCCAGCGTAGAAATTCTCGAATGGCGGCACCTCTTCGAGGTCACCGTAGGCGTCGGCGTAACCGAGCTGGGTGCGCAACCGAAGGGTCAGGCTATTGGTAAGCGGCTGGAACATCTGACCCTCATAGCGCAGCTTGTAAAATTCCAGGTCGCCGCCGGGCAGAGCAACTTCCAGCGATAATTGCTGCTGCGCTCCACGATTGGGCAGAATGCCGCGGTTGAGCGTGGACTTGCCCCAGGAAAAGCTGAGGTTAAGCCAATCGAATTCGCTGCCAGCCCGGTCGATGAAGCCGGTGGGACTGGTACCCAGAACCGGATCGCCCGGTGAGACAGGCGTGGTGGAAGTGAACGTAAATGCCTCGCGCTCCTCGGCAGTCGTCAATGCATTATAGGCATTCAACTCGGTTTGAGTGATATAGAGCTGTTCCGGCAGACCCTCGAGCAAACGGGGCGTTGTCAGGTACTCCTGAGACAAGTAATCCTCTTCACCGAGCGTGAGGTGGGTATAGCCGAAGCTGAAACCGACCCGCGACACTTCCGACAGCGGATAGCCGAAGTTGATGGACGCGCCGTAGCGATCGGTTCGGGACGCCGCCACGTTGAATTCTTCGTAGTCGGTTTCCTGATAGAACACCGAGAAGCCGCGGCTCACACCATCTTCGGTGAAATACGGATCGAGATAATTGAAGTTGATGGAGGACTGGTAGGCGTTCTTATTGATGCCAAAACCAACACTCTTGCCAGTACCGAACCAGTTCTGGTCGGTGAAGCTCGCGCCCACCACGGCCCCGAAGCCTTGCGAGTAGCCCACCTGGAAATTCATGGTTCGGTTGGGCTGTTCTTCCACGGTGTAGATCACGTCGATCTGGTCTTCGGTACCGGGAACTTCGACGGTCTCCACTTCCACTTGCTTGAAGAAGCCAAGTCGCTCCAGACGCACTTTCGACTGATCGATTCTGGCCGTGGACGCGGAAGCGCCTTCCATTTGACGCATTTCCCGGCGCAGCACCTCATCCATGGTCTGGGTGTTACCGCGGAATTCCACACGGCGCACATACGCGCGCTGACCCGGCTCGATAAAGAACGTGATGTCGACCGTCTTATCGTCTTGATTGGGCTCCGGGATGCCCCGCGCTTCGGCGAAGGTATAACCCTCATTGCCGAGACGTTGGGTAATGTACTCCGAGGAGGTGGTCATCAGCAGCTGGGAGAAGGTCTGACCTGACCGTACCGCAATGTAACGTCGGATCTCCTCTTCGGACAACACGGGGTCACCGGCGAGGTTCACCTCATCGACGGTGTAGACGTCGCCTTCGGTGATATTGATGGTGATGTAAACCTGCTCACGATCGGGGCTGATCGATACCGGCGCTGAATCGATATTGAAATCCAGATAGCCTCGATTGCGGTAGAAAGACTCGAGTCGCTCCAGGTCGCCGGTGAGTTTCTCACTGGCGTACTTGTCATTGCCGCTGATCCAGGACAGCCAGCCAGTGGTCTGAATTTCGAAGAGATCCAGCAGCTCATCCTCATCGAAGTCTTGGTTGCCGACGATGTTGATGTGCTTGATGCGCGCTTCTTTGCCCTCGTCGACGTTGATGTTCAGCCGCACCTGATTGTTCGGCAGATCCACCACTTCGGTATCCACGGAGGCGCCATAGCGGCCCTGCTTCACATACTCGCGTTGCAGACTCAGCGCCATGCCCTCGAGGGTGGCGCGCTTGAGAATTTGCCCTTCGGCGAGGCCGTTGTCGGCAAGACTTCGCATCAGGTCTTCGGTTTTGATGGCCTTGTTGCCATCGATGTTGATTTCGCTGATGGCGGGTAGCTCGGTAACTGATATCACCAACACGCCATTTTCATCTCTACCGATTTCGATGTTGCCGAAAAAACCGGTCTGGAAAAGCTGCCGAGTCGCCTCACCCAAGGTGCGCTGGGAGACCACGTCACCCACCTGGATCGGCAGAGCGGTGAAAACCGTTCCAGCCGAAACGCGCTGCAATCCCTCCACGCGGATGTCAGTCACTTGAAAACGGTCAGTTGGAGCGAGGTCCTGCGCCAGCACAGGCACGGACAAAAGGAAAAAAACTACCAGACAAGCTATTCGCTTCATAAAATTTCTAGGTCTTCAATAGAAGTGACTGACTCGATCGTGCGGGGACAAGTGGCTGGACGTTATCTCTGCTGGACCTTGAGTGTTCTAAGTATAGTGATCTAATTCTTTTACCCTTGGAGTTTTCGGACCCTTCCCATCTGCGCAGGCCACCGAATCTCCTGTTCCATGCGTTTCTTGTTATTCCATCTTCACTCGTTAGAGCTTGCCTGCTGGCCTCGGGCCTGTCGCCTGGATCAACCCAGGCGCAAAACGTCGTTATACAGGGCCAGCAACATAATTCCGACCACGACGAACAGCCCGACCTGGTAACCGATCATCTGAGCCCGCTCCGAGACCGGGCTCCCCTTGACCGCTTCGACCAGGAAATAGGCCAGGTGCCCGCCATCCAACACAGGGATGGGCAGCAAGTTGAAAACGCCGAGGCTGACACTCAGCAGTGCCAGAAAGCTGACAAAGCTCATCCAGCCCGCGTCCGCCGAGGAACCCGCGACTTTAGCAATGGTGATTGGCCCGCTCAAGTTTTTCGTGGAGATCTCTCCGACGATGAGCTTCTTGACCGAGTCGAGCACAAAGACCGAGGTCTCCCAGGTCTCGTTGGCGGCCTCCACAAAGGCGCCCGGGATGGAATACTCGTAGCGGCGAATCCAATCCTCCGGCCACTGGCCGCCAACACCGATTTTGCCGACGGTCTTGCCCCCCTCGGTTTCCGGCCGCGGTGTGACCAGAAGATTCGCCTGTTCGCCACCCCGGTCCACCAGCACCTGGATGTTTTCACCCGGACGGGCACTGATGTAGTCGACCCACTCAGTCCAAGTGTCCACAGGCTGCCCGTTCACGGCCAGAACCCGGTCGCCGGTGGCAAAACCGGCCTGTTCGGCCGGGCTGTCTTCGAGGATCTGCCCGACCACCACTGGTGGGGGCTGAAGACTGAGGCCTATACCAGCCAGCACATCGGGCTCTTCAGCGCCTTTCAGCCAATCCTTGATCGGGGCACGGGAGGTGTAGACGAGGTCGGAATTCGGATACTTTACCGTAAAGGACATCACCCCTGTTTCACCCAGGCGCTCTATCAGCGCACGGCTGACTGCCTGGCGGGTCGGGGTGGGCTCGCCGTCCACGGCGACGATTTCCTGGCCCTGTTCCAGACCCGCAGCGGCGGCGATGGAGCCCTCCTCCACTTCGCCGACCATGGGGATGAAATCGGCGGTACCGGGAATGAGCAAGACCCAGAAAAGCAGGACTGCGAGAATGAAATTGGCCAGCGGACCCGCCGCGACGATAGCGAAGCGCTTGCCGACGGACTGCTGCGTGAAGGCATAGGGAAGGTCTTCGGGCTTTACCTCGCCCTCGCGCTCATCGAGCATCTTGACGTAGCCGCCCAGCGGAATGGGGGCGATGGTGTACTGGGTGCCGGTCTTGTCGTACCAGGAGAACAGCGGCTTGCCGAAGCCGACCGAGAATCGGAGCACCCGGACCCCGCAGCGTCTCGCGACGTAGAAGTGACCGAACTCGTGGATGGTTACCAGGAAAATCAGGGCAACCAGGAACCAGAGAATCGTTTCCAAACCACCTAGCATTTCGCAGAGCCTTAACTGAATCTCAATAGATCTCGCCGGCGAGAGTCACCGCTGGCGAACGTCCGGCAGAAGCTGCCGCGCTAATTCACGCGCCGCCAGATCGGCGTCTTGGACCACCTCAATACTGCTGGGTTCAACCAGGGTGGATTGCGCGAGAACCTTTTCGATGATAACCGGAATGGCCGTGAACATCAGGCGTCCGGCCAGAAACTCCTGCACTGCCACTTCGTTGGCGGCATTGAGCACCACCTGCGCGGTGCCGCCCGCGGCAACCGACTCGATCGCCAGGCGCAGGCAGGGGAAGCGGTCGAGATCCGGCGCCGAGAACTCCAGCGGGCCGCACTTGAGCAAATCCAGCGAACCCACCCCCGACTCGATGCGCTCCGGCCAGGCAAGGCCATGGGCAATCGGGGTGCGCATGTCCGGATTACCCAGCTGGGCAAGCACCGATCCGTCGGCGTATTCGACCATCGAGTGCACCACACTTTGCGGGTGCACCACGACTTCGACCTGGTCCGGTCTGGCCGCGAACAGCCAGCAGGCTTCGATGAACTCCAATCCCTTGTTCATCATGGTGGCGGAATCCACCGAGATCTTCGGGCCCATCGACCAGTTGGGATGCGCGCAGGCCTGGGCCGGTGTCACCCCTTGCAATGCGCTGATCGGTGTGGTGCGAAAAGGACCGCCTGAACCGGTCAGCAGAATCCGCCGGACCCCGGCACTCTCCAGATCCCGATATCCCGCTGGCAGGCACTGAAAGATCGCGTTGTGCTCGCTGTCGATGGGCAGCAGGGTCGCCCCGCTGGCCTGCACAGCATCCATAAACAATGCACCGGCCATCACCAGCGATTCCTTGTTGGCCAGCAACACCTTCTTACCCGCCCGGACCGCGGCCAGGGTAGGCGCCAGTCCGGCGGCACCGACGATGGCCGCCATCACGGCATCCACCTCGGGGTGCCCCGCCACCTCCACCAGACCGGCTTCACCCGCCAGCACCTGAGTGTCCGAGCCCGCCTCGCGGAGCCTGACGGCCAGCTGCTCAGCCGCTGCGGTATCTCGCAGCACGGCGAAGCGCGGGGCCAGGTCCAGGCATTGGCTGGTCAGCAGATCCACCTGGGAGTTGGCGGTCAGCGCGAACACACTGAACCGCTCGGGGTGGCGGGATATCACGTCCAGCGTACTGACGCCGATCGATCCGGTGGCGCCGAGTACTGTTACTGATTGCTTGTTCATCGGGGCAAATCTGTAATTGTGGTGGCCCTCGAGCGATCAGCCGCCCAGCGCCTGGCCACTAAGAATATAGCCGCTGAGAAGATACGCCAGCGCGAATACCGGCGCAGCGGCGGTAATGCTGTCGACACGGTCGAGAATCCCCCCATGTCCGGGCAGAATGGTCCCGCTGTCTTTGATGCCGCGCTGGCGCTTCAACATGCTCTCGAGCAAATCGCCCATCACCGACGCGAGGCTCGCGGGAACGATCAAGGCGAGCAGCCACCAGTGCGCTCCGCCCCCAAGTACCATCGCCAGCACAAGCGCGAAAACCACGCTCGAGGCCAGACCACCGGCGAAGCCCTCGCGGGACTTGCCGGGGCTGACCGAGGGTGCCAGTTTGCGCTTGCCCCATTTGCGCCCGACGAAGAATGCACCGATGTCGGCACAAGCGACGCTGGCCACGAGGATCAGAATCAGCCACTCGCCAGCCGGTTGCGCGCGCAGAAAGACAATCGCCGCCCAGGTGGGCACCAGCACCAGCAGTCCCATCAGGGTCTGCTCCCAGCGCCTGGACCAAAAACGGGCGTGGGCGGGATAACTCTTCACCAGCCAGGTAGCGAACAGCCACCACACTACTGCGAGCAACGAGATCCCCGTCATTCGATTTTCTACAAACTCGCTTCCCAAGCGCAGGAAACCGACCCACCACCAACATGCTGCGATCAGCAGTGCAAAAGCAAGCGCAAAGCCGGCACGCGCAGCGCCGGAAAAATGGGCAAGCCGCGACCACTCCCAGGCCCCCACCACGAAAACCACCGCGGCAAGAATCGCGAAGAGGGAGAGGGGCAGAAAGAAAACCGCTGCGAGAAGGACCGCAGCGAGAACAATGGCAGTGATGATCCGTTGCTTAAGCACCGGGGTTTCCCTTCACCTGATCACCGGTCAGGCCGAAACGGCGCTGGCGGCGATGGAATTCGGCCACTGCTTCGCTCAGGTCTTCACTGGTGAAATCCGGCCACAGGCGAGTACTGAAATACAGCTCGGCATAGGCGGTCTGCCAGAGGAGGAAGTTACTGATGCGGTATTCACCGCCGGTGCGGATCAGCAGATCCGGAGGCGGCAGGTCGGGCATGCTCAGCTCGGCGTCAATGGTCGTCTCGTCGATATCGTCCACGGCCAGTTCACCGCGGGCGACTTTCGCCGCGATCGCCTTGGTGGCGTTGACAATGTCCCACTTGCCGCCGTAGTCCGCGGCAATGACCAGGTGAGTGGTGCCCGCGCGGGTCATTTCCTCAGCGGTTTGGATGGCGTCGAGCACCTTGGGGCTGAAGCGATCGCGACCGCCGATGACCCGCAGGCGAATGCCTTCTTCCCGCAGACGCGGACTTTCGCCTTTGAGGTAGTTCTGGAAGAGCTTCATGAGCGCATCAACCTCTCGCGCTGGTCGCTTCCAGTTTTCACTGCTGAAGGCAAACAGGGTCAAGGCTTCCACTCCTTCATCGCGGCACACGGTGAGCATGTCGCGAATTCGCTCCACCCCCGCTTTGTGGCCGTTGATGTGGAGCATCCCGCGCTTCTTTGCCCAGCGACTGTTGCCATCCATGATGATGGCGATGTGCCGCAGCGAATTATTAGACCCCACGGGACTTACCACCTGCTTGGCTACCTGCTTGGCCAACTGTCGGGCTCCAACTGCCTGGCTCAAATTTGTTCGACAAAAACCTCAAAACAGACCAGCCAATCAGATTTCCATCAGGTCGGTTTCTTTCTCCGCCAACTTCTTGTCAACCTGCTCGATGTACTTGTTGGTCAGCTTCTGAATATCGTCTCCTGCCTTGTGCTCGTCGTCCTCGCTGATCTGCTTTTCTTTCAGCAGATCCTTCACCTGCGCCAGCGCATCGCGACGGATGTTGCGCACGGATACGCGAGCGGTTTCCGCTTCGTTGCGGGCCTGTTTGATGAAGCCCTTGCGGGTTTCCTCGGTCAGCGCCGGCATGGGAACTCGAATCACACCCCCGGTGGTGCTCGGGTTCAGGCCGAGATCGGATTTCATGATCGCCTTCTCGATTTCGGGCACCAGGGATTTTTCCCAGGGATTGATAACCAGTGTGCGGGCGTCTTCAACCGTCACGTTGCCCACTTGGTTCAGCGGCGTCTGGTTACCGTAGTAGGAGACACTGATGCCGTCGAGGATGCTCGGATGAGCACGACCGGTGCGAATCTTGTTGAAGTGTATGCCCAGCGAGTCCAGGCTCTTCTTCATTCGCTCTTCTGCATCCTTTTTGATGTCGTTGATCATCGCTGCTGTCTCCAGTCACTAAGCCAGTCAATAGCTGTTTATTGAATCAGGGTGCCTTCGTCGGCGCCGACGATAATATTCAGGAGCGCACCCGTTTTATTCATTTTGAAGACCCGCACCGGCATGTTGTGATCGCGGCACAGGCAAATGGCGGTGAGATCCATCACCTCGAGCTTTTTGTCCAGAACCTGGTCGTAGCTCAGCACCTCGAACTTGCTGGCGCTCTTGTCCTTCATGGGATCGGCTGTGTACACGCCGTCCACCTTGGTCGCCTTAAGGACGATATCAGCTTCCACCTCGATGCCGCGAAGGCAGGCGGCGGAATCAGTGGTAAAAAAGGGATTGCCCGTACCCGCGGCAAAGATAACCACGTCGCCATTGCTGAGGAAGCGGATGGCCTGACGGCGATCGTAATGTTCGACGATGCCGCTCATGGGAATCGCTGACATCACACGGGATGAGATATTGGAGCGCTCCAGCGCATCGCGCATGGCCAGCGCGTTCATGACAGTGGCCAGCATGCCCATGTGGTCGCCGGTCACGCGATCGAGTCCCGCCGCATTCAGGGCGGCGCCGCGGAACAGATTGCCTCCGCCGATGACCAGCCCGACCTGTACGCCAATTCCAACCAGCTGCCCGATTTCCAGAGCCATCTTGTCGAGCACCTTGGGGTCGATCCCAAAGCCCTCTGACCCCATCAATTCTTCCCCGCTGAGTTTCAACAGTATTCTTTTGTACTTTTTATCCCGGGTTTGGGGCATTTCTGGATCTCCATCTGAATACATGGATACGGCGGCGACTCTTTTGCGGCACCCCCGGCGCTGCCAAGGGTGCAGAATTCAGATTGGCCAGGGGCGGACAGGGTCCGCCCCGTGACACTTGGTTCTGGCTACTTGCTTACTTCTTGCTGGCGTTGACCTGAGCCGCCACTTCCGCGGCGAAGTCAACGGCGGCCTTCTCGATGCCCTCACCCACTTCGAAGCGCGCAAAGGCAACGATTTCGGCTCCGGCATCCTTGGCCAGCTGGCCCACGCTGACGTCGGGATTCTTAACGAAGGGCTGCTCGGTCAGGCTGTTTTCCTTCAGGAACTTGTTGATCCGGCCCTGCATCATCTTCTCAACGATGTTGTCCGGCTTGCCGGCCATGTCGGGCTGGGCCTTGATGATCTCTTCTTCTTTGGAGACCACTTCCGCGGGCATATCGGCCGGGTTGACCACTTGCGGATTCACCGCCGCCACGTGCATGGCGATGTCGCGGGCCAGCTCACCGTTGCCGCCCTTGAGCTGCACCAGTACGCCGATTCTATTGTTGGAGTGTACATAGGAGCCAACCACGCCGCCTTCCGCGGACAGGGCCAGAGCACGACGTACGCCGATGTTTTCGCCGATCTTCTGAACCAGTGCCTGGCGCTGCTCTTCCAGATCACCTTCCATCAGGGCAGCCACATCGGTCTGCTTTTCGGCGAAGGCCTTGTCCACCACTTTGCCGACAAAGCCGAGGAAGTTGTCGTCGCGAGCCACGAAGTCGGTTTCGCTGTTCACTTCCACCATGATGCCGTAGCTTTCGTCGTCCGCCACCTTGATGGCAACAACGCCGTCGGCCGCGGTGCGGTCGGCTTTCTTAGCTGCCTTCAGGCCGCTGGCCTTGCGCAGGTTCTCAATGGCCAGCTCGATGTCGCCATCGGCTTCGACCAGCGCCTTTTTACATTCCATCATGCCGAGCCCGGTGCGCTCGCGCAGTTCTTTTACCATCGAAGCAGAAATCGCTGCCATGATTCTATCCTCGTCTATTCATCAGAATCTGTTATCGGAGAGTCGAGCGCCATGGTGCTGGGCACCTGCGCCAGGGCTGGCAGGCTACTGAGAAACTAGTCACCAACCTGCTCGGCCAATGTCGACCATCTGTGGATTGCAATGTCCGGAGTACTGGAGCTGAAACGGGACCGCTGCGAAAACGGCTCCTCTTGCTGACTCCGGTTGAAAAAAGGGGGCCAACGCCCCCTTTCACATTCGTGGCTGGAGAGTCGGCCCTTAGCCTGCCTTGCTCTCGGCGTCGGCGGAACCTTCACCGCCTTCCACTTCAACGAACTCGTCCTGAGCAGGAGCCCCTGAACCTTTCTGGGCGCCTTCGATGCAGGCATCGGCTACCGCGGTCACGTAGAGCTTGATGGCGCGGATGGAGTCATCGTTGCCGGGAATCACGTAGTCGACACCAGCGGGATCGCTGTTGGTATCGACAATGCCGATCACCGGAATTCCCAACTTGTTGGCTTCCTGGATGGCAATACGCTCGTGTTCTACGTCAATCACGAACAGCGCATCCGGCAGACCGCCGATGTCCTTGATACCACCGATGGAGCGCTCGAGCTTCTCCATCATGCGGGTGCGCATCAGCGCTTCTTTCTTGGTGAGCAGGTCGAAAGTACCGTCCTGGCTCTGGGTTTCCAGCTCGCGATAGCGGCGAACGGAGCCACGGATGGTCTTGTAGTTGGTGAGCATGCCGCCCAGCCAGCGATGGCTGACGAAGGGCATTCCGGCACGTTCGGCTTGTTCTTTGACGATTTTCTGCGCAGCCCGCTTGGTGCCGACGAAGAGAATTTTCTTTTTCTGGGCGGCCATCTTGGTGATGACTTCCAGGGCGCTGTTGAAAGCGGGAACGGTACGCTCGAGGTTGATGATGTGGATCTTGTTGCGGGCGCCAAAGATGTACTCACCCATCTTCGGGTTCCAATAGCGGGTCTGGTGTCCGAAATGGACGCCAGCCTGCAGCATTTCGCGCATGCTTACTGAGGTCATAGTCTTTACCTGTTGGGTTAGGCCTCCATATACCCCATACATCAACCTCGACGGGACCAGCCCCCGAGGCACCCAGACATATGTGCCGGTATATGTGTGACGTTTAGTGTGAACAGTTGTTGAACGGTTGACTGATCGGACCATTGACCGGTCAACCATGGCCAGATTCGGCCGCCGACTCGTTTTTCGGCGCGCGCTTTATACCACAAACGGTTTTCCGGATAAAGAACCGGAGCATCTGGCGACGGGATTGCGGGCATCATTCTTGGCCTGGGTGGTTTACAATGGGCGCCTTCGATTCTCCCAGACCAGTTAGCGAATTATGACAGTAGCGATCAAGAGCCCCGAAGATATCCAGAAAATGCGCGTAGCCGGACGAATGGCCGCCCGGGTACTGGAGCAGATCGGGGAATACGTCCAGCCCGGGGTCAGTACCGCCGAGCTGGACGACCGTTGTAACCAGATGATCCTGGAACAGGGCGCCATTTCCGCCTGCATCGGCTACAAGGGCTTCCCGAAGGCGGTCTGCACGTCGGTCAATCAGGTGGTCTGCCATGGCATCCCTTCCGAAAAGAAGGTGCTGAAAGATGGCGACATCATCAACATCGACGTCACCGTGATCTACGAAGGTTTCCACGGCGACACCAGCAAGATGTTCTTTGTGGGCACCCCCGCTCCCCACGCCGAGCGCCTGGTGGCCGTGACCCAGGAATGCCTCTACAAAGCCATCGATCTGGTCCGCCCCGGCGCCACGCTGGGCGACATCGGCCACGTGATCCAGCAGCATGCGGAGAGCAACTATTATTCGGTTGTGCGGGACTATTGTGGTCACGGCATCGGCCGGGTCTTCCACGAGGAGCCGCAGGTAATGCACTTCGGCAAGTCCGGCACCGGCCTGATCCTGCAGGAAGGCATGACTTTCACGATCGAGCCGATGATCAACGCCGGCAAGCCTCAGACCAAGCTCAAGCGCGACGGCTGGACCGTGGAAACTCGCGACGGCCGCCTCTCCGCCCAGTGGGAACACACCCTGGCGGTGACCAGCGATGGCGTTGAAGTTCTGACCGCCCGCGAGGAAGAACCATTTTTTACTGGGTAGGGGAAAATTGGCAGCGGCAAGTCGGGACCAGATTCTCGGCTTCCCGCTCCCGATTCCCCACTCCCGAGCCCCACTCCCGAGCGCCTATGAACATCCCCTATTTCGAACGCCCCCTCTTCTTCTTCGATCAGAGCCGCTTTCGGCACGCACTGCAGACCGGCAACCGGGTGACCGTTTTCAAGGACGCCATCAACGCGGCCAACACCCAGTTCAACCGGCGCTTCCAGGAAGGCGAGGACATCAGGACCCTGGTCTATGAGCGCGCGCTGTTCGTGGACTGCATCGTCCACTATGCCTGGCATCAGTTCGAATGGGGCGAGGACAACTCCCACGTCAGCCTGCTTGCCGTGGGCGGCTTCGGCCGCGGGGAACTGCACCCGCATTCGGACATCGACCTGCTGATCCTGCTCGATACCGACGAGACCGGTCGTTACCAGCGCAGTATCGAGAGCTTCATCACGCTGCTCTGGGACATCGGGCTGGAAATCGGGCAGAGCGTACGCACGGTCGAGCAGTGCCTGGAAATCGCCCGCAAGGACATCACCGTTGCCACCAACATTTTCGAGTCGCGCACCATTGTCGGTCCCGACGCACTGCGCCAGCACCTGATGGAAAAGACCTCGCCGGAGCACATGTGGCCGGCGGACGAATTCTTTCGCGCCAAATGGGACGAGCAGCTCAAGCGCCACGACAAGCACAACAATACCGAGTACAACCTCGAGCCCAACATCAAGAACGCGCCCGGTGGCCTGCGCGATATCCAAACCATCAACTGGGTGGCCAAGCGCTTCTTCGGAGTGCGCACCCTTCGCCAGCTCGAAGGCCGCGGCTTCTTTACCGAGGCAGAATTCGCCATTTTGCGCACCGGGGAGGAATTTCTGTGGAAGGTCCGCTATGGCCTGCACCTGCTCGCCGGACGACCGGAAGAACGCCTGCTATTTGATTACCAGCGGGAACTGGCGAAGATGTTCGGCTATCAGGACACCCCCGAGCGTCTGGCGGTCGAGCAGTTCATGCACTGGTACTACCGGGTCGTACTCGCGTTGGGCGAGCTCAACGATGTGCTGATGCAGTTTCTTGACGAGGCGATTCTTCAGAAAGGCCAAAGCAAGGAAGTGACGCCGATCAACGAGCGCTTTCAGCTGCGCGACAACTACATCGAGGTGACACACACCAAAGTCTTCAAGGAGGAGCCTTCGGCGCTACTGGAGATTTTCGTGTTGATGGGCAACAACCCCGACATCCGCGGACCCCGTGCTTCCACCATCCGCCTGATCCGTGAGAACCGGGACCGCATCGATGACGATTTCCGCAACGATCAGCGCAATCAGAAGCTGTTTATGGAGTTGCTGGCCTGCCCGTATGGCCTGTTCACCCAGCTCAAACGAATGAAGCGCTACGGCATTCTCGGCCGCTATCTGCCCGAATTCGGGCGAGTAACCGGGCAAATGCAGCATGACCTCTTTCACATCTACACCGTGGACGCCCATACCTTGCTGGTGGTGAAGAACATGCGCCTGTTCCGCCATCCTGATGCGGAAGAGATGTTCCCGGTGGCAGCACACGTAATGAAGCGTCTACCCAAGCACGAGCTGCTGTATATCGCCGGCCTTTACCATGACATCGGCAAGGGACGCGGCGGCGACCATTCCACCCTGGGCGCTGTCGACGCACGGGAATTTTGCGAGCGGCACGGGCTCTCGCCGCGGGAGACCCGCCTGGTGTGCTGGCTGGTGGAGAAGCATCTGCTGATGTCCAAGGTCTCCCAGAAGCAGGACATTTCCGATCCGGACGTCATTCACAACTTCGCTCTTGAAGTAGGCGATCAGCTGCACCTGGACTACCTGTATGCGCTGACTGTGGCAGACATGAACGCCACCAACCCCGACATCTGGAATAACTGGCGCGCCAGCCTGCTGCGCCAACTTTATCTGGAAACCAAGCGCGCACTGCGCCGCGGGCTCGAAAACACCGTGGACAAACAGGATGTCATCGACGAAACCCAGGCCGCCGCCCTCCATAAGCTCAAGCGCAAGGGTTTCAGCGAAGACCGAGTGCGGGCGATCTGGAGTGATATGGGCGAAGACTACTTCCTGCGCGAAAGCCACCTGGATATCGCCTGGCACACGGCCGCCATCGCCAGACACGACAGCGATGGTCCGCTTATCCTGATCGACAAGACCACGGCGCCGGACCACGAGGGCGCGACTCAGATATTCATTCGGGCCAAGGAACGCAGCAACGTATTCGCCGCCGCGGCAACCTGTCTCGACCAGCTGAATCTCAGCATCCAGGACGCGCGCATTTATCACTCCCGCTCCGGCTATACCGTGGACACCTTCTATGTGCTTGACCAGCACGGCTCACCGATTGGTGACGACCCCGGCCGGTTGAAACGAATCTACAATTCGCTGCTGGAAGAGCTCAGCCTGGTGGAAGATTACCCGAGCGTAATCCACCGGCGTACGCCGCGCCAGCTCAAGCACTTCGCGATGCCTACCCGCACCAGTATCAACAACGACATTTCCAGTGGCTACACCGTCCTGGAAGTTATCAGCCCGGATCGTCCGGGACTGCTGGCTCGCATCGGCCGCATCTTTATCGAGTTCAATGTGCAATTGCAAAATGCAAAGATCACCACACTCGGCGAGCGGGTCGAAGATATTTTCTTCATCACCGATGACGAGGGACAACCGCTCAGCGACCCGAAACTCTGCGAAAACCTGCAGAAGGAAATCTGCCGTCAGCTGGATGAGCACGTCGAAGAGAGCAAGAACGCGTCGAACATATAAACCGCAGTCGCCAGTCGCTAGAAAACAGTAGAAGAGAATGAACAAGAATCTAGATAAGTTGCAAGCCTACCCCTTTGAGAAACTGGCCGCTTTGAAAGCAGCGGTTGGCGCTCCGGTTACCGATCAACCGCATATTGCGCTTTCCATTGGCGAGCCCAAGCATTCGCCGCCGGCCTTTGTATTGGACACACTGCGGGACAATCTCGACAAAATATCCGTTTACCCGACCACCAAGGGTTCATCGGAACTGCGCGAGGCGATCGCCGGTTGGCTCGACCGCCGGTTTGAACTGACGGGCATCGATGCCGAAGAGCAGATTCTGCCGGTCAACGGTACTCGCGAGGCTTTGTTTGCCATCGCCCAGGCCGTGGTAAGTGGTGGCGAGGATGCTCTGGTGGTATCGCCCAATCCGTTCTACCAGATCTACGAAGGTGCTGCTTTTCTCGCGGGCGCCAAACTGCATTTCGTCAACTGTTCGGCGGAAAACAACTATCTGCCCGACTTCGGCAGCGTCGAGGCGCAGATCTGGGAACGCTGCCAGCTCGTCTACCTCTGCTCTCCCGGCAACCCTTCCGGCGCGGTGGTGCCCCGCGAGCAACTGCGACACCTGATCGAACTGGCGGACCGCTACAATTTCGTCATTGCCAGCGATGAGTGCTATTCGGAGATTTACTTCGACGAGGCGGAACCGCCCGTGGGCTTGTTGCAGGTGTGTGCCGAGATGGGCCGCCATGACTTCGCGCGCTGCCTGGTTTTTCACAGCCTCTCGAAACGCTCCAACCTTCCCGGTCTTCGATCCGGCTTCGTGGCGGGCGATGCGGCCATTCTGAAGGACTTCCTGCTCTACCGCACCTACCACGGCTGCGCCATGAGCCTGCCCATGCAGATTGCCAGCATCAGCGCCTGGAGCGATGAAGGGCATGTGCGGGAAAACCGCCGATTGTATCGGCAGAAATTCGATGATGTATTGGAAATTCTCGCTCCCGTTATCCACGTGCGAAAACCGGAAGCGGGCTTTTACCTTTGGCTGAAAACACCCATCAACGACCTGGACTTCGCCCAGCAGCTCTTTAGCCGGGAAAACATCACCGTTCTACCCGGCTCTTACATCGCCCGTGAAGCGGATGGCATTAATCCCGGCGAAAACCACGTCCGCATCGCGCTGGTGGCCAGTCCCGAAGAGTGCGTCACCGCGGCAAAACGACTGCGCAGATTCATCGAAGGTTTATGAACAGCAAGAGCGCAGCGTCAGCACTGCAGCCCGAAGAGGTCAAAGCGAAGTCCCCCACCAAGCTCCAGCGAGCCGCTTATGTGCGTGAGAGATTGAACGAACTCTATCCGGAGCCGCCGATACCGCTGCACCACAAGGACGCCTATACGCTGTTGATCGCCGTACTACTGTCCGCACAGTGCACGGACGAACGGGTCAACCAGATAACCCCTGCGCTATTTGCAGTGGCCGATACACCGGAAGAAATGGCGAAGGTCCCGGTGGAGAAAATCAAAGAGATCATTCGGCCCTGCGGACTGTCTCCGCAGAAATCGAAGGCGATCTCCGAACTTTCGAAAATCCTGTTGCGAGAGCATGGCGGCCAGGTACCTGGCGATATGGCCGAACTGGAAAAGCTCCCCGGCGTGGGCCATAAAACCGCGAGCGTGGTGATGAGCCAGGCTTTCGGTGTGCCGGCTTTTCCGGTGGATACTCACATCCACCGCCTCGCCCAACGTTGGGGGCTGACCAGCGGCAAGAACGTTGCTCAAACAGAGAAGGATTTGAAGCGCCTGTTTCCAGAAGAGAGCTGGAATAAGCTGCATCTGCAGATCATTTATTACGGTCGGGAGTTCTGTTCGGCGCGTGGGTGTGATGGGACGGCCTGTGAGATTTGCCGGAGCTGTTATCCGAATCGGAAGCGGGCAAAAAAAACTCGCAAGTAATGGTTCTGTTGCCAGCGAACCCGGTCAGGCAGCCCCCCATCACCTGACCTCGCTTCAGTTTTCTTAACAACTGGCAGTGTAGTCTCCCCGACAGGGGTTAGGCGAAGGCACCAAAGCGAGTCCGGTGGTGGGGGAAGGTGTTTCGAAACCCTCGCCGCAGGACGCGGCGCGGGAGCTCCAGGGATGGATTTATGGGTTTTCGAAACACCTTCCCCCAGCGCCGGACGAATTCTTTGGCACCCCACATCCAATCTCCACCTGGCCCCCTCGCCCGCGAGTTCTGGTATCCTACGCGGCCATTTCAATCAAGAAAGAGCAATCGAGAGCGCCTCATGATCACCCTGTACGGCATCCCGAACTGCGACACCGTCGCCAAAGCCCGTCGCTGGCTCGAACAACGGGGTGTCGACTATCGGTTTCACGATTTCCGCAAAGAAGGACTGAGCGAAGCCCAGGTGAAGGCCTGGATTGACGACCTTGGGGTGGACACAGTGGTGAACAAGCGCAGCACCAGCTGGAAGAACCTTAGCCCCGCGCAGCGCGAAACGCTCGACGAGCAAACAGCCGTTCAGCTGATTCTCGACAATCCAACACTGATCAAGCGGCCACTGCTGGAGAATGGTAAACAGCGCGTGGTCGGCTTCAAAGAAGATATGTATTTATCCTTCTTCGCTTGATTCAATTTTCGTATTTCGCTTAGCAACACAGGATCAAACTATGCCTCAGCTTTACAGCTTCGGACTGGGTATCGGGACCACCAACAGCAATGGCGAATGGCTGGAAGTTTATTATCCGCAGCCGCTGCTCGAGCCCGGTGAAGACATTTCCAATGCCGTTTGCCAGGCGCTGAATCACAGCGAGGGCAATCAGGCGATTACGCTGGATAAGGACAAGTTGACGGCATTGGCCGATGCGCTGGAATCCGTGCATGCGGAGCTCGCCGCTCTGGCACGCCGCTTTCAGGAGAGCAAGCGTCCGACCGTGGCCACCTTGCTGGCTACCGATGCTGCGCCTTCAAGTGTGCCGGAGGGCTACCTGAAGCTGCATATGCTTTCGCATCGCCTGGTCAAGCCGCACGGCACGAATCTGACCGGGTTGTTCGGCGTGCTGCCCAATGTGGCCTGGACCAACCAGGGTGCAATCGATATCAAGGAGCTGCCCGAGCGTCAGCTTCAGGCGCGTTTGAACGATGAAGTGCTGGAAGTGGCCTGTGTGGACAAGTTCCCCAAGATGAGCAACTACGTGGTTCCCGGCGGCGTTCGCGTTGCGCATACCGCGCGAGTGCGTCTGGGTGCGCACCTCGGCGAGGGCACCACGGTGATGCACGAAGGCTTCGTGAACTTCAATGCGGGCACGGAAGGTCCGGGCATGATCGAAGGCCGGATTTCCGCAGGTGTAATGATCGGCGCCGGTTCCGACCTGGGCGGCAGCAGCTCCACCATGGGCACCCTGTCCGGCGGCGGTAAGCTGATTAACGGCGTTGGAAAAGAATGCCTGATCGGCGCGAACGCCGGCATCGGTATTCCGCTCGGCGATCGCTGCATCGTCGAAGCCGGCTTGTATGTAACCGCGGGCACCAAGGTGGCGATGCTGGATTCCGATGGCAAGGTGGCTGCCTATGTGAAAGCGCGTGAACTGGCCGGCAAGTCTGACCTGCTGTTCTGGCGCAACTCCCAGACCGGCGCGGTGGAATGCAAGACCAACCTTGCGTCCTTCGAGCTGAATGAAGAATTGCACAAGAATAACTGATTCGGAGCCACTGCCTTGACCCAGTCCGCCACTGTTGCGCTGACCTGCGAACTTATCCGCCGTCGGTCAGTGACCCCGCAAGACGCCGGTTGTCTCGACTTGATTAGCGAGCGATTGTCTGCAATCGGTTTCGATTGTCAGATGCTGCCTTTTGAGGAAGTCAGCAACCTATGGGCGGTGCGCGGCAGCAGCGGCCCCCTGCTGGTGTTTGCGGGTCATACCGACGTGGTGCCCACAGGTCCGATCGAGAAATGGCGCAGCCCCCCGTTCGAGCCCACGATCGAGGGCGATGTACTTACCGGGCGTGGCGCGGCGGATATGAAGGGCAGTCTGGCGGCAATGGTCACCGCCTGCGAAAACTTCGTGGCAGCAAATCCGGATCATCCGGGACGCATTGGCTTTCTGCTGACCAGTGACGAGGAAGGTCCCGCACGCAATGGTACCCGCAAGGTGATGGAGTGGCTCAACGAGCGCGAGATCGCGATTGACTGGTGCATCATCGGCGAGCCCACCAGTGGTGAGAAGCTGGGCGATACCATCAAGAACGGACGCCGCGGTTCGCTGAACTTCGAATTGACGGTCCACGGGCATCAGGGGCACATCGCCTATCCGCAACTTGCGGACAATCCCATTCACCGCCTCGCTCCCGCTCTGGCGGAGCTGATTGCGGTGGAATGGGACCGGGGCAATGAATACTTCCCCGCCACCAGCTTCCAGGTATCGAATCTAAACGGCGGCACCGGGGCTACCAACGTCATCCCCGGCTCGATTACTTTGATCGGCAACTTCCGTTTTTCCACCGAAGTGACCGACGAACTACTGCGCGAACGGACCGAAACGATCCTGCGAAAACATGACGTCGATTTCTCCGTCGACTGGCAGCTGAGCGGTCAGCCCTTCCTGACTCCGCGAGGCAATCTCACCGACGCGGTAACTCAGGCGATTGCTGATGCAACCGGCATCCGGGCTGAGCTGTCTACCAGCGGCGGCACCTCTGATGGCCGGTTTATCGCTCCCAGCGGAGTGGATGTAGTGGAGTTCGGACCAATCAACGCGACCATTCACAAGGTCAACGAATGTGTCAGCGTATCGGACCTGGACAAGCTCGCGCAGATCTACCGGGGTTGTCTCGAAGCATTACTGATCTAGGCGTATTCTCATGAGCAGGCTGACCCACATCGACCAGAACGGCAACGCACAGATGGTGGACGTTGGCGCCAAGGATATTACCGAGCGTGAAGCTGTCGCGCAGGCGCGCATCACCATGCAACCGGAGACCCTGCGACTGATCGTCGAAGGCGGCCACAAGAAAGGTGATGTACTGGCAGTCGCACGCATTGCCGGCATTCAGGCCGCCAAGAAGTGCCCCGACCTGATTCCCCTTTGCCACCCTCTGATGCTCACCTCCATCAAGGTGGACCTCACACCCGACAGTGAAAGTAGCAGTGTACTGATCGTGGCGCGCTGCAAGCTGGCCGGGCGAACCGGCGTGGAAATGGAAGCACTGACCGCCGCATCGGTGGCGGCGCTGACCGTCTATGACATGTGCAAAGCGGTCGACAAGGGTATGATCATCGGCGAGGTCAGGCTGCTGGAGAAGAGCGGCGGCCGTTCTGGCGAATGGAAGGCTTAGAGATTGGCGAGCCTGACCTGGCGAGCTCAGCTACGGAGAAAAACAATGCTAGTGGAGATCTGGTATTTCGCCCGCATCAAGGAAGCCGTGGATTGTGAACACGAGAAGCTGGAACTGCCGGACGGCAACCCCACCGTGCGGGATCTGGTGGATATCCTCTCGCAGCGCGGGGAAAACTGGCGCAAGGCTTTGAGCGACGAGAACCTTCTCGTGGCCGTCAATCAGACGGTTGCCTCCATGCAGACCACGATCGCCGAGGGCGACGAAATCGCTTTTTTCCCTCCGGTAACCGGAGGCTAAATGACGGTAAAGATACAACGCCAGGATTTCGACCTCAGCGCGGAATACGAAGCCTTGCGACGCGACTCTCGATCCCCCGGTGCCATTGTCACTTTCACCGGTCTGGTGCGCGACACGAGCAAACACCAACTCATCACCGCCATGGAGCTTGAGCATTATCCGGGTATGACAGAGAAGTCGCTGTCGGCGATTATCGATGATGCGAGAGCACGCTGGGATGTCGATCAGGTCAGTGTGATTCACCGCATTGGCCGGCTGCTGCCGGACGAGCAGATTGTTTTCGTCGGGGTGAGCAGCAGCCATCGCGCTGCCGCTTTTTCCGCTTGCGAGTTCATCATGGACTTTCTGAAAACACGCGCCCCTTTCTGGAAGAAGGAATTCACCGAGCAGGGCAGCTACTGGGTGGACGCGAAGGATAGTGACCGCGACGCTGCCGACCGCTGGTCCGATCAAGGCTAAAACGAGCCTTCTCAGCTCGAACCTTCTCAGCTCGAACCTTCTCAGCTCCAACCTTCTGAATGGCCTCGTCAGACCGCGGGAGTGGGTCTGTTGATCGCCCGCGCAGTTGCACCCGCCATCACGCCGCTTTCCGCCTTGGTGATCGCATTATAGAGATCACGATATTCTGCAATGATGCCTTTTCCGAACAAGGGATCCTTCCGGTGCACAACCGAGGCGAGCATGCTGTCCCACTCCGCGTCGCTCACATGCTCGGCCATTAGCGGATAGACGTGGCGGTTTTCGCGATTGATGTGCTCGAGCTGTTTGATCAGAAATTCCCGTGTGACAGTCACGAGCAAATCAGCAGGTACCGGATTATCGTTGGCCACCATGTTGAAGAGATTGCTCGCGCGATGGGTCAGCGCTTCCAGTTCTTTGTGCTCGCTTTTCATTGCCCACAGTTCTCGCGCATCACCCACTCCCTTGTCCAGAAGCAGATCGAATACCTCATCTTCCAGGGGATGGTGATATTGCTCGGGATAGAACTGCACGTAATCGAAGATATCCAGGATTACCGATATGTGAGCTCGCCAGGATTGATGAAATTCGTAGTAGCTGACTTCCGCTTCCAGGCAACGCAGCAGACGCAGAAAGTTATGATGATCCGCAAACAGTTGTGATTGTGCTGGGTGCATGATTCACCTCCCTCACCGGCCAACCCGGGGCTATCACACCACGGCGCTCAGTGATTGGACAACACCTCGACCCTCCTTAGATGCCTTTCATTTGATCTGCTTCAAAGGCGCCTGCAATTATCGGCGCCGGACAAGACCGAAGCAGCATAAACATGGGAGCCCATTAGAAAAGCTGGATATTAAACAGCTGGTCTGGGACTAGTGGTTTCCGGTCTCGGGGCGCTGCAGCTTTTTAAGTGCATAGACATCGAAGCGGATGGATTTTCCGGTGAAGCTCAGACTCGGCGATCCGCTGCTTCCCAGCGAAGGCGCGTGGCGGGGTCGCTTTACGACCACCCTGTTGCGCGCGCGCTCAAGCGCCAGTTCGAGAAGGCGATCCGCATCCACATCTTCGCCGACGATGTCCTGGAATAGTTGCATTCCCTTTTTCACTTTCGCTGACTTGGCCCGCTCAGGGAACATGGTGTCGATGTAGATGACTTCGGGAAGCTCGGCCTCTTCATTTTGGAACAGCTGATCATCGGAAAGGCGCTCGATGCTGTCGGCGGAAACCAACTGGATGCGTTGGAGAATGCGAAGCAGGTTCTCGTCTCCGTTTTCGGCACAACTCCGTGCCCGCGCCAGACCATCCTCGAGCAAATGGAAGACCAGCGGGTTGCGCTCAAACAGTCGCACCTGACAACCGTAGCGCGCGAGAACGAAACCGTCCTGCCCGAGCCCGGCGGTAACATCCCACACCAGGGGATGGACTCCGGAACGAACGCCAACGGCTTTTACAAGATCGGGAGTCGCTTCCTGATGCTGGCGACGAAACCCCATTGTGCCGCCCACAAAGTCCACTCTCACCGGACCCGGCGCCTTTGGGCCGACCTGCTGCATGGCAAGGCCGCTTTCGGCAAGCTGTAGCTGCCAGCTTCCCGGTGGCAAGTGGGAGGAATCCTCGACCAGGGCGAGATTCAAATCGGCGGCGAGCTGGCGAGCGCGGTCCAGCAGCGCCGGCTGGCAACAAACCAGAGAGACGGTAGCCGCTGCGGGCAAATCGGACATTGGGATGTTACCGGGAAGACCTAACAGGAATGAATCGAATAAAGGGGCCGTAAGCGAATGAGGCGCCCCAGCACTTCAGCCCTTGGCCTCGCCCGCCAGCCGACGGGAGGATTGGCTATATTGGTCAAGAAAACCTGGAAGCGAGGCAGCCTGGTCGACACTCACCAGGTCGTCGCAACTATAGCTTTGAAGGCCACCGCGGTGGTTGGTCGAACCAAAGACGATGTATTCCCGGTCCACTGCGAGCTGGCGATGGCAATCGCTGATATCCACCCGGAAGCGGATACGCCCGCCCTGCTCACCTTTCCAACCATCGACAACCGAAGCGTTATACCGATAGCCCTGAATAGCCACCACTTTCGCTCCGGACAGGGAGGGATTGATCAGACTGCCGACACTCTCAATTCTGACCCGGGACACCCATTCCGCGCGCTGGTACTGCTTGGCCCATTCCGGCGACGGGGAAGATTCTGCGGCGGCGTTGATCGCAGTGAGGCCAAGGAATGAAACGATGGCTCCAACGACAAGCTTCAGTCGAAAATCCAGCGGCATGGCAGTCAGATACTTCATGGAATCTCCGGAGGATGAGCAGTTCGAGCGAGTTAGCATACACACTCGAAAGAGCCCTCGCCACCCGTGAATTTCGTTCCACCTTTCTCCAGCCCGGAAAGGAAAATGGCACGACGGCAAGATCGGAAATACTCGTTTAGAACGCCGCCCGGAAGACTTCCTTCAGATTGGTGACCGGAACGAACTCGATTTCCCGCCGAATCGTTTCGTCGATTTCGCTCAGGTCCTTGACGTTGTCTTTGGGCAAAATAACGCGAGTGATTCCCGTGCGGCGCGCAGCCAGGGCTTTTTCCTTCACGCCGCCAACGGGAAGAACCAGTCCGGCAAGGGTGATTTCCCCCGTCATGGCGGTGTCACTGCGCACCGGCTTATCCAGATACAGCGACAGCATCGAGGTGGCCATCGTGACCCCCGCGGATGGACCATCCTTGGGAATCGCGCCGGCCGGAACGTGAACATGAATGCCGTTACTTTGTAGCTTGTCGCGGGAAATTCCCAAGTTGTCCGCCTGGGACCAGATATAACTCTGGGCTGCTTGTGCGGACTCTTTCATGACCTCACCTAGCTGTCCGGTGAGGGTCAGTCCCTTTCCGCCTGGCATCAGCACCGCTTCCACGAACAGCACGTCACCACCCGCTTCGGTCCAGGCCAGACCGGTGGTAATACCCGGCACTGTTTCCTGACGCAGTTTTTCGACAAAGAAGCGTTCCGGACCCAGCAGGTCGGGAAGCTGCGATGGCTCAACTGACACCGGCTCGTCGTTTCCCTCCGCAAAACGAACCGCCAGCTTGCGAACCACGCGGGCAACCTGTCGATTCAGTTCGCGCACGCCCGCCTCGCGGGTATAGCGTCGCACGATTTGCTCGAGGACCGCATCTGACATCCGCACTTTTTCTTCACTGAGATTCACTTCCTTCAACTGGCGAGGCACCAGATATCGCCGCGCGATCTGCACCTTTTCCTCTTCGGTGTAACCGCTGAGCCGGAGCACTTCCATGCGGTCCAACAAGGGACGTGGAATCGTGTCCAGCGTGTTGGCGGTTGCAACGAAGAAGACCCGGGACAAATCGAAGGGCAGATCGAGATAGTTGTCCCGAAATTCCACGTTCTGGGACGGATCGAGAATTTCCATCAGGGCCGCGGAGGGGTCGCCCCTATAGTCGCGCCCCAGCTTGTCGATCTCATCGAGCAGCAGCAAGGGATTGTTCACGCCCTTGTTGCGGATGGCCTGGATGATTCGGCCCGGCATCGCGCCGATGTAGGTGCGCCGATGTCCGCGCAGTTCCGACTCGTCGTGCAGTCCGCCCATGGCGATGCGTTCGAATTCCCGCCCCAGTGCGCGGGCGATGGATTGACCCAGCGAGGTCTTGCCCACGCCGGGACCGCCGACAAAACAGAGGATCGCGCCACGGGACCGGGGGTTGAGCTTGCGCACCGCCAGATGCTCGATGATGCGCTCCTTTACTTCAGCAAGATCGAAGTGATCCTGGTCGAGAATCGCCCGGGCATGGCCCAAGTCCAGATTGTCCTCGGTGCTCTTGCTCCAGGGCAGCTCGGCGACCAGCTCCAGATAACCGCGAATGAGCTGATAGTCCTGCGCCGCCGGCGGCAGACGCTCCAGACGATCCAGCTCACGGTCCGCGACCTTCTGCGCGGCTTCGGGCAGATTGCGCTCTTCCAGCTTCTGGCGGAGTTCTTCGACTTCCGCCTGCTCCGGATTCTGTTCGCCCAGTTCTTTCTGAATCGCCGCCATCTGCTTGCGCAGCATGTACTGGCGTTGTTCCTGTGATACGTTGCTTGCTGCCTGGTTGGCGATTTCCTGTTGTATGGTGAGCACCTGGATTTCGTGATTCAGGTAGTCGTGAATAAGTCGCAGCGCCTGCAGACGACTGTTGGCCTCGTGAATGGCTTGTTGCTTCTTCACATCCAGCCTCAGAAGCGACGCGAGTACAAACACGTGGTCGAGCGGATCGCGCAGCGATTCCAGCATTTGCACGAGCAGCCCCTTGGGCCAGTCGGAGGTCATCAGTTCCTCCACTTGCCGGGCCTGTTCCAGCACGTCGCGATGCAATGCTTCCACTTCACTGCTTTGATCGCTCGGCAGCGGAACTACCTTGAAGCGCGCCTGCTGATACGGGTTGGTCGAATCCACATCTTCGATCTGCACGCGCTCGAGTCCGCGCAGCGAAATGCTGATGCCCCCGTTGGAGCGCCGCTCCATTTTGCGGATAAGCGCACGGGTGCCGATCGCGTACAGGTCTTGTTGCGAAGGCGCATCGACCGCGCTATCTCGTTGGGCCACCACCACCAGCGTCTTTTCCTCGCCCGCCAGGGCGGCTTCGACCGCTGCGATGGAACGCGCACGGCCGACCACAACCGGATGCTCCATGTGAACCATAAGCACCATTTCTTTGATGGGCAGCAAAGGGAGGACTTCCGTGGACGCTTCTGAACTCATGATGCATCTTCCTTTTGCAACTGGATCAACAACATGCCTTCGCGGTATTCCCAGCGAATACTGTCGGTGGCGATTGTGAAGGGCAGCTCGACGATGCGCTCGAAGCGGCTGTAGCTGATCTCCAGCGAATGATAGAAGTATCCCTCTTCGAGCAGCATGTCCCGACGGCAGCCGCGGATTCGCAAGGTGTTTCGGTGCACGACGATCTCGACTTCCTCGGGGCATACGCCGGCGACTTCCAGCTTGATGAACCACCGCTCGCCCAAATGCAGCACATCTGCCGGCGGTTTCCACAGCCCGAATTCCATGACTCTCTCCCTTGCTGGTGCACGTTCCGGATAACAGCGCCTGTATCGCTGCGACGGAAGCTCAAAGAGTTGACACTTGGGACTTGGCGATCAGGCGATTGTTGCCATTTCACTCGCTGGCGGCGGAGCTGTCCTGGCGCGGTGGCGCGAGGGAATCCATACCGATCATGCCAAGCAAGTCGGCCAGCTCGGCGGTCACTACCTGCAAGACGTCGTCCATGCGAAAAACGCCGAGCAAATAACCCGCCTCATCCAGCACGGGCAGCTGACGCACGTTCTCCGAGCGCATCAATTCGGCGGCCTCCCAGAGGGTGGCGTTTTCGTCCACCTCGATGAGGTCGGTGCTCATGATCTCCGCCACGTTCAGCGTTTCGGACTCGCGATTGGCGGCCACCACCTGCGTCACCAGATCGTGAGCGGTGACCAGTCCCACCGGACGGGACAGACCGCCTTCGCGCTCGACGACCACCACGCAAGTCACGTCGTTGACTCGCATCAGCTCCGCCGCGGTACAGGCCGAGCCGTTCTCATCGATGATCACGGGATCCCGTTCACAGAGGTCCCCTACTTTCATGCTGTTGCTCCTGTTGAGGCGAATACGGGGCGATCTCGGCCAACCCCGAAGGCCGGTGAACGAATGTGGCTAGCAGGATGTGAGCCGTTTTCGCAGCTGGTAGGCCGCGCCGAGCAGTCCCAGGCGGGCTTCAGTAATCAGAACGGTGTCGATGTCGAGAAGGTAATGGCTGAACTGGAGATGATTCTCGAATCGACTGCGAAAGGAACTGGCGGCGAGAAAGTCCGCGATGCGAGGCAAAATTCCACCCGCGAGGTAAACGGTGCCGCGGGTCCCGAGATCGAGGGCCACATCCGCAGCCGCCGTGCCGAGAATGCCACAGAAGCGGTCCAGCACCTGAGCCGAGAAGGAGTGACCGTCCGCCAGCGCTGCTGCCGTGACTTCGGCCGGATCGCCTACCGGCGCGACTTGCTGACCGTGGACTTCGGCGCAGGCGCGATACAGATTGCACAGGCCGCGCCCGGAGAGAATGTCTTCGCGCTGAACGTTGCCCAGCTGCCTCTGCAGCACCTGCAGCACGGCGACTTCCTCGTCGTCGAAGGGCGCGAAGCGCGCGTGGCCGCCTTCGGTGGGAATGGCTGACCAGGTGAGGCAACCGCCAAGATCTTGGTCGGAAGCGAGCACATTGGGGTAGAGCGCCGCCACGCCAAGCCCTGTCCCCGGGCCGATGACGGCTGACGCCAGTCCGGCCGAGCCCCTGCTCGGTCCGCCGACCGGCGCCGATGATGCGCCGATTCTGAAGTACTGCTCCGGCACCAGCGTGACAGCGCCATAAGCCGCTGCGAGGAAGTCGTTCACGACTTCGAGCTTCGGCCAACCGAAGCGACTTTGCAATTCCCTGCGGGAAAAAGCCCATTCACCGTTGCTCACCTTCACCCAATCGTTCTGTACCGGCGCGGCAATGGCGAGACAGACCGCCTGAGCATTAGCCGCCTCGGGCAGCTCACGCTGGGCGGCATCGATGGCACTGTAAATGGAGGGAAAGTCCCTGACCGGTGCGATCCACAGGCCGAACCATTCGCCGCTGACCGCATCGAGGCAGCCAAAGCGGGCGTTGGTTCCGCCAATGTCCGCAACCAGTATCGGCAGAGTGTTGGAGAATTCCGGCATTTGCTTACACTGCTTGCCTCTGCGCGGATCGCGTCCGCGAGGCTATCTCTGAATCGCTGGAAGAGACTGAGAACGAGCTTGGCAGCAGTTGGGGCGATCAGGCGTTTTGGCCCGGGGACTGAATGCCTTCCCGCCTACTTGCCGAGAAAGGCGGCAATGCTTTCAGCAACGGCCATCTGCTGCGAATCGGTCAATCCCTGATACAAAGGCAGAGACAGGCAGCGCGCGCTACAAGTTTCAGCATTGGGCAGATGAAGATCGCCATAGCTGGCGTTCTGGGCGGGCTGCCGATACATGGGCATGGGATAGTGAATTGCGCTGGCTATGCCCGCCTGCGCCAGATGGTCGCGCAGCTGATCGCGATTTTCGCACCGAATGGTGTACTGGGCGTAACAATGTTGGCGGCCAGGCAGGCTGCGCGGCAACGCCAGGCCAAGCGGCTCGAGTTCGCGCAGAATGCGATCGTAATTGGCGGCGAGCCGGCGCCGCTCTTCGAGATGGTCATCGAGGTGCTGGAGTTTCACGTCGAGCACCGCCGCCTGAATCGTGTCGAGGCGACTGTTGTAAGCGAATTCCGAATGGCGGTTCTGGGATAGGGTGCCGTGATTGATCAGCCTGCGAAGCCGCGCCGCGAAGTCCGCGTCATTGGTGGTGATCAACCCGCCATCGCCGAAGCAACCCAAAGGTTTGCTGGGATAGAAACTGAAACAGCCGGCAAGTCCGAAACTGCCAGCACAGCGCTCCCCGGAGCGGGCGCCAAAGGCCTGCGCCGCGTCTTCCACCACCACCAGGTCGTGTCGGTCGGCTACCCGCATGATCGCGTCCATGTCCGGACATTGCCCGAAGATGTGTACCGGCAGGATAGCGCGAGTCCTCTCGGTGACAGCAGCCTCGAGCGCGGCGGGATCCAGGTTCATATCGTCCGTACGGATGTCCACATAAACCGCGCGCGCGCCGGTCTGGTGGATAGCCTCGGCAGTGGCCCAGAAGGTAAACGGGGAAGTAATCACCTCGTCACCGGGGCCGACGCCGGCGGCTCGCAGTGAGAGCATCAATGCATCAGTACCGGAATTGACACCGATCGCGTGCTTCACACCAAGGTAGTGCGCGGCATTCACTTCGAAGCGGTGCACCGCCTCGCCGCAGACGAAATCGCCGCGCGCGAGAACCTGCGCGATGGCAACTCCGATGGGATCCCGCATCTGTTCGTGCAGGGGTTTCAGATCCACCATGGGAATCTGGATCGGAGAAGGTCTCTGCTGCATGTTGGTTCTTTTTCGTTGTTATTGGATCAGCGTCTGCTGAAGGTAGGCGGTTGCCTGTTCGGAGTCCGGCATCGGCGTTGAGATGCGACTGAGCAGCTCCTGGTCGTGCTCGATGGCTTTGCCAATCCGCTCAGCGATTTCCACTGCGCGGCAGCCATCTTCTGCGGTCACCAGCGCCGGTTTATCGTAGCGCACCGAGTGGACGAAGGCGGCGATTTCGGCGGCGAGAGGATCTTCATGCCGGCAGAAACGGCGATCGGTGGCGAGACCATCTCCTTCCCGACGATGCAGAAGCATCAGTCCGTCATCAATGTTGGCCAGTGCGCAGGCGGAATCGGCGAAGACATGCAGACGTCGCTCCGGCTGGAGACTGGCGCGGCTCGCAGTGAGACTCGCCGTGCTGCCGTTTGCGAAGGTAAGCTGGGCGCTGGCCACGTCCCAGTGTTCACTAAAGACTTTTACCCCGCGCGCCTGGATTTCCATGATCGGTTCGTCGCTCAGTTCCAGCAGCATGTCGATGTCGTGGATCATTAGATCCATCACCACATCCACGTCCGTCGCCCGGGCGCTCCAGCGACTCATTCGCCGCGCCTCGAGGTAGTGCCACTGCGGCAAACGGGTGCGCAGTTCAGCCAGCGTGTGATTGAATCTTTCCAGATGACCGGGTTGCAGTACCAGCTTGCTTTTCTCGGCCAGATCCGCCAGTTCTCGCGCCTGGCCCAGTTCGCTGGCAAGGGGCTTCTCCACGAGGGTATGAACGCCGGCGCTCAAGAGCTGCACTGCAGCGCTGTAATGGTGTTTCGCCGGAACCACCACGCTCGCGATTTGGGGGGGACTGCTGCGCAGCAGCTCTTCCACGCTGTCGTAAACTGTCGTGCCGGGGTTCTCGCTAAGAGCCAGTTCACGCCGCTCCGGATTGCTTTCCACGACGCTCATCAATGCCGTGCTGGCCATACTCTGGTATTTGCGTGCATGGAGGCGGCCGAAGGTGCCGTAGCCGATCACCGCTACATTGAGCGGTGCGTAAAAGTCCTGCGGATGTTTGGAGAAGGATCCGTGCCCAATCTTGTTTTTAGCCATTATTCTTCAGGTCCCTAATATCTGCTACCGCCGTCTGCTGCCAAACATGGCTGCTGCGATGCTGCCGCACCGGACCGACGCGCGAACTGAAAACGCGCAGGTTACCCCAATTGCCACGGCAAATTCCAGTGCCCTGCCAAGGGGGCCGAGGGCAAGCGTAGCAGTGATCGACCACTCACGGTAGCGGTGTCTGCACCGTCCCAAACCCTACAGGGGCCGCCTCAGCCCACCAGCCGTCGCCCCAGACAAGAAAGATTTTTCGCGCCAGTGGGTGGCTGCCACATTCCGGATCTGATCTGGATCAAACTCCCGTTGCCGAGCTTTGCCCAAACTTGAGCAGATCCCACCAGAGATCGGATGTGAACGCACGGTCGAAGATGCCGTGCAAACGAGCGGTTCTGACACGCAAGTGACACCTTCTTGCCTGGAGCAAATCGATGGCCAATGGAACGCTTTATCCGACTGAGCTGAATCATCCCCCCAAGCACGGCGCGCCAGAAATTCTGCAGACCCTCTGCGAAAAAGCCGGCGTCGCCATCAATGGAAACGCCCCCTGGGACATCCAGGTTCGGGACAGGCGAGTCTTCGAACAGGTACTTAGCCGCGGCTCGCTCGGCTTTGGCGAAACCTACATCGCCGGGCTGTGGGAGTGCGAACGCCTCGACGAACTCTTCGCCCGTCTGCTGAGACTGGACCCCGCCAGACAGCTGCCAGGGTTCGCCCGATTACACCTAGGGTGGCAAGCGCTTCGCCAACGCTTGTTCAATCTGCAGTCCAGGCAACGGGCGTTCACCGTGGGTGAAAGGCACTACGACACGGGCAACGATTTGTTCGAGGCTATGCTCGACTCCAGAATGATCTATTCCTGCGCTTACTGGGAAACAGCCAGCACCCTGGAGGAAGCGCAAGTCCATAAACTCGACATGATCTGTCGAAAGCTCGATTTGAACGAAGGCGAAACGCTGCTGGATATCGGCTGCGGGTGGGGTGGACTCGCCCGCTATGCGGCGGAGAATTACGGGGTCAGAGTTACAGGAATAACGATCTCGAAAGAGCAGCAGGAACTGGCGCGACAGCGTTGTGCCGGACTGCCGGTGGAAATCAAACTGCAGGATTACCGCGAGCTGGCCGGATCCTTCGACAAGATCGTCTCGGTCGGAATGTTTGAACACGTCGGCCGCAAGAACTACCCGACCTACTTCGACAATGTCTGCCGCTTGCTCAAGGATGAAGGACTATTCCTCCTGCATACGATCGGGAATCGGAAGACGACGGATGCCGCCGATGCGTGGATCGATAAATATGTTTTCCCAAACGGAAAACTGCCTTCCGCGCGCGACATGTCGGGCGCACTGGAGAACCGGCTATTAATCGATGACTGGCACAACTTCGGTCAGGACTATGATCGCACCCTCATGGCCTGGAAGAAAAACTTCGACGCTGCCTGGCCGCAGCTGCAAGCCAGATATGGCGATGAGTTCTATCGCCTCTGGACGTACTATTTGCTTTGCTGCGCCGGCTTCTTCCGCGCGCGTCAGGGCCAGTTGTGGCAGCTGGTGTTGACGAAGGAATGTCGGGAGGGGGTATATCGCTCGGTGCGGTGAACGTGAGACGTGAGACGTGAGACGTGAGACGTGAGACGATCAGAGTAGAAGTTTGAGCAAGGCAGTCGAAAATCCGCCTTGCCCACAACTCTTGGTTTTCATCTCACGTCTTGCATCTTACATCTCACACGCATCAAGCGATCGTTACATCCTTATCCAAATACACATCCTGAATTGCGTTCAGCAGTTCGACACCTTCCTTCATCGGGCGCTGGAAGGACTTGCGTCCGCAGATCAGGCCCATGCCGCCGGCGCGCTTGTTGATCACCGATGTCTGCACAGCCTGGTGCAAGTCGTTTTCACCGGATGCGCCACCTGAATTGATCAGCCCCGCTCTTCCCATGAAACAGTTGGCGACCTGGTAGCGCGTCAGCTCAATCGGGTGATCCGGACAGAGTTCCTCGTAGACTTTGGAATGGGTATGTCCGAACTTAAGGGCGGTATAGCCGCCATTGGATACCGCCTGCTTTTGCTTGACGATGTCGGCGCCGATCGTTGATGCAAGATAGTTGGCTTGCCCCGTCAGATCCGCAGATGTGTGATAGTCCTTGTCGGATGTCTTGAAAGCGGAGTTGCGCAGGTAAGCCCATAAAATTGTGGCGAGACCCAGTTCATGCGCGCGGGCGAAGGCTCTGCTGACGTCTTCGATCTGGCGCCGCGATTCCTCGGATCCGAAATATACGGTTGCCCCAACGGCCACCGCGCCCATGTCATAGGCTTGCTCGACGCTGGCGAAGTAGGTTTGATCGTAGATGTTCGGGTAGCTCAGATGCTCGTTGTGGTTGATCTTCATGATGAAGGGAATCTTGTGGGCATAACGGCGGGAAACCGCGCTGAGCACACCGAGCGATGAGGCCACACCGTTGCAACCCCCTTCAATGGCAAGTTGGACTATTTTTTCCGGGTCAAAGTAATCGGGATTGATGGCGAAGGATGCGCCGGCGGAATGTTCGACCCCCTGATCGACGGGGAGAATGGACAGGTAACCCGTCCCGCCGAGTCGACCGTGGTTGAACAGGGTCTGCAGGTTGCGCATGACCACTGGAGATCGGTCGGTGGCTGCCACTACCCGATCTACGAAATCCGGGCCCGGCAAGTGCAGCCGATCCTTGTTGATACCCTGGCACCGGTAGCTGAGCAGATCCTCGGCGTCCGGACCAAGTATTTCACTGACGTTCTTCATGCTATTGCCCCCTGGAGATTAGTGAACCTTATCTTCGATGGTTCCAGCGCAAAGTCGTGGAGCGAAAATTATCCTGATCTTGTTGGGAAGAAAACTGCTCCAGATCAAAAAAGAACAGAGGAAACCGCCCGGCGACAGCCAGTTGGCGGCAATAAAAAAAGCGGCTGAAAACAGCCGCTCGGAAGTGCGCAAACTGACTTGGGACCAATCCGGGAGTGCCCAGACGGCCCTGAAGAAGCGCCTTTAACTAAGAAATTGCTTACTGGGTGATCGGCACCAGCTCCAGCTCCACCCTGCGATTCGCCTGACGACCCGCTTCAGTGTCATTGCTGGCAACAGGATAACGCTCGCCGTAACCGACCGACTGGATGCGCGCCGGCGCGACGTTGCGGCTAATCAGATACTGCTCCACACTGCGCGCCCGCTCTTCGCTCAAAGTCTGGTTGTAGCTGTCGGAGCCGGTTGAGTCAGTATGGCCCGCGACTCTGATTGCGGTCTTATCGAATTCCTTGAGGACCTGGGCAACGGAGTTCAGAACATCATAGAAATCAGCGCGCACCGCACTGCGATCGGTACCGAAGGTGATGTTGCCCGGCATGATCAGTTCGATGTTGTTGCCGTCGCGGCGCACCTGAACGCCAGTGCCCTGCAACTGCTGACGCAGCTTGGCTTCCTGACGATCCATATAGTTGCCGACGCCGGCGCCAATTGCGCCTCCGGCGACCGCGCCGGTAATGGCGCCTTTCTTGCGGTCCTTGTCGCTGGCCGATGCAGCACCAATTACGGCGCCAGCTACCGCCCCGATGCCGGCCCCGCTGGCGGTCTTGCTGGTTCGCTGCTCACCGGTATAGGGATCGGTTGTGGCGCAGGCGGTGGCTAGAAGCAGGCTTGAAAGAACAGCCACTGTTTTCAGTGATGGCATAGCTGACTAACTCCGATTTAGATCTCTGTCCCTGACGGGCGGGTGGCAGGGTCGTGATGTGGTCGCGCAATACAATTGGCGCCCGCCCTTGGTTTGGCGCGGTCATTGCCTCGTGCTGCATTGACCGTCTGAACTGCAACGAGTAGCCTCGACTACACAGACTCATGCGGGCAATCATCATATGGCACATAGAGCACCGACTTTCGCGATTTGTTCCTTTATGGCATTGTTAAATGGCTGTTCTGGCTACGCTGTCACAGTTAATGAACAGCCTGTGCAGACGCCCAGCCCTGCCGTGGCCGTCGAGCAGATTGCCGACCTGAATCTGCGTAACTGCGTCGAACAAACGCTGAGCGACAAGCGTATTCCAGCACCCGGGGAGCTAAGCTCGCTGATTTGCACGCACGCGGGGATCGAAAGCCTGGTCGGACTGGAGCAGTTCAGCAATCTCCAACAGATCGATTTTGGCGACAATGCGCTGACGCGGGTTGAAGTGCTCTATGAGCTACCCGCCTTGCGTTATGTGAATCTCGAGGGGAATCCGCAGTTATCGTGTGCAGATGTGAAGACTCTGGCGGCACTGCCCCGGGAGGGTCTGGAAGTGGTGCAGCCGGAGCATTGCCGCTAGACGGCGGCGATCGGGAGAGAAAGGCGAATCAGCCGGTGCGGGTGCCCGGAGAAAACATCAGGCCGATAACGTTCCGCTGGTGATGAACCACCCTCATGTTGACCGGCTCCTCATTGATGGCGCCCACCATCTTTCTGAAGCGGACGCTGACAACCGTTCCGACGGGTGGGCAAGGCTGATTTTCAATCGCCACCGATGCACCCCCGTCGGAAATGTCCTGGGTAAATCCCACTATTGTGCCGAATGCCGGGTGGGCAATCTCCACCCGGATCGTGGTTGACCTTCGCTCAAAACGACGCCGCTCGTCCAAATTGAATCTCCTCAGTCGATCTCAACCAGTGGGTATCGCAATATGTATCAAAGCTGAATACCCAGCCGTCGACCCACTTCTTCGTAAGCTTCCACGACGTTCCCCAGGTCCTGGCGGAAGCGGTCCTTATCCAGCTTCTCGCGGGTATTCTTGTCCCAGAGTCGGCAACCGTCCGGCGTGATCTCGTCGCCAAGCACCAGCTCGCCCTCGGCCGTGAGGCCAAATTCGAGCTTGAAGTCGACCAATAGCATGTCCCCGCCCAGGAACAGCTGTTTGAGCACGTCGTTCACCCTGAACGTTAACTCTCGCATCGCGGCCACCTGTTCCTCACTGGCCCAGCCGAAGGAGCGCACATGGGATTCGTTGATCATCGGATCACCAAGTGCATCGTTTTTCAGGAATAGTTCGAATGTGGGTGGATTCAGGTCAATGCCTTCCTTCACCCCCAGGCGACGACAAAGCGAACCGGCGGCGATGTTGCGAACGACGCACTCAACCGGGATCATCTGAAGCCGCTTCACCAGCGATTCTTCATCGGACAGACGCTTGACGAAGTGGGTGGGAATGCCGGCCGCGGTCAGTTTTTCCATGATGAAGGCGTTGAACTTGTTGTTCACCATGCCCTTACGGTCGAGCTGCGCCACCTTCTTGCCGTCGAAGGCGGAGGTGTCATTGCGGAAATGCATGACCAGAAGATTCTGATCGTCAGTGCTGTAGACCGACTTGGCTTTTCCGGAATAGAGTTGTTCGTGTTTTTCCATTGGACACCTTGTAATTGGAACCGGTTAAATGAGGTTTCGGCGAACCATTCCCAGTAACTCTCTCGCTTGCCGGGGGTTCAGCCTTTGTCCGGATGCATCCCGGACGGCCACTTTGATGGCGTCCTCACCCTCAGTCACCACGAACAGATAGCCGGGCACGTCGGCAAGCCTCTTCTCTCCCTGGAGAAATGCTTCGGGCGGGAATAGGTTTCGGTTTTCCTCAGTGTCCTCAAGGTCCATGGCCTCGAGCAGTTCTGCCACGGTGTGGCTTTGTGCCGGCTCCGCGCGACTGAACCATCCACTGAAGAAGCCTTCGCCTTCCTCTGGGTCGTGCTGCTGGACATAGAACATCTGCTTGCTGCTGTTCTCGTCGACGATTTGCAAGCCTTCTTGCTGGAGTGCATGACTCAGGGTTGCCCAAGCGCGAATCATCTGCAGTTCCATGCGCAGTACCGGCTCGCGCTCGTCCGCAACGATCTCCACTTTCTGCGCACCGCCAATATTCTGAGCCAGCAGCGAGGCACTGGCGGACCCGATCTCCGCGGCCAGATTCGCCGCCAGTTCGTTCACCATGCCGGATTCGCGCTCCACATTACTGGACTTTTCGGGCCAGTTCACCTGTGCAGGCGGCTCGTCGTCGCGGGACATGCTGTAGTGGGTAACGTGAACCTCAGAGCTGTCCGGCTGGACGCCCTGTTCGATCCGCAGGCGGTATTTGTCGCGGGTAGTCGGGTCGTCCTTGAAGTTCAGCCAGGCGGTCTCGATGACGCCGCGCGGCGCATCGGTGCGCGCGACGGCAAGGCCATTGCTGTTCAGGAAGTTGCGCACTCGCGGCCACACCTCGCTGGGTGAGGCATTGACGAAAATCCAGCGCTCGTCGCCGAGCTTCTGAATCTTCACGCTCTCGGAATAGGCGTTCGACGACAAGGCTTCCGGTCGCGGTGTTTCGAATTCGGTGGGGTATTCGTAGGCCGCCTTGTCGATATTGGGTATGACGTAAAGCTGCCCGATTGCCTCCTTGTCCATGCCCTCGGGCACTTGCATTGGAGGGATGCTGCCGGATTTCAGGTAGTCGTCGCCGCGGTCCCTGAAGTATCCCTCTTCGCCAAAGAACATGCCGCAACCGGCGAGGTTGACTGCGCTTGCCAGCACAGCCCATTTCAATAATGAATACTTCATTGGATTTTTCACTAGAGGACAGTCACGATAGGAGAATAAAACAAAAAAGGATCAAAGGCTCCCGGCACTTTGCAGTGCTTCGCATACCTGCTGGCGGTACTGCTCGGCCAGCGGGGTCAGCGGGAGGCGGATTCCGGGAGGAATCATACCCATTTCAGTGAGTGCCCACTTGACCGGAATCGGATTGGACTCCAGAAACAGGGCCTTGTTGAGGGCAGCCAGCTCCTGATTGGCGGCACGAGCTTCGTCCGCCTTGCCCTCCAGGGCCAGCTCGCAAGCCCGGGCAACGGCAGCGGGCGCGACGTTGGCCGTGACACTGATATTGCCGCGGCCGCCGAGAAGGATCAATTCCACGGCAGTCGCGTCGTCGCCGGAAATCACCAGGAAATCCGCTGGCGCTTCTTCAACCAGCCTCTTCGCTCGCGCCAGATCCCCGGTCGCCTCCTTGATGCCGACGATATTGTCGACCGCCGCCAGGCGCAGAACGGTTTCGGGCTGCATGTCGACACCGGTACGACCTGGCACGTTATACAGCAACTGCGGTATGGCAACGCGGCTGGCGATATGTTCAAAGTGGCGGAACAGCCCTTCCTGCGTGGGCTTGTTGTAGTAGGGAGTCACCAGCAGGCAAGCGTTGGCGCCGGACTCCTTGGCGCTGGCAGTGAGCTCCAAAGCTTCCACGGTATTGTTTGCGCCCGTGCCGGCGATAACTGGAACACGTCCGCGGGCCGCTTTCACAACCGCGCGAATCACCGCCTTGTTCTCTTCCATGCTCAAGGTAGCCGACTCGCCCGTGGTACCTGCGGCTACAATCGCGTGGGTGCCCTTTTCGATGTGCCACTCCACGAGCTTGGCCAGACAGGACCAATCGATCTGATTGTCCGCGCTCATGGGGGTCACCAAGGCAACCATACTACCTTGCAGCATCTTGAACTCCGTAGGGATAAGGTGGTTTACGTTCTATTGTCGGAATGTCTACGTTCGGAATGTCTATGTCCGGAAGAAAAGCTTCGGGATTTCTACGGACTGTTTTCGGAAGCGTCTCGATGGCGGCACCGGCCGGAGCCGCCAGGCGTCTGGGACTTACCGGGCGAAAGGGCTAATGGTACTGAGGCATTGATCGGGAAACAAGCGGCAGCGGTTGTGAATGGCTCCGATTGCCTCCGAGTCCGACTCAGGTCGCCCGCTCGCGACGGCGCCGCCGGGCGCTACGCTTCGGCAATCCGTAAAGATCCGCCTCCCCGGGTGGCCGGGACTTGAAGCGGCGGTGTACCCATAAGTACTGCTCTGGACACTCCCGAACAAGGTCTTCCACATGCCGGTTGAGCTGGCAGGCATCCCGGGTCTCGTCACCGGAGGGGAAGTCCTCGAACGGGGGCAGGACTTTAAGTACGTAGCCCTTGTTGTCTGGCCGTCGATAGCTGAACAGCGGAATCACCGGCACACGCGACATTTTCGCCAGCCTTGACAGGCCCACCACCGTGGCCGCCTCGATGCCGAACAGAGGCGCAAACACGCTGTGCTTCGGACCGTAATCCTGGTCCGGCAGATAGCCGATCCCGTATCCATTCCGCAGGTGGCGAACCATCGAGCGTACGTCGCCGGCGGCGATCGCCGCCGCATCCGGATTGCGCCGGGCGCGAAGGAAGTTCTGAATCAGATCGTAAACGGGGTTACGGTGTGGCCGGTAACTGACGGCCATTCGCGGCAGTTGACCCGTGAATACCGCACCCATGATTTCCAAGGTAGTGAAATGCAGGGTCAGCAACAGCATGCCCTCACCCTTGTCCAGCTGGGCCTGGATGCGCTCCTGGCCTTCGATGGTGCAGAGCTTTTCCAGTTTTTCCAGCGGCCAGAACCAAGCCATGCCCGTCTCGAAAACGGCCGTGGCGGTGGCAATGAAGTTATCCCGCACCAACTGGTCCCGTTCTGCCTCTGACAGCTCCGGGAAACAGAGATCGATATTGCGACGCGCGATCAGCCGTCGACGCTTCAGCAGGTGATAGCCGATCCGCCCCAGCCACTTGCCAAGCTTCAGCTGGGCCCGAAACGGGAGCTGTGAAGCCAGCCACCAAAGCCCGAAGCCGAGCCAGGTGGACCAGTAGCGGGGATGCAGCAGGGCGAGCCGAAAGCGCGGTTGACTCTTGGTGTCCACTATCGATCTGCTTCAGGGAGCGGGATTGCTGTACTGCTTGTGAATCTTCTCGATTCCTTCCAGCAGCTCTTCGGATAGAGTGACTTCGGCGCTGTCGATGTTCTCTTTCAACTGTTCCATGGTAGTCGCGCCGATGATGTTCGACGTGACGAACTGCCGGGACGTTACGAAGGCCAGCGCCATTGCCACCGGATCAACGCCGTGCTCGCGGGCAAGATTCACATAGGCTTCCGTCGCTGCTTCCGCCTGGGGGTTCTGATAACGAACGAAGCGGTCGAACAGCGTAATACGCGCTCCGGCCGGACGCCGACCATTCAGATACTTGCCAGAGAGTACGCCGAAGGCGAGTGGCGAGTACGCCAGCAGACCGATGTTTTCGCGAATCGACATTTCCGCGAGACCCACCTCATAAGTGCGGTTCAGCAGGTTATAGGGATTCTGAACGCTGACGATGCGCGGCAGATCGTATTTGTCCGCAAGCCGGCAGTATTCCATGAATCCCCAGGGCGTTTCATTGGAAATGCCGATGTGGCGAACCTTGCCCGCCTTCACCAGCTCGCCGAGTGCTTCCAGGGTCTCCTGAATCGGGATACCGTGATTATCCGAGGGGCGATAGCCAAGCTGACCAAAAAAGTTGGCGCTGCGCTCCGGCCAGTGAACCTGATAGAGATCGAGATAGTCGGTCTGCAGTCGACGCAGTGATCCCTCGATCGCTTCGCGAACATGCTCCGCACTCAGTCGGGGGCCGCCGCGAATGTGCCCCATGCCCGCATTGCGGCTGCTGCGTCCGGCCACTTTGGAGGCGACAATGATCTTGTCGCGGTTGCCGGTTTTCGCCAGCCAGTTACCGATGATGGTTTCGGTGCTGCCCTGGGTTTCGGCCCGCGGCGGTACCGGATACATTTCCGCCGCGTCGAAGAAATTGATGCCCCGCTCGAGGGCATAATCCATCTGCGAGAAAGCTTCGTCCTGGGTGTTCTGCTCTCCCCAGGTCATGGTGCCGAGGCAGATTTCACTGACCTGGATGTCGGTGTTGCCGAGTGGTCGTTTTTTCATAAGTCAGTCCTTAGATAGAAGTCTCGAGTCAGCAGTCGAGGGTCTCCAGAAAAGCTGTTTTCTCTGGCGACTGGTGACTGGTCACTGGCGACTGTCTTCTAACCGCCAGAGTTCGTCGTCGAACAACCAATGCTTCTCCGCATGCTTGCTGGCCCGGCCATCCTTTTCCAACTTGAGTAGATGGGCCCACAGCGAAAGCTTGGCGATTTTGTACAGGCGCTTATCGACATCGGCGTAGACGATGTCCATCAGCTGGTCCAGTGTGGAATCGGGAAGTTGTTGCAAAGCCGCAACGACCTTTTCTTCTCGCCCCATGCGGTGCGCGATCAATTCGTTGACAACGCGTTGCGCATCGTTCATCAGGTGACCGTGAGCCGGCGCCAGTACGTCGACAGGATAGGTGGTTAACAGGCGCAGCGAGTTGATGTAGTCAAACATGTCGCCGCTCGGCGGAATGATCACCACCGTACTGCCCTGCATGATGTGATCGCCGGTGAAGACCATGTTTTCTTCGGCGAGATGGAAGCAGTAATGATTGCCCACGTGGCCGGGGGTGTACAGGGCTTCGATGCTGTGATCGCTGGCCTGGATCTTCTGTCCGGGCTGCAGTTCGACATCCGCATTGAAGCTCAAGTCCTGGTGTCCGTCGTCCTCGAGCAGACAGCCAAACTGCTTTGCACCAGTCGCTGCTGCAATCGGCTTTGCCGCTGGAGAATGATCCGGATGAGTGTGGGTGACGAGGATGCGCCGAATCCGGCCTTCGCCCGCCCGCAGAATCGCCTCGACGTGGCTGGGAATGTTCGGGCCGGGATCGATCACGGTGATCTCATCCCGGCCGATCAGATAGGTGTTCGTACCCGGGCCGGTCATCGGGCCGCCATTGGGCGCGGTGATTCTGAGCACCAGATCGCTGAGCCGGACGGGCTCGCCCGGCACGATGGGTTTTTCAATGATACTGCTGTGAAGGTCCGCCAAAATCCGGGCTCGCTATTGAAGGGTGCTTTGCGGCGCAGGCAGTTCCTTGCTCACTAAAAATCCGCTCGGACGACAGGGCTGACGTCTTCGTCATAGTCGACGCTGGTCAAGCCAAAACCGAACAGCCGCGCGAATTCCGCACGATAGCCGGCAAAATCAGTGATGTCGTTTAGGTTCTCGGTGGTAACTTCCGCCCAGATTTCGGCGACTCGATTTTGCACCGAAGGGTCGAGCTCTTTCTCATCTACGCGGTAACGGCCTTTATCGTCGAGTCGCGGAGAATCGGAATAGAGACACTCAGTGTAGAGGCGATAAAGCTGCTCGATCGGACCCTCGTGAGTGCCCTGCTCCTTCATCACCCGAAACAGAATGGACATGTACAGCGGCATGATCGGAATGGCGGCGCTGGCCTGGCTCATGATCGCCTTGAGTACGGCGACTCGAGCTTCGCCCTTGACCCCGGTGAGCTCCTTGTTGATTTCCGCTGCGGCGCGATCCAGATCCTCCTTGGCCTTGCCGATCGCGGCATGACCGTAAATCGGCCAGGTGATCTTGTCGCCGATGTAGGAAAGCGCAATGGTCTTGCAGTTGTCTGCAAGCACGTCGGCCTTGGTCAGCGCATCCAGCCAGAGCTCCCAGTCTTCACCACCCATGACTTTCACGGTGCCGGCGATTTCTTCCTCGGTAGCGGGTTCGATGGTGACCTGCCCCACCTCTTCCTTGTCGGTGTTGAGGCTCTTCTGGGTCACGCTCTTGCCAATCGGCTTGAGAACACTGGAGTAAGTCTGTCCGGTAGCGGGATCAGTGCGGCGCGGCGCGGCCAGGCTGTAGATCACCAGATCCACCTTGCCCAGATCCTGCTTGATCTGCTCGATCACCTGCTGCTTGCATTCATCACTGAAGGCATCCGCATTGATGCTCTTCGTATACAGCCCGGCTTGTTTAGCCGCGCTGTCGAAAGCCGCCGTATTGTAGTAACCGGCCGATGCGGTCTTGGTTTCGGTGGGTGGCTTCTCAAAAAACACCCCAATCGTGCTGGCGCCACAGCCAAACGCCGCAGTGATGCGCGAGGCCAGACCGAAGCCGGTGGAGGCACCGAGCACCAGCACCTTGGCCGGACCGTTCTCGACCCGGGGCTGGGATTGAATGTAGGCAATCTGCTCTGCAACGTTGGCAGCGCAGCCCTGCGGATGCGCATTGGTACAAATGAAACCACGGATTTTTGGCTTAATGATCATTCCTTCACCTTGTTTTTGTGCAGTTTGTGCAGCGCTGCCGTTGTGCGATACATCGAGAGATGTCGAAGGGGCGCCATTATAGCCACTGATCCCCCCGTTGAACACGGCTCCGCGGCCGCGGCCCAGACCCGCAGCGAGGCACAGCCCGCAGATCGGGGATTCACTTGATAGAGGTCAGGGCATCGGCTCGGCGAGGCTTTCATAATAACCCCTTAGGTTGTGGACGTTACCAGAAGAATAGAGATCTCTATGAGCCAGCACGTCGTCAAGCTTTACGATAAAGATGATCATGTATGCCTGTTTGTCACCGGGCTGGTGGAGGGCGAAGGGATTCCCAGCAACCAGTTCGTGGTCGTCGACAGCGGCGAGGCCGCGCTGTTTGATCCAGGTGGTGAGCTCACCTATACACCGCTTTCCATCGAACTGGCCAAGCATGTGAGCCTGCGCTCACTGCGCTACGTCTTCGCCTCCCACCAGGATCCGGACATCATCTCTTCTCTGCCGCGCTGGCTGATGCATACCGACTGCCAGGTGGTTACTTCCCGGCTGTGGGCGCGCTTTTTGCCGCACCTGGTGTCCGGGTTCGTATCCGGGAAGATGAACAAGTCGCTGAGCAACCGGATGATCGAATTGCCTGATAAAGGCGACAAGATCGATCTGGGAATGAGCCACATCCAGGCCGTACCGGCCCACTTCCTCCACTCCGTTGGCAACTTCCACTTCTACGACCCGCTGAGCAAGATCCTCTTCTCCGGCGACGTGGGCGCGGCGGTGACGCCGGGTGATGACCACCGGCCGGTGGAGGACATGGCGGAGCACATTCCGCGCATGGCGGGCTTTCACAAGCGCTACATGGCTTCTAACCGCGCCTGCCGTCATTGGGTGGAAACCGTCCGCCGGCTGGACGTCGAGATGATGCTGCCTCAGCACGGAAAACCCTTCATGGGCAAAAAGATGGTGACCGAATTTCTCGCCTGGTTTGAAACTCTCGAGTGTGGGGTCGATCTTCTGTAGGGTTCGCCGCGCCTTTGCCCGGCAAAGGCGCGACACGTAGACTGCGGTCTCGAGACCTGAAATCGAATGGAGATGGCTGATGCTCAGCAAGATTCGCACGTTCTTCGACACGGAACTGGCCCGCAACCAGGACAACGAGCTCACTCAGGACCAGTGCCAGCTTGCCACGGCAGCTCTGCTGATCGAAGTGGCCAGCGCCGACCGCAGCTTCGAGCCGGAGGAGCTCGAAACACTCAAGTCGCTGCTGGCGCGCAAGTTCCAGCTCGACGACGCTCAGCTCGAGGAGCTGACGGAAATGGCCGAAGCCGAGAAGGAGCAGGCCACCTCACTGTACCAATTCACTCAGCTGATCAACCAGGATTGTGACCCAGAGGAGAAGTATCAGCTACTGCACTCCATGTGGGAGGTCGCCTATGCCGATGGCAACCTCGACAAGTATGAAGAACACCTGATCCGTCGGGTCGCCGAGCTGATCTATGTGCCGCACAATGAATTTATTCGCGCCAAGATGGAGGCACGGAAGCGTTGAGAGACGGCAGACGCAAACCGCTAGTCGTGAGATGCTGAGATGAAGGCACGGGGCTGGTGCTCAGCTAACCACGGCGAAATTCCTGTCTTTTTTCAAACGGCCGATTTTCCCAGCTGACGCCCCTCACCCTTGAGGTCGGCGGCCCCTTGGCTACCTCGGCTTCAACGGCTGCGACCGTCTCCGCATCCCCGCACAGCAGAACCTCCACCCGACCATCCGGCAGATTGCGGGCAAAGCCGGTCAGGCCTGCCGCCCTGGCTTTGCGCTGAACGTAGGCGCGAAAACCCACACCCTGAACGGTTCCGGAAACCAGCCCATATCGGCAGATCATTCGCAATCTCCTTGCTTTTTGCCCGTCGCCGGGACCCTCATGTTCAAATTCCACTTTCATGTACAATGACGCGTTTTTCAGTCAAAACGCATCCGTCAGCGGAGAAGGTAACGAATGATCACCATCTATCACAACCCGCGCTGCTCCAAATCCCGCCAGACATTGGCCCTGCTCGAAGAAAAGGGCGTCGAGCCACAAATCGTGCAGTACCTCGAAACACCGCCCGACGCCGCGACTCTGAAAGGACTGCTGAGCAAACTCGGGATCAGCGCCCGCGACCTGTTGCGCAAGGGTGAGGACGCTTACAGGGAAAACAATTTGAGCGATCCGAATCTCAGCGAGGATCAACTGATCGCCTTGATGGTGAAGCATCCCAAACTGATCGAGCGGCCCATCGTCGTCAAAGGCGACCGCGCCGTGCTCGGCCGCCCGCCCGAAAACGTACTGGAACTCGTCTGATGAGCTATCAACAACCTTACGTGCTGGTGCTCTACTACAGCCGCTTCGGGGCGACCCGGGAAATGGCCATGCAGATTGCCCACGGCGTGGATCAGGTATCGGGCATTCGTTCCCTGATCCGCACCGTGCCGCCCGTGTCCACCACCACCGAAGCGGTGGATCCGCCAGTGCCGGCCGAAGGCGCGGTTTACTGCAGCGAAGAGGACCTGAAGAACTGCGCCGGCCTGGTCATGGGCAGCCCCACTCGCTTCGGCAACATGGCAGCGCCGCTGAAGTACTTCCTCGACAGCACCAGCAGCCTCTGGCTGAGCGGGGATCTGATCGACAAGCCCGCCGCCGTATTCACCTCCACATCGAGCCTGCACGGCGGACAGGAGACCACACTGCTGTCCATGATGCTGCCGCTGATGCATCAGGGAATGATCATGGTCGGCCTGCCTTACAGCGAAGACGCGCTGATGGCTACCGACAGCGGCGGAACGCCTTATGGCGTGTCCCACTGGGCCGGCATCCACTCCGACAAGGCGCTGAGCGAGCAGGAAACCAAACTCTGCAAGGCCATCGGCAAGCGGGTCGCCCGGCTGGCCCTCGGACTGGAACGTACTCGTGGTAGCTAGATCCGCCTATCCCCCCAAACCCAACCGACTGATCTGGAGTGAGCGCCTGACCCTCGGTTCCCTCGCCGGTCTGGTGGCCCTGTTTACCTGGCTGAACCTGACCGGTGAACACGGCTCTATAATGCGCTGGCTGGTGCAATGCCTTCCCCTGCTGATGTTCGTGCCCGGCTTGCTCCGGGAAAACCATCGCAGTTACAGTTGGCTCTGTTTTGTCGTTCTTATCTACATGGTTCCCGCAATCACCCAGGTGGTGATGTCGCTGGGCTTTCGGGATGCGGAACGCCCGCCCGGCTATTGGGGTGACCCGCTGATGTTGCTGCTGGTGGTCGTCCTGTTTTTCGCCGCTACCCTGAGCAGTCGCTGGTTGCAGTACTGGCGGCTGGAAGCAAATACGAGGATTGAGGATGAGCAAGGATAATCCCGGTGTAGTCCGCCGGTTTTTCCGTGGCCTCGGCCGCGCCATCAACTGGACACGGGTCGTCGTCATCAACGGCGTCTTTCTGATCCTGTTGTTCATTGTGTTGGCGGCGATGTTCGGCGGCGGTCCCGGCCCCCTGCCCGAGCGAGCTCCCCTGCGCCTGGAGATCACCGGCTTCCTGGTGGACCAGCGCAGCTATATTGATCCGGTAGCTCAGATGTTCACCCAGGGGCAGGCCGGTCCCGCTGAGACCGTGGTGCGCGAACTGGTGCGGGCAGTCAATGCGGCGGCGGAAGATCCCCGGATAACCGAACTCGTTCTGGACCTTCAGTATTTCGTCGGCGGAGGCATCAGCAAGCTCGAAGAAGTGGGCGAGGCGCTGGCAAACTTCAAAGAAAGCGGCAAGCAGATCATCGCCACCAGCGGCGTCTACTCTCAGGACCAGTATTATCTCGCCAGCTACGCCGACCAGATCTACATGCACCCGATGGGAACGGTCATGCTGACCGGCTACGGGAGCTATCGCAACTACTTCCAGGAAGCGCTTAAAAAGCTCGATGTAAACCTGCACGTATTCCGGGTGGGTGAGTACAAGGACGCGGTGGAACCCTTTACCCGCATGACCATGTCGGCCGAATCCCGAGAGCACAATAGCCGGTGGATCGAGCAGCTCTGGAACATCTACACCAGCCGGGTCGAGAATCTGCGCAACCTGCCCAAGGACGCCATCAACGACTACGTAAGCAACCTCGACGCACACCTGCGCACCGTGAACGGCGACGCTTCCGAACTGGCGATCAACAATCATCTGGTCGACCACCTGGTTACCCGTCCCGAGTTACGCACGCTGCTGATCGAACGCTTCGGCTACAACGAGCGCGAAGACAGCTATCAAGCCATCGACTACCAACGCTATCTGGCCCATCTTGACCGCAAGCCAGTGCTGGCCCCCGACAACATCGGCCTGATCGTGGCCAGCGGTACCATCTACGACGGTTACCAGCCGCCTGGCAACATCGGCGGCGACACGCTGGCGGGCCTGATCCGCGAAGCCCGCGAAGTGCGTGATGTGGACGCGCTGGTATTGCGCGTCGATAGCGGCGGCGGCAGCGCCTTCGCCTCGGAAGTGATCCGCAATGAGCTGATGGCGACAAAAGCCGCGGGGATTCCGGTGATCATCTCCATGGGCAGTGTGGCGGCCTCGGGCGGTTACTGGATAGCCGCCAACGCGGACGAAATCTGGGCCACCCCCACCACCCTCACCGGCTCCATCGGGGTGTTCAGTATCCTGCCGACCTTCAACGAAACCCTCGGCAAGCTGGGCATCAATACCGACGGCTACGGGACCAACGCCCTGGCTGATGCGATGCGCCTCGACATGCCACTGGATCCCATCGTTTCAGATGTTATGCAGCTGAATGTGGAAAACATTTACGGCCGCTTTCTGACTATCGTGGCGGAAGGCCGGGGAACGGAACCGGAAGCGATTCACCCGATCGCCCAAGGCCGGGTCTGGAGTGGTATCACGGCTGAGGAACTGGGCCTTGTGGATCAACTGGGGTATCTGGAAGACGCTATCGCCTCAGCCGCCGCACGCGTCGGGGCCGACAAATATCGAGTGGAGCTGATCGAGCAGACACTGTCCCCATGGGAGCTGTTCGTACAGGGCCTGAGCACCGGAGCCAGCACAATGGCCAAGTCGGCGCTGAGCAAGGCCCTGCTGGGAAATGAATCGGCCCTGGACGGCTTGCTGCCTTCAGGACGGCAGCGGGGCTGGAACGGCGTCAGCGAATTGTTGCGCCTGATGCAAATCGAAGGAAGTCAGAGCAGTGTCTACGCGCACTGTGTACCTTGCGTGTCCTATCAATAGACTGGGTAAGCAATAGACTGGGTAAGCAATAGATCGGGTAAGCAGCAAGACAATATGCAGTCGGCGGGGCCGGGAATCAGCAGATCAGAGCTGCCCCAGCACCTGCTTGACGAAGGGAATGGTCAGCTTGCGCTGCTCCTGCAGAGAACGCTCATCCAGACGGTTGAGCAGGAAAAACAATTCATTCATGTCTCGGGGCGCTCGGCTCAAAATGAACTGAGCGACTTCCGAGCTCATCTCCATCCCCCGTGCTCGCGCGCGCATTTTCAGCGCTGCCTGCTTCTCATCATCGTCCAGCACCGCCACCTGGTAAGTCACACCCCAGTTCAGTCGCGAGCGCAGATCTTCGAGCCGCAAGGGCAACTCATTGGGACCACATAGCGCAGAAAACACCATGTGTCCTCCCGCATCGCGAACCCGGTTGAACAGATCGAACAAAGCCTCTTCCCAAACCGGATTACCGGCGACCGCATCAAGGCTGTCAAGGCAGATCAGATCCTGGGTCTCAAGCCCTTCGAACAAGGAAGCGGGGGCGAATCCAGCCAGTTCCTTCAGCGGCAAATACTGAGCGGAACGGCCCCGAGCGTAGGCTCGATGGCAGGCGGCCTGCAGCAGATGGGTAAGGCCCGCCCCCGGCGAACCCCACAGGTAGACAAGCTTCTCACCGTTGGGCTCCAACTGCGCCTCCAGGGCGGCAATCGGCTGACGATTACCCCCTTCGGGAGGAAGATAGAAGTTGGCGAAAGTGGCTTCGTCGTTCAGCGAGACGCCGAGCGAAAGCTGGCGGGGGTTAGGCTCGGTCACCACAGAGGGCTATCTCCAGCGGTAGCGCAGCGGGTTGGCTGGATTGCCGGGCGAGAGGCCATTCGCGGACAGGTCAGCGACCGGCAGCAGGCGCTCGTCAAGCGCCAATGCATCGCGCAAAAGCCCGAGCTCCCCTTGCAGGTACACATACAGCAATACACTGCCGCCGCGCACCGCCACCAGATCATAGCGGCGAATGACGGCCAGGCTCTGCAGGTAGCTCATAAAGCGGCTATAGCTGGCGAAATCCTCCACACCGTCAACCTGCAACAGCAGCGCTTCGCTGGAGACCGCGCTCGGGGTAATGCCGTACAGTTGAAAGAAGTGATTGGCAACCTGATCGATACCGGTGGCCACCACATCCTGCAGCTCCACGCCGGTGGAGTCGAACACGTTGCTGCGACCCCGGTGGATCAGCAGCCAGCCCGCTCGCCACTGGCCTTGCGAGGTTTCCGTGAGCCGCCCTACCAGAATGCTGTCCGCCGAATAGCGTTCGGAGGCCCGTTCGATGGTTTCCTGATCGAGACTCCAGAGCGCATCGGCAGAGAGCGCAACCTGGTCCTCAAGATCCATGAGCGGTTTCACCAGTGGGATCCCTCGGCGCTTGGCCGAGGCCTGAGCATACTTCAGAACATCGGGGCGATTCGAGGACGACACCCGGGAGCGGCTGTTGCCGTCGTCCACCATAAGCCAGACCACCATGCTGGGGCGATTCGCCGGCCAGATGGGCAGACGCAGATCGCGCAGCAGTTTCTCGATGGCATTGCCGGAATAACGCAGCACCAGCCGCCAGGCGGGAACCTGCTTTCCGTTGATTTCCAGCATCTCATCCGAGTTTTCGTAACGCCACTCCACCAGATACTTGGAGGCATCCCGCAGCGCTTCGATGACCTGGGGATCTTCCAACACCTGCGGCTGCCCGGAGGCACGGACCACCACCTCGGCAAGCCCGTCCACCGCCGCCTGAGTGCGTTCGCGCTGACTCTGGTCTGTCACCAGCATGTCGGCACGGTAGAGATCCACCTGCTGGGCAAGCGCGGGCACCCACAACAGCGACAGCAGCAAGCCGGCAAACAGAGCGGTACGGCGGAATAAATGGTATACAGCGGCCAAGAACGATTCCTCGAGGCGTGAATTTCCGCGGTATTGTAGCAGCCCTGTCGCAATCTGAATAAGACCGCCAGTGCCGCAGACGTGAACTGGCGCCACTCGCCCTGTGCCTCACTCGGCAAACTCACGCGATTCGGGGACCCGGAGGGCACCGCAATTTCTTCTGCAAGTACCGGGGCCGAGCTGATAAAATGCCGCCCGCCCACGCTTCCACCCATCCCCGCAGAGACCGACTTCTCGAGAGTGATTATGAGCAAACAGGATTCGCCTTCCGATTCGTCTTCCCATTCCCAATCCCAGAATGCCCAATCGCTGAGCTACAAAGATGCCGGCGTCGACATCGATGCGGGCGCGGCGCTGGTGGAGCGAATCAAGTCCGCCGCACAGCGCACCAACCGGCCCGGCGTCATGGGCGGTCTCGGCGGCTTCGGCGGACTCTTCCAATTACCCTCCGGTTACCGAGAACCCGTACTGGTATCCGGCACCGACGGCGTCGGCACCAAGTTGCGCCTGGCCATCACCACCGGACGGCATAGCACCATCGGCGTCGATTTGGTGGCCATGTGCGTAAACGACATTGTGGTGACTGGCGCGGAGCCCTTGTTTTTCCTCGACTATTACGCCACCGGACAGCTCAATGTGGACGTGGCCTGCGATGTGGTGACCAGTATCGGCCATGGCTGCGAGCAGGCGGGCTGTGCATTGATTGGCGGTGAAACCGCGGAAATGCCCGGGATGTATGAAGCGGGCGACTACGATCTGGCCGGCTTTGCCGTGGGCATCGTCGAAAAAAGCCGCATCATCGACGGCAGCAAGGTTGCGGCGGGCGACGTGCTGATCGGCCTCCCCTCGAGCGGCCCTCATTCCAATGGCTATTCGCTGGTTCGCAAGATCGTCGAGCGTAGCGGCATGGATCTGAATGACGAGCTGGACGGCAAGCCCCTCCACGAATGGCTGCTGGCGCCCACCCGTATTTACGTCAAGCCTCTGTTGAAACTGATCGAAGCGCTGCCCGTGCACGCCCTATCGCACATCACCGGCGGCGGTTTGCTGGAAAACATCCCGCGGGTCTTGCCGGACGATACTCAGGCGGTGATCGACGCTCAAAGCTGGACGCGCTCGGCCATTTTCGATTGGCTGCAGAGCGAGGGCAATGTGACCGATCACGAGATGCACCGGACCTTCAACTGCGGCATCGGCATGGTGGTTGTGGTCCCGGCAGCACAGGCCCAGGCAGCCGTCAAACTGTTGCGAGGCGAAGGCGAAGATCCGGTCATCATCGGCGAAATCGGCCCGCGCAGCGGTGACGAGCCTTCGGTGGCGATCAATAACCGGGCCAGCCGCTGAGCCATGGCTGATTCTCCGATCCGCGTCGCTGTTCTGATTTCCGGCAGTGGCACCAATCTGCAGGCCCTCATCGACGCCCAGCAACGTGGCGAATTGCCGGTGACCATCGCCGTGGTGGTGAGCAATCGCCCCGGCGTGCTGGGGCTTAACCGCGCTCAGAATGCGGGTATTCCCACCCAGGTGATCGACCATCGGGAGTTCAACAGCCGCACCGCCTTCGACAAGGCGATGATGATTGCGATCGATCAGTACCAGCCGGATTTGCTGGTGCTGGCCGGCTTCATGCGCATTCTCACCCCCGAGTTCGTCGGCCATTACACGGGGCGGATGATGAACATCCATCCGTCCCTGCTCCCGAATTACCCCGGTCTGCACACGCATCGGCGGGCCCTGGAAGCGGGCGACGCCTATCATGGGGTGACGGTCCATTTCGTCACGGAGCAGCTGGATGGTGGTCCGCCCATCGTCCAGGCCCGGGTTCCGGTGCTGCCGGACGACACCGAAGAAGCGCTTGCAGAGCGCGTACTGGAGCAGGAGCACGTCATCTACCCGCTGGCAGTGCGCTGGTTCGCGGAGGGTCGTCTACACTTGGAAGGCGATCGCTCAAAACTTGATGGCGAACTTTTACCACCTCAAGGTCATCTAATTGACGCGACAGGCTGAATCTGCCCGATTGGCGTGTCCAATCTCGTTTCGGCGGTCACGGAAGCTCGCCAGTCGTTTCGGCATCGCTACATTCACTCGCAACGTCCAAGTAGATTCCATGAATTTTCGCCTCACCCTGCCAATGCTCGCCTTGCTCTGCTTCCTGCCCTTGAGTCTGGTAGCCAAGGCCACAATTGCCACGCCCCCCAAGAACTTTGAAGCCGTTTACAAAGCCAAGTACCACGGCATTTCCGTCACCGCGACCCGCTCACTGCGTACCGCGCCAGACGGCTCAAAGGTTTATGAATTCGAGGCGGAAAGCTGGATTGCCGACCTGAAGGAAACCAGCGTGTTTCGCTGGTCCCAAAACGACCGCATCGTGCCGATTCGGTACCGCTACGAACGTACCGGACTGGGCCGTGACCGGGAAGCGGTTCTCGATTTCGACTGGGCCACCAACACCGTGATCAACAATGTTGAGCGCAAGCCCTGGAAAATGGAAGTTCCGCTGCTCGCGCTGGACAAGCTGAGCTACCAGCTGCAAATCCGTGCCGACCTCATCAACGAGCGCCCGCTGCTGGAGTACAAGATCGCCGACGGTGGCCGAATCAAGGAATACAGCTTCGAAGTGCTGGGCGAGGAAGAAATCGATACAGACGCGGGCCGCTTCAAGGCGGTCAAGGTCAAACGCGTCCGGGAAAATGAGGACCGTCAGACTGTCTTCTGGATGGCAAAAGATTGGGATTATCTGATTGTTCGACTTCAGCAGGTGGAAGACGACGGCGCGAGCTACGAGATCGATCTGAATCGGGCGACACTGGATGGGAAGCCGGTGGAAGGGTATTAGTCGTCAGTCGGGGTGGTGAGACGTGAGATGTGAGATGTGAGATGAAAGGGCGTCGGACCAGGTGCCGTCATTCCCGCGCAGGCGGTAAACTCAACGTTCGTACCGGTAAGATGGATTTCGCCCCCTGTTCCAGCCAGCCAGGGGCGCGCCGGAATGACGAAAAAGGGGCCAGCGGCCCCTTTTTCGTCTCACGTCTCACGTCTCACGTCTCACGTCTCACGTCTCACGTCTCACGTCTCACGTCTCACGTCTCTCAATGCGCCTTGGTCTGCTGCTTGCCGCAGCGGCTGCACCGGTACAACGTGACCAGCTTGCCCTGCTTCACGTCGAATTGCTTTTCCTTCACCACTTCCCACTTGTGAAAGCCGTCGCGACAGAGGCTACTGCCTTTGAATTTGTCTTTCAGGCGGGGGCGTTTGAATGGCAGCACATCACCCATGGGCCATACCTCGCGCGTAGATGACTGGCAGTGGATGGGATTGGTGGGTACGAGCCCCTGAGACCTTCGCGCCGGGAGCGGAGTTCACCCCTGGCGCCCTTCGTCTCCGAGGCTCGGCCCGGTTAGGTCTGAGGCAAGGTCACGCCCCGCTGGCCTTGATATTTGCCACCGCGGTCCTTGTAGGAGGTTTCGCACACTTCATCGGACTCGAAAAACAGCATCTGCGCCACCCCTTCATTCGCGTAGATCTTTGCGGGCAGCGGAGTGGTGTTTGAAAACTCCAGCGTTACGTGGCCTTCCCACTCGGGCTCGAGCGGCGTCACATTGACGATGATTCCGCAACGCGCGTAGGTGGACTTGCCCAGGCAGATAGTCAGCACATTGCGCGGGATGCGGAAGTATTCCACCGTCCGGGCCAGCGCAAAGGAGTTCGGGGGGATGATGCAAACATCGCTCTGAATGTCGACGAAGCTGTCTTCATCAAAATTCTTGGGATCGACGATCGCCGAATGCACATTGGTGAAGATCTTGAATTCATCGGCACAGCGCACATCGTAGCCGTAGCTCGAGGTTCCGTAGGACACTATGCGCTGATCATCAGCGTCGTAGCGGACCTGGCGCGGCTCGAAGGGCTCGATCATTCCCTGTTCCTGCGCCATCCGGCGCAACCATTTATCAGATTTGATGCTCATGCATTCTCCGGAGCGAGTGCTCGGCGTAGGCAAACGAAGGATTGCGGCGCTGGGAAGAAGAACGTGCGCCGCTCAGAATGGGCGAATCATAAAGCGTTTTGGCGCCGAACTGAACAGCGAGCGCCTGCGCCTGTGTCAGTCATCACTAATCGAAATTTCCGGCGCGGCAGCACTGCGGTTGGCGAGCCACAACTGAGCACCCGTGTGTCGGGCGATTTGCCGGTAGACCCGACTCACCGGCGACTCGGGATCCGCAATCACGGAGGGATGTCCGCCGTCGGCCTGTTCTCGGATGGACAGATCAAGAGGGAGCGAACCGAGCAGCGGTGTGTGATATTGCGCGGCGATGCGCTCACCGCCACCACTGCCGAAAATGTGCTCCTCAAAACCGCAGTTACTGCAGATATGGGTGGCCATGTTCTCGATCACGCCCAGCACCGGCACATTCACTTTGCGGAACATCTCGATGCCTTTCTTGGCGTCCAGCAAAGCGATGTCTTGCGGCGTGGTGACAATGACCGCGCCGGTGACCGGCACTGACTGGGAGAGGGTCAGCTGTATGTCCCCGGTGCCCGGCGGCATGTCGATCACCAGATAATCCAGATCGCCCCAATCGGTCTGATTCACCAACTGCTGGAAGGCACTGCTCACCATCGGTCCGCGCCAGACCATGGGAGTCTGCTCGGTAACCAGGAAGCCCATGGAATTGGCCTTCAAACCATGTGCTTCGATGGGCAGCATGTAACGGTTATCGATCACCTTGGGCTTTTGGCCGCCCACGCCGAGCATTTGTGGCTGACTGGGGCCATAGATGTCCGCATCCAACAGGCCGACCTTGGCACCTTCAACCGACAAGGCAAGTGCGAGATTAACCGCAGTGGTGGACTTGCCCACCCCGCCTTTGCCGGATGCCACCGCAATGATGTTCTTCACCTTTGCGATGGACTCCCGCTTCTGCGCCCCGCTGTCCGGGATATTTGCCAGAACGCTGACGTTCGCCTCGTCGACGCCCTCGGTCACCAACAAACGCTGTTTTAGCGCCTGTTCCAACTCTGCCCGAACGCCAGCGCAGGGATAGCCAAGCGTGGCAGTCACCGTGGCCACCTTGCCGTTCACTTCGATATCGAGCGCGTCCAGTTCCAGCAGGCTTTGCTGCAAGACTGGATCCCTGAGGTCCTGGAGGGCTTTACGGATGCTGTCGACGTTCAGATCGGGCATGCAATGACCTTTGCTCTGGCTGGGAAACGGGGGCGCTATTATCCGACCCGGGCCCTCGGACTTACAAGCCGAAGGCCCGGACAATCCCCTGATCGGCCGTTAAAAAAGTGCTATAGTTGCGCCCTTTTTAATCAGGCGCGCCCTTTTTTATTTTTCTGGCCCGCCGCGATCCCATTCACCTGCCGGCAATGCCGGCGCGACTGACGCGAGGGAGCCAAGCGCATCCATGACTGAACGCCGCGACATTCTTGTCACCAATGCCCTGCCTTATGCCAACGGACCCATTCACCTGGGCCACCTGGTCGGCTATATCCAGGCGGACATCTGGGTTCGGTTCCAGCGCATGCGCGGCCATAACGTTTTCTTCGTTTGCGCCGACGACGCCCACGGCACCGCCATCATGCTGCGGGCGGAACAGCTGGGGGTAACGCCGGAAGAGCAGATCGCGCGAATCAAGGAAGACCACGAACGGGACTTTGCCGACTTTCGGGTGAATTTCGACAACTTCCACACCACCCATTCGCCGGAAAACAAAGAGCTTGCCGAATACATCTACAAGCAGCTGGACGCGAACGGTCATATCAAGAAGCGCACCATCACCCAGGCCTATGACCCGGAGAAGCAGCTGTTTCTGTCGGACCGCTACATCCGTGGGACCTGTCCCCGCTGCAAGGCGGCGGACCAGTACGGCGATAATTGCGAAGTCTGCGGCGCGACCTACACGCCCGATCAGCTGATCGACCCGAAAAGCGTGCTGTCCGGCGCGACGCCGGTGAGCAGGGAATCCGAACACCTGTTTTTGGCCCTCGGCGAATTCACCGACTTCCTGCGCGAGTGGACCCGCGCCGGTCACCTGCAGCCGGAAGTGGCCAATAAGCTCCAGGAGTGGCTCGACGCCGGCCTGCAGGAATGGGACATCTCCCGCGATGCACCCTACTTCGGCTTCGAAATTCCCGGCCATCCGGGCAAGTACTTTTATGTCTGGCTGGACGCGCCAATCGGCTACATCGCCAGCTTCAAGCACTACTGCGACAACCAGGGTATCGACTGGCAGGAGTGGTGGAAGCCGGGCTCGACCACCGAGCTGCACCATTTCATTGGCAAGGACATCATCAACTTCCATGCCCTGTTCTGGCCCTGCATGCTGACCTCGGCGGGCTTCCGCACGCCGACCAAAATCGCGGTGAACGGCTTCCTTACTGTGAACGGCGCGAAGATGTCCAAGTCCCGCGGCACCTTCATCGATGCGCGCACTTATTTGAATCATCTGGACCCGGAATACCTGCGTTATTACTACGCGGCCAAACTGTCCAGCAGCGTTGACGATCTCGACCTGAATCTGGACGATTTCGTCGCGCGGGTTAATTCCGATCTGGTCGGCAAGGTCATCAATATCGCCAGCCGCACGGCCAAGTTCATCGAGAAGACCGGCGGCAAGCTATCCAATGAAATCGAAGACCCGGCTCTCTGGGAGCGCTTTACCGGCGCCAGTGAACGGATCGCCGATCACTACGACAAACGCGACTTCAGCCGAGCGATGCGCGACGTAATGGAGCTGGCCGACCTCGCCAACGAATACGTGTCCCGCAGGGAACCCTGGAAGATGATCAAGGACGAAGGCCAACAGGAAGCGACCAATCAGGTCTGCTCGCTGGCTCTGAACATGTTCCGCGCGATCGTCACCTACCTGTCCCCTGTGCTGCCCGCACTGGCCGAGAAGTCCCGGGAATTTTTGAACGCTGACCTGCCCTGGCAGGGCGCGACGAAATACCTGGGCGATCATGAGATCGGCAAATTCAAGCCGCTCATGGTTCGAATCGAGAAAGAGAAGGTGGAGGCCGTGGTGGAAGCCAGCAAAGAATCCCTGCAGGCAGCGCCTGCAAAACCCACCGGCCCGCTGGCCGATGAGCCGATCGCCGAAGAAATCGAATACGCGGATTTCGCCAAGGTAGACCTGCGCGTGGCACGCATCGAAAAGGCCGAGCATGTGGAAGGCGCGGACAAACTGCTGCGCCTGACCCTGGATCTCGGCGGCGAGAAGCGCAATGTGTTCGCCGGCATCAAGAGCGCCTACGATCCGGCGAAACTGGAAGGCAAACTGACGGTAATGGTCGCCAACCTGAAGCCGCGCAAGATGAAGTTCGGCATGTCCGAGGGCATGGTCCTCGCGGCCGGCCCCGGCGGGAAGGACATTTATGTTCTGGAACCCGATGAAGGCGCCCAGCCGGGTATGCGGGTGATGTGATTCGCTGAGCGCCCGGACGGAGCCGGCAACTCGCTACCCCCACTGCGTCATTCCTGCGAAGGCAGGAATCCATTTGCCTGGAAAGGACCTCGTAGTCGGGGATAGTGCCACTAAGCCCGTTTACCGTCGGGGAGGGGCCTTTCAAAAACGCTGTACATACATCTCTGTACGCTCCTTCGCTTCATCCCTGAAGCGAAGGTTTTGAAAGACCCCTCCCCAACGGCAAACTCGTACGCAACCGCTTCAAGTCGATCGCTTCTTCCGAATAGAGCGACCGAAAGAAAAACGGGAGTTCGACACACCACCACTCGAGTTTGGTGCTGGGGGGATGCGTTTCGACAAATCGGCAGGACAGCCGATTTGCACAGCGGCAGCTGCCCGAAGGGCGAGCCACATGGACGTGGCGAGTGAAACCTTCGCGGGAGCGACCCCGTGAAGGAGCTCCAGGGATGGATTCATGCGTTTTCGAAAGGCATCCCCCCAGTGCCAAACGGGCTTAGTGGCACTTAATCGAACGGCGAACGGGTACTTCTGCATAAACAGTCAGTTGGATGGACCCACGTTGACGCACAAAGGAATGACGATCAAGCAAGCTCAGGCCAGACCATGACAGACTTCGCCATCATTCTCATCGGCGCCATTCTGGTTAACAACTTCGTGCTGGTGCAGTTTCTTGGATTGTGCCCCTTCATGGGCGTGTCCAACAAACTGGAAACCGCCATTGGAATGGCCGCGGCGACCACATTCGTACTCACGCTCGCTTCGGTGGCGAGTTATCTGGTGCGCACTTTTATTCTGGTGCCGCTGGATATCGAATATCTGCGTACCATCTCGTTCATTCTCGTGATCGCCGTGGTTGTGCAGTTTACGAAAATGTTTATCGATGCATCCAGTCCGCTGCTTGCACGGGTGCTGGGTGTTTTCCTGCCACTGATCACCACCAACTGCGCCGTGTTGGGTGTCGCTTTGCAGAATACCACCAAGTCTCACAGCTTCCTGGAATCTTCCCTATACGGCTTCGGGGCCGGTGTGGGCTTTTCGCTGGTGCTGATTCTGTTTTCTGCTATGCGCGAGCGACTCGCCTTCGCCGATGTACCCGTACCCTTCAAGGGGGCTGCTATCGGCATGATTACCGCCGGACTGATGTCCCTGGCGTTTATGGGATTCGCCGGGCTGATCTGATGGAATTCCTCACCGATTTTATTTTGCAGCGCTCCGTCGCCGAAGCCGTGCTGGCTCTGGTTGGCCTCGCCGCTGCATTCGGGGCAGTGCTCGGCTTTGCGTCGGTGCGCTTCAAAGTCGAAGCCGATCCCATTGTGGATCAGATCGACAATCTGCTGCCGCAAACTCAATGCGGTCAGTGTGGCCATCCCGGTTGCCGCCCCTATGCCGAAGCGATCAGCAGTGGCGAAGCCATCAACAAGTGTCCGCCCGGCGGGCAGGCCACCATCAATGCGCTCGCCAAGCTGCTCGATGTAGAGGCGCCCACGCTCGACGAAGAGCACGGGCAGGAAAGCGAATTGCCCAACGTGGCCTACATTCGCGAAGACGAGTGTATCGGCTGCACCAAGTGTATTCAGGCCTGTCCGGTGGACGCGATTCTGGGAGCCGCGCAGCAGATGCATACGGTGATCGCCGATGAGTGTACCGGCTGCGATCTGTGCGTGGAGCCCTGCCCGGTGGATTGTATCGAGATGCGCCCTGTTCAGGTCACTGTGGCCGAGTGGAGCTGGAAGTTGCCGGCGGACCCGGGCAAACCCGCCAATCTGATTGCCAGTGATCGCGATGATGAGCGATCGGGAGCGGCCGCGTGAGGAAAATCTGGGAAATCCCCGGCGGCATTCATCCGCCCGAGCACAAGGCGCAATCGCTCTGCAATCCACTGGCCGATTTACCCTTGCCCGCGCAGATCGTTCTGCCGGTTTCGCAGCATCTCGGCGCGCCCGCCGAGCCGATCGTGGAAGTGGGAGATCAGGTGCTCAAGGGCGAGCTGGTGGCGATGGGCAAGCAAGCTATCAGCGCCAATGTGCATGCTTCCACCAGTGGCAAGGTGGTCGCCATTGAGCAGCGGCCGCTGCCTCATCCATCGGGGATGGACGGTCTCTGTGTCGTCATCGAGCCCGATGGCGAAGACCGCTGGGCGGCGCTGCAGGCTTGTGAAGACTACAACACACTTGAGCCCGCGGCCCTGCTGGAAAAAATTCAGGCGGCGGGGATTGCCGGGATGGGCGGCGCCGGTTTCCCCACCTCGGTGAAACTGGCTCCGCGCAACCCCATCAAGACCCTGATCATCAACGGCACCGAATGCGAGCCTTACATCACCGCCGACGACGTGCTGATGCGGCATCACGCTGCCGACATCGTGCAAGGCATTCAGCTGCTCTCCCACCTTCTCGGCGAACCGGAAGAGATCCTGGTGGCCATCGAGAACAACAAGCCTGAAGCCATCGAGACGATGAAGGCGGCGGTATCCGAATGTGGCGATGCCCGCATGGAAGTGGTTCCGCTGCCAACCAAGTATCCCAGCGGCGGCGAAAAACAACTGGTACAGATTCTTACCGGGCAGGAAGTGCCTTCGGGCGGGCTTCCGGCGCAGCTCGGCGTGGTCTGTCAGAACGTAGCCACAGTGCTCGCCGCCTGGCGAGCGGTGCGCTTTGGCGAACCGCTGATCGAGCGCATAACCACGGTCACCGGCGAAGCTTTCTCTGATCAGCGCAATGTCCGTGTTCGCCTGGGCACTCCCATCGAGTTCGTTCTGGAACAACATGGCTATGACGGCAAGCGTGCTTCGCGCCTGGTGATGGGCGGGCCAATGATGGGTTTCAGCATCGTCAATGCCGAAGCTCCCGTGATCAAGACCACCAACTGTCTGCTCGCGCCCAGCCTTGAAGAAGCTCCATCACCGGGGCCGGCGCAGGCCTGTATTCGCTGTGGCATGTGCGCGGAGGCCTGTCCTTCCAGTCTGCTGCCGCAGCAGTTGTACTGGTATTCACGCGCTCAGGACGAAGAGAAGCTGAAAGCACATAACCTCTTCGATTGCATTGAATGTGGTGCCTGCTCTTACGTTTGCCCGAGCCAGATCCCGCTGGTGCAGTTTTACCGCGCCGCCAAGGGCGAAATCCGCCGGCACGACGCGGAGAAGAAGCACGCGGACCGCGCCCGCCAGCGCTTCGAATTCCATAAGCAGCGAATCGAGGAAGAAAAAGCGGCGCGAGCCCGAGCGCGTGAAGAAGCACAGGAAAAGGCCCGGCAGCGCGCTCAGGAAAAAGCCGCGGCGGAAGCAGCCACCGGTGACAAGCCGGTGGCCCCCAAGGCCGACAAAGCGAAACTGGTGGCGGATGCGCTGGCGAAAGCGAAGCAGGCGGGTGGCGCGGATCAGCGCGAGCGCCTTGAGCGCAAGCTGCTCGCGGCCGACGATCGCCTCGCCAAGCTCAAGCAGAAAGAAAGTGAGCTGGCCGATTCTCCTGAACAGCTGGAAGCGCTGCGCGCACGCATCAAGGAAGCGGAACTGGCAAGCCAGGCCATTCGCAACAAACTGGCTGCGCTTGAATCCGCTCCCAGCAACGCTCAGGCCGGACAAAGCAAGGTGGCAGACTAGTGCAGCCAATCACTTCACCACACGCTCACAGCAAGAACTCCACTGCCAACGTAATGCAGCTGGTTTTGCTGGCCACCCTGCCCGGGCTGATCGCGCTGACACACTTCTTTGGCCCCGGCACTCTATACAATATCGTGCTGGCCAGCATTACCGCGGTCGCCTGTGAGGCAGCCATCCTCAAGTTACGCAATCGCCCGGTGGCATTTTACCTGCGCGATTACAGTGCGCTGGTCACTGCCGTACTGCTGGGCCTTGCTCTGCCGCCCTACTGCCCCTGGTGGGTTGTTGTCGTGGGCACCAGTACCGCGATCATCATCGCCAAACATCTCTACGGCGGCCTGGGTTACAACCCGTTCAATCCGGCGATGGTGGGCTATGTGGTTCTACTGATCTCCTTCCCGGTGGAGATGACCCAGTGGGCCGCACCGCGCGCGATTCTGGAAGAAGGCCAGTCGCTGATGGGGCCTGTCTCGGCGCTGGCGCGCATCTGGCTGGAGACACCGGTGGATGCCTACAGCGGTGCAACACCCCTCGACTTGTTCAAGCATCTGGACGGACAAACCGTCAGGCAGGTCTATGACGGGGAAGCCCTGTTCCGCGAAGGCCGCTGGGCGGGCGCCGGTTGGGAGTGGGTGAATCTGGGCTTTCTCACCGGCGGACTTTTTCTGCTCTACAGAAAAGTCTTCACCTGGCACACGCCGGTGAGCATGCTGGTGGCGCTGGGCGTGATGGCCGCACCTTTTTACGATGGCGGCAGCTCCGCGAGCGGCGGATCACCGCTGTTTCATTGGTTATCCGGCGGCACCATGCTGGGGGCCTTCTTCATCGCCACCGACCCGGTGACATCCGCAACAAGCCGTCGAGGCAAGCTCATATTCGGCGCGACCATCGGTGTCACCATTTACGTGATTCGTAACTGGGGCAACTACCCGGACGCGGTCGCCTTCGCCGTTCTGCTGATGAATTTCGCCGCACCGTTCATCGATTACTACACCGTGCCGCGCAGCTACGGCCACGCCAAGGCTCGTCCCGGACGAGGTACTCCGTGATGTTGCGTCAATCCATCGGGTTCAATAGCACGCTGCTGGGCATCTTTGCGCTAATTACGGCGGGTGTCGTGGCGGTTACCCAACAGCTCACCCGCGAGCCGATCGCGGAAGCCAAAGAACGCGCGGCTCAGGCGGCACTGTACGAAATTATCCCCCGCGAGCGGCATGACAACGATCTGCTCAACGACGTGATGCCGCTTGCAGAAGACCATGCTCACCTGCTTGGTAAAGATGCGCAGCGCGGCCAAATCCACGTGGCGCGCAGTGGCTCGGAACCCGTCGCAGCCATTCTGCCCAGCGTCGCGCCGGACGGCTACAGCGGACCCATCGAGATGATCGTCGGTGTGGATGCAGACGGCCGCATTGCCGGCGTGCGCGTTACCAGCCATAACGAAACACCGGGCCTGGGCGACAAGATCGACCTTCGCAAGGGCAACTGGATTCTGTCCTTCGACGGCCATGACCTGGAAAGCATGCGCAATGGTGGACATGCCGCCTCCTCAGCGCCCGGCAAGGGTTTCGATCAGCTCACCGGCGCGACCATCACTCGCAAGGCGGTAACGCGCCAGGTAGAGCGCACATTGGAATATTTCGAGACGGCCCGCCCGCTGGAAACCAACGATGAATGATTTCAAAGAAATCAGCCTCAACGGCCTGTGGAAGAACAACCCGGCACTAACCCAATTGCTGGGCCTTTGCCCCTTGCTGGCGGTGACCGGTTCGGTGGTCAATGCGCTCGGTCTGGGGATCGCCACCATCGCGGTGCTGGTGGGGTCCAACCTGTCGGTCTCGCTTATCCGTCACCGGGTTAGTGATGCAGTGCGGCTGCCCGCCTTCGTCATGATCATCGCGTCCTTCACGACCTGCGCCGAGCTCTTGATGCAGGCTTACACCTTCGAGCTCTATCAAATCCTGGGCATCTTCATTCCGCTGATCGTCACCAATTGCGCGATTCTGGGCCGCGCCGACGCCTTCGCCAGCCGCAATCCGGTGCTGCCTTCACTGGTCGATGGGTTGATGATGGGTGTTGGCTTCACCGCTGTCTTGCTGGCCGTGGGGGCCATGCGCGAGCTGCTCGGCGCAGGCACGCTGTTCGCGAATATGCATCTGCTGTTCGGCGAGATAGCCCGGGGATGGGAGCTGACCATTATCCCTGATTACTCTGGCTTTCTAGTGGCGGTATTGCCGCCGGGCGCCTTTCTCGCCGCGGGATTTCTGATCGCGCTGAAAAACTTCATCGACGCTGAACTCAAGCGTCGCGCGGATCTTCGAAAGCAGCCGGTCGTGCGTGGCAGCAAGCGTGTGAAGACCACCACCGTCATCGGCTCCTGACGCGAACATCCGCAATCGCAAACTTTCCTTGCTCTTGCTGATCAGTACTACTGAGACTGTTTCGAAACGCAATGCAAGGAGGTCGAGCGAGTGGAGAGTTTCCTCAGTACCTGGCACCAGGCGGCGACCACCAGTCTGGGACTATTCTGGATGGCCTTCTGGGCATTCGGCCTGGGCTATCTGATCAGCAGTATGATCCAGGTTTTCGTCACCCGCGAGCGCATGCGGCGCAGCATGGGCACGACCGGCGCGAAAAGCATCGGCCTTGCCACGCTGTTCGGTTTCATTTCCAGTTCCTGCTCCTTTGCCGCGCTGGCGACTACGCGCTCACTGTTCACCAAGGGCGCGGGGCTGGTTCCTTCACTCGCCTTTCTGCTCGCTTCCACAAATCTGGTGATCGAGCTCGGCATCGTCATCGCCGTATTTCTCGGCTGGCAATTCGTGGTTGGGGAATATGTTGGCGGCGCGCTGCTCATTGTGCTGATGTGGCTCGTTGTGCGCTTCACCTATCCCCGCAAACTAACGGACAAGGCCCGCGAACATGCCCGGGAAGCGGAACAAAGTGGCGATAAGGAAGAAGTGCCCGACTGGCGAAAACTGATCCGCAGCCGCGAAGGCTGGTGCAAAGTCGCGAGCCGCTATGTGATGGAATGGCACATGGTCTGGAAGGATGTGACCATTGGCTTCGCGGTGGCGGGCATCATCGCCGCCTTCGTGCCCCGCGAGTTCTTTCGCGCGCTCTTCGTCGGCTCAGGCAGCGAGAATCCCGCTTTCTGGGAGATTCTGCTGCAATCGCTGGTTGGTCCCGTGGCGGCCTTTTTTACCTTTATCGGCTCCATGGGCAACATACCCCTGGCAGCGGTCTTGTACAGCCATGGCGTAAGCTTCGCCGGCATAATGGCTTTCATCTTCAGCGATTTGGTGGTCCTGCCGGTGCTCCGCATACAGGCGCAATATTACGGCTGGCGGATGGCCTTCTATATCGTTGGTGTATTCCTGGTGGTGCTGGTAACTAGCGCGCTGCTGCTCCACTACGGCTTCGCGGTTTTCGGCGTCCTGCCCGATCCTGCCACGACCAAAAGCGTTGTCGAACGTGACTTCTTCGCTGTCGACTACAAGCTCGTTTTGAACCTGATCTTCATCGCCCTGAGCGCGCTGTTTCTGATCTGGCGCTGGAGAACGATGGGACCTCCGGGCGGCCATGGAGGGCGGGTGCTGTTTACGCTGGCCTGCATCGCCTTGCTCTGGTTAGGAGTCGGTGTGGCCCTGCCCTTATTTGGCCTTTAGCCGTGGTTTGCCGCTCCCCGCCTACGGCAGTATGATCGCTGTACATTGGAGCGCAGACATGAGCGACGACAGCGAATCAAGTATTCTCGAGTTCTGGCAGCAGAATGCCAGCGCCTGGACCCGCGCGGTTCGGGAGAAGACCATTGCAAGTCGTCGCCGCATAACCGACCAGGCTATTGTCGACGCTGTTTTTGCCGAGCCATTCGCATCTGCCCTGGACATCGGCTGCGGCGAAGGCTGGCTGTGCCGGGCCATTCAGGAACGCGGCGCGCGGGCCACAGGCATCGATGCGGTCGCGGAACTGGTGGAGAGCGCTCAGCGGCTGTCCGCGGGCGACTACCGCTGCATGAGCTATCGGGTAGTGACCAGCGGCAACCTGGCGCAGCAATTCGATCTCGCGGTATGCAACTTTTCCCTCTTGGGCGGCGACTCGGTGGACGCGTTGGTCGGTGCCATTCCCATGCTGCTAGAACCCGGTGGACGCGTCATCGTGCAAACGCTGCATCCGCGCGTTTACGCTGGTGCCGAGTATCGGGACGGATGGCGGTCCGGATCATGGGCGGGGTTCAGCAGCGATTTCAGGAATCCCGCGCCCTGGTATTTCCGCACGGTTGAAAGCTGGGTTGAGTTGTTTCAGCGCAGCGGGTTTAGGCAACTGGCAACGGTCGAACCGCGCAACCCGGCCAGCGGCCAATCCGCTTCCATCATCTTCATCGCCCGCACAGGTGATGCTTGAGAACTCCGGAGAATGCCATGAACCAGGCTCTGAAGATTCCTACGATATTGCTGCTCGCGTCGCTCCTGTTCACCGGATGTGAGAGAGAACCTATGGATCCGCAGGTGCCTCAAGAGTCCGCCTCTGAATCCACCGCCGACATCCCCTGGTTTCCCGGCACGGTCGAGGAAGCCTTCGCCACCGCTGCGAAGCAAGACAAGCCACTATACCTTTACTGGGGAGCAGTCTGGTGTCCTCCCTGCGAGGAGATCAAGCAGACCGTTTTCAAAGACCCGAACTTCATCGCCCAGAGCAAGCTGTTCATCCCCGTTTACCTTGACGGTGATACTGGTCGCGCGCAGACATGGGGCGAGCACTTCGCGGTGCAGGGCTATCCCACGATGATTATCTTCAATGCCGGTGGAGAGGAAGTTACCCGCATACCCGGCGCGATCGAAATCGAGCGCTATAACGACGTTTTGCGGCTGAGTCTCGATGGTTTGCGCAAGACCTCCACCCTCATCGAACAGGCGCTGAACACACCGGACAAGTTGTCGGCCGAAGACTTCACGCAGCTGGCCTACTACTCCTGGGAGCAGGAGAACCTGGATGGCGAGATCGAGGCGACACCGGAGCTGCTTGCGCAACTTTCAACAGCTGCCGATCAGAAAGGAAACACGCTGGCCGCTTCGCGTCTTTTTCTGCAATCGTTATTGCTGACCCACAGCCTCGGCCAGTCGCTTTCGCCGGAACAGCAGCGCAATGCGCAGCAAAGGCTTGAATCGCTGCTCGCGGATCAACGGCTGGTGCTCGCCAATCATGACATGTCCATGTTCTGGTCCGAAGAGGTGATGCGACTCATCACCGAGCCCGGCGACACCCGACAGGCTCTCAGCGACCAATGGGCCACTGCCATGGAAGACGTCCGTCAGCACCCGTCCTTGTCCAAAGCGGAACAACTGGGCAGCTGGTACCCGCAACTACACCTCTATTGGCTTAACAACCCCGAAGCCCAGCACCTGCCCGCGGAGACCCTGGCAGCGGTCCGGCAGCACGTGACAGCAATGGATGAGAGCACCCAGGGCAGCGCGCGGCAAACCGTGATCAACAAGGCCTACCAGGTATTGCAAGCCGCACATCTTGACGACGAATCCCGCGCGATGCTGTTGGCCGAAGTCGAAAAATCCGGTTCCCCCTGGTACTTCATGAGTGGCCTCGCTTCGCTCGCCGAGAAACAGCAGGATGTCGCCAGTGCCAGCGATTGGCTGAAGCGCGCCTATGACGCCGCAGAGGGCAAAGCCACTCGTTTTCAGTGGGGAGTGGAATACGTGACGGGACTGATCCGCATGCAGCCTGAACGGGTGGAAGAAATCAGCAGCGCCTTGTCCGGACTATTGGACAATCTTGAGCAGGATCGGGATGTTTTTTCCGGGCGCAACTTCGGTCGTTTGCAGACTCTGCGAAACTCATTGGATGACTGGAAGGAAAAGGAACAGGCGCGCGAAAGCATCGAAAAATTGGAACTCCGCTTAAGCGCTGCCTGCAGTGAGCTGGACAAAGAATCCGTCGGCTACAGCAACTGTTCCAGTCTCGCCCTCTCGTAGTCTGGGTGGAGCGCACGGAATCCAGGGTCGAGCTTATGAAGATGCTCCTGAATCGTGCAGCGCTCCATCCGGTGGTTTTATTCCCCCCGCTCGTAAAACATCGCCGTTCTTCCGCCGTCGATCACAAGGTCATGTGAGTTGACGAAACGCCCTTCGTCGCTGGCCAGATACAGCGCGCCGTAAGCGATGTCCTTGGCGAAACCTGAACTGGGCAGCGGTGTGGCTTTGGCCAGATTGCGCTGCAGCTTGTCCATTTTCTTCGCGTTTTCTTCTTCGCTCAGCTCATCGGCTCGCTGCGAACCGCCCCAGAAAATCGGCGTGGCGATTGCCCCCGGAGAGATGCAGTTAACGCGGATGTTGTGCTGACCGAGCTCAACACCGGCGAGTTTGGTGTAGTGAGTCACGCCTGCCTTTGCCGCCGCATACACATGGCCACCCTGGCCATAGCGAATCGCCGCGATGCTGGCGTTGTTGATGATGGAGCCACCACCATTGGCCTTCATGTGCGGGATCGCGTGTTTGATACCGAGTACGACACTGCCCAGGAGCAGTTGCAGCCCGTTGGTGAATTCCTCCTGAGTGACCGTGTCAAAGCCGCCCCGGGTGGATCCGCCCGCATTGTTGAACAACACATCCAGCTTGCCGAACTGGTCGACGGCGGTTTGCAACAGATCGCGGATGTCATCTTCGCGGGTCACGTCCGCCTGCACGTAAACGACATTCTCCCCCAGCTGCTCCGCCAGGGCCTCGCCCTTTTCAACGGAACGTCCGGCGATTACCACCTTCGCGCCTTGTTGCGCGAACACTTCGGCAGTGGCTGCACCGATGCCGCTGGTGCCGCCGGTGATTACGGCTACTTTGTTGGCCAGTCTTTGCATTTTCATCTCCTCTCAAAGAAACAGTGTCGAGTCTCAAGTATCCAGTCGCCAGAGGCAAATTCGACTCATCCCCCATCTGGAGACCGGTGACTGGGGACTAGTGACTATTATCAACCGCCCATTTGTAGAGCGCATTCTTCTTGGCCCCGGTAATTTCGGCAGCCAGGCTGGCGGCCTGCTTTAGTGACAAGTCACGTTGCAGGATGGCCATGACACGCTGAGCTTCGGGATCCACTTCAGTGGTCTCTGGGCTTTCGGCACCGCGGACCAGTAAAACGATTTCTCCTTTCTGCTGGTTGGGATCGCTTTCGACCCGATCAGCAACTTCCATGGCGCTGCCGGCGAGTACCGTTTCGAAGGTCTTGGTCAGTTCGCGGGCCAACACTACCTCCCGGTCCGCGCCGAACACGTCCGCCAGATCCCGCAGGCAGGTGAGGATACGGTGGGGAGCCTCGTAAAAAATGAGCGTGCGGCTCTCCCGCTGCAGATTTTCCAGCTGCTTGCGGCGCTGGCCGGATTTGGCGTGCAGGAACCCCTCAAAGGTGAACCGGTCTGAGGGTAGTCCCGCCACGGAGAGCGCCGCGATCAAGGCGCTAGGACCCGGAATGGGCACTACCGCAAAGCCCGCCTCGCGGGCGGCACGCACCAGCCGGTAGCCTGGATCGGAGACCAGCGGTGTTCCCGCATCAGAGATAAGGGCCACTTTCTGGCCTTGTCCGAGCCGCGACAGAATGCCCGGAAGGCTCTGCTGTTCGTTGTGATCGTGGTAGGCGAGCAGCGGGGTTGAAATGTGAAAATGTTCCAGCAATCGCTTGCTGTGCCGCGTATCCTCCGCAGCGATTATGTCCACCTGTTGTAGTGTTTCTGTGGCTCGGGGTACCATATCTGCCAAATTGCCGATCGGGGTGGCCACCACATACAGAACGCCGCCAGCCGCAATTTTGCCGCCGTTTGCATGCTCGGCAGGTGAGTGATTCATAGGCTTTTTCCGTGTTGGTTAAACCACTTTGAACAACAACGAGCTTGCACCTGCTGTGGTGCGATCTGCAGGTTTCCTCATGCCCATCACTACCCGCGCTTTCTCCCGCTTACCAATTGTTCTGGCGCTGTGCAGCGCCCTCGTGCTGGCAGGCTGTAGCGGCCAGCCTGAGATGCCTGGCGACGATAGCAAGGTCATCGATCAGGCCTCCAGTGAACAGGTGCGTGACTTGCTCGCGCAGGCGCAAACCAGTGAATCGCCGCAACGTGACAAGCTCTACCTGCAAGCCGCGCGCTTGCTGGTCCAACTGGGTGAGGACGAATGGGCAGAAAATCTGCTCGCCTCCATCGACCCTGATGTCCTGTTTGAGGATGATTTCGTCGCTTACACCCTGCTCTACAGCGAGCTCGCCATCGGATCAGACGCATACTTTCTCGCGCAGCGCATTCTAACCAACCCCCGGATTGAACAACAGTGGAACTCCCTCGCCGATGAGTCGCTGAGAGTTCTGCGCGAGCGACGGGCGCAGCTGTTCGCGACGCTCGGAGAGTCCATCGACAGCGTAGTGGAGCGGATTGCACTGAGCCCTCGGCTGACTACAGAGGCGGAAAAGCTCGCCAATCAGGATGCAATCTGGCATAGCCTGATGAGCATTTCCCAGCCCGAGCTGCAAGCACTCTCAGCCGGCATGGACACAGCACGCGCGGCGGATGCGCGCAATGAAGTACTGAAGGGCTGGATCGATCTGGCCATTCTCAGCAAGAACAACGCCTCGGATTTGGATCGACAGCTGGCCACCATCGACAAGTGGATCGCCAGCAATCCCCGCCATCCCGCGACCTTGCTGTTGCCCAGCGATCTTCAGCTGCTGCAGCAATTGGTAGAGAATCAACCGCGTCAGGTGGCCCTGCTGCTGCCTTTGAATGGCGATTATGAACGGGCCGGTCGAGCGGTGCGCGACGGCTTTCTGGCGGCATACTACGAGGCGCGCAGCCGCGGCAGCCACACTCCCCACATTCGCATTTTCAATACCAACCAGGACGACTTCAACGCGGTCTACGATCTGGCCGTACAAGACGGTGCCGAGCTGATCGTCGGACCCTTGCGCCCCGAGAACCTCGAGCAGTTGCAGGCCCGTCCCAACCTCCCGGTGCCGACCCTGGCCCTGAACTATGCCGAAGCGCCCTTCGCGACCGCTGAGCAGTTGTATCAGTTCAGTTTCGAGGTCGAGGACGAAGCCCGACAAGTAGCTCAACGTGCCTTCCTGGAAGGACATCGCTATGCACTCGTACTGGCGCCGCAGAACAAGCGCGGCGATCGCCACGCCCGGGCCTTTCGCGAAACCTGGGAAGCGCTGGGTGGCACCATCGTCAATCAAAGCTACTATGCGGATCAGCAGGACTATTCCTCGGTAGTGGAATCAGCTCTTCTGGTGGACGAAAGCCGGGAACGCGGTCGCGACTTGCGCCGTCTGCTTGGCCGCAGTGTCGAATTCGAGGCACCTCGACGCAGACAGGATGTGGACTTCGTGTTCATGGTCGCAGACCCCGCCGCTGCTCAGTTGCTGAAGCCAACGCTTGCCTTTCACTACGCCGCCGACCTGCCGGTATATTCCACCAGCGCCGTTTTCGCGGCCTACGATCAGAACCGCACCAGTAGCGACCTGAACGGCATACGGTTCATAACCCTGCCCTGGTATTTCGACACCAGCAGCACCGTTAAACAGGCCGTGAGCGAACACGCTGAGCCGGAGTCGGCCTACGTCCGCCTCTATGCAATGGGCGTGGATGCCTTCCGACTTTATCCGCGTCTCAAGCAACTCGAGCAAGTGGAAGGTACCCGCTTTTACGGACAGACCGGTGTACTCGCTCTGACTCCCGAACGAAAAGTGCAACGCGAGCAGATCTGGGCACAGGTGGTGAACGGCCAGGCCATGCCGCTACCCACGGTAGTGACCGAAGCTGATGTTGCCAACTAAATGGCTCCGACGCAGGCGACCAGCTTCCGGCCGGTCGGCTGGCAAGAGCGGTGAGTGTGCCGAGCGCCACGCTGAAGACTATTTGATTGCCCGGGGCCTGCGCCTGCGTGAACGGAATTATCGCTGCAAGGGGGGCGAAATCGATTTGATCATGGCCGACGGAAGCACCTGTGTATTTGTCGAGGTTCGCTACCGCAAGCAGCAGCGCTTTGGCTCACCGGCGGAGACGGTGGACTGGGGCAAGCAGTCGAAGCTGCGGCGAGCTGCCGAGCATTTTCTGCAAGCCAGCGGGCTGACCGACAAGCTGCCCTGTCGCTTCGACGTTATCAGCATCGCCGGCGATCGCTCGATCGAGTGGATCAAGAACGCGTTTTAGAGCCATCCGGCCATCTTTGCGGCTATTTATTGCGAGAAAGCATGCAGGAACGAATCATTCAAACCTTCCACCAGAGCATCGAAATCAAGATGCAAGCGGGAGAAACACTGGCTCCGCTGATTGCAACGGCCAGCGAAGTGATCGTCGGAAGTCTGCTCAACGAGGGCAAGATACTGGTGGTTGGCAACGGATCTTCCGCGGCAATCGGGCAGGTTTTGGTTGCCACGCTGGTGAATCGGCTCAAGCAGGAACGCCCCGGTCTGCCCGCGGTGAATATCGCTGCCGACAGCATTGCCATCACCGCCATAGCCGATGATGTCAGCTTCAACGATGTGTTCGCCAGGCAAATCAGAGCACTTGGCAACGCCGGCGATATCCTGTTGATGATTACCACCGGCGGCAATTCCAGCAATCTCGTTCAGGCAGTCGCCGCGGCTCACGACCGGCAGATGAAAGTCATCGCAATGACCGGCAGTGACGGGGGAGATCTGGCGACCTTGCTGGACAGCGACGATCTCGAGCTGCGGGTGTCCTCTGATTCCGCGGCCCACGTGCACGAGGTGCACCTGCTGACCGGCTTTTGCCTTTGTGACCTTGTTGATTACCAACTCTTCGGAGCCCAGGATCCTCTATGAAAAAGCTAGCTATCTTCTGTCTTCCGATCTTGAGCATCTGGCTGAGCGGCTGTGTATCGCTCGTCGGCGCGACCACCAGCGAGCCTATCGAGATGGATCCCAATCGGCGCACTATGGGCACCATGATCGATGATTCCCAGCTGGAAACCATCGCCGCGGTAAACATCAACAAAGCGCACCCCGCTCTGAAAAGTGCACCGATCACCGTCACCAGCTTCAACCAGGTGATTCTGCTCACCGGTCAGGTAAAGAACGCCGAGCTGCGGGAACTGGCAGGCCGGACGGTGGCGAAGCTCAGCAATGTTCGCCAGGTGCATAACGAGTTGACGATTCAGGCACCGACTTCTTTCCTGGCAAATACCAACGATGCCTGGCTCACCAGCAAGGTTAAAACCAAGCTGGCCGCCAACAAGCAGGTGCGAGCGACGCGGGTGAAGGTGCTGACGGAAAACGGCGTGGTTTATCTGATGGGGATGATCCCGCGGGCCGAAGCGGAAAAAGCGGCGGAAATTGCCAGCGGTACTTCCGGTGTTCAGAAGGTTGTGCTTGCTGTGGAATACATGGACCGCCGGTGACCAGTCAGGGTTTAGCGGACCTTTCGACGGTCCGCTTAACCACATCGGCTGAATAAAGTTTTGCCTGCTGCCGGCTTTTCCTGGCTACCTACTGCCGGGACTCCCTGGCCAGCCTTTCCACTTCGCCCCATTGCCCGCCGCGCAGCAGATCCTGCTGCACCATCCACGATCCTCCGACGCAAATTACATTGGGCAGTGCCAGATAGTCCTGCAGATTGCGCGTGCTGACCCCGCCGGTGGGACAGAAGGTAACCCCCTCGAACGGTCCGGCCAGGGCCTTCAGCAGCTGTATGCCGCCCACTGCTTCAGCGGGGAAGAGCTTGAAGCAATCGAAACCGAGTTCCATTCCCTCCAGGATCTCCGAGGGGGTCGCCACGCCGGGCAGGAAGGACAAACCCGTATTTCGGGCCGCACTGGCCAGCTCTCGGGTGCATCCCGGGCTAACGCCGAAGTCGGCGCCAGCGGCGCTGACCGCTTCCACATCAGCCGCGGCTCTAAGCGTGCCTGCGCCGACGATGAAGTCGGGCAGCGCGGCCTTTACCGCAGCGATGGCCTGCAATGCGGCCGGAGTACGCAAAGTGATTTCCACGGCCTGCAAGCCACCCGCCTGCAAGGCTCTTGATGTGGCGACTGCCTGTTCGGCGTCATCAACCGTGAGCACCGGCAGGACGCGAAGGCGCGCTAACAGGCTGGCAAGCGGTTCTGTTCTGTTCATGACGACTCCTCTGCGCCTCTGTTCATCCCTCTGCCCTTCAGAAAACGCCTGCACCGCGGTTCGCGTCGCTCACATGAGTGCGGAAGGCCTCGAACAGGCCGCGCCCCAGTGTGTCGTTGGCGCGCTGATGGCGAACAGGTTCGCGGGCCAGCAGTTCTTGTTCGGGCACGTCAACTGACACGACGCCGGCGTCAGCATCAATGGTGATCACGTCTCCATCCCGAAGCCTGGCAATCGGTCCACCGTCCACCGCTTCCGGTGTGACGTGAATGGCGGCCGGCACTTTCCCGGAGGCGCCCGACATGCGCCCGTCGGTTAGCAGCGCGACGTTGTAGCCCCGGTCCTGCAGAACTCCCAGATAGGGAGTCAGATGGTGCAGCTCGGGCATGCCGTTGGCCTTCGGTCCCTGAAACCGCACCACTGCAACGAAGTCCCGGTTCAGCTGCCCGGCTTCGAAGGCTTCTTTGAGTTCGCTTTGCTCGTGAAAAATGATGCACGAGGCCGTGGTCTTGCGGCTCTTCGGTTTCACTGCCGAAATCTTGATGATGCCCTCACCGATGTTACCGCGCACCAGTCGCAAGCCGCCTTCCTTGTCAAAGGGCTCTGCCACCGGGCGCAGCACCTCAGTCCAGCGGCTTTCTTCGATGTGTTCGCGCCATTCCAGCCTTCCCTGTTCATCCAGCGACGGCTCGTACTCATGAGTCTCCAGCCCCTCGCCCATCAGTGTCACTACGTTTTCGTTGACCAACCCGGCATTTCGCAGCTCGTGCATCAGATAGGCCATGCCGCCGGCACGCTGAAAAGCGTTCACATCTTCGTCCCCGTTGGGGTACACCCTGGCAATCAGCGGCACCACCCGGGACAGATTGTCGAAGTCATCCCAGCGCAGGTCGATGCCTGCCGCTTTCGCCATCGCCACCAGGTGAAGCGTGTGATTGGTGGAGCCACCGGTTGCGAGCAAACCCACCAGGGCATTGACGATGGACTCTTCGGTGACCATTCGCAGAAGGGGAATGTGGCGCTCAGAGCTGGTATCCGCTGCGGCAATCAGGCGCAGAGTGGTCTCACGGATCATCGCCGGACGCAAAGGATGGTCGGGGTTAATGAAAGAACAGCCAGGCAGCTGCACGCCCATCATTTCCATCATGACCTGATTACTGTTGGCGGTGCCATAAAAGGTACAGGTGCCGGGCGCGTGGTAGGAAGAGGATTCCGCCTCGAGGAGCTCTTCCTTGGTGGCCTTGCCTTCCGCATAGCGCTGCCGAACGTTGGCCTTTTCCTTGTTGGGAATCCCGGAAGGCATCGGACCGGCCGGCATGAAGCCTACGGGCAAATGGCCGAATTGCAGTGCACCGATCATCAGCCCCGGCACGATTTTGTCGCAGGTGCCGAGACACATCACGGCATCGAACATGTTGTGACTCAGACTGACCGCCGTAGCCATCGCAATCACGTCACGGCTGAACAGGCTCAACTCCATGCCGGTGCGTCCCTGCGTAACCCCGTCGCACATGGCCGGGACACCGCCCGCCACCTGCGCCGAGGAGCCCATTTCGCGAGCCACTTCCTTGATAAGATCCGGATAAGCGACCATCGGAGCATGGGCCGAAATTACATCATTGTAGGAATTGACGATGCCGATATGGGCACTTTGCATCAGCCGGATGGTTTCCTTGTCCGATTCCCCGCAGGCGGCGTAGCCGTGAGCGAGATTGCCGCAGGAGAGAATACGTCGTGGCGGATCCTGGTCGCGCGTGCGCTGCATGCATTGCAGGTAACGCTGCCGCGACTCGCGACTGCGCTCGCGCACCTGTGCTGTCACTGATTCCACTACCGGGTGCAGTGAGCTCATCTTCTCTACTTCCTCTCTTGGATTTGATCGCTGCGATCGCCTATTCGGCCGCGTAGTAAACGTCCAGCAGGACCTTCGATTGATGGAGTACGGAGCGCACCGGCAACTCCTCAGTTTTGCCGGGCTGCAGGGCTTTTTGCAGCACCTGCCACTTGTCCTTCCCAACCAGATGCAAAATCAGATGTTTTGCTGCCAGCAGGACTGGCAGCGTCAGTGTCATCCGATCATGAGGCGCATGGGGTGGCCGCACGGCGCAACACAATTGCTTTTCGCTATCGGGATGCAACGCCCGGCGCAAGGTCTCGGCGCCCGGGAAAAACGAGGCGGTGTGACCGTCGCCCCCCATACCGAGAATCACCACGTCGAAAGGCATGCGTAGATCGCGCAAGCGCGATTGCACTTCCTCTTCGGCTGAAAACGGATCGGGCGCTGGTGTTTTCAAGGGTATGAAATTCGCTGCCGCGGCCCGATCCTGCAACAGATTTTCCCGCACCAATCGGGCGTTGGAGTCGGGATGGTCCGCATCTACCCAGCGCTCGTCCACCAGGGTAATGAAAACTTTGTCCCAGGGCAGGTCGCTGGCGGCGAGCCGCGCAAACAGGCTCTTGGGGGTACTTCCACCGGAAACCGCCATGCTGGCGCTGCCCCTGTCGCCGACCGCCTGTTGGAGATCACCGACAATCTTTTCGGTGAGCTGAATGATCAGCGCTTCATTGGAATCGAATTTGTTGACTGTCCAGGACATACCTTCTCCAATCACTAGAACCGGCAAATCGTAGATTGTGAATTGCTTCTACTGCAGAAGCCACGATTTATGATTCACCACCGCTTGCCTACTCCTCACTCATGCCACTGTCGCCCGTCCCGTGCAATCAGAGCGATACTCTCGGCCGGCCCCCAGCTTCCTGCTGTGTAATTGACCACCTTTTTGTTGGTAGCCTTCCAACCCTCGATGATTTTGTCCACCCATTCCCACGCGGCCTCCACCTGGTCGGCGGGTACAAACAGCGTCGAGTTCGCACGGATCACGTCGTAAAACAGCCGTTCATAGGCGTCGGGCACATGCTGGTGGGTGAACACATCGGAGAGCGTTAGATTGAGCGCGACCGACTCCAGCGGCATTGAGTCGTCAAGCCCCGGAACCTTGTTCAGCAAATGCAGGCGAATGCCTTCATCCGGCTGCAGCCGAATCGTGAGCCGATTGGGAGCGCCAGAAGTGATCTGCTCGCCGAAGATCGAATGTGGCACGTCATTAAACTGGATGATTATTTCAGAAAATCGTTTCACCATCCGCTTGCCGGTCCGGAGGTAGAAAGGAACGCCCGCCCAACGCCAATTGTTGATCTCGGCTTTTACCGCCACGAAAGTTTCGGTGGTGGATCCGTGGCGGGCGCCCTCCTCTTCCAGGTAGCCCGGCACCGGTTTGCCTTTGACCGCACCCGCCGCATACTGCCCGCGAACCGTGTTGTCCCTTACGTCGCGTTTACTCATCGGTTTCAGGCAGCGCAGCACCTTGAGTTTTTCGTCATGCACGGACTGAGCATCCAGACGCGCCGGCGGCTCCATGGCGGCGAGGCAAAGCAGTTGCAGCAGATGGTTCTGCACCATGTCGCGCAATGCCCCAGCTTCATCATAAAAATCCCAGCGGCCCTCGACGCCGACAGTTTCCGCAACCGTAATCTGCACATGGTCGATGTAGTGGCTGTTCCAGAGAGGCTCGAACAGCGCATTGGCGAAGCGCATCGCCAGCAGGTTCTGAACCGTTTCTTTGCCCAGGTAGTGGTCGATGCGATAGACCTGGTCTTCGCGAAAAATGGAAGTGAGACTGCGGTTGATGTCGAGGAAGGACTCTCTGCTGTCGCCCAGAGGCTTTTCCACCACCAGGCGGCTGTTGTCGCGTACCAGACCGACCGCCCAGAGCGACTGGCAAATCGGGGCAAAGATAGTCGGCGGCGTCGCCAGGTAGACGATCAGATCACGCTTTTCGCTGGTGAAAACCTGTTCGCGCAGCACGCGCAGGTCGGTCTCCGAGGTGGCATCCAGAGCGTAGTACTGAAGCCTAGAAGAGAAGCGCTGCCATACTCGCTCGTCCAGCTCATCCGAGCCGTGAAAATGTTCGAACTTGCTACGCACCTTTCCGGGAAAGTCGTCCGCAGCCGCCGGGTTGCGGGCAATGCCCACCACGCGCATGCAGTCGGAGAGACAGCCCGCTGCATCCAGGTGGTACAAGGCAGGATACAGCTTCCGATAGGCAAGGTCGCCTTCGCCGCCGACAATCAAGATGTCACAAATCATTCCTCTCTCCGTGCTGCGCAGTTCGCCATGTGCATTGCTCCAGCCGGGCGACTGTGGTCCTTCCGTGCCCAGTCAGCTGCCCTGCAACTCCCTTGCCAGTGCCGTTGAGCTGGGCGTCAGTGACACGCCCTACTGGGACGCACGGAAGGCTGCACGGGCGTACTCCTGGCGAAATTTATCCTCATTGCTGTCTGTGGTAGGCTTTGGCGAACATCGTTGCTACCCGGTCCGCCGCCACGCGGCCCCGACGTCTTCCATTCGCGAGGAAATACAACATTGGCTTCCGATATTACCAGCAGCAAAGTGGCCTCCGCCGATGATTATCGGGATCTCAAAAGTGCCGTGGACATGCTGGGACGAATGCTCGGCGATACGATTGCCCGTTCCGAGGGACAGGCACTGCTCGATCAGGTGGAACACGTCAGGCAACTGGCCAAGGCCTACCGCGAAGGAGTCCAGGGCAAACGCGCGGAGCTGATCGATTATCTCGCCACCATTGAGCCGGAGTCGCTGGTCATCGTGGCACGCGCGTTCAACCAGTTTCTGAATCTCGCCAACATCGCCGAACAGTTGCACAGCACGCTCAATGCAGACAACAAACAGCTGAGTGCGCTCAGCTCGCTAAGCGAACAGATCACCTGGATGCTGGAGGAAGGCGTTGGTCGTGAATCATTGCTGGCTGCGATCGAGAACCTCCACATCGACCTGGTGCTGACTGCACACCCGACAGAAATCACGCGACGCACACTGATCGAAAAGCAAAGCCGGATCTATAACTATCTTCTCGATCTGCAGACACGCAAGCTGGACGAGGAAAGCCTCCATCGCACCCGCCAGGGTCTGGCTCAGCAGATTGCTCAGTGGTGGCACACGGACGAGATCCGTACCGAAAAACCCACCCCGGTGGACGAAGCCATTTGGGGCTTCGCCGTCATTGAGAATTCTCTTTGGGAAGCGGTACCGCTGTTTCTCAACAAGCTGGGCCGAACGGTCAAGAAGCAACTCGACTACGACTTGCCCATCACTTACCACCCCATCCATTTCACCTCCTGGATGGGCGGCGACCGGGACGGCAATCCCAATGTGACGGCGAGGATAACCCGGGAAGTCTTGCTGTTGGCCCGATGGAAGGCGGCGGACCTTTTTCTCGGTGACATCAACGGTCTGATCAGCGAGCTTTCGATGAATCGCTGTTCCGATGCGGTGTCCGCGTTGGTAGGAGAGCAGCGGGAGCCCTACCGCGCCGTACTCAAGGAAGTCCGGAGCCTGCTGCAGAATACGCTGCAATACACGGATGATCTCCTGAAAGGCCGGGAACCACAGAACTCCGATATTCTCAGCGATGACAGCCAGCTGTGGGAGCCGCTTTACGCCTGCTACCGCTCGCTGCACGACTGCGGTATGGGCATTATTGCCGATGGCAAACTTCGCGATACTCTGCGCCGGGTGCGCTGCTTCGGCGTGCATCTGCTACGGCTGGACATTCGTCAGGAATCGAGCCGGCATACACAGGTATTCGGTGAGCTGACCCGCTATCTGGAAATTGGCGATTACGAAAGCTGGTCGGAACAAGAACGCATCGAGTTTTTGAGCGCGGAGCTGGAAAACAAGCGCCCGCTGTTTCCCAGACGCTGGGAGCCCAGCGATGCAGTGCGCGAGGTCCTCGATACCTTTGCGATGATCGGTGAACAACCGCAGCAGGCCTTGGGTGCTTACATCATTTCCATGGCTCACGCGCCCTCGGATGTTCTCGGCGTGCAATTGCTGCTGCGCGAATTCGGTTGCCGCTTCCGCATGCAGGTTGCGCCGCTGTTCGAAACACTGGACGACCTCAACAATGCCGCTGAGGTGATCGAACAACTGCTTGCCACACCTTCCTACCGGAACCGAATCGAAAATCGTCAGATGGTGATGATCGGCTACTCGGATTCGGCCAAAGATGCGGGGGTGATGGCCGCGTCCTGGGCTCAGTACCGCGCGCAAGAAGCCTTGCTCGAGGTCGCCAAAAACGCCGGCGTGCAACTGACGCTTTTCCATGGACGTGGCGGCACCATCGGGCGCGGCGGCGCACCGGCGCACGCGGCTTTGCTATCACAGCCGCCTGGCTCCCTCGAAAATGGACTGCGGGTTACCGAACAGGGCGAAATGATCCGCTTCAAGCTTGGCCTGCCTCAGATCGCGGTCACCAGTTTCGGTCTGTATACCAGTGCAATGCTGCAGTCCAATCTTCTGCCGCCACCGAACCCGAAACCCGAGTGGCGGGAGTTGCTCGACCAACTCTCTGATATTTCTTCCACAGCCTATCGGAAGCTGGTGCGGGAAAATCCGGATTTTCTCGCCTACTTTCGCAGCAGTACGCCCATCAACGAGTTGAGCAAACTGTCCCTCGGTTCACGCCCTGCAAAGCGCCGCCAGGAAGGCGGCATCGAAAGCTTGCGGGCAATTCCATGGATTTTCGCGTGGTCCCAGAACCGGCTGATGCTGCCCGCCTGGTACGGCGCCGGCGATGCTATCGAGCAACTGGTCAGACGGGGCAAACGACAGGAGCTCGAAAAGATGTGCGACGAGTGGCCCTTCTTTTCCACTCGCATCAGCATGCTGGAAATGGTCTTCGCCAAGGCCGACCCGGATCTGTCCACCTACTACGACAGCCGTCTTGTGGAAGAGCGATTGCAACCACTCGGCGCCGTATTGCGCGATCGCCTGCGCAAGGACATCGAGGTAGTGCTTTCCATTGCCAATGACGAAAATCTTCTGCAAGGCCTGCCCTGGCTGAAGGAGTCGGTGCGACTGCGCAACACCTATACAGATCCGCTGAATCTCCTCCAGGTAGAGCTGCTCCATCGTGACCGCGGAGCTTCGTCGCCGGTTGCGGAGAAGGCGCTGATGGTGACCATTGCGGGTATCGCGGCGGGAATGCGCAACACGGGTTAGAGCAAAGTCGCAGTCGTCAGTGCCAGTCGCCAGAAAAGATTGCGTTCGGTCCGTGTCTCGGTGGCCACCTCCCGTTCTTCAGAGACGCTATGCTACTATCGGCGCCAGCTAGCAGGATCCGAACAACAAGAGAGAGGGGCATCCATGAGCATTACGGCCATTGTCATCATCGTCGTATTGGCGATCGTCATCTTCTATGCGATTGCAGTTTTCAACAAGCTGGTCAGCCTGAAGAATCGCTACAAAAACGCCTTCGCACAGATCCAGGTGCAGTTGAAGCGCCGCCATGATCTGATTCCCAATCTGGTGGAAACGGCGAAAGCCTACATGGCTCACGAGCGAGAAACCTTGGAAGCGGTCATCAATGCGCGCAATGCGGCTGCGAGAGGCCTGGAAGCTGCTGCCAGTCGCCCCGGAAGCAAAGAGGCAATGGACCAGCTGTCCGGTGCCGAGGGCGCACTGACCAATGCGCTAGGCAGGCTCAATGTAGTGATGGAAGCTTACCCCGATCTGAAAGCCAATCAGAACATGATGCAGCTTTCAGAAGAGCTCACCAGTACGGAGAACAAGGTGGCCTTTTCACGGCAGGCCTACAATGACTCCGCCATGAACTACAACACCTACAAGCAGTCCTTCCCTGCCGTCGTTGTCGCGCCCGCTTTCGGTCACAAAGAAGATGCCGGGCTACTCGAATTCGAGGATCACGAGCAAATCCAGGCAGCTCCAAAGGTTGCCTTTTAAACCGCTGCCATGAATTTCTTCGAACATCAGGACACCGCCCGCCGCAACACGCGGCGGCTTGTTCTCCTCATGCTGCTGGCTGTCATCAGCCTAATCGCCATCACCACGCTGCTGGTCTCGGTGCTCCTCTTTTACTTTCAGTACGGCGGCAACGGCATGTCGCAACCGGCCGACGCCAACGTCGTACAGCTCGCCTTTCACAGCTTGAGCTGGGAGATACTCGGCTATATCACGCTTGGCGTCGGCAGCGTTGTTGCGCTGGGAAGCACCTACAAGCTTCTGCAATTAAGCGGTGGCGGTCAGAAGGTAGCCGAAGCGCTCGGCGGACGGCTGATCAACATCAACACCAGCGACCCTGACGAGCGCAAGATTCTCAACGTTGTCGAGGAAATGGCCATCGCGTCAGGCACGCCGGTGCCGCCGGTTTACCTGATCGAGGAAGATGGGATCAACGCCTTTGCGGCAGGTTTCAAACCGCAGGATGCGGTAATCGGGATAACCCGGGGCTGTATCCGCTTGCTGAACCGCGATGAATTACAGGGGGTAGTCGCTCACGAGTTCAGTCACATTCTGCACGGCGACATGCGCCTGAACATTCGCCTGGTGGGCATTCTCCACGGGATTCTGGTGATCGGCTTGATTGGCTACTTTCTGCTTCGCTCCGCGCAGGTGAGCGCCTATTCCTCGGCGCGCCGCCGCGGTAACAATGCGCTGCCGATGATTCTTCTCGGCCTCGGCCTGATCGTAATCGGCTATGCGGGGACCTTTTTCGGCAACATCATCAAGGCGGCTGTCAGTCGCCAGCGGGAGTTTCTGGCGGACGCTTCGGCGGTACAGTTCACCCGTAATCCGGTCGGCATCAGCGGTGCGCTGAAAAAAATCGGCGGCTACACGCGAGGGTCGATGTTGCAAGCGCCCAGTGCGGTCCAATTCAGCCACATGTTTTTCGGCCAGGGCATCAGGACCAGCTTTAACGCCCTGATGGCGACCCATCCTCCGCTGGAGGAACGAATTGGCCGGATTGAGCCCAGCTGGGACGGCCAGTTCCCAGCCGTGCGAGAATCGGCAGCCGTTTCCGATCGACCCAGCAGCGCAGCCGGTGAGCAGATGGCCGGCTTTGCGGCAGGCTCTGAACGCGCAGCTCCAAGTGCTGTCACGGCGCAAGCGCCGTCCGCCATTGATTCCATCGGCCAGCCCAGTCCCGAGCACATGGCTCGCGCTCGGCAGCTGCTTGGGGAGATCCCTGACGATCTCAAGGACGCCGCCCATGAGCCCTTCTCCGCTCGCGCGGTCGTGTACGGACTGCTGCTAAACAGAAGCAGTGAGGGGATTGCGAAGAAGCAGTGGCAGCACTTGCGCGAAAACGCCCATCCCGCGGTATTCCGGCTGGTGGACGACATCAGCCGGCAAATCGCCGGTCTCGAGCCAGGAGTTTACATACCATTGCTTGAGCTTTGCCTGCCGGCCCTGCAAAGCCTGTCAGCTCCACAGCACGAAGTCTTCAAACGCAACCTTCTTGCGCTCATTCGGGCCGATGAAAAGGTGGACCTTTTCGAGTGGTCCTTGTACAGAATTGCCATGCACAACCTCGAGCAAGGGGATACGCATGAAGAAAATCGAAACCTGAAAAGCCTGTCGGATGAGTGCCAGCTAGTGCTATCGCTAATCGCGCAGAGTGGCCACACCGACCAGGGGCGCGCTCAGGCAGCCTACGAGGAAAGCTTCTCGAGCCTCGGCATTGGCTCGCGCTTCTTCCTGGCCCGCGAGACTATCAAACTCCCCGATTTGGACCGGGCCCTGGATAAGCTGAAGCTGCTGAAGCCATTGCAGAAACCGCTGCTCCTGAAGGCACTGGCCCGCTGCGTCAGCTACGATGCGAGAATTACAGTGACTGAACAGGAACTGTTCCGGGCGATCGCAAACAGCCTGAACTGCCCAGTGCCGCCTATTTTGGAAGGACAAAGATTGGATTAAGAAACCGCCTCCAGAGATATGTTCGACATTACTCTGGTGGCGCTGGCTGGTGGCTGGTGGCTGGTGACCGGTGACTGGTGACTGTTATTTAACCACCCTCAGGCTCGGGCGCTTGCCCCCACCCTTCGAGTCAGTATCACCGCCGTCGTCGGGCGGTGGCGGTCGATTAGCTTCCGGCTCAAAGATCATCCCCTGCCCGTTTTCCCGGGTGTGGATGCTGAGTACCGCCGAACAGGGGACGTAGATATCAGTGGGCACGCCGCCAAAGCGGGCGTTGAATCGAATCGCGTCGTTTTCAATCCGCAGGTCCCGCACTGCTGTGGGGCCGATATTGAGAACGATCCGACCATCCTTGTTGACGAAGCTCTGAGGTACTGAGGTGCCCTTTTCATGGGCATCCACCAGCAAGTGGGGCGTGCAATCGTTGTCCACCATCCACTGATAAAGCGCGCGGATCAGGTAGGGCCGACTGGAGGACATGGACATAAATAAAGCTTCCGATTGCAGCCAGTGGACGAACTCAGTGCTCCCGCCCAGGCCCAGTGTGTTTTCGAACGAGGCCTTAGTAACTATCCCGCATATCCCGCTCGTATTCAGTAAGACTTTGCCGGAACGACTCGCGGGTGAACAACCGTTCCATGTATTGCTCCAGAGGTTTGGTCTGCCGATTGGCCGGCAGCTTGATCTGCATCGCCTCCAGGCGCCACAGAATCGGGGCTAGACAGCAATCCACGAGAGTAAATTCTTCACTCATGAAGAATGGCATCTCCTGGAATATCGGGGTGATGGGCAGGAGACTGTCGAGCAGTGCCTTGCGGGATTTCGCCACCCGGTCCTTGTCCTTGCCACGAACGACCTCATCCACCAATGGCGACCAGTCCCTTTCGATGCGATACATCCATAGACGGCTCTGGGCACGGGCTACCGGATACACCGGAAGCAAGGGGGGATGGGGGAAACGCTCGTCCAGGTACTCCATCATCACTTTGGACTCATAGAGCACGAGGTCACGATCAATTAGCGTGGGCAGCGAGTTGTAGGGGTTTAACTCGGAGACTTCCTCGGGAATGTCATGTGGATCCACGTCGATGACGTCGACGGAGACACCCTTTTCGGCCAGCACGATGCGCACGCGGTGGCTGTAGTGATCACGTCCATCCGAAAAGTAAGTCATTGACGAACGTTTTGTGACAACACCCATTGAGATCACCTAGTCAGTATGGTCGACGCGCCCGCCCGGAAACTTCATTGGCACTAAAGCAACAGGGGCGGTCCCAGCCCGGGACCGCCCCTGGTTAGCAGCGCGTGGCACCTACATCTAAGTAGGTGCCATCATCGGCTCAATGAATATCGCGCCAATATTCGCGGTCAAGCAGGATCGCGAAGACCAGGAACGCCGCCAGGAACAGCAGAATGTAAACGCCGGTGTTCTTGCGCTCTTCCGCACCCGGGTCGGAAACGTATTCGAGGTAGTTTACCAGATCGTAGACCGCCTGCTGGAACTCCTCTTCGGTCATGCTCCCGGTGACTTCGCCGGTGGGAACCAGCTCACCACAGAAATCGACCGCCTCTTCGCCGGAATTGTCCAGAACCGCTTCCCCATGGGCACCCACCTTGGTACCTGGTGCGCATTCCAGCAGGCCCTGAAGTTCGACCATCACGTGGGGCATACCCACATTTTCGAACACCCGGTTATTCACTCCCACTGGACGTGCCTCGTCCTTGTAGAAGTTAAGCAGATAGGTATAGACCCACTCCGGTGAGCGCAGACGCGTTTCGAGGCTCAGATCCGGCGGCGGCGTACCAAACCAGGCCGCACCGTCTTCCCGGGTCATGGCGTTCGTCATCAGGTCACCGATTTTCTTGGCGTCGGGAACGATGGCCTCAGTCATGATCTCGGGCGGGATGCCGAGATCTTCGGCAACCCGCTTGTAGCGGGAATACTTCAGCGAATGACAAGCGTAGCAGTAGTTATCGAACCACTTGGCGCCGCGCTGCAGAGACTCCTTGTTGGACAGATCCGCTTTGAAGTCCTCGCAAGGGATGGTGCCGCAGTCGAATGCCGACTCGGCGCCCACGGCCTTGAGCGGAACGAAGCTCAGTACTGCTACCAGGACCAGACCGCCCAGGGTCATCCATAACGGCAGACCTTTCATGCGCAGGCGCTCCGGCTCGGGGAAGGTTTTCTCCCGCGAAGTCCAGAAAGGCATGCCGATGAAATAGGCGAAGTACAGCAGAGTACAGAACTGCGCCAGCGCGGTACGACCTTCAGTCGGCGCCTTCACACCGAGCACACCCAGGATGATAAACGCAGCGGCGAAAACCATCAGCGCAATGCGGCTAAACCAGCCCTTGTACCGAATTGACTTCACCTTGCTCCGATCCAGCCAGGGCAATACGAACAGGATCGCAATCGCGGCAGCCATCACCATGAAGCCGAGGAACTTGGAGTTCAAAGGACCAATGTCGAAGTTGATCGCCCGCAGCATGGAGTAGAAAGGCGTGAAGTACCAAACCGGTGCGATGTGCTCAGGTGTCTTCAGGTTGTTCGCCGGTTCGAAGTTGGCGTATTCGATGAAGAAGCCGCCCATCTCCGGAGTGAAGAAGACGATGAAGCAGAACGCGAACAGGAAGACAATGACGCCCACCAGGTCGTGCATCGGCAGGTAGTATGGGAAGAAGGGTATACCATCCTTCGGAATACCGTTTTCATCCTTGTTCTTCTTGATCTCGACGCCGTCCGGGTTGTTTGAGCCCACTTCGTGCAGCGCAAGAATGTGCAGAAACACCAGCAGGATCAGCACGATCGGCAGCGCTACCACGTGAAGCGCAAAGAAGCGGTTCAGCGTGATACCGGAGATCAGGTAGTCACCACGAATCCACTGCACCAGACCTTCGCCAATGCCCGGGATGGCTCCAAACAGCGACACGATCACCTGCGCACCCCAGTAGGACATGTTGCCCCAGGGCAGGATGTAACCGAGGAAGGCTTCCGCCATCAGGGCCACGTAGATCGCCATACCGAAGATCCACAGCAGCTCGCGCGGTGCCCGGTAGGAACCGTACATCAGCCCGCGGAACATATGCAGATAAACCACGACAAAGAACGCCGATGCCCCGGTCGAATGCATATAGCGCAAGATATCGCCGTAGGGCACATCGCGCATGATGTACTCCACCGACGCGAAGGCACCTTCCGAGGTGGGGACGTAGTTCATGGTCAGCCAGACACCGGTCAGCAGCTGATTGACCAACACGAGAAGCGACAGAACGCCAAAGATGTACCAGAAGTTGAAGTTCTTGGGTGCGTAGTACTTCGCCATGTGCGTGTCCCACGCACGCTGGACGGGCAGACGATCGTCAATCCATACCCAAAAATCGGATAGCCACTTGGTCATGCCGCTGCCCCCTCTGAATCCAAACCAATGACAAGCACGCTGTCACTTTCATAATAATAAGGAGGAACTTCCAGGTTCGAAGGGGCCGGAACGCCTTTGAACACGCGTCCCGCCATATCGAACATCGAGCCATGACAAGGGCAGAAGAAGCCGCCGTACCACTCGTCGCGATCAGTAGGATGATTCACATCCCAGTACTGCGGTACGCAACCAAGGTGAGTACAGATCGCCTTGAAAACCATGATCTGCGGGTGCTCATCGCGCGCGCGGATTGGGTTCTGAGCATAGGCGGGCTGCTGATCCGGGTATTCGGTTGATTCAGGGTCAGCGACTTGGCCAGTCAGTTTGCGAATGCCTTCGAGGGTCTGTTCCGAACGGCGCACGATGAAAATCGGGAAGCCTCGCCATTCAACGCTCAGCATTGAATCGGGCTCCAGATTGGCGATGTTCACTTTAACCGGCGCCCCGGCGGCTTCCGCCTTGGCGCTCGGGTTCCAGGACCCGATAAACGGTACGGCGGCACCGACGACCCCAACTGCACCCACCACGGTGGTGGACACTGTCAGGAATCGACGCCGTTGTACGTTGACTCCGTCATTGCTCATGACGTCTTTCTCCCAATTACAGCGATAGATGGAAATGGTGCGTGGACTGTTCGCAAAGTTCGGTAACAGTTCACTAGGCATTCACGGAAACAGCTTCTGAACCGGACGGCAGAAGAAAACCCCGGAAGAATTACCCTGAGTGGCGCCCCAAAAAAACCGCAACATGGTAAAGAAATTGCCTCTTGCTGACAATAAAAGATGCCAATTAAAAGCAGTTCCCTGGGGCCGGAGCGCTTCTCAGACAGGCACTCGGCGGTGAGTAAATCCTAAGTCAAAGCCCGCATAGCGGCAGGCGATGCCCATAAAAAAACGCCCAGGCCAGCAAAGTAGCATGAGCGTTTTTTTGTAGCCGGCCGCCAGGCAGCCGGCGCTTGTAGCTCAGAAGCGGAAGAATTAGCGCTTGGAGAACTGCGGACGCTTACGCGCCTTGCGCAGACCTACCTTCTTACGCTCTACCTCGCGAGCGTCGCGGGTAACGTAACCGGCGCCACGAAGAGCGGGTCGCAGGCTTTCATCGTAATCCATCAGCGCGCGGGTCAAACCGTGGCGAATCGCACCGGCCTGACCGAAGCTGCCGCCGCCGCGAACAGTGATCTTGATATCGAATTTGTCGGTCATATCAACCAGCTCGAGCGGCTGACGGACGATCATGCGAGCAACTTCACGGCCGAAATACTCGTCCAGGGTGCGACCATTGACAGAGATATTGCCCTGGCCCTGGGCGATGAATACCCGGGCAGTAGATGTTTTGCGACGACCGGTACCGTAGTTTTGAGTGTCAGCCATAAGAAGCCTGTTGTTGAAATTTAATGACCAGATTCAATCGAGCCCTGAAGGAGCTCACGTATTAGATGTTCAGTTCCTGGGGCTGCTGAGCTGCATGCGGATGTTCGCTGCCCGCGTAGATCTTCAGCTTCTTGAACATTGCCCGACCCAGGGGACCACGAGGCAGCATGCCTTTCACAGCCGACTCGATGGTGCGCTCAGGGGCCTTTTCCATCAACTGGGTGAAGTTGACGGATTTGATACCACCGGGGAAACCGCTGTGGCGGTAATACATCTTGTCACGCGCCTTGTTGCCGGTAACGCGTACCTGAGAGGCGTTGATAACCACGATGTAATCACCGGTATCCACGTGGGGAGTGAACTCGGGCTTATGCTTGCCGCGCAGTCGGGAGGCAATTTCTGCAGCCATGCGGCCCAGAGTTTTTCCTGCGGCATCAATGACATACCAGTCCCGCTTGACCGTCTCGGGCTTAGCACTGATTGTTTTCATGAAAATCCTGCCTTAACAATGAGGAATTCCCGTCCCAACGAGGGGCCTTCCCAGAAAAGAGCGCGAATACTACATAAGGGCTGGGCGCATTTCAAGGACTAAATCGACGCAGCCAGACTGCCTTCATGCCTTGTGAGGCCGCGCCAGGTACTCATGACTCTGCATCTCCAGAAGCCGGCTCTGGGTCCGCTCGAATTCGAAGCAGAGCCTCCCTCCCCCATACAGAGAATCCAGCGGTCGGGCCGCCGAAAGCACCAGTTTCACGTTGCGATCATAGAACTCGTCAACAAGGTTGATGAAGCGTCGCGCCTGATCGTCAATCACCGGGGTGAATTCCGGGACGTTGGAAATGAGCACAGCATGATACTCGCGAGCCACTTCGATGTAATCATTTTGCGATCGAGGCCCGTCGCAGATGGCCGGAAAATCGAACCAGACAACGTCTTCAGTGACCCGCCGCGCCCGAATCGGGCGGCCTTCGATCTCCAGGGCCACATCCTCGCGCACCGTCGTCTGCTCCGGGGCCAGGCTTGAAAAACTTCGCTGCAGGCTCTGGTCCGCCTGCTCGTCCAGCGGGCAATGGTAAAGCTCGGCACGCTCCAGCGCCCGCAGCCGGTAATCCACCGGGCTGTCCATATGGACCACTTTGGTGTAGCGCTTCAGCAGCGCTATCGCCGGCAGAAAGCGCTCCCGTTGCAAGCCGTCTTTATAGAGCTGGTCGGGCACGATATTGGAGGTTGTCACCAGGCTCACGCCGCGTCGAAACAGGGCGTCCAGCAGGTTACCAAGGATCATGGCATCCGTAATGTCGGACACGAAGAATTCGTCGAAGCAGATGATGCGCGCTTCCCTGCTCAGCCGGTCCGCTACCTGCTCCAGCGGATCTGATTGCCCTGCCAGCGACTTGAGTTCCTGGTGAATGCGCCGCATGAAACGGTGAAAATGGGCCCGCATCTTGGCTTCGAAAGGCAGGCTTTCATAAAAGATATCCATGAGGTAGGTCTTGCCGCGACCCACACCACCCCAGAGATAAAGCCCCGGTTCGGGCTCCTGCTGGTCGCTGCCAAACAGTCCGCGCAAGCGCTTGAACAGGGGCCTGCGTGTCCGAGTGTAGCGGACAACCAGCCGGTCATATAAGTCCTGCAGGTGATCGACAACCGCCTCCTGAGCCGGGTCGTGGGCGAATCCTGGCTGCTGCAGGTCGCTCAGGTAGCGCTGCTTTGGCGTGCTGGGAACTGCTTCGTTCATCAGGATATCGACTGCTCCGGCTGGGCCGACAGGAAAAGGCCCGCCACTTTACTGCCCACCTCTGTTCCGGGCAAGAGCCCTGGCCACCCGCAAATGTTGGCGCCCTTATCTTCTCTAGCGGGCGAAATCATTGAATTCCACCCAAACAGACCACAAGTACCTTCCCGGAGCTGTACAATGCCGCGCCCTGGTTCATACACCACAGCGGCCGTCCCACCAAGAGGTACCCATGATCTCGACCACTTCCGCAGTTCTCATTGCCTTATTCGCTCTCGCAATCGGAGGGGTGGCTGGCGCCCTGCTGTGGCGACACCTGGGACCCCATCAGAATCGCAGCCGCGATCTGGAGAAGCGACTCGCGGAGGCTGAACGCCGGCTTGGTGACTACCAGGCGGAGGTGACTGACCACTTTGTGGAAACCTCGCGCCGGGTCAACCAGTTGACCCGGAATTACAAGGAGGTACACGAATACCTCGCCAGCAGCGCCATGCGACTGACCAACCCCGCGGTCGGTCAGGAACTGCGCGCAGCGGCGCAGATAAGCTGGAGCGATAATCAGTCGAATGGGGAGACCGAAGAGGATCGCCAGGAATTCGTGGAGGAAGTGTCTGCAACGGATGAACACGGATACCAGCAGAATGACGCCGAGCCAGGCGATGGTGACGCCGGGGTACGGAAGGAGTCCCGATAAGAACCATTTCCAGAGAGACCCGCCTGGAGCAGGCAGGCTATCTCTCCAATAGCGTGGGCAAATTGGGTCCGCGGACTCATTGCCGTATAATCAGTCAGGTATAATCGATGTTCACCAGTCCGCTTCGGAGCAAATCGTGACCTTCAAACGGTTACTCAACTATGCCGGGTGGCCCGCAGCGACGGGCCTGCTTGCCGCGTTGCTGCTCTTGGCCTTCATGCCCCGCTTCGGCCCGAATGCAGTGGAAGGAGTCGGGGGCATGGATCAGGCATTCGGTTTCAACCATCTTAGTCCCGTCGGCAATGAATGGGCGGGCCCCGTCTCCTATGCGGCGGCGGTACGCCGCGCTGCGCCAGCGGTAGTTAACATCTATACCAGCCGTCTCTCCAACAACCGCAACCCGCTGTTCGATGACCCGATCATTCGCGAGCTGTTCAATTTCGCTGATCGCCCTCAACAGCAGCAAATGCTCACTATTCTCGGCTCCGGAGTGATTGTCAGCGAAAAGGGATACGTCCTCACCAACAATCACGTCATCAACGGGGCGGAAGAAATCATCGTCCAGCTTCACGACGGGCGCGAAGCCCGAGCCACCGCCATCGGCGCTCATGCGGACAGCGATCTCGCGGTCCTGAAGATCGATCTCGACAAGCTTACCGCCATTAACATCGGCATTCCCGAACAGGCTCAGGTTGGTGACGTGGTGCTGGCCATCGGCAACCCCTTCGGCGTCGGCCAATCCGTCAGCCAGGGCATCATCAGCGCCACCAGCCGTCTGAGCAAGACGCAGCAAGGTTTGCAGAGCTTCATCCAGACGGATGCCGCGATCAATCCCGGCAACTCCGGCGGGGCGCTGGTAGATGTGTATGGCAACCTGCTGGGAATCAATACCGCGATCGTGGGCGGGAATCAGACTGGCAATTCAGTGGGAATTGGTTTCGCCATCCCCGCCACGGTGGCGATGAATGCGCTACAGGACATCATTGAGTACAGCCAGACGGTTCGCGGCTATCTGGGTGTATCGGTCGGCGCCCTCACGCCGCGACTCGCCAAATCGCTGAACCTGAGCTTCACCTCGGGCTTCGTGATCTACGAGATTGATTCAAACAGCCCCGCATTCCGCGCAGGCTTGCTGCCCGGCGATGTCATTACGCGAGTCAATGATCAGGTCTTCCAGGACGGCACTCTGATCGCAACCGAAATCAGCAGCGCCAAGCCGGGCGATTCCGTGGAAATCGAAATCTGGCGACGCGGCCAACCGCAGGTCATTCGCGTCACAGTCGGCGTTGCCTCGAAGGTAGGATAAGGCACAGCCTCCAGTCTCCAGTCTCTGGTCTCTAGTCTCGAGAACAGCATCGACCGAACTTCTCTCGCGCCTGGCTGGCGACTATTTTTCTATCCTGTACTCCGCCGAACGAGCATGCGCCTCCAGCGACTCGCTGCGCGCGAGCACCGAGGCCACTTTGCCGAGTTCCGAGGCAGCTTTCGGCGAACAGTGGATGATAGAAGAACGCTTCTGGAAATCGTAGACACCCAGCGGCGATGAGAAACGCGCGGTGCCGGAAGTCGGCAGCACATGATTGGGACCAGCACAGTAGTCGCCGAGCGCTTCGGCCGTATGACGGCCGAGGAAGATAGCGCCCGCGTGGCGAACGCCTGGCAGCAACTCCTCCGGATTCTCTACCGACAACTCCAGGTGCTCCGGCGCAATGCGGTTGTTGATCTCAACCGCCTGCTCCAGCGAGTCGCTTTGAATAAGCGCACCGCGAGCTTGCAGGGACTGACGGGCAATGGACTCACGGGAGAGCGTCGGGACCAGTTTTTCCAGACTATTACTGACCGCCTGCAAGAAGTCCCCATCTGGCGAAATCAAGATCGACTGGGCGTTTTCGTCGTGCTCCGCCTGCGAGCATAAATCCATCGCAATCCAGTCGGGATCAGTTTTGCCATCGCAAATAATCAAAATCTCCGAGGGCCCTGCAATCATGTCGATAGCCACCTTGCCGAAGACCTGGCGTTTGGCAGCTGCCACAAAAACGTTTCCCGGACCGACGATCTTGTCGACAGCCGGCACGGTCTCGGTACCGTAAGCCAGCGCTGCAACAGCCTGGGCGCCGCCGATGGTCAGGACCTTGTCGATGCCCGCAACGGCAGCGGCCGCCAGCACCATTTCGTTGACGACACCGTCCGGGGTGGGCGAAACCATTACGACCTCACCAACGCCAGCGACTTGGGCCGGTAGCGCATTCATCAGCACCGAGGAGGGATAACTGGCTTTTCCTCCGGGCACATAGAGACCCACGCGGTCCATGGGTGTAATGCGCTGCCCCAGCACCGAGCCATCGTCATCGGTATATTGCCAGGACTCCGCGAGCTGGTGACGATGGTAGTCGCTGACCCGCCGGGCGGCTGTCTGTAGTGCGTGTCTCTGCTCGACCGAGATAGTTTCAAGCGCAGCGTGCAGCCGCTCACGACCGATAACCAGCTCGGAGAAGCTCTTCACGTCGAGGCGATCGAAGCGGTTACTGTATTCAACGACAGCCGCGTCGCCGCGCTTGCGAACGTCGGCAATGATCTGACGAACGCTTTCATCCACGGCAGCTTCAGCGGCATCCTCGAAGGCGAGCAGCTTGTCGAGACGAGCGTCGAAATCGGCTTCGGCAGCGTTGATTCGGTTGATGATCGGCTTGTCGGCCATGGCTATTTTCCGATGACTGGAATTTTCAGAGAAGTGCCGGATGCGGGATTGTCAAACCACCGCTTTGGCGAAGTCGTCCAGCAGGGACTGAATATGGGCGTGCTTCATCTTCATTGAAGCTTTGTTGACGATGACCCGCGAGCTCACGTCGGCGATGTGCTCACGAGGCTCAAGGCCATTGGCCAGCAGCGTGTTACCGGTATCGACGATATCGACGATCTCGTCGGCGAGATTCATGATTGGCGCCAGCTCCATTGCACCATACAGCTTGATGATATCTGCTTGGCGGCCCTGACTGGCGTAGTATTGCTTGGCAATATTGACGAACTTGGTGGCCACCTTGATGCGACCACTGGGCGTGGACTGCCCTTTCAAGCCGGCCGTCATCAACCGACAACGGGCAATACCCAGATCCAAAGGCTCGTAGATACCGCGACCACCGTGCTCAAGAAGCATATCCTTGCCGGCCACACCCATATCCGCCGCCCCGAATTCCACGTAGGTGGATACGTCGCTGCCGCGCAGGACCAGCAATTGGACCTGAGGCTGATTGGTCTTGAAGATCAGCTTGCGACTCTTCTTGATATCCTCGGCAGGCTCGATGCCAGCCGCGGCGAGAATCGGCAGTGTTTCTTCGAGTATGCGACCCTTGGTCAGGGCAATGGTGATTGTATTCATTTCGATGCAGCTTCACTTGTGAGATGTAAGACGCAAGATGTGAGTTGAAACGACGGCGCCGCGCCTTATCTCACCCTCACATCTTCCGTTTTACACTCAATTCGGCACCCGGCGAATGTTCGCCCCCAACATCTGCAGCTTCTCTTCGATACATTCGTAGCCGCGATCGATGTGATAGATGCGATCCACAATAGTCTGACCTTCAGCGACCAGGCCCGCAATCACAAGGCTGGCGGAGGCACGCAGATCGGTTGCCATAACCGGTGCGCCCCGCAGTTTTTCCACGCCGGTGACGATGGCCGTATTGCCTTCGAGCGCGATCTTGGCGCCCATACGGTTGAGCTCGTTCACCTGAATCAGACGGTTTTCGAAAATGGTTTCAGTCACTGCGCCGACACCTTCAGCCACCGCATTCATGGCCGTGAACTGAGCCTGCATGTCAGTCGGAAAGGCGGGATAAGGCGCAGTGCGCAAGCTGACCGCCTTGGGTCGATTTCCGCGCATGTCCAGCTGAATCCAGTCCTTGCCGGTATCGATAAAGGCACCGGCTTCTTCCAGTTTCAGCAGCACTGATTCCAGAATGTCCTCGCGGGTATCCTTGAGCCGGATACGGCCGCGCGAAGCGGCCGCTGCGGTCAGATAAGTACCGGTTTCGATCCGGTCGGGCATAACAGCGTAATCGCAGCCACGCAGCCGCTCGACGCCATGGATCGTAAGAGTGGCTGTGCCGATGCCTTCGATATTCGCACCCATGGCCACCAGGCAGTTGGCCAGGTCGACGACTTCCGGCTCGCGCGCGGCGTTCTCAAGTACGGTTTTTCCGTCGGCCAGCACCGCCGCCATCATCAGGTTCTCGGTGCCGCCCACGGTGACCGTATCCATCAGAATATGAGCCCCTTTCAGGCGGCCCTTCACCTTGGCCCGGATGTAGCCGCCGTCGACGGCGACTTCCGCTCCCATGGCCTCGAGGCCACGCAGGTGGATATCCACAGGTCGACTGCCGATCGCGCAGCCGCCCGGGAAGGATACATTGGCACTACCGAATCGCGACAGCAGCGGCCCCAATACCAGGATGGAGGCCCGCATGGTTTTGACGAGATCGTAGGGTGCGGAAAAGTCGGTAATCGAACTGGGATCCACTTCGACCCGCATCTTTTCGTGAATAGTTACGCTCACCCCCATGCATCGCAGCAAAGCCAGCATGGTGGTAATGTCGTTCAAATGCGGCAGATTGCAGACATGCATCGGGCCGTCTGCGAGCAGGGTCGCCGCAAGGATCGGCAGACCGGAGTTTTTCGCACCGGACACGCGTATTTCGCCGTCCAGCCGTGCACCGCCAGTAATTATCAGTTTGTCCATGGAATTCCCAGACGCTAGTGCCCTGGTGATGGGCTCAGGATTGTGCTTGTTCCCACTCGGCGGGGGTGAAGGTCTTCATATTGACAGCGTGGATGCGACCGTCAGCGATGGCCTGGTTGAGCGCCCCATAGACGAGCTGCTGCCTTTTCAGCGTATTCAGGCCCTCGAACTGCGCGCTCACCACCGCAAGGTTCACATGACTTCCGTCCACCTGGACGCGGGCTTCGCTCTCGGGGATATGCTGTTGCAACAGGGATTGAATTTCTCCGGCTTCCACCTTGGCCTCTTATTTCTGAGTTTCGTCGGGCGCAATAGTGTAGCGCAGATCAGCGCATGACACACGGGAAGAAGGAGGGAATGGGACGGGATTCACTGGGGTGGAGGAACCCGGGGACCGAAGCCCCCGGTGACTCGTACAATCAAACCGCCCAGTTGTGAATTGCGGCTTCGACACTGCCATGCTGTCTTACGGCGTTTTCGAATTGACCGCGGAAGGCCTTACCAAGGTTGATACCGTTGAGAATCATGTTGGTCACCTTCCACTCACCTTCGCGATTCAATTTGGTGGTAAAAGCCAGCCGATGGGTCACATCGCCGTTGCTGACGTTCAGCCAGACTCCGACGGTACGCTGACCGCTGACGTCCTCCTCGGGTGGAACCACGCTGATATCGTAGTCACCGTATCCGGCGAGACCTTTGGCATAGGTGTTTACCAGGCTCTGCTGGAATTTGTCGGCAAACTGTTCGCGCTGCTCGGGGCTCGCTTCGCTAGCGTACTGCCCCATAACGCCACGGGCGATGTAATCGAAGTCGACGACAGGCACCAGTACGTCCTTGATTGCTTTGACATAGTTTTCCTGCCCACCTTTCCGTTCCAGCTCCTCTTTGCTTCGGATGACTGAAACCAGTTCATCCTTCACTTGCCGGGCAAATTCGTGGGCTGACTGCTCAGGAGACTGGGCGACGGCCTGCCCCTGCAAGAGAAACAAGGCCAGCACGGCAGCGAAACTGACGATCGTCCGCTGAACCCACTGGCTGAAATTCGGTTGCGATTTGCGCATTATCAACTCCTGTTCCATTCCGCGGCTCGCTGCGGACCTCTTGATGTTTGTCATTTTGACGGTGTGTGGCACGCCGGCTTAGAGTTCAGAAACAGTCGGGAGTTTACCTTCGCCGCCCCGCCCCGATTGCCCTTGCCACATTCGCTGCTGACATCGCGCCGCGGCAACTATACCATTTGGCCCCGCAAACCGGAATTAGCCGGAAAAACCAACAAAACCAAAGGATTAGCACATGCCTGCATTCTGGCTAGCGTGGATTTTGGTGATTGCCGGCATTCTCGGGCTGGTTTGGAGCGCCGATCGCTTCGTGGCCGGTAGCGCCGCACTGGCCGATTCCCTGGGAGTTCGCAAAATCGTTATCGGCCTCACTGTCGTGTCCCTGGGCACCTCGGCTCCCGAGATCCTGGTGTCCATCAACGCGGCGCTGGCAGACAACGGACAACTGGCTATCGGCAACGCCATCGGGTCGAACATCGCCAATATGGGCTTGGTTCTGGCAGTGACCGCATTGACCGCCGCCATTCCCGTGCGCGCTCATCTGCTGCGCGAGGAAGTCCCGGCACTGCTGTTCGTCACCCTGCTCGCCGGCATTCTGCTGATGGACGGCGAGCTTCGACAGTGGGAAGGTGTGGTGCTGATTGCCGCGGTCCCGCTCCTGCTCTACATCACCTATCGGTTCAAGATCCAGCACCCGGGAGATGTGGAGGCGGAGGAGATACCCGCTCTGGGCCGAACTGCCGCCTCGCTGTGGTTCGCAATCGGATTGGTAGTGCTCATTGCAAGTGCGAATGTTCTGGTACGCGGCGCCGAGGCCATTGCCCTGCACCTGGGCGTGAGCCCTCTGGTGGTCGGCCTCACAGTAGTAGCCGTGGGTACCAGCCTGCCAGAGCTGGCCGCCTCGGTGGCGAGCGCCCTTAAAGGACATCACGACATCGCCCTGGGCAATGTTATCGGCTCGAACATTTTCAATCTGCTTGCGGTGATGGCCATTCCGGGCGTGATCGGCCTGGACCCCATGGAGCCGACAGTCTTTTACCGCGACTATCTGGTCATGGCGGCGATTACACTTCTGCTCTGCGGGGCCATCGTTCTGAGTCGGCGTGGTTCGCTGGGACGGCCTATCGGCGCCATACTGCTGCTGAGCTATATCGGCTACTATCTGCTACTTTTTCGCACAGGAGCCGCCGCAGCCGTATAATGCCGCCTGCGCGGCTTCGGCCGATTTCACCTGCGCCTTCGCCAGCGCCAGACCAGCCCGGAGTTTCTCAGCTTTTCATGAACAAAGACCAATTCGTTCAGGTCGCCCGCCGCACTGTCGCCATAGAGCGGGACGCCATCGCCGCCCTCCACGACAAAATCGACGAGCAGTTTTATCTCGCCTGCCAGGCCATTCTGTCCTGCACCGGACGGGTGATCGTCACCGGCATGGGCAAGTCCCATCACATCGGCAGCAAGATCGCCGCGACACTGGCGAGCACGGGTACACCCGCATTTTTTGTCCATCCGGGCGAGGCCAGTCACGGCGACCTGGGAATGATTACCCGCAGCGATATCGTGATAGCGATCTCCTATTCGGGCAGCTCAACGGAAATTTTGATGCTTCTGCCCTTGCTGAAACGCATGGGCATCCCGCTGATCAGCATGACGGGCAAGCCCGACTCGCCTTTGGCCCGCGCTGCGGATTACCGCCTCAACGTCTGCATCGACGCGGAGGCCTGCCCGCTGGATCTGGCCCCCACATCAAGCACCACCTGCACGCTGGTGATGGGCGATGCGCTCGCCATTGCATTGCTGGAAGCGCGAGGCTTCACCGCTGAAGACTTCGCCTTTTCCCATCCGGGTGGAGCGCTGGGTCGCAAGCTGCTGGTCAAGGTGGAAGATTTGATGCACCGTGGCGACGAGCTTCCCCAGGTCCGTCCCGATACCCTGCTGCCGGCAGCGCTGGTGGTGATGACGGAGAAAGGTCTCGGCCTGACCACGGTGGTGGACGAAGAAGGCGAGCTTCTCGGCATTTTCACCGACGGGGACCTGCGCCGCAGCGTCGACCAGGGCACCGATATCAATCACGCCACCATGAACGAGGTGATGAACCGCAAACCGAAGACAATCCACAAAGAAATGCTGGCCGCCGAAGCGCTCGGCTTGATGGAAGACAAAAAGATTACCGCGCTCGTCGTGGAAGAGAACCATCATCCCGTGGGTATCATTCACATGCACGACATCCTTCGTGCCGGCGTCATCTAAGTTGAGCAGACGATGAATCAGTTATCTGAACAGGAATTAGCCGCTCGGGCCCGCAGAATCAAACTCCTGCTGCTGGACGTGGACGGTGTACTCACCGATGGCAGGCTGTACTTTGGCAACAACGGCGAAGAACTCAAGGCCTTTCATATTCTGGATGGCCACGGCATCAAGCAGCTACAGACCAGTGGCGTCAAGGTCGGCATCATCACCGGCCGGGAAAGCGCACTGGTAGTACGGCGGGCCCGCGAGTTGAGCGTGGAGATCCTAATTCAGAAGAGCCCCGACAAAGTTATATCGCTGCAACAGGTCGCCAGCGATGAAGGACTGCAACTGGAACAGATCGCCTTCATGGGCGACGACTATCCCGACCTGCCGGTGATCCGCAGGGTGGGACTCGGACTGACAGTTGCTAACGGCCACCCGGAGGTTCGCGCTCACGCACACTGGCAAAGTCGCCGCAGCGGCGGTGATGGTGCTGTACGGGAGGCCTGCGACATGATCATGCAGGCGCAGGGCACCTATGAAGCAGCCCTGCAAAAATACCTGTGATGTGCGAATAATTCTTGCCAAGACGAACCGGAACCCGCGATGCCCCGCCACTGGCTCACCATCATTGTATCGATAGCCCTATTCGCCACGGCGATTGTCCTGTTGAATTCACCACCACAGGTTCTGCAGCAGACAGAGCCGCCAGGCAATGGGCGAGAGTTGCTGCTGAGTGGCTATCTCACCGGCGTGCGGACGACGCAGTACGGCGAGGCGGGCGCGGTCGAATACCGCTTTTCCGCTGACCGTATGTCGCACTTCCAAGCGGATCGTGAAGGCCCCTCGGCTCGTGATTACACCGATATCGAAGCACCCTCTTTTACTTTTTACCAAGCCGAATCTGCGCCCTGGCGAATGACTGCTCGTCAGGGCCGCTCCAGTGACGATGGCGAATTGGTAATCCTGCAGGACGATGTGCGAGTCTGGCAGAACAACACAGCCAGCGAACCCACCGTCATTACCACCAGCGAGTTGCTGATCCGCCCGGAAAGCCAAGTGGCTGAAACTGATCAATTTGTTATGATTACGCGCCCCCAGATGGTCGCAAGCGGTGTGGGCATGCGGGCAGACCTCGAACAGGAAACATTTGCAATTCGCTCTGAAGGCAAGACTGTCTATGAACCCAATCGATAAGTCCGCAGCCATTCGCCTCGCCAGCGCCCTATTACTGGTCTGTGTCGCGGCGACCAGCACAGGACTGCCCACCGACTCGGAGCAGGAGCTTAATCTCAGTTCCGAATCCGCGGACTTCGATCTAAAAAACGGAGTCGCCATTTACCAGGGCAATGTAAAACTTACCCAGGGCTCCTTGCGCATCGAATCCGACGAACTGGTTGTTCACCGCAGGGACGAGGCCATTGACCGCGTGATCGCCACCGGTTCGCCGGCAGTATTCGAACAACAGCCGCAGGTCGATCAAGCGCCAGTAATCGCCTATGGCAAGCGCATCGAATACGAACTACAGAATCAGGTGGAGAAAGTGGCGATCATCGACAACGCAGTCCTCGAGCAGGGCGGCGTCGTCTCCCGCTGCGAACGGATCGAGTTCAACCTGACCGAATCCACCGTGAAGATGATGGGTTCCTGCGTTACTGAGCGACCTGCACTCAACAACGGCGAGAATGCAAAGTCGGACAATAACTCCTGATGCCTCGATTACAGGCCAGCCATCTGGCGAAAAGCTATAAAGGCCGTGAGGTCGTTTCCGATGTCTCTTTGGAAGTGAATACCGGAGAAATCGTGGGACTTTTGGGACCCAACGGGGCCGGCAAAACCACCTGCTTCTACATGATCGCCGGGCTGATCAAACCGCTACGGGGGCAGGTCTTCATTGATGAACAGGACATCACCCACTTCGCCATGCACGACCGCGCCAGAGCCGGTCTCGGCTACCTGCCGCAAGAAGCATCCGTGTTCCGCAAGCTCAGCGTGTTGGACAACATCCTGGCCATTCTCGAAACCCGGGGCGGCCTGAACCGCAAGCAGCGGCTCGCCAAAGCTGATGAACTGCTGCGCGAATTCAATGTCACTCATCTTAGGGACAGCAAGGGAATGGCTCTGTCTGGCGGTGAACGGCGCCGCGTGGAAATCGCACGGGCGCTGGCCACCGACCCGGAATTCATTCTGCTGGACGAGCCTTTTGCCGGCGTGGATCCAATTTCGGTGAACGATATCAAGCAGATCATCACTCACCTGAAGCAGCGCGGAATCGGCGTACTGATTACGGATCACAACGTACGCGATACTCTGGACATTTGCGAACGCGCCTATATCGTGAGCGAGGGCCAGATCATCGAGTCCGGCAATGCCGAGGCGGTGCTCGGCAACCCCAAGGTAAGAGAAGTTTACCTGGGGCAAAATTTCCGCCTTTAGATCCGCCCCACGGGTACCCGCCGGGGCGAGGATTCGCTACCAATTTCCAGCCGCACCGGCCAGGTTGCGCGGCGATAATCTCTTTATTTCCTTATTCTCTTCTCACGCAAAAAAGTGGCGCGTGTAGGCATAAAATTTGCTTGTCAAAGCCCGCCTACCGTTGTAGCCTGTCTGCAGTTTGGATCAGGCGAAGCCCTTCTTCGCTCACCTCGAGCGAAGTTCAAAGATCAGCAATTAAGCTCATCTGGTCCCGCAAGGAAGTCCATTACTTGGGCCGATATCCCGGCGTATTCTGCTTTGAAACGCCGAGGCCAACGACGCAAAACGAAACGCAATTCGACAGATTAGTTGTGAGGTATTGGTATTCCATGATGTTGTTGTGTTTTGATTTATTCAGCGGCAAAACCCCTATAAGCCTGGCGAAAACTTCCACTGACATTTTCACCGGCGCACGAGGTTGCAACTAAAGCTATGAAGCAATCTCTGCAACTCAAACTCGGTCAGCAACTCACCATGACACCGCAGTTGCAGCAGGCCATTCGCCTGCTGCAACTCTCCACCCTCGACCTACAGCAGGAAATCCAGGAAGCTCTGGATTCAAACCCGATGCTCGAGGTGACAGAAGAAAGCAGCGGAGAAGGCGACTCCGGGCAAAAAGAGGGCGACGGAGCAGGCGAAGAGTTCCGCGCGGAGGAATCCGCGGAAGCAAGCCCGACGGATAGTTCAGAGCGGGATCTCGGCGAAGCCGATTGGGACTCCGACATCCCCAACGATCTTCCCGTTGACACCAGCTGGGATGACATCTATCAGCCCACCTCTTCTTCCAGCTCTTCTTCCTCCGCGGGCGAAAACGACGACTTTGATTTCGAGTCTCGCCGCACTACCACGGAGTCGCTTTTCGACCACCTGACGTGGCAGCTCAATCTGACACCGATGTCCGACCGCGACCGGGTGATCGCGATGGCCATCGTCGATGCCGTCGAGCCAAGCGGGATGCTCTCGACGCCGGCCACCGACATCTACGCCGGACTGGCTGAGTCGCTTGAGGAGCTGGAGCAGGAAGAGGTCGACGCAGTCCTGCACCGTATTCAGCAGTTCGATCCCGCTGGGGTCGCCGCTCACGATCTGCAGGAATGCCTGCTCATCCAGCTTCGACAACTGCCTTCCGATACGCCCCATCTGCAATCTGCGATCTCGGTGGTCAGAGATCACCTGAACCTGCTCGGCTCGCGCGATTACAAGCAGCTAATGCGCAAAACCAAACTGAAGGAGCACGAGCTTCGCGACACCATTCTGTTGATCCAGAGTCTGAATCCTCGCCCTGGTGACCAGATCAACTCGGGGGAAACTGAATACGTCGTTCCCGATGTGTTCGTGTCCAAGGAGCAGGATCGCTGGACCGTCCGCCTGAACCCCGAGATCGCGCCCAAGATTCGCATCAATCCAGAATATGCCAGCCTCATCAAGCGCGCGGACAGCAGCAGTGACAACACTTTCCTCAGGGATAATTTGCAGGAAGCCCGCTGGTTTCTGAAAAGCCTGCAAAGCCGTAACGAAACCTTGTTGCGGGTGGCCAGCTGCATCGTCGAGAAGCAACGCGGCTTTCTGGACTACGGCGCGGAAGCAATGAAACCACTGGTGCTGCATGACGTGGCCGAGTCAGTGGGTATGCACGAATCGACCATCTCGCGGGTTACTACCCAAAAATACATGCATACTCCGCAGGGTATCTTCGAGCTCAAGTACTTCTTCTCCAGTCACGTCAGCACCGACACTGGCGGCGAATGCTCGTCCACCGCGATCCGGGCGATCATCAAGAAGCTGATTCTTGCGGAGAACCCCAGAAAGCCGCTAAGCGACAGCAAAATAGCCGAGCTTCTGGCGGAGCAAGGAATCCAGGTGGCTCGGCGGACGATCGCCAAGTACCGCGAGTCCCTCACTATCCCGCCATCCAACGAACGCAAACGGCTAGTCTAGAACGGCTGCGCCAGGCATCCCGTCCGGCCGCCGTTAAATGCCAGTCAACAAGGTCGACCGGTTGGGCCCGCTCGCTGGTTTTGTTACCATTTTGTTGAGCTACCACATGTGACGCGCCCGGAAACTTCCGTAGTATTTGCCATACTGGAGACAAGGCACCGTAATGGGTGCCGAGCTCTGGTCATCGCCCCGCCCCGGGGCGATAATAGCCAACGTTCAGTCAGGAGCGATTGTATGCAAATCAACACCAGCGGCCACCAACTCGAGCTTACCCCGGCGATCAAGGACTACGTCGAAAGCAGATTCCAAAAGCTCGAACGTCACAACGACCGCATCACCAATGTCAGCGTCATCCTTTCGGTGGACAAATTGGAACAAAAGGCGGAAGCTACCGTCCACGCCAGTGGCAAGGACTTCTTCGCCAACGCCAGTGCCGAAGATTTGTACGCTGCCATCGACCTTCTTTCCGACAAACTCGACCGCCAGCTCATAAAGCGCAAGGAAAAGCTGAACAATCACCGCTAATGCAGGACTGTTCGTCAACGGCCTGGCTGTCCGCCAACTGAAGTTAACTATGGACCTCAGCAACCTTCTCAGCCCTTCCCGCACACGCAGTCGCATGCAAGGCGGTAGCAAGAAACGAGTTCTGGAGCAGGCGGCGAAGCTCATTGCCGCCGATTACCCGGCGGTGAACCCTGACGAACTGTTTCGCCAGCTCATCTCCCGAGAGCGTCTGGGCTCGACCGGCATCGGCCATGGCATTGCGATCCCCCACTGTCGGGTGGAAAACTGTGCTACTGCAGTGGGCGCGCTGCTCACGCTGGAAGAAGCGGTGGACTTTGAGGCCGTCGACGACGCGCCGGTGGACGTCATCTTCACTCTACTGGTCCCGAACGAGGCTCAGGAAGAGCATTTGCAAATCCTGGCCTCCCTCGCCCAGATTTTCGGACGATCCGAAAACCTGCAGAAGCTGCGCGAAGCACAGGATGATCGAGAGCTCTACGATCACGCTGTCGAGCTCTTCACAAACCTTTCCTGAAACGCGACTCTCCTCTACACTGGCCTGCCCAGCTGCCGCCATCGCGCGAATCGCTCGTTCACCGAGCGGGAGCCAGAGCGGGAAGCTGCCTGAATCGGTCTAAGTGGATGAATTAAAGGTATGCGACTCGTCGTCATCAGCGGACATTCGGGTTCCGGCAAGAGTACAGCGCTGCACGTGCTGGAAGATGCCGGTTTTACCTGCGTGGACAATCTCCCGGCAAGTCTGCTGCCGCAGCTGGTCAATCACATCGAGAGCATGGCCCCGGGCAGCAAGCAGAAGTTCGCCATCAGCATCGATGCGCGCAATACCTGGCAAGACCTGAAGCAGTTTCCGCAGATCATCAATAGCGACGAAACGCTCGGCCTCAAATGCGAGGTGGTTTTTCTTGACGCCCGCAATTCGGTGCTGATTCAGCGCTTCAGTGAAACCCGGCGCAAGCACCCCCTGAGCGATCGCACCACCGACCTGCAGAAAGCCATTCAAATCGAGCGCACACTGCTGGAGCCGATTGCCAACATTGCTAATCTTGTGATCGATACCAGCAACCTGAGCCTTCATGAATTGCGGGATCTGATCAAGACCCGCGTAGCAGGCAATGAAGGGTCCGGCATGTCGATATTGTTCGAATCCTTCGGTTTCAAGTACGGCGTGCCGGTGGATGCCGAAATCGTATTCGACGCCCGCTGTCTTCCAAACCCCTACTGGAAGCCGCATCTGCGTGCCTTCAACGGGCTGGAAGAACCGGTCGTGGAGTTCCTCCAGGACCAGCCGGAAGTGGTGGAAATGGAAGACGACATCAAACACTACCTGACTCGATGGCTCCCCCGTTTCGCCGCAAACAACCGCAGCTACATTACAATTGCCATCGGCTGCACCGGCGGACAACACCGTTCCGTTTATCTTTGCGATCGATTGTTCAAGCATTTCTCGGAAATCCATGATGCCGTGCAAGTGCGCCATCGCGAGCTGAAGACCGGATACAGCACATCTGAACGGCTCGATGCACCCGATCCGCAGCTAAACACCAGATAAGCTGCCGCGAGTCAGATCAGTTTTCCCTAAATTCGTTACGTTCGCGGCCGCATGATCAAAAAGAACATTCTCATCATCAACAAGCTCGGTCTGCATGCGAGGGCAGCCACCAAGTTGGCCAAGCTCGCCGGGCAGTTCCCCTGTACCGTTCGCGTCTCCAACGGCAAGTCCACCGTGGACGGCAAGAGCGTGATGTCGCTGATGCTGCTTGCGGCTAGTCGCGGCACGGAAATCGAAGTCTCCACCGACGGTGACGACGAGCAGGCCGCGATGACAGCCGTTGAGGAGCTGATCAACAACCGCTTTGACGAAGCCGAGTGATCAGCTGATCCGCACGGTCGAATGGAGCCGGGGTTTCCGGCTCGAAGTCGATGCGGCATTTGAGTTAAACTAGACGCCATTCCCAACCTTTTCGTCGCTTCCTCTCTCGATTTCGGTCTTCCCGCACCGGCCCAGCCGGAGCGCGGGGTCGGATTGCCCCGTGAGCGGAGCCAAGCGGCCAGGGACAGACGAAGGACTCAGATCGCGCGCTATGCAACCGAACGCCGAAGAGCTGCAAAACCAAACCCAGGCCCAACTGGAAAAAATCTTTGAAGCCCTGGACAGCGGTGCCTTTCAGCCGATCCGACGAATGCTGAATGGCTTGCGGCCGGTCGAAATCGCCCACCTGCTGGAATCCTCGCCGCCGAAATCGCGCATCGTTCTGTGGCAACTCGTCGACAAAGAGCTGGAAGGCGAAGTCCTGCAAGAGCTCTCGGAAGACATTCAGGTCGACTTCCTCAAGCAGATGAACCACGAACAGGTAGCGTCGGTCATCGAGGATCTGGACGACGACGATGTCACCGATATTCTGCAGCATCTACCTGGGCAGGTAATTCTTCAGGTGCTGTCCGCGATGAGCGAACAGAATCGCCAGCGGGTGGAATCCCTGCTGTCATACAGCGGCGACACCGCGGGCGGCCTGATGAGCTCCGACGTGATCATCATCCGGCCGCGCCTTACTCTCGACGTGGTGATGCGCTACCTGCGGTGGCATGAAGAGTTGCCGCCGTCCACGGACAATCTGATCGTGGTGAATCGCGAGGGCGAATTTCTCGGCCTGCTACCCATCCGCAAACTGCTGACCACCGACCCCGGCGTCACCGTACGGGAAATCATGCTGACGGATGTGGATCCGATTCCGGCAGAGATGTCGGATACGGAAGTCGCGCGGCTGTTTGAAGATCACGACTGGGTTTCTGCACCGGTGGTGGACGCCGATGGCAAGGTCCTGGGCCGCATCACCATCGATGACGTAGTGGACGTCATCCGTGAAGACGCCGATCATTCGCTGATGAGCATGGCGGGCCTTGACGCTGAAGAGGCCACCTTCGCGCCAGTCCTGAAGAGCACACCGCGCCGGGCACTATGGTTGGGCATCAATCTGGTCACGGCGGTGATCGCCTCGATGGTGATTTCCTTGTTTGAAGGCACCATTCAAAAAGTCGTCGCCCTCGCCGTGCTGATGCCCATTGTCGCCAGCATGGGCGGGGTGGCGGGCAGCCAGACGCTGACCGTGGTGATCCGGGGCATGGCGTTGGGCCAGGTCGGCCGCAGCAACATCAATTGGCTGCTGTCCCGTGAATTCATGGTGAGCGCCATCAATGGCCTTCTGTTGGCTTTGGTGCTCGGTATGGCCGTGTCCTTCGTCTATGATGACTACACCATTGCACTGATCATCGCCGCGGCAATGATCATTAACCTCGTTACGGCGGCAATTGCCGGAACTCTGCTGCCGATGTTGCTACGTTCGGCAAAGGTGGACCCGGCGTTGGCGGGAGGCGTCCTGTTGACCACGGTAACCGACGTGGTGGGCTTCCTCTCCTTCCTTGGACTGGCGACATTTTTCTACGCCTGAGCTGGCAAACAGGATTCATTAGCGGAATTGTGGATGAACGACTTCGACCCCAACGAATTTGAAGAAACTGACAAGAGCAAAAGCCAGCGCAAGCGGGAAATGACGGCGCTGCAGGACCTGGGTCGTCAGCTCATGGACTTCAACGACCAGCAGCTGGCCCAATTCCCGTTGACAGAAGACCTGCGAAAGGCGTTTCGCGACTACAAGCGGATCAAGAGCAACGAAGCCAAACGGCGGCAGATGCAGTACATCGGCAAACTGATGCGCAGTGAGGACCATGAGGGGATCGAAGCCGTCTTCGAACGATTCGCCGCAGAGCGCCACCTCAGTGTCCAGCAAGAACATCTGGCCGAAAGCTGGCGCGAACGGCTACTGGAGGACGACACTGGTGATCAGCTGACGGCTTTTGTCGACGAATACCCGCAATGCGACCGCCAGGAACTACGCAACCTCGTTCGCAGCGCAGCTCAGGAACGCAAGGCAGGCAAACCGCCAGCGCAGGCAAGAAAGCTGTTTCGACTACTGCGGGAAATCGTTTCCGAACCGTAGATGACGCGATCGGCCCGATGGATTCCAGCCTGCACCGGAATGACGAGAGCGGCGGCGGGCCCATCTTTCACGTGACCGGTAATCGTGTGCCGGCATTATGCTGGCCCCGCGAAGCGTCCTGGCGGTCGCCTCAGGTCTCACGTCGATCAGTCGAGGCTGGCACTCACGTCCTTCTGCACCACCTGATCGTCGAACAGGCGCACAAAATCCATTTCGGGATCGTCGAGCGGGCCGGTGACATGGAAGCTCAGGCTGGACATCTTGCCAATTTGCTCTTCGAAAACTTTGCTGATCAGCCACATACCAGCCACGGCAGGCAGCCCCATGCCGGTCAAGGCCGCCACGAAAGTGAGGTTCCCGCCCACGGGGATCGTGGCCACCAGCTTGGTGTCCAGCTCCGACCTGACCAGATCCACCACCCCGGCCATCTGAAAGCGACTGGAGTTGCTATTCACCACCATGGGCGTATTCATATAAACCTTGCCGTGATCGAATTGCAGCGCGCCCTTGATGGTTTGGAAGGCGGTGCCGGCCCGGTTGAGGTCAGAAAAGTCCAGGCGCAGACGCCTCAGCCAGGTATCGAAATTAAAAAACGCGATCAGCTCCAGCAAAGCACCGCCGGTGGTCGCCTCGCCCGCTCCCCGGACGAATGTGCCCTGCTCCACATCCATGAAGATGTCGCCCTGCAAGCTGGTAAGAGAAATTGCCGCCGGTGAGCCCGGCCAGCTCAGCTCGGCGTCGAATCGCGAGGACTCGCTGTCGAGCAGATGCGGCTGATTCCATTGTTCCAGGACGCTACCCAGGTTTGCGGTGACGAAGCGGCCTTTAAAGCGACTCTTCACTTCCCCATCCACCTTGTCCCAGTGCAACTCGGCCCCTTGGCCAATCTGCTGGCCAATGATCTGGCCGCCGCGAACATTGCCGATGATCTGGCTGAGCACCACCCCGGTCGCGGTGGGCTTCAGCTGGAATGACCAGGTGCCGAAATGGTCTTCGCCCACCGAGAAATCGCGCACCGCAAAGTTGATCGCGGGCAGCGTTCGTGGATCCAGCTGGGCCAGCAAGTCGCTCTCGCCTTCTTCATATTCGACGAAAGGATTGAAGTGCTCTGGCCTTTGCGGCTCGGGAGCCGGCAGTCGCAAGTGCTGCAGTTCCAACAGAAATGGCTCGGTGCCTGAAAGAGCCAGCTGCGCTTTCCCGGCCACGGTCTCGGACTCCATGGCAAACTGCCATTTTTTCGCATTACCGCTCCCGGTCAGCTTCAGATCCTCGACGACAAAGTCGTCCAGCGCGAAGCGATCGAACTGCACATCGAAATTGTGCTTCCAGTCCGTGCCGGACCCGGTCAACAGCACGGAATCGCTCGCGTCTTCCCGAAAGCGATCGACTAGGGGCTGCCAGTCCTTGAGTTGGAAGTATTCGAGCTGACCATTCAACGCGATCGTTCTGCTGGCTGGCAGCACGGGCTCCGCTCCGCCCAACCGAATACCGGCCCGCCGCATTTCGCCATCGTCGAATTCGACCAGGCCCTTCACTTGGTCACCGTAGCGGAAGGCGGTCTGCAGGTTTCCGCCCGAAAGCGGGACACTGACGTTCAGCGAGCGGCTTTCCTCCGCGTGCTTTCCAAAGGGCGCCGGCAGTTCCACCGCGATCCCCTTCAAATCACTGGCAAATTCCAGCGACGGGCTCATTTGAGGCGCAGCGGCGCCAAAGGGGAGCAGGAGCTCGGCAGTGACCGCCGACTCCCCGCTGGCCAAGGCCAGCTCGGGACGCCCGGTCCACTGCCGGAGCTTCTCAATACTCGCCGTGCCGGCAAGCGTGAGCCTCGCTGAGCGATCGGATTCGGCGCCGGGTAGCAGAGTGGCGCTCACCGCATTCCCCCACAGCACGGCTCCCAAGTCGCTGCTGCCAAGTCCTTCGCCCTCTCGATAGCTGACCTGGCCACGGAGGTTTGTGAACTCCAGACCTTCGAAGGTCTCCAGCCGGACGTCGTCAAACTCAACGTCCAGCCTGTCAATGACCGGTTGGCCAGATGTCAGGGGAAGGGTCATGTCGATCACGGTTTGCATCGGTCCCGACGCCTGCCAGTCAGCAAGCAAGGCTGTATCGATCAGCCCGGCAACCGGCGTTTCCCGAACCACGCGGAGGCCGTCGGCGGCGTCGCCCCGCGCGCGGCCGGTGATTTGCAAGGTGACTTCGGCGCCTTCGGCTTCGACCGTCAGCTCACCAGCCTGCAGCTCGGTATCCAATATCGTGGCGTTATCCAGGTGCGCGAGGATCCGGCGGTCGTCCAGCCACATGACGCCGCTGGCGTTTCGCAAGGTGGGCCAGTCGGGATGATAGGCAAGCTCGGCGTCTTCGACATTGAGGAACAACTGAATCGCCGCCTGCTCAACCGCGCCCTTGCTGAAACCGCCCCGGTAGATGAACCCACCGGAACTCACATCGCCTTCCCCGACGCTCTGATTCAACCAGCTGATCAGCGAATCAGGCAACACATAGGGCACGAACTGGCGATGGTATTGCGCCTTGCTGCCGCGCAAACCCACTTGCACCACCAATTCCTCCGGCTGACTGCCGAAATCAAAGGGCACAAAGAGGGAAAAATAACCGCGGCCCTCGCCCACTTCACTGCTGACGGACACCAGGCCGCTGTGGACATTGACCGCACGCTCCTCGAGATCCACCTGCCAGTGGACGCGCCCGACGGCGCGATCAAAGGCCAGGGTATCTTTGTAAATGGTTGGATAATGCATGGAAAAACCGGCGCGGCTGGCCACATCCACATGGCCGGTGAAGGGATTCCCCTCGATGTAACCATCGACCTGCTTCAGTTCCGGCGCGCCGTGCCAGGAGGCAACCCCCACATCCACCAAATTGGCGCGCAAGGTCAAATCGGCGAGCCGTGTCCCGGCAAGGCTGAGTCGCAGGTTTTCCAGTGCTCCGGTGGGTTGCAGGGCATCGAGTGCTTCACGCGCTTTGCCTTGTAGCAGATCCGCTCCGCGCAGAACCTCGGACCACTGTGCCAGATCGACACGCGCGGTCTGCAGATTCAGCGGCTTTCCAAATCCGGCCGAAGACAGGCGCAGGTCCAGCTCGGGAGCGGCGACCTGATCCCACTCCAGATGCAGATTATTGAATCCAAGCTCCCACTGGCCGCCGCTTAGTAGCCTGCCGGCGAAACTCGCCGTGGTTCGACGGGGCATCGCTACGCTTTGCTCGAGCGCAACCGGCAGCTCACCGATATCCAGCCAACCGCGCGTCTCCACCGCCATGCCTTCGCTCACGTCGAACCAGGCTTCGAGATCCAGCGAATGGCCCTTGCGCCATTCCTGATCCGGCAAACCGCGCCAGAACGAGCCCGGCAGTGCAGCTAGCGCCTTGTCCAGCTCGAATTGCTGCAGACGAAGGTAGCCTTGGGCTGTGAAGTTGTCGGGAGATCGGGGATCGCCGTAGGCTTCCACGACGAGGGCCAGCACGTCGCGGTTGCGATCCACCGCGACCTCGGAGCGCAATCGGTGGAAGTTGCCGCTGTTTTCCAGAACCAAGTGGGGGAGTTGCACGCGGCTGCTATGACCGGTGCGAAAATCGAAGGAGAAGCGCGCGTCGCGGATTTCGATTTGGTGGCCGAGCAGGAAAATGTCGAGAGGATCGTTGATGTCGATCTGCTCGTTGCGATCCGCCCAGGGCGGCAATCCACGCAGCGACCAGTTGCCCTCCTCATTTTGCTGAAAGCCCATGACCACGGTGGAAAATTCCAACTGTCCCAGGGCGAGCTGCCAGTTCACCAGGCTGCGCAACAGGTCCAGCTCCGCGAGCCCCCGCTGGACGCTCAGGATGGCCTCGCCTTCGGGACCGGTCAGTCTCAGCCCGCGAAGACGCAGCTCCGGGCTCAAACCCTCCCAGCTCAGCGCCACCGCGTCGAGATCCACCTGGACCCCCAGGCGTTGGGTCATCCAGCTGGCAATATCGCCGCGATAATTGTTCACTTGGGGAGACAGCTCGCGGCCGATCGTCACCACGACGGCGAGGCCAATGAGCAGGAATGCGCAAAGGCCCCAGAAACGTCTGACGATGATTCGGATGAATTTCCGCATTAGCAGCCTAGAACGTGCTCAGTTCACACCAGGACATCTTTACACCAGGACAATGTCGTACTGTTCCTGGTTGTAGATGGTTTCCACCCGGAACTCAATTGTTCGGCCGACGAAGGCTTCCAGATCAGCGACATGAGTCGATTCCTCGTCGAGCAGACAGTCGATCACCGCCTGAGAGGCGAGAACGAGGAACTTGTCGTTATCGTAAACCCGCGCCTCGCGCAGTATCTCGCGAAAGATCTCGTAACACACCGTTTGCGGCGTCTTGAGAACCCCGCGCCCCTTGCAAACGGGACAGGGTTCACACATTACCTGACCCAGCGATTCGCGGGTGCGTTTACGCGTCATTTCTATCAGGCCGAGCTCGGAAACACCGGTGATCGTGGTGCGCGCCCGGTCGCTTTCCATGGCTTTTTCCAGGGTGCGCAGCACTTGTCGCTGGTGCTCCGGATCCTGCATGTCGATAAAGTCGAGGATGATGATGCCGCCGAGGTTGCGCAACCGCAGCTGGCGGGCGATGGAGGTGGCTGCCTCCAAATTGGTCTTGAAAATGGTCTCTTCGAGGTTTCGATGGCCGACGAAGGCGCCGGTATTTACATCGATCGTGGTCATCGCCTCGGTCTGCTCGACAATGAGATAGCCGCCTGATTTGAGCGGAACCTGGGTATCGAGGGCTCGCTCGAGCTCATCCTCGACCCCGTTCAGATCGAAAAGGGGCCGATCGCCTGTGTAATGCTCGAGCTTGGGCAGAATCTCCGGCGCGTACTTTTGAGCGAAGCTGCACATGGCCGCGTAGGCCTCGCCGCTATCGATCCGTACCTTTTCGATGCGCGGCTTCACCAGATCCCGAAGTGTGCGCATAAACAGGGGAAGATCCTCGTAAACGCAGGCAGGGACCCGGGCGGTTTCGATCGCCTCCTGTATGGAAGCCCAGAGCTTGAAGAGAAAGGGAATATCGGCGGCCATTTCTTCCGGGCAACAGCCTTCCGCAAGCGTGCGCACAATGAAGCCGCCGCTGCGGGTGTCCGCTGCCCGGGCCAGCGCGTCCTCGAGCATGTGGCGAAGCCGGTCTCGCTCCCCGTCATCCTCGATTCGCGCGGATATCCCGATGTGATGCGCCATTGGCATATACACCAGATTGCGGGCAGAGACGGACAGCTGAGTGGAAAGCCGCGCTCCCTTGGTGCTGATCGGATCCTTTGTGACCTGCACAAGCAGCGCCTGCCCTTCCCGAACCAGCTCGCGAATGTCCTTGACCGTGGCGGGTCCGTGGGCCGGCTCGGCAGCGCCGCCCTCCGGTCCCGATGAAGTCGTCTCGTTGCTGGCGAAATCGCTGGCGTGAATGAAGCCGGCGCGCTCCAGCCCGATGTCTACAAAGGCGGCCTGCATGCCGGGAAGCACCCGCACCACCTTGCCCTTGTAGATATTGCCCACCAGGCCCTTACTGCGGGTCCGCTCGAGGTAGATCTCCTGCACCAGCCCGTTTTCGACCAGTGCCACCCGGGTTTCGGTGGGCGACACGTTGACCAGAATCTCGTCACTCACGGCCGGATGCCTCCCAGTAGCCCACGCCAAATTCGTTCAGCATCGGTGCCAGCACCTCGATCGGCAAGCCTACGACACCGCTGTAACTGCCGGCGATGCTCTCCACAAAAACAGCCCCGAAGCCTTGGATCCCGTAGCCCCCCGCCTTGTCACAGGGCTCACCGGTCCGCCAGTAGCGCGCGATCAGCTGATCGTTCAGCTCACGAAAGCGCACTTCGGTCGACGAAGTCCGGGTGATCTGGCGTCCGGGAGTGGCGAGGGAAACGGCGGAAATGACCTGATGCGTCCGCCCGGACAATGCCCTGAGCATCTGCTGCGCATCGGCTTTGTCCCGGGGCTTGCCCATGATCTGCGCGTCCAGAACCACCGTCGTGTCCGCGCCCAGAACCGGCGCCTGGTGCTCGGACTCACGCAGCAGCTCCATACCCGCCCTCGCTTTGGCAGCCGCCAGCCGGGCGACATAATTACATGGCGCCTCATGAGTCTGCGACGACTCATCCACGGCGATGGCGAGCAGCTGATAGTGAACCCCGATCTGCTCGAGCAGTTCGCGGCGGCGGGGTGACTGTGAAGCAAGGTAAATCAAAACACGCTCCCTGCGGGACCCGATGAATTTGGCCGAAATACCGAGAGTATACCCTACACCTGCGGGGAGTCTGGTGGGAGCCTGAGGGCAGTCGGCAGCAATGTGCCGGCTAGAACGGCGAGCGGCGGACGCGGGACCGGATTAGCTCCATCCCGATCAGCAAAAAAGGCCACAATACAGCACTGGCCAGCGCGGGAACGAGAAAGACGAGGGGCTGAGCGGCCGGGCCGCTAAGGCTGCGTACCCAGTTCCAGAACAGCTGATGGATACCTATAAGCACAAAGACCCATGCCGACTGCTGCCAAAGGGCGTAGTTGCGAATGCGCTGGTACGAGAGCAGACAAAAGTAGGCAACCGCCACCAGCGCCAGCGCGTGCTGCCCCGGAATGGCATTTTCAATGATGTCCTGGGTCAGCCCCACCGCAAACGCCATTCCCACCCCCAGCCGTTCCGGCAGGGCCATCACCCAGTAGATCACCAGCAGGGCCACAAGCTCGGGGCGAAACCAAGCCCAGCCGTGCGGGAGGGGCAGGATGCTGAGCAGCATCGCTACGGCGAAGGACAGCACTACGAGTCCAAAACTGGGATTCTGTTGGAATTCCACCGTGCCCTCGTTTACTCGGACAAGTCGGCGGGAGAGTCCGCCCGCGCGGGATCGTTAAAGACCAGAAGCACGTGACGACTGCGGTTGAGCTGAGCCATGGGGCGGGCAATTACGCGGGCGAAAGGTTGCCCCGGGTCGTGGATGACGGTTTCCACCTCCGCGACTGGATATCCCACGGGAAAGCGCTGACCCAGCCCGGAGCTCACCAGCAGATCGCCCTCCTGAATGTCTACGGTGTTGGATACGTGGCGCAACTCCAGCTGGTACAGATTGCCGATTCCTTCAGCCACCGCGCGTACCCCGTTTCGATTGACCTGCACCGGGATGGCGTGGCTGCTGTCGGTGATGAGCAGCACCTGACTCGAATAAGGGCTCACTTCCACAACCTGTCCCATCAGGCCGTCGGCGTCCAGCAGCGGCTGACCGACATAAACCCCGTGCTCACTGCCGCGGTTGATAATCACGCGATGTGCCAGGGGATCGGGGGAAACACCGAAGATTTCGGCAATGAGCACCCGCTCGTTGACCTTCTCACTGGCGTTCATGAGCTGTTGCAGGCGCATGTTTTCCGCGTAGATGGTGGCCATCTGCTGCGCCCGCCCCTTGTGGATCAGGAGTTCTTCACGAAGCGCAGCATTTTCTTCCAGGAGTGCCTGCTTGCTGGTCAGCCGGTCAGTCATCCAGTCGCCGAAACGCGTGGGGATATCGGTCACCCAGTACGCGGACTGGGTAAGGACACCGAGCTTCGCGCGCAAGGGGTCCAGCAGGGAGGTATAGAGACTCAGTCCAATCAGCAGCAGTGCCATGGCTCCGAGAACCATCGCCCGGGAGGAGGCAGCGGAATTCTTGGTAAACAGTGGTTTAATGGAAAACGCTCCTGTTCACGTGCTCGGCTCGTTGGCAGCTACTGGATCGTGGAATGGAAACGGCTGCGACCGTCGGATTTATCCAGGGCGGAGCGCAGCCGGCTTGAGCTGCTGGACGGCCGGGGCCATCCAGCAGGCGATCTGTTTAAGAAGATAGCAGATCGATGTGGTGTTTATCCATGAGTTCCATGGCCTTGCCGCCGCCACGGGCTACGCAGGTCAGCGGATCTTCGGCCACGATCACCGGCAAGCCGGTTTCTTCGGTAAGCAGTCGGTCGATATCGCGCAACAGAGCTCCGCCACCAGTCAGCACGATGCCTGACTCGGCGATGTCCGAAGCAAGTTCGGGTGGCGACTGCTCCAGTGCACTCTTCACCGCCTGAACGATGCCGGTCAGCGGCTCTTGCAGCGCTTCCAGAATTTCATCGCTGTTCAGGGTAAAGCTGCGGGGCACCCCTTCGGCGAGGTTGCGGCCGCGAACATCGATTTCACGCACTTCGCTGCCTGCGTAGGCGCAGCCGATCTCTTTTTTGATCCGCTCGGCAGTGGCGTCACCGATCACGCTGCCGTAGTTGCGGCGCACATAGTTGACGATGGCTTCATCGAAGCGGTCGCCGCCAATGCGCACTGAATCGGAGTAAACCACACCGTTCAAGGAGATGATGGCGATCTCAGTGGTACCGCCACCGACGTCGACCACCATGCAGCCGTTGGCTTCTTCCACCTTGAGTCCGGCACCGATGGCCGCCGCCATGGGTTCTTCGATCAGGCGTACTTCCCGGGCGCCGGCGCCGAGTGCGGATTCGCGGATCGCCCGCTTCTCTACTTCGGTCGACAGACAGGGGACACACACCAACACGCGCGGGCTCGGTTGAAACCAGCTGGCTTCGTGGACCTTCTTGATGAAATGCTGGAGCATTTTCTCGGTCACCTGGAAGTCTGCGATCACGCCGTCTTTCAAGGGACGAATCGCAGTGATATTTCCAGGAGTACGCCCCAGCATACGCTTGGCTTCCATCCCAACCGCCTCGACCACCTTCTGCCCGTTGTGGTGTCGGATGGCCACCACCGAGGGCTCATCGAGAACGATGCCACGCTCGCGTACATAGATCAGGGTGTTGGCGGTACCAAGGTCGATGGACAGATCATTGGAAAACATGCCGCGAAGGCGTTTGGGCAAGATCATTGGGAGGTTTACCTTAAAATTGAGCTTATTATCGCGGGGAGTTGGTGGATGGTGAAGCTGTCAGCAATTGTAGTCCATTCAGCAGAAATTTCTCCAGAAATGCTCAGCAAAACCGAGAGGGTCCTCAAGAATGGACCAGCCACGCGATCGATCAGCGCTCTGGCTCGTGGAAGACCACCATTATCATCCTGCCGGCCAGACCCTGTAAATAGCCGCAGCAGATAATCGAAGATCGCTGTAAGCCCCGCCAATCCGGGCCCGGGGGATTCAGGGTGGAGCGCAAATGTGATAACTTTAGCGGCCTTTTTCGCACTGCCCTCTGGAGATTACCGTGGAGCGATCCCAACTGGAAAAACTGGCCCTGCTGGCACGCCTGAATGTGGATGATTCCGTTTTTGAGGAGGTCTCGCAGGGAATCAGCCAGGTCCTCGGATTGGTGGAGCAGTTGCAGGCGGTGGATACCACCGGTGTCGAGCCGATGGCTCACCCACTCGATGCATTGCAGCGTTTGCGTCCGGACGAGGTCACCGAAGGCAACTGCCGGGATGCCTATCAGGCGATTGCACCGCAAACCGAAAACGGCTTGTATCTGGTGCCCAAAGTCATCGAATGACACCTGCCGGAGCCTTCCAGGCTCGATTCACTTTTAATTAATCCTCGAAGCCATTCGGTCCGGACCTTTCCGGGCGGGAAAACGAGAATCCATCCCGGGGCCATGCCCCGCATCAGGTTATAGATAAGGGCCACGCGCAATGCACAAACTCAGCCTTGCCGAACTTGCCAAAGGCTTGCGGGACAAGTCCTACTCCAGTGTCGAGCTGACCGAGCATTATCTCGATCGCATCAAACGGCTGGACGGCAACTACAACAGCTTCATCACCGTGACCGAAGAGCGCGCTCTGGAGCAGGCCCGCGCGGCAGACCAGGCGCTGGCCGCCGGCAACACCAGTCCCCTCTGCGGTGTTCCGATCGCCCACAAAGACATTTTCTGCACCGCTGGCGTAAAGACCACCTGCGGGTCGCGAATGCTGGACAACTTCGTGCCGCCCTACGACGCGACCGTCGTGGAAAATCTCGGCCGCGCCGGCTGCGTGACTCTCGGTAAAACCAATATGGATGAGTTTGCGATGGGCTCTTCCAACGAGACCAGCTACTTCGGTCTGGTGAAAAATCCCTGGGACACCAACTGTGTGCCGGGCGGATCTTCGGGCGGTTCAGCCGCGGCAGTGGCCGCGCAACTGGCCCCGGTGGCCACCGCCACCGACACCGGCGGCTCCATACGCCAGCCGGCGGCTCTTTGCGGTCTCACCGGTCTGAAGCCCACCTACGGTCGGATTTCCCGCTGGGGAATGATTGCCTTTGCTTCCAGCCTGGATCAGGCCGGCACCCTCGCGCGCAGCGCCGAAGATACCGCGCTGATGCTGGGCGCGATGGCCAGCTTCGACCCAAAAGATTCCACGTCTGTGGACAAGGATGTACCCGATTATACGGCGGCATTACCGGACAAAATCGCCGGACTGAAGATCGGTATTCCGAAAGAATACTTCGGTGAAGGCCTGAATGCCGGAACCGAACAGCGGGTCAAGGAAGCCATCGCGGAGCTGGAAAAACTCGGCGCAACGCTGGTGGACATCAGTTTGCCCCACACCCATCTTGCGGTGCCCACTTACTACGTGATCGCACCGGCGGAATGCTCGGCTAACCTGTCCCGCTTCGACGGCGTGCGCTACGGCCATCGCTGCGACGATCCGCAGGACTTGCTGGACATGTACTGCCGTTCCCGGGGCGAAGGCTTTGGCAATGAGGTGAAGCGCCGTATTCTGGTGGGCACCTATGCCCTCTCGGCTGGTTACTACGATGCCTACTATCGCAAGGCACAGCAGATTCGCCGCTTGATCAAGCAGGATTTCATGGAAGCGTTCAAGCAAGTGGATGTGATTGCCGGCCCCACTGCGCCGTCGGTCGCCTTCCCCTTCGGCGCGAAGAAGGATCCTGTAGCCATGTACATGGAAGACATTTATACCATCGCCACCAATCTGGCAGGCTTGCCGGGTCTGTCCCTCCCCTGCGGATTGGTCGACGACAAGCCGGTGGGTTTGCAGCTGATTGGCGGTTATTTCGAGGAGGCTCGCCTGCTCAATGTGGCCCACCAGTTCCAGCTGGCCACTGACCATCATCGACACACACCCGCGAACATTGACTAGGCCAGGCAGGAAACGTGATGGAATGGGAAACAGTCATCGGCTTGGAAGTGCACATTCAGCTTTCAACCCAATCGAAATTATTCTCCGGCAGCAGCACGGCATTCGGCGCCGAGCCTAATACGCAGGCCAGCCCCGTAGATCTGGCGATGCCGGGCACGCTGCCGGTCGCCAACGCTGAAGCGTTTCGCTACGCGGTGCTGTTTGGTCTGGCGGTGAACGCGCAGATCAATCATCGCTCTGTTTTCGAGCGCAAAAACTATTTCTATCCGGATCTACCCAAGGGCTATCAGACAACGCAGCTGGCGGAGCCCATCGTCGGCGCTGGTGAGGTGCACATTCAATTAGCGGATGGCAGCACCAAGACCGTGCGGATTCATCACGCCCATTTGGAAGAAGATGCTGGCAAGTCTCTCCACGAGGACTTCCATGGCATGAGCGGCATCGACCTGAACCGCGCCGGCACACCGCTGATCGAGGTGGTGACGGAGCCTGACATGCGCAGCGCGGAAGAAGCGGTAGCCATGGCCAGGCATCTGCATTCGATCGTTACTGCGCTCAACATCTGCGACGGCGATATGTCGCAGGGCTCGATGCGCTTTGACGTGAATATTTCCGTGCGTCCCAAGGGCGAAGAAAAGCTCGGCACTCGCACCGAAACCAAGAACCTGAACTCCTTCCGCTTCATGGAAGACGCGATCAAATTGGAAGTTGAGCGGCAGATCGATGTGCTGGAGTCCGGCGGGAAGATCATTCAGGAGACCCGTCTGTACAATGGCGACACCCGCACCGCCCGCGCGATGCGCAGCAAGGAAGAGTCGATGGACTATCGCTACTTCCCCTGCCCGGATCTGCTGCCAGTGGTCTTCGACGATGAATATGTCGAGCACCTTCGCCAGCAGATGCCGGAACTTCCGGAAGCGAAGCGGCAGCGCTTTATGGATAGCTATGGCCTGTCCGCCTACGACGCCAATGCGCTGGCTTCGGATCGCGGAACGGCGGCGTACTTTGAAGCGGTGGCCGACGATTCCGGCGAGCCCAAGCTTGCCGCCAACTGGATCACGGGCGACCTGGCTGCACAGTTGAATCAGACGGAAACCGCCATCGACGCCTGCCCGATCACGCCGGAACAATTGGCGGGCTTGATCAAGCGCCTGGCTGACGGAACCATTTCCAGCAAAATCGCCAAGCAGGTGTTCACTGCGATGTGGGAAGGCGAAGGTACGGCGGATGAAGTCATCGAGAAGCGCGGCCTGAAACAGGTATCGGATACCGGCGCACTGGAAAAGATGGTCGCTGAAGTGATCGCCAGCAGTCCGCAACAGGTGGAAAACTATCGCAATGCAGACGAAAAGAAACGGCCCAAGATGCTGGGCTACTTCGTTGGGCAAGTGATGAAGACGTCCAAGGGACAGGCCAATCCTCAGGCACTCAACGAAATCCTATTGAAGAAACTGGAAGAGTAATTCGATCATGGTTCTGAAAAAGGACAAACAAAAGGTTATCGGCGAAAACTTCGATGACGAACGCATCCGCAGCTTTCTCGCCTATCTTCCGCCGGAAGGGGTGAATGCGGATTTTCACGTGCTGGAAAAAGCCTACCGTGGAATGATTCCGGAAAACTTCGCCACCTTCGTGAGATTCTTTGTGGAAGACGGACGCGATATCAATGCGACCGATCCTCAAGGCAAGACGTTGCTGGAGCAGATTGAAGGTCACCGCTATGGTGGGGACTACGCGCAGGCTTTGCGCGATGGGGGAGCCAGATAAATTTCTTCTCCCATGGTCTTTGAGAGAAGATTATCGGCCCTACGAGTGTCTCGATTTCATAACTGCGATTACCGTTCGATGTGGAGCCAAGTCTTTCCGAAACGCCGTGGATACATTGCTGTAAGCTCCTTCGGTTGACCGCCATGGACGGCGGGAATGCACGCTTTGCAGGAGCAAAAGCACGCCTTGCATGAAGCGAAGCTTCTGAAAGACTTGGCCCCACACCGAACCCCTTCCGTGCCTGTTTTCGAATTGGGGAATCTGCCTGATGGACAAAGGTAATTTCTTCCGCGGCGCCAGCTATCTGGCCGAAGGCCTCCGGCTGCTCACTCACCCTCGCCTGCGGTTGTTCGTCCTCGTTCCCGTCCTGGTGAATGCGGTTCTGTTCGTCATTCTGACTACGGCCCTCGTTCAGCAGTTTACCGCCATGCTGGACTGGTTCATGGAGTGGCTGCCGAACTGGCTCGACTTCCTGGCCTGGGTACTCGGCGTCTTGGTCGCGCTCTTCGTGGTGCTCGTTTACGGCTACAGCTTCAGCATGATCACCAATGTGATCGCTGCGCCCTTTTATGGATTTCTTGCAGAGAAGGCCGAAGAGCTGACCACTGGCCAGGCTCTGGATGGGGAATCGCTGGTACAGATGATTCCGCGTACGGTGCTCCGGGAGCTACGCAAGCTCTGGTACTTCATCTGGCGAAGCCTGTTCTTTCTGATTCTGAGCCTGGTGCCCTTAATAGGCCCGGTGATTGCGGCCATCTGGGGCGCCTGGTCGATGAGCATCCAATACAGCGATTATGCGGCGGACAACCACCAAACGGCGTTCACGCGCCTGCGTCAATTGCTCGGTATGCGGCTGTATAGCGCACTCGGTTTCGGGGCGGTGGTGATGCTGGGGATGATGGTGCCAGTGCTGAATATTTTCATCATGCCCGCCGCGGTGATCGGCGGGACGATGTTCTGGCTGAAGGAGATGCGCCACGACGTGGCCGCTGGTTGACAGCGACCACCGCAGCGACGGGATCGAAAGGTTTAGCTGCTGCGTCGGCGCGGCCGTCCACCACCGCTTCGGCCACCGCCACTTCTGCCGCCGCCACTTCGTCCCCCACCACCGCCACGACGCTGACGCGGTCGTTGCGGGACATCGACTTCAGGCGGTTCTTCGAGCAGTTCTTCGGGCGGCTGGGTGCACTTGAGATCCATGCCCAGCAGCTCCTGAATCGGCATCAGGCGGAATGCATCTTCTTCGCACGCAAAGCTGATAGAGGTGCCGCGCTTGCCAGCGCGGCCGGTGCGGCCGATCCGATGGACGTAGTCTTCCGGCTCTTCCGGCAAGGTCAGGTTCACTACGTGGCTGATACCATCGATGTGAATGCCCCGCCCCGCCACGTCCGTGGCTACCAGCACTTTGATTTCTCCAGACTTGAAGGCGTCCAGAGTGCGCACGCGCTGCTTTTGCTGAATCTCGCCAGACAACAAGCCCACTGAATAGCCGTGGGCTTTGAGCTTGTCGTACAGATCCCGGCATTCATCACGGCGATTGGAGAATACGATGAGACTTTCTACATCTTCCTGCTTGAGGATGTTGTAGAGCAGCTTGTACTTCTCATCAGTGGCCGCGAGATAAACGTGCTGAGTCACGGTGTCCGTGGCCACGCTTTCCGGTTCAATCTCTACGGTCACCGCATCCTGGGTCCACTGCTCCACCAGGCCCATCACATCGGAACTGAAAGTGGCGGAGAACAGCAGAGTCTGTCGGTGCGTTTTCGGCGGGGTCTGACGAACGATGCGGCGAATCTGCGGAATGAAGCCCATGTCCAGCATGCGGTCCGCTTCGTCGATGACCAGCACTTCGATTTGGTCAACGTGAACGTCGCCATTGCTGCAGAAATCCAGCAGACGACCGGGTGTCGCCACCAGGATATCCACCAGCCGGTTCTGCAGTTGCTGTTGCTGCTTGCCGTAATCCATGCCGCCGACGAGGGTATGCACTTCCAGATCTGTGTAGCGAGTCAGCGCTTTGGCATCTTCGGCGATCTGAATCACCAGTTCGCGGGTGGGCGCAATGATCAGCGCGCGGGCTTCGCCCGCAAAGCGTTCTTCCTCTAGCGGGTGGCGCAGCAGGTCGTCGATGATCGCTACCAGGAAAGCGGCAGTCTTGCCGGTCCCAGTCTGAGCCTTGCCGACCACGTCCTGACCGTTAAGGGCATAGGGCAGCGATTGCGCCTGAATCGGAGAGCAATATTCAAACCCAAGGTCGGCGATGGCATGCATCACCTCGAGTGGCAGGTCGAGATCGTGAAAGCGTGTCTTACCTTCGACCGGCAATACCGGGAACTGGCTCAGGTCCCAGGCCGCCTTGTCTTTCCTGCGCGGACTGTCGGAGCGCGGCTTTTTGCGGGACCTTTGCTGATTTCGCGAGCGAGGCTCGCGTTGGCTGGATTCATTGGACCCTTCCGAACTGTTCGCGGCCTCAGCCTTGGCGGTCTGCTCGTTGTGGTTGTTCGACGTGCGTTCTTGCTGATTGTCTTGCTGATTGTCTGATTTCATGCGTCTGCGCCTGCCGCCGCCCCGGCGGCCGCGTTTGGCACCACTGCCGTCGTCGCTGCCTTTTGCCCGCGCCTGGCCGTTGCTGCCGTTGCCATTGTTGCTGCCGGAAGCTGATCGCGACCTGGCGTTATCGTCCTGGTTGCGCTTGCGGTCGCTACTGCGCCGCTGGTTTCGCTGCTTGCCAGGAGCATCTGCTTCGCGCCGGCTTTCGCTCCCGGAACGGGCGGATGAACGCGGCGACTCTTCTGAATTAGCACTCTTTCTGTTGAATAACCTGCCTAACAAAACAACTTCCCAAGTGGTTTATGAATGTCCGCGGACTTGACGGAATCAAAAGTCTGCGCTAACAAAAGCCGGCAGTATAGCACGGCACGTTGGATCGAACGAAATTTCGCCGTATCCAGGCAAAGCCGCTTCGGTCAGGCATCGACGGGCAGTATGAAGCGCATTTGCGCCCGCTCCGTGGCGGCCGGCTCGCCATCCACCAGGCGCGGCCGAAAGATCAGCTGCTCGGCAATCTCGCGGGCACGGCGGCGAGCGATATCGCCGAGCTCCTCATCATCGACGATCTTCACATCGTCTATGTTTCCCTCGCCCTCGTGGAACGTGACGAAGCGCGGATCTCTGGTTTTAAAGTCTTTGCCATCCAGCGTCACCTTGAACTCGAGCTCGACGGCATTCTGCTCCGCCAGTGTCAGATAGCCTGGGGCAGCAGTGCGAGGGAAGCCGAGGCCTGGCAGCGCCTTGGTCCAGCCGGTGAAATCCTCCAGCTGAATTACGTCCGCATCTTCCGTGGCAGCCCCAACAATTTTCTTGGCAGCTGCCGGAATTTCAGTCAAGTAGCTTTCCCGCGGAATGGCGACGGGTCGACCGAAGAAGGTCGCCAGATCCTCGCTGGCAACGCCAGCCTTCTCAAACTGGCGATAGCTGCGCCGGTAGCCGTCCAGTGCCGCGCTGCGGCGATCCATCAGCATGTCCCAGTCCGCCAGATACAAACGGGTCATGGCCCGCGCCTCCCATCCTTCCTGGGATTCGTCCATGGACCGGGCAATGACCACCATTTGCTCCACCAGCTTTCTGCCCTGATAGAGCTGCTTTCTAATCAGGGGCGCGATCTCTTCGTTGGTCAGCAACGAGCTTTGCTGCGCCACGCCAAGAATGGAGTGACTCTGGAGAGCAGCCTCCCGGTGCCTCAGGTGTGGCGCCTCGTCTTCCAGCAGTTCGCGACCGGTGGACTCATTTTCGTCAAGGGCCACCGCATGGGCGTAGTGCAAAACGGCGCGCTGGTAGAGTGCGGGCAACAGGGCGGAGGAAGCTTCTCCGTGTTCCTCGCGAAGTAAATCCAACTGCTGGTCAGCGATCTGCTCGAGTTCGAGCAACTGTCTGGAGCGATCTGCACGATTGATCAGTGGAAGATACGCGAGCTTCCAGCCAAACAGTCGAGCAACGCCTTCCTTGAGCTTGTCCCCGTCGCCTTCATGAGCCCGCTGGTATAGCCAATACAGATAATCGTAACTTTCGTTGAGCTGGCCCCAGTCCTTCAGTGCGGCGTTACTTTCGATGATCTTTTCGACGATGGGCAGATGGCTTGGGTGATAGAAGCCCTGATTGATGCGGTTCAGGTGGAGCATGCGGTGGTAGAGGCCCAGGGCTTGCTCGTGCTCGCCCTTCTCGGTGAGCAGCCGCCCCAGGGAATCCAAGGGTTCGAGCAGCTGGGCATCGTAGGGACCGTAGCCGATCTCAATGTCCCGAATTGCTTCGCTATAGTCCTCCTGCAGTTGAGTTTCAGTCGCGAGCCCATCCTGGGCAATTGCGGAGAAGGGAGCGAGCAAAAGTAAAGAAGTCAAAAGAGCGGTTTTCATGGAAACTGGAATCGCTGAGTCTGGGACGTTTGCGACAGGCTGGGGAAATGTGCTTTCATCGCCCTCCCGGCATCCATTCACGCTTGCCGACCGTTGTGCTGGTAACAACTGTGCTGATTACAAGAAGTATAACAGCCGGGCCGAGGGATGGAGATAAAACGACTACAGAGCGGGAACCCCAAGTGCTGAATGTGCAATTAAAAAAAGTTCGACTCAAAAAACTCCTGATTACCCTTAGCATCAGTGCGTTTACTTGTTTATTGATGGCCTGCTCCGAGCAGTTGCAGAGCAGTCGCCCCTACATTCTCACCACTGCGACCACAGGGGGCACCTACTACCCCGTGGGCGTGGCTCTGGCAACCATCACCAAGTCCAAACTGCAACCCACTCACGGCATTTCCCTGTCCGCGATCAGTTCTGCCGGATCGCTGGAAAACATCAAATTGCTGCGGGACAACCAGGCACAGTTCGCGCTGCTGCAGGGTATCTTTGCCGCCTGGGCGTGGAAGGGCGAAGGCCCGATCAGCAAACCTCAGCCGCATTTACGCAGCGTCAGTGCGATGTGGCAGAACGCAGAGCACTTTGTAGTCATGAGTGAGTTTGCAAAGACCGGGACGGTATCCGATCTTGCGAACCTGGCTGGCGAACGCTTCGTGCTGGGTGCGCGCAACTCCGGGGCAGAACAAACCGGGCGTTACATCCTCGATCAGCTTGGAATCGACTACAACAAGTTCGACCTGGCCTATATGGGATACGGCGCCACGGCTGACGCGATTCAGGACGGCAACATCGTCGGGATGAATATTCCCGCCGGGCCGCCGGTGAGTGCGATCACCCGCGCCTGGGCCATTCTCGGCGACGACCTGACTCTGCTGGAGTTTACCGATGAAGAATTGGCCGCGATCAATAGTCGCTATGAGCTGTGGGATTACTACCCACTCAAGCCGGAAACCTACCCCAACCAGACAGAGCCGGTAAAAACCATTGCCCATCCCAACGTACTGGCGGTTCGCGCCGATGTGCCGGAAGAAGTGGTTTATCAGGTAACGAAAACCATTTGGGAAAACCTGCCGGCGCTCAACGACATCCACAAAGCAACCCGGGACATGAAGTTCGAGCTCGCGGTGAAGGGACTCGGTGCCCCGCTGCACCCGGGCGCGATTCGCTACTACCGAGAAAAAGGTCTCAAAATTCCTGCCCACCTGATTGTGGACGAGCCCGCTGCTCCCGCAGCGACGACAGATAGCAAAACCAAAACAACAAACCGCACTGCCGAGCCGAGCGCCCAATGAAAACAACCGCCATAAAATGGGCTGCATTCCTGTTCGCCCTCTTTCACGTCTACACAAATGTTTTTGCCACACTGTCCGAACTGTGGTTTTCCGCCATTCACTTCGGGGGCTTCGCCGCACTCTGCGCATTGGGCTTTCACCGCGGCCCACACGTGGAGGACCTGCAGAACGCAGGACCCAAACCGCTGGAAAGGTTCAGCAACATTCTGCTGGCACTGTTGGCGCTGCTCGTCCCTGCCTATTTGATGTTGTTCGAAAACGCTCTGTACGCGCGTGAAGCGGAATACATTTGGTCGGACTACGTGGTATCCGGACTGGCGATTCTGCTGGCGATCGAGTTCACCCGCCGTACCAGCGGCTGGTTCATGCCCGCGCTCATCCTTTTCTGTCTTGCCTACATGCTGTTCCTGGGCCGCTACATTCCAGGCGTGTTCATGTTCCCGGGACTCAGTCTGGAGACAGTGCTCTACCGAAGTTACTTCAGCAGCGAAGGCATGTTCGGCTCGGTGGCGACCATCTCCGCCACTTACGTCTTCATGTTCATTCTGTTCGGGGCTTTTCTGCTGCGTTCGGGTGCCGGTGATTTCATCGTGAACCTGGCGCGCTGTGTGGCCGGCCGTTATACAGGTGGAGCGGGAATGGTTGCGGTGATCGGCTCGGGACTGATGGGGTCGGTGACCGGCTCCGCCGTAGCGAATACCGTTTCCACCGGCGTTATTACCATTCCGATGATGAACAGGGTCGGCTTCCCGGCCAAGTTTTCCGCCGGCGTCGTGGCTTCTGCATCCACCGGCGGACAGCTGATGCCGCCGGTGATGGGCGCCGGCGCGTTTGTGATGGCCAGTTATACGCAACTGCCCTATCTGCAAATCATCGCGCTATCCACGTTGCCAGCCATTCTGTACTTCCTTACCGTCGCCTTCTTCGTTCGCATTGAAGCAAAGCGCCTGAACCTGCAGCCGGAGCAAACCGAAGCACACGAAAAACTCGGCCCCGTCCTGAAAAGAGGCTGGGCCTTCGTAATTCCGCTGGCTGTGCTGGTGGGACTGCTGGTGGTGGGCTATACCCCGATCATGGCGGCCGCGGTTTCAATCCTGGCGGTGATCGTCACTTCCTGGCTGACGCCTTCGCCCATGAGCGGGCGGCAATGTTTCGAAGCTACCCTGGATGCAGTTAGAACCATGGTGCCCACCGCACTCCTGCTGGTGGCGGTCGGTCTCGTCATCAACGTGGTGAATACCACCGGCATCGGCAACTCGTTTTCCTTCATGATCGTGGAGTGGGCCGATGGCAGTCTGTTGATTACGCTTGCGCTTATCGCCCTGGCATCACTGGTGTTGGGCATGGGCTTGCCGGTGACGGCTTCCTACATCGTGCTGGCGACGCTCTCGGCGCCGATCGTCTTCGACCTGATCAGCCAGAGCCAGCTTCTGAATGTATTGCGCAGTGGCGACCTGCCCACCAGCGTGAAGACCACCATCGATCTGTTCGGTGGTGATGCGGTGGTGGCGCTGAAGGAAATGCCGCTGGAGATGAAGCAGCTGGTCCGCGAACAACTGCTGGACCCGAGCCTGTTGGCCACCATGCTGTTGAGCGCGCATCTGATTATTTTCTGGTTGTCCCAGGACAGTAACGTCACACCGCCAGTCTGCCTGGCGGCTTTCGCTGCCGCAGGCATCGCCGGCACCAAGCCGATGGCCACCGGCATGGCGGCCTGGAAGATTTCCAAGGGCTTGTACCTGGTGCCCCTGCTGTTCGCCTATTCGCCTCTGATCAGCGGCAGCTGGCCGGAGCGCATCGAGGTCTTCGTCTGGGCCTGTTTCGGGCTATATGCGCTGGCGGGCTTGCTTCAGTGGCATCTCGAGCGCCCCCTGAATCTGATCAGCGCGCCCTTGCTGGCGGCGAGTGCGGTGCTGCTCACCTGGGCGCCGCTGAATATTGCTTTTCACGCCGCTGGGGCGGCCCTGTTGTTCGGGGTGATCTTCTGGCAGCGACGCGAGAAAAGCGCGGCACTGGCTGCGGAAAGCAGCGGCTGATTGCCCAGGCTGCCGCCACGGCGATCCCGGACGTGGCGGACCAAGGTACATCTTTGTTCACGGGCGACCCGCCGGCCAAGTGCCAGCGGGTCGCCTGGTTGCCATTTTCGGTTACTGGGCACGAGCACTTTCGGCGGAAAGAGCCTCAGATGCGCGCTCGCCAGACCCAGCACCCTCGCCCACATCATCAACCGGCGGTCCGCCAGCCAGATGCCAGCGAGTCGCTTTGTTATCGTATTCTTGCAAGAAAGCTTTCAGACGTTCGTCGAAAACACCTTCCCCTTTGGCGAGTTCCGCCAGGTATAAATCGCCGGCGGTATTGAGCTCGTAAATCACCGGTCCCTTTGAGGTCAGCCCCACATCCCAGTGCTGGAAGCGAAAGCCCGGGAATGCCAGCGCCGCTGATTCCATGGTCTTTTTCAACCTGTCCCAGCCGGGAATCTGTTCGCCCACAATGTTGCGGCCGCAGTGCGGCAAGGGCGGATTTACTTTCAGGTCGGTGAAAGTACCGGCGACCACGCGTCGTACGCGACCAGTGTCAGGATCTACATCCGCCAGCAGGTTGCCGGTTTTTCCTTTCACGAAGTTGTCCACGTAATTGCCTTTCGCCGGCAGCTTCCAGACGACCCGGAATACTTCCGGTCCGTTATCACTCACCAGCATGATAATGCGACAGCCGGAGACCGAGCCGCCGCAGAGTTCTTCGGTTTCGGGGTCCGGCAGCATGGCTTCCTGAAACAGGAAACCCCATCCTTCGGGGTCTTCCAGCGAATCGACGAATGCTTCGGGCGTAATCCGGCCACCGTCCGCAAGCCGGATCGTATTGCTTTCTGAATCGTAGGACTCGGCTCGCTTGCAGCCTTTTGCCGAGCCGCCCTTGATTGGCTTGCAAAAAAACGGATAGCCGATCTCGCTCTTGAGAAAGTCGATGAGCCCAGCTCGGGTGTTGAAGATGGGCAGGTCGCCCATTTGACGTTTGAATCGGCAGGCAGCGCCATACATCTTCGGTTGAGGGATGTTGCAGCGGGTGAACACCGAATGCATGATCAGTTTATCGGTGACAATGGCATCCCAGTAAGGGCTATTGAGGCGACGATGAAGGGCGATGGTCTGGTAAGTGCCGCCAAAACTGCCTAGATCCACTCCCTCGTACAACGCTCTGTTCCCAAGATTCATCCAGAAATAATGATCGGCACTCAACTTTGTCATCCCGTTTCGCAACGCGATGATTTCCCTGAGCTGCTGCAACATTGGTTTCGCGTTCGGGGCCGATGCGGATTGATTCAGTTGTTCGTAGCGCTCGACGGCTCTTGCAAGCAAAGGCTTCATGGCTGACAGATCCTTGTCGACTCGGGAGGAAGAAGGGGTGACTCTAAAGAGTATTGGATCAGTTTCAGAAGGTTTGTTCCTCAGCCCGGACGCATGTCGCCCGGACCGAGGTTGAGGACTACTTTTTGAGACGGAACGCGATGACGTAGCCGCCTTCCGGATCTTCATCTTCCGGCATCAGGGTGCGGGTACCGCCGGCGCCGGAACGACCGTAAACCGGAGCGGTGATGACGACGGTTTGCTGTTTTGTTTCGGGTGACAGATAAGTCATCGGAGTTGCCTGAGCCGTAGTGGGCAGGCGGTAGTTCCAGACCTCTTTGCCGGTCTTCACATCCACCGCATGCAGGGTGCTGTCCATGGTGCCACCAATGAAGATCAGACCGCCCTTGGTCACCATGGAGCCGGCGCTCAAGGGTGTGCCCACCGGGATAGGCAAGCCGGACTTAATGCCCCAAGGGCCACTTTCGGTGGCGAAGCCGATGGGCCGTTTCCAGATTAGTTCGCGGCTCTTCAGATCGATCACCGCGAGCATGCCATAGGGCGGCTTCAGACAGGGGACTTCCAAGGGAGACATGAACATCTTCGTCGAGGAGCCATAGGGAGTCCCGTACTGCGGCGAGCCCTCGGCGCCCGCGTCCATTTCCGCACGCGGAATCAGGCGCAGCTGATTGGCCATGATCATCGGACTGGCGATCATCAGGTGGTTGGCTTCATCGACGGCCACGCTGCCCCAGTTGAAGCCGCCTGCGTTGCCGGGAAATTGCAGGGTCAGCTCAGTGGTCGGTGGGGTGAAGTGCCCTTCGTAGCGCATTTTGCGGTATTCGATGCGACACCAGAGCTGGTCCAGCGGCGTGATGCCCCACATGTCCGCCTCCCGCAAATCATCGCGAAAGTGCGGCATGCCCACCGAAAAAGGCTGAGTGGGCGCGGTCCAGTCTTCCGGAACGCCGCCCTGAGGTACCGGCAGCTCTTCCACTTCCGCGATGGGTTCGCCGGTGACGCGGTTGAGCATGAAAACTTCGCCGCGCTTGGTGGGCTGTAACAAGGCCGGCGTGATGCTGCCGTCTTCATTCGGCAAATCAATCAGTACTGGCTGGGAGGGGACATCATAGTCCCAGATATCGTGATGGACGGTCTGGAAAGACCATTCGACGGACCCATCTGCGCCGTTGAGCGCCACCACTGAACTGGCGAACTGGTCGGAAACTGCCTGGCGCTGGCCACCGAAATAATCCGGCGTCTCGTTGCCGGTGGGCGCGTAGATCAGACCCCGCTCTTCATCGACACTGAAGATACTCCAGACATTGGGGGTACCCCGGGTATAGGTTTCTCCTTCCGGCGGCTCGGTATTCACGCCGGGACGGCCCATATCCCAGGCCCAGGCGAATTTGCCAGTGAGCGCATCGAAGGCCCGCACCACACCGGAAGGCTCGTTTATTTCACGGTTGTCCAGCACCCAGCCACCGACCACGGCATTGCCGCGCACAACAGCCGGCGGCGAAGTCACAAAGTAATAAATCGGCGGTGCCGCGCCCATCCTGTGGGTCAGATCCACCTGGCCGTTGTCGCCGAAGCCGCGGCAGGCTTCACCGGTCTGGGCGTCGATAGCCAGCAGGCGCGCGTCGACGGTGGCGGTGAGAATGCGCTTCGGGCATTCGCCCTGATAATCCGCCGGGGCTTCATAGTAAGAAACGCCACGGCAAGTGGTGGTGAAGTAGCGGGCTACCCGCATGTGATTCGGATCCACCTCGGGATCGAAGCGCCAGCGCTCCTGCCCGTCTTCAGCATCCAGAGCCATCACCACGTTGCCGGTGCCGCAGACGTACAGCATGTCATTGACCTGGATCGGGGTGGCTTTGGATACACCGCCCACCTTGGTCCGGTGAATCCAGGCGACTTCCAGGTCATCGATGGTGTCGACGTTGATCTGATCGACCGGCGAATAGCGAGTGCCCGCGCGGGAGTTGCCGTAATCGATCCAGTCACCGCGGCTGTTGACCGGCGTTTGCACTGTCGCCGGCTCAGAGAAAGGCGCCACTTCGATACGTGAGTCGATGACCACCAGCGCAATTACCGCGGCAATGCCGGCGGCGACTGCGGACCAGCCTGCGGCACCTCGAATGAGCGGAGGTGGACTGCCCGCGTAAAGCGGACGCCGCGCCCAGGGCGTCAGCAGAAACAAGCCGAGTACGGCCAGCGGCAGTACGCGGGGCAACAGCGCCCAGCTGTCGATACCCACTTCAGCAAGGCCCCACAGCAGCGTGACCACCAAAGTGCCACCGTAAATCCATGACCCTGCCGGACGGCGGCGCCACAGCAGCACAGCACTGCTCAGCAACGCGATACCGGCGAGCAGGTAGTAGACAGAACCGCCGAGCGTTACCAGGCGAAATCCACCAAGGATGAGAACGATGGCCAGCAGGGCGATGAGCGCGGCAAACACGCGCAAGGAGATGGAATGCTTCATGAGAAAGGCCTTGTTTATAGTCGCTATTGTTATTACTTGCCCCCACCGGCAGGGTGCAGGCCGGAAGGTCAGAAACAAGTGCTACACCTATGTATAACAGATATGGTTTTGCAGCTGAACTTCCAGCAACACTTATTTACCGACAGCCCTTCTCTGGCTCATGAATATGGCGCTTGAACGATTTACAGGGGCACCGAAGGATTCAGGGTTTCTTGCTGTGCACCCGCATTGTGGACCGCTGTTTCTCGCGACTACCGCCAGCCAGGGCAATTCCTCACAGACTCTCGGGTGATCTGGAACAGGTATTGCTCGTTTTTTGGTCAACTGTAACGAGCAACTACTCAAATGGAGTTAAGGAGAGGATATGAAAGCCCGGAGTTTACTTGTTGCTGGTCTCGCCATCGTTCCGCTGAGCAGCTTCGCGGTGGAGGATCTCAGCTACACCTATATCGAAGCTGATTACGTCGACCTGGACATCGACGAGTATGGCGACAGCGGCGATTTTCTCGATGACTTCGATAACGGCAGCGGCTGGGCGCTGCGCGGTTCCTATGGTTTCGACAACAGCCCCTTCGGCTTCGCTGACAGCTGGTTTATCTTTGCAAACTGGTCTGAAACGGAAGCCGATATTGATTTCGTCGACGACACCGGCGTGTTTTTTCCTGCCGATACGGACGTGATCCGCTTCGATCTCGGCGCAGGTGTTGCGGTGCCGGTCAATGACATGTCCCAGATGGTGTTCAAAGTCGCTTATTCTGACCTCGACATCGACGACTTCAACCTGGGCGGCACAGCGGACGAGGATTTCGAGTTCGATCGGCTGAACGATGACTCGTCCGACGGCTACTTCCTCGAAGGCGCCTGGCGCGGTCAGGTGACCCCGCAGCTGGAGTTGAAAGCCGGCCTGCGCTACACCGACATCGAAGAAACCGACGGTTTCGGTTTTGTCGGGAACGCAATCTGGGAATTCACCGAGCAAGTCGGCGGCGTTGTCTTTGCGGACATCGGCAGCGACGTGGGTACCTACGGCATCGGCATTCGCTTCGATCTCGAATAAGCTGCGAGACGATAAAGCCCCGAACTGCCTCGCCAGTTCGGGGCTTTTTATTGCTCACAAGGCTGGTCAGGTTTAGTATCCACAGCGATCCGCATGCAATCGCCCCCGAGAATTCACCATGCTGAACCTGCTGACGATTCTGGCCGTCCTTTTCGCCGTTCTATTCTTGATCGTCACCCTGCTGGAACGATTTGGCCATCGCCACTCCAGCGAAGACCTTAACAAATGGAGTCGCTGGATTATTCCACTCATCGCTCTGGTTTTCGTCCTGCAGGCGCTCCGCTATTTCTTTATGGGTTAATTTTTACCAGAGGCAGGTTCATGAGCTGATCAGAACCCGAATATGTCCATCGCACCAAGCAGGAAGGCATAGCGCAAACCCTTGCCGATGCCGGTCAGAAGAAAAAACAGAAAAAAGTTCACGCGCATGATGCCAGCGACGAATGTCAGCGCGTCGCCGCCGATCGGCGCCCAGGCCATCAGCAAGGACCACACGCCGTACTTTTGAAACCAACGCTGCGAACGTTCCAGCGAATCTTCCTTGAATGGAAACCAGCGGCGATTCTGAAAGTGCAACAGATAGCGTCCTATCACCCAGTTGAGCGCCGAGCCGAGCGTATTACCCGCCGTAGCGAACAGCCACAACAGCCAGGGATCGTAGCCCTGGGCGATGAGCCCCGCGAACAGAATTTCCGAGTAGGCGGGCAGAATGGTCGCGGCGAGAAAGGCAATGCCGAAAAGGCTGAAATAGGCTTCCATTATTAGCGGGACTTTCGGTTTTCACTCCAGTCATGCGAATGGCTCGATTCGCCAATATTCCCGGCAGCGGCCAATCGCACCATCTGCTTGAACAGCAACTGTTGCTGCGGGATTTGAGGCAGGTATTCGGGATGCCACTGAACGCCAATGGCGAAAGGCGCCTCGGTGTATTCGATGGCCTGAACAACACCCGCCGTATCGCGGGCGACGATCTTCACATCACGACCGAGGTTGGCAATGGCCTGATTATGCAAAGCGTTCACCTGGCAACGCTGGCATTGCAGTATGGCTTGGAGATGGCTCCCCTCCTGAATCTCGATGCGCTTGCGCGGCAGCAGACTGCGCACATGCGGCTCTTCGTCGTAGAATTCGGCGATGTTCTGGTGCAGACTGCCCCCGAGGACCACGTTGATCAGCTGCGCACCGCGGCAGATTCCAAGTACTGGAATACCGTTCTCAAGCGCTTGACGGATAAGGCGTTGCTCAAGCTGGTCCCGCTTTGGGTCGTAGCCCTGGCGGAATTTCACGGCAAAGAGGATTCGCAACAGAAACAGCAGCAAGGACACCGAGAGGTCGCGCACCGGACTACCCTGCCGGCGATTCTCTTTGATATCTTCGAAGGGTGTTTCACCATAGTGGCTCGGCTCTATGTCACTGCCGCCCCCGATGACCACTGCATCCAGTTGCAAGCCCTTTCGCGGACGACGCGGCGTAATGCGCACGGCCTTGGCGCCAGCCCGGTAAAGTGCGAGCCAGGTCATCAGCCAGGCCGGCACACCGCCACGGTCTGGGCCGGTTACACCGATGATGGGTCGCGAGCGAATACGGATTACCAGCCTCCTCTATGCTTCCGGACGTCTTTGCGTCGTTTGCATTTTTTGCTCGGTCTCCCCTTGTTCCGATCTTGTTTGTGCTTCGACGAAGTCTTGCACTTGTTCGATCCAGGCCGAGCGATGGCTGAGACGAAACTTCGCCTGTTCACGCTGCCATGCTTCCAGGAGATTTTCCCGCTGCTCTGCATCCGCAGCCAGCACTTCCACCAGCTGCCATCGATTCCACTCGTCCTCCATCGTCCACCCCGGCTGACCCACTCGGCAATCGGGCAGGCGATAGTGAAACGCGGGGCGCGGTTTGATCAACGCCTTCTGTGCTTCCTTCACTCTCTTCAGTACCCGCTCCTTGTCCAGCGCGGCGAAGATCGGCAGCATGTCCAGGCTGCGGTTGCGAGTTGGATTGTGCCAGAGATAGTCGTCGATCAGGCCGGTGAGCCTTGGCTGATATTCCGGGTGGAGAATCAACTCAAGGTAGGATTTCGGAAATGGATCGATGTACTTGGTAAAAAACCGGCGCGTGAAGTCGGTGCCTGCATCTTCGATAATCCAGTCGCTGAGCAGGAGAAAACTCTGCAGGTAGGCGAGCAGAACACGGCTCTCTGCCGAGGGGATTGCCGGATTGATATGCAAACCAAAAGCGTAGTAAAACGAATGCTGAGTGCCCTGCCCTTCCAATGATTCGACAACCTGCAGCAGTTCACGCAGCCGTGCGAGTTCGGTAACCGGAATCGGATCGGTGACGATCTCGCAGGGCACCAGCTGACGACTGAGCTTGTCGACGTTGTTCTCCCAGCGCTCGCCTTCGGATCCCGGCGAAAAGTCCACGCCCAGTGACTTGAGCCAGTCTCGATACGCCAGCGAGGTGAGCAAGTGCGTGTCACGTTCCACCTTCAGATCACCCAGCGAGCAATCGCGTATCACCACCTCAAAAGAACTGGTCTTGGCCAGCTGGCCGCCGAGCTTTTCGGCGAGACCTTCTGCCAGGGTCTGCACCCCCACGTTTCCCACTTCGAACTCGAAGCCAACCCGGCGTGTTTCGCCGTGCTCATCGGTCAGCAAGGGTGGCAGCCTGAATGTTTTGCTCATAGACCTCTTCGCATCGTCACGTCCTGCCGGCTACATCGCCGGCAGAAGCTTGAGTCCACAGGATTGCACCACAAAACCGCGCCTGGGCTCAATACAGGTGGGTGCTGGCTCGACAGGAATTTTGTGCCGCCAGGGTGGTCACAAAGCAAGCACAGCGCTTGCTGAGGAATGCAAATCGCTAGCCAGTGGGTGAATCAGGCCGACAACCCCAACAGGAGTGGACGTGAGTAAAAGCACCTATCAGGACGCCTTGTCACGACTCGAATCAACCGCCGCTGCGGCGGGGACATCGCCGGAGGTCGTAGAAAGCCTGCGCCACCCAAAGTCGATTCTGAGCACGACTCTTTCGGTCCGCATGGACGATGGCCGGATGCGTTATTTCCCCGCCTACCGCTGCCACTACAACAATATCCTCGGTCCCAGCAAGGGCGGCATCCGTTTTCATCCGGCCGTGGATCAGGACGAAGTCACGGCACTGGCCCTATGGATGACCATTAAATGCGCGGTGCTGGGGCTGCCCTATGGCGGCGGCAAAGGCGGTGTTCAGGTGGACCCGAAGCGCCTTACGCCCATGGAACTGGAGCGGCTTTCTCGACACTACATGCGCAGTATGGCCGATTTCATCGGCCCGGAACTCGACATACCGGCGCCCGACGTAAACACGAACGCGCGGATCATGGGCTGGATGCTGAGTGAATATGAAGTAATACACAAGCGCCGAACACCCGCCGTCATCACCGGCAAACCCATTTGCCTTGGCGGCAGCGAAGGCCGCGAGGAGGCCACTGGCCGAGGCGCCTTCCATTGCGTCGAGGCACTGCTGAAAAGGATTGGTCGCAACGCGAGCGAAATGACCGTCGCCATTCAGGGCTTCGGCAATGCCGGGCAGCACATCGCGCAGCTACTGCAGGATGTCGGCTGCACCATCGTCGCAATCAGCGATTCCCGGGGCGGCATCTACTCCTCGAGCGGCTTCGACACGTACAGTATCGCGCGAGAGAAGGAGCGCTCGCGGATTGTGCGCGGAGTGTACTGTGACAAGTCCGTGTGCGAAGCGGTGCCTCACGAGCAGATCAGCAACGAGGAGTTGCTTGCACTGGATGTGGACTTGCTGATTCCCGCCGCCCTGGACGGCGTCATCCACCGGGGCAACGCCGATTCGGTGCGTGCAGATTACATTCTGGAAGTGGCCAACGGCCCCGTGCGTGCGGACGCCGAAGACATTTTGATGAACAAGGGTGTGGTCATCGTACCGGATGTTCTGGTGAACGCCGGCGGTGTGACCGTCAGTTATTTCGAATGGGTGCAAAACCGACAGGGCTATCCCTGGGATCTGTCGACGGTCAGAAGCAGGCTGGAGAGCCACATGATCACCGCCTTCGACGAGGTCTGGAACGAAGCTGAGCAACGCCGCTGCACCCTGCGCGATGCCGCCTACGCCCTGGCGCTACGCCGGATCGAATTGAGCATGAAAAGCCTGGGTACCCAGGAATATTTCCAGAACGGGGAGTAATCGCTTCGGGACCGCCGCGCAAAAGCCAATCGGATCGAAGCTCAGTTCGCCCCCGGTTTCATGCCTGACGTCACTTCACCGCAGTGGTCTTCACCGGCCCCATTCCGCGAATTTCCACCACCACTGCTTCATCCTTGGCGCCATCGAAGTGCACGGCACCGGCGGGATGCTTCATGAAGCCGCCGGCCGGAATCGCCACCGTCTGGTTCATGTCGAACTCTTTTTGCGTGCCCGCATACCAGGTTCCTTCGACAACGGTGATGAAGCGATCCTGATCGTGGGAGTGCGGTCGACTCGCCTGCCCAGCGGGGAAGCGAATGCGCATGATGTACAGGCCCTCTTTGGACGGGTCGCCATGCAGCAGGAAAGTCTTGATACGGTCACCCGCGCTGTCATCCAGGCCTGTGTCCTGTTTCTGGATCACCACGAAGCCCTGATCGTCCTCCGCGGCCGCGGGCAGCAGCAGCAAACAGCCAAGGGCCAACAGTGAAGCGCGGATGTGGGTTGTTGTTTTTTTGTTCATCGCCCTTTCTCTCCAGGTAAGTGATCCGGCTAGGTGCTCCAGCTCAGTGGGTCAATGCGTAAACGAGATAGTTGATCCCCAGTTGGTAGGCAAGATTGGCGTAACGGGTCGGATAGCCGGGATGATAAGTATGCTCCCAGCCGTCGCCGATGTCCGAGTTCCAGTTGACGAGTACCATGACGCGCCCGTCATCATCTAGCAGTGCCCAGTTGGAGGCCATCGCGACGTCCGCCTCCGGGGTGTTCTGCGGATTACCCAGAGCCGGAATCATCTGTGCGCCATCCACATCGTAAAAGGTATGGAAGATCTCGTGGTCGCTACTGAGCTGAACCAGCTCCCGGTCGGGGAAGAGCTGGCTGAAGGTGCGGTGGAAATTCTCCCACTCGTAACTGCCCCAGAAATCATCGATGAAGAGGAAGCCGCCGCGCAGCAGGTATTCGCGCAGGTTGTCCATTTCCTTTTCGCTAAAGGAAACGCCGCCGTTGTTGCCCATCTCGAGTGCGTAGAGGAAGGGATAGTTGAAGATGTCGTCATCGTCCAGGCGTCGAACAATGGGCGCGCTGTTGATCTTGATGTTGGTGAGCCGGGTGACGCCGCGCAGGAAATTCTCGTCCGCCGCAGGATAGTCGATGCTCCAGGCCGAACCGAAACCGAAGCCAAAGCCCCCGCCGGAACGCTGGCTATCGTAATGCAGGCGCACGAAGGAGAATTCTCCTGCAAACAGGGATTCTTGCTCAGACGCGAGCGCGCCGTACGGCAGCAGAGCGAACAGAATCGCGAATGTGGTCAGCACGCGCTTCACATCTTTCCTCCTTCCGGACCGGGCCAGGACAAGCGCAGCATAGCAATAATGCAATAGTGACAACAGAACTTGCACGCAGTTGTCCCCCTCGCCAGACGAGACAGTATGCAGGAACATACGACAGGCAGTAATATCCACCGGCAAACTGCTCAGCTGCCGATGCTGATAACAGACGCTGATAACAATAGAAGACAACCAAGGAGTCGCCGCCGTGAAAACGCTCAATGCTCTCGTGCTACTTATCTTTTCGATCTGGGGATGGTCCGTGGCTTGCGCTGAACCGACCACCTATTTGCGTTACCAGCAGGGTTCGGAAGTCGCCTACGGAATCCTCGAGGGAGACACCATTCACCAGCTCAAGGGCGAACTGTTCGAAAACCCGGTGAAAACAGGCAGGACAGTCAAGCTAGATGAAGTCAAGATTCTCACGCCGGTAGAGCCATCCAAGGTGATTGCCGTTGGGCTCAACTACAAGAGCCATCTGGGGGAGACCAGTCCTGCGCAATACCCGGGACTGTTCACGAAGTTCCCCACGTCGCTGATTGCGGATGGGGAAAACATTGTCATCCCGTCTGATTCCACCAACATCCACTATGAGGGTGAAATGGTGGTGGTGATCGGGAAGAAGGCCAAGGATATCGCGCCCGAGGAGGTCCAGAACCATATCTTCGGCATCACCATCGGCAATGATGTCAGCGAGCGGGCTTGGCAGCGCGACGACTTGCAGTGGTTCCGGGCGAAGGCTTCGGACACTTTCGGTCCGATCGGCCCCTACATCGTCAGCGGACTGGACTACAGCGATCTGCTGCTTGAGACGAAGGTCAATGGCGAGATTCGTCAATCCTCGAGTACCGAGCTTCTTATCTTCGATGTACCCACGATTGTCAGCTACGTAAGCCGTTACGTGACACTCCTGCCGGGCGACGTCATTTACACCGGGACGCCGGGCGTCACCCGCGCCTTCAAGGAAGGAGACGTGATCGAGGTGTCGCTGGAAGGGGTCGGCGTGCTCAGCAATCGGGCCGTGAAGGAATGATCTTTCCAATGCCCGCCGGAGCGATTCAGCCGGCGGGCATGCCGGGCACTAGAAGGTGGTCTTGATCGACAGCTTCACCTTGCGGCCGTAGCTGAAGCATCGATCTTCCACTTCCTCGACGATCCCACCCGCGGTGGGGCCGAGAAAGCGGGTGCGCTCATAGCAGCTATCCGCCTCGAAGAGATTGAAAGATTCCAGGCGGAAAGTGACACCGCGGAAAGCAACTTTCTCTACGAACAGACTGGTATTCGCGGGTCGGAAGCGTTCCTGCGTATCTTCTATGTCTACCTCCATCTCCTCACCCTGGAAGAAATAGGTGTAGTCGGCCCCGTAGTTCAGGCCCAGAGCGGGCACATCGTGCCGAAAACCGAGGCTGAATTTCCCACGTCCTTCGTCCTTGAGACGGCGGTATTCCTCGGTGAAGGGATCCATCACCTCGGAGTCCTGCACCAAGGCTCCGACCGTGAGCAGCGCATCGGGCATTTCCAGCGCAGCCAGGCGGACGCTGGCGTCCAGTTCGAGGCCATAGCGTTCACCATGGCCGATGTTACCGGGAGCGGATACCAGGGCTGCGGGGCTCGAGGAAACATCGACGCGGTCGATGACGTCTTCGATGTCGTGGTAGAAGACCCGGGTGTTCAGTACGCCTGTGTCCTCCGGGAGACGGTGCTCCAGATTGAACTCGTATCGCCAGGATTTCTGCTGCTCGAGATCCGGGTTGCCCGCATTGACGTTCTTGTCCAGATCACCGTTGCTGCTTGCCGTAAAGTTGGAAAAACTCAACTGGGATACATAGCGCTCAATCGTCGTGCGAAGCTGCGTGCTCTGTGTCAAATCGTAGCGGTAGTCCAGTTTTGGCTTGAGGAACTCGAACTCGCGGGACTTGGCCACGGCTCTGCCGTTGTTCGTCCCATTCTGGGAAATTTCGGAGAACTCCGCCACCAGCGTCGATTCCAGTGCAGCCACCGGGCTCAGCTGCCAGTTATGGATAACGAAGGGTTCGAAGCGGATTTCCTCGACGGTGGAGACAACATCGCTCCCTGGTACCAGACCGCCGAATCTTGCAGATGCTACTCCCGCTTTCGCGGAGCCGAGCCGGAACGATTTATCGAGAATCGTCTGGGCGCCTTCGACGCCAGCTTCAATGTCCTGACCGTCTGCGAGACCGAAGTTGAAGGAGCTACGCAGAATGCGTTCGCGATCTCGCTGGTCCTCGCCAATGTAAAGCGTTTTTGATGCCGAGTTACCCTCAAGCGCAAACCGATCGTAGAACCAGTCGTCGGTGCGATCATTGATCACGAAGATTAGATTAAAACGGTCGCCATCACCGAAATTGCGCTGATAGTTCCCACCGATTTCCCACTTGCTGCGTTCCGACTCCCGGTCTTCCCGCTCGAGATTCTGCAAACCGTTGCCCAAGGTACGCGAACGGTCAATCACGTGAGGGTTGCTGTTCTCGCGGAAGAAGGCATTGAATTGAAGCAGATCCTGCGGACTGATTGAATAGCCGAAATTGCCCGCCAGTTCGTAGTCAGTCTGTTCACGGGTGCGAGTCTGAACCATCACATCCTTAATGCTGCCATCCGCATTGGTACTGATTTCTTCCAAGCGCTGCTGTTCGAAATAGGGATTCACCGTCAGGCTGGCGAGATAGTTGAGACTCCCGCTCTGTCCGCCCGCCGAAATCGATCCGCCTGGGTGAACTTCGCCACCGTAACCGATCGCGTTGGCTTCCACCGAGACACTGGAGCGCGAGGCGCCCTCTTTCATGACGATGTTGACAATCGGACCCGCCGTTCGCACGTCCAGGTCCGCAGAGCTTCCACGGATGATTTCCACGTGCTCGATCTGCTTGGCGGCGATTCGGCCCAAAACATCGCTACCGCTGTTCGACTTGCCCGCGATTCGTTTTCCATCGATCAGGATCGGGCTGTCACCAGCGCCAAGTCCGCGGCCTCCACCGCCCCCGCTGCTGAGAACGGAATCAATACCCGGTATTCGGTTGAGTATGTCCAGCGCAGTTACCGGATCGTAATGAGAGAAATAGGAAGCGGGATAAGTGATCGTGGACTGCAATGGGTTTTCTTTATCCACCGTGGTTACAGTTGCGATCTCCGCTTCCGGCGGAATCGCATTCTCCACTTCGGCAGCCGCACCCATAGCAAGGGCGAGAGGGGAAAGGACGATTAGATTTCTAAGCTTATGATTACTGCGATCCTTACCAGAAAACACGCTCGAGACTCCGACAATATCTTCGATGAACAACATGGCAAACCCAATCACCGGCAAGTGCACTCGCCTGAGATCTCGCTGAACGATTGCGAGTCAGCGGATGGAAACTCATTGCGCAGCCGAGCAAAGCTGCAAAACATCGCGACGATCAAGTAGGCACAAAGTCTAACATTTCGACTGTTGTCGAACGCCCGGCGGCGCTTCGATTTACATATCTTTTCCGATTTGTTTGCGAGGTGTTTCTGCAGAAAATCTGTAATTTTTACAATGCGTTATTCTGGAAAGGACGTGTGGCGAATTGCCGGGAAGGGAGCGGAAAGCATCACGGCAAATGATGTAATGCATTCCGCAACAGAATGGATCTAAATAAAATATCGTCAGGACTTGCAGCGATTTCCCAACACGCCGGCACCGCCACAATAGCTCTCATCCTGCAGCTGAATCATGAAGCCGTTGGGGTCTGGAAAATATAGTTCGGGTGTTTCACCACGCATTCTGATTTGTGCGGTGATGCCGCGGTCCGCCAAGATCCTGACGGCTTTTTCTGCATCGAAGTTTTTGATCCCCAGGCAGATGTGGTGAATCTGCTCCGGGGTATCCGCCGTTCCGCCGTAGAAACCAAGAAACTGCCCGTCCTGCCCCGTTGCCAGATTGATCCCGTTGGGTTGCTGACTTTTTATCTCCAGTCCGAATAGGTCTTGATAGAATCCGACTGCTTTCGGAATGTCTTTGACGAACAGCGTGACGTGATTGATGGAGCTTACTTCCAGTTCCGGCTTTGCCTGGGCACGGAGGGTAGTGCTGCCAAGCGCCGCCATCGCGGTAACGGTGCTAAGAAAACTGCGCCGGGAAATGCGGCCGCTTTCGTAGTCGTCCAGTAGTTGGTCCACCTGTTTGCTCATGGTTTTATCCTCGTTGTTGTAGGAGCAGGTATTCAGTGTAGCCAAACGGTTTCATCGCTTCAGTCGGGAGACCAGTCCATGGTTTTTGTTCACGCGTACAAAAACGCCTGCAAGCTGGACTGCTGACTTGGAAGGAGCGAAAAAAGAAAGCAGCGCTACCCGGGAATAGGTAGCGCTGAAGAGATACGATTAGTTTGGCAGCGCCAGCGCGACGATCTTGCCTGGCGATTTGCCATCGCCTACCGCCATGACGATGTACTGCTTGCCATCGACCATGTAGGTAATCGGTTGACCTGCCTGGGCGGCGGGTAGCGGGATTTCCGCGAGAATTTCCCCGGTCTTCTTATCATAGGCCCGGAAAATCGGACTGCCACCCCAGCCTTCACCAGAAAACAGCAGTGACTTGGTCAGCAACAAACCGGAACGGGTGGGCTTGCCGGTACGCGGGAGGTCGACGCCCCTCAATGCCGGGTTGTTTTTCACTTCTTCCGGCGTGTCGGCGTTGGGAATCCACCAGCGATGTTCGCCGTCCTTGAGATCGATCGCGGTGATGCGGCCCCACGGCGGTCTTACCAGTGGCAGACCCTCGATCTGGGGTACCCGGGCACGGCCGCCGAAGACGTAATCCACGGAAGAAGCTTCGGGGTCATTGACCAACATGAGCAGGCTCGCCTCGGTGAAAGACGGCACGTACAGCATGCCGGTCTCCGGATCAAAAGCACCGCCTTCCCAGTTGGTGCCCCCGGTTACGGAAGGCAGGCTCAGCGTGCCTTTCGTGCCATCCGGACCGTTGAACACCGACGGCGGCGTGTACAGAGGCCCCATCCGGAATGGCTTCACTGCCTCTTTGGCGGCCGCGAAAAGCTCCGGCGTAAAGTTGATCAGATCGTCTTCGCTAATGCCCTGCCGGTCATAGGCCGCCGGCTTGGTGGGGAAAGGCTGGGTCGGTGAGGTCCACTCCCCCGGCACGTCTGTCTGCGGCACCGGCCGCTCTTCGATCGGCCAGATTGGCTCACCGGTTTTGCGATCAAACACGTAGGCGAAGGATTGCTTGGTCAGCTGTACCACCACCTTCCTGCCATTGGGCAGATCGGCAAGGATCGGCGCATTGGGATTATCCCAATCCCAGATATCGTGGTGGATGATCTGGTAGTGCCAGCGCTTCTTGCCGGTTTTGATGTCCAGGGCCACCAGGCTGTTCGCAAAGAGATTGCTGCCGGGACGATCGCCGCCGTATCGGTCACCCGTGGCGGACTCCACTGGCAGATAAACCAGGCCCAGCTCGGGGTCCGCGGACATGGGAGCCCACACCCCGGCATTGCCGGTGTATTTCTCGGAGCCGTTCAACCAGGTCTCGGAGCCCGGCTTGCCGGACTCTGGAATGGTTTTGAAAGTCCACAGCAGTTTGCCGGTACGGGCGTCGTAGCCACGCACGTCGCCCTTGACGTTGGAAGCAGACGGCGGTCGGAAGCTCACCAGGTGGGCAGCGCCGACGATGACCACGTCGTTGACCACCAGCGGAGGCATGGACAGGCCGATATCGAGATCATCGCGGCCTTGCCCGAGGCGCAGACCTTTCTGCAGGTCGACCCAGCCACTGGCGCCGAAGCCGGGATCCGGCAGGCCGGTCTTTGCATTCAGAGCAACCAGGTAATAGCCCGGGGTCACCGTGAAGATGCGCTCCTGAGCGCCATTGCGCCAGTAGGCCACGCCGCGCCCCGAACCCTTGCGGGGAGCCTTCTCAAAGCGTTCGCCCTCCTGCGGTCGCCACATCCACAGCAATTGCCCGGTCTGGGCATCGGCCGACACCACGTTGCGGGTGTTACCCGCGGTGAAATACAGCTTGCCGTCGACGGCCAGCGGAGAGGTGGTGTTCTTGAACTCCGGCTTTGGCCCGAACATGCCTGCATCCAACTGCCAGGCAATTTCCAGCTTGTTGACGTTGGACGCGTTGATCTGCTCCAGCGGTTGATAGCGGGTGGCCGCCAGATCCCCATTGAAGTCCGCCCAGTTCACGGTCTTGCCCGCGTCGGCGGTAGCTGCACCCTTTTCAGCCGAGACGATAGTGAGGTCCGCCAGGTCGGCCAACTTCAGATTACCGTCGGGGAGTCGGACATCGCCTACGTTCAAGATGTAGGAGGTCACATCCAGATACTGTGCATCGCTCAGCGAGCCGGGCATTTCCCCGGGCATGGTCTGCTTGATCTTTTGAAACAAGTCACCCGCCTTGCGACCGGCCCAGGTGCTGCGTACGCGAGCCTCCATCTCCATCGGCAGGTGACAGCGGGCACAATGACTCTGGAACACCTCAGAGCCGCGGTCCACATTGTCCGGCGCCGCCCAGGCGGCAGCGGACAGTGTGGCCAGAGCCAGTGGAATCAGGTAAGAACGCGCTGATTTTATCAAGCTGCTTCTCCTTTATTTTTATGGAAGGCACCGCGGTTGCAATGCGCCGTAATCGATCGTCGAATAGAGAGAACGAGATACTACCGGTTTTTCCTGGTACTCGAAAACCAGCGGTAATCCGGGCATTCGGGTGCCTGTCGTTCGAGATTGGGAATGAGTGACGCTATGGTACTGTAGGCGCTGAAAAATCGTTCGCAAATTAACATTTCCAAACGGTTTCCGGGCGCCATTCAGGGCCCGATCACGCGACCCGGGAGGCGCCGGCATTCTTGAAAAGCCCCTACCCCTGCTTTACTCTTGCCAGTTCCCTCAGCCCATTGCCATAACAACGGGCATAACGAAAGGCATAACGACAGGCCTCATGAAAATTCCCCGCATTTTCGCCTCGCTACTGATCGCTTGTTTTCTGTCGGCCGCCGCCTATTCCGACGATCCCCTCGAATACTCGGCACGGCTCGCTCCCATGCCCGTGGATTTCAGCAGCCTTGACCGGATTACCGGACTCGGACAGTTGCAGGCGCGTGTCAACGGCGAGTATCTCGAATTGCGCGGTGAATTTTCCGGGCTGCAGAGGCCTGCCACCGCTGCCCGCCTTCATCGCGGGCCGCTGGCAATTCCCGGACCGGTGGCAGCGGATCTGAGAGTCAGCCGCGCCGCCAGTGGAGAATTGTCCGGCAAGATCTTTCTCACCGACGAGTTGACGCAAGCGCTCGAGGCTCGCGAACTCTACGTGCAGATTCACAGTGAAGCTGCGCCCGAGGGCAATCTACGCGGCTGGCTTTTGCCCGCCGTGATCAAGTAGGCGAGGACCTGTTTATGAGATTACGATTTTCATGCAGCGCTCTTTTCGCCGCTCTCAGTCTGTCTGCCTGCAGCGGCATCGAGAGCCAGCAGGATTCGCCAGAAGCCGCCGGATCCAATCAGGTGCAGACCTACTCGATCCTGCAAGCGCAGGCGGGCAAGCGGCTTTATCTCGATACCTGCGCCAGTTGCCATGGCAGCAAGCTGGAAGGCAGCCCATCCGCGCCTCAACTCGCGGGCAGCAACTTCATGCAAAGATGGGCTTCGCGAGACGTGCAGGACTTGCACGGGCTGATTCGTTCATCCATGCCGCCGGGAGGCAATAGCGAGCTGGAAGAAAGCGAATTTTTGCAAATCGTCGCGTTCATTCTGCAGGCCAATGGACTCGCCGCCGGCGAAGCCCCCTTACGAGGCGATACACGTTTCGCGCTCAACGCAGCGCCGGTTGATGACTCTGCTCGCGAGCAGGCGCAGGCTCCGCAGGGGATCATTAAAAAAGGATCGGTCGACAATTTCACGGTGGTCAGCGACGCTGAACTGCGCAAGCCGGACCCAGCCGATTGGTTGATGATTCGCGGCAATTACCAGGCCTGGAGTCACAGCCCTCTAACGCAGATCAATCGCGACAACGTCAAGAATCTGCAGTTGCAGTGGGTGTGGGCAATGCACGAAGGCAGCTCAGAGCCATCGCCACTGGTGCACAATGGCGTCATTTACCTGATCAACCCCGGCAACATCATCCAGGCACTGGACGGCAAAACCGGCGAACTGATCTGGGAACGGCACAGCGGTCCGACTGACAGTCAGGACATGCGCAACATTGCCATCTACGACAACAAGATCATTCAGGCCACTACCGACGCACGCCTGCTGGCTCTCGATGCCCGCACTGGCGAGCTGTTGTGGGAAACTCAAGTCGCCGACCCGGCAAAAGGCTTTGCCAACTCCAGCGGCCCCATCGTTGCCGACGGGTTGGTTCTTCAGGGTCTTGCCGGCTGTGCTCGTTACGACGATGAAGGCTGTTATGTCAGCGCTTTTGATGCGGATACCGGCGAGCTCGCCTGGCGTTTCGAAACCATCGCCAAATCAGGCGAGCCCGGCGGCGACACCTGGGGCGAACTCGACGACGTTTTCCGCGCCGGCGGGGAAACCTGGATCACCGGCAGTTACGATCCCGATCTGAAGCTGACCTATTGGGGCACCGCCCAGGCAAAGCCGTGGGTACCGGTAAGCCGTCACATGTCGATTGAAGATGCCGGTCTTTACACCAACGCCACCGTTGCCGTAAACGTCGAGAACGGCACGCTCGACTGGTACGTGCAACATGTTCCTGGAGAAGCGCTTGACCTGGACGAGGCTTTCGAGCGTGTCCTGATCGATCGCAACGGGCGCAAACTCGTCTTCTCACTCGGCAAGCATGGCATTCTCTGGAAGCACGATCGTGCCACGGGCGAGTTCATCGATTACAAGGAAACGCTGTTCCAGAACGTTTTCAAACATATCGATCCAGACACCGGCGCGGTGACTTACCGCGACGACATCGCCAACGCCAGATTGAACGAGTGGATTTCCGCCTGCCCAAGCAGCGCCGGGGGCAAGGATTGGCATCCCATGAGCTACCACCCGCAAAGTGGACTGTTGATAACGCCCTTGGTGCAGGCCTGCTTCGAAACCGCCGCGCGCCCGGTGGAGCTGAAGGAAGGCTCCGGCGGACTGGCCGCAAGCCGGCGCTTTTTCGAGATGCCCGGCAGCGATGGCAATCTCGGCAAATTCGCCGCCTATGACGTGGACACGATGGAAGAAGTGTGGAGCATCGAGCAACGTGCGTCCTTCATTACCGGTGCTTTATCCACGGGCGGCGACCTTGTGTTCATCGGCGACCTGGATCGCTGGTTCCGCGCCTACGATGTGAAAACCGGCGAGCAGCTCTGGCAAACCCGACTGGCAACTTCCGCTCAGGGATTCCCTGTGTCCTTTGCCATTGACGGCAGGCAATACATCGCGGTTACCGCAGCCCTGGGCGGCACCAGCCCTCGCTGGGTCCCCCGTTTGGTCACTCCGGAGATCCAACCTCCGGAATCCGGCAACGCAATCTACGTTTTTGCCTTGCCCGAGAAATAGACAAGCTCGGGAACGAACATCCCGAGAAATACCTAGCTTGAGCAATCATCCGCTTGCGAGCTAGCCCGAGAACTAATCGACACCTTAGAGGAAAACATCATGTCCGACTTGAAAGGAAAAAATGTGGTCGTTGCCGGCGGCACTTCCGGCATTGGCTTTGGCATTGCCAAACTCGCTGCGGAAGCCGGAGCGAACGTCTGGGCACTGGGCCGGACACAAAAGTATATCGATCAGGCGAAGCAGGAACTCGGGGAGAAGGTGACCTTTCTGTCGGCCGACATCCATGATGCCGATGCGTTGAAAAAAATCTTCGAGCAGGTAGGCACCATCGATCACCTCGTTGGCAATGCCACCGGCGCCAATCGCACCATCGCCCCTTTCATGGAACAAACGGCCGAACAATTTCAGGAAGCCTTTGGCAAGTTCTGGGGCTATACCAACCTGGTTCGCACCGGCGTTCCCTTTATGACTAAGGAAGGCTCGGTGACACTCGTCAGCGGCACACCGGCGCGCAAGTGCCGCCCGGGAATGTCGTCGATCAGCTGCGTGGGCAATGCGGTCGAAGGCCTCTGCCGTGCTATCGCACCGGAAATTGCCCCCATTCGAATCAACACCGTCGCGCCAGGCACCATTGATACCACTATGCATTCCTGGATGGGACAGGCAAAAGACGAGCGCCTGCACGCAATGACCGCGGACCAGGCCATCAAGCGCCCCGGCACGCCGGAAGAGGTTGCCGGGGCGGTCATATACCTGATGACCGCAGATTACGTCACCGGCACCAACATCGATGTAGACGGCGGTCAGTTGCTGCCCTGACCGGTAGCCCAAGCGGAGGAGGTAATTTATGAAGAGTAGAGCCATTGTGCTGGCAAAGCGCCCGGTGGGCGAGCCCGACGACAGCTGTTTCCGGCTCGAGGAACACGAGCTGCCGGAGCTGAAGGAAGGGGAGATTCTGATCCAGGTTTTGTGGCTGTCCCTGGATCCCTACATGCGTGGGCGCATGAATGATGCAAAGTCGTATGTGGAGCCCACCAAAATCGGCGAAGTCATGCCCGGGGAGTCTGCCGGAGTGGTTGTGGCTTCGAAGTCCGACAAATACAAAGTCGGTGACTACGTCACCGCCTACACCGGCTGGCAAACCCATTTCATCATTCACCAGGACGCTGAACGCCTGCGTCCGGTAAACCTGAAAAATGGCACCCTGACCATGCACCTGGGTGTGATCGGCATGCCGGGGCGGACCGCGTACTGGGGCCTTAAAGAAGTCGGCAAACCGAAGGCTGGTGAGACGCTGGTGGTAGCTGCCGCCTCCGGAGCAGTTGGCTCCGTGGTGGGACAAATGGCCAAGATTTTCGGCCTGCGCGCTGTCGGTATCGCTGGCGGCCCCGAAAAGTGTCGCTACGTGAAAGAGGAGCTGGGCTTCGACGAATGCATCGACTACAAGTCCGGTGATCTGGACGCGAAGCTCGCTGCGGCCTGTCCCAACGGGGTGGACGTGTATTTTGAAAACGTCGGAGGTGAAGTTGCCGAAGCGGTAGCGAAGCTTTTCAACCCAGGAGCCCGTGCGCCGATCTGCGGCTATGTTTCTGCTTACAATGCCAAAGATCGCAGCGAGATCAAAAGCCCGTTCGACATCTTCGCCAAGGCGAAAAATGTTCCGGAACACCGCTTCTTCGTGGTGACTGAATGGGATAGTCGCTGGCAGGAGGCGACCAACGAGCTTGCGGAATGGGTGAAGGAAGGCAAGATCAAGTTCAAGGAGTCCCAGGGCGAAGGCCTGGACAATGCGCCTGAGCTCTTCCGCGGCTTGCTCAAGGGGAAGAACTTTGGCAAGCAGCTGGTGCGAATCTCTGAAGAATGACAGCGCCTGTACGGTTCACCGCACAAAAAAGGCCGGCGCGAAAATGCCGGCCTTTTTAGTGCCCGTCGCCAACCGATGCTTGGATTTTCTAGCGCTCCTGATCTCAGGCAGATTTACGCCCACACTCGCGTATCTTGCCAACCGGACTGCCACTCCAGTTCTTTATCGCCCGTCGGAGGCTGGATGGATTGGAGAAACCCATCAATTCGGCAATACGATCGACGCTGAGCTGGGATGAACGCAAGTGGTGGGACGCGATTTCCATTCGCACTTCATGCAGGATGTTGCGGAAGCTTGTCCCTTCCTGGGCCAGTTTGCGGGTCAGCGAGCGTGGTGTGGTCGCCAGAAGCTCGGCGACTTCTTCCAGCGTGATCTGCTTCCCTGGCGCCGCATTGTAGTAGGCAGCCACATGCCAGCGGACCTTGCGGGTTTCAGATATGTTCAGATCCGCTTTCTGAAACTCCTCCTCACATTGCGCGATGATGCGGTCGAAGGTCGGTTTTCGGATTAGACGCCACTCCTCCGAAATGAATTGGAAGTGCGACGAAACGGATGACTGCTCACAACCGAAGGTCACGGTGTCGCACGGCAGATCATCGTACATCTCTGCATGGGCGGGGGCGGGATAATCGAGCCGGGCATGGACGGTCGGATTGGGTACCGATTTATTTCCGCACAAGTCGCAAATTCTCAACGTGACTGCGAGCCGGTACTCGAGCTCGAACAGATTCAGCTCCGGATCATTCTGCGGCGACGCCAGGAAAGTCAGTGGATTGACCAACATCCCATCCTTGTCAATGTAGATGCTCGGCTTATGCACATACATCGCGTAATAGGGCTGCGCGATGAGCAGATACCGCCGGAATGCCTCGCCCGCGGCTTTCAGGCTTGGACTACAGTGCACCACGCCGCCGACTGTCCCGTTGTATGTCCAGTCCATGTACATACCCACTAACAAGCCGATACCCGGCTTTCGGCAAAGGCGGATACCGTTGCGAATCAACTGGTGCTGCTGCGCGTAGTTGATTCGTGCCATTTTGCTGGACAACATGGCGCTGGAAATGCCCGTGTTTTCAAGCAGACGGTTCAGGTCCGCACCATGGTGCGTGAAGGCTTCGATGAAACCGAGTGGATGGAGCTGCAGAGGGATTGTTTTCGCTTCCATACATGCCACCTCATTATTATTTAGGCAACCGGGCCCGGATTCGGCCTGGGTCCAGTGGGGCTTGCTCTTTTGCGTAAACAAATGACAGTGCCTTAGTTTTATGGCAGCTGCGTTTAACAGGGGAGTGGATATTAGCGATAAACAGTTTTTTTGTTAACAGTTTCTTACACTTTTTCGTACCAAATAACCAAATGACGCATAGGTTTGTGGCGTTTTATAAGAATAAAGTCGGATGCCAGAGTTTAGCTCAGGAATCGCGGCGAGATGCAGGAACCCTGGAGCAGGACCTTAATCGAGTATATTGGTCTCGCGGACAATTCGGAATCCCTGCTCATTCCTTCCTTTTCACAGCCGGCAAAGCTGAGAAGAACAATGCAAAGCAAAATAGCAACCAGCGATTGCAAGGTACTACCGTCAAGAACTTTCGGGGCCATGTTCGTTCGCCTGTTTTTTTTATCGGAAGACCCTTGATTATCGACCACCCGCAGCCAAACGCAAACCGGCCGCAATAAAGCGGCCGGTTCGGATCAATTGCTCCTGCGGGGTCGAGATCAGCCCTCGTCGAGAAGAAGCTTGCGCTGCTCGCCATGGGGATCATCAACTACCCTCGGATCGAGATCGAAGATCATCACCGGGCGCTCTTCCACAGTATATTCCGGCCACTGAGGGATGCCCTCGTGATTCGGGTTTCCCGTGCGGGCGAAAGCTATCCAGGCTTCGGACATCATGGTTGCGATCTTCTGCTGCTCGGGGCCAATACCGGACATGGACTCGGACTTCGCCACATTGTCGAAGACCATCCCGATTTCCAGCGCATGGGGCGAAAACCACTTTCCGCCATCCACGGGGGTGTCCCAGTTCAACAGGTACATGTAAACCGGCGCGGCCATTTGCTTCGCTTTTTGGTCCGCCAGCTCGATGCTGTTGTTGAGAAAGCCCGCATCGGTAGTCGCGGTGAAGTAGAGTTCCGGCGCGCCCATGTCGGGATGCAACTCACGATATTTTTTCACCACCGCCTCGGCGTCAATGCCGGGCAGGCGCTCCTTCAGCTTGGCCGGCAGTGTCTCCCAGGTCAGATCAAAGGTGGAAGGATCGCGAGCACCTATCAGCAGGGAGTTTTCGGTGCGGGTGGTGCCAATTAGCAGCGGAACATCTGCAGACTGCGATGGGCCACCATCGGCGAAAGGATGACGACTGAAGTTCTCGCCATCCAGCACTGGACGGCTGCCCGGCTCCAGACCCGTGCTGCGAGCCACTTCGCGGGCAGCTTCCTCGATCTGACTGGCAGGCATGGTAAGAATCTGCTCGATGTTATCCTCATCGAGCCCCAGTTTCGCTACGACCGCTTCAGTGGCCTTCGCTGCGCTCTCCTTGGGCATGATGGTCAGCGCCGGGCCGCTTTGTACGACCGCCCGATCGAACAGGCCTTTGGCTGCGTCCATCGCCATGAGCACGCTCACCTTGGCGCCGCCACCGGATTCGCCGAAAATCAAAACGTTTTCCGGGTCGCCACCGAACTCGGCGATATTGTCCCGCACCCATTCGAGCGAGGCGACCAGGTCGAGAATGCCCGCATTGCCGGAATCCGCGAACTTTTCGCCATATTCACCGAGGTACATGTAGCCGAAATAATTCAGGCGATGATTGACCGTGACCACCACCACGTCGCCACGCTGGGCCAGGCGTACACCGTCGTAGGCGTTGCTGGAGCCGTTCCCGGACCGGAACCCACCGCCATGAAACCAGACCATGACAGGACGCTTCTTGCCGTCACTCAGCGCCGGAGTCCAGACATTCAGGAACAGGCAGTCTTCGCTGAGTGCCGGCTCGGGATCGGGTTTCCACGATGTGAACAGGCCACCACCGCTGCCGGTGGGGATCTGCGGGCAGGAGTTGCCGTAGGCAGTCGCGTCTTTCACTTCTTGCCAGGGCTGAGGTTCGGCCGGCGCCTGAAAGCGGGTGGTGGCCGTGTCTGCCCCATAGCGTATGCCTTTGAAGACGTTTATGTCGTCTTCCATATAGCCGCGGACCTGCCCGTATTCGGTGGTCGCCACGGGCAGGTTGCCCTCGGAAAGCGCATCAGCGGTCTCGCCGCCTACTCCCCCCTCGGCTGTGACCAGCCCGTCGCCGTCGTTCTGACCGCAACCAGTCAGGGCAAGAACTGAGATCAGGCAAGATGTGAGCAGGACACTACGATATGTCGGGAAAGGTGATTTACTGCTGGTACTGAAAACGCGCATGTTACCCCCTGTCATTTGTTGTTAGCGGTGGGTCCGGTCGTTCTTAGATCTTGTGGTGAGATGGAGTTTCGAGTGGCCGGGCGTGACCGTATAGTATTGTGCGCAGACTTTACGCGCAACGCGTGGCAACTTTCTGGCGAGGGAAGAGAGAAGACGCACACCAATCGTGCCTGCAATCCGTTTGGGGGCGGGGTGGAGCATTTCGAAAACGCATGAATCCATGCCTGGATCTCCTTCGCGGGGTTCCTCCCGCGAAGGCTTCACTCGCCACGTCCATGTGCCTCGCCCTTCGGGCAGCATTCGCTCTGCAAATCGGCTTTCCTGCCGATTTGCAGAGCGAATGCTGCACCCCACCCCCAAACTCGCCCCGTGCGTGCGCACTGTTAAGCAGTCTCGATCTGGCGAGAGGACGTATGTTTTGTCTCAGCTTCGTACGACGACATTCGCCTTCACAGGATCGCGATCCACGCGGGTGCGGTTCGCGGGCACAGAAGAATCTTCGTAGCCAAAAGCAATCCCAAACAGGATTCGATTCTCCTCGGACAGTCCAAACGCCTCCCGGACCAGATCCGGATACTGCCGCATGGTGCCCATCGGGCAGCTGTGCAAACCAAACGCTACCAAAGTCAGCATCAGGTTTTGTGCATACATGCCCACGTCCAGCGCGACAGTGGTGCCAAATTCCTTGTCCATTCCGATGAAGGCCATGTAGGGCGCGTCGAAGAACTCAAAGTTGCGCAGCACTGCGCGCATGCGACCTTCCTTGTCATCGCGCTCGATGCCCATTTCGTTGTAGAGCGCTACGGCGCAATCCACTTGCTTGCGCCGGTAGTCGCCAACGAAGGTTCCTCGATAGGGATAGTCCGGATTGCCTTGCACGCCCTCTTTCACCAGATCGACCATTTGCTGGCTGATTCTGTTGCGCAGCTCGCCGGTCGCAACATAGACCTGCCACGGCTGAACATTACAGTTGGAGGGCGCGCGCTGGGCGATTTCAAAAATGCGATTGAAAGTATCTTCTGGAATTTTTTTGTCGAGAAAGCCGCGCACGGAGCGGCGCTGATAAATGGCTTCGATCAGAGGCATATCGGGATCGCCCGGCTGCAGAATTGAGTCGGTCATGGTTACTACCTGCATGGATTTTTTGGGAAAAGCGTAGCTTACTGAAAAGCGCCTGGTTATTCGAATAAATTCAGCTGCGGCTCGGTAATGGTCGCAAAGGACAAACCGATAAAGTGCAGAATACCATCCGCTACTGGGGCGAGTTGCCGATCCACATAATGGCGATAGTCAATGGCGCTTTGCTTTCTGTCCACGGGCTCCGGCCCGTTCACCGTGACCAGATACTCGATCCAGTCGCCACGACCGAGCAGAGGGCCACCCTGCTCCGCCAATTTGCGCGCGGCCTGCACATGGGGCGGAACGTTTTTCTGGTAATCGCGCAGTTTGCGTCGCAGGCGTTTTCGATAGATCAACTCTTTATCCTGCTCCCCGGACCGTACCGAGGCAGCAACCGAACGTACATAGCCCTCGACCTCCTCACCGGCGAATACCCGGCGGTAGAGTTCCTCCTGAAATCGTTTGGCAAGTTTCGTCCAATCGGTGCGGACGTTTTCCAGGCCTTTGAATACCAGACGTTCGGCTCCACCGTCGCGGACGATTCCTGCGTAGCGCTTTTTGCTACCCTGCTCCGAGCCGCGAACCGTCGGCATCAGGAATTTGAGATAGTGGGTCTCGAATTCGATTTCCAATGCGCTCTCGACACCAAACTCGCACTGCAGCAGGTTACGCCACCTCTCGTTCAACGAGTTCGTCAGGTCCTGTCCCGTGCGGCGACAGTGGTCTTCCTCGCCTTCGTCGCCGAGCCAGACGAACAGCGAGTCCGTATCGCCATAGATCACTTCAAATCCCTGCTCTTCGATCCACTCGCGGCTGGTCTGAATGATGTAATGACCGCGCAGCGTGATGGAGCTGCACACCCGTGGATCGTAGAAGCGACAGCCGGTGGAGCCGAGCACGCCGTAGAAGGAATTCATCATGATCTTGATGGCCTGCGAGAGCGGCGCATTCGCTTCCGCCTTGGCGCGATCCCGTGCCTGCCACAGGCGTTCGATGATGCCCGGCAGCAGGTGTTCGTCTCTGGCGAAAATGGCACCATTGAAGCCCGGCACACAGGCGCTCTCCGGGAGATCATTGTGCTGCGCGTACCAGAACGCGTAGGGGTCCACCCGGAAGGTGCGGATAATGCTGGGGTACAGACTTTTGAAATCCAGCACCAGCACGTTCCGGTATATGCCGGGCCGTGAGTCCAGCACATAGCCGCCCGGACTTTGCAGATCGGATTGCAGCTCGCCGTGATTCGGCGCTACATAGCCCTTTCTATGCAGCAGCGGAAGATAGGCATAGTCAAAAGCCGCCACCGATCCGCCGCTGCGGTCGAGAGGCAATCCATTCAGTTGGCTCCGCTCGATAGCGAATTCAACGAGTTTTGTCTTCGCCGCGATTTCCCAGACCAATTCGCAGTCTTTGAGGTTGTACTCGGCGAGCCGTCGTTTGTCATGTCGAAAGAGCTCGGTGATTTCCTGGCCGCGATCCGAAGCGCTCAGCAATTTGCCTTCGCCGAGAATGGTGCGGGCCGTGTTTTCCAGTGAAAAGCTGGGCAGGTTGTAGTTCGCCGCTTTCATCAGTTCAATGCCGTCCAGCACCGTGCGCCCTGGAACCTGCAGATAGCGGCGGTTACTGTCTTCGTCTTCCCGCCAGATGGTTTTCTGCTTGTTGCGCCCAAGTGTCAGGGCGATCCCTTTCGTCTGCGCAATGGACTCGAGCACCCAGCAATCGAACTGAATAACGTTCCAACCGATAATGACATCCGGATCGTAGCTGGCGAGCCAGCGAAGAAACAGACGAAGGCAACTACGTTCGTCCTCGCAGCGAATGATCTCAAGTTCATCTGCCCGCTCGCTTTCTCCTTCCACCATGAACACCCGGCGAACGCCCTCACCGAAGACGCCGATGGAAAACAGCTGGCGCGCGTCCATCGAAGTTTCGATATCCAGCGAGACCAGTTTGAGTCGCGGGCGATAATCAGCCGCAAGCAGACGGGGATTCCGGAAAAAGCCGGGTTTCTGCGCGGAGCCATCAATGGTCACTCCGCCGGTGACAAAGCGTTCCATGAGGAATCGTTCGGGCGGGCGTACATCTGCCTCCCAATTCGGAATGCCAAGTGCGTCGAGTTTGTCAGCCGCACTGCGAGATGCACGCTGGCTGGTGAGATAAAGCGGCAGCACGGTCTGGCCATGCACATTGCGCAGGCGCGCCTCGCCGACGCGCGGTGCTTCGGTCAGGCAGTCGAGGCGGGACAAATCCGCTTCGCGAATGAAGAACACGGATTCCTGCCCGGTGATTTCCACATGCACCGGGCCCTCGTCGCTGGCAAACCAAAGGTCGAGGGAAATGCCGTCGGGGCCGTCACGCCACTGACGCGTTAGCAGAAATGCTTGCATAGACTGAATGGCAGCTCGATAAGCCGAGCAGAGGAGTTAGCCCTGCGCAAGGAGCGCGCGCAAATCGGCCAATGCCGCGTGGGCCCGGGAGATATAGGAGGCCATGACCAGCGAATGGTTCGCGAAAACACCGAAGCCGCTGCCGTTGAGCACCATCGGGCTGTACATAGGCTGCTGAGTGGCTTCCAGTTCCCGAATGATTTGCTGGAGGCTCACTCTGGCGTTCTTGTTCTGCAGAACCTGGGCGAAATCCCGGTCCACGGCCCGCAGAAAGTGCAGTAGCGCCCAGGCACTGCCGCGCGCTTCGAAAAATACGTCATCCACTTCCAGCCACGGCGTTTTCACCAGTTCGTCAACTGGCGCTGGCGTCGCCCGAACGGCGACGCCGTCACCGGCGAGATCAGTATTCAGGCGCCGCTGGCCGACGCTGGCACTGAGGCGTTGGGACAAGCTGCCCAGACGGGTTTCCACGGTGGTGAGCCAGCTACGCAGGTTGTCGGCGCGAGAGAAGAACTGAGCACGGTTTTGCTGCGGATCGGTGAGTCGCACCAGGTAAATGTGAAGATAACCGATGCCATCACGATACTCGGACTCGGAAGCGGGCAAGGCCCAACTGTCGTTATCGAAATTGAACCGCGGTTCGGCTTTCGCCAGCGCTTCATTTTCGATAGATTGCGATTGTGAGCGACTGAAGGACTCGCGCATGGCCTTGCTGAGATCACGGACTTGTACCAGCACGCCGAATTCCCAGCTGGGCATGTTGTCGAGCAGCAGGCCCGGTGGGGTAATGTCGTTGGTCAGATAGCCGCCGGGCTTGTCCAGCAGCGTTTCCGCCACCTGGATGAGTGCCACGGTGGTGACCGCGCCGGTGACCGGCTCGCGTCCCAGGTTTTCCATTTCGGCCCGGGTCGCCGCATCCACGTCGAAGACCTCGGGCGACCGGCTCCAATAGATGCCGAGAAAGATCAGAACGAGGAAGAGGCCCAGCGCGCCGATGGCGACTACTTTGGCCGCGGGCCCACCGCGGCGCAAGTCATCGGATAATTCGGCGGATTGATCTCGGAAGAAGCGGCGAATGCCGATCCAGGTTTTCCTGGCCCCAGTGCTAACCATGGCGAACTCGTGAAGAAATTGATTTGCATCCTGCGGCGCAGCTCGCGCGCCGTCAGCGAGCATACCGATTCTTCCGCGGTGGCACCAGTGTCCTCCACGAGCCGCGCGGTGGTGATTACTCGAGGGGAGGCAGAAGCAGGATCTTGGGCTCACGTCCCAGGCGGATGTCGCCCCGCAGGCGGTAATCGGGAACGCCCTCGCTCATTCGCTGGTAAATCCAGCGGCCTTCCGCATCGCTGCGGGCGACGATCAGCAGCGTTTCTTCACTTTCCTTTATCTGGTTGGCAAGGCTTTGAAGCTTTTCCACCACCTTTTCATCGCGTCGCTCGAGATTCTCGACGTCGAGCAGGATCTCCTTACTCTTGTCGCTTCCCACGGTCTGCGCCAGCTGCTGCTGGGCGCTGCTGATCTCGGCAGTCAGTTCCGCCAGCAGCGGGTTATCACGGTCCACCAGGCGCGCCCGTTCGACCAGCGCCCGGGCGGTCCCCGGGCGGCTGCGGGCCAGCGCGCTACGTGCGAGGCTCATATAGCGGGTAAAGATCAGCTGCAGCCCGGTCTTGGCCTGTTCGTTATCGGGCCGCAGCAGCAGCACCGCCTGATAACGGTCGAAAGCGTTGTCGTGCTCCGGGGTGGTAAGGCGGTCTTCCGCAAGCGCGCTTTCTGCATCCTTAAGCAGTTGGCGAACGTCATCCTCGACGGTGTGTTTAGTAGCCAAGGGGGCTTGCTCAGGCTGCACATCCGGAGTGACGGCTTCTTCGACCGCCATTTCCGGCGCTTCGCCAGCGCCCCTTTGTTCGGGCAGGCCGCTGCATCCAACCAGCACCAGTGGCATTGCCAGCAGCAGAATGCAGAGTCTTAACATTGGGATAAACCTCATAAGGGATAAACGGTCGTTGGCGCGTCCCGGCGTTCACTCGGCCGGAACCGCTCAAAAACGGCCGTAAATTTTTGCAAAATTGGACCACACCGCGGAGAAAGCGCTCACTTGAGTGGCCGATAAGTTACAATTTGCGGGAAACTCGGGCGTAATAGAGTGGTCTAGCGCGACCAGGTTCCACACCGCGCCAGTCTTAAACGTGACGCGTGGTTGGCTCTCGAAGGCGGAACAAGTTCGCAAATCTGCTCCGGCAAGTCAAAGCTGCGGCGGCGTTTGGCGCCAAGATAGCGCCCATTCAGCTCTAAGGGTGAAGCATGCAGTCTCTATCCAACAAACTGATCAGATTCACCAGCGCGATTTTGCTGTGTCTTGCGGGCGTCATGCTGGCGCTGCCCGCAGCGGCTCAGGATGAACTGAAATCTTCCGATCTGAGCGGCCTGTCCAACAATGGCGGTGCGCAATCCTCAAGCACCAGCACCAGCGGTGGCTTCCTCAAGGTTACCGAAGCGTACGTCCTCTCGGTTCAGCCTGCGGCCGAAGCCCTCACGCTGCATTGGGATATTGCCCCGGAATACTATCTCTACAAGGACAATTTCCGCGTCAAGGCCTATAGCGACGGTCGGGAGATCCCTCTCGAGCTTAGCTATGAACAGGGCAAGGTCAAATACGACGAGTATTTCGAGAAAGATATGGAGGTCTACTACGGCCAGACCAACGTGCGCGCGGCCGTGCCCCCCGGCGTGGGAGAGCTCGAACTGGCGATCACCTCGCAGGGCTGTGCCGACGCTGGCCTGTGCTATCCCCCCTACACTGAATACTACGAGGTCGACCTCGCCAGCGGCGACGCTTCGGCCATTCCGGCACTGACAGCCAAACCGCAGCCGCCGGGGGGCGGTTCCGGCGGCGGCCTGTCTGCTGGCAGTGAAGGCACGCCCTTCCTTGGCTACACCCTGCTGTTGGCCTTGCTCGGCGGAATCATTCTCAATCTGATGCCCTGCGTTTTTCCGGTGCTATCCATCAAGGCCATGAGCCTGATGTCTGCAGCCGGATCGGCGCACAGTCACCGCGTACACGGCTGGGCTTATACGGCCGGCGCGGTGGCTTCTTTCCTGCTGATCGGCGGCATCATTCTCGGAATTCGCGCCGCCGGTGGCGACGCGGACTGGGGCAAGCAGCTGCAGTCGCCCATCTTTGTGGCATTCATGTTTTATCTCTTTCTGGTGATGGGGCTGAGCCTGTCCGGTTTCGTCCAGTTCGGCAGTAATCTGATGGGATTGGGGCAATCGCTGACCACTCGTCAGGGACTCCAGGGCTCGTTCTTTACCGGCGTACTGGCAGTCGTGGTTGCCAGCCCCTGCACCGCGCCGTTCATGGCACCGGCGCTCGGGGTCGCACTGACTCAGACGCCCACCGTGGCGCTGTCGGTATTCGCCGCCCTGGGCCTGGGTATGGCATTGCCATTCCTGGCACTCAGCTACGCACCGAAGCTGTCGCGGGCGCTGCCCAAACCGGGCCCATGGATGGACACGCTCAAGCAGTTTCTGGCCTTTCCGCTTTATCTCACCGCGGTCTGGCTGCTGTGGGTATTAGGCCGTCAGACCGGAATTGATGCGGCGGCGGCAGTGGTGGTCGGCGCGGTGGCCATCGCCTTTGCGCTCTGGCTGCTGCAGCGAAGACCGGTGTCGAAAACGGGCCGAACAGTCGTCTACGCCGGCGTGCTCGCCTCCGCCTTCGTGGCATTGGCGGTAGCTGTAAAATCCGAGGACTTCGGCCCGGCTGATACCTGGCAACCCTATTCCGCCCAGCTGGTGGCCGATCTTCGCAGCAAAGGTCGGCCAGTGTTCGTCAACCTGACCGCCGCCTGGTGCATCACTTGCCATGCCAACGAAAGGGTCGCACTGGGCCGTGACTCGGTCCAGGACAAGGCTCGCGAGCTCGACATTGCGCTGGTGAAGGGTGACTGGACCAATGAGGATCCGCGCATTACCAAACTGCTGCACGAGTACCAGCGTGCAGGCGTGCCGACTTACCTGATGTATCCCGCCGACCCTGACGCGCCGGCGGAAATCCTGCCGCAGATCCTGACTCCCGGCATTGTCATCGCCGCCATGGAACGCGCCGCCAGCCGGCAAGTGGCCGAAGCCTCGCTCTAGAAGCCATCGGCTTGTCCACGGCGCGTCGGCCGTGGACAAGCGCCCGGCATTTCCGGCACACTCCGCCCCCACGCATCCTTGCGGCCCGCGCACTCTGAAGAGAACCCCCGATGGCGACCATTCTCGTACTTCACGGCCCCAATCTGAATCTGCTCGGCAAACGCGAGCCGGGTATCTACGGGGCGAACACCCTCGACGACATCAATCGCCGTCTCAGTGATATGTGCCTGGAAGCGGGCCATCACCTCCAGGTATTGCAAAGCAACGCCGAATACGAGCTGATCGACCGCATTCACGATGCCGCCAGCGAGGATGTCAATTTCATAATCATCAACCCCGCCGCCTTCACCCACACCAGTATCGCCTTGCGCGATGCTCTGCTCGCGGTGGCCATTCCGTTCATTGAAGTTCATCTATCCAACGTGCACGCCCGCGAGGAGTTTCGGCAGCTGTCGTTTCTGTCCGATGTCGCGGAAGGGGTCATCACCGGCCTTGGCCCCATTGGTTACGAACTCGCGCTCAGTGCTGCTTTCGCCAAGCTGTCCAAGCAGGCGGGCTGACTGATGCCCTGGCTGCAGCTGCATATTCATTCCGACCCCGAGAAAGCCGAAGCCATCGAGGACGCGCTGCTCTCTGCCGGGGCCGCGTCGGTAACCTTTCAGGACCGCGCCGACCAGCCGATTCTCGAACCTGCCCTCGGCGAAACTCCCCTCTGGCAACTGACCCGCATTACCGGTCTGTTCGATGCCGGGGTGGATACCCGTGAGGCGACCTCCACCATTGCCGGCGAACTGGTTTTTCCGCTGCCCGAGCATCACTGGGAGCAGCTCGAGGACAAGGACTGGCAGCGGGAATGGATGCGCGATTACAAGCCGATTCAATGCAGTGAAGACCTCTGGATCTGCCCCAGCTGGCTCGAACCACCGGACCCCACTGCCACAGTCGTTCAGATGGACCCCGGGCTGGCCTTTGGGACTGGGGATCACCCTTCCACCCTGCTGTGCCTGCAGTGGCTGGCGAAACAGAATGTGCAGGATGCCTCGATCATCGATTACGGCTGCGGCTCCGGGATACTCGGCATCGCCGCACTGCTGCGCGGGGCCAACGAGCTGATCGGGGTGGATATTGATCCCCAAGCACTCATGGCCACCCGCGAGAACTGCCACCGGAACCACATCGATCCGTCTCGCATTTCCGTCTACCTGCCTGATCAAATGCCGGACGCAACTGCGGATCTGCTCTTTGCCAACATACTGGCGGGACCGCTGGTGGAACTGGCTCCCACGCTCACCCGCCTCACCCGGCCCGGAGGCAAGCTCTGCATGGCGGGGCTGCTGGAAGCGCAGCGCGAAGCGGTAATCTGTGCCTATGCGGCCGATTTCGACTTTGAACCGCCTCGCCGGCAGGGCGAATGGGTCCAACTCGCCGCCACCCGCCGCCTCGGCTGACCGGCGGCGCCAAGCGCCCGCCGGACGTTTACCGATCGCTTCCAAGTGACTAAACTTGCAAACCAATCAAGCTTTTACGGCGGCTTTCTCAAGTATCATCTTGGAATTTCTCCCGGTTGGAAGTGCACCCGGCTGCAATTGACGGTCGGGATCAGAACAACAAGCGGCCAAACAACGACTCTAACCTATGAACATGATTACCCGCTGCCCCGCCTGCGAAACCTCTTTTCGCATTACGGAAGCCCAGCTCAATACCGCCAAGGGTGCGGTGCGCTGCGGGTCCTGTCTGCACATCTTCCGGGCGCTGGACAATCTGGTGCAGCCGCGCACTGAGCTCACGTCGGCAAGCACAACACCAGTGGAAAAGCCCGCGGAAAAACAACCGGCTCCGCTGGCAAAGCCCGCATCCCGGCCGTCCGCCCCGGAAATGCCCCACTTCGAGTACCGTCGTCCTGCGCCCACGAAATTCGCACCGCCACGAATGGAGCCCACAGCCGCTGCCCTCGACTCTGCAGCAATTCGGTCTCCCGCCTCCGTAGCCCAAACGGCCAAGCCGCCGGTGGGGCAGAAAACCGCAGCGGACTGGGATCGCGAACTCGCCGACTCGGATGACCTCATGATCGCCGCCCCCGACTGGGAACAGAGTCCAGCGGAAGAAGACTTCGATTCAGAGGAAGAAAACGAAAACCGCTTGCGCTTCGATCAGGCCGCCATCGACGAGGACGACGATAGCGCAGCGGGGCTTGGAACCGAGGATATACTGATCAGCGATGAGATGACTCTGGAGGACGAAACCTTCGCGGATACCGGTACCTCCCCCGCCGCTGACTTTGGGGACGAGAACTTCCTCGCACTGGATAGCTGGAAAACTACCGAGACTTCGCTGTTCGATCGCGGACCTCGAACTCCGAAGCGCTCAGACGACTACGACGAAGATTTCGACCCGGACGAATCCTGGGCAATGGATCTCCTTGAAGAGGAGGAAGAGGGAGAAGAGCTCAGTACGGCCCCAGCCTCTCAGCCTCAGGCCCTCCAGGCGCAGTCGCCGGTCTCCGATGATCGCGAACCGGTCCCTGAAGAGACTGACGAGCACGAGGACTATTTCGATTACACTCCGGAGAAAACCGGCAGCTTTACCGCAATTGCCGAAGAGAGCGGATACGTCCCGCAACCCGAACAAGCGCGTGAACAGCAGTCGCCCATCTGGGACGATGAGGCGGACTATTCGGATGAAGAAGAGCAGCCCCCTCTGCACGCCCGCGATGACAGCGATCCGGATTACGACCTCTTCGAAAGCAGAACATCGCTGCTCAACCGGATCGAACCGGAGCCGGTCGAGTTCGCAATCGCTCAGAGTCGGGATTGGCGAAAAACACTATTGTGGGGCAGTCTGTCTTTAGCGGGCATGTTGATGCTGATCGGGCAAGTGGCTTGGCTGCAGTTCGACCAGCTGAGCAGACAACAACCCTATCGCGATCTCTACGCCGCGGTCTGCCCGCTTATCGGTTGCAAGCTGCCCTCATTGGCGGCTCCGGATCTCATTCGAACCTCCAATCTGGTAGTACGTTCGCATCCTCAGGCCGAGGGGGCACTGATGGTGGATACGATTCTTCTGAACCGGGCATCGTTCGAGCAACCTTTCCCGGACCTGGTGCTTACCTTCAGTAACATTCACGGCCAGACTCTGGCGGCCCGCCGCTTTACACCCAGCGAATACCTGGCGGGTGAACTCGCCGGGCAAACCCGCATGCCCAGCAATCAGCCGATTCACCTATCCCTGGAGATCGTCGATCCGGGTCCCGACGCGGTGAACTACAGCGCGTACATTCCGCAATAAGGGGCTACTGCCCTGCGAAAACCTTCCTTTTGCCATTCATCCTTTCGTCGATGATGCGAATGTGCGCTCACTTACCTGCAAGCGCGCGTGATTGTTGACGATGCGTTGTTTGTTCACAAAACGCGTCCAATTTTCGACTACGACAAGGAATGTTAAATACGTTTATAAATTGGGCGGTTTGTGCAAAATCCACTTTTCCCTGCGGGGCTCGTGACGGTATCATAGGCGCCCTTTTTCGGCGCTCGATTGCAGCCGGCTTGCAACCGCACAGTCACTGACGTCAACGGTTCAGGAAAGAAGAGCTGCAACAAGATCATCCAAGACGATCATCTGAAATCATCTTTTTGCGGACCGAACAGGTCATCGAAGTTGGGGTAGTCTTTTGTTTCACATCGGCCCATTCAGGATAGAAAAACCTGTACTCCTTGCGCCGATGGCAGGGGTATCTGACGCACCCTATCGAAGTATCTGTCAGCAACTGGGAGCAGGCCTGACCACCTCGGAAATGCTGACCGCCGATACCCGGCTCTGGCAAAGCCGAAAATCCAGCTTGCGCCTGGTTGATGACCGCCCCGTTCCGCTTAGCCATACAAACGATTCAAGTCAGCCGTCTGCTCCACGGAGCATTCAGATCGCAGGCAGTGATCCGTCCAGCATGGCGGACGCAGCAAGAGCGGCGGTCGACAATGGTGCACAGCTCGTGGACATCAACATGGGCTGCCCAGCAAAAAAAGTGTGTAACAAGGCCGCGGGCTCGGCATTGCTGAGGGATGAAGCGCTCGTCGCGGAGATACTTAAGTCGGTAGTTGCGGCGGTTACCGTGCCGGTGACCCTGAAGATTCGCACGGGATGGTGTCCCGAGAGTCGCAACGGAATCCGTATCGCGGAAATCGCCGAGCAAGCGGGCATTCAGGCCCTGGCGGTGCACGGCCGCACTCGCGCCTGTCGCTTCGCCGGCGAAGTGGAATACGAGACGATCGCGGCCATTGTCAACGCGGTCAGCATACCGATCATCGCCAACGGCGACATCGACTCACCGCGAAAAGCGGCCAGCGTGCTCAAACTCACCGGCGCCGCTGCGGTAATGATCGGCCGTGCAGCTCAAGGACAGCCCTGGCTATTCAGCGCTACAGAACACTACCTCCGAACCGGAGAGGCGCTGCCACCGCCATCGCTGAAAACGGTGGCGGCGATTATCGGCGATCATCTGAGCGCCTTGCACGAATTCTACGGCGACTATATGGGCGTGCGGATCGCCCGCAAGCACCTGAAGTGGTACCTGCATAAACTGGTAGGCCGCTTGCATGAAGAAGCCGACGACAGGGAAGGACGAACGACAACACGGGATTTGGGGACCACCCTGGAAGAAGACCTGCAGATTTTTAACAAGATCAACTCACCTGACCTACAGCATGCCTTCGTTCAACAGATTTTTGAACGGCTAATAACTAAAGAGGATATTGCAGCATGAACTCAGCAGATACGCTCATGGCAGAAGCACCCGTGGAAGCACCCGTGGAAGTATGTTCTTCAAACGTCACTGCGTTTTCCAGCATTAGCCAGAATCAGTCGCTGCGCGACTGCGTAGAACAATCGATGGATAACTATTTCAGACATCTGGATGGCCAGCCGGTAACTGATGTTTACGAGATGGTTTTGGCTGAAGTGGAAGCGCCGATGCTCGAAATCGTGATGAAACATACCCGCCACAATCAAACCAAGGCTGCCCAGGTTCTGGGGCTCAACCGCGGCACCTTGCGCAAGAAGCTCAAGCAATACGGTTTGCTCTAATAGCACAACGGCTGTCGGGCCGACGTGTATATGTGACTGTAAGTACCAGCTGCAAAGAATCTAGCTCCGCCCTCATCGAACAGCAGCAACAATGGAAAAACCGTTGTTGCTGCTGTTTAGTTATTGCAGTCCATTCGGATCATCTCACCGCCCCTATCACTGGAACTCACTCTTTACTGGAATTAGACCCATGACAACTCCCAGCGGCTTAGTAAAAATCCGCCGAGCACTGATCAGCGTTTCCGACAAAAGCAATCTGGTGGAATTTGCCCGCGCCCTTCACCAGCGCGGAGTGGAAATTCTTTCCACCGGCGGCACCTTCAAACTGCTGCGGGACCAGGGAATTCCAGCCACTGAGGTGGCGGACTATACGGGCTTCCCCGAGATGATGGACGGTCGGGTCAAAACCCTGCATCCCAAAGTTCACGGCGGCATTCTCGGTCGACGCGGCACTGACGATGCGGTCATGGCCGAACACGGGATTCAGCCCATCGACATGGTCGTGGTGAACCTCTATCCCTTCGAACAAACGGTCGCCAAGCCCGACTGCACACTCGAAGATGCCATCGAAAACATTGACATCGGCGGCCCCACCATGGTGCGCGCCGCAGCCAAGAATCACAAGGATGTGGCGATCGTGGTAAACCCCGACAGCTATTCAGAGCTGATCGCCACCATGGAAGCCAACGATGGCTGCCTCTCGCTGGAACAACGTTTCGACCTCGCGATTCAGGCCTACGAACACACCGCCGCCTACGACGGCGCTATTGCGAACTACTTCGGCTGCCGGGTTCCCGGCGGCAGCGAGCAATTCCCCCGCACCTGGAACCTTCAGTTCAACAAGTCCCAGGAGTTGCGCTACGGCGAAAACCCCCACCAGCGATCCAGCTTCTACGTGGAAAGCGGCGCGGATAAAGAAGCTTCCATCTCCACCGCCAAGCAGCTGCATGGCAAAGAGCTTTCGTACAACAACATCGCTGACACCGATGCGGCGCTGGAAACAGTCAAGCAGTTCGACGCTCCGGCCTGCGTGATCGTCAAACACGCCAACCCTTGCGGAGTTGCCACCGGCAAGGACATCCACCAGGCCTACGGACTGGCTTTCGCCACCGACCCTGAATCCGCGTTCGGCGGCATTCTCGCTTTCAATCGCGAATTCGACGAAGCCACCGCAAAGGCGATCGCCGATCGCGGTCATTTCGTGGAAGTGATTATTGCACCCACTGTCAGCGAAAAAGCACTGGCAATCACCGCCCAGAAGAAGAATGTTCGCGTACTGAGCTGTGGACAGTGGCAGGCGAGCAGTGGCGGCTTCGACTACAAGCGAGTCAACGGCGGACTGCTGGTACAGGACCGCGATCTCGGCATGGTCAGCGCCAATGATCTGAAAGTCGTCACCAAACGTCAGCCAAGCCAAGAGGAAATTGCCGACCTGCTGTTCGCCTGGAAGGTGGCCAAGTTTGTAAAATCCAACGCGATCGTTTACGCGAAAAATCAGCAGACTATCGGGGTCGGTGCCGGCCAGATGAGCCGAGTTAACTCCGCGCGGATCGCGGCAATCAAAGCCGAGCACGCCGGCCTGGAAGTAAAAGGATCCGTAATGGCTTCCGATGCATTCTTCCCCTTTCGCGACGGCATCGATAATGCTGCCAAGGTGGGCATAAGCTGCGTGATTCAACCGGGCGGTTCGGTTCGCGATGACGAGGTGATCGCCGCAGCTGACAAGCATGGGATGGCCATGGTGTTTACCGGAATGCGTCATTTCAGGCATTGATGGCGAGGGAGGCGTGAGACGGTTTCCGCCGACTTGCGACTCTTCGTCAACAGGTCAGATCGAAATGAAAGCTGAGGGAGTGCACTGAGCTCTGCGTGACTGGGCGCATTGCGATATCCGTTTTGATGAGCAATTCGAAGAAATGTCCAAGGTAAACAGCATGAACATACTGGTTGTGGGGAGCGGCGGACGCGAGCACGCGATTGCCTGGAAATGTGCTCAAAGCGAGCGGGTGGAGAAGGTTTTCGTCGCACCCGGTAACGCGGGTACAGCACTCGACGAGCGACTTGAAAACGTCGCGATCGATGCGATGGACTTTGCCGCGCTCGCGGAGTTTGCGTCGTCGAACGATGTGGGACTTACCATCATTGGACCCGAAGCGCCGCTGGTCGCCGGTGTGGTCGACTATTTCCGTAAGCGTCAACTGCCCTGCTTCGGCCCCAGCGAGGGTGCAGCCCAGCTGGAAGGTTCAAAAGCGTTTACCAAGGATTTCCTGGCTCGCCACAAGATTCCCACTGCCGAATACCAGAACTTTACCGATCTCGACCGGGCACTTGCCTACATCGACGAGAAGGGCGCACCCATTGTCGTAAAAGCCGACGGCCTGGCCGCCGGCAAAGGCGTGATCGTCGCGGAAACAGCGGAGCAAGCTAAAGACGCAGTAAGAGACATGCTCTCCGGGAATGCCTTTGGTGAAGCCGGTTGTCGTGTCGTTATCGAAGAATTTCTCGAGGGCGAGGAAGCGAGTTTCATCGTGGTTGCCGATGGCGAGCACATCCTGCCGATGGCGACCAGCCAGGACCACAAGCGCGTTGGCAACGGTGATACCGGACCGAACACAGGCGGCATGGGCGCCTACTCGCCGGCTCCCGTGGTCACTGACTCGGTCCACGAGCGGATCATGAATGAAGTGATCATCCCCACCGTCAGGGGAATGGCCGCGGAAGGCAATCCCTTCACCGGCTTCCTCTACGCTGGCCTGATGATCGCCGCCGATGGCAGCCCTAAAGTCATCGAATACAACTGCCGCCTTGGTGACCCGGAAACCCAGCCGATTCTGATGCGCTTGCGCACTGATCTAGTGGACATCTGCGAAGCAGCGGTAAGCGGCGACCTGGATCGCATCAGTTCCGACTGGGACCCTCGTCCAGCGGTTGGCGTGGTGCTGGCGGCGGGAGGTTATCCAGGTGACTACAGCAAAGGTGATGTGATCAGCGGCCTGCCGGACACCGAAGTCGCTGGTGAAAAGGTCTTTCACGCCGGTACTCGCCAAACCGCTAACGGCGTCGTCACCAACGGCGGTCGCGTGCTCTGTGTAACCGCGCTCGGCGGCACGGTGACCGACGCCCGCGATCGCGCCTACCGACTGGCCAATGCCATTAGCTGGGAAGGTTGCTATAAGCGCGACGATATCGCCTACCGCGCCATCGCCCGGGAATCCGGCACCACGCTGTAAGATTTACACTCATGAGGCGCGCCACGATGGGCGCCCATGCCTGCCTCTCTACTTCGCTTTCCGACTCTGCTGTGCGCGGCATATTTGTTGCGTTATCAAGGCGCAAACCTTTGCGCATCTTGAGGTGAAGAGATGAAAGGAAAGCAGCTTCTGTTCCTCGCCCCCAATCTCGAAAAAGCAAAACTGATCATCACCGACCTGCGGGAAGCGGGTTACGAGGATGACCAGATCAACGTAATCGCCAACGACCAGATTCCGCTCGAGGATGTGCCTCAGTCCGACCTCCGCCACGGCTCTGACCTGATGAACGCCGCCAAGCGAGGCGCCGCCACCGGCGGCACTGTCGGTGCATTGGCCGGCCTGCTTTTCGTCGCTTTCCCTCCCGCCGGCATGGCGCTTGGCGGTGCTGCAATCCTGGGAGGAGCCGCCGCCGGCGCCGGTTTTGGCGTGTGGGCAAGCACCCTGATCGGCGTCAGCGTGCCGAATACTGAAATCAAGGAATATCAGGAGGCAATCGATCGCGGCGAGATCCTCATCGTGATCGATGCGATCGATCACGATGAAGTGGAACGGGTGAAAGGCATCGTTTACGACCACCACCCCGATGCGGTGATTCGCACCGGAGAGAAGTAGGTCGTAGGGCAATCAGTCAGCACTGACCGCCCTGCCCTCTGCCCAACTGCGAAGCGCGGATATCTTCTCGGCCATTACCACCGACAGGGGCGAAGTATTGCGAATTTCCTCAACGATGTGTTGTTCGTTCAACTCAGACTTGCGCGCGGCAGCGGTATAGATTGCAGCGACGACCGCCTGCTCTATTTCCGCACCGGAGAAGCCTTCGGCGCGATCCGATAACAAGCTGAGATCGAAGCGTTCAGGACTGAGGTCGCGCTTGTTCAGATGAATGGCGAAAATCTCCGCTCGCGTCCCTCGGTCCGGCAAATCCACAAAGAAGATTTCATCGAGACGACCCTTGCGCACCAGCTCTGGCGGTAAAACGGTGATATCGTTGCTAGTAGCGACGATGAACACTCTTTCCTTGCGCTCTGCCATCCAGGTTAGCAAGGTGCCCAACACGCGTTTCGATGTTCCGTTGTCGTGCTGGTCCGAAGACAAGCCCTTCTCGATTTCGTCCATCCAAAGCACACAGGGCGACATCAACTCAGCTAGCTTCAGCGCTTCACGTAGATTTCGCTCTGTCTCGCCAAAGAACTTGTTGTACAGCGACGCGAAATCCAGCCGCAGCAGAGGCAAGCCCCATAGCCCCGCAACGCTTTTGGCCGCCAGACTTTTCCCACTGCCCTGCACGCCGGTGAGCATTATGCCCTTGGGAATGTCAGCGGCAGTTGCAGAGCTGCAGAAGGCTTCTCGGCGTTCGGTAAGCCAGCTCTTCAGCCGACTCAGTCCGCCGACATTGGCGAAGCGTTCCGTGTTGTACTCGAAGCTGAGCACGCCCTCCATATCCATGAGTTCAAACTTGGCCTTGTTCACAGCGGGAATATCGTCTTCCGTAATTGCACCATCATCGACAATCGCTCCGCGAGCGAGTCGCCGCACCTCTGAATGACTGAGTCCTTTCAGGTTGGCTACCAGCGTTTGCAGGGTTGCGGAGTCCGTCTTCACGCGCGCTTTCTGCTGCCCCTCTCCCCACTGTTTCGCCTCTTCGCGAATGATCGTCAGGATTTCCTCGTCGCTCGGTAGAGCAAGCTGAAGGACCGCGCTGTAGCGGGAGATATCGGCGGGCAAATCGAACTGGTGGCTGACAAACACCAGGGTATGCGGGACGCTGAAATGAAGCTGGGCGATGTCCTTGATCAGGCGAACATTGCGCGGCTCGCCTTCGAGATAGTGGTGGAAATCGCAGAGCACATAGATTCCGGGAGTGGCCGCCTGCTTTATGTGCTCAAGAATCTCCCGGGGCTCGGTGTAGTTGACCAGCGATATCTCTGGCCCGAAACTCATTCGGGCCAGACCGTCGGTAACCGACCAGCGAAAGACGTTTTTCTTTCGCTGATTGGCCACCCGCAGCAGCATGTCCAGCGCGCGCTTTTCGTCATAGGTTTCAATGACGATGAGGGGAACCCGCGAATCCAGCAGCAGGCCCATATCGTGGGAGTCTTTCATCTTATTATTCCCTTGGGCTGATTCAGCCCTTCAGCTTTGCTCGTCGTTATTCTTTTGCAGCCAGACTTCGAGTCCCTGGGCGTTCAGTGCCATGTCGCCGGCGATGAGTTGACGCATCCGATTTTCTTCGAGTGACGAACCGTAGTTGCGCAGCCGCTCCAGTGTATATTCAAGCAGGTCGGCGGCAATGCTGCCCAGACGGGAGGCTTGGTTGTCCTTGTGTTTCAGGGCGATACGCACGTAGTCGTCAATCTGCTGTTTGAGTTGGTCTGCGTGGGACTCACTCGCCTCCACCATGCCGTAGTGCGTCAGAAAGAAATACTGCGGCTTCAACGCCATCAGCCGATCGATCGACTCCTTGAATGCATCCGGCTCGAATTGCACCGGTGTGGTGGTGGGCAGCACAAACGATTTGCCGTTTTCGCACAATTCCGGATAGACGATGCCCAAAGTGTCCCCGGTGAAAATGCCCCGACTTGCTTCATCGTAGACGCAAAAATGGTGGCGCGCGTGGCCGGGCGTATCGAAGATGCGCAGTTGTCTGCCTGCCAGGTCGACCGCGGTATTGTCTTCCGCGATGATCATGCGTTCCTCGGGTATGGGAATCAACTCACCATAGTCGCGGTAGTAAATCTTTTCCCCGTAAACGGCGATGGCACCAGCCTGCAGTTTGGAGGGGTCCTGCATATGGCGTGCGCCACGCGGATGAACCACCAGGCGCGCCTCAGGCAGTGCATCCATCAGGCCGCCGGCGCCGCCGGCGTGGTCCAGATGGACATGGGTGATGATGACGTAATCCACCGCGCTGGCCTCATAGCCCAGCTCATTGATCAGCTTCAGGACCTTCGCCACGGTCTGCCCCGTCCCCGTTTCGATCACCGCAAGGCGACCTTCATGCGCCATCAGGTAACAGCTGGCGAAGCCAGGGCGAATCAGCCCTGTGTCGATGCGGGTAATGCCGAAGCCGAGGTCATGATAGTCGGGGTACTGCATGGTTGTTACCTTTGCCGAGTCGGGGAAAATGCCACTAGCAGGCTGGGTTGGCGGATCATTTTCCACTAGAATGCGCCCATGAGCAAAACACCCTACAAGACCACACTGCGCCAGTTGAGCTTCGTCGATCGTCTGCTGATCCAGGGCGACCACGCACTTCGCACCATCACCGGCGCTCAGGCGCCCGGTGCCCGCCCTTCCCCCGCCAAAGATCTCGACGAGGCACCGTTGGACGACGCAGAGCGGGAGCACGCCGCCGGTCTGATGCGGGTCAACCACAGCGGCGAAGTTTGCGCCCAGGCGCTGTATCAGGGTCAGGCGCTGACAGCATCGCTGCCCGGAGTTCGGGCGGAGATGGAGCTTGCCGCAGAAGAGGAAATCGACCATCTGCAGTGGTGCGAGGAAAGGCTGGAAGAGTTGCACAGCCGACCCAGTGCGCTGAATCCGCTGTGGTACGCGCTTTCATTTGGGATCGGGGCCGGTGCGGGCCTGATCAGCGATCGAATCAGTCTTGGCTTTGTAGCCGCCACCGAGGACCAGGTCTGCGCGCATTTGGAGGGGCACTTGCAGACGCTGCCCCTGCAGGATCAAAAGAGTCGGGCGGTAGTCGAACAAATGCTCGTGGATGAGCGAAAGCACGGCCATGCGGCGCTGAATGCGGGCGGGATCAACTTCCCCGCTCCGGTGAAGATGCTGATGACCGGGGTCTCCCGGGTAATGACGACCATCAGCTACCGTCTCTAAGCCCAGGTTGGCAAGCGAGCCTCGGGCTAATCGACTTCCTTCACCTCGTAACGATGCCGGATCTCCACGCCGGCCGCTTCCAGCATGATGGAGGCGGAGCAGTATTTTTCGGCGGACAGCTCCACCGCGCGTTTGACTTGCGCCTCCTTGAGATTCTTGCCTTCCACGATGAAGACCATTTCGATCTTCTCGAATACCGCTGGAACGGCATCCGCGCGGGTTGCCTGGATCTCCACGCGGCAGTCCCGAACCTGCTGGCGGGACTTCTGCAGAATGCTCATAACGTCGAAGCTGGCGCAGCCACCGAGGCCGAGCAGCAGCATTTCCATAGGCCGCACACCCATGTTACGGCCGCCGTGATCCGCGGGGCCATCCATGACGACGGAGTGGCCGCTACCGGATTCACCCAGAAACATGGCGCCATCAACCCATTTTACAGTTGCCTGCATAGTTCACCTCGAGCTGGTACTGTGCGACCGAGAAGCCGTCGACAGTTCATACAATTCGACATTGCGGGAATGGCGCGAAGAATACCATAATGGTTTTGTTCACGTTCAGCAAAAGTCCAAGACTGGTCTACAATAGCTGGGTAGCCTGTGTTCTGATCAAGAGATGATCTTCGATCGCCAGAGGCAGTCGACAACCGGGCCCCAGGTCATTGCCGCAGCCGCGGTACGGGAAGGTCGGCAATACGTACAGTCCGGTCTCCGAGACTGGCCCAAACTGGCCACCGATACCGATAATTCCAGGTGCCATTAAATTATAAGTGCCATGAAGAACCTGACAGGCCGTTGACCACCAACTACACCGCCTGTCTCGAGACATTGAGGAAAGCAACTTGGTCGCTGTATCTCTCACACCGCATATCAAGAATGTGGAAGAATTTCTTGTCCACTGCCACCGCCGCCGCTATCCGGCCAAGAGCACACTGATTTACGCCGGCGACAAAAGCGATTCGCTGTACTACATCATCAAGGGCTCTGTGACCGTTCTCATCGAGGATGACGAGGGCCGGGAGATGATCGTTGCCTATCTCAACGACGGCGACTTCTTTGGGGAAATGGGCCTGTTTGGGGACGAAGACCCCCGCAGTGCCTGGATTCGCGCCAAGACCGAGTGTGAAGTGGCTGAAATCAGCTACGCGAAGTTCGAGGAACTGACCCATACCCATCCGGAGTTCCTGTTCGCGCTGGGCTCGCAAATGGCTCGTCGCCTGCGCAACACCACCCGAAAAGTCGGCGATCTGGCCTTCCTGGATGTGACTGGTCGAGTCGCCCGCACCCTGCTGGATCTATGCAAGGAGCCGGATGCGATGACCCACCCGGACGGCATGCAGATCAAGATCACCCGCCAGGAAATCGGCCGTATTGTCGGCTGTTCCCGCGAGATGGTGGGCCGGGTACTGAAGACACTGGAAGATCAGGGCCTGGTATCGGTCAAGGGCAAGACAATGGTGGTGTTCGGCACTCGCTAGCGCCGCATCTCCTCAGAAAGCAAAAACCCGGACGGCTGTCAGCGGTCCGGTTTTTTGTGCCTGGTCCCTCGGTCTCGGTGCTGCCTCAGGCCGCCTTGCGCAACAGAATGTGGCGCAGTGGCATGGCGGTCGTATCGCTCAAGCATTCGAAGCCGTGCCGGGCGAAGGTTTCGGTGCTGTCGGCCATCCTGTGCCAGCTCGCCAGGAAAGGCTCAAAGACGAAACCGGCCATCCAGCGAAAGTACAGGCCACGTAGCCCGTACTTACGCAGCATTTGCCAGTTGCTGGTGCGGACCTGTTCAGGTGAAGGCTCGCAGATCGCCACCAGCCCGCCCGGCTTCAGTATCCGATTGAACTCCGCCAGCGCCTGATCGATGTAACGGGGCGGTACCTCATGGAAGAGAAAACAAACCGCCAGGCCGTCGAAGCGCTGATCAGCGAATCCGGTGTTCTCCGCCACTCCCTGCACAAAGCGGACGTCGGGGTAGTCCGTCGAGGCATGCTGTAACAGGTAGGGCGAGGGATCCAGGCCCCAGACCTCGGGCACGCCCGCCCGCTTCACCGTCGCCGCGGTTCGCCCACCGGCGCAACCTACGTCCAGCACACTTCGGCACTGGCGCAGCGCCTCGGCCAGCTTCGCGCGACCTCTTGCCATGGTTCCGAGCATTGCGTGATCGAAACCACTGATATAGCCGCGGGTGATCTTCTTGGAATAGTTGCCGTTCGGCAGGCTGTGAAATTCCTGTAGAACGTATTTGGGGATGCGATCGAGTCCCGGCAACTCCGCAGGTACCTGCACCTTCGCCCGCTGCTTGCCCATGATGCCTCGAAAGAAGCGCAGCCAGTCGCGCGGTCGGCGAAAATCGATCTGATCGGCCCAGGTATTGGGCAGTTCGAGCAAGGCCCAGTCGGGCACGATCGGGTCGGAGCCCGGAGGGAGAGGGATGTGATTCGCCATAGGGACCTTCAATTCCACTAACTGCAGACGAGTGGAAAGCCACGCCAAATGATTATTTTAGCTCCTGGACTGGCGCCAAATCACTCTGAATTTGCGACCCGAACGCAGCCCAGCGACCCTGCCGGCTGACCCTCGAGCACTCAAACGCGAGCCGCCCCATCTGCTCAGGCAGACGGGGCGGGTTTTCGAAGGGAAAATCAGGTCTTACCAGCCACACTGTCGGCCCTGGTTCTGTTCGTCGAGCCAGGTCTTCAACGGGGCAAAGTAGTCGATGATGGCTGAAGCGTCCAGCTCCGGCTGACCCGTGATAGCTTCCATCGCCTCCTGCCAGGGACGGCTTGCGCCCATTTCCAGCATCGCGTTGAGCTTCTCGCCCGCTTCCTTGTTGCCATAGATCGAACAGCGGTGCAGCGGTCCTTCATGGCCGGCGGTTTCGCACAATGCGCGGTGGAACTGGAACTGCTGGATGAAGGCCAGGAAGTAGCGCATGTAGGGCGTGTTGCCCGGGATGTGATACTTCGCGCCCGGATCGAAATCCGCTTCGCTACGCTCAACCGGCGGCACCAGACCCTGGTACTCGCGACGCAGATCCCACCAGGCCTGGTTGTAATTCTCCGGCGTTACCTCACCGTTGAATACCTGCCAGCGCCACTTGTCCACCATCAGGCCCCAGGGCAGGAAGGCAATCTTGTCGAGCGCCATTTTCATCAGGTAGCCCAAATCGCCTTCGGAACCGGGTTCCTGTTCGAGCCAGCCAATGTCCACCAGATACTTCGGCGTGACTGACAGGGAGATGGTGTCGCCCGTGGCTTCGTGAAAGCCGTCGTTGGCACTGCCCTGGAACAGCACGGGCTGATGCTTGTAGGCGCGCTGGTAGAAGTTATGGCCCAGCTCGTGGTGAACGGTTTCGAAGTCCTCGGCGCTCTTGTCGATGCACATCTTGATGCGCAGGTCGTCTTTGCCGTCCATATTCCAGGCGCTGGCATGGCAGACAGCCTTGTGGTCCGTCGGCTCGACGAACATGGAGCGCTCGAAGAATGTCTCCGGCAGGGGCTCGAAACCAAGAGAAGTAAAGAAGTTCTCGGCCACCTTCACCATGTGGACTTCGTCCTTGATGTTCTTTTTCACCAAGGCGTCCAGGTCATAGCCGAGATCGGTATTTTCAGGTTTGACCAGGTCGTAGATATTCCCCCACTGCTGGGCCCATTGGTTACCCAGGACGTGCGCGGGCATCGGGCCGGTGGCTGGAACCACGTCGTCTCCATAGTATTCGTTCAGCTCGGCTCGTACGTGGCAGTGCAAGGCGTCATAGAAGGGCTTCACCTTGTTCCATTGGGCATCCGCGTCCGCGGCGAAGGCATCCGGGTCCATGTCGTACTTGGAGCGCCAGAACACGCTCAGATTGTCGTAGCCAAGCTCCTGAGCACCCTCGTTGCCGATTTCCACCTGACGGGTGTAGAGCGGCTTCATCGGCGGAGCGACGGTGCGCCAGCCCACCCAGATATCCTTCAATTCTTGCGGGTCGCGGCTGGTGCTCATGATGTTTTCCAGCTTGTCGCCCGACAGGCACTCTTGCTTGCCATTTTTCTCGCGGCAGTATTCGCCAGCGCCATACATGGCGTTCAGCTGCGAGCCGATCTCCGCCAACTCCTTGGCTTTCTCTGAGTCGTTGGGGGCCGGAAAGACCAGAACCTGCTTCAAGGCCTCCATCTTGCGACGATCGACCGCGTCCAGATCCAGATCATTGAAGCGGGCCGCTTCGTTGGCCAATTCCACAGAGAGCTCTGTGAAACGCTGGCTGGCCAGAGATTCGAGCCACAGGCTGTCGTAATTGATGTAGGTGCTGGCGACCCAGGAAGCGTGGGACAGCTCCTCGCCCTGCTGAGCGAGTTGCTCTTCGGCCCGGGCGAGAAAAGCCTTGGCTTCTTCAACCGTCGGCGCCGCCGCGGTGACCGAGGTCTGAGCCCGGGCCATGTTGCCTTCCTGCATGCAGCCGGCGAGGCTCAGCAGCGCTCCGAGTCCGGAGACGATTACCAATTTGTTCATGAATACTCCCGCTCTGGTTAAGTAGGATTACGGTCGGGGAAGCTTTTGGCCGCCCCGACGATTACGCGTCCTGCGGTTGACATTGTTCAAACGTCGCCCAGCAGCTTGATGCCCACAAGCATCAAAAACAGGGCAAAGATCTGTTTCAGCCTGGCCGCGGGCAGCCGGTGCGCCAAGCGCGCCCCCAAGGGAGCACAAAGCACTCCCGCCACTGCGAGGCCAACCAGACCGGGAAGATACACGAACCCGACACTGTAGGCTGGCAGCTGGTCATTATCCCAGCCCGCGAGTATAAAGCCCAGCGTGCTGGCGAGGGAAATGGGCAATCCGATCGCAGCCGCGGTACCCACGGCACTCGCCATAGCCACATTGCACCAGCTCAGATAGGGAACGGTCAGACTGCCGCCACCGATCCCCACGAGAGCGGACATGCCGCCGATGACCGACCCGGCGCCGGCGAGGCCAGTTGGCCCGGGCACCGTGCGGTGCGGGCGAGGCTGGCGGCCCAGCAGCATCTGAACCGAAACGATGAGAAGAAATATTGCGAAGACCAGCAGCAAGGCTTCAGAGGCCATCTGATCGGCCAGCCAGGCGCCAAACAGCGCGCCGGCAATAATGCCCGGGGCCAGACCGCGAAACACCAGCCAGTTCACGGCCCCGCGCAAGTGATGGGCGCGCATGGAAGAGATGGCATTGAAGATAATGACTGAATGGGAAGTGGCCACGGCCATGTGCATCAGAACGGGATCGGGGAAGCCGGCGCGGCGGAAGATGAAAAGCAGAACCGGCACCAGTACGGTGCCGCCGCCGACGCCGAACAGGCCAGCGGTGAAGCCTGCGAAGGCGCCCCCGGCGAGGTAGACGAGAATTTCCGTCAACATGAGCCGGGGTCCAAATACATTCGCCGGGGGGAAGCGATCAGTGGAACAGCTCCATCAAGCGCAGCCCCGGATCCTCCGCTCTCATCAGCGATTCGCCAACCAGAAATGCGTGCACGTTGTGTCCGCGCATGGCTGCAACATCGTCAGTGCTGTGAATGCCGCTCTCGGTCACCACGATGCGGTCGTCCGGAATGCGATCCAGAAGACTGAAGGTGGTTTCCAGCGAGGTTCTGAAGGTGTTGAGATTGCGGTTATTGATGCCGATCAGCTTGTTCGGCAGCTCCAGAGCGCGCTCCAGTTCATCGCGATCGTGCACCTCCACCAGCACATCGAGCCCCAGCTCACGGGCGAGATCGTTCAGCGAACGCATCTTCTCCTGCTCCAGTGCGGCGGCAATCAGCAGAATGCAATCAGCACCGATCGCTCGCGACTCGTAGATCTGATATTCATCGATCATGAAATCCTTGCGCAGCACCGGCAGCTTGCTCGCGGTCTTCACTTCCTTGATGAAGCAGTCAGAGCCCTGGAAGAAATCCACATCGGTGAGCACGGAAAGACAGGCGGCACTGCCCTTTTCATAGCTCCTGGCGATCTCGGCCGGGAAGAAATCCTCGCGGATCACGCCTTTGCTCGGGGAAGCTTTTTTGATTTCCGCAATCACCGCGGCCTGCTTATTGTTGAGCTTGATCTCGATGCTCTGCACAAAGCCGCGGGCGGGAGGCAGATCGGCAATAGTTGCCTGCAAGTCTGCGAGCGGTGTAGCCGCGCGGCGCTCGGCCACTTCTTCAGCTTTTCGATCCAGTATTTTCTTTAAAATGGTGGGAGTTTGAGTCACTGTCCTTCACTCATTTGAAATATTCGTTTAAAAGCAGGCGGTAAATTCGCGCAACTCCGTCAATTTACCAAGGGCCAGGCCGCTGCCGATGGCATCCTGCGCCATGGCCACACCATCGGCAAAGTTGCTGGCAATTCCGCTGACATAGATGGCGGCACCGGCATTCAGCGCAATCAAATCCGCAGCTTTTTCGCCGTTGGCGGTTCGGCGCTTGCCGAGGGCGTCCTTGATCAGATCAAGCGACTCCTGCGGTCCGGCGACCGACAATCCCGCAAGTGTACGAATCTCGAGTCCCAGCTGTTCGGGGCTGATGTCGTATTCGCGGATGCTGCCGTCCTTGAGTTCAGCCACGTGAGTCGGTCCCGCCAGGGAGAACTCGTCCAGGCCTTCTTTCGAACAAACCACCATCACATGTTCGCTTCCCAGACGCTGCAGCACCTCGGCCATCAGCGGACAGAGGTTCGGGTTGAATACGCCGATCACCTGCCGTTTGACGCCAGCCGGATTGGTCATGGGGCCGAGAATGTTAAAAATGGTACGCAGGCCCAATTCCTTGCGCGGTCCAATTGCATGCTTCATCGCGCCGTGGTGCGAAACGGCGAACATGAAGCCCACCCCCACTTCGCGGATGCACTTGGCCACCTGCTCGGGCGTGATATCCAGCTTCACGCCGGCGGCTTCCAGCAAATCGGCGCTGCCGGTAGAGCTCGTGACGGAGCGATTGCCATGCTTGGCCACATGGCCGCCAGCCGCGGCAACGACGAACGCACAGGCCGTAGAGACATTGAACAGGCCGGCACCGTCGCCGCCGGTACCGCAGGTGTCGACCATGTACGGCACATCCACTTCCACCTTGGTGGCCAGCTCGCGCATCACCTGCGCGGCACCGGTGATTTCATCCACCGTTTCGCTCTTCATGCGCAGACCGACGAGAAAACCGCCGATCTGGGCAGGCGTGGTTTCGCCGGTCATGATCTGGCGCATGACCTGGATCATTTCATCGGTGCTGAGATGCTCCCGGTTCGCCACGCGGGCGATCGCTTGCTGGATGTTCATGTGTTTGCCCCGCTTCTATTGTTGTAACTAGATGCTGATCTTATAGTTGAGCTTGGCCTCATCGCCGTGAATGCCGCGGAAACCCCAGTTGCACGGCGGAGATTCTTCGATGCAAATTTCCAGATCATTCGGTGCAATACCGAGCTGTGCTTCAATGCGGTCGAACAGAGTGCGAACCAGTCGCTTGCGCGTCTCCACACTGCGGCCGGCCATCATACTGATCTCGAGAATGGTGTAGGCATCGGTGCGCCCTTCAGGATAGAACATATTCTCCCGCGCCATCGGAAAAAACCGGTGAGCGCGCTTGCCCGCCGGTAGTCCGAGCACGTCCATGATGCACTCGTGAATCAGATCGGATAACTGTTCGCGAACCGGCATCAGCTGCTCGCTGATGCCGTAGATTTTTACTTGTGACATAAGCTCACCTGCGACGTGTGTCCCTGCTCCGTGTCATGCAGTTTCGAGGAAGTTTTGCAGCAGCTCATGGCCGTGCTGAGTGAGAATGGATTCGGGATGGAACTGCACACCTTCAATGGCGTAATCACGATGACGAACACCCATGATCTCGTCCACTTGCCCATCCTCGGTCTGTGTCCAGGCGGTAACTTCCAGGCAGTCGGGCAAAGCGTCCTTGTCGATCACCAGCGAATGGTAGCGGGTCGCTTCAAAGGGCGAGGGCAGATTTCTGAACACGCCCTGATCATTGTGGTGGATCAGCGAAGTCTTGCCGTGCATCACGGCGCGAGCACGAATCACCTTGCCACCAAACGCCTGGCCGATACTCTGATGGCCAAGACAAATACCGAGGATCGGAATCTTGCCGGCAAAGGCCTCGATCGCCGCGACTGAGATGCCCGCTTCATTGGGCGTACAGGGCCCGGGCGAAATCACCAGGCGTTCGGGTTTGAGCGCAATCGCTTCTTCCAGAGTCAGCTGGTCGTTGCGCACCACCTTAACATCGGCCTTCAGTTCGCCGAGGTACTGCACCACGTTGTAGGTGAAGGAATCGTAGTTGTCGATCATCAAAAGCATGGCTATTTCTCCTGGACCATATCGACTGCACGGAAGATTGCACGAGCCTTGTTCATGGTCTCCTTCCATTCCAGCGCAGGAATGGAATCGGCGACCACGCCGCCACCTGCCTGTGCGTAGAGCACCTGGTCCTTGATGACGGCGGTGCGAATGGCGATGGCGGTATCCATATTGCCGTTCCAGGAGAGATAGCCCACGGCGCCGCCGTAAACGCCGCGCTTTTCAGATTCCAGTTCGTCGATGATTTCCATGGCGCGAATCTTGGGCGCGCCGGACAGGGTGCCCGCCGGCAGGGTCGCCCGCAGTACATCCATCGCATTAATGCCCGGCTTCACCCGACCGGTCACGTTGGAGGTGATGTGCATCACGTGGGAATAGCGCTCCACCACCATTTTTTCCGTCACCTGCACGCTGCCAATTTCAGCCACGCGGCCAAGGTCGTTGCGGCCGAGGTCGATCAGCATCAGGTGCTCGGCAATCTCCTTGGGATCGCCAACCAGATCCTTCTCCATCGCCAGATCCTCTTCCGGCGTTCGCCCGCGGCGGCGGGTGCCGGCGATGGGTCGCACGGTGACGTCGCCGTTTTCGAGACGGGCCAGAATCTCCGGACTGGAACCGACCACATGGTGGTCCGCCAGATTCAGGAAGTACATATAGGGAGAGGGATTGAGGCAGCGTAGAGCGCGGTAGAGATTGATCGGGTCCGCAGTGAAGGGAATGGACAATCGCTGGGACGGCACCACCTGCATGATGTCGCCGGCGAGCGCGTATTCCTTGATCTTCTCCACCGCTGCTTCGTAGCGCTCCTGACCGTAGTGGGAGCGGAAATTCTGCTCCGCCGCACTTTCCGAGTCCGGCTCGAGCTTCATGGGCCGGGTTTCCGGACGCGCGGACTGCAGCTGTTCGGCCAGCGCATCCAGCCGGGCTTCGCCGCGAGCGTGAGCATCATCTTCCAGCGGGTTGACGTGAACCACGATGCTGATCTTGCCGGAAAGATTGTCGAAGACCAGGACTTCGTCGGAAACCATCAGCAGGATGTCCGGATTGCCGATCACATCCTCCGGCTGGCTCGCCTTCAGGCGCGGCTCTACATAGCGTACGCAGTCGTAGCCGAAGTAGCCCACCAGTCCGCCATTGAACATGGGCAGATGGGGAAGCTCGGCAACCTTGTAGCGGGACTGGTATTCGGTGACGAAAGCCAGCGGATCCGCCATGCGGTGGCGCTCCACCACGTCGCCGTCCTGCTCGATCTGAATGTCCTCACCGTAAGCTTTCAGGACGGTCCGCGCCGGCAGGCCGATCATCGAGTAGCGGCCCCACTTCTCGCCGCCCTGGACCGATTCGAACAGATAGGAATAAGGACCGCGGGCCAGTTTCAGATAACTGGAGACCGGGGTCTCCAGGTCCGCCAGCACTTCGCGGACCAGGGGAATGCGGTTGTAGCCCTGCTCTTTGAGCTTTTTGAATTGTTCGATGTTCATTGGAGCTTCCTCGGCTCAATTGGCTCGACTGGCAAGGGGCAGCGCCCTGCTGATGTCGTCATTGTTTTATCGGTTCAGTACGCATCGGAACGATGCGGTTTAACGGCTGCTTGTCGGCTGTGGGATCCATGGGCAAATGCCCGGGCGGTCCCATGGGAGACTTAGCGTCGCCAACGCCACGAGGAAGGAAGAGGAAGAGTGCTGAGCAGTGCTGAAATCACGGTTTTGCCATGCTTTCCGGTTGAATTGGCCCGGTAGTTTAAACGGGCATATCTCGTTTGGCTACCCCAAAAGCAACCGCCCGGCGGCGGACTGCCGGGCGCCAGGATCATGCGACCGCGATCAGCCTACTTTCGCCAGCTCGTCACGCATGGCGCGGATCGCCTGCGCGTAGTCGGCAGCGCCGAAAATGGCGGTGCCGGCGACGAATGTGTCGGCACCCGCCTCGGCTACAGCCCGGATATTGTCCACCTTGATGCCGCCATCGATCTCAAGGCGGATGTTCTTGCCGGTCTGATCAATCATCGCCCGCGCTTCGCGCAGCTTGTCCATGGTGTAGGGAATGAAGGATTGCCCACCGAAGCCGGGGTTTACAGACATCAGCAGCAGCATGTCCAGTTCCGGCAACACATGTTTGATGCCTTCCAGGCCCACGGCCGGGTTGAGCACCAGTCCCGGCTTGCAGCCCGCATGGCGGATCAGTTGCAGCGAGCGATCCACATGCTTGGACGCTTCAGGATGGAAGGTAATGTAAGTGGCACCCGCGTCAGCGAACTGCCCGATCAAATCGTCCACCGGCTCCACCATCAGATGCACGTCGATCTCGGCCTCGATACCGTACTTGCGCAAGGCTTTGCAGACTACCGGCCCGATGGTCAGGTTGGGCACGTAGTGGTTGTCCATTACATCGAAGTGGATGATGTCCGCGCCGGCGGCGAGCACTGCGGCGCTCTCCTCGCCCAGTCGCGCGAAATCGGCAGCGAGAATGGAGGGAGCGATTTTGTAGTCGGGCATGGGATCTCTCTGAGCTGCGGGGGCTGGTGAAGAAAGCGGCAATTGTACTGGATTCGGGGCGCCACTCAACAAGGACGGCCGTTTCCGCGTTGCTTTTGAGCCGGCAGCTCCGCACAATGATTTGCCGCTCCGCCACCACAACCAGAACAAAAGGGGGAAACATGAATTCCACTGTCATCCGATCCACTGCGATCGCACTGGGCCTGCTCAGCAGCCCGGTCCTCATTGCCGACGAACAAGCCCAACCCACTGCCGCATCTGGCTACAGGATTGAACAACTGGTCCCCGACTCGCCTTTCTGCGGCGTGCACGGACTCGGCGTCGATCGTCAGGACCGTCTCTACGCCGGCAGTGTGGTCGCACAGCAGATCTATCGCGTCGACACGAAAACGGGCGCCGTAACGACCGAAATCGCTCCACCCAAGGGTCAGGCCGATGATATGGAATTCCTCCCGGACGGCACCCTGGTGTGGACCGCCATTAGCCAGAATGCGGTCCGCGCCCGCCGACCCGACGGGGAAATCGTCGATCTCGCCACCGATCTGGTGAGCGTCAACTCCATCGCCTATCGTGAGTCGGATGGCCGTCTTTTTGTTGCGCAGGTCTTTGGTGGCGATGGTCTCTGGGAACTCGATCCCCAAGGCAAGAAGCCGCGCCGGAACATCCTGAAAGACATCGGCGGACTGAACGGCTTCGACATCGGACCCGATGGCATGATTTACGGGCCACTGTGGTTCAAGCAGCAAGTGGTACGAATCAACCCGGACAACGGTGACATGCAGGTGATTGCCGAAGGCTTCCATACCCCCGCGGCCGCCAATTTCGATTCGCAATGGAATCTCTATGTGCTGGATACCGGCACTGGCGAGGTTTTCAAGGTCGACCACGAGACTGGCGAAAAGACCGTTTTCGCTCAACTGAAAACATCACTGGACAATCTCGCCATCGACTCGCAGGGCCGTATTTACGTGTCGAACATGGCCGACAACGCCATCCACCGCATCGATCCAAAAACCGGCGCCGTGAGTGAAGTGATCCCGCCAGGATTGTCCTGCAGTATGGCGCTCGACATCGCGACCGATGGAGGCGAAGACACGCTGTACCTGGCTGATGTTTTCGCGCTGCGCTCGATCGACGGCGACACTGGCAAGATCACCGATATCGGTCGCGCCCATGCTGCCGGCACTCACATCGGCTATCCGGTTTTCGCCGGCGTCGGTCGCAATCGCCTCTTTTCGATTGGCGCCGAAGGCATGCAGGTTTTCGATCGCGATACTGGCGAAGCAATCGAACACTGGGACGGCACACCTGGCTTGCAGCAGGTGGAAGAACTGCCTGATGGTGACCTCCTCGCGCTCAGCGCTGGCACACGCCTGACGCGACTCGATGGAAATGACTTCACGAAGCAAACGCAGGTCGCCGACGGATCCTCCCGGATCGGTGACTTTTTCCCGGCCGGAGAAAATTCGATTGTCCTCACCTATCCTGACAAAAATCAGGTCGTCCGCCTGAATCTTGCGACCGGCAATGAGGAAGTAATCAATAGCACGCTCGAGCAACCGATGGGCATCGCGCAACTGCCCGACGGCAAGCTGGCGGTGATGGAGAGTGCCGGACGGGTAGTGGCAATTCCGGCCACAGCTTCGGATAAATTTTCAATCATTGCTGAAAATATTCCGGTGGGACTGTTCCCCGGAATGGGCATACAGAGCCCGGGTATTGTCGTCGGTGCCGATGGAACGCTTTATGCTATGTCCGATCGGGAAAATGCCATCTACCGCATCAAACCGATGCCGCACAGCCGATGAAATCGCATCATAGTTAACGATCAAAGGCGGGAGCGGCTCTCACAAACCGATCAGGGATTATCGAGTGACCTCTTCCGCCAGTTCGTTGCGCGTGCATAAATCGCAGACGTTCTTCCACTCTGCAGGCGAAGGCCTGCTCGCACTAGTTCTCCTGGCGATACTGCCATTTTTCTTCGTCGGCGCCCCCGCATGGATGGCGACAGACGTGATACGCGCCCTCGCCAACCTTGCCCACATTGGCTTTTTTGCGCTTGCCACCGTGCTGGTCGCCGGTCGTGTGGACTTGAGAAGTCCCCGCCGATGGCTGCTGCTCACCGGAGTCGTCGTGATCATCAGCCTGTTGATAGAGCTGATTCAGTCTCAGGTGGGCCGATCGGCCACAGTACATGATGGCCTGCGAAACCTGACCGGCACCTGGCTCGCAATCCTTTGGTTGCAGCGGCCCAGTGCCGGCGTATGGCTCGGTCGGGCCATCGTCGGCGGCGTGCTATTGCTGGAACTGGGACTGGTGGCCGAGACCATCGCCGCTCAGCAGCGCATGCGTGCTCAGCTGCCACTGTTATCGGGCATGGAATCCGTTTGGGATGTGAATCGATGGCAGGGAATTGCCAGCGAAGTGAGGCAATCCGATGATCATGCGTCGGAAGGAACCTACGCTCTCGAAGCCCGGCTGGGCCCGACGGCATTCAGCGGTATTTCAATGACCAGAATGCCGAACGACTGGAGCGCCTACGGCGAGTTGAGCTTCGACGTTTACAATCCGCAAGCTAAGAAACTGCAACTCACGGTCCGCATCCACGACGCTGACCACGAAATTGCCGAAGCAGCATGGCGCTTCGAAGATCGATTCAATCGCCGGCTTCTCGTGGAGCCCGGCTGGAATCACTACCGCATTTCACTGGCGGAGGTGCAACAGTCTCCCGAAGAGCGGGAGATGGACATGAGCCTGATAAAAGAACTGCGGCTATTTGCCGCAGGTCTGGAAGAAGAAAAGATTATCTATCTAGATAACTTCCTCTTCGATTAGGAAACTGCAGTGACGGTCAGGGACCGTCACTGCAGCTGGCTTTGCCGGAGAGATTAACTGGAACTCTTGACCCACGAGAAGCCAACCACGTTGCCGCCGGCGGCAAGCTCTGGATTGACCTTGCCATTGGCGCCACCATTCACCTTCACCGCGAACAGCTCCATTCGACCATCCGCTTCCTGGTCAGCCAGATAAAGCACCTCGCCACCCGTCGACGACCAGTTGAAGGAATCAACATCGCCCCCAGCGGGAAGCGTGGGATTCAAGGCCTTCGGCTGCTGTGCACCATTTGCGGCGACAGCGAACAGTTCAAATTGCTCGTCGATATTCTGATCGGCCCGGTAGATAACCCGCGAGCCATCAGGTGATACGCTCCAGGACGCCGCATTGGGAATCGTGCCACCGGCAACGAAGGGTGCGCTCAGCTGCACGAGTCCGCTGCCATCCGGCAATGCGCTGAACAGCTCGTTGACGCCAGCGGTGTTCTGCTCTGCCGAGAAGAAAACTCGCGAGGAATCCGCTGCCCATTTCACTGCCTGGAACTTGCCACCGGAAACCAAAGTATCGTTCAGCATCTGGTGTCCGGTGCCATTGGGCAGCACGGTGTAGAGGTCGAAGCTGCCAGCAGTGAACTGATCGGCCACATAGCTGATACGTGATCCGTTCGGTGCCCACTTCCAGCTTTCGACAGAACCGCCTGCCGGCAGATCGCTGTTCAACTTGACGAGTTCGCTACCACTGGAGGCCACGCTGTAAAGTTCAGTTTTGCCGCCCACTTTCGCCGTAAATGCAACGCGGGTGGATTCGGGAGAGACCTTCCAGCTTTCGGTAACAGAGCTGCCCTGAGCCAGCTGCTGGGTGATGCGGGTGCGGCTCACGCCGTCGGGACTAACGCGATACAGTTCGAAAACATCATTGCTCAACTGATCGGCGCGGTAATAGACGTGGCTGCCGTTGGGAGCCCACTGAATGTTGGTGACATCGCCACCAGCCACCAGAGTCCCGTTCAGCTTTTTGGCGACGCCGCCGTCGGCCGCAACACTGTACAACTCAAAAACATCGTCAGCGTCCTGATCCGCGCGGTACACCAGGCGCGAACCATCCGGAGACCAGGCAAACTGGTCGACATTACCGCCGGAAGCCATACCGCCGCTGACCTTGGTCAGACCAGTACCGTCGAGGCCCACGGTATAAAGTTCGTTAACACCGTCCGTGTCGCGATCTGCGATGAAAGCGACGCGTGCACTATTCGGAGATACTTCGAAGCGACCTACCGCTCCACCCGGAATCATGCTGCCACTCAACTTGACCATGCCGGTGCCGTTGGGAAGGACGCTGTACAGCTCATTTACGCCACTGAATTCCTGCTCGCCGGAGTAGACGATGCGCGACTTATTCGGCGCCCAGCTGATTTCAGTCAGCGAGCTGCAGCTTTCCAGTGCACCATTGAGCTTCTGCACCATCGCGCTCTTGCTGTCGTAGGTGAACACTTCGTACTGTTCGTCGATGTCCTGATCGGCTACGTAGAGAGCCAGATCAGATCCGCCCTTCGGCGCCGTCGATGGGGCCTGGGAAGTCGGCGCCTGAGGCGCGGGGGCATCAGCAGCCGGTGCGCTACCACCACCGCCACCGCCGCCACCACACGCGCTGATAGTTAGAACTGAAGTGAGAACGAACAGAGATGAGAGAGTTTTTTTCATGCACATTGCCTCGGCGAGCATCCGCCTCTCCGAATACCCGCTGGTTTTTATGGATTTGCTGATTGGGTGATTAATCGAGAACACCAGGTGGCGTCGATTTGTATCAACGCCGGCTTGATATCGCGTTTTCCGAAACAGCCGAAAGCCGTGGGTATAAATAGAAGCCGGTGTTGGCGACCGCCACTCGAGTTCATCGATGTGAGGGGCAGTTCACAATCACAAACACAGGGGTTGCCAAGATGTAAAAGTTACACTTGGCTCCAGCTCAGCAGTTCGTAAGAGGAGAAGAATCAAACCGTACAGGCGCATGCAGCACTACTCTTGGCTCTGACTCGGGTATATCCAGCCGGCGCGCAGGATTGAAAAAGCAGTTTTGAAAAAATTGGAAAAGCGATTTTGGGGGATTCGGAGACTGGAAACGGAACAGGAAGGAAAAAGAGGGAAATAGCGACACGAATGCCGGGAAGCAGGGGGAAAAAAGCTCGGAAAGCAACAAGGGAGTGTAGATAGAGCGCAGCAAAGTCCTCAAACTCGCCGCGCTTGGTCAGGGCTTCCGTTGTGGAGAGTGGAGAGTAGAGAGTAGAGAGTGGAGAGTGGAGAGTCGAGACTTGGGATGTTTTTACGAACTACAGGAAAGCATCGAGCACCCGGGCCGATTTCGAGCCCATTCCGGTCGTTTGGCGAAAAAGGCTTCACGGTCCGGCTGCTCCTCGTAAGGCTTGCGAAGCAGGTCGAGCAGTTCGCGCACGAGGGCATGATCGCCCTGCTCCGCCCGCTCGATGGCCTGCTGCGCAAGGTAGTTGCGCAACACGTATTTGGGGTTGACCGAGTTCATGGCCTGGCGTCGCTGCGCATTGGACCTTCCCTCGGCCCTCACCCGGTTCACATAGCAGCGCAGCCAGCCGGCAATGGCTTCTTTGTCTGGCGCTGTCAGTTGGTCGGCTTGATAGTAGGCGGGCAGCAAGGGTCGCAGCAGTGCCTCCGCGGACGCGCCGGAAGGGTCGGCTTCGCAATCGAGCTTGGCGAGACTGCGATAAAAGATGGTCATATCCGTTTCGCTACGGGTTAGAAGCTCGTCCAGCTCGCTAAACAGTTTTCCATCCTGCGGACGATAAGCTTGCAAGCCAAGCTTCGCCGCTTTCATGGTGCGGCTGGCATCGCTGTACCAGGAGCCAAAACTTTCCAGGATATCCCGCAAGGGGTCGGCATCTTCGATCAGTGGGTAAATTGCGTTGCCAAACTGAATGAGATTCCACTGAGCAATACCCGGCTGGTTGGCAAAGCGATAGCGCCGCCCCTGTGCATCGGTAATGTTGGGCGTCCAGTCCGGATCGTAGTCATCGAGCCAGCCGTAAGGACCGTAGTCGATGGTAATGCCGTGAACTGACATGTTGTCGGTGTTCATTACCCCATGAACGAAGCCCACCCGCATCCAATGCACAATCATGTCGACCGTGCGGCGGCAGACCTCATCGAACCAGGCGATGTAGGTATTGCGACCGGGTTCGCCCAGATGAGGGAAGTGTGTGCGAATGGTGTAGTCCGCCAGCTGCTGCAGCAGCTGGTATTCCTGCCTCGCGGCGAGAATCTCGAAGTTTCCGAAGCGAATAAAGGAAGGCGCTGCCCGGCAGACCACGGCGCCGGGTTCATATTCCGGATGGCCGTCATAAAGAATGTCCCGCATCACCTGCTCGCCGGTATCCACCACCGACAGCGCCCGCGTTGTGGGCACCCCCAAATGATGCATGGCTTCACTGCAGAGGAATTCCCGGATGGACGAGCGCAACACCGCCAGTCCGTCCGCCCCCCGCGAATAGGGCGTGGGACCAGCGCCCTTCAGCTGCAGCGTCCAGCGTTTGTTGCTCACCAGGATTTCGCCCAGGTTGATGGCCCGTCCGTCGCCGAGCTGGCCTGCCCAATTGCCGAACTGATGCCCCCCATAGCACATTGCAAAGGGATCCATTCCCGGCAGCAAGTGGTTACCGGAAAACACCTGAACGAATTCCTCCGATTCACAGGATGCGGGATCGAGCCCGATTTCGCGGGCCAAATCCGCGGAGCAGGCCACCAGTTGCGGATTCTTCACCGGCGTGGGCTGTACCCGCGAGTAGGCAGCCGCGATGACCTGACGGCGGAAGTTTTCCGCTTCGGGATCAGCGGGCAGCTGCGTGACGAAGCTGTTGTCGAAGACGAATTGCAGGGCGTTAGAAGGTGCGCTGGAGGTCATGACTCACTCTTGCTGGGGCGGCACGAAGGTTAGCCGGGCCTGGATGTGTTCAGCGGCCACCGCGCGGCCGTCGACAAACCGAGGAGCGAAACGGTAGCGGCTGGCGGCTTCGAGGGCTGGCTCCACGAATATGTCATCGCCCCGGACCTCGATGGCTTCCAGCTCGCGGACGAAGCCGCGTTCGTCAACCACGAACTCCACCGTCACCGTCGCCTCGCGGCTGGACGCCAAAGCCGCCTCCGGGTATTCCGGCTCCGGTCCAAACAAGGGCCGAAAACCGCCGGCATAGACTTCCGGCAAGCTCTCCCCGATGGCGAGACAGTGCCGGGTGGCAGCCTCGGAGCGACCAAGGCTTTCGTAGGCGATCACCAGACCCAGGTGGGCATCGAGCGCGTATTGTCGATCAGCCTTCGCGTCCAGTTCAAATCCTTTCAGTGCAGCCCTCAGGTAGGGAATGGCCGCAGACCAGTTCTCATGGGCCAGCCACGACCGCCCGAGATAAAAGGAAGCAAGAGCGGCGTTCCTGTCCCCGGGACCGACCCTGTCTCGGTGAATGGCGTAGCTGGAATGAAGATAGGGTCGCGCCTGCGCGTAGTTGCCGCTCTCCGCCAGGGCGATTCCCGCGTGGAGCAGCAGCGTGGCGACCGGCAACGAATCCTCACCCTGGTGCTCTTCTGCGATCGCGACACCGCGATCGAAATGTTGTCGGGCAAGATCAACATCAGCATTGGTCGCCGCGGCAGTGGCCAGGTGTGCAAGTAGAGGGGTGAGCCGAAAGGCATGCTTGCCGAAAAGCGCTTCATACTGCTGCAGTGCACTCTGAAGAACCGCATAAGCGCCCGGTGCTGCACCTGTTTCCAGCAGACTCAGGCCGTAGTTGTAGGTGAGATTGGCGAAAGCCTCGGTGTTTTCACCGAATATCGATTTCCCCAGCTGATAGGCTTCCCGGGCGTGGGGCAAAGCGGGCTTCGAAGTCATTCTGTTCCGCATGCTGGAGATAAGCTTGGTAGGCCGCTTCATAACGGTTCTGGATCGTTGTGGACTCGTGTGGCGGCTGCACGTCCTGACCATGGCCAGAGAGCGCTACGGCACTGAAGAACAACAACACTGTCCACCTGGCGCCAAATCTGAGCACATGTACCTCCTGTACCGCTCATCGGCTCGCGGCCGTGCCGCCAGGCGGCCACTTACCGGGAGATTTCCTCTTCCAACTCGCGAAGTCGCTGGGGTGTGCCAATGTCGCGCCACTGGCCAGTAAACACTTCGCCGTTCAGCCGACCGGCTGCCATTGCCCAGCGAAACGCTTCAGCCAAGGGGAAGATTTCGCGGCGTTTGGGATAGCTTGCCACCAGCTGCGGGTGCAGAACGGCGATGCCGCTGTAGGTCAGGCGGACCGCAGAGGCAGCCTCATTATCGGACTGCAGGCGCCCGGACTCGTTCAGATAAAAATCCCCGCCTGGAACATGGGCCGGATTGGGCACCATGACCAGATGTCCGAGCTCGTCGGGCTCCGGTCTTCGCCGATGCAACTGCGTGAAATCGAAATCGGTCCAGACATCCGCGTTGACGGTTATAAAGGGCGCGTCACCCAACAACGGCAGCGCCCGCAGGATTGCGCCACCGGTCTCCAGCGGGTACGGCTCCTGCGAATAGATGACGTTCACTCCGAAGCGCTCGCCGTCGCCGAGAAAATCGCGAATCTGTTCGCCGAGATAGGCAATGTTCACCAGGAGCTCGGTGACGCCACCCGCGCGCAGGCGCTCGACGGTATATTGAATGAGCGGTTTCCCGCCCGCGACCAGCAAAGGCTTGGGCGTGTGGCGGGTCAGTTCGGCCATGCGCTCGCCGCGCCCGGCGGCGAAGATCAGTGCTTTCATTGCAGCTTTTTAAGTCGGTGAATGAAGAAGCTGGCTACCGAGGTGTGTAGCCGGCGGATCGGAAGTCGGTGTACCAACTCTGTTCGCGAGCCATCGGCAGCAGCTGTTCTTTGAACCAGTCGGTGAAGCGGCCAAACTGCGGATACTCCTCCAGCACCTCGACGACGTAGCGCATTACCAGCGGCAGATCTTCCAGATAACGTCGCTTGTCGTCGCGCAGTGCCAGCCGCGAGAAAATACCGAGCACCTTGATATGGCGCTGCAGGCCCATCAGGTCGAACCAGCGCATGAACTGCTCGGCAGATATTTCCGGTGGCGCAATGCCCACTTCCTGAGCCATGGTGGCGTAGGCCAGAGCCCAGCGCTTGACCCGCTCCTGGGGCCAGCGAACATAGCAATCGCGCAGCAGCGAGACCAGATCGTAAGTGAACGGTCCCCAGACCGCATCCTGAAAATCAATCACCCCCGGCGGCCCAAACTGCCGGTGAACAAGATTGCGCGAGTGATAATCCCGATGAACAAAGCACTCGGGTTGTTCCAGCGCACTTCCCGCCAGCGTGTCGAAGGTCTGCTTGATCAGCAGCCGCTCACTGGCATTGAGTTCATAGCCAAGCAGACGAGTGATGAACCACTCCGGAAAAAGATCCATCTCCTGCAGCAGTTTTTCCCGTGAATACGGGGGCAGGCGCGACTCGGGAGCGGGACTCTGCTGCAGGCGCAGCAAAGTCATCAAGGCCTCACCGTACAGCGCTTCCACCGAGCCCTCGTTGAGATCGCCGAGATAGAGACGGTCGCCGAGATTTTCGATCAGCAGAAAGCCGCGGCCATAGTCCACGGCATGGATTCGTGGGGCATTAATCCCCTGGCCCAGCAGGAATTCCGCCAAGGCCACAAAGGTCTTGCTGTCTTCGGATTCCGGCGGCGCATAAACGGCAAGCCGGCCCGGATCCCCCTCGATACGAAAGTAGCGCCGCGCTCCGGCGTCGCCAGTCATGGCTTGCAGCTGCGGAATCCCGTCGCCCATCTCTGGAAACAAGGGCGGAAGCACGGTCGACAACCACTCTGAAAGCGGCTTCACCACATCTGCTTGCATGCTCTCTCCCATTCGTCATTTGTATCGTTTGCGAATTGCCCCGAGGTGCGGGAATGCTCATGGTCGCGACCTTCGCTGGGACCGAAGCCCCTCGCCGCGGTTCAGTCTTATACCACCATCGCCCCGCGAAATCCTAGCACCGGTCCGGATCCGCCGCACACGGGTAGAAGCGTGCTGGGATGGCACGCGCCTTTCCAGTAGAATCTGCGACTTTCCGCACATGGGCTTGGGTTCCGGCCGCCCTCGCGGACCCCCTTTTCGGTCGGTCGATCGGCCAAGGCGATCACACCCTCAGAGTCTAGAGAGTATTTGTGACGATTAAACAGAATAGCGGACTGGCTGAATGACAGGCGCCCGATCTACACAGCAACACCTGCATTCTCCCCGCCTCCGGTTTCCGCGACGCGCGCTGGCAATTGCAGTCAGTCTTGCCTCACTGACTCCGGCCCTTCCCGCTCGGTCCGCCGATCAGGCCTGGAATTGCCGGGCAGAGAAGGGTGGCTGGGTTTGCGAGGCCAGCTCGGCTGTCGCCAACAACACCGCCTCCAGCGCCAGCCAGACCAACACAGATAAGCTGGGCTGGGTACCGCTGGAAGAACTCAGCCCCGAGCAGCGCGCGCTGGTGCCCGACCATTGCTGCGGAGCCTATATACCCTCTGAAGATCTGGTGGTGAAAGGGGTCGATCCCGGCCTGGCCCCGGACCAGGCGGATACCCGGCTCGAGTACGACCTGCTGGAAGGCGATCTACAGGCGGAATACGAAATCAGTGGCGATGTGATCATCACCCAGGGCGCCCGCCGGGTGACTGCCGAACGGGCGGTGATAAATGAAACCGCCAATACAGCGACGGTAATCGGTGACATCCAGCTCTATGAGCCCGGCGTACTGGTGACTGGCGAGCGGGCCGTGGTAAACCGGGAAACCGGCGCGGCGCTGATCGACGGCGGACAGTTCGTACTTTACGAGTCCCGCACCCGTGGCGCAGCTGACCAGATCAGCCGCTCGGAGAACGAGGTACTCACTCTGGAAGGCGGCATGTTCACCCAGTGCGAACCGGGACGGGAGCACTGGGCCTTGCGTGGCAGCTCTATCGAGGTGGATCCGAACCGTAATCGGGGGGTCGCCCGCAACGCGCGGCTCGAGTTGGCCGGCGTACCAGTGTTCTGGTGGCCTTATCTGATTTTCCCGGTGGGCGACGAACGCCAGTCTGGCTTTCTCTTCCCCACGATTACCTCGGACGACATCGCCGTTCCCTATTATCTGAATCTGGCGCCCAATTTCGACCTGACGCTGACGCCCCGCTATGTGGCTGAGCGCGGTGCCATGTTGGAGGCGGAGTTCCGCCACCTCAGCCCCGTGTTCGAGACCCTTGTGGGCGGCGCCTTCCTGCCCAGCGGCGAAGACGGTATCGAGGACAACGAGGAGGACGCGATTCAGGCCGGCCTGCTCACCATTGAAGAAGCGACCGAATTCGATGGCGAAGACCGCTGGCTTGCAGTCCTCCAGCAAAAGGGAGGTCGCGGCCGGCCCTGGTACAGCCTGATCGACTACACCAAGGTCAGCGATTTCGCGTATTTCAATCACCTGGACACGACCAACCTGGAAGTGAACCGGGCCACTCACCTGCGTCAGGCGGGAGAGCTTGGCTATCTGCTGCCGAACTGGAACATCAACACCCGGCTTGTGGAGTACCAGACCATTGCGCTGGACATCGAGGAGCCTTATCAGCAGCTGCCGGAGATCAACGCCCTCGGCAGCTACCAGTGGGATGACCTCTCCCTTAGCCTCGACAATCACATCACCAACTTCGATCACGATGAGGAGTTTCTCGACCCTGAGGCCCCCAATCCGACCCGGCGCCGCATCACAGGCTCGCGGGCGAGGCTCGACTACGAGCTGGCCTGGGACAAAGAGTGGCTCTGGGGATTCATCCGCCCTGCCGCACTGCTGAAAGGCGTCAGCTACAAACTCGACGAAGAGGCGGTGCGCCCGGACGCAGAGACTGACCCGAGCATCATCGTTCCGCAGGCCGCGCTCGACATGGGGCTGTTCTTCGAACGCGAAGGCAGCTGGTTTGGCGACGATTACCTGCAAACTTTCGAGCCACGGGTCTTCTACTTCTACAGCGATTTCGAAAGCCATGAAGATCTGTTCGATGTCACTGCCGACGGGCGACACGTGGACTTCGATACCGCGGAACTCACCTTCAGCTTCAATCAGCTGTTCCGCACCCGCCGCTTCGCCGGCGGAGATCGGATCGCAGACGCGAACCAGGTCTCCGTAGGACTGACCACCCGCTTCCTGGGCGAAACCGGGGCCGAGCGCCTCAGCGTCAGCCTCGGCCAGATCTTCTATCAGGATGACCTGAGGGTAACGCTGGACGGCACTCCGCGGGTAGAGAGCCGATCGGAACTGGCTGGACAATTTTCCGCCAACCTGACAGACTCCCTGCGCTTCGGCAGCGACCTGCTGTACGACCCGGAAACGAACAAAATGAATCGCGGCAATGTGGCGCTGCGCTATCTGGATCGGGACGACCGCATCTTTAATCTGGGTTACCGCTACGACCGCAAGCCCCCGCGCAACATCGAAGGCCGGGAAGTGGAGCAGAATCTCAGTCAGGGCGATGTATCGGTGGTGTGGCCGGTGACTGACAGCGTCGCTTTCGTCGGTCGTCAGTACTACGACTTCACCAATGACAGGGAACTGGATTCAATCGCCGGCCTCGAATACGCCAGCTGTTGCTACAACTTCCGCCTAATCTGGCGCCGCTGGCTGGACAACGACCTGATTAATCGGGTCAACGATCCTGGCCTGGAACTGGAATACGATCAGGGGATCTTCCTCCAGCTGCAATTGCGCGGTCTGGGCGGGATTGGCAGCAGCAATGTGACCAGCGCCCTGGGCGAAGGCATTTACAATTTCAACCGTCGCGAAGAAGCCATCCTCGGGCGGCCCGTCGACTGATTCATCACGACCTTGAGCAAGACATCAGCATGAAATCCCTTTTTCACTTCTTTCGAGCACCGCTGGCCTTTGGCTGCGTTGGCGTGGCCCTGGTCACGGCAGTTCTGGGTTATTCCACCGCCAGCACGGCGGAAACCGTCACCATCGACCGGGTCGCCGCCATCGTCGACGACGACGTGGTGATGCAAAGTGAGCTGGACTCCCAGGTTGCCTCGATCGCAGCCCGGATGCGCGCCCAGGGCACGCAATTGCCGCCCCTGGATGTTCTCCGCGCCCAGGTGCTCGAGCATCTTGTGGTTCAGCAACTGCAGCTTCAGATCGCCGAACGCGCCAAGGTATCGGTGGAGGAAGCCGAACTCGACGAGGCCATCGAGCAGATGCGAACCGCCAACAACCTGAGCCCGGAGCAGTTCGAAGCCCAGCTGGCCGCCGAGGGCCTGACCGTTGCTGACCTGCGGGAAAACGTCCGCCGCGAGATCACCATCAATCGCGTGCAGCGCGGCGTGCTCAATAACCGCATCGAAATCACCGAACACGACATCGACAGCTTTCTGGCCTCCAAAGAGGGGCAGTTCTGGAACGCTCCGGATTACCACATCGGTCATATCCTGATTCCGGCTTCGAGCAGCGCCAGTCAAGAGGAAGTGCAGCAGGCTCAGAAGCGCGCCCAGGACGTGTATGAGCGACTGCAGAATGGCGAAGACTTCGCCCAGCTCGCGACCACCTACTCCGCCGGCCAGTTCGCGCTGCAGGGCGGCGACTGGGGCTGGCGGCAGCCGACAGAGCTGCCGGAACTGTTTGCCCAGCAACTCACCGAAATGAAAGTGGGCGACGTCAGCGAGCCCTTCCGCAGCGGTGCAGGTTTCCATCTGTTGAAAATCAAGGACCAGCGCGGCGGCCAGCAGGCGATGGTCGAACAGACCAAAGTGCGCCACATTCTCCTTAAGCCCTCGGCCATCCTGAGCGAAGAACAGGCTCAGCAGAAGTTGCTGGATATCCGCGAGAAGGTGCTGGCGGGAGCCGATTTTGGCCCCTTCGCAAAAGAAAATTCCGATGACATCGGCTCCAAGCTTTCCGGCGGTGATCTGGGCTGGTCGCTCCCCGGCCAGTTCGTGCCACAGTTCGAACAAGCCATGAACCGAACCGACATCGGCGAAGTCAGCATGCCCTTCCGCAGTGAACACGGCTGGCATATCCTCATGGTGGAAGATCGCCGTGAGCAGGACATGAGCGAGCGGGTCAAACGCAATCAGGCGCGTAACCTGCTGCGCAACCGCCGCTTTGAGGAAGAGCTACCGGTGTGGCTTCAGGAAATCCGCGACGAAGCCTACGTGGAGGTGAAACTGCCGGGCATAGACCTGGAAATGGCCTCCGGAAACGAATAAGCGCAGCGCGCCGGCATACAGGTAAATAGACGAGTCGTACCATGTCAAACCACGTGCATGCGTTGCGCATCGCCCTCACGCCGGGCGAACCGGCCGGCATCGGCCCTGATCTGGTGGTCACCCTGGCTCAGCACGGCAGCGAACATGAACTGGTGGTTGTCGCCGACCCCGATCTGCTCCACCAGCGCGCTCGCGCGCTGGGTCTCCCGCTGACCATTCGCACCTTCAATCCCGACGCGCCGCCGATGCCGCTGGCTTTTGGCGAACTGTGCGTGGCCCCCGTCAAACTGGCCGCGAGCAGCGTCGCCGGAACCCTGAGCACCGCCAACGCGCCTTACGTACTCGAAACGCTGGACGCCGCCATTGAGCTCTGCCAGCGCGGCCTGACCGAGGCCCTGGTTACCGCACCAGTCCACAAAGGCGTGATCAACGATGCCGGCATTCCCTTTAGCGGGCACACCGAATATCTGGCGGACAAGACCGCCACGCCCAAGGTGGTGATGATGCTGGCCACCAGCGACCTGCGGGTGGCCCTGGTGACGACCCACTTGCCACTGGCCCAGGTTCCCGCTGCTATCACCACCGACAACGTCCGGGAGACGTTGCGCGTCCTGCACAAGGCGCTGGAAGAGAACTTTGCCTTGAAGGACCCGCGCATCCTGGTCTGCGGCCTGAATCCACACGCTGGCGAAGGCGGCCATCTGGGCCGGGAGGAAATCGATATCATCGAGCCGGTGCTGGAAGAACTGCGCCAGCAGGGCATGACGCTGATCGGCCCGCTTCCCGCCGATACGCTGTTCACGCCCAGGGTCTTGGCGGGAGGCGATGCGGTTCTGGCCATGTACCACGACCAGGGACTGCCTGTGCTCAAGTCCCGCGGTTTTGGCAAGGCGGTCAATATCACCCTCGGCCTGCCGATCATCCGCACATCGGTCGATCACGGCACCGCCCTTGATCTCGCCGGCACTGGCAAAGCCGATACCGGCAGCCTGGAGGCGGCTTTGCGCAGTGCCTCCGAAATGGCTCTGGCACAGCGGCGAAGTGCGGCGCGACGATGAGCGACAATTTTGCTCCCCATAAAGCACGCAAGCGCTTCGGCCAGAATTTCCTGAGCGATCCAGGGGTAATCGATCGCATTCTGCGCAGCATCAATCCGGCTCCGGATGACCAAATGGTAGAGATCGGCCCGGGCCAGGGCGCACTGACGCTGCCGCTGCTGGCACGCAATCCCAATCTCACCGTGGTCGAGCTGGACCGGGACCTGGTAGCACGCTTGGAATTGCTCAAGCAGGACTACCGGGGCCTGCGCATTCACCAGGGCGACGCGCTGGACTTCGATTTTTCCCGTCTCAGCGAGCAGCCCGAATCGCTTCGAATCGTCGGCAACCTGCCCTACAACATTTCCACGCCACTGATTTTTCATCTGCTCGACTATCACGAGCTGATACGCGACATGCACTTCATGCTGCAGAAGGAAGTGGTGGAACGAATGGCGGCCTCACCGGGGACCAAAAGTTACGGGCGCTTGTCGGTGATGGTCCAGTACTTCTGCCGGGTCGATGAGCTGTTCGGCGTGCCGCCAGAGTGTTTCCACCCGCGTCCCAAGGTGGATTCGGCCATTGTGCGCCTCACCCCGCATCGCACCCTGCCCTGGCCCGCGAAAAACTTTGGCTGTTTCAAGAAGCTGGTCAATATCTGCTTTCAGCAGCGCCGCAAGACCTTGCGCAACAGCTTGCGTCTGCTGATGTCTACCGCGACGATTGAAGCGCTGAACATGGACGTTACAATACGTCCCGACCATTTGGCCGTGAAGGATTTCGTCGACCTGGCCAATGTGCTCGCCAGTGAACAGGGTGAATCGCAATGAGAACACCGGACACCAATAGACAGGAAACGAGAACACCGGAAATCGATGTGCGCGTAAAGAGCACCTACATTCCAGAGCGGTCCCAGCCTGCGGAAAAGCGCTACGTGTATGCCTATACCATTACCATCGCCAATCACGGCGACCGCCCGGCTCAGCTGGTGAGCCGGCATTGGCTTATCAAGGATGCGGATGACGGGGTGCAGGAGGTGAAAGGCGCTGGCGTTGTCGGCGAACAGCCGCGGCTCGAGCCGGGCGAAGACTTCACCTACACCAGTGGTGTGGTGCTCTCGACCCAGACCGGCACCATGCAAGGCAGCTATCAGATGCGGACCGATGAGGGGGAATCCTTCGACGCGCCCGTTCCCCTCTTTGCGCTGGTTCCACCCCATTCCATTCACTGATTCCGATCAGGAGGCGATCCGCTGATGGCGACCTATGCAGTTGGTGACATCCAAGGTTGCCTGAAACCCTTGCAATGCCTGCTCGACAAAGTCGAATTTCAGCCCGGACGAGATCGCCTCTGGCTGTGCGGCGATCTCGTCAATCGCGGTCCCGATTCCCTGGCCACCCTGCGCTTCCTCTACGGCATGCGAGATTCGGTGGTCTCGGTGCTCGGCAATCATGATCTGCACCTGCTGGCCGTGGCCTGGCACACGCACAAGGCCCGTGACAAGGACACCATCGGCGACATCCTCGAAGCCCCGGATCGGGACGAACTGCTGAATTGGATTCGCCACTTTCCGCTGTTACACCATGATCCCAAGCTGGGTTTCGCGATGGCGCATGCCGGCATCCCCCCCATCTGGTCGTTGACACAGGCGCTTCGCTATAGCCGCGAGATGGCCTTCATTCTGCGCAGTGAAGAGCTGGAAAATTTTCTCGCCCACATGTACGGCAATCAGCCGGACCGCTGGCACGAACATCTGCACGGTCCCGACCGCTGGCGTTTGATTACCAATTACTTCACCCGCATGCGCTTCTGCCGCGCCGATGGAACGCTGGAACTCACCTGCAAGCAGGGCCCGGACAAGGCACCGTCGGGTTTCATGCCCTGGTTCGAGCATCCCAACCCCGCACTCGAAAGTACCAAGCTTGTATTCGGCCACTGGGCCAGTCTGGAAGGAAAGGCGGCACGACCTGGTCTGTTTGCGCTGGACACCGGCTGTGTCTGGGGCAACAGCCTGACGGCGCTTTGTCTGGAGACGGAAGAGCGATTCAGCTGCGACTGCTGATCCGCTTTTGCGACTGGCCACAAATTATCCGGCTGCTTTATACTTCCCGCTTGTTTGCGGGGAGCTCTCCCAATGAATCACTTCGACTTCACCTAAGAATCGTTCCGCTGTTGCGTTTCGCACTCTCCTTCTGAATTCGCCGGCGGCGCTGCGCTCCGGTGCGATCCCGAATATACCGCCCAATTCCGATGTCACTCTCGTGACCGCCGCCACCTCTCAAATGGCGAGCTGCACTGTAGGCGGTAACAAGAAAAATGGAAATCACATGACTGCGGTACAAAAGCAATCCGCCTGGAGCCTGATCAAGGAAGCTCTGGCCGGAAGTTCAACCATTGATTACACCCAAGGCTCCATCGCACGTGCCACCTTTCTCCTGGCCGTGCCGATGATCCTGGAGATGGCGATGGAGTCGGTATTTGCCATCGTCGATATATTTTTCGTCGCTCAGTTGGGAATGGAGGCGGTCGCCACCGTCGGCCTGACTGAAGCGGTCATCACCCTGCTTTATGCGGTGGCCATTGGGCTCAGCATGGGCACCACGGCTTTAGTGGCCCGCCGTTTCGGTGAAGGAAACCGGGAGGCCGCTGCGGCGGCCGGTGCACAGGCACTGCTGTTGGGCGCGGTAGTCGCAACCGTTGTGGGTATCGTGGGTATCACCTACGCGGAAGACATACTGCGCCTGATGGGTGCGGACGCGGCCACACTGGACATCGGCCAGGGATACACCACAATCATGCTGGGTGGCTCGTTCACCATTCTGTTCCTGTTCCTGAACAACGCGATCTTCCGCGGCGCCGGGGACGCGAGCATTGCGATGCGCTCGCTGTGGCTGGCCAATGGAATCAATATCGTACTGGACCCCTGCCTGATCTATGGCTGGGGTCCTTTTCCGGAAATGGGTGTGACAGGCGCGGCTGTGGCCACCAACATCGGCCGCGGTGTGGGCGTGCTTTATCAGTTGTATCACCTGTCCGCTGGTAGCGGCCGAATCCACATCGCTGCCAGTGGTCTGCGCCTGCAGACCGGCGTGATGGCCACGCTCTTGAAGACTTCGATGGGCGGCATTGCCCAGTTCCTGATCGCCACTGCCAGCTGGGTTTTGCTGGTGCGTATCGTGTCGCTCTACGGTCCAGTCGCGGTGGCGGGCTACACCATTGCAATACGCATCATCCTGTTCAGCTTCCTCCCAGCCTGGGGCCTCAGCAATGCCGTGGCGACGCTCGTGGGTCAGAACCTCGGGGCGAAAAAACCGGAGCGGGCCGCGCAGACAGTCTGGCAGGTTTCGAAATACACCGTGGTTTACATCGCCTCGGTTGCCCTGCTGTTCATGGCTATGCCGGCGACCTTGATTGCCAATTTCACGCCGGACACAGGGGTCATTGAATATGGGGCCATGTGTTTGCGCATTCTGAGCTACGGCTTTGTGTTCTGGGCGCTGGGCATGGTTACGATCCAGGCCTTCAATGGCGCTGGCGATACCATGACGCCCACCTGGATCAACCTGTTCTGCTTCTGGGTCGTGCAGATCCCGCTGGCCTACCTCCTAGCAACCCAGACAGGGCTGCAATCTAGCGGCGTGTTCTGGGCGACGGTGGTGGCGGATACCTTGACGGCTGTAATCGGTGTGATGGTGTTTATGCGCGGTGGGTGGAAGAGCAAGGTTGTGTGACGACTCTCGTCTTGGGAGAACACTCATATTCCGTGCCGGGCCAAAAATCCGGTGTTCACTAGTGTGACACGCTGCAAGTACGTCCCTGTAAGCTCTACGCCGGCGTCCTGCCGGCGACGGTCACAGCAGCAAACACCGGATTCCTGGCTGCGAGTTCGGAGTAGCTCCACCCGGGCCATACCAAGTGGCGGCCACTGCGGCGAGTTGGTTGTGGGTGCGCTCTCTCGAAACGTTCGCTTCAGGGATGGCGTGCTTCTGCTCCTGCGAAGCGTGCATTCGCGCCGTCCATGGCGCTCAAGCGACAGAGCGTACATGGATGTATTAACAGCGTTTTCGAGAGAGCGTACCCAGTGGCAAACGGCTTCGAAGCCTCCGACGATGGCGGCCGAAACAGCTATTCCAGATAGCAGCCGGCCGTCGCCGGAATGACGGCGCGGTTGCTTCGCGCCCGAGTCCCGACTCAATCGTACCCGCGTGGATTCTGCGACTGCCAGCGCCAGGCGTCTTCGACCATGCGCTCTATGCCGAACTCGGCGCGCCAGCCCAATACCTCAGCGGCACGGTCGGGATTGGCGTAGCAAGTGGCAATGTCGCCGGGACGGCGGGGGGCGACTTTGTAGGCAACCTTTCGATCACTGGCCTTCTCGAAGGCGTCGATCACTTCCAGCACACTGTAGCCCCGGCCGGTGCCGAGATTGAAGGTATAGCACTCCGGCTCTGCTTCCAGCAGGTGCTCCAGCGCTTTCACGTGACCGCGCGCCAGATCCACCACGTGGATGTAGTCTCGGACGCCAGTGCCATCCCGGGTCGGATAGTCGTTGCCGAACACACTCAGTTCTTTCAATTTTCCGATTGCCACCTGCGCCACGTAGGGCAGCAGGTTGTTGGGAATACCCTGGGGATCTTCACCGATCATGCCACTTTCGTGAGCACCGATGGGATTGAAGTAGCGCAGCAGGGAAATCTTCCACTGGCTGTTTGGCACTCGGCTTAGGTCCCGATAAATCTCTTCGACCATTAACTTACTGCGGCCGTAGGGATTGGTGGCGGAGGTGGGAAAATCTTCCATGATCGGCACTGTCGCCGGATCGCCATAGACTGTTGCCGATGAACTGAAGATGAGCTGATGCACGCCGAATTCGGCCATCACCTCGGCCAGGGCTACGGAGCCTTCCACATTGTTATGGTAATAGCGCAGTGGGATTTCCGTGGACTCCCCCACTGCTTTCAGTCCTGCGAAGTGCAAAACCGCTGAGAATTCATGTGCTTGGAAAACCTCACGAAGCGCGCTTCGGTCGGTAACGTCCGCCTGGTAGAAGGGAACTGATCGTCCGCTGATCTCTTCCACCCGCTTCATCGCGAGTGGCTTACTGTTTGCCAGATTGTCCACTACCACGATGTCGAAACCCGCTTCGAGGAGTTCGACGCAGGTGTGACTGCCTATATACCCCGCACCACCGGTCACCAAAACCTTATGCTTCGTCACGTAAGTACCACCTTACCTTTCATTGTTGATTCTGATTGGCCTGTTCCCGTGCGCCACATGTAGCATCGATCGGGAGGATGGCAGCTCGCATCGCACTTTGCCGATGCCACCTTGTTACCATGTCCTCGTTCGATTCACTGGCGAAACCCGGGAGCAGATCCGCGCGTGTCCATTATCGAACAATTCGTGAATGGATTCAGCCTGACTCTGCAATCCTGATGGGTTTTTGTTGTCTATTAGATGCCATCTTCAGAGTGGCGCCTTGTAAATGTTCAGCATCAGGATCTTCTTTGACTTACGACGGGCTTTACCGTTTCTCCAAAAGACGATATTTTTTTGAAGAACTAGTGGTGCTCGCCCCAGTTTTTGGAGCTATGCTTATCCAACGGGCGAATAGTTCAGCGGGCAAATCCTGTCGTATTGTCCAACAGATCCCCGGCTTTTTAGCAGCGCAATTGAGTGATAAGGTACTACACACGATTCCTGTTAAGGGCTTTTGCAGACCTTATCGGTACGGAGGCAGGTTATGAGCAGTATTTTTAGCCACTACCGCGAGCGTTACGAAACAACTCAGCAGGAAGAGTTCACGATTCAGGAATACCTTGAATTGTGTAAATCGGACCCAAGCGTTTATGCGACGGCCGCCGAAAGAATGCTGGCGGCAATTGGGGAGCCCGAGCTGGTTGATACCTCGCGGGATCCACGGCTAAGCAGAATCTTTTCCAACAAGATCATAAAGCGCTACAAAGCGTTCGCCGATTTCTACGGCATGGAAGAATGCATCGAACAGATTGTATCCTTCTTCAAACATGCTGCGCAGGGGCTGGAAGAGAAGAAACAAATTCTCTACCTGCTCGGCCCGGTCGGGGGCGGCAAGTCCTCACTCGCTGAAAAACTCAAATCTCTCATCGAAAAAGAACCCATTTACTGCATCAAGGGTTCACCTGTCTACGAATCGCCACTCGGTCTTTTCGACCCCGCCGAGGACGCCGAAATCCTCGAAGAGGACTACGGCATTCCCCGCCGCTACATCAAACAAATCATGTCGCCCTGGGCGGTCAAGCGTCTGCACGAGTACAACGGGGATATCAGCAAGTTCAAGGTAGTGAAGGTTTACCCCTCCATTCTTGACCAGATCGCCGTCTCCAAAACCGAGCCCGGTGACGAGAACAACCAGGACATCTCCTCGCTCGTCGGCAAAGTGGATATTCGAAAACTCGAAGAGTATCCGCAGAACGACCCGGATGCTTATAGCTTCTCCGGTGGCCTTTGCCGCGCGAACCAGGGCCTCATGGAATTCGTGGAAATGTTCAAGGCGCCGATCAAGGTGCTGCACCCGCTGCTGACTGCGACACAGGAAGGCAACTACAACTCCACTGAAGGCCTCGGTGCGATTCCTTTCGAGGGTGTGATTCTCGCGCACTCGAACGAGTCCGAGTGGCGCACTTTCAAGAACAACAAGAACAACGAAGCTTTCATCGACCGTGTTTATATCGTCAAGGTGCCCTACTGCCTGCGGGTTTCCGAAGAAATCAAGATTTACGAAAAGCTGCTGCAAAACAGCTCGCTTGGCAGAGCGCCCTGCGCTCCCGACACGCTGAAGATGCTGGCACAGTTCACGGTACTCTCCCGCATCAAAGAGCCGGAAAATTCGAATCTGTATTCCAAGATGCGCATTTATGACGGGGAAAACCTGAAGGACACGGATCCGAAAGCCAAGTCGATTCAGGAGTACCGTGACGCCGCGGGCGTTGACGAGGGTATGTCGGGCCTATCCACTCGTTTCGCGTTCAAGATACTGTCGAAGGTATTCAACTTCGATCCGACCGAAGTGGCCGCGAACCCGGTGCATCTGCTCTACGTGCTCGAACAGCAGATCGAGCAGGAACAGTATCAACCGGAAGTTCAGGATCGCTATCTAACTTTCCTCAAGGAGTATCTGGCGCCACGTTATGTCGAGTTCATCGGCAAGGAGATCCAGACCGCCTACCTGGAGAGCTACGCGGAATACGGCCAGAACATCTTCGACCGCTATGTCACCTTCGCCGACTTCTGGATTCAGGATCAGGAATACCGCGATCCGGAAACCGGGGAGATCCTCGACCGCGGCGCACTTAACGAAGAGCTCGAGAAAATCGAGAAGCCGGCGGGTATCAGCAATCCCAAGGATTTCCGCAATGAGGTGGTCAATTTTGTTCTGCGAGCCCGCGCAAACAATGGCGGCAGGAACCCGACCTGGAACAGCTACGAGAAACTTCGTACGGTGATCGAGAAGAAAATGTTCTCCAACACCGAGGACCTGCTCCCCGTCATCTCCTTCAACGCCAAAGCCTCCGCCAGCGACCAGAAGAAGCACAAGGACTTTGTCGCGCGAATGGTGGATCGGGGATACACCGAGAAGCAGGTTCGTCTGCTTTCCGAGTGGTATCTGCGGGTCAGGAAATCGCAGTAAGCAGGACAAGCGAATGGCCGGGCGGCGAGTTGCCTGGCCATTCGCCGGAAAAAATGCGGGAATGCCGGCACGCTCAGGGAATAGTCAGACGATGTGGTGTCAAAAGGGCATGGCAAGGACGTCTCCGCCTGCCTCACGCCAGCCGGAAACCCCCGTTCTCAAGAGGCTATGGAATCGTTTGCAAAGCGGAGCAAATGGATCGAAGAAACGGCCTCCGACCTGCGGTAACTCTATAGGTAAAGTATGAGCTATATAGTCGATCGTCGACTAAACGCCAAAAACAAGAGTGCAGTCAACCGGCAGCGGTTTCTCCGACGCTACCGCCAACATATCAAAAAAGCAGTCGCCGAAGCAGTTACCAGGCGTTCCATCATGGACGTCGAGAACGGCGAGCAGATCAGCATCCCCACCCGCGATATCAGCGAGCCCATCTTTCACCATGGCCGCGGCGGCCGGCACTCCAACGTGTTGCCCGGCAACCAGGAATTTGTTGCCGGTGATCGCATTCCCCGTCCGCCCGGCGGCGGCGGTGGCGGCGCAGGTTCCGGTGCGAGCGATCAGGGTGAGGGAATGGATGAGTTCGTCTTCCAGATCACCCAGGAAGAATTCCTCGACTTCATGTTCGAAGATCTTGAACTGCCCAACATGGTCAAGCGCCAGCTGGCCGGCAGCGAAGAGTTCAAGATGCGCCGTGCTGGCATCAGCAATGAGGGCAATCCAGGCCGCATCAACATCGTTCGCTCCCTGCGGGCTGCCAATGCGCGCCGCATCGCACTGACCAGCGGCAAGCGTCGCCAGTTGGCGGAAATGGAAAAAGAGCTGGCGACCCTGGAAGCCCAGGAACCCGAGCTGCGTGATCACAAGCGTATCGAGGAACTGCTCGCTTCCATGGCGAAGTTGCGCAACCATATTTCCCGCGTCCCCTGGCTCGACGATTTCGATCTGAAATACAACCTGCACGTAAAAGACCCGGCACCGAGTTCAAAGGCGGTTATGTTCTGCCTGATGGACGTGTCCGGCTCCATGAACCAGGCCACCAAAGATATGGCCAAGCGGTTCTTTATTCTTCTTTATCTGTTCCTGAAGCGGAATTACGAGCACACCGAAGTAGTCTTCATTCGCCATCACACCAGCGCCAAGGAAGTGGACGAGGAAGAGTTTTTCTACTCACGGGAGACCGGCGGCACTATCGTGTCCAGCGCGCTGAAGCTGATGAAACAGATTCTCGACGAGCGTTACCCGCTCTCCGAGTGGAACGTTTACGGTGCCCAGGCCTCTGACGGTGACAACTGGAACGACGACTCGAGCATCTGCTACGACCTGCTGGTGAACGACATCATGCCCAAGGTCCAGTACTACTCCTACATCGAGATCACACCCCGTGACCATCAGGCGCTGTGGGAGGAGTATGAAAGTGTGCGAGCCGCCTGGCCCGATTCCTTTGCCATGGAACACATCGTCGATGCCGGGGATATCTATCCCGTCTTCCGCGAACTGTTCCACAAGAAGTACGCCTAGATCCTAGAGCTGAGACGAATGAGCAAGCAGGCCATGAGCAAAACCGCTGCCAAGAGCAAGACCGCTACCAAGGCAAAGCCGATTTCCACGACCTCCGAGTGGACCTTTGAATTGATCCACGAATACGATCGGGAGATCGCCTGCCTCGCAGATGAATTTCGCCTGGACACCTATCAGAACCAGATTGAGGTAATCAGCTCCGAGCAAATGATGGATGCCTACGCCTCGGTCGGCATGCCTCTGGGCTACCACCACTGGTCCTATGGCAAGCAGTTCCTGAACATCGAGCAGTCCTACAAACGGGGCCAGATGGGTCTGGCCTACGAGATCGTGATCAACTCCGATCCCTGTATTGCTTACTTGATGGAAGAGAACACCATGACCATGCAGGCGCTGGTCATCGCCCATGCTTGCTATGGTCACAATTCCTTCTTCAAGGGCAATTACCTGTTCCGCACCTGGACCGACGCGGGGTCGGTAATCGACTATCTCGTATTCGCAAAGAACTACATTTCCCAATGCGAAGAGCGCTACGGTATCGACGAAGTGGAAGCGGTCCTGGATGCCTGCCACGCGCTAATGAATTACGGCGTCGACCGCTACAAGCGGCCCTCCCCCATTTCGCCGGCGCGGGAACGGGAATTACAGAAAGAGCGCGAAGAGTATCTGCAGCGCCAGGTGAACGATCTGTGGCGGACCATTCCCTTCCAGCACGAAGATGAAGATCCGAAAAGAAAATTCCGCTTCCCAGCGGAACCGCAGGAAAACCTCCTCTACTTCATTGAGAAGAATGCGCCGCTGCTGGAACCCTGGCAGCGCGAAATCGTGCGCATCGTTCGCAAGGTGGCCCAGTACTTCTACCCGCAACGTCAGACCCAGGTGATGAACGAGGGATGGGCGACATTCTGGCATTACACGCTGCTGAACACGCTGTACGAACGCGGAAAGGTGACCGACGGATTCATGCTGGAGTTCCTCCAGTCCCACACCAGCGTCATTTATCAGCCGCCGTACAACAGCCCTTATTACAGCGGCATCAATCCCTATACTCTCGGCTTCGCGATGATGACGGACATCCGCAGAATCTGCGAAAACCCGACTGAAGAGGACAAGCGCTGGTTCCCGGACATCGCCGGCAGCGACTGGGTGAAAACCCTTGACTTCGCGATGCGCAACTTCAAGGACGAGAGCTTCATTCTTCAGTTCCTCTCGCCCAAGGTGATTCGCGATCTGAAACTGTTCTGCATCGTCGACGACGACCTGGACAGCGAAATCGAAGTCACCGCAATCCACGACGATAGCGGCTATCAGGCCGTGCGTGAGCAACTGGCCGGACAGTACAACCTGGGTAACCGCGAACCCAACATCCAGGTTTTCAGCGTCGACCTGCGCGGCGATCGTTCACTGACCCTGCACCACAATCAATACTCCCGCAAGCCGCTTGCGGAGGAGAGTACCGAGGAAGTGCTCAAGCACCTGCACCAGCTGTGGGGCTTTGATGTGCACCTGCATTCATTGCAGGACGATGTGGTCAGGCAGAGTTTCCACTGTCCCCCGATGGAAGAGGATGATTTCGACTTCAATCGTTGACTGGGAGAAGTCCGCCGCGCAGGCCGGCGGACTTCTCCTCCTCTACCGTCCTGGGTTCACCTCTCTCAGCCTTTCGCAACGCCCCCTGCACCGCTCCCACAGGCGGCAGGTTCGCTTTCACATCCTGAACCGGCAGCAGATCTGCCACCGGCTCTCGTTTGTCCAGCCGATCCACCAGACGACGCAGATAGCGCAGCCCCATGCCTTCGAACAACAGCAACGATGTCAGCACGGTGAGCGAACCGACCACCAGCCGAAGCGTCAGCGGCTCGCCGAGGAAAATCGTTCCAATGGCTAGGGCTATCACCGGTGTGATCAGCGTGATCAGCGAGATGGTAATCACACTCATATGCTTCAGGATATAGAAGTACAGGGTGAAGCCCCCGACCGATCCCAGAACCGCCAGATAGACCACAGCGATAGCGGAGTCCATGCCGATGCTGGTGGGAATCTGGCCATCAAGGGTTAACCAGACAAGAAAGAATACCGGCATGGCGAACAGCAACGTACCGCCAGTCTGGCAGAAGGGATCAAGCGTGAGATTGCTGGTCAAACGCTTAAGCCAGACCGAGCTCACCGCAAAGATGCCCGTAGACAGAAACAACGCGGCAATCCCCAGCGCCGCCTCTCTGCTGACACCCAGCTGATCAAGGTAGATGATCGCCATTCCCACGACCGCCAACAGCAACGCGGCAACCTGGCGTAGGTTGAGCGTACTGTCGCGCAACACCAACAGCGACACCACTGCGGTCAAGCAGGGATTGAATGCGAAGACGAGCGAAACCACGCCTGAAGGCACATGCTGGGCGGCCCAGTAGACGAGCGACATCTGCGGGCTAAGCCCCAGCGAGGCAACCAGATAAGCAAGCGCCACCTGCCGGTTGGGCAGAAAGGGCCGGCGGCGAATCGCGATGATCACCGCCACCACCGCGAAAGCCAGAATCATGCGCAGCCCCGCCGCGCTCCAGAAGGTCAGGCTATTGTTGCTCGTAGCAATGCCCAACGGTGTTGTGGACCAAATCAGGACCACACTCCAATATGCGATGATGACTTTCATTGTTGGCTCCCGCCCGATCATTCCCTGTTATTGCCCATTTCATGATTCACGCGTTCTGAACTTCTTGACGTGATTGCCCCAAAAACGAAGAAGGCCGCAGTTTTTAGCTGCGGCCTTCTTCGGATTTGCTGACTCTGTATTTAAGCTTCTATGTAAGCTCGTCAACCCTCAAACGCCCAGCACAGGCCGCCACCCAGATCCAACGGATCAGGTGATAACAGCAGGCCGGTGCCATATTGGTCATGCGAAGCGAGTTCATGAGCAGGCGTTTCACTGGAATTTAGAAAAGACTAAGCGTCCGATTACAACAGAACAGAAGCCGGATGGCAATGAACTTTTCGTTACAGGCACCGATCTCTATAATGCAAAGCTCATCTACCCACGATTTCGGCTCTTAACAGTTATGCAGGTTTTTCTGGTTGGCGGCGCAGTGCGCGATAAGCTGATGGACTACCCCTGTCACGAACAGGATTGGGTAGTGGTCGGCGCGAAGCCCGAGGAACTGCAGAAGCAAGGCTACGTGCCGGTGGGCAAGGACTTTCCCGTCTTCCTCCACCCGGAAACGAAGGAGGAGTATGCGCTTGCCCGCACTGAACGAAAGACCGGCCCCGGTTATACCGGCTTTGAGTTCTACGCCGCGCCCGACGTTACCCTCGAGCAGGATCTGGCGCGACGCGATCTGACTATCAATGCCCTCGCCATGAATGAGGCGGGCGAAATCATCGATCCGTATGGCGGTCGCGAAGACATCGCTGCGCGCAAACTCCGCCACGTCTCCGATAGTTTTCGGGAGGATCCGGTCCGCATTCTTCGCCTCGCCCGCTTCGCTGCACGGTACTATCACCTGGGCTTCACCGTTGCGGACGAAACCATGCAGCTGATGCGGGAGATGGTGGAGTGCGGCGAAGTCGACTATCTGGTTCCGGAACGAGTCTGGAAGGAAATGTCCCGCGCATTGGGCGAGGACAGTCCCCCTATCTTTTTCGAGGTGCTGCGAACCTGCGGCGCTCTCGCACGCCTGCTCCCGGAGCTCGAGACCCTGTACGGCGTCCCGCAGCCGCCCAAGCATCATCCTGAAATCGATTGCGGCGTCCACACGATGATGGCCCTGCAGCAGGCTTGCCGCTTGAGCGAAAAAACGACGGTGCGCTTTGCCACGCTTGTTCACGACCTGGGCAAGGCGACCACGCCCGAGGATGTGCTTCCGAGCCACATCGGTCACGAACAGCGCAGTCTTCCGCTGATCCGTGAACTCTGTCAACGCCTCGCCATTCCCAACGCCTATCGCGACCTGGGTCTGATCGTGGCGCAGTACCACACCCACTGCCATCGCGTGAAGGAACTCAAGACCACCACCCTGCTGCGCAGCTTGGAGGCCCTCGACGCGTTCCGACGTCCGGATCGGTTTGAGGAGTTTCTGCTTTGCTGTGAAGCGGACGCCCGCGGCCGTACCGGCTTTGAAGATCGGGACTATTCCCAGGTAGACTACTTCCGCGCAGCCCTGGCACGCTGCAACGAGGTAACTGCGGCCGATGTCGATCCCGAGCAATTCAAGGGCAAGGCTTTCGGCGAACAACTGCACCGCTTGCGGCTGACAGCTCTCAAGCCCCTGCGGGATTCACATTGTGAGTAACCGTTTCGAAATGACTGATAAGGCCGAACCGAATGCCACTCCCGACGGGGACACCCCGAAAGTGGCCCTGATTACTGGCGCAGCCCGGCGCATCGGCGCTGAGATCGCCACCCAACTTCATGCGGCCGGCTTCAATCTTATCCTGCACTACAATCGCTCTGCCAATGACATGCAGGCGCTAAGCGAGACTCTGAATGCAACGCGCGCCGAGTCAGTTGTTGCCGCCAAAGCCGACCTGTGTGATATGGCCGAACTGCGAGCGCTGGCCGAGCACGCCCTGGCGCAGTGGCAGCGCTTGGACCTGCTGGTGAACAATGCCTCCAGTTTTTACCCCACGCCGGTGGGAGAGATTACTGAGGATGACTGGGACAATCTGCTCGGCACAAATCTGAAAGCGCCTCTCTTTCTCAGCCAGGCACTGGCCGAACCACTGCGGCGAAACCGTGGCTGCATTATCAATCTCGCCGACATCCACGCCGAGCGCCCGCTATCCGGTCACCCGGTCTACTGTGCGGCGAAAGCTGGCAATGTCATGCTCACCAAATCCCTGGCCAAGGAGCTGGCGCCGGATGTGCGAGTCAACGGCATCGCCCCCGGTGCGATTCTATGGCCGGAAAGCGACGGCGAACTGACCGAAGAAGATAAGTCGAAAATCCTGAGGAAAATCGCCCTCAAACGCATCGGCAGCCCCGCCGACATCGCCCGCACCATTCGCTTCCTGGCTACCGAAGCGCCCTACGTTACCGGACAGATCATCGCCGTCGATGGCGGACGTAATCTCGTCAGCTGAATCTCCAGTCTCCAGTCTCCAGTCTCCAGTCTCCAGTAAGATCGTGAGAATGTTTGTCTGGCGACTGGAGAATGTAGACTCGCGACTTTTTTTCCGGGCCTTGAAAAACTCGTTAGGAATCCCTAAGTCATAAGCATCCTCAGTAGGCTAAAAAAGGGAAACCCGGAGGTGATGCGTTATGAATCTTATTCCCCGTCGCTCTGTATTTGATATCGATAACTTTTTCGATGATTTCCTGGCTCCTGCTCAACGGCAGGCAGGCGCTAACTTCTTTTCACCGCGCGTCGACGTGAAGGACAACAAAGATCACGTGGAAATCAGCGCTGAGCTGCCTGGCGTCAAGAAGGAAGATATCGATGTTACCTTGGAAAACGGCGTACTGACGCTCACTGCCGAAAGTCGCCACGAAGAAAAGGAGGAGAAAGAGGGCCGGACAATCCGTCAGGAGCGCCGCTATGGCAAATATATGCGCAGCTTCGACCTGGGTAGTGGCGTGAAGGAGAAGGACATCAAGGCTCACTTCGAGAATGGGGTACTGACCCTCAAAGCACCCAAAGCCGAAGAGAAAAAGCAGGAAGCACGTCGAATCCAGATCCAATAGCAGTCGCAAGTCTCCATTCGCCAGTTTGGAGACGATGAAAGGCGTCAGCCGCGTAGCGCGGCCTGGCGCCTTTTTTGTCTGGCGACTGGCGACTGGCGACTGGAGACTCGCGACTGTAATGTGCTTAAATGCCGTTTCATTTCGCAGCGAGAAACGGACATCATGGCCAGCAAACTCGAGCAACTCAAGCGCATGACCGATGTGGTCGCCGACACCGGCGACATCGAGGCGATTCGCCGCTATCAGCCGGTGGATGCCACCACCAACCCTTCCCTGCTCCTCAAGGCCGCACAGATGCCGCAATACCAGCATTTGGTGGATGCGGCCATCGGTGCGGGCAAGGGTGACCCTGCCGCTGCCTGCGACCATCTTTCCGTGCTCATCGGCAAGGAAATCCTCAACCTGGTGCCGGGACGGGTTTCCACGGAGGTGGATGCACGGCTTTCATTCGACACCGCAGCTTCTATCGACAAAGCCAAGCGGCTTATCGGGCTTTACGAGGCCGAAGGGATCGACCGCTCGCGCATTCTGATCAAAGTCGCCTCTACCTGGGAAGGCATCCGGGCGGCGGAGCGGCTGGAAAAAGACGGCATCAACTGCAACCTGACCCTGCTATTCAGCTTCGCTCAGGCGACGGCCTGCGCGGACGCGGGGGTGACCCTGATATCGCCCTTCGTGGGACGCATCTACGACTGGTACAAACTGCGCGAACCGCAACAGACCTATACGAAGGATACGGACCCCGGCGTACTGTCTGTGCGCCGCATCTACGACTACTACAAGCAACATCACTACTCAACCATCGTAATGGGTGCGAGCTTCCGCAATACCGATCAGATCGAGGGACTCGCCGGCTGCGATCGGCTGACCATCAGCCCGCAACTGCTCGAGGAGCTGTCGGCCGCTGAAGGCGAACTGGAACGAGTTCTTTCACCACAAACGGTAAACGCAGCCGAAGAGAAGGTCCACTACGAGGAAGCACCTTTTCGCTTTGCACTGAACGCCGACGCCATGGGCACTGAAAAGCTGGCAGAAGGTATTCGCAACTTCGTACATGATCAGGTTCAGCTGGAAGGCCTGATGGCGGTCCGTTCCTGAGACAAGAAGCATCAAATCAGGAGCCAGAGATTTCAAAACATGACGGACGACGAAAAGAATCAACCAAGCCTGCTGACCAAAGTCGCCGAAGGATTGCGCGAGTACTATGAAGCACCCTTTCGTCAGGCCTACGGCCGCGCGCAACGGGACGAAGAAGACCTCTTCATGCTGCTTGTTTTTGCTGAAAGCCTGGGTCTGCCCAATCCGGTTTCCTTCTACACGCTCGAACTTCTTCCCGTGGTTTACGACCGCTTCCACGAGTGGCACAAACGCATGGGGATGGAACGCTCTCCTTTGGATCACGTACATTGCTGCTAAATCTCATACAAAACCGGAACGTTCTGTTCTTCGGCGGAAAGGGCGGTGTCGGCAAGACCACCGTCTCTGCCGCGTCGGCGCTGCTGGCAGCGCGGCAAGGCAGGCGTGTCTTGCTGGTCTCCACTGATCCAGCGCACAACCTCGGCCATCTATTCCAGCGCACGATCGGCCCCCAACCCGTGGCGCTCGCTCCCAATCTGTCCGCGCTCGAGCTGGACCCCGAGCAGACGGTCGATGCACACCTGGAAGAAATCAGTTCCGAACTACGCCGCCTGATGCCCGAGCACCTGAAGGGCGAAGTGGAAAAGCACATGGAGCTGTCGCGCGATGCCCCTGGCATGCAGGAAGCGGCCATACTCGAGCGCATGGCGGAAGTTCTGGAGACGGCGGCCGAGCAATTCGATCTGCTAGTCTTTGACACGGCACCCTCGGGGCACACTGCCCGCTTGATGGCGCTGCCGGAAATGATGTCCGCGTGGACCGAAGGCCTGATCAAGCGACGCGAACAGGCGGACCGCTTCCGGGAAGTCTGGCGTAAGCTCGGCAGCGACAAGTCGGTAGGCAACAAGCTTCTTGGCGGCGACGCCAATCACAGCAGCAGCGAAGAAGATCGGGAAAACCGCATCCGCCATCTTCTCAATCGCCGCCGGCTTCGCTTCAGCAACTTGCGCGAGGCGCTGGCCGACCATGAGCGAACCGCATTCATCATCGTGCTGGCCGCCGAACGCCTGCCGGTCCTGGAAACCATCGAGCTGCAAAGGCAGCTGCAAAAAACTGGCGTATCTACCGGCGGTCTCGTGGTGAACAAACGTGTGCCGGCGGATGCGGGAAGCTTCCTGGCGGAACGCCGCGCGCAGGAAGAGATTCACCTTCGCACCCTCGCTGAAGCGCTGCCGCGCTTGCCTCGTCAGGACTTTGCCCTGGCCGCCCATGACATTCTCGGTCTTGAGGGACTCGAGAAGTTCGCTGACGCGATTGAGGAAGACGAATAATTTTGAAGCCTTGAGCGCCAGGTCGAAAGTCGGCTGCGGCAATAGCCGTGAGCCGACTTGTATGGGCCGTCCACATCTCAGCTCTCGCCGCTCGCCCTTTCGCCTCTCACCTCTCACCTCTCATGTCCCAGCTCCCGCGCTTGCTCTAGAGCCGCTGGACCGAAAATTGCTCCCGCCCAAGAATACGTCCGCGCAACAGAAGGAATACACCATGGCACGAATCATTGGTCATGCGCCCGATTCCCGCAACACGGAGAACGGAGATTACCGGGCCACATCGCCCAGGGATATTTCCTTTCAGGGGTGGAAATCGATCCTTTCGCGAGTTAAGCAGCAACTCGGTTCCGATCACGTGTCCATCATCGCATCCGGTGTGGCCTTTAATGTTTTTCTTGCGATTTTTCCATTGGCAATTGCCGCGGTCACGGTCTACAGCCTGGTGATTGATCCCTCCACACTGCAGAGCCATCTGAACACGATCGCCTCGGTGCTGCCGTCGGGAGCGCAGGAGCTGATCAGTAACCGCTTGCAGGCTCTGACTCAGAATAGTAGCCAGACGCTAGGCTGGGGTCTGGCAGTAAGTTTACTGCTCACCTTGTGGGCCGCAAACCGCGGGACCAAGGCGCTGTTCGAAGGAATCAACATCGCTTACAACGCGCAGCGTTCGCGGGGATTCATTCGCAACAATCTGGTGACCTTGCTGTTCACGGTAGGGGGCCTTGTTTTTGGCGGTATCTGCCTGGCGTTGCTGATCGGTGTCCCCGCCGCTGCCGATGCGCTTCCCTTCCCTGATCCGGTGATCAGTCTCATCAAGTTCATCGTTTGGCCGCTGCTATTCGGGCTGATTATCGTTGCGCTCGGGGTGATTTACAAAGTGGCTCCGGTTCGCAGCAACCCGCAAACAGAGTGGGTGACGGTTGGCTCGATAGTGGCGGCGGTGATCTGGCTTATCGGTTCCGCGTTGTTCTCCTGGTTCGTTGCCAACTTCGGCAATTATGACAAAACCTACGGTTCAGTCGCCGCTGTGGTGGTGCTGATGACCTGGCTCTTGCTGACCAGTTTCGTGATTCTGCTGGGTGCCGAGATCAACACCGAGATCGAATTGCAAACTGCAGAAGACACCACGGTCGGTGAAGAAAAGCCGATGGGGCAACGCGATGCCTACCATGCAGACCACGTCGTAAAGTGAACCGCAACGAACAAAGCGATCTGTAAGTCCTTCCCACCTCCCGGGAGAAAATTGCAGGCTCCCGGGAGGTATCCCTCCCCTCCCCGCCAAACAAGCTCAACACCGGCAAATCTGCCGTCATTCGAAGAGAAAGCCGCCAATTTATTTGCTCGAGCCCGCGCTTTGCGTGGCTCAATCGTTGCAGCTCAGTAACCAAAGTCCATGGAAAACTCGTTACAGAAATTGTCAGGCAACGCCAGCCTGGCGCTGTGGACAGGATCTCGGGCCGATAAAGGCCCGCTTATCGGCTTTGTAACCACAGGCAATTGGAGCGACTGATATGACCAACGGAAAAAACCCCAGCAAACGCGATGTTGCTGAAGACATGAAGGCGAAGGCCAACCAGGCTTCGCAAGAAGTAAAGGCCCAGGCGCAACGCACTTCCGAGGACATGAAAAGCCGCGGTCGTGACGAATTGGAGAAACGCGAATCGCAGGCTGCCGACGCAATGGATCAGGTAGCGGAAGCCACCGAGGCAGCGGCTCATGAACTGGAGCAGCGTCGCGAAACTGCAGCGCTGTCTCATTACGTTTCCGAGCTCGCAGACGGCATCAGTGGCTTGTCCGGAAATCTGCGCAGCAAGAACACCGATGAGCTGATCAGCGACGCATCCCGGCTCGCGCGCAACAATCCTGGATTGTTCCTGTTGGGTAGTGTTGCCGTCGGTTTCGGCCTCTCACGAATCGCCAAGGCGAACCGACCGCCGCAAGAGCGCGAATCCCATTGGGAAGATTACTACGGCCATCAGGAGACGAGTCAGTACGGCAGCGAGTCCTTGGGCTCCACCTCGACAACGGGCTCTTCCTCAACCGCGAGCACCGGCCGAAGCGCTACTGCGGGAAGCTCGACCGCCTACGGCACCACGTCAGGAGCGCCGTCCTCAGGCCCTTCTACAGGAGCGAGCACGGTAGGCAGAACTCAGAGCGGTGCCACCACTACGGGTACCAGCACGGCGCCAGGCGCGACGGGGACTTCCGGTTCCACCGGCACTTCCAATCCGACGCACGCCAGCACCAGCTATCTGCCGGAGGATAAGCAGAGCGCACAAAGCCCCATCAATCCGCCCAAGGGTGAGTCGCGAACCCCGACCAACAAACCCGGCGATCGCTCTCAAAGCTAAACAGAGGAGGAATTCACTATGGCACAGCAACGAGATCCCAGAACAGGCAACGGTTCTACAACCCATCCCCCGCACAGCACCACCGGTGCGAACGCGGGCCAGACGGACCCGAAAACCACTGAGACTCATGGCAGCACAGATTACAGTAGCCACGCGGGCACTACGGGCCGAGAGCACAGCTCTGTGCCGAGTCTGGTGCGCCAGCTGACGTCCGACGTCACTTCACTGTTCACCAAGGAAATCTCCCTGGCACGATCGGAGATGCGTGAATCTGTGAAGGAAGCCAAAACCGGCATCGCTTCGATGACCGGTGGCGGTGTGGTCATGCTAGCGGGCCTCATCGTGCTGCTGATGGCGGCGGTGTACGGTCTCGCCACGGCGCTGTCACTGTGGCTGTCGGCTCTGATCGTCGGCGGCGTGGTAACGATCATCGGCTTCATCATGCTGAAGTCCGGCCAGAGCAAGCTCAAGCCCGGAGCCTTCGCGCCCGATCGCACCATGCACGAGATGAAAAAGGATCGTGAGGCGGTGAAGCACGAGATGCGCAAGGAGAAACATGAGATGCGCAAGGATCACTAATTCGGAACCCAAATTGAACGTAGGAGTTATGCGATGAGAGGTAACGGAGACGCGGGAAAAGATCCTCGCCAACTCGAGCGCGAGGTGGAAGAGCAACGCCGTCATCTCGGCGAAACCATGCACGCCCTGGAGGAGCGGATTTCTCCAAACGCAATTTACGACCAGGCGGCGGGCTACGTCCGCAGCCATGGCGGTGAGTTCGCGCAAAACTTTGGCCGCAGCGTCAAAGCCAATCCGCTCCCGGTGGCGTTAACAGCCATCGGCCTGGCCTGGATGATGTTCGGCGAGCGACGACAGCCTGCCGGGTACCGTCCTTTTGAGCGGCCTCATCCGGATCACGACATCACCAACGACCTGTACGGAAATTCAACGTCCATTTACGGACACACCGCAGGCGAAGGTGGTTACTACGGTGAAGGCTACAGCGGTGGTGAAAGCCGCACCGACAAAATGAAAGAAAAGGGCCAGGAACTCAAGGGCAAGGGCGCGGAGCTGAAGGGCAAAGCTCAGGGCAAAACCGAAGAGCTGAAGCACCGCGGTGCTGAAATGAGCCAGCAGATGAAGGGCAAAATGTCCTCGGCCCGTGACCGCGCCAGCGCAGCCGGCCACGACTTCCGGCATCGCGCTTCGGCCACCGGCCATCAGTTGCGCGACTCTGCCAGTCACGCCCGGGACGGCATTTCTCATACCATGGACAGCGCGCGCAGCAATTTTGAGTACTACATGCGCGAGCAGCCCCTGGCGATGGGTGCTATCGGCATTGCGCTCGGTGCGCTGGTAGGCGCCTCACTGCCCCGGACCCGAACCGAGTATCAGTTGATGGGGGACGTCAGTGAGCGTGCGAGGCACAAGGCGCAGGAGATGGCTCAAGAAGGTTACCAGAGGGCGAGCGAAGTGGGCGAATCAGTCGGTCGTCAGGCGAAGGAAGCTCTCAATTCTCAACGCAGTACAGAGCAACGCTCGCCGACGAAACCTGCTTCTTCACCGGGCCCATCCACAACGCCGTAGAACGCTCCGCACGCTGCAGTAGGGGCGTAAGCGAACGAGTCCAGCGTCAGTTTGGCGCTGGACTTTTTTCATTTGGAACAGATGATTACTCAACTGTTTCTTACCCATGCAGGAGGTGTGAAATGAAACTCATTGCCGTAGAAATGCCCGAAGTGAAGAGCTGTGTCGCAACAAGTTGCGTATACAACATCGATGAATCCTGTAATGCCCGTGCTATTACCGTCGGCGACGGTAGCGAAGCGGACTGCGATACTTATTATCACGGCTCCAGCCATACCAACAAGCATTATGAAGCCGGTGTGGGCGCCTGCAAGGTGAGTAGCTGTCGCTACAACGATGATTGGGAATGCCAGGCGGACGCGATCTCCGTTGGCGCGATGCAGCAGTCGGCGGTTTGTGAGACCTTCGAGGCACGCGCCTGAAACCAGTGTCCAGTCTCCAGTCTCCAGTCTCCAGGAGCAGAGCCCGAACGCGTGGGGACTGGGCTAGATTTCGAAGCGCTGGAGCCGGCGCTGCAGCATCTGGTTTTCCCGCCGCAGTCGATCGCGCTCTTCGAGCAGGTCGAGCACCAGCGCCACACCGGCCCAATCAATGCCGAGGTCGCGATGCAGGCGGGTGGCCCGGCGAATGGTGCAGACGTAATCGACGCTGAACATCCACTGCTCCGGCTGCTCGCCCTCGGGCTCAACGATTCCGTGCTCGACGATCTCCACCAAGGTCTCGGTACTCAGATCCACGCGCTGGCAGACTTCCTGAGTAGTGATCTGAATCAGCATCTTTCTTACCCTTACTTATTTCCAGTCTGCGCGAGGATCAAAGCTCGCGGATTTGGCCAGCGCTTCCCAGTGCTGACGATCCTGATCACTCACTTTCGCCGGCATGACCACATTCAGCACCGCATAGAGATCGCCCTGAATGGTTTTTCCCGGAAGCCCCCGGCCTTTGACGCGCAGCCGCCTGCCGGACTGGCTGTCCGGCGGGATGGTCAGCTGAATCTTGCCCTGCAGGGTGGGCACGGTGATTTTAGCCCCGAGCGCGGCCTCCCAAGGCGCGAGCGGAACGGTGATCACCAGATTATGCCCCTCTACGTCGAACAGAGGATGGGGCACCAACCGTATGCGCAGGTACAAATCACCGGCCGCGCCATCACCCAGACCCGGCGCGCCCTGTCCCTTCAGGCGAATTCGTTCACCATCGGATACGCCCTTCGGAATCTTCACCCGGAGAGTTTTTTTCACGTCCTCGAGGCGCGTACCGTCCAGCCCGTAATGTGGCAGGCTGTAATTGATCTCCTTGGATTCCTCGGCCAGCGTATCCTCCAGGAAAATCGGCATTTCGATTTCGACATCCTGGCCGCGGCTGCTGAAAGCGCCCCCACTCCGGCGTGGACCACCGCGCTGACGCTGCGCACCGCCGCCAAACATGGACTCGAAAAAGTCGGAGAAATCACCTTCGAAGTGACTGAATCCGCCGGTACCAAAGCCGCCCCTCGCTTCCCAGTCAGGGGGCGGGCGGAATTGCTGCCCGTGCTGCTGCCCATACTGGCGGATCTCATCGTACTCGGCCCGCTTCTTGGCGTCGCCAAGCACTTCGTAGGCTTCGGTCACTTCCTTGAAGCGCTCCTCGGCGTCGCGTTCTTCGCTGACGTCCGGGTGGTATTTGCGGGCGAGTTTGCGGTAAGCGCTTTTGATGGCTTTGGCATCAGCGGATGCGTCTACTCCGAGGATCTTGTAATAGTCCTTGAACTCCATGCCTCTTCGGGTTTCGACCTCGTTTGTTCGAAGTGAATGACAAAACGGCAAAGCCGATTAGATCAGCTCTCAGCTTGTGACAGCTTGACCCCCATCAAATCTCCCGCAAAAAAAAGCCCGGTCGAAACCGGGCAGGCATTTCAGGAGTCTGCCAGAAAAAGGTTAGCCGCGCTCCTGCGCGTCCTCGAGCGTGGCATATTCGGTGCCGGAAATTTCGGAATACTGGGTCTCATCAAATTCCGGCATTTCCGCGAGCTCGTCTTTGCTCAGCATGGTGTCCCACAACAGACGACCTTCCTCCATCTGGCTTACTTCGCCAAGGCTCACGAAGGTGTCGCTGCCGCCGATGCCGAGGATGCCACCAGAGCGAACCACGAGACCGAGTTCACCGGTGGAGTTGTTCCGAACAACTTCGGACACCTTCCCGATTTCTTCACCACGGCTGTTTACTACTTCAGCTTTAGTAACCTGATCGACGGGCATTGTAAGCAGAGTTGAATCAATGTCCTGCGCCTGCTGGCCGGCCTGAGCTTGTTGCTGGTCAGCCTGGAATCCCTGATCCTGCTGGGCTTGCTGGGTCTGCTGGTCAGTCTGGTACTGCTGGTCCTGCTGCTGACCAGATTCGAACTGCTGATCCTGGTCAGTCTGGAAACCCTGATCCCGCTGCTGTTGGATCTGACCGTCGTCCTGTTGCTCCAGTTCAGCTTGCTCGGACTGCTGGCCGAGTGGCTCTTGCTGACCCTGCTCGAACTGAGATTGCTGATCCTGGCTCTGCTGGGTCTGCTGAGTCTGCTGGCCCTCATCCAGTTGAGCCTGTTGCTCGTACTGCTGGTCCTGCTGGCCTTGCTGAGCCTGCTGTTGATCCTGCTGGCCCTGCTCCATCTGACCCTGTTGCTGACCACCCTGCGCCTGCACGTGGGCCATCAGAATGGATTTGAAGTTTTCGTACTCGTCGGCATTCAGCGCCTGGTCATTATCAGTGTCGAATTGATCGAGCACATTCTGCTCGTTCCAGTTTGCTTTGCTCAGCTGCTCCTGGAAGGCGGGCTCGATGTCATTCCAGCGCGCTTCGCCATCATTGTCGGAGTCAACCTTGTCGAAAGCCGGGCCCGCTTGGGCCTGTTGATCCATCTTATGCTCCATCTTCTGATTTTGAGCTTTATCGGCTTTCGCCTGGTCTCCTAGTTGCTCGTCGCCGGCAACAGCGCCCTGGGCGGCGGCCATCAGCACACCAACGGCACTGGCGGTTAGCCAGCTAAGTTTGAGCTTTTTCGTTGTATCTGCGTTCATCAGTCGATCCTCCTTGGATTCAAATTTCGCGACGGTTCAGGTCACGGCTTGTCACGCGTCTGCCCACTGGGCGGTTCGCTGTGACAAATTCCCGTCCACATGTCTTTTCATCGGTAGACGGGTAAATCTCGATACACCCGGTGTGCAACTTGTTTGCCATATCCGGGGCCGGGCTTCGGCAAAAAAAACCCGGTCCAAGCCGGGCTCAGTTCGGTAATTTGCCAGAAAAGTTACTCGCTTTGGTACTGCTGGTCCTCTTGTGTATCGGGGCTCGATTGCTGCTGCTGATCGAATTCCTGCTGGTCCTGCTCGAGCTGTGCCTGCTCTTCGTATTGTTCAGTCTGTCCCTGTTGACCCTCACCGGGCTCGAGCCGTGCAAGCGATTGATACAAGGTATTTTGCAAGTTGTCGAACTCTTGCTGATCCAGTGCCTGGTCATTGTCCTTGTCGAACTTGGCCAGCAGATCCGCCTCGCGCCAGTCGACTTCCGCCAGCAATTCGCCGAGGGAAGATTGAATCTCTTCAATTTGGGCGCGCTGGTCTTTGTTCAGGTCGGTCTCCCCAAAGCCGGGCATCTGCTGCATCGCGTGCTGTCCGGCATGGTCGGCTTGCTGCTCATTGGCAGTTCCAGTTTTGGACTGGTAATCGTGGCCCTCTTCGCCTGCGATTACCCCCTGGGCCGCCAGCAGGATTCCCGCGGCGCTTGACGCCAGGAATAAACGTTTGGATGTTCGCAGAATATCGTGGCTCATGGTGTTCCTCCATCATGTTGCCTTGACTCGGAAGCCGGCCATTGCAACTTGTCGGCCACTGATATTGATAATCGGCTTGCAGCGACGAGAGCCCGCGATTTGCGCGCTCGTCGCGACGAGGAAAGGATGGGGATGAGTCGAGGAAGGCAGTGGCTATGCCGGAAGGACAGCGCAACTCTTTATGCAAGCGATTGTAACTATCGACTTACAAACGCCTTGCTAATCTTCTTTGCCGTTAGCCCGTTTCCGGGTTACCACAAAAGTCTCGTCGTTGAACCAGAGCGCGCCACGCTGCTTGAGCACCTCGCGGGTAGCCTGCAGGTACTGGCCGGATGCAACCGCACCCTCGATCTGGTCGTCCTGGATCTGGTTGACGTAAATGGCTGCATTCCAGGCGGCGAACAAAGTCGAGCTTCCGATGTGATCACCGATCTCCGTGGGCAGCGTGTGCATGTCGTAGCGGAACACGGACTTGGCGTCGGACATGGTGTTGAAGTTGAACTCTCGCGCTTCCGGGCCGAGCTCGTCTTTAAGCACTTTGAGGAGAATGTGTCGGTTGATGGTAAACGGATTTTCATCTGGCCAGATTCGACGCACGATTTCCAGGCCGGGATCATCACCATAGGATTGCACGCCCAACAGCCGCCCACCGCTGGCGAGACTGCGGGCGAGAGGAGCGAGGATGCGCTTGACCTTGAACTCTGCCGATACTCGCGCCTGCCAGGGTTGCGCCGCGAGGATGAAGTCATAATCGCCGGGAATACTTCCCTTCGGCGGAATAATGTTCTCCATCATGAACTTCTGATCGGCACGGTAAAGAACCAGAACCGATGGCGTGGCATAAAGCGGATTGCCGGTCTTTGGACTCGGTCTGGTCTGCCAACCTTCGTCGAGAATTGAGTGTAGCGCCTCAATCTGTTCGCCGTATTCGTGAGCGCAATTACCTTCCAGCGCTATCTCATGCCAGTTCAACGGCTGGTCTGAGGAATGCGGGCTTAGCCATGGGGCTTCGTTGTAGGCCATGTTGCTGATGACGAATACCGTCGCAGGGTGTTCGACGAAGCGATCCGGCAGTTTGCGCAGGCCGAGGCGCACATCCTCCAGACTCATTTCCTTGGCGTTGATGAATAGCGGAACGGTGGGAAATTGTCGATGCAGGTTCTGCATCACGTAGGTGAGCACGGTGCCGTCGCCCATGCCCGCGTCGAACATTCGCAGAGCCGGAAAAGTCGGCTGCAGAAGCTTCAGCTCCTTCCCGGCGCGCTGCGAAATCGCCCACTTCTCGTTGCAGGTATGCACGAAGTGCAGATACTTCTGACGGTTCTCGTAGAAACGGAAGGGGCGGCGCGCCTGTTTTGACGCTTGATCGGCCGCTTCTCGTTTTATCTCCCGGGCGAGGGACTCTGCGGCTGCGGGCACTCTGGGAGCGCTGAACTGCTCGTCAACGAGCTTGAGCGCGGCTTCTTTTTCCGAGATGGAGTCCGGCCCGGGGGGATGAGCACGGATGTACTCGCGCACCCGGTTCATGGTTCGCAAGGTCACTCCGCGGCCGCTACGCAGGCGGTTCACGAACTTACCATCGTTAACCACTTGCCGGCCGAAGGTGGACTCGCTGATTTCGGCTCTTTTGCAGTAGTCGGTGATTTCGCTGAGGAGTTGTTGGATGTCGGTGTCCATGGGCGTTTCGTGAGATGTGAGATGTAAGAGGTGAGATGAAAGGGCGCCGCACGGCATGCTTTTCATTCGCGCGCAAACGGCACCCGTTCTGCATGTATTGCGCGCTCATTTTTATGGTTCATGTGCTTTCCGTCGCTTTCGTCTCACGTCTCACGTCTCACGATCAGTAAACGAGCTTGACCTTCTCTTTCCCGAACACTTCGCGCAGCTTCTGAATCAACTCATCCGTGGGCTGAACCTGCCAATCGTCGCCGAGGTATAACTGACCTTTGGCATCGCGACGTGCGTAGTCGATGCGGATCGGGCAGCCTTCGCTGCGGTAGGGGCTCAGCATGTCGGAGAGGCGGCTGGCGAAGTCACGGCCAACTTTGGCGCTTTCCACAGAGAGGCACAGCCCTTTAACGGAATTACGCCGCGCTTCGTCGAGGGTTTGCACGGAGTCGGCGCGCATTTTCAGGCCACCGCTGTAGTCGTCGTTGCTGATACCGCCTTCCACCATCAGCAAGGTGTTCTTGATCAGCTTTTCCCGGTGTTCGCCGTAAGCGTCCGAGAACATCGCCACCTCGATGCGACCGGTGCGGTCGTCCAGGGTGAGAATGGCCATGTTATCGCCGCGCTTGGTTTTCATCACCCGCAGCCCCACCAGCAACCCGCAGACTCTTTGGCTGTTCTTTTCCGCCTTCAGATTGGCGATACGTGCGGATACCAGGTGGCCCACCTCATCTTCGTATTCGTCGATCGGGTGGTTGGTAAGGTATAGCCCGAGCGTGTCGTGCTCACCCTGCAGGCGCTCTTTCATGCTCCAGCGACGCACCTGCTTGTAGGCTTCGTAAACGTCTGACCGCTCCTGCTCGCTCGGCACCAGACTGCCGAACATATCGTCGATGCCGGCCGCGCTGTTAGCCGTGCTTTGTTCTGCGGCTTTGACCGCTTCGGTGATGGCCGCAAACATGGCAGCGCGATCGTAATCCAGATCGATGCCCGGGCCGATGCTGTCCAGCGCACCGCTGCGAATCAAGGCCTCCAGTGCACGCTTGTTGACCTTGCGCGGATCGACGCGCGCGCAGAAATCGAAGATATCCTTGAACGGACCGCCTTCGTTTCGCGCGGCAATGATGCTGTCCACCGGACCTTCACCCAAACCCTTGATGGCACCGAGACCGTAGATCACATCACCTTTATCTACCGAGAAGCGCCAGGCACCGCGGTTTACATCCGGCGGCAACAGGTTGAGCTTCATGCGGCGACATTCTTCGATGAAGGTCACCACCTTGTCGGTTTTGTCCATGTCCGAGGACAGTGTGGCCGCCATGAAGTGTGCGGGATAGTGCGCTTTCAGCCAGGCGGTCTGGTAGGACACCAGTGCGTAGGCGGCGGAGTGGGATTTGTTGAAACCGTAGCCTGCGAACTTCTCCACCAGGTCGAAGATCTTCATGGCCAGATCGGGATCGATGCCCTCGCTCTTCGCGCCCTCTTCAAAGGTTGCGCGCTGCTTGGCCATTTCTTCCGGTTTTTTCTTACCCATAGCCCGGCGCAACATGTCCGCGCCGCCGAGCGAGTAGCCGGCCAGCGCCTGGGCAATCTGCATTACCTGTTCCTGGTAAACAATGACGCCATAGGTGGGTTGCAGGATTGGCTTCAGCCGCTCGTGCTGATATTTCGCGTCCGGGTAGGCGACGGTGGCCTTGCCGTGTTTACGGTTGATGAAGTCGTCCACCATGCCCGACTGCAAGGGGCCGGGACGGAACAGGGCCACGAGAGCGATCATGTCTTCCAGGTTGTCCGGCTTCAGCCGCTTCACCAGGTCGCGCATGCCGCGGGATTCCAGCTGGAAAACGGCGGTGGTTTCCGCCGCTTTCAGCAGCTTGAAAGTATCCGGGTCATCGAGGGGAATGGCGCTGATGTCGAGCGGCGCTTCGCCCGTGAGCTTACGCTCGCGGTCGATCATTTCCTTGGCCCAGTCGATGATCGTCAGTGTGCGCAGACCGAGGAAGTCGAACTTCACCAGACCCGCGTCTTCCACATCGTTCTTGTCGAACTGCGTTACCAGACCGCTGCCGCTTTCATCACAATACAGCGGCGCGAAGTCGGTGAGCTTGGTGGGGGCGATAACCACCCCACCGGCGTGCTTGCCCACGTTGCGGGTCATGCCTTCGAGCTTCAGGGCCATGTCCCAGATTTCCTGGCCGTCGGCATCGTCGCGCAGAAAATCGCGAAGGATTTCTTCCTGCTCGAAGGCCTTTTCCAGTGTCATGCCGACATCCGGCGGAATCATCTTCGACAGTTTGTCCGCCAGCCCATAGCTTTTACCCAGCACGCGCGCCACGTCGCGCACCACTGCCTTCGCGGCCATGGTGCCGAAGGTGATGATCTGCGATACCGCGTCGCGGCCATAGTTATCGGCCACGTAGTTGATGACCTGGTCGCGCTTCTCCATGCAGAAGTCGATATCGAAGTCGGGCATCGACACCCGCTCGGGGTTGAGGAAGCGTTCGAACAGCAGGTCGTACTTGAGCGGGTCCAGGTCGGTGATGTTCAGCGAGTAAGCCACCAGCGAGCCGGCACCGGAACCCCGCCCAGGCCCCACCGGCACATTGTTGTCGATGGCCCACTTGATGAAGTCCATCACGATCAGGAAGTAGCCGGGGAAACCCATCTGATTGATGATGTCCAGTTCAAAGCGCAGGCGGTCTTCATAGACCTTGCGCTTTTCGGCATAGGCCGGATCGTCCGGACTCAGGATTTTTTGCAGCCGCCGCTCCAGCCCCTCGAAAGAGACGTTTTCGAAGAACTGCGCCTCCGTCATGCCCTCTGGAATGGGAAAGGCAGGCAGGAAGTTCTTGCCCAGCGTGATCTCGAGACTGCAGCGTTTGGCAATCTCCACCGAGTTGGCCAGCGCTTCGGGGATGTCGCTGAATAGCTCCGCCATCTCCTCGGCGCTGCGCAGATACTGCTGCTCGCTGTAGCGGCGCTCCCGGCGCGGATCGTCAAGGGTGCGGCCTTCGGCGATACACACGCGGGTTTCGTGCACCTCGAAATCGTCAGCGGTGAGAAAGCGCACATCGTTGGTGGCCACCACCGGACAGGCGTATTCCGCGGCGAGGTCGACCGCCGCGTGCACATGATCCTCGTCGTTCTCCCGCCCGGTGCGCTGCAGCTCCAGATAGAAGCGGCCCGGGAAGTCCGTCATCCAGCCCTGTAAGAGCTCGGCGGCCTCGCCTTTGCGGCCGGCAACCAGGCACATGCCGATGTCCCCGAACTTGGCGCCGGACAGGGCGATCACCCCCTCGGAGCACTCGGAGACCCATTCACGGTGAACGGTCGCCAGCCCGAGGTGCTGCCCCTCCTGATAAGCCCGGGAAATCAGCCGGGTGATGTTGCGGTAACCGTCCTGATTCATCGCAAACAGCGTGAAGCGGGTAGGCTGCCCCTCCCCCGGACTCGCCAGCAGAAAGTCGCTACCGCAAATGGGCTTGATGCCCTTGCCCTGGCAGGCCTTATAAAACTTGATCAATCCGTAGAAATTGCATTCGTCGCTGATGCCGCAGGCGGGCATGTTCAGCTCCGCCAGCCGGTTTACCAACGGCTTGATCTGAGTGATGCCATCGATCAGGGAGTAATCAGTATGCAGGCGAAGGTGGACAAATTGTGTGGTCATTGAAGCCTTGGCGGGACGTTTGGAATCGTTTTTGGCGTGAGGGGATTCTAGCCTGTCAGGCGCAGGGGCTTAAAGGCGAATGTGGGGATTTTGCTGCCGGCCGCCGGGTATGCTTGTAAGCACCGCGGTAATCACAATGCCACGAGCCGATCCCCCGCGCCCGGAACTACTGGCTGGTGCGCTGCGCCTTCGCAGGCTGGAGAGGTGGGGCGGATTCGGGGGGTGATTCCAGAATCCCTCGCAGTCGAATCAGTTCGCTGGCTGAAAACGATTGCAATCTGCTGTTGGCGATATAGAAGACAATTCGCTCGATCGGGATGACGGGCACCGCCGTCTTGCCCTGGTTATCGATTTGCCAGCCGGACAGTAGCACCAGGGGCTTGGCTCGCACGGGAATACCGGAAAGCCGACCCAGTCGGTCGCTGATCGCGGTGGCATAGGCCCAGGCAGTTTCCGCTGCTGCGCGGTTGACGGCATCCGGGAAGTGCAGCACGCCGTTCTTGTAAGTCACCGCCTCGGAGGGGCGCCGTTCACTGGTGGTCATCGCCCGGTAAGCGAGGCTGCGGCTGTCCAGTACGAATACACCTGTTGCGCTGAGCACCACGTGATCGACGGTGAACTTACCCATCTGCAGTCCGTGGAAGACTAGAAAGCCCTTCTCCTTCAGCTTTTCCAGCTCGGAAGTAACCCGAGCAGGAAAATCCTGATTTCCGAGTCGGATGTCGAGGGACTCGCCCCTGCTCGTCCTCCTGTTTGCTCGAATACGGAGCAGCAAGGCAACAAGCAGCCCCAAAAGCAGTGTCGATACACCGCCCAGAGTGATCATGGAAATCGATAAACCGGCCATGGCATGAACTCGCTGAAAACTTGTCTGATTATGGCCCAGATTTCCCGGACGTCCCGGCCTTGCTCATGCAACTGCGACCCATATCACTGAGCCAAGCTGCAGGATCGTCACAGTGGACGTGAAGTGATGTTGCGGCAGACGGCTCTGCCCAGGATTGACCCGCGGAAGCAGCTGCGGCAATCTGGCCCGCGACAACGATGAAGCGAATCACGGAAATGAAAGATAACTCCGATAAGAACAAACGATGCCTGAACTGCGGGCAGCATCTGCTCGGGGAGTACTGCCACGCCTGCGGCCAGGAAGACGTGAAAACTCGCTTGAGCTTTCTGGACCTCACCCGGGATTTCCTGGGCGATATGTTCACCTATGATTCGCGCTTCTACAGAACGATGGTCCCGCTGTTGTTTCGTCCCGGTTTTTTGACGCTGGAGTACTATCGGGGACGGAGGGTTCCTTACGTTCCGCCGCTTCGATTGTTTCTGTTTATCAGCTTTCTGCTTTTCCTCTGGTTCGCTTCCGTCGACACGGGAACGGTACAGATTGGCTCCATGTCGGATCTGCCCGAAGAAGTCGCCGCGGAACTGGAAGAGAATGCCTCCTCTATCCCGGACATCGTTCGCGAACGGCCGGAGTGGCTGCAACAGCAGTTGACGCAGGTGGAACAGAATCCAAACGCTTTTCTGGACTTGATGACGAGCCGGTTGCCCTACCTGATGTTTGCGATGCTGCCGATTCTGGCCGGGATCATCTGGCTGCACTATGCGCGATCGGACTACAACTATCTGCAGCACCTCGTCTTCGCCCTCCATTTTCAGTCTTTTCTTTATGTGCTCACCTTCCTGGTCACCTTCGCGAATCTCGTGGTGCCCGGAAGTTACGGCGGAATAGCCGTACTGGCGGTAGTCGCCTATCTGGGCATGTCCTTGCGCCGGGTGTTCGGGTCCACAGTGATGGGCAGCATCGGGAAGACCGTATCCACTCTGTTGCTCTATCTGATAAGTCTCGGCATCGCGTTTGCCGGCTTTCTCTACCTGAATCTCATCAATTATGGTTGAGGGGTGAGAACGCCGAGGCAGCGGAGGGGAATGCAGGGACTTCGTCGCCAGCCTCCGCTTCTAGTGCCATACCGTCGGCTCGGGCACCTTCAGCTCTTTGAACTCTTCCAATGTTCGTGCGAGGGCGGGCTCGAGTGGCTCCTCTTCTCTCGCATGAACGAGCGTCGGCTTCATCGCGGTAAAACGCTCCACCAGTTCTGAATTGTCCCGCGCCCGCAGAAAATACCCGAAGCGCTCCCCCACCCGGATGTACACGCCCTTGTGGAAGAATCCCCAATGCAGAAACAGTGTGGTCCACCCGCGGCGACTCAGCAGGATAGAGGCGAAGGAGCATTCCCGCACCTCGCGCACATCCTGGTAGCTATAGACGGCGGAACGAAAGCTCCAGAACTTCACTCGCCAGCCGTCTGTGAACAACAGCAGCTTGCGCGGAATCACCGCCGGGATCGTAAGCACCAGCGCAGCGACCGCGCCGATCAGCGAAAAGTGCACGAGCCGCTGGGCGAGATAGGAGTCGACCCGGGACAGTCCTATCGTGATCTGCACGTAGATCTCGTGAGCGACAATAGCCACCAGCAGTCCGAAAGCAGCTGCCACCCCCAAGGACACAGCGATCAGCGACCAGGGATAGCGAATCCTGCTCATGTAGCGAATCTGGGTCATTCGCACCGGCTTTCGCCACCACCAGTGCAGGCCATAGAACAGGGCGAGCACGATGGCGAGTGGACCCGCCACTTCCAGCCACACCAGGCTGGCCGGGATGGGCTTGGTCATCTCCACCACCTGGTTGGCCTCGACCAGACGCAGCTGCAACCACCCGCTGAACTCCGACGGGCTGATGCCTTGCCACATGGCCACCTTGTCCGGAAAGCCTGAGTAGATTTGCTTATCGCAAATGGCAGACACTTCACACCAACGGGCGATCGAGGTCGCCGACTGGAAATTCAGATAGAGATTGCTGACAGCGCGGCTGCGAAAGCTGGTGAATTCCGCCTGTTCCAACCGCCCATCTTTGAGCTCGGCCAGGGTGGAATGAATGACCTCCCGCACCCGGTCCATCTCCTCATTGGCGTAGTTGCCGGAGATGGTCAGCACCGCGTGACCCGCGAATTCCTCGACCGTGACCGACACACCGTAAGTGGCCTTCAACTGGATGCGCAAACGCTCGTTGAGAATATTGCGCAGAAATCGCGCGGCGAACTGGGCCATTTCCAGGTCGTACTCGCTCGGCGAATAGAGCTTGTAACGCAACAGGTGGTCGACGTTCTTCACCTTGCTGAATGCCAGCCGCTGCACCGGGCCGCGGGACTTGCGCACTCGCTGGTGCGGGTTCACCGTCTCGCCCTGCTTCTGCCAGCTGCCGAATGTCTGGTCCACGAGCGCTTTCACCGCGTCCCGGTCGACGTTGCCCACGATCATCAGAGTGAAGTTCTGCGGACCGTAATAGCGCTCGTAAAAATTCTGCAAATCCCTGAGGCGAATTCTTTCCACGGACGCATAGGAGCCGAGCACGCTGCGGTATTCCCGGTTGAGGCCGAATTCCCGCTCCCAGAAATCCCGCTGCACCAGCAGCTCGTGGCCACGCAGCCAAGTCTGAATCTGGTCGAAGTACTCCAGGTTGCCGGACTGGCGGCGACTTTTCTCCAGCATTACCACCCGGCGTTCGGCTTCGGCCACCTCGGCGGAGAATTCGTGCCGGGTCAGCAGATCATGCAGCCAGTTGATGCCGAAATCCCACTGGGAGGCCGGCAGGTCCACGTAGTAGCGGGTGTTGTAACGGCTGGTGATGCCATTCTTGCGCCCGCCGCGGTCCAGCACTGATTGCTTGATCTCTTCCTCGCTCTTGCCGAGGTGGTCAGTGAAGACCATGTGCTCGACAAAGTGGGCAAGTCCTTCCCGCCCCGGCGGATCGGCGCTCGAACCCACCGGCAGCAAGGCCGAGATGTAGACGTTCGGGACGTGCGGCATGGATTTGAAGAAAACCCGCAAGCCGGAAGGATAATCCCAGGTTTCCACGCCCTTGAAGTTATTGGGGAGAATACTCGCGCTGCCTCGCTCGCCGGCTTCCCAGGTCGGCAACGGCAGATCCTTCCCGGCGGCGGCGGCGGACACGGACCAGCACAGGAGCACGGAGGCGAGGAGGAGAATGGCGAAACGCGAAAGGAAACTCATGAGGACATCAGGCAATACATCTCCTAGCAGGATAGCCGATGTCCGCCCACGGTAAAGGCCGCGGAGGAAGCGCACGCCAACAGTTGCGCTGCCGCCCGCCTGGCGCAAGCCTTGCACGAGCCTCCGTATAGCTCATGCATTGACACAGGAGTCCCCAATGACACGCATACCCGTGGTTTTCTTGTCCGCATTCCTGCTCGCCGGCTGCCAGTCTCTCTATTACGGCACCATGGAGAAGTTCGGCGTTCAGAAGCGCGACATCCTGGTGGACCGGGTGGAAGCGGCCCGCGACGCTCAGCAGGACGGCCAGGAAGAGTTTAAAGACGCGCTAGAGCAGTTCCGCTCAGTGGTGGAGATCGACGGGGGCGAGCTGGAGGACAAGTACGACGCTCTCCAGGCTGAGTACGACGACAGCAAGGAAGCCGCGGAGGACATCCACGAGCGAGTGGACGCCGTGGAAAACGTCGCTGAAGACCTGTTCGAGGAATGGGCCGACGAGCTGGACCAGTACAGCAGCGGCGAACTGCGCCGGGACAGCCAGCGCAAGCTGCGCGAAACCCGCGACCGCTACTCGGACCTGATCACCACCATGCGCGCCGCGGAAAGCCGTCTCGATCCGGTGCTCGAGGCGATGGAAGATCAGGTGCTCTACCTCAAGCATAACCTCAACGCCCGCGCCATCGAGGGCTTGCGCGGCGAAGTGGTGGCCATCGATCGCGATGTGGACGAGCTGCTCGCCGCCATGGCGCAGTCCATCAAAGAAGCCGATGCGTTTATCCGCGACATGCGGGCAGAGGGCTAGCCCGCCCGGACGGCACGGCACAGCTCCTCTCCCGGCTGTGCCGCCGCCCCCCAACCGTGATCCTGTCAGGGTCTCCTCTTCCAGGTTAGCCGGCCGGCTTCTCGCCGCTTCTGACTACTTGGGGCAGAAAAGCGCAGTATCTATAACCAAATCGCAGGTTGGCTTTGAACAACAATTGATCTAGCTCTTGGACAGGCCTCCGGGTGACCAATAGAATGCCGGGCTGTTGATATATGCGCCACTTCTGAACGGCTCGTTCGCTCGCAGCCGGGATCTACAAATGAAACGTTTCGGTCAACCCACCCTCTGCCCTGGAGCCCTCTAAGCCATGCAGTGGTGGATGATTCCCTCCCTCGTCGGGACCGCCCTCAGTCTGGTGACGGCCTATTACGGCTATCGCTACGTCCAGCGTCCCGCCAACATCTTCATGGCTCTGCTGTGTCTGGCGGCAGCGTGGGTCTGTGTATTTCAGTGGAGCGCTCTGCTCTTCCCGGACAACCGTGAATTCCGCCAGCTTATGGCTCAGTTGCAGTATGTTGGTTTCACTACGGGCCCGGTCTGGTGGGCGCTCGCCGCACTGGCTTACTGCCGCTATTACCACGCGCTGAAGATTGCGCGTGTAGTGCTCTGGATCATCCCACTGATCACCATCTACCTGGCATTCACCAACGAGGAGCACCGCCAGATCTGGCAACGCTTCGAGCTGCTCCCCGGTGAGCCGGGCCTGGAAATCGTTTATGGCCCATGGGTGACGGTTCATGTCGTCCACAGCTACGCGATGGTGGCGACAGGCACGGGCCTGCTGGTCACCCGCTTCGCCCGCGCTCGAGGCTATAAACTGCAGTTGCTCACCTCGCTGCTGGCCCCGGTGGCCGTGTTCGGCCTTCACTTCGGTTTTCTGGTGGGACTGAACCCGCTTCCGATCGACCCGACTCCCACCGGGCTTGCCGTCGCTGCACTGATGCTCGCAGCGGCGACCCGCAACCGCCTGTTCTCGGTCGTGCCCGTCGCGCGCCGGGCGACGCTGGACGCGTTGTTCGAGGGTGTCATCGTGGTCAACGACGAAGGGCGAATTGCGGACGTGAATCGGTCAGCCCGGGAGATCGCCGGCATAAATGGCAACTGCATCGGCAAATCGCTGAAGCACTGGCTTCCCGAGGTCGAAAAACTGCGGCAGAACCTTGTGCTGGACGTGCAACGTCCGTCCGGACGCCAGATCAACATCCGCATTATGGCGGTGCGTCGTGACGGCACCAGCGACGAGGGCTACGTGGTGGTGTTGACCGACGTCACCGAGGAGCGCGCCTCCAAACAGCGCCTGATGCAGGTACAGCGCGAACTGCAGGAACTGAATTCGCGGCTCGAAAAAATGGCCCACACGGACAGCCTTACCGGGCTGATCAATCGGCGCCGATTGAACGACGTGCTGCTATCGGAATGGTCACGCGCCATCCGCCACGGCCGCCCCCTTTCATTCATACTGCTGGACTTCGATTACTTCAAGCAGATCAACGATACCTACGGCCACCTCGCCGGCGACGAAGTGCTGGAGAAGGCCGGCGAAGTGCTGCGCAAAACCACCCGGCCAGAGGATCTGGTGGCGCGCTACGGTGGCGAGGAATTCGCCATTCTGCTCCCGGAGACCGATCTGGAGGAGGCCACGGATCTCGCCCGGCGACTGCATCAGGCGCTCGGAAGCATGCGTTTCGACCACGAGACCCTCGGCCCTTTCCAGACCACGACCAGTATCGGCATCGCTGCCCGGGAAGCCGCGGATCAGGCCATCGAGCCGCTGATCGCTCGCGCCGATCGCGCCCTTTACAACACCAAGAACAACGGTCGCGACGGCATCTCATTCGCCAGCGGAAGTACCATCAAGCTGCTGCCAAGCCGGGAGGCGACTTCCGAGCAGCTGGACTTCATACACGACTACATTATTTGAACCGCGTCTTTGCAGCGCGCCTCGTGGTTTGCTAGTGTCGGCCGTTCCACTCTCAATCGGAGCGCGACCATGAAGTTCATGACATCTCTTGCACTGAGTCTGATGATTGCCCCCGCCAGCGTCTGGGCCGCCGACTGCCAGCAGCCCGAAGCCCCCACCGTACCCGATGGCGCCAGCGCCTCCTATGACGACATGATCGCCGGGCAGCAGGCCATCAAGTCCTTCCAGGCCGACAACAAGCAGTATCTCGACTGCATGGACAAGGAGATCAAGGCTGCCGTTACTGAAGCGAAAACCGCGAAGACGCCCGAGGAACGCTCCGCAGCGGCCGAGCGCCACACGGATATGGTCAATGAGTTCAACGCCGCCATCAGTGAGGAAGAGCAGCTGGCGGCCAAGTTCAACAGCGAAATCCAGGAATATCAGGCAGAGCAAGGGAACTGAGCTGCTGCGTTCCGTCCTTGTCCCGAAGCGGAAAGTGAGCAAGAACAGTCAGGCCTTTCGATCTCCAGTGCGGCACAATAGCCTCACTGGAGATCGAAAATGACTGATAGCCAAACCTACTTCCATCGCATTCAACAGGTCGTCGACCACATCCGACAACACCTCTACGAAGACCTGTCGCTGAGCCAGCTTGCCGCGGTCGCGAATCTTTCGCCCTTTCATTTCCACCGACTTTTTACCGCACTGACCGGCATCCCGGTGGCAAAGGCCATCCAGCTCTTGCGCCTGCGTGAGGCCTCGTATCACCTGGTTTTCACTCCCCAGCGACCGATCACCGACATCGCATTGGATGCAGGCTTTCAGAATGCGGAGTCGTTTTCGCGCGCCTTCAAACGTAAAGTCGGCCAGAGCCCTTCAGAGTTTCGAAGCGCGCCGCAATGGCGCTACTGGCTGAAAGAAATGACCGTTCCCAACTTCGGAGGGAAGACAAGCATGCAAGTCGATATTGTGGATTTCAAGGAAACGAGACTGGCCGCTGTTACGCATCGCGGTGATCCCGCCACGCTCAACCATTCACTGCAGAAGTTCGTGCAATGGCGCAAGGCCAACGAACTGGGACTGGAAAACGCAACTTTCAACATTGTCTATGATGATCCGGACGCGGTCCCGGCAGAGGAGTACCGCTTCGATATCGGCGTGGAGACGGAAAAGGAAATTGCGGGTAACCACCCCGGCATCGTCCAGAAAGTCATCCCCGCCGGTCGTTGCGCGGTACTTCGCCACCTTGGTTCGTCCGATAACATCGGCGAAAGCGTGACCAGACTCTACAAGGAATGGTTCCCGACCAGCGGCGAAGAGCTGCGGGACTTCCCCCTGTTCTTCCATCGGGTAAAGCTATACCCGGCGCAGGTCCCTGAGCACGAGCAGGTTACGGACATTTATCTGCCCTTGAGATAAAGCGCCACTGGCATAGTTTCCTGATAGGCGCGATTGTGTCAGGGCAATCCGGGCCTTCTTCCCGGATTGCGCTGACACCAGCCCTGTCTAATTGCCGCCGTTCGCCCGCTGCAAGGCCATCAAGGCCTGCTTTTCCTCATCGGACAAGGGCGCAACTACACTGCAACGCGGATCGGTTTTCTGGATTGCGCTGATGGTCGCCCGCGAAATCGGCAAGGGCGCACAGCCATGGTCCTGCTCGCAAATCATGTCCCACTGCGGCTTGGCCTGCGCGTGACAAGCCAGGCAGTTCCCACCAAAGCGGTTCACTACATCGGCATAACCGCGCTTGGCGATCTTGCTGCCTTCTTTCGTCACGGTCAATTCAAAGAATTCCCAATCCTTGGTTGCCGGACTGCTTCCTTCAGGCTGCTTGACCATGACTTCGGTCGGCACCAGCTGCACTACCGAACCCGCCGGGTAAACACCGCCCTCTGCCGAGTTCGCCACCGCCAGCGTGCTGTCCAGATCGCCGAGCAGGTTGTCCACGAAAAAGCCCCGGACTGGCGTCATTTCGCGAACGCAGCCAAATGTTTCGTCAGTGATCTCGATGCTTTCCGCCGCGTCGAGTCCTAAGCTCACACTGCCCAACAACACCAGCATCGCCGCTTTGATCTGTCCCCGTATGCTCATCATTTCCCCTTGGTTATCAGTTTTTTGCCGAAGTACGCAGTTCATCTCAAACCCTACAACTACTTTGCGCGCAAACCTTTTGCGCGAACAGTAGTGTATCTGCCATTGCAGGTCAAACCCTTTGCGCGCAAAATAAAGTTTTTTCCACCTGGGAACCGATTCCATGTCGCTTCTGAATCTGGACATGCAGCTCTGTCATGCCGTGTACTCCGGCGCCAACGCGCTAGTGCGCGCTTACCGACCCTTTCTGGAGCCGCTTGGCCTTACCTACCCGCAGTATCTGGTGATGCTGAGTCTCTGGCAGCAGGACGGGGTCAGTATTCGTGAACTCTCCAAGCACACCCGCTTCGATGCGGGAACACTGAGTCCCATTTTGAAACGGCTCGAAAGCAAGGGCCTGTTACGTCGGGAAGCGTCGAAGGAGGATGAAAGACAGAAGCGGATTGTGCTGAGTGCAGCCGGAAAAAGATTGCGGACCAGGGCGGAGAAAGTGCCGGAGCAGATGGCTTGTACTTATCTGAAGGATATCGACAAGGCTCGCCAGCTAAAGCAGTTATGTGAAGAGTTGTACAACACTATCGATGAAGCGACGCGGGAGGAGTAGGCGAAATCAACGCAGTGGTCTCCGAAAACTCCTGCGTGATTCCTGAGCGGTGACTCCAGACTTGGGGTTTTCTCCCGCACCTAGGCCACACTCGCTCGTCATTCCGGCGAAGGTCGGAATCCACGGGCTTCCCCAATCTGCTCCGTCGCCCACTCCACCACCTGCTTGCTCAGCCGATCCGAAGCGCGGCCGAAACTCTGCACCACCGCATCGATGTCTTCGCTGGCGCTGCTTTCGCGAATCTCAAAGCGTTCGCTGGCAATCGCTTCACGACCATCGCTGCCGGTGAGGATTGCATCCAGCAGGATTCTCACCTGTGGCTCGCCGTCGACGTATTCACTCTGAAAGGCGCGCAAACGGCTCAGCAATTGGTAGTCCGCGGCAACACCGGTTTCGCCGTCATAAACCGAAGCAAGACGCCCGTTTTCTATAAAGGCCTCGATCATCCGGTCGCGCAGCAATGCCGGTGCGGCTTCGCTCCAGCGGGCGCCGCGATAGGTTTGTATCTCACTGTCGCCGGGCAGTACCGCGATGCGCCTGCCGCCGATCACGCCGCTCGGCTCCGGTGTTTGCACGCGCAGATTCGCCTGGATCTGCTGCCTGCCCGTCTCGAAGTCGATGGGCGTCTGGGGAAGCATGAACTGACGCACCGACTCGGCCTCGGGCACCACGTTGCAGCCGCTGATAAAACTCAGAACGATCAGCAACGGAATTGCAAACAGTCGCAGGCTCACGGTTCGAACTCCTCGATTTCTTCACCACCAAAAAGGAACTCGCGGGGATTCTCCTCGATGCGCTGGGTAATGCGATTGAGGTTGCCGAGCGCACTGCGCAGCTCCGTGAGCGCCGGTTCCAGTTCACCGAAACTTTGCATGCCGCGTGTCAAAGCTCCTTCGTTTTCCGCCAGCAGCCGGTCCACCCGCTCACTGGCGCTTTCGAGATTGCTCAGCACGCCTCGCTCGGGCGCGTTGAGCGCGGCATCGGTATTGCGAACCAGTTCGGTGACTTCCGACATCGCCGTGGAAAGCTGATTCAAAGCCTCGCCGATGTCATTGCGCTGAGCCGCGATCACCGCCGTGGTTTGTTCCAGATTGGCCAGCGTCTGGCTCACCCGTTCGACGTTCTCCTCCGACAGCAGTGCATTCGCGCTCTCGAGGAACTGCCCGATGCTGATGACCAGCTCCTCGCTGGTATCGAGCACCTCGGTGATCGTCGAAGGTTCTGCGGTGATCACGGGAGGATTCTCTATGTCGCCATCGAGGCGCTTACTTTGCGGCGTGCCCCCCTGCAGCTGTATTTTCATGGCGCCGCTGATGTTGGCAAGCGACAGATCCGCTTCGGTGTCCACGTTCACGGGTGTTTCCTCGTCCACGCGGATCATCGCGCGCACGCGCTGCGGGTCTTCGGGATTCAGATCAAGGTCCACCACTTCGCCCACGCGCACGCCGCTGTATTCCACCCGGTTGCCCACCGACAGCCCACTGACCGGGCGATCGAATGCAATGATGTAGTAGTGGTAATCGCGTTCCGCCGCGGGACGGGCCAACCACAGCCCGAAGATCAGCAAAGCCGCCACCCCGATGATCGTGAACAGGCCGATGAGGACGTGATGGGCGCGGGTTTCCATTCAGCAATCTCCTTTCACAAGCAAACTCACCATTCCGCCGCGTCTGCCGTGGTGTTATCGGCGGCACGCCCGCGAGGACCGCGAAAGTACTCGCGCACCCAGGGATCGTCGCTGTTGGCGATCTCTTCGAGCCTGCCTTCCATGAGGACTTTCTTCTTCGCCAGCACCGCGACCCGGTCGCAGATGGCGTAAATGGTGTCGAGATCGTGCGTGACCACGAACACCGTCAATCCCAGCGCATCGCGCAAGGTCACGATCAGGCGATCGAAGGCGGCGGCGCCGATCGGGTCCAGCCCCGCAGTAGGTTCGTCGAGAAACAACACACGCGGGTCCATCGCCAGCGCCCGCGCCAGACCGGCACGCTTGACCATGCCGCCCGACAACTCCGCCGGGTACTTGCAGGCCGCTTCGCCGGAAAGATTCACCAGCGCCAGTTTTTGCAAGGCGAGATACTCCGCATCCGCGCGGCGCAGCCCGCCATGCTCAATCAGCGGCAAGGCGACGTTCTCCTGCACCGTGAGCGAGGTAAACAGCGCGCCACTTTGAAACAGCACCCCCATGCCCCGCTCCAGCTTCGTGCGGCCGCGCGGCGTCAGGTTCCAGACATCCTCGCCGAGCAAACGCACGGTGCCGGCGGTGGGCCGGTGCAGGCCCACACTGCTGCGCAACAGCAGCGACTTGCCCGCGCCGGAGCCACCCACCACGCCGAGTATTTCGTGGCGGCGAAGATCGAGATCCAGCTCCTCGTGTACCACCTGCTGACCGAAGCGATTGACCAGACCGCGTATTTCCAAAACCGCGTCCATCGCGTTACCAATCCATCTGCATGAAAAACAGCGCCGCCAGTGCATCCAGCAAGATCACCAGAAAAATCGACTGAACCACGCTCGAGGTTGTGTGCTCACCCACCGACTGCGCGCTGCCGCTTACCTTGAGTCCCTCCATGCAACCGATAACGGCGATCACGAAGGCGAACACCGGCGCCTTGCTCATGCCCACCAGAAAATGGATCAGGTCGATGTCCCGCTGCAAAATCGACACATATTGCAGCGGCGAAATGTCCAGGGCCATCGCGCATACCACCAGCCCGCCCGCCAGGCCACTGGTGACGCCAACAAATGTCAGCACCGGCAAGGTGATGATCATCGCCAATACCCGGGGCAGCACCAGAATTTCCACCGGGTTCAGTCCCAGTACCCGGATCGCGTCGATCTCTTCGTTGGCCTTCATGGAACCGATCTGTGCGGCGAAAGCGCTGCCGGTGCGCCCCGCCAGCAAAATCGCCGCAAGCAACACGCCGAACTCGCGCAAAAAGGAATAGCCAACCAGATTCACGGTGTAGACAGTGGCACCGAAGTCGGCGAGCACCGTGGCACCGAGGAAGGCGACCACCGCGCCGACCATGAAGGTCAGCAGTGCAACGATCGGCAGAGCGTCCACCCCGGTCTGCTCGATCTGCGCCGCAAGCGGCGTGAGACGCCAGCGCCGCGGCCGAAGAAATGTGGACCCCAGTGTCTGCAGCGTAATGCCCAGGAAGCCGAGCAGCGCCCGCTGCTGCACCCAGATACCTTCCATGGTCCGGCCGATGTGCGCGAGTTCCGCGCGCAGCCCATAGGCTTCCCGCCGGGCGGGAGGGGCGGCACGGGCGATGGCATTCGAGACGGTTTGCAGCAGGGCAAGTTTTTCCGGCGGCAGCCCGTCCGCTTGTAAACGGGCGATGTCATCCGCACCGAGCAGTTCGCTCAGCAAACCCGCGCCGGCCGTATCCAGTTCGCCCATTTGCGCCAGGTCCACTCGCTCGCCGAGAGTGCCTGAGCGCCTGGCGCGCTCCACTTCGCCGCGCAGTGTCGGGTAGTGGTCAAGGGTCCAGTCGCCGACAATCTGCCAGCGCTGGCTTTCGGTATTGATGCGGCCCGTGCTCATCTCCGCCAAGGTCTCAGTTCATTCTGATGCGTTTAGCTGACTCTGAGCAAAGATGAGCAGGAATCGGGCCGGTCGGGACGTTTAGGTCGATAAGGAAGGAAGGTTTTCTGTTACTTCGCGTTTGGTCGCCGGGAAAGCCCGGTAGAAAGCCTGGTGGGCTGCATGTGAAAACACGTCATCGCGCTCGGTGTACTGAGCGATCCAGCCCAGCAGCATCGGCAGGTTGGCATCCTGCGCCTCCTTGCTCGGGTACTTGTGCGGCTCCCAGGGACGATTGCGGGCATTTTCCTGGCAGGCTTCGATCGGCAGGTTCATGAAAATCGCCTCCGTCGCAAACGGCGCCGCGATTTCCAGCAGGTCGGTGTAACAGCCTTCAATCACCCAGTCCTGATACCGCGCCATGAACGCTTCGATCTTTTCCCTGCATTCGGAGAGCTCAGCCCGCTGCGGTGGGTTGGTCGGCAGCCAGGCCAGGGTATCCAGATCCAGATGCGCCAGATCCTCACCGGCGCTATGCAATCTCGCCAGCGTCGACTTGCCGGAGCCGGAATTGCCAAACACGATTATTCTTCTCATACGGCCCTCCTGTCATTTGACGCAGGTGCATCGAAGATTCGGCATTATCCGCTTATATTCCGAGGCTGCAAGGGCCAGCAGATGGCCAGCCTCCGATCGTGTCCTCCATTACATGGATTCCGGCCTGCGCCGGAATGACGAAGAGATTCTGTCGAACAACGATGCAGCTGGATAAATCGTGCAGGTCAGACGGGTGTGAACACGCTTTCTGGCAGCCGGACGTCGCCACAGACTCACAATGCAGTGACTCCGCTAACTTGCCACAGACGTCATTCCGGCGCAGACCGGAATCCAGCGGCGGCCACGGAGTACCGATCATCAACAACACACACGCACAATCCCCACCTCCTGAAATCCTTCAGGCATGCGCGTATTGCGCCGAAGAGAGTACTCGTGACTCTGTTCGTAAGGCACTTCCGCCACGCCATCGATCTTCTGATCGATCAGATACTTCGCCCGCGCGGCTCGCCGATAGGGCAGCTGAAAGACCTCGTCCAATGAGTGCCAGTCGATCTCGGGCTCATACCACCACGCAAGATCCACGTCGCGCGGTTCACGCTTGCGGGAAATGAAACTCCCACCAATCACGATCCGCTTCACCCCACTGGCGAACAGGTTGTCCACGCCGGCCGCCAGCCCTGCAAATACATTGCGCCGCGCATGATTGCCGCGACCAAAGTGATGGTGAATGTCGGTGAGAATCAGCCGGTAAGGTTCATCGCGCGGCAGCAGAAAGCCGTAGCGGGAGAAGATCAACTCGTCCATGGCGTCCTTTGTTGTTATTGTGACGCCGAAGATTGTAGGGAGTGTGGCGCGGAAGAACAGCAGCGGCCCATGATTCTGTGATGCAGCGCGAACGCAGTGCAGGTGTTGTCAGCTGGCGTCGGAAATTCTCGCCGTATATTGCAGACTGAAACACTCTAACACCCGATTCACCACATTCGCCGGCGCGTTGCGATAAGCGTGGGCCTCATAGCGCTTGAGCTGACTCAGGCTCACCCCCACCTCGGCGGCAAAATCCTGCTGGCTCATCTTCTTGGCCAAGCGAATAACGATGGGGAATTTCAGGAAGTCGTCGTAGGTGTCAAAGACGTAATTGTGCAGATCGGCGTTACAGGCTCGGTCGTACTCTTCAATTTCCGCGCTTAGCCCGGCGATATCTTCCCTGATCTGCGCCTCGGCCATTCGGAGAATGTGGGCTGGAACGCCCGGTTTGGCCGGCGCCTCGAGCCGCTCGCGAAGCGCGGCGATGCGCTCGGATATGGCATTGCGCTGCTGTGCGCTGGTAATCATCGCGCCTCCCGCTGGTGGTAGTCGCTACGTAGTTCGGTCTTCTCTGGGCCGACCGGCTCGGCAAGTGAGCGATCGAGAGCTGAGTCTAGCGCCCATGGCAAAATAGTTCAAATCTGAACCATTTCGCTGGACCACTACTCTGAGCCCGGCAGCGCAAACGCCACCAGGAAATCCCCCCTAGTCGTGCCCATCCCACCGTGGCCACCCGCGGCGATCACCACGTACTGCTTGCCCTGGTGACGATAAGTCATCGGCGTCGCCTGTCCGCCAGCCGGAAGGCGCAATTTCAGCAGCTCTTCACCGCTGTTCACATCGAAGACTCGCAGATAATCGTCCGCAGCGGCGCCGATGAACACCAGACCCGATGCGGTTACCAGCGGCCCGCCCAAGTTGGGTACGCCCTGAATGTTCTTGAAGGGCCAGGGGGCGATGTCTTCGGTGGTGCCGAGCGGCACCGTCCAGGCGATCTTGCCGGTCTTCAGGTCGATGCCATGCAGCGAACCCCAGGGCGGCGCCGTGCAGGGGATGCCGGCGAAGGAGGTCAGCAGCTCGCGGCGCATGCCGTAGGGTGTGCCGCGCTGACGAGCGAATTCCGAGTCCGGGTAATCGCCGGAGTCCCGCACTTCCTGCACCTTGTCGCTCGGGATCAACTGCACCAGAAAGGGAATCTGGCTGGTGTTGGCCACCACGATCTGGCGCTGCTCATCCACCGCCACGCTGCCCCAGTTGGAACCGCCCGCGTAGCCGGGGAACAGAATGCTGCCCTGCTCCGAGGGCGGCGTGAATATCCCTTCGGACACATACTTCTCGATCTGCCGTTCGCAATGCATGCGATCGATAAAGGTCAGCCCCCAGGCATGTTCCGCTCTCAAAGGATGCTGGGGAACCAGCGCGATTGAAGAAAAGGGCTGCGTCGGCCAGGCTTCTTCGCCCGCTGTGCGGCTGGCGGGTACCGGTCTTTCCTCGATGGGAAAAATCGCCTCGCCGCTTTCACGGTGCAGCACATACAACATGCCCATCTTGGTGGCCTGAATTACCACCGGAATGGATTCGCCATCGCGCTCCACTTCACTCAGCACCGGCTGCGCCGGCACATCGAAATCCCAGAGATCGTGATGCACCAGTTGCCGCGCCCACAGCAGCTCGCCGGTCTCGGCTTTCAAGGCGACCACGGAATTGGCGTGACGGTTGGAACCGGGCCGGCGATGCCCGGAAAAATCCGGCGAAGCGGAACCGGTGGGTATGAAGACCAGACCACGCGCCTCATCAACCGATAAGGGCGCCCAGGCGTTGGCGGCGCCGGTGATGGCCGCCGACTCCGGCGCCCACTCGCCATAGGCCGGATTCTCCGGTCCGCGCGGAATTGGATCCCAGGACCAGACCAGCTGACCGCTGCGCGCATCGAATGCACGCACGATCCCCAACTCCAGTTCCACGCCACGATTGTCGCCAATGGCGGAACCGGTAATCACCAGATCACCCCGGATCGCTGGTGGCGAGGTGACGACGTAGCCGCCCTTTTCGTCCGTGCGGCGAACGTCTGCGTTCAGATCGACGATGCCCTTTTTGCCGAAGCTTTCGCAGAGACGACCCGTGCCGGCGTCCAGCGCCAGCAATCGTCCATCCAGCGTGGCGAACAAAATCCGCCGCTCGCAAAAGCCTTCCGCCCCGGAACGCCACAGGCTCACCCCGCGCGAGGTGTTTTCACTGTAGTGCCGGTCCTGCGCCGTGTTCGTATCGAACTGCCAGACCTGCGCTCCGCTTTCGCCATCCAACGCGTGGATCTGTCCGTAAGGGGTGCTTAGATAAAGCAGCCCGTCCACAAACAAAGGCGTGGCCTCGAAGGCCATCCGATGCCCGCTGGGAAAACCCTCACCGAGATCGCCGGTGCGATACACCCAGGCCTGTTTCAGCTGCGCCACGTTGTTGCGGTTGATCTGCTCCAGCGGCGAATAGCGCGAGCCGCCCGCGTCGTTGCCGTAGTGAGTCCATTCCGCATCCGGGGAGTTGGCAAAACTCACCGGCGCAGCCAGGGCAATCGCCAGACCGGAAGCAGACAGAAGCCGCTTGCAGGCAGCGGGAAACAAGCGCTTGGACATGATTGATTCGCCTGAACGTTGAAGGCGGCCAACATAGCAGCCGCCGATTGCAGCGTCTATCGCTCAGGAGACTCGGAGCAGCGCTCCGCCGCCCTGCAAGGCGCTCAATCTTCTCCGGATTCCGGCGGCGCGTAGGAGCCGTCCTCGCGATGCACTTCGCGGCCGGTGATTGGGGGAGTGAACACACAGGCCACCGTCATGCCCTTCTCCTTGCCGCGCAGCAGATGTTCGTCATTCTCGTTGAGCAGGTACATGTCGCCGGCCTTGATCCGGTAAATCTTGCCATCCGCCAGCGTCTCCACTTCCCCTTCGCCTTCGTAGCAGAACACCGATTCATAATGATGCTTGTAATGGATGTGCGTCTCGGTGCCCGGGCGAATACGGGTGATATGGAATGAAAAGCCCACCTCGTCGTCGGCGAGCACCAGGCGGGTGCTGTCCCAGTTGCCGTTTTCCGCCTCCACGTAGCGGTCAGTCTTTCGACACTCATCGAGATTGCGAACGATCATCGACCTTGCTCCTCTTGCTTGTGAATTCCTTCGCTGCACGTGAATCCTCGTGCTGCCAATTGCCCCAGCAAAGATCTCGCCTGCCCGCGGGCATGTACGCTTAACCTCCGCTCACCTTGAGCTGACTGCCCATATCAGCCAATATACGACGCCACCCAAACAATACTAAGAAGCACGAAGGCTCCATGGGACTGTCCGCCGCCGACCTCAGCGCCATCTGGCTCACCGTCAAACTCGCCAGCGTCACCACCGTACTGCTGCTGATCATCGGCACACCCATCGCCTGGTGGCTGGCCCGCAGCAACCGCTGGTGGAAAGGCCCGGTCAGCGCCATCGTCGCCATGCCCCTGGTACTGCCGCCCACCGTCCTCGGCTTCTACCTGCTGATGGCCATGGGGCCTAATGGTCCTTTCGGCCAAATGACTCAGGCAATCGGCATCGGCCTGCTGCCCTTTACCTTCTGGGGACTGGTGGTGGGTTCCATCTTCTATTCCATGCCCTTCGTTGTGCAGCCCCTGCAGAACGCCATGGAAGCCATGGGCCAGCGCCCATTAGAAGTCGCAGCTACCCTGCGCGCCGGCCCCTGGGACCGCTTCTTCAGCGTCGTCGTCCCGCTGGCAAAACCCGGCTTCATCACCGCCAGCATCCTCGGCTTCGCCCACACCGTCGGCGAATTCGGCGTGGTGCTGATGATCGGTGGCAACATCCCCGATGAAACCCGCGTCGCTTCGGTCGCGATTTACGATCACGTGGAAGCCCTCGACTACGCCAACGCCCACGGGCTTTCCGCTGTCTTGCTGGTGTTTTCATTCGCGGTATTGGCCGCGCTCTACTCCTTCAACCGCAACCGCCGAAGCACCAACCTGAACTACGGAGTGAATCCCTCGTGAGCCACTCCACTGAAGAACAGAACAAAAGCGAAAACAACATCGACCTGCGTTTTCTGCTGAGCTATTTGGCCCAGGGGTCAGGCAAAGGAACGTCGGACAACGGAACACCCGGCTTCACCCTCGATGTGGATCTAAGCATCCCCGGCCAAGGCATCACCGCATTTTTCGGCCACAGCGGCTCCGGCAAAACCACCCTGCTCCGCTGCATCGCCGGCCTCGAACACGCGCAACAAGGCCGCCTGATAGTCAATGGCGAAACCTGGCAGGACGACAACACCTTCCTGCCCACCCACCAACGCCCGCTGGGTTATGTATTTCAGGAAGCCAGCCTGTTTCCCCATCTCACCGCGATGGGCAACCTCAAATACGCAATGAAGCGCGCCCACCGCCATTCCCTCGGCCCAGAGGGCCGTCATTCCCCCCACCTTCGTCATTCCGGCGAAGGCCGGAATCCACAGAACGAAGGTAACCAACTCGACCACATAACCCACCTCCTAGGAATCCAACACCTCCTAACCCGCCACCCCCACCAACTATCCGGCGGCGAACGCCAACGAGTAGCCATCGCCCGCGCCCTGCTGATCAACCCGCGCCTGCTCCTCATGGACGAACCCCTCGCCTCCCTGGACCTCGCCCGCAAACAGGAAATCATGCCCTACCTGGAAGCGCTGCATCGGGAGTTGAGTATTCCGATTTTGTATGTGAGCCACAGTATCGATGAGGTGGCGCGGCTGGCGGATCATTTGGTCGCGTTGGATCAGGGCAAGGTGATTGCGGCAGGGCCGTTGGGGGAAACGCTGGCGAGTGTGGATTCTCGTTTGGATTTGGGGGAAGAGACCGGGGTGGTTTGGGAAGCAACGGTGGAGGAGATTGATCGGCAGTGGCATCTCGCTCGGGCGAATTTTGGTGGGGGGGATTTGTGGTTGCGGGATAGTGGGTTGGAGGTGGGGCAGCGGATCCGGGTTCGGATTTTGGCTAATGATGTGAGTTTGGCTTTGGAGCGGCATGAGGATAGTAGTATTCTTAATATTTTGCCGGCGACTGTTACTGAGATCGCGAGCGGGACCGAAGGAGCCGCGTTAGTAAAGTTGGATGTAAAGGGATTTGCACTAGTGGCTAAGTTAACGAGACGGTCAGTAGCGCATTTGGACCTACTGGGCGGAAAGCCGGTCTGGGGGCAACTCAAGTCGGTAGCTTTGATAAATTGAATCGCCCCCAGCCGGCAGAATGCTTTTCGGAAACTCGAAGGTGAAGTGATAAAGGAAAACAATAAGTGAAGCTATCTAACGACGAGAAGCAGAAATGTTTGTACGCAGCAATTCTACGTTTTTCGACTGACGGGCAGTCCCTACGTGAGAAGACTTTAGATTACCTTGTGCTAGCAGGACTCGAAGGGACGGCCGATGGCCAAGGGATAAAAACCGGCGTTCTTAAACGAACAATCGGCAACGGCTTGGGGACTGAAGGAAGCAAAATCGAGCTGATCCAAGAGTCCGTCGATCGATTGGAGCAGCGCGGACTAGTCGAGAAAACGCGAATCGATTATAAACCATCAGCCCGTTTGACATCCGCCGGGAATCGCTCATTAGAGCAATTGTCCAGTGAGTCGAACGGCCTGATCTCAAGAGCAATCGACAAACTCTTGGTAGACTACGATGCTGACCTAAGCATTGAAGAAGCAAAGATGGTCATCAAGCGATTCATCATCAATTGCTTTGTCGATTACGGCCATAATATAGCGCTCAGCATACTCGGAAAAACTAGAGAGACCGATGTTACCAACGTTATAGATTTTGACCGCGCGTTCGAGAAATCAACGAGAAGTCTAAGCATCAATCTACAGGACCGCATATTTCTCGAGCATCGCTGCTACCATTTCTTGAAAGGCCATGAAAAAGTATTCATTGATCTCAAGTTCTTACTAACTCAAGTTTTTTACATAGGCAAGATTCTAGAGCTCGATAAAAGAAACCAATCCAGGACACCCACACTTTGAAAACTGCACGGACCAAGTGCCGCACCTAAGTGCATTTATACAGGTGAACAGCGTCCGGATACCGCAGCTCCAGCGCGGTCAGGCTGTCAGCTTTCGAAAGTTTGCGAGTTGGAGAATAAGAACCAGCCAGCTCAGGCCGGTGGGCGGGAGAATGTCGGAAGGGATTCCTTGCTAGGTGCCGACCGCTTTCGGATAAAACGCTTTGCACGCTTTCGCACCGTGCAGCCAGCGCTTGTTCAAGCGCTGACAGAATTCGCTGAGTGAAGCTACCGGTCCGATTGCATGACAGAAACGCCGCTCCAGACCATTGGCGGCTTTCAACCACTGCTCTGGTTCAATGTTGAGCCGTTGGAGAATGGGAGGAAGCCCGGTTGGAATACTTCCTCGCTTATCGCTTCTCACCAAACGACCAGTCCAGTCCACAAGCTCGAGATAGTCGGGAAAGGTGTGCGGTATCACGTCAGCAGGTGTCTTCTCACCGAAGAAACCTGCGAAAGCCATTAGCTTGGCTTGAGGTATGGTGCCCTCCTCTTCCTCGTTGCGCGCCGCATCGGGTGTGAAGCCCAGGCGCTCTTGCAAGGAGGTGTAGTCGGACCTTTCCGGCCTGTCGGCCAAGCCCGCCCTTATCGGATTGAGATCCACATAGGCCATACAGGCGAGCAAAGCCGTTTCATCCAATAGAGCCTGGGTCGTGAAGCGGCTCTCCCAGAAGCGGCCTTTGCAGCCGTCTTCCGCATTGGCTTTACGGGCAATATGTTCATTAAGGCAGCGCATGAACCAGCTGATGTCCATGAGCCGGCTTCGCCACTCGTCGACAACTTCATCGACAACCTCGACTTCTGCTTCGGAGAGCAACTGGCCTGCACAGTAGCGCTGGATGAGGGGCGGACCTTTGAACAGGTGCTGCCAGCGCTCGATCACTTGGTCGCGAGTCAGCGCCTCGGCAGCTTCCCGATCGACTCGTACTACCACGTGATAGTGGTTGGACATTACCGCGTAGGCAGCGACATCAATGGTGAAGACGGCCGCTAACTCTTTGATTCGTCGACTGATCCAGCCCCTTCGGTGTTCGAAGCAATTGCCGGTGCTGTAGTCGGTACCGCAGAGAAACGCCCGACGCACGCAGCGGGTCGTGCAATGGTAGTAAGGGGTGTCTTCGAGGGATACGAGCTCTCTGCGAGCACGGGTCATTGGCATATTCCCTCGCCTGTTTTTATATACAGCCAAAAGGCTATTTGCCTGACCGCATCCTGTCAAGCAAAGCGTGGGTGTCCCAGGTGGTGCAGATGGTGGCCTGTATTTAGATACAAACTTGAGGCTATCTACTTGCCCCGCATCCGTCAAGCAAAGTGTGGGTGTCCCAGATCGGTCATCTACTTGCCCCGCATCCGTCAAGCAAAGTGTGGGTGTCCCAGATCGGTCGCACTATCTACTTGCCCCGCATCCGTCAAGCAAAGTGTGGGTGTCCCAGATCGGTCGCACACAAGCTCGAGATAGTCGGAAAAGGTGTGCGGTATCACATCGGCAGGTGTCTTCTCACCCAAGAAACCTGCGAAAGCCATAAGTACCCCTGCCCGCCGCTGTGGCGGCGTATCCCTGATCTGAGAATACGCAGAGACACTGCTCGTGAACAGATGCTTAGCCCGACCCGAACGTGGCAAGGCATAGTCCTTCGCGCAGCCTTGCTTGAGGAAGAGGATAAGGCATCCGAACTAAATCATCCCGCAGCTTTTCAATGCATTTATCGCGTCGGCGACAATCAAATAAGACGATATGTTTTATATGTAAAAATAATCTTAGCGCCTTCATCGAGCTTGCGCGCCTGTAACCTCCTAAAAACCTCGTGTACTCATGACCGGTTCCATCGCGATCGCTTGTTTCGCCGTCCGTGTCTGCGCCAGTAATCATCGGTGTTTGCACACCACCGTGCCTTTCTTTAGCTGAAGCCGTGCACAGTTTCGACGCGCATGGTCCTTGTAGCATTTTCAAAAACCGCTGATGACCCACTTTGAAAGCCGTGAAGTGGGAATTGCCTGTTTAAATCGGGACCTGAGAAGGTTTGCATTCGCCATCGAATTCGCGCTCTTATGTCGCTTCCCCAGCATGGGGCAGTCATTTCACTCTGTGTAGTTCCATAACAATAACGTGAGGAGCGAACCATGAACGTGAGCAAATACACCCTGCACCACGGAGCTTTGGCAGCGCTTTGCGCTGGCATGCTGTGGTCGGGCCAAGCGGCGTCAGCCAATCAGTGCCAGAACCTGGTTTTCAGTGATGAATTCGAAGGGAGCGCCCTGGACACGAATAAATGGGAGCCGCAGATCGGCGATGGCTGTAACATCAATCTATGTGGCTGGGGCAATAACGAACTCCAGTGGTACAAGGCAGAGAACGCCACTGTAGCCAATGGCTTGCTAACCATCACCGCCAAGAAAGAACGCGTCCGCGCAAGCAATTACACTTCGGCTCGCCTGCGCACCGCCAACATGCCGCAAAGTGGCGAGTGGACTCACGGCCGCTTCGAAGCACGCATCAAGTTGCCCAATAGCCCCGGCATGTGGCCGGCCTTCTGGATGTTGCCTACAGACCCTGACGTGGGCTGGCCTATGAGTGGCGAAATAGACATCATGGAGTCCACCGGCCAAAGCGACATGCACGTATCGGGCACCATTCACCATGGTGAGGCATGGCCCGACAATGAATGGACCGGTAACAGCATTTTAAAGCAGCCTGACCGCTGGTCCGATGACTTCCATGTATATGCGGTCGAGTGGGAGCCCCATGAAATCCGCTGGTACGTTGATGACCTCCTCTATTCCGTCAAAAGGCCCGAGGATCTCAGCAGCTCTTCCTACTGGACCTTCGAGTACTATCGCTACCACTTCTTGTTGAACATTGCTGTCGGCGGCAGCCTCGGTGGCTGGGTGGACGACTCGCAGTTGCCGCAAACCATGGACGTAGATTATGTACGGGTCTATGACACCCGGCAGCCTTCCATTACTGGCGAGCATCTGGTGTCGGTTGGCGAAACTGCGACCTACTCTGTGATCGATGAAGTCGGCACCAGCAGCTCCTATACCTGGAGCGTACCCGCCGGTGCGACCATTGTCTCTGGCGCGGGCACCCGGTCTATTGAGGTGCAGTGGCAGGAAGGTAGTGGCGGTGATGTGGTCGCCAACATCGATAATAGTTGCGGCGTTCAGCAGGTTGTCGCCAACGTTTATCTGTTGCCACAGCTTGCGCGCGACCACGTGCACGACGACTTCGAAGCCAACCGCAACCTGGTCTACACCACCGTAACCGGCACCTTTAATCAAGCCGCGGCCAATCCTGCGCCCGATAGCGTCAACGGTACGGCTACTGTGGCGGAATATGTGCGCAACTCCCAAGAACAATGGGACGTGCTCGTTGCCGGCACTACGGCGATTCCCGACGTTGCACCCTACATGAGCGGCGATAGAGCCTTCTACCTGGACGTTTACACGGCAACAGCCCCCGTGGGTACAGAAATTCTGGTGCAACTGGAGAACAGCAGTGTAGCCACTGCCAGTAACTACCCCAGCGGTCGTCATTCAAAATATGTGGCTCATACCTCCGTACAGAACCAGTGGGAGAGACTGAAGTTCGAGCTCCAGGAGCGCATAGATGGCGCCACGGGGAACAACGATGTGGACAGCTTGGTGGTCCTCTTGAACCCCAACTCGTTCACGTCCGATATCTACTACTGGGACAACTTCGATACCTATGGCGTAGCCAGCAGTGGCAGCAACACGGCGCCCACCGCCAGCTTCACTCACACCTGTACTGATCTAAGCTGTGATTTCGACGGCACTGCCAGCAGTGACAGTGATGGGTCGATTGCCAGTTACGATTGGGACTTCGGCGATGGCGCTACCGGCAGTGGTTCTCTTGCTTCTCACAATTACTCTGCGTCTGGCTCCTACTCAGTCACACTAACAGTCACCGATAATGGTGGCGCCACCGGTAGCTCCAGTAGCACCGTGAGCGTAAGCGCTGGCAGCAGCGACGCCACCACTATGAGCGTGAGTTCGGTAGAAACCGGCACCCTGAGCGCCAGTCAGGGGCAGAAATATGCCACGGCCAAGGTTACCGTTTTAGATAACACAGGCTCGCCTGCGCCGAATGTGACCGTAACGGGCGACTTCAGCGGCAGCATTGTGGAGTCTGGCGCGTCGGCCGTTACCGATGCCAATGGCGTGGCCGAGATAGTTTCCTCTAGCACCGCCAAGGGCAATATCACCGTCAACTTTTGCGTTACAAGTCTGGCCCAGAGCACGCTGACACACGACACCTCCAGCAGCATTGGGCTTTGCCCCTAAGTAGTACCTCCACTTGGCCCGGCTTCGGCCGGGCTTTTTTTGGTTGTCGGTTTTGCTCTCGATAACGGAGATTCGGGACACCCACGAGCGTGCGAGATTCCCACAGGTGGGGATAGTTGTCTGATGGCGTGACACATTGTTTCGCTGGTCAATTTCAATCTCCGCCAAAGCCAAGGCGGTTGGTGAACGTGAGTACAGAAGTTTGGATACTGGAAATCCAAGCTGTTCGAGGCCGGTGGAAGCAAGGATGTCGCAAGGGATTTCTTCCTAGGTGTTAACCGCTATGCCCGTTTTCGCGCCATGCAACCAGCGTTTGCTGGCCCGATAGCAAATGCGTCCACAAGAGCTGTCATGGTGATTTACTCCAGGCTCTTTCGACGTGCGCACATGCGGACTTTCCTTGCGATATTAGGGTGGCCGAACGAATTTAAATGTGCATCAACAATCACTTTACTTGACGTAATTTTTTTACTTGACCAATCTTTACACGGCAGAGATACTACTAAAGTACTACTGCATTGAGCCAGTGCTCCATCGGCAATGCAGAAGTACCTCGCACTTCCCAGGTCCGCTAGTTCGTCGCGGCACCTATCTCGATACCTCGGCGGTCCCGAAACACGGACGAAAGTTATAGTCAGGGTAGCTAATCACGGGCCAGCTGACGGTGTAAACGTGTAAACCTCCCCTTTTTAGGGTCAGGCATAACTAGAGTTTTCCATCTGTTCGTGTAAGGTCAGATACTCCCAGGGTGTGAGGTCTTCAAGGGAGTCATGGGGCCGCTCTTCGTTGTACTCTCGAAGCCAGTTTTCCGTCCGTTCTCGCACCTCGGTCAGGGTGCGGAAGGCGTACATGTTCAAGATCTCGTCGCGGTAGGTTCTGTTGAACCGTTCGACGAATGAGTTCTGAGTCGGCTTGCCCGGCTTGATGAACTCGAGTTCAATCCGGTGTTCGTCAGCCCACTCGGCCAAAGCCGTTGAGATGAATTCCGGGCCGTTGTCCATGCGCAACTTCCTGGGATAACCTCGCCAGGCAATGACTCGCTCCAAGACGCGAATCACTCTTGGGGCGGGTAGGTTCAAGTCCACTTCAATGGCGAGCGCTTCACGATTGAAGTCGTCGAGCAGATTGAAGGTCCTGAATCGACGCCCGCAGAAGAGGCTGTCACTCATGAAATCCATTGACCAACAAAGGTTGGCCTGAGAGGGTACCGCCAGCGGCTCCGGATAACGGGCCGGTAGCCGTTTCTTTCCACGTCGACGTTTGTTCAGGTTTAGCTCGCAATACAGGCGGTAAATGCGCTTGTGGTTCCTAGGGTGACCCCAGCGCCGGAGCACTTTGAACAGCTTGTCGAAGCCATACGCTGGATAGCGCTCAACGGCCTCTTGCAGCTTCGCGACTGCTTTGTCATCTCCGCGTGGGTCAGGTTGGTACCTGTAGACTGAATCGCTAATGCCAACTGCGCGACACGCTTGGCGAAGGCTTGCCCCATGCTCTTCCCGAGCGTAATCAACGAGCTGCCGACGAATCGCTGGCTTTATAGCTTTTTTTCTACGATGTCCTTGACGATCCGGTATTCCATGCTCAGTTCGGCGTACATCGCCTTCAGACGGCGGTTCTCGTCCTCCAACTCCTTGAGCCGCTTAACGTCGGACGCCTCCATGCCGCCGTACTTGGATTTCCAGTTGTAGTAGGTCGCGTCGGAGATGCCGTATTCCCGGCATACCTCCTTGACCAACCGTCCCCCTTCGACCTCTTTAAGGATCTTGACGATCTGGGTCTCTGTGAAGCGTGATTTTCTCATTATCGTTCTCCTTGCTCGTCCAGTGTACGATGGAGAACTCTAATTTGCGATGCCCCTATTCTAAGGGAAGTTTACAACGGTTCGCTTCCACTCATAAGAAAAGAAAGGACTAGCTATGACGACAATATTGGCCAAGCAACTAACTGCAGCAGCCATCGTGGCAAGCAGCGCATTCATCAGTGCCACTGTAAACGCGGGCGACAGTTTTTCGGATACTTATTCAAACGGCAAGGGGGGTCGCGGAGCCGCGATCACCGGGGTTGAGCCTTCTGCGACCGGAACTTATCCGGTTTTCGTTTACATGGTTGGCACCTGGGAAGACCATGAAAACGCTTCCGCGATGGCCGCGATCAACAGTATGGCCGACCGAGGGTATGTGGCGGCAACGGTCGATTACTCCAACTCGACATTTGGTGACTGCTCGACCTTGTCTCAACGGTCAAAATATATCTTTGACGCGAAGAACAACAAGTCCGCTATTTCGAAACTCTGTTCGCGGAGCAAGGCAGACTGCAGTAGAGGCGTCGTCGTGGGCGGGTTCAGCCAGGGCTCAATTCTTGCCGTTCTCGGGAACAACTTCGATGCGCGAATTGAGGCAGCGTATGCGCTGGGCGCCGGCGTTCAGTACGACAGCTACGATCTACGCGCCTGCGTAGCCGATGGCAACCGAACACTTCCAAGTGACAGGCTCCGCGCCATCAATGGCGAAGGAGATGCGTACATGGGTGGCACTGCCGCTTCTGTACAGGCTCAGTTGGAGGAGCTTACCGGCCTGGCTGGTGGCTCGGGGCATTATTCAGCCTTCCGAACCAACAATAGCGGCTGGTACATGGTTAGCCATTCAGAAGTCAGCGACGGTCAGGCCGAGCACTGCTATATGCGCAATGGCGGCTGCGGCTTCAACGAGAACCGGCTCGATAGCCTTTGGACGAACGGCGGCTCAGAATGGTCACTTGAGCCCAATCTGGACTGGATCTCGTCATTTACGCGGTAACTACTCGGAGCTAGTGAAAAACCGATTCCGGAAACCCGGAGTCGGCTCGTTCACGCTGATTCAGCTCCCTAAAAACCAGCGTGCGCAATGCGCCAGGCCAATATCGTTTTTCCCTCGAATATTTGGCTCTGGCAATCAGGTAGATACGGACATTCACATTTAAGATGGGTGAAGCAAGGTGTGGATTTCCCGAGACCGATAGCGCAACGCGGTGTCTCGTGTGACCGAAGGTGATGGTCTCTCTGGTCTAATGAGCCCGCCACAGCATACAGCGCCGATTTTCCGGCTGAAAAGCAACCTCTAAGCTCCGAGAAGTCCTTTTGAAGAGGCCAATTCCATGCGCAATCAATCACGAGGGTCCGACCCCGGGCTAGAGACACGGCTGGTGATCAGACGCTTAGCCCGTTGCGTAGCGATACCGACGGCCAGTGCTTCCCTGTTGCTTCGCTCGCTCATCATTGAATCCTCAACTGGCCTCGAAATCGCGAAGATATTACCATCGGCCATCCGGTAGATTTTCTTCGGCGGTGACCCGCCGGTATCCATCAACCGGGCACGCAGCTTGACTCGATAGCAGAAACAATCATAACTCCCGATTACCTGTCGACCTCACCGCAAGAGTCTTAACGCAATGAGTGAAACCAACTCGCGAATCCGACTATACGCCTATCCAACAAGCCCCTATGCTCAAAAAGTAGGATGCTATTTGAAATATAAGAAACTGGATTACGAGCTGATGGGAGTCAATCCCATGAACAATGCGGCAATACGCTTCACCGGACAGAGACGGGTTCCTGTTTTGCAGATCGGCGATGAATGGCGACTCGAATCAAGTGAGTTGGGTCTGTGGCTGGAGGAGCTCTATCCGGAAAACCCGATCATGCCGGCCGATGAATCGCTCAAAGCTGAGATTCTGGCAATCGACCATTGGGTCAGCGAGAGTCTGATACCCACTAATTTCCGTCGTGCCGTCGAATGGGAAAACCCAGTTTACGCGATTCGAAACGGGTGGAAACTGGCACGGGCCGTTCATGACGCCACGCCCTTGCCGTGGTATGCGAGAGCCCTGTGGCCCTTTGCCGTTAGACGCGCTCCCTTTATTGTGCACATGGTCAGAGGGCTGGATTTGACGGAATCCATAGCCGACCGAATCACCCGACTGCAAAGAGAATTCGTTGCCCATCTGAAGGACGGACCCTTTTTCGCCGGTCAAAGTAAACCGACTCTCGCGGATTTATCGGCCTACCCCATCATCGTAGCGCCCCACCTGATGGGAATGAAAAATGGAAGCTCGATGCTGGACAGCCCTGCTGTAGCGAGTTGGAGCAGGCGAGTACAATCTTTCTTGCCGGACAACCCCCTGTTGATTCCTGACCGATTGCTCGAGCGAACAAAGGTATAAGTCCCAAGGGTCATTTGCTACAAAGTCGACCAGCAAAAGTATGGGACACCCCACACCTTGCTCTAGCCCAATTCGGGACAGGCGGCGGAGCCTTTTTGGCTCCAAGCCCTTGTTGCATCGACTATGTTCTGATACACATCACCCGGCGGATAGTAAACGTCTATTTCTGTTGCTTCGGCTGATGCTGCGCTGAACTCTGCAGCCATCATGTACATGCCACGCTCCGGCTGCCCTGGAAGGTTTCCGTTCAGGTCTTTAACCTGCACCGAGAGCACGTTGCGGCCAGCGGGGGTTTGCTCCACCCGGGCTGCATACATGACGTCGCTTGAAGAGGAAAGAGCGCCCTCCTGGAGTCTGCTGCGAACAATCTTGCCGTCAATCAGCTGCGCCGCCGGATCTGGAGAAACGATCCGGAATCGGAACACCCACATCGTTCAGTTCCCATATAGCCAGTCCTTCACGATCGGGTTGTACGATAGCTTAGTGCTTCCCCAATGCCTGCTTACCGTTTGCAATCAGGGTTGCAATCCACGATTGGAACGCGGCCGGATCCACAAAGGGATGCGGCTCACCGCGCTTGCGATTCTGCAGCGCCTTGGCTCGCGCAAACACGTCGCCGCTGCTCGCGTGATTAGAGACATTCACCTGGATGTCATCGAAGCCTTTGATTCGCTCCAGACTTTTCACGTAGCTTTCAATCCGCTGTTTGCCTTTGAAGTTCAAACCAGCCCCGCCCATAACGAAGGCTTCATAGGGCTCGCCCTGATCATAGACGGTGAACTGCATGGAGCTGACCCCAAGGGTATGACCGGGCGTGTGGTAGAAGGTAATAGTGGTATCACCGAGCGAAAGGGTATCGCCATCCTTCAAAACAACGTCGCGCATCGGCCTGGGGTACTCGCGAAAATCCGGCTTGCCCGCTGCCAAGTCCCAATCCGCTTCCATCATGGCAACCCGGGCACCGTACTTGTCCTGAAAATACCTGGCACCGCCTGCGTGATCGAAATGGGCATGGGTGACCAGAACATATTTGATGTCAGCCGGGTCCATGCCCAGATCTTCGATACCCTCTTCGATAAACGGCAACAGGTCCCCATAAAGCGCGTCGATCAGAATCAGTCCCTCACTCGTTTTCAGGACCCATGCTGCGACCCACTGCGCGCCTACGTAATAGAGATTATCGAAAACCTGAAAGGGCGCCACTCGCTGCACGGCGGGATCGTCGATCGGTGCTGGCTTGCTGTGATCGTGGCCATCCTGGGCAATGGCAGCCACGCTGACAGCCAGACCCAGTGCCAATGCCAATCCAAATACGCGCTTCATGTTGATTCCTCTTGTGGTGTTTATTCTGGTCCGGCATTGCGGGATCGGACCCCATGTAAGCAGCTGATTCTGAAAGACAAAGCTCAGTCCAGCAATAGCCTCGAACGTCCGCATTCATTGTCAGGCCCGGACGAAGAATCATACCCCTGCGGTACACTCGCTGCACATGGCGGGGTACGCGATGGTAACCTGTAAACGCCGCAGGCACACTCTCACATGACATATCACAATAACGTACCGGGCCTCACCCGGCAGTGTTTGGCCCGCCTCAAGGAACGATATATGGACCTGCCTACAACCAGCCACACCGGTTCCGAATTCCTCGGTCTCGATGACCACACCCTGTTGGAGCTGGAGGTTTTCGAATCTTCCGAAGGCGCGAGTCTGTTTCAGCTGTGCAACATGACAAATAGTAAAGGCGGGGAACGGGCCCTGGAGCGACGGATGAGACAACCCTGGGCTGACCCTTGCCGTATACGTGATACACAAAGAACAATCGCCTACATCATCGACAACAGGGCTTTGTTCGACGCGTTCCATGCAGGCAACCTGCGGTATGTCACTGGAAGTATCGAAACCTACATGCATGCGGCACTCCCTTCGGTGATCGCAGATAATCTTGTCGAGTTTACCGTGAGCGCGATTTCGCTTTATTCCAACCAAGCCAACCATTACTTTTCGATAGCAAGGGGCGTTCACTTGGTGCGCAAGCTGATCGCTACGCTTCGGTGTTTTCTCGGGCAGCCGGGCTTGGCAGCGCCAGCGGGAGAGCTACGCCCCCTGCTATCAGAGGCAAAAGCCTTGCTTGAGGGTCCATTGGCTGATGTCGAAACCGAGAAGTCCGACATGGAGCCGGGAAAGTTCTGGCGAGTACTTCGTCTGGATCAGCTAATTCGCATTCGCGAGGCGGAGAGTGCTTACCGCTTGCTGTCTCTTGTCTATGAAATCGATGCGCTCCTTGCCTTGGCCGATTGCACAGACAAGCACAAGTTTGTACTACCGGCGGTTGTCGAGGGAGCCATGCAGATACACGCAGAGGGACTGGTACATCCTTATGTTCACAATCCTGTCGCCAATCCGGTCGAACTCGATCAAGAACGTCGCGGCCTGTTCTTGACCGGTCCGAACATGGCTGGCAAAACCACCTATCTGCGCGCCTTCGCAACCGCTCTTTACCTCGCACACCTCGGCATAGGTGTACCAGCGAGCAGCTACCGCTTTGTGCCAGTAGAGCGGCTGATCAGCTCGATCTCCCTGTCAGATAACTTGCATACTGGCGTGAGCTATTTTCGTGCAGAAGCACTGCGCGTGAAAGATATCGCCGACGCGATTACCGCGGGATATCGGGTTGTCGCCATAATGGACGAACCATTCAAGGGAACGAACGTGAAGGATACTCTCGAGGCATCTCTCGCGGTACTGAGACGCTTCTCGGCAAGAAGCAACTTTCTGTTCATGTTTTCCTCGCACCAGGTTGAGTTGGCAGAGCAACTCCAAGGACCAATAAATTTTCGCTACTTCTCGGCCATAGAATGCGAAGAACGGCTGCGCTTCGACTATCGCATTCGCTCAGGCGTGTCCACCCTATGCATAGGCCTGCGTGTGTTGCGCGAGGAGGGGGTCTTCCATGTGCTGGATGCTGGCAGTTAGAAGGCTCGCGGTGAGTCCACTTGATCTAATAAAATATTCACGCCGCTCCTTAGACACTCAATTTTTTTCTTCGATTTTTGCACCTTCACATCCCCTTTTGATACCCTTCTGTCCTTCCTGGATCGAGTTATTCCAGGGAATCGGTTGACCTCGAGCAAGCAGCCATGAGAACCGCAGCGGAGCCGTTCCATGACTCGATTGCGCACACGCGCAAGCTAATACGAAAGTATGGATACCCAAGGAAGAGGGAGAACATATTCATGGATCGAATTGACAGAATCGGATTAGTAAATTTATTTTTGCATTTTTTCTCGCTACATCGTTTCAGCCTCAGGCTCAAGAGAGTCGTGACACTACGATTACCGTAAACAGCACCTATTCCGGATACAATACCTCCGCAATCGACGATGGCGTCATCGACGCGCGTGGCGGCACCAGCACAACCTGGGCATCGGCGGAGAGCAGCACCGAGCCCCACTGGGTCGAATTGGAGTTCGCCGAAGCGAAGAAGATTGGATCGGTCACCGTCCACTGGGCCTACAATAATTATCGAGACCAGTACATGACCTCGCAGAGAGTCGAAGTGCAGGCCTGGGACGGTTCGCGATACGAAACAGTGGGGTTCCTGACACACTTTTCGCCGGAAACCAAAGAGCGGAGCACCGACACCTTCGATCCTGTTGTCACGACGAAGCTTCGCTTCTATCAACGACCCAGCGAGGGGCCAGACAGTTACGACAGTGTGATGTGGCTAACGGAGGTCGACTACAACGTCGATTTCCCCGTCGCAGTTGACAGTACTTATCCCGGTTACAGCAAGGACGTGATCAATGACGGGGATATCAACACCTTGGGCGGCACTGATACGACCTGGGCCTCCACAGAGAGCATGACCGAGCCACATTGGGTAGAGCTGACGTTAGACAGGCAGCAAACCCTCGACTCTGCCACCATTCACTGGGCGTACAACCACAAGCGCAGACAGTACATGTCACCGCAGCAGCTTGAGGTACAGGCGTGGACCGATTCCGGCTATAGCACGGTGGCGACAATAAACCCGAAGGTCGATGTAGAGGCAACAACCGTCGAATTCGAACCCGTCATCACATCAAAGCTTCGCTTCTCTCAGCCAGCAGGTATGGGCCCTTCGGCCTACCCCGCGGTGATGTGGCTCTCTGAAATCGACGTTGGTACCGCCCCTCGGATTCGCGTTGATAGCACCTATCCGGGCTATGACACCGCGCCAATCGATGACGGAGTGATCGATGCCTTCGGCGGCACGCGCACAACCTGGGCGTCAGCGGAGAGCAATGAATCACACGCGGTAACCATAGACCTCGGTAAGGAAATGCGGCTTGGCCCCGTCACGATCCATTGGGCCTGGAATCACAAACGGGAAGAGTACATGACGTCGCAGCGCGTCGATGTACAGATCTGGAACGGGTCCGAATTCTGGGACGTTCAGACGATAAGGCCGACAGGCCCGGAAGCGTCGACCAGCTTTTTCTTCTACCCCTACCCCACAAGGACACTCCGCTTCATTCAGCCGCCGAACCACGGTCCCGTTAACTATGACACCGTGATGTGGATTACCGAAATTGACCTGGAGCCCTTAGACGAGTTTGAGGCCTCCTTTACTACCGATCCGGCTAGCGGTTTCGAAGCGGGCGTTGCCATCGGCTTCACTGACACCTCGACACATCCCAACGGGGAGCTGACGGCCTGGACGTGGGATTTCGGAGACGGGAACGCAAGCGTAGCTCAGCACCCGATCCATACCTACTCCGAACCGGGCCGTTACGAAGTAACGTTGACAGCGTCCCGGGGCGGCCAGACGACTGAGCACCATCGCGTGCTCGACGTGGCTGGTATCTCGGTCGACAGCACCTATGCTGGCTACAGCACATCCGTAATCGATGATGGGGTGATCGACGCGACTGGCGGGACCAGTACCACCTGGGCATCGAGCGAAAGCAGTAGCGCTCCCCACTTTGTGGAGGTCCACCTTGGTGGGACGAAGGAAGTGGATTACGCCACTATCCACTGGGCGTTCAATGATAAACGCGGCGAATACATGACCTCGCAGGAAGTCCAGGTGCAGAATTGGAATGGTTCGTCGTACGCGACGATAGCCACGGTCAAGCCGACCTCGGCCGAAACCGAGACCACAATCACCTTCGACCCTGTGATGACCAACCGGCTCCGCTTCTATCAACCGACCGGCCAAGGTCCATCCAGCTACGACAGGGTAATGTGGCTGACCGAAATCGACTATGGCTTGAGCCCTTGAGTTTTTGCCGCCTCTGACCAGCCGAATCAAGCCGACACCCAAAGAGCCAATTGCGGTGCGGTAGCCAGCTCTGGTTGCCGCACCGAAGTTGTCACCGAACGTGGACATAGATTCACGCACGGCCCGCGGCTTGCACTTCTTCTGCTCCGATTCCACAGTCTCGCCCGCCAAGGAGGCCACATGAACCTCTCGGAGCAACTACAAACTCTGTTAGAGCATTTGAAGAGCAGCACCGGTACTTCCAAGGTGTTCGGCGAGCCAATATGCGAGCACGGCAGGACCATCGTTCCGGTCGCCAAGCTGGCCTACGGCTTCGGCGGTGGCCTGGGCGAGAGTGGCAGCACGAGTAAATCGACGGGTAGCGGCGCTGGCGGCGGCATCGCCATGAAGCCCGTGGGCGTGATCGAGATCAGCGAGCAGGGGACGCGTTATGTCCCGGTCAGCGACACTCCCCGGTTACTTGCTGCAATGGGCCTCGGCGTGATCATCGGGATGCTGCTGAAGCGGCGCTAAGCGCAAGCAACGGGGACAGTTCGGAAACCATGGCCGAGAAGATATCGTCGATGGACAAGGACGGCGTGAGGTTCGACATCTGCATGACAGCCGCACGCGCTCACGATGTTTCCGCTGAGTCGGTTCTGCCGGAGATCGTTCAGGTCGGAAATGGCTGGATATCCCTAACTGGCTACCAGCAAAACGGCTATTCGATGATCCCCTTTCTAGACCGCGCCATACCGGGGTCAGATCGCATGAACAGCTTCTAGCAGCTCGCGACAAACAGAATACCCCTATACGCTACATCGCGTCAGCACAGCTCGAGTTCCGAGTAGTGGCACGCGGTGTGCATTGCTGCCCTTCCCCCGGTGCGCCGAGGGTAGCGCTCGATTCGTGTTTATGCGACATCAAACAACACCGACCATTTAACGTCGCCGGGACCGGTGTGGCTCGGGTGATGAACATGGGTTTCGGCCTGGATACTTACTTGAATGCCCAACCATCGTCAGGAGGCCAATGCACAAGTCCGTTTTGATCGTGGATGATGATCCAGGCATACGCGAAACCTTTGCTGAGGCGTTGATGCTTGCGGGCTACTCCGTGCGCACTGCTGCTAACGGGAAAACTGCTCTTGACCTATTAGCGACTCTGGAGCCTCCCGGTCTGATACTGCTCGACATGATGATGCCGATCATGAACGGGGAGGAATTCCGAAAGCATCAGCTCGCCGACCCGGTATTATCAACGATTCCGGTGGTCGTGATTACAGCCGCTCAAGATGCTGAGCAGAAGGCGCGGAAGCTTGGCGCTGAAGCAGGGCTCGCCAAACCCATTCAGTTTGATAACTTATCCGCGGTCGCGCGCAAATTCTGTGGGCATACCTCTGGGTTGAGCGACGGCGCACCGGACGAGGGTTAAAGCTGATGCCTGTATCCGCTCATCACAGCGATAGGGTCTAGGTGTGGACCAGAGCCCCCTCGCACCGTTTCGGGTCCAGCTTTCGATCGCTTTGTCGCTGCTGCTGACGGCAGCGGCCTGGTATCTGGTTACAACGAGTACAGCTCAGTACAACGAGGCTCGCTTCAATCGCCGTGTATACGAACTGCAGTCGGCGATCACCTTTCGGATGCAAACCTACATCAACGCCTTGGTGCAGACCTCCAGTGCATTTGCCGTCACGCAGATTGATCGCGAAGATTTCGAAGAGTACGTGCAACGATCGGGGCTGATAGCGAAGTACCCGGGCATCCAAGGAATTGGCTACACCGCCCGGATTCCGGCTGAGCGCCTCAGCGATCATATAGAAGAGATGCGCCGCGATGGCTTCACTAACTACACCGTATGGCCGGAATTTGCGCGAGAGGAGTACTTCTCCATTGTTTATCTCGAGCCTTTTGAGTGGCGCAATCAGCGCGCTTTCGGTTACGACATGTTTACAGAACCAACTCGTCGCGCTGCCATGGCGGCTGCGCGGGATTCGGGTCGACCTGCAGCCAGCGGAAGAGTGACGCTGGTACAAGAAGTCGGAACCGAGCAACAACCTGGTTTTCTGATATACGTGCCTGTCTATCGCTCAGGCATGCCGACTGCAACAGTTGGCGAGCGCCGCGAAGCGTTGCAAGGATTTGTCTACAGCCCTTTTCGCGCTCACGATCTCTTCGAGGCGATTCGGGTATCTCACCTGGACGCCCGACCAGATATATATTTCCACGTGTTCGATAGCGCCGAGATCGGGCGTGAGAGCCTCCTGTTCGGCGACATGACCCTCCTGAAACAGAATCCAGACCCGGGGTTTCGTTCTCTCGAAGAACTTAATGTCGCAGGCCGCACATGGACTCTGGCGATTTCGACACGTCCCGCATTTGACCCTTTGTGGACCCGGTTCGGACCCTTGGCCGTTCTGATGGTCGGCATCGCCATCACCGGACTGGTTTTCGCCACCTTTCGTGCCAACCGCAATGAACGGACCGCAAACGAGAAGACCGCCGCTCTCCTAAAGCAGGTGGAATCCCAGAACGCAGACCTTGAAATCATCAATGAGGTCGGCCAAAAGCTGACGGCGGAGCTCGATCTTGAAAAGCTGGTGCAGTCAATTACGGATGCTGCAACCAGGCTGTGCAAAGCCGAATTTGGTGCCCTGTTCTATAAGGTCACCGATGAAGAGGGCGAGTCCCTGGTGCTGTACACCTTGTCGGGAGCGCCGCGCGAAGCGTTCGAGAAGTTTCCTCTGCCGCGCAACACCGGCATATTTGAACCGACTTTCATGGGCGAACGTATCGTGCGCAGCGATAACATCACGCAGGATGAACGGTACGGGAAACATTCGCCTCATCGAGGCATGCCAACAGGTCATCTGCCGGTGGTTAGTTATTTGGCCGTACCCGTAACATCGCGATCAGGCGAGGTTATCGGTGGTCTCGTCTTTGGTCATTCCAAGCCAGCGATGTTCAGGGAACGCGAGGAAAGGCTTGTCGCAGGCATAGCGTCCCAGGCCGCGATCGCGATTGACAATGCGAGACTTTTCAAGCGTGCGCAGCAAGCCGTTCAGATACGTGACGACTTTCTCAGTATCGCTTCACACGAGTTCAGATCACCACTCAGCACGCTCAGCATGCAGCTTCAAATCTTTCGTCGAATGAGCGAGTCAACGGATACGCCTCTGACTTCTGAACGAATCGCCAAGGGCTTGAATGCCTGCGAACGGCAGGTAAGTCGGCTCGCGGCATTGGTCGATGATCTTCTGGATGTCACCCAGATCGAAGCTGGTCGACTCAGCTTCCATTACGAGCACACCGACCTGGTTGATCTCGTAAAAACAATCTTTGATGGTTTCTGCGAGTCCAATGAAGCGGTTTCCTGTGAGCTATATTGCGAGGTCACCGGAGCTATGGTTGTGGACTGCGATCCCTTTCGGATTGAGCAAGTCATGATGAACCTGTTGAGCAATGCGGTGAAGTACGGAGAAGGCAAGCCGATAGGCCTCGCGATTCGCCGTTCAGAAGATGGTTCGCAGGCCATCGTCGCGGTTTCCGATTCGGGCATGGGAATTGACGCTGACAGTCAGGCGAGGATATTTGATCGCTTTCATCGTGCGGTATCGCACGAAAGCATCAGCGGACTGGGACTCGGGCTATTCATATCCAATCAAATCGTCGCCGCTCACGGCGGGACCATCGAAGTAAACAGTACTCCCGGGAGAGGATCAACTTTTACCGTCTACCTACCACTGCTGGTCGATAGTCAGACCTCGAAGTAACCTTAGGTCCCTCTTCTCCCACGTGCTCTCGGCAGTTTCCCCTCGAGCCGCCTCTGGTTGCCCGCCGATCTGATGGGCTTGGCCGGTCCCGGTCGAGGCTATACATTCGGGCATCCAGTGGGATTACAATGCCTGAAAAAAGCCGCATAGTGCATCGGCTATATCCAGCCATTGCGATGATTGGGACGCCCTCATGAAAGATTCATTGCTCAAACTCGGTCTGGTCCCTTTTTTCACCCAGCAGTTGGCAGATATCGAGCTGTTGGAGGACCGTGTCGGACGCGTTGTCGCGGTCCAGCGGTCGAGAAGTACTGTTATCTGTGGGCCCGGTGAGCGCGTTGTAGAGCTTTCGCCTGTCGTGCGTCAGTCGCCCGCGATTGATTGGCCCACCGTGGGCGATTGGGTCGTGTTGGATGAGTCATTGTCGCGAATTGAAGAAGTGCTTGAGCGAAAGAGTCTGTTCAAGCGTTTGGGGGCGGGCGCGAGCAATGAGCTTCAGCCCATAGCGGCGAACATCGACATGCTTTTCATCGTTACGTCCTGCAATGAAGAGTTCAAGGAGTCCCGCCTGGAACGCTACCTTGCACTCTGTGCGGATGCCGGAGCGATGCCGGTCATTGTCCTCACCAAAGCCGACCTCGTTGAGGATGTGGACAGTTATGTTCGTCGTGCTCGCGGCACTCAAGCCGGAGTGCCGGTCGAAGCTGTGAATGCTCGTGATCCGGCTTCGCTGGAGAAGGTTCGCTCCTGGATTGATAAAACTTCCACCGTTGCGCTGGTTGGTTCCTCCGGTGTCGGAAAGTCTACGATCTTGAACACCTTGGCCGGGCGCTCTCTGGCGGCTACCGGTGAGATTCGCGAGGACGATAAGAAGGGGCGCCATACAACGACTCACCGCGAGTTGCACATCCTGCCGTCCGGCGGCCTGCTGGTCGATGTCCCGGGTATGCGCGAGCTGAGAGTCGCCGAAATCGAGGACTCGATTGGTGCTGTTTTCGAGGACATCGACAAGTTGGCGGCTCAGTGCAGGTTTGCGGACTGCAAACATGAAACCGAACCAGGCTGCGCGATGCTCCGAGCGATTTGTGAAGGCACGCTGGACAGTCGTCGACTGTCCAGTTACAAAAAGTTGCTCCGTGAAAACGCTCTGGCAACATCTACCTTGGCTGAGAAGCGCGCCCGAGCCCGCGGCTTCGCCAAAATGGTCAAAGAAGGTAAGACCATGAAACAGAAAAAGGGCGAAACCTGAGTGTTGCCCCTAACAGGTATCGCCCAGGGTATTCAGAGCGTTATCAGATCGGTATGTCCAAAGCCCTTCGAGTAGTCCAGCACGGAAATGACGGTCGGCGTCACACGGAAAATCCGCACATCCTCCGGGCTGGGCATCTCCGTGGGGACCGTTTTCTGCGCCGGGTATTTGGACAGCAGCAACTGCAGCGCTCTTTCCCCATCCGAGTGGTCCGTGACGGGCTCGGCGTGACCCGCCAGGGACAGGCCGCTGATGGCCATGATGTCCGCAGAATCGTGATCAATGGTCATGGATAGCCGGTTATCCTGCGCCAGGTTATGAGCCTTCTGGCTGTCGAGTCCGCACAGGAAGTAAAGGGTCAGCCCTTCGCTCGCATAGCCCACGGTGGTGGCCTGAGGCCATCCATCGGGCCGCAGAGTTGCCACCGTGGCAATGCGGTGTTCATCCAGAATCTTCAGGACCTTGGTTCTAAGTTCTTCGTCCATTCGCATCTCCGTGCTTTGCTCAGGTCGGCCGTGGCATCCCCTCTGCTTTCCCTTTAGCGGGTTGCCAGCTCGACGTCCGCCTCTGCCCAAACGTCCTCGAATCGCTTTTCAATCTCCCTGGCCTCGCCGTCGTTGCCCATCCCCCGCTCCGCTTCGGCCAGACCGTGCAGCGACCAGCCGTTGCCGGGGAATCTGTCCAGATCCTCCCGAAACGCTTGGGCCGCTCGCTCGTACCGTTCCGCTTCCAGCAGAACCTCGCCCTGCTCCTGTCGGACCGGCACCGACCATTCGGGTGGCTCACCGTATAGCAGCGCATCTTCGTGCTCAACGGCTTGCTGCATAAGGTCCGCGGCCTTGTCGTGATCACCCTCGGTCGAGGCGATTCTGCCGGCCAGCACGTCCCGACCAACCGCAAGGATGTCGGGTGAGCGGTTGAACTCCATTTTCAGCGATTGCACCTCGGGACCATTGGCGATCGCAGTGAGTTTTTGCAGTTCCTTTTCCGCTCCCGCGATGTCCTCGGTGGCGGCCAGTGCTCTCCCCCGTGCGTAGTGCCACAGTGCCTGGGCATGGGGCAGATCGGCACCGGGGGCTGGCGTATCCAGGATCGCTTGCCAGTCACCAGTGCGCACCTGAACCTGGAGGGGTCGAGTTCGCCAGTGTTGCAGGAAGTCCATTCCCGGTGTGCCGAGCATTTCCTCCGGGACGAGTTCGCGGACTTTTTCTGCCGCTGCAATAGCCTGTTCGCCGCGCCCGATCATCAGAGCGGCGAAGGCCAGGAAGTCATAGTTGTGGGGATAGTAGCCTGCCGTATAGAAGTTTGCGCCGGGTCGCTGATCCTGGATGTAGGACTCGTCCGCATGCGTCGCATGTTCGTTCGCAGCGATCGCATCTTCGTAACGACCGACGCGGATGTAGATGTGCCCCGGCATGTGCACCAGATGCCCTGCAGCCGGCATCAGCGCGGCAAGCCGATCCGCACAGGGTACGGCCCGCTCCGGGTAGACCTTCTCGACCGCATGAATGTAGAAGTGGCATGCCCCGGGATGCTCGGGTGAACGCGCGACCACCCGCTTGAGGCGTTCCAGCGCTTCTTCCATGCCCTCCTTCGGCTCACCGGTTTCTGTCCAGTAGTCCCAGGGGCGAAGATCCATGAGTGCTTCCGCGCGCAGAGTTTGAATCTCGTCGTCGTTCGGATAGCGCTCCGCCAACTGAGCCATGGTCTCAGCATAGGACTGGTCGAGATGGCTGCGGTCTTCCGGTTGTTCCGCCACGTAACGGTCGTCGAGCGCTGAGATCAGTTCCCGCTCCTTCGCGGTCTCCTCGTCCAACGCCTGCTTCGCTTTCTGCACCGCTTCATGGGCGGCAACGCCGGAAGCTTCGTCCATTGGCAGGTTGATGTTGGGGCCATAAGCCAGCGCTTCTCCCCAGAAGCACATGGCGCAGGATGGGTCCAGTCGCTGGGCTTCCCGGAATGAACGGATTGCCTCGGGGTGGTTGAAGGCATAGTAGAGGCGCAGGCCTTGGTTGAAATAATTCTGTGCAAGTTCGCTGTCAGTGGTGATGTCGTACTCGTGATTGCCGAGGCCGTCGAGCAGAGCGACTTCGTCCTCAGCTGCGAAGGACGCCATCGGGAGCAGTGACATCAGCAGACATAGTGTCCGGACTGGTGAGGCTGAACGCCTTGTCGAGAACCTGGATAATGATGCGGGGATTCGTTTGGACGGAAACATGTCGTCTTCCTCCTGGGTGTCTTAGCACGATAACTGTTGGGAGTCGTCACGCACAGCGGCTCAGGATGGTTAAGCCACCGAAGGGATCCTCTATAAAGAGCAATGAACGGACCAGAATCGACCATCCTGGCACGCCGGCTGCTCTGCCTGGACGCAGACCTTTGTTAAGTCCCAGGGCGGCCCCCCGTAAGCAGTTCAAGCCAGCAGCTGCTATTTGCGGGTGAGATCGTGTGGTCAATTCCATATTGAGGCCTAGCAGTGATGTGCCCGTAGTCGGACGAAGCAGGACTTGATTCGTGAGTACCGCATACATAGTACTGGCGGCTCTTTTCTGGGGTTTGTCAGGTGGAATCGCCGGGATTCTCATCGCCGATGGCTGGCACCCGTTCGTGGTATCACTTTCGCGAGGTGCAATCGGCTTGCTGTTTGTCCTTCTATGGCTGGTGCTGCGCCCGCGTAATAGCGGACTGGCCAACGCTCGGTTGTGGCTCTGGTCGGTGCTTGCCGGGGTCGGGGTGGCAGGAAACTTCTCGTTTTATTTCGTCAGCATTTCGCAGGGGAGCGTCGCGGTTGCGGCAACCTTGATGTACTGCGCACCTGTGTTCGTCTACATGTTGTCATTCGCGCTCAAGCTCGAGAGACCCACAATGTTGAAGTGGGCTGCCATCGTTGTGGTGATGCTGGGTATTGTCTTGCTCACGGAGCTGTACGATGCGGCTACCGGCAACATCACGACGGTGGGCGTTGGCGCCGGACTGCTTGCCGGGCTGTCCTATGCGCTGTTTATCTTCGGTTTCAACTATGCGGCGCCTTACGGCAGCCCGCAGGCGATTCTCTCCATTGCTTTTGCGGTACTTGTAACCATATTGGTCTGGCCGGCCGGCGTCGACCAATTAGTTGCAGCAACGCGCACGCCGGATTGGCCGCTGTTTGCGGGACTGGGTATCTTAGGCGCGGGACTCTCATTTTTTCTTTATATCATCGGCTTGAACAAAACCTCCCCGGCGGTCGCCTCGATCGTAGCCATGGTCGAGCCAGTCACGGCATCACTGTTTAGTGTCGCGGTCTTGAATGAACGCCTGGACAGCCCACAAGTAATCGGTATGGTGTTGATATTGTTTACGGTGACTGTATTGGGCGCGTGGTCGAGCACCTCAGGGAAATAGCCTGGTTCCCGCGGTCGTCGGTCATGACGGCTTGCTCCTAGCAGCGCGGTTGGGACTTTCAGCCTCCGCTGAGCATTCAGCTTTGATTCCAAAGCCACGGGATGCACAATGAAAGCCCGGCCCTCCGGCCGGATTCAATGATTTTCGAAGAATGGGGCTTGAGAGCATGAGAATCATCACTACCGCCTGTCTGACCATGGTGGGCTTGCTTATGACGATCGTCACTGCCAGCGCCGATGCGCTCGACGCGCTGGGCACTTACGAGGTGATTGAGGAGGACTTTGTTTACGCCACGGTCGGCGATCTGGAATTGAAGGCGCGCAGTTACCGGCCGAAGGAAGAGGGCGTGCTTCCAGCGGTGGTTGAGGTGCATGGTGGAGCATGGAACCTCTATGACCGTACTGCAGGCGAGTATTACAACCGGGCGCTGGCTTCCAGCGGTCTGTACGTGCTGGCGGTGGATTTCCGTCAGGGCCCGGACTTTCAGCATCCGTTGGGCAGCCGTGACGTGGTGCAGGCGGTTCGCTATCTGCGGCAGCATGCCGATGACTTGTCCATCGACAGCGGCAGCATCGGACTGATCGGCAGCTCGTCGGGAGGCCATCTGGCCCTGCTGGCGGGGGTAAAGCCGGAGGCTCCCATGCACCAATCCGATCACGCGGGGGCGGCGGAACAGCCGGTCGGCGCGGCAGTGGATTACGTGGTGGCCTTGTGGCCGGTATCCGATCCGCTATACCGCTACCACTACGCAGCCCGCGTGAATCGCCCGCGTTTGCGCGCCATGCATGAAGCCTACTTTGGAACGGAAGCGGCGATGAAGAATGCGAGCATCCAGCGCATCCTGAATCAAGGCGAGGCCGTGGATACTTTGCCCGCGGTCATGATCGTGCAGCCGGGCGAGGACGAAAATATTCCGTGGCGCATGACTTTTGATTTGATCGCGGCCTTGCAGAACAACAACGCTCCAGTGGAATACCTGTTCTATCCAGGCGAGGCTCACGCCTTCGGGCATCGCCCCTCGAAAGCGAGCGAAGACTTGGTGCAGGCCATGCACGACTTCATCGCAAGGCGACTTTCGGAGTGATCTTCACGAACAGAGAAGACCAGGTTGACTCCATTCCGCCCAGCCCGTTTTCTGTTGTGGCTGCACTGCCTGCAGGAACGGGCCGCCCTCCCCGACGGGTGGCAAAGTGCCGGCGGTAGCGGCTATGCGGCCGCCATCGCCGCGAATTCCTCGAGTTTCTCCACTGTCGGTTTCGGCTGGGTTCTGGGCACAGCTTACCTCGTGAGACGCGTCGGCGCATCGACTTGCCAGCGTTCTGACTTCCTGTGCGACGACGGCGAAACCGCGGCCGTACTCGCCCGCGCGCGCTGCCTCGACCGAGGCATTCAGAGCGAGGATATTGGTCTGAAAGGCAATACTGTCGATCAAGGTGACGATGTCGTTGATGCGCGTCGCGGAGTCGTTGATCTGCTCCATGGTGCTTTCCATCTCGCTCATCACTTCACTGCCGCGGCGGGCCGTCTCGACCGTACGGTTGATCAGTTCGTTTGCCTCCCGGGTTGCACCGGTGGTCTGCTGAACGGTAGTGGTGATTTCCTCCATGGAGGCGGAGGTCTCGTGCAGATTCGCGGAGGACTGCTGGGTGCGCGCGGCCAGTTCCTCACTGCTCTGAGCGATCTGTGACGAAGCCTTGTCGACGTGCTCTGCACCGTCACGTACCGCCAGCAAAGTATCATCCATGCGGCTGATGAATCCGTTGAAACGCTGCGCCAGTTCGCCGATCTCATCACCGCGGCTGCTGTGGATGCGCGCGGTCAGGTCGCCGTCTCCCTCGGTGATCTCCCGAATCCTTTCACTTACCTCCCGGATAGCCCGAGACATCATGTGCGGTCCGATCAGCGCGATGGCGATGGCGAGCGCCCCGGCAATGAGCGCGAATCCGGTCACCCACCACTGCTGAGTGCGGACTCGCGACAGCGTAGCCGCCTCCAGTTCCTGGACTTTTGCGTCTACCGCCTCGCCCGCCAGGTTGTAGATTTCGCGCAGGGCGTCGAAACTGCTCAATGAGTTTCCTTCCAGTTGCGCTCTTGCCGCAGCTCTCTTGCCGTCATCGTGCAGTGCGAAAACCTGACCGCTGGCCTGGGTCCAGGCCTGATACCGCTGGGAGAATTCGTCGAGCGTTGCGACCACGTCCGGATAGTCCGCCATCAGCTCGGAAAAGGACTGAACGCGGTCGTAGGCTTGTCTGGCGTTCTCCTGAAAGTCGTTGCGAATAGTCGCTGCGCTCTCCGACCCAGATTTGGTATCCACATAGGCCATCTCGGCCACTCGGGCCTGATATAGGTCGCGGTCGGCGTTAAGTACTTCAGACGTAGCAACGTTGAAAGCGCCGCTGAATGCCAGCATTCGCTGCTTCACAGAATTGACCAGCATTGCATCCACAGCCACAACAAAGAACAATGACAGCGCAACTGCGACAAAGGCGACGCCATATTTGACGTTGATACGATCGAATCTTGCGAACACGGGTAACTCCTGGGGATAAGATCTTGCCAGGAGTAGCACTTACAACCTGGCATCGGCTAGTTGTTGATTACGGCGCCTTCCGTAGCCGAGCGCGAGGGACGCCCTCGATGTCTCGTCAATATCGGCGGTTAGGATTTATTCTTTAGCGCCGCAACCCCGATTTTCTCAACGAGTATCAACACCGCGGCAAGGACGACCCCACAAACAGGCCGGGCCCGCCACTCAAGTTTTTGAGCTTCCTGACGATAAAGACCTCTGCTTATGTATCCGCCCTTTCGAATTCATTGATAAGTCCGGTGGTTTTGCTATGTTTTTTCCTAAAGAATTACGCCTCGCCATTCATTCAATCTGCCTGGTCACGACTATCGGGAGCGCCGCTTATGCACAGGCGCAAGCGTCGGAGCCCACGGTCGTTCTGCGCCCAGAAGCCCGTGAGTGGCTCAAACTCTCCTTCGAGAACCAGAGCCGCTTCGAGACCTTGGCCCAGGATATAAACGGCGAGGACCATCACGACCAGGTGCTAGTCGTTCGCAGTATTGTCAAGGCTGACATGGACTTCCAACCGCTCGACGTGACTATAGAACTGTTGGACGCGCGTGCCGACCTGCAGCAAGAGGATATGTCCCTCAACAGCTCCATGGTGAATCCGCTCGACATTCTGCAGGCCTATGTGGAGGTGGGTGGTGACACGCTAAGCGCGAAGTTCGGTCGCTTTACTCAGGATATTGGCAGCCGGCGTTTTATGGCTCGCAACCGCTTCCGCAACACCATCAATGCCTTCGACGGCATCAACGCCTTGTGGCGGTTCGGGGATGAACAAAGCCTCCGCGCGTTTTACAGCCTTCCGGTAGAGCGACGCTTTGCGGGTGATGCGGCGGATAACCGCATGAAGACGGACCGCTCCCACAGCAATCAACGCTTCTGGGGCTTGGTTTACGAGAGCAAGCAGTTTCCCCTGGACAGTGGCGGCGAAGTCTTTTTGTTCGGGCTTGATGAAGATGATGACGAGGCCCTGCAAACCCGAAATCGGGAACTGTATAGCCTGGGTGCCCGGGTATTCCGCCGCCCGTCCGTCAATCGTTTCGACCACGAAGTGGAAGCTCTCTACCAGACCGGCGACTCGCGCAAGACTGCTGCGGCCAGCGACCTGAACACCCTCGACCACTCCGCCCACTTTGTTCACGCGGAAGTCGGCTATTCATTTGATGCTGCCTGGCAGCCGAGACTGCAGCTTCATTACGATTATGCCAGCGGCGACGATAGCCTGACCGATTCCGACAACAATCTGCTGGATTCTCTCTACGGGACCCCGCGAGGCGACTTTGGTCCCACGGGCATTTACAAGATCTTCACTCGAAGCAACATCAGCTCCCCCGGTGTGCGCCTGCAGCTGCGACCCTCGACGGATGTCAGCTGGGAAACAGAAGTTCGCGACGTTCGCCTGGCAGATGACGACCTCACTTCCGACAGCCGTCATCAGGGCACGCAGTTGGAACTGCGGGTGCGTTGGGAGGCGATCCCCGGACGTTTACGTATCGAGACTGGCGGGGCCTTTCTCAACGCTGGGTCCGGTATGGAAGCGCAGGGGACTGGCGACAAGTCGTATTTATACTTGCAAAGCGGGTTCAAGTTCTAAAAGGGGTAGCCAAGCGAGGTATTCGCAAGCATACCTCTTGCGCCTGTCGCATCCTTCCTGTTGATTAGGAGCTGTATCTTAAAATGTTCGGCTTTGCTCAACAGTCGCCGATTGCATCATCGACGGAATTTCACCATCTTAGATGTCGCTTCCCGCTCCTTCGTTGTTCATCTGGTTGTGAGAGCGCTCTTGCCCCTGCGCTTTCAGTATTTCGAGAGACATTGAAGCGAACATATCGATTGACTTCATATTCATGTAGCTGGAAAGGAAATTGTCCAACGCGCAGCTAGTCTCAAACTTGCAATGTATCTGACTTAGCTCCCAAAGAGACAGCTTGCCGTCCGCCAGCATGGGTTTCAGCTGATTCTTCAGGGGGTCCTCTTCAGGAAGTGATTGAGAGTACGCCGTGAAGCTTTCGGCCCAACTGGCTTTGTCAGGCATCAGTATGTAACCCGCGACCATCAGTCCGCCGACTAACAGCAAGGTTCCAGTCGAATAGATAATCCATTTCATAGTGTCTTCTCTCCTCGTCGCGATGGATCTATGGCTCCTGTCTTCGGCAAAGCTAGCGAAAACTAACGAATTGTCGATGCAGCGAATTTCCTTTCCAAATGACCCCTTCGATGTGGTAGTGAAAGAAAGTCACTATCAGAGCTAAAGCTGGGATAGCAGCGTCGGTTGATTCGATCACGTTGCCTACCACAAGCGCCAGGACCGGAGATATCAGTATGGGAGACACGGCATGGAAAGGGCGGTAGATAAAGTTGGTTCTCTGCTCACCGTTGCGGTTATGGTCGTGAACGCCGTAGACGTAAAATGCTGTGAGGTCGTGGACAAACCTCGGTATCATTATGACGAATATGCTGTAGTCCATGTACAGAAACAGGTATGTAGTCACCAGCATGGCGAGATTGGCAAACAGAAACAGCTTGCTCCTGGTGTCGCTTGCGAGCTTTGACACGTTCCAACCCAATACGCAGGTAAATGCAATGATGCCCGCGCATAGCCATTGGAAGACCGCGCCGAAGGACACACCCACGAACATCAGTTCTTTGTCTACCATCACCAGCGCGTACATCAAGACCCCGGACAATGTTGCGCCCCACCGCAGCCACTCATAGCGTCGGTCCGGCCTCAACTTCATCAAAGCCATCGAAATACCGAATTGTTGAGAAAACAAATGGTACATGGTGTAGACCACGAACACGGCGGAGAGGAGATGAGACAAGATATCCGAGAGGGAAGCTGGCAACACCACCGGGGCACCGACAAGGACGAACAGTACGGCTGCAGTAATGATGCTCAACGAGGAAATCAGCTTTTTACGGTAGCAACGGATGTATTCACGGTCGCAAAAGGTGAACAAACCCGCCACGATGTGAGGCAGCTCAAAAACTACTGCCCAGATAAAGAAACCGGAAGGCGAGGTCGGAAGCAGGTACATCAGCCTGTTGTCAAAAAGCAGCGTATCCGCCGCAACAAGCAGACCACAAGCGGGAATAACCAGGTAGAGCGCCAACAAAGCCTTGCCGCTAACGACGGCGTGCTGCTTGGAATTCAGCCACAGAAACCTGCTGGCTGACACGGCTTGAGGAGATGTGGCGTGCATGATAAACCCCGAGCAAAGTTATTGTTATTGACGCGCGATCGTTTTCTCCCGTCGAATGTGCTTTCGATGCGCGCTATTTCCCGGTTCGGCTACGCTGATAGACGAAAAGATCAGCGATTTATAGCCGAGCTATCAAGGGCAAATCGTACCTTGCTGAAGGGGTCCCTTATCAACTACCCGACACGCCCGTCCGAGGCATCTCTGGCAGCTGGTGTATTTCGTTGAACTCGGCGTGGGAATGCCTCACAGTTTCTCACGATTGATACGCTCTACTCACATCGCCCCGACGCCCAACAACGCCTCGTCCGAAACATGTTTGGAAGTTCGTTTCAGTTAGGCCGATCGTAGAGCTTTGCCGCGGTCAGGCAGCCCGCGCGCTCGTCGCTGGCCGTTCAGCAAGTTACCAAGCCATCTTGGCCGTACAGCCCAATCGTAGATCCACACCAGCAGGACACAGCCGGCATAAAAGACATGGTTCCGTGCGGCACGATGCCCAGCAACAGCGCAATGGCACGAACCGCGTCAAGCGCGTGCAATCGTTCCGGAGTGGCCGTGCGAGTAGTCTTCTCGTTGCTGGTAAGGGATATGTCGGGGACTTGCGTTTGCGAAACACCCGCCATCGCCTGTTCCTTTTGCAGGGGGTTGGTGGACAGGGGAAGCACCACAACCTTCACTACCCCGGCGACGAAGGGTACCACGTGGCGGCCTTGGCGGCCCCCAGGCCAAAGCATTAGATGGTAGCGAAGCGCGGACAAGCGTCGGCGGGAAGTGGAGATGGAGCCGATTATCTGGCCGCCCAGGCCCTCGGGAACAATCACTTACAGCTTCGCCGCTTACCTCCAAGACAGGCGCTACTAGGGTCGATGGCGAACCAGTTCGTAGGCACAGATGTTCACCGCCGAGCCCAGGTTGAGTGAGTCGATCGCCCCGCTCCCCGGAATGGTGAAGGCGGTGGCGGAAAGCGCCTCCAGTTTTTCCTTCGGCAGCCCTCGCGCTTCGTTGCCGAAGAGGTAGCAATCGTGATTTTTGAAGGATGGATCGCTCGTGCTGAGACCGTGCATGTCCAGGCAGGCGATCGACTTGTAGCGATCGCGGAGGGAGTCGATTGGAACATCCAGTTCCATCGGCAGATGAAATACAGCGCCCATACTCGCCCGCACGGCCTTCGGATTGTAGGGATCCACGGAATTCGGGCTGAGCAAGCAGCGAAAGCCACCGAACCAGGCGAGGCTGCGCATGATGGTACCGAGGTTGCCAGGGTCCTGTACTTCGTGCAGATAAACGGCGCGTTCCTTCAGAGTATCTGTTGTATTCAGCTGGCGCAGGTGAGGAACAACGGCGATGATTCCCTGCGGTGTTTTGGTGTCTGCGATCAGGGCCATGTTTTTCTGACTGATCGTGGTTTTCTTGAACGTCGTCGGCCAGGCTTGGTACTGCTCCGTCACCAGTAGTTCAGCGTTTTTCAGCGCGGGGTTGTGCCGGGCCGCTTTTGTCAGCTCCAACACCAGGTGTTCGCCCTCCACCAGAAAAAAACCAAACTGATCTCGGTATTTCTTCTGGTGCAGCTTTTTGATGTCGTCCAGCTTCACCGGTCTACTCCGCCCGATCTGCCAGCATGGCTTTTGCGACCGCTTCGGCCACTTTTATGCCGTCCACCCCGGCGGAGAGAATGCCGCCGGCGTAGCCTGCCCCTTCGCCGGCGGGATACAGGCCGCGAGTGTTCAGACTCTGCAGCGTTTCCGTGTCGCGGGTGATGCGAACCGGCGATGAGGTTCGGGTCTCAATGCCGGTAAGCACCGCGTCTTCCCGGTCAAAGCCGCGAATCTGTTTGCCGAAGGCCGGCAGTGCTTCGCGAATCGCGTTGATTGCGTAGTCCGGTAGCGAGGGGGCAAGGTCACCCAGGCGCACGCCGGGCTTGTAGGAGGGCTCCACCTCGCCAAAGGCGCTGGAGGCTTTGCCGCGAATGAAATCCCCGACCAGCTGCCCTGGCGCACAGTAGTCACTACCTCCCAAGGTAAACGCATGGGACTCGAGTTGTTCCTGCAACTCCACACCGGCGAGTGCACCGCCGGGGAAATCCTGTTCGGGGTTGATGCCGACGACGATGCCAGCGTTTGCGTTGCGCTCATTGCGCGAGTACTGGCTCATGCCGTTGGTGACCACGCGACCGGGCTCGGAAGTGGCGGCGACCACTGTGCCGCCGGGGCACATGCAAAAGCTGTAGACGGCGCGGCCATTTTTCGCGTGGTGCACCAGTTTGTAGTCCGCGGCACCGAGCTCAGGGTGGCCGGCGTACTTGCCGAGCCGGGCCTTGTCGATCAATGACTGCGGATGCTCGATGCGAAAGCCGATGGCGAAGGGCTTGGCTTCGACATAGACGCCTCGCTCGTACAGCTTGCGGAAGGTGTCTCGGGAACTGTGCCCCAAGGCCAGGACAATGTAGCGGCTATGCAATTGTTCGCCGTTGGCGAGTGCAACGCCCTGCATGCGGCCGTCTTCTATGAGGAAGTCGCTGACTTTGCTTTCAAAGCGTACTTCCCCGCCCAAGGCTTTTATCTGCTCGCGCATTTGCGACACAACGCCGGTCAGGCGGAAGGTGCCGATGTGCGGCTTGCTGACGTAGAGAATCTCTTCCGGCGCGCCTGCCCGGACGAATTCTTCCATGACCTTGCGGCCATAGAATTTAGGGTCCTTGATCTGACTGTAAAGCTTGCCATCAGAGAACAGCCCTGCCCCGCCTTCTCCAAACTGAACGTTGGATTCGGGGGTGAGGACCTTGTTACGCCACAGCGCCCAGGTATCTTTGGTGCGTGCGCGAACGTTCTTGCCACGCTCCAGCACAATGGGTTTGAAGCCCATTTGCGCGAGTGTCAGGGCGGCAAATAGCCCGCAGGGACCGAAGCCGATCACCAACGGCCGCTCGTTCATTCCGGCGGGCGCTTCGGCTACGGGGTAATAGCGTGTGTCCGGCGCAGGGCTGATGTGGCGATCGTCAGCGAAACGGCGCAGGAGCTGCTCTCCATTTTTCACTTCCACATCGATGATATAGACGAAGGTGATCTCGGTATTCTTCTTTCGCGCATCATAACTGCGCTTGAAGACAGTGAAGTCGATCAGGTCTTCATCCCGGATACTCAGGCGCTCGATAACAGCGCGGCGCAGCGCATCGGGTGAATGCCCAAGCGGGAGGGAAAGCTCGGTGAGGCGAATCATGGGTTCTTCCTGGCCGGTGACCCCGGCAGAGGTGGCAAAACTGAGCGGCGGATTTTACCTGTTTTGGCCGTCGGGTGCAGGATCGCCGGGGCGCTATGTTAAGATGCCGCGTTTCCGAGCTAGAAGATACCCGCATTTCCCCCATGGCCAGATCCAAAAGCAGTCGCCGCTGGCTGCAAGAACACGTCAACGACCCCTTCGTCAAACGCGCTCAAGTCGACGGCTATCGCGCCCGCGCTGCCTACAAGTTGCTCGAGCTGAACGATAAAGACCGTCTGATTCGCCCGGGCATGCTGGTGGTGGACCTGGGCTCCGCGCCCGGCAGTTGGTCTCAGGTTGCCGGTCGCCTCGTGGGCGCAAAGGGGCGCGTGGTGGCCTCGGACATCCTGCCGATGGACTCACTGGAAAACGTGGAGTTCATCCAGGGCGATTTCACCGAGGAAGCTGTGTTCGAGCAGATCATGGAGAAGCTCGGTGGCGAACAGGCCGATCTGGTCATTTCAGACATGTCGCCAAACATCAGCGGCATCGCCGCTGCCGACCAGGCCTCTTCTATTTATCTGGCTGAGCTGGCGCTGGATCTGGTCCGGCAGGTGCTAAAACCCAAAGGAAACTTTGTCACCAAGGTATTCCAGGGCGAAGGCCATGATGAATACCTCAGAGAGGTGCGGAGCCTCTTTGAAAAGGTAGCGATACGCAAGCCCGAGGCCTCCCGGTCCCGCTCTCGGGAGGTATACCTGGTCGCTAAAGGGCGTCGCTGATCCCGCGAGCGATTGATTTCACTGCCTGCCGCTGGAAAGGCGACGGTGCTTTGAACCGGCACCTTTGCGGCTCTTCGTGCGCGGGTCCTCCGCATCGAAGAGCTTTCCGATACCCCAGCCCACCAGCAGGCCCATCAATAATCCCGCCCCGAGCCCCACTACGATGCTGTTGGTCGCCGCCCAAAGTGCCGTGCCCGCTATGAGGCCAAGAGCGACTCCCAGAGTCAGCCCCATGGACAGGTTGGACTTCTTGCGCTTGCTGGCCGAACGAGTGCCGCCTCTGCTCATCGCTCCCCCCGAATGGTTCGTTTGCCAAATCCAATACTTTGCCGCATCGATGACAGACATGCGCCCGACTCGTGGCAGTGTGCTCTTCCGGCAACCTCTGCTTGCCCGGCATCATCGCGCGGGCCAATCTGTAGCTCGCTGCAGCAAGCATGCCAGAGCGGAGGGGGAATGCAGTACGTGAGCGGCAAGAGTAGTGGCTGCGTCTGCCTGCTGGCTCACCGGTATTTAGCGGTCGCGGTCGCGGTGACGGCAGCGACCACCACCCAAACCCGGGCGCGATGACACGGCGTCTGCGCGTGGAGGAAATCGGCACCCGGTGCTTGTCGAGACGAGCTACCAACTCACGACACCCAGCATGACTTGCTATTCTTCTTCGATGTCGAGTAGCTCGACCTCAAAAACCAAGGTAGCGTTTGGCCCGATGTGAGGCTCTGATCCTTGCTCCCCGTAGGCGATGTCAGCGGGTATATACAGTTCCCACTTTGAGCCTTCTGTCATCAGTTGGAGGGCTTCAGCCCAGCCGGGGATGAACTTTTTTATTTTGGCAGTAAAGGGTTCATCGCGCTGATAGGAGTTATCAAATTCGGTGCCGTCTAAATTCATACCTCGATAATGTACGGTGACCACGTCATTTTCGTTAGGCTTGGACTTACCACTGCCCTCAGCAATCACCTTGTATTGCAAGCCACTCTCGGTGACCACCACACCATCTTGCATGGCGTTTTGAGCCAAGAAAATGTCGCCTTCCTCTTTGTTTCTCTTGCCGGCGGCAATCCGCTTTTCCTCTTGCCTTTTTTTATGAATCTCGAAATACAACTCCAGTGTTGCGGAGACTTCGTCGTCGGGCATTCTCTTTTCGCCACCGCTATACACGTCTCGCATGGCGTCCGCCAGCAGGTCCACGTTTAGCTCAACGCCCTCTGCCTTGAATCTCCTGGCCATGTCAGCGCCATAGGCATAGCTGAAACGATCGTCCAGGTCTTTGAACTGCCTCTGCTTCTCGTTCGCTGTTTTTCTATCTTCTGAGTCCTGGGACACGGAGTGCTGACTAAAGGCCAAAACGAAAAGCGCGCTAATCACCAACGTCGCGACGCTACTTGTGTATATCTTCACGTGTTTTCCCCTATAAACGAACTTACATCGAATAAGGTCTGACAACGAAAAAACCCCAGCCTGCCAGGCCGGGGTTCCCGATAGAGCTAACGCTATGAGCGATTAGTTAACCATCCAACGGTTGATGTATTCACGCATTGCATCGCCAGGTGCACCACCATCACCAGAGGTCGGGGTGAAGTGAGTACCAGAGGTGTTCTCTTGATAGTAGCGAGTTGCATTGCGGTCGCAGTTAGCGGCGTTGAAAGGATAGGCAGGCGCCAGAGTATCACCAGAGCTGAAGATACAAACTGCGTTTACGTGGCTGGCCAGGGGACGATAAATGCTTGTGGTGTAAACGGTGTCAGGCTGAACCGCGATGACACAGTCGGCACCAAGACGGTTTGCAGCATTGAAAGAACCGCCACCACCCTGAGAGTGACCAGAGGTACAGACGACGGGATCTGAGCCCACGATGCTGCGATAGCGGCTTTTCGCTTCGTTCACAGCGTTCTGTACATCGACACCGGTTCCAGAATTGGAGGTTTCCGCAGCGGCTACCAGTACACACTGTTCTGCAGCAGCCTGCAGAAGTCCGTCATAAGTACTTACGCGACCGCCAGTACCGTTACCCCAGCCCAGGATGGCGTAGTTACCGCTACCGCCGCTAGGAACGTAGAAGGTAGAGGGAGATCCGTACGGTGCTTCCTGGCGAGCGCTGCAAGCAGTCGGCTCACCGGCATAGACAGTTCCCGACAGTACCAGTCCGGCCAAAACAGAGCCACCAACAAGTAGTTTCTTAAAGTTCATATATTCACCCTTTTTTTAGTCAAACAGCTAAAGAACCAGGAGAATGCGCTTCCAGCATCCATACGACTGAGCTTCGGAACTTCCCGGTGGTACAGCTGAAATTTTAAAGTTCTATTATTAATTACGGTAAGACTGCGTTATTGGTGTCGATCACCCACCGCAGGGGCATTCTGCGCAAAGACCTCATAAATCTCTATGACTTCACTCGCGCAATTTCAGGGGAAATGGAAAGTGCTGAATAAGCCAGAGCCAATAGTGCTGATTTGTGAAAACCACGAGGTAAATGACCGGCCCGCAACAGCTTGATGTTTCGTCGCGCTGGCACCGCACTCCGCTGCTGCAACAAGTATTGCACTGCCCTCGATCCTGCGGGACTATACTCGCCAGTACCGGCACGAATAAGTTTATGACCTGCACCCCTCGCACGAAAACAACGAGGGTAGACCAGTTCCGATCCCCTATCTGGCGTTATCCAATGTAATTTCCGGCCAGAGCGTAGCTCGACAGAGAAGAAGAGAGTCGCGGGGATTCGATCTATTTTTATTGCTGGCGGTTTTAATGATGCATTCTGCTAATAACACTTCGGCTCTGATCATTGCTGCACCATCGCTCGCTCAGCAACGCGTAGTTGTCATCAGCTTCGTGCTGCTAACAGGCGCCCTGGTGTGGTGGCAAAACGCTGATCCCAGTTCCGACTTCGTCGTGCAGAAATTCTCACAGACTCCCCTGCCCGATGTAGTCGCGCAACTCGACTTTACCAGCGCCGAAGCCTCTTGGAACGGTTTGGAGGTAGACCAGTACGGCAACTTGAAGATCGGGCCCATGACGCAGTCGGCGCTGGTCGACGCTATTGCCGTCATTCAGGACGAATCTTCTGAGTTACAGACGGACCGCCTGGCTCTCGTACTGGGAAAACAATTTGGCGAGACCGCGAGCCAACAGATTATGGAACTGGTTCCGGCACTTAAAAACTACGGGGAGGTTGAGCAGCGCTGGTGGGAAAAGAACGGCGGTAGAAATCCACCGCCCTACGAAGAATTGTTTCAACTGCAAAACGAGCTACTGGGCAAGACTCTGGCATCGACGCTGTTCTCCGAGCAGCGCCGGCTCGCAAAAATGATGCTGGCCAGCCAGAATATTCACAATGACGTGAGTCTCACTCAGGCACAAAAGGATGCGGCACTGATGGATCTGCAGAAAGCCTTTCAGGAAGATGCGGCCAATGACTAAGCACGTATCGCCCTGGCTGACCTCCGCAGTCGCAGCCCTGGGCTGCGCCTCCCTCTCCGCCGCATCGGCGCTGTTTCCCAAGTTTTACCTGCTGGGCTGGATTGCCTTCGTGCCGTTTTTGCTCGGCTTGCAACGGTGCCACAGCGCAAAGCAGGCCTATGGCTTCGGACTCTTCACCGGGCTATTAGCTTTCGGTCTGTCCAACTACTGGATGGCGGAGTTTATCCGACTATTCAAGGGCTATTCGCTCGTGCATAGCATTAGTCTGGCATCGCTTTATTGGCTTTACTGCGCCCAGATCTTCGGAATCATCGCCGTGTTGACCCACTACGGCCGACGCGCAAACGCGGTGCTATGGGTATTTCCCACCGTGCTAGCGCTCGTTTTTGCCTTCTACCCTACCCTTTTCCCCTGGCAGCTTGGCAATGCGCAAAGTGAATTTCTGGTGGCCTTACAGGCGATTGAGATCACCGGGGTTAGCGGCCTGGATTTTATGCTTGGTATCGTCAACGTGCTTGTCGCCCAGGCGCTGATTGGCCGGCCGGTGTTTTTTCAGCGCAGCGCACTGGCAGCGTACGCCCTGGTGGCTGCCTGGTTTGTTTACGGGGTTTTCAGCCTAGCCTACTGGGATAATGCCCTTGCGCGCTGGGAAACATATAAGGTGGGCTTGGTACAACCCGACGAACCGCCCACGATTGACATCCCCGGTCCGCGTCCCGGCTTTACTTTGAGTTATCCACTCGAGATGGATCTGACCGAGCAGTTGGTGTCTTCCGGCGCCGACCTGGTGATCTGGCCCGAGTTGCGGAACAAGCAGTACTACACCCGACCATTTGTGAAAGCCGCTTACCTGCGGCAGGTGTCGGAATTGGCAACGCCGCTGCTGTTCCAATCCACTGAACAGGAGGAGCGCGGGAGTCAGCTACGCCTTTTCAACACCGCCACACTGATCGACGGGAGCGGCAATCAAGCTGCCAGCTATCGGAAAATGAAGCGTATTGCCATGGCTGAATACCTGCCATTGTTCAGTGAATCGGAAGCCGTCAAAGGCCAGGTGCGGCAATTTCTGGGGGCGTTTTTTGGAGATTTCAGCGCTGGCCAGGAGCCGCAACGCTTTGAAGTGGGCGACGCTTCGATTACGCCGTTTGTCTGCTACGAGATCATCTTTCCAACCTTTGTAGCAGCCTCCGTCAGCGCTACGGGAGGCGACATTCTGACCGTGCAATCCAATAACAGCTGGTTTGGCGACACGCGGGTTCCCTATCAGCACATGGCTGCTTCGGTGTTGCGCAGTGTGGAAAATCGCCGACCACTGGTGCACGTCATGAATAACGGCCTCGGGGGGGTGGCGCTGCCCAACGGTCGCATCCTGCTACGTACGCCTCAGCACCAAATCGCAGGCTATCTGCTGGATGTACCCTACCGCGGTCACGAAGAGAAGCGTAGCCTCACATTTTATAGCCGCTTTCCTCATTGGCTGCTTACGCTTCTTGGCTTGGGATTACTGTTAATGTTGGTGCGCGCACGGCGAAGCGCCTGATCCTGTAATTCGCCGGCGCCGCGATCATCAGTCATATTGAATGGGCGCAAATCCACTGTCCACCCTCACTCCTGATCGCGGGTTTCCCGTTGGTAGCTGGTAAGCCGAGCACGTTCCAGCTCTTCCGGGCTGAAATACTGTGCGAGTAGCTGTTCGACTTGACGCTCCTTTTCGGCCTCGTCCAGTGCCGCCTGCATCACGTTTTCCCGCGCCTGCCAAAAACCGTCAAAGCGGCTTTGCCACCGAGCTTCCTCACGGTCGGCCGCGGCGAGCTCTTGCGCTTTGACTGGCCCCAGAAGCTCCTCACGGGCCGAATAGATCTCCTCGCTCGAGGCGCCGTCTTCGCGCAGGCGCTCGACTTCGTCTGCCGCCACCTGTTCCGGTGTCATCTCGCCCAGCGCCAGCAAGCGGTCGTTCAACTTCTGTTGTAGCGCCTGTAACTGCGACTGCTTTTGTTCGTCCGTCAAATCGGCGTTCTGCTGAATTTCCATGGTGGCAAACATATGACGAGCTTGAGCATTTTCCATCGCATAGAGTTGATCCGCAATTTCATGACCGAGGTAGCGACGTCGCAATTGCATCAACTCTTCGTAGCGCTCAGTCGAAGCATTCTGTTCTGTGTTTGCATCAGAGGCCAATTGCTTTTCCACTTGCCGATTGAATTCCTCCTCCGCCGACCGGAGTTGGTAATAATCCTCCAGAACACGGGCAGCCTCCTCTCCCGCCGCACCGGGCAACCCAATGCGAATCAACTCCTGCAGTTCTGAAAAAGACTTTGGACTCACATCGGATCCCAGATCGTCATAAGCCTTCTCAAGCGCTTTTTTCGCCGCCAGATCCGGCACCAAACGGCCATTGTCGTCGAGCTGAATGCTTTGCAAGACGTTGTAGATCATCACGACATCGAAAGGTACCTCACCAGTAGGGCGAGGCTTTTCGGCTTTCGGGTTTTCATCGTCGGCCGCGGGTACGGTGGCTGTTTGCGTACCAGTGAAGTTTTCCCATTGCCATCTGTTGGCGATCGCTTTGGGGCTGTTATTCCGAACGCCTTCGTCGGCCGCCGGAATTGGCACGAGGTTGTCGTCCGTTGACAGGACCCAGTACGCGAATCCACCGACAACAGCCAACACCACGAGACTGGAAATCAATACGGATGCTTTTGACATGAGGGATCTCCACTTTCCTTGTTGTTTTATTATCTAGGCTTCACAGAGCTGGTACGACGCCAGCGGCCGCTCTTGTGTTCGCCGAGCGTCGCTGGCATCACAATCGATCTTGCTTGAGAATGCAGTTCCTGAAAAGCACGAGCGTATCTGGTTGATTTTTTTCTGTTTTTCTTGTCTTTAAAACCAAACCAATCAATGCAGTCGACACGCCACCACGACCAAGGATAACGTCGATGACTTTACGGGTCCAGAGCCGTTCAGAGCTGCCCCCGTGAGCTGTTGATATTCCGGCGGCAGCTCGAAATGCCGCGCCTCCCCCCAAAAAGCAGCTACCCTAGCTCGCCCTCCCGCCCTCGACTTGGCTGCCCCAAATCCCTATAGTACGCGCCTTCCAACTTTTGCCTCCAACTTCCCCGTCTATTCCCAGGATTCCCCTTGATTTCTACCGCAAATATCACCATGCAGTTTGGTGCGAAACCTCTGTTTGAAAACATCTCCGTAAAGTTCGGCGACGGCAATCGCTATGGGCTGATTGGCGCCAACGGCTGTGGCAAGTCCACCTTTATGAAGATCCTGGCTGGCAGTCTCGCCCCGAGCGCAGGCAACGTTTCCATCACCCCAAACGAACGGATCGGCATTTTAAGTCAGGATCAGTTCGCCTTTGAACGCTTCTCGGTGATCGACACCGTGATCATGGGGCACCGGGAACTCTGGGAGGTCAAGCGCGAGCGCGACCGTATCTATGGTCTGCCCGAAATGTCGGAAGAAGACGGCATGCGGGTGGGCGATCTGGAAGCGCAGTTTGCCGAAATGGACGGCTATACCGCCGAAAGCCGGGCCGGCGATATCTTGCTCGGGGCCGGAATACCCCAGGAGCTTCTGTTCGGCCCGATGAGTGAAGTGGCGCCGGGCCTGAAGCTGCGGGTGCTGTTGGCGCAGGCCCTCTTTTCCGACCCGGACATTCTGCTGCTGGACGAACCGACCAACAACCTGGACATCAATACCATCCGCTGGCTGGAAGACTTGCTAAATACCCGCCAGAGCACCATGGTCATTATCTCCCACGACCGCCACTTTCTGAATGCCGTGTGCACGCACATGGCCGACATCGACTATGGCGAACTGCGGGTCTATCCGGGCAACTACGATGACTTCATGACCGCTTCGACGCAGGCGCGCGAGCGGCTCTATGCGGAGAACGCCAAGAAGAAAGCCGAGATCGCCGACCTGCAGCAGTTTGTCAGCCGCTTCTCCGCCAATGCCTCCAAAGCCAAGCAGGCCACCTCCCGCGCCAAGCGCATCGTGAAGATCAAGCTGGAGGACGTCAAAGCCTCCAGCCGTGTAAGCCCCTACATTCGTTTCAATCAGGACAAGAAGCTGCATCGACAGGCCCTGACTCTTGAAAGACTGAGCCATGGATTTGACGGTGAAACGCTGTTCAGCGGTGGCGAGTTGATTCTCGAGGCGGGCAGCCGACTCGCAATCATCGGCGAGAACGGGGCGGGCAAGACGACCCTGCTGCGCTGCCTGGTCAACCAGCTAAGCGCAAACAGCGGCACAATCAAATGGGCGGAGAACGCCAGCATCGGCTACTGCCCTCAGGACAGCACCAGTGATTTTGATTGCAAGCTAACGCTGTTCGAATGGATGAGCCAGTGGCAGAAGCCCAATCACGACGATCAGATTGTCCGCGCCACACTCGGACGATTGCTGTTTTCCGCCGACGACTTCAACAAGCGCGTCGCGGTGTGCTCCGGTGGAGAAAAGAACCGTCTGTTGTTCGGCAAACTCATGATGCAGGACAACAACGTGCTGATCATGGATGAACCTACCAACCACCTCGACATGGAATCCATCGAGGCGCTCAACCTTGCATTGGAACACTACCCGGGTACATTGATTTTTGTCAGCCATGACCGGGAATTTGTATCCTCTCTCGCCACACGGGTCATCGAGATCAAAGACCAGCAGCTGATCGATTTCCAGGGTAGTTACGATGAATACCTGGCGAGCCAGGAGCTGGCAGCCTGACTGTCCCAGTGAGGAAGGGTTCGACCCGGAGGTGTCCGGGTCGAACTGTTTGAAAGCCAGCAATCAGGGAAATGCTAGCGAGCCATCTGCGGAAACGCCGGCAGCTTGTCGATATCGCGAGCGTCATGCTGGATGATCACCGTCGCGTCCACATTCTCGGCGATGCGCTTGAAGCGATCGAAGGATGCCAAGGTATCAGCGCGGTTGGTGTTGAAGGTCGGAACCCGCTCATGCTCATAGTTTTCGTGGAAGTGGGCCTGGTCGCCGCTGATCAAGACGTTGCCTTTTTCCTTGAGTTTCACGAGCAGGCTGGAATGACCCGGGGTATGGCCTGGCATGCCGAGCATGACGACGGTCCCGTCACCGAAGATGTCCTTGTCTCCCATTACCGTTTCCACTTTGCCGCCGCCGGAAATCCAGTGCTTGACCGGCTCGGGATTCACACCCGGTCGCGGCGGATTACTGGTCAACGCATCCCAGTCGCCCGTGCCAATCAGCAAGGTCGAATCCGGCAGCAATGGTGACTGGCCGATGTGATCGCCGTGATAATGGCTTATGCCTAAATAGTTAACCTGTTCGGGTTTGATGCCGAGTTCGCCGAGCAGCTTCACGAGGTTCTTTTTCGGCGCCCGGGGGCTGCCGTCATCGGGCTGCCCTGCATCCCAGACCAGATACTCGTCCCCGTGCTTGATCAGATAACAGCTATAGGTCAGCTGCACCTTGAAGCCATCGTAGGCATAGGTGTCGGAAAACCGAGCCACGTCCGATGGACCGGAGGTGGTTCCGCAGTCCAGTCGGGCGATACCGACCTCTGGAACCGATTCCGCGAAAAGCGGCGGGGACAGCAAAGCCGAGCATAGTACAAACAAGGTTGCGCGCTTCATAGTTGCTCCTTTGGCATTATTCTTGGGGCTGTTCATCGGGTTGTGAATTCTGGAGTGTAACCTGCTTCAGCTACCTGCGACATACACCGCGTCGACAGTGGCGCCCATGCCCGCCATCAGCCAAGGCCGATTTCGCACTAGCGCCGAACGCGACGTTGACAAGTAAACAGCTACCGTCTAATGTCGCTACCCGGTTCCAGGCACCTGCCGCTCGCGGACTTACGTCTTGGTGAAGCCCTGGTTTTTCTTTTGTCACCCTTGCGCATTCTGCGAGGTGGTAATGCGAGCTCCATCCGATCAGCCGAATGCCTGCAAGTGGAGACCTTCCTGTGTCGAGTTCTTCTTTAAGTCCTGAATTAACGGCGACTGAGCCGGTGCCCGAGCCGGGCCCTGCCACCAATATATTTACCGAAGGTCCGCTCGGATCTTTGTTCGCCAAAACAGCACTCCCCCTCGTTTTCGTGATGAGCATGAACGGCCTGCTTGCTGTTGTGGATGCCATCTTTCTCGGCGTTTTCGTCGGTCCCGAAGCCCTGGGCGCCGTTACGCTGATGTTCCCGGTGTTCATGCTGATGGTCGCGCTGTCGACGCTGGTCTCCAGTGGGATGTCGAGCATTCTCGCCCGCAGCCTGGGTGGCCGTCGATATGACGAAGCACGGGCGGTCTTTGCGTCAGCTCACGGCATTGCGCTGTTGATCAGCCTTGCTTTCGTCGGGATGTTTCTGGCCTTCGGCCGGGATCTCACCCAACTGGCCGCGGGTGGATCGGCGGCCATGGGGGAAATGGGCCACACCTACCTGCGGATATCGATTTTCTTCTCGCCCTTGTTGTTTTTATTGGCGCTGCATACCGACGCACTGCGCAATGAAGGTCGCGCGGGCTTGATGGCGGTGATGAGCTTGATCGTTTCGCTGGCCAACATCGGGTTCAACTACATCTTCATCGCCGTACTGGATATGGGTGTTGCCGGCTCCGCATACGGCACGGTTATGGCGCAGGGGCTGACGCTCACGGCCGTGATGATTTTTCGGCTTCGCTGGCACACCGAGCTTCGCCCCAACGTTTTTCATCGAAGTTTGGTCGACTGGAGTGGCAAGAAGACGGGCTGGCGGGCGATTCTGGTACTTGGCGCTCCACAGAGCCTGAACTTCCTCGGGATTTCGCTGGTGTCGGCGGCCATATTCCTGTCCTTGCAGATTGTTCAGTCGAGTGCTTATGAAGCGACCGTGTCCGCCTACGGAATCGTTACGCGGATAATGACATTCGTGTTCCTGCCCTTGTTGGGGCTCAGCTTTGCGCTGCAATCAATCACCGGTAATAACTACGGAGCTCGTCTTTGGGAACGCTCGGATGCGGGTTTGCGATTGGGGATGTCACTGGCCTTCATTTATTGTTTGAGCATCGAGGCGATGCTGATTGGCTTTCCTTCGGAGATCGCCTCCCTGTTCGTTGGCGAGCAGACCGTGGTTGAGGAAGTGACCCGAATCATGCCAGTCATGGTGGCGCTGTTCTTTATAGCCGGTCCGGTGATGATGATCGCTGCCTACTTTCAGGCCATTGGCGATGCCGGCCGTGCAGCTATCCTCGGCCTCGCCAAACCCTATGCCTTCGCGATCCCGCTCACATTTCTGCTTCCCACTGCGCTGGGCGAGCAAGGGATATGGCTGGCCGGCCCCGTGGCAGAGTTGCTGATGTTGGCCCTCGCGGTGGCGGTGCTTACCAATACGGCGCGGCGCTACGGACTGGGCTGGGGACTGTTCAAGGCAAAGCCATGACGAGCTCATTACCTTCGATAACAGACCTGAAGGGGCAAGCGAAGCAACTGCGCGCCCAGTTGGAAGTCATCGGAACCCGGGTCAGCCATAGCAAATCGCTGGAACTAATCGCCCACCAGTATGGATGCCGTGACTGGAACACCTTATGTGCGAGCGCCCGAGTCCGACCGGCGCTGCCGGTAAATGTCGGCGATCGCGTACAAGGGCGTTACCTATCGCAGCCGTTCTCTGGCACGGTCGTCGGCGTTCATCTGCTGAAGCACGATCGCTTTCAGATCGCCCTGGAATTCGATGAAGCTGTGGATGTGGTCAGGAGCGAGCGCTTTTCCAATAATCGCAAGCGTGTGACCTGCACGATTGACTCGGCCGGCATCACCCGGGAGAAGACCTCTGATGGCCTGCCCCATCTTGTGCTTGAGAAGCAATCGATAGCGCAGGGGGCACAGTAAGCAAGCTCCTGGACGATCGCGATAGCTTTCTCGGCAGCTACGAGCTGGAACGCGCGCCGGGTACTACCCGGCTGTACTCCAATGTTGGCTTCGGTCTCCTCGGTCACCTGCTGGCTCTGCACGCCGGAATAGATTACGAGGGTCTGGTGGAACAGCGCATTGCCGAGCCGCTGGGAATGGGAAGCACAGGAATCTCGCTCAACGCCTCTATGCAGCGCCGCCTTGCGCCACTCTTGATGACCCAGCAGGTTCGCGGCGAGTTTCCAGGCATTGGTCTCGGCTGGAGCATCAGCGGCAGCGAAGAGCACAAAATGTATGCCCACAATGGGGGAACCGGCGGTTATCGTACGTTCACCGCCTTCTCCCCGACGAAAAAGTGCGGTGTGATCGTGATGACCAATTCCGATACGTCGCCCGACGACATCGGCATTCACCTGATGGTGGAAGATTATCCCCTCAAAGAGTTCTGACTCTCGCGAATCACCAGATCAGAAAAAGCGAGACCCAACACGCACATGAACACCGAGGATGGACGCAGTCGATATGTCTTCACCTCCATTCGCTGCTAGAATCAACTGCAAGTCTGGATTGTGATGCCAAAAATAATCATGCGATTACTTGCCTTGCTTTTGTTATTTGCGGCCGAAAGTTTCGGCGCCGAAGTCGACTTGGTGCGTGTTGCCAAGTCGGAGAACAGAATGTATCTGTACGACGGCGACAAGATCGTCAAAGAATTCCATGTCGCGCTTGGCGCGAACCCCAAGGGGCACAAGGAAATGGAGGGGGACGAACGGACGCCAGAGGGCATCTACACCCTCGACTACATCAAGGAAGACTCCTATTTCTACCGCTCGATGCACATCTCGTATCCCAACGAAGCGGACCGCGAAAGCGCCCGGGAACGCGGCGTTTCACCGGGTGGCCTGATCATGATTCACGGCCATCACAATCACCTGCGACGCCAGGTCGCCGACTTTATCCAGCAGTTCAACTGGACGGATGGATGCATCGCTTTGACCAACCCGGAAATGGACGAATTCCTTCGGCTGGTCAGGGTCGGCACAAAGATCCATATCCACTGGTAAGCGCTTCGGCACAACCCAGTCGGTTCATCTACTGCAATGAGAAGGAGGCAATTTGACTCGCACAACAACGGTACTGGTCGACGGGCTCGGTTTTCCCGAAGGACCCCGGTGGCATGACGGCAAGCTCTGGTTTTCCGACTTTCGCTTGCGCAGGGTTTCGACTGTCGGACTGGATGGTGAACTGGATGTTGTGATCCAACTGGATGATCAGCCTTCAGGACTGGGCTGGCTCCCCAACGGCGATCTGCTGGTCGTCTCGATGATCAACAAAGCGCTGCTCAGGTGGCGAGAAGGTCGTCTTGAGCAGGTGGCGGATCTGAGCAATCTGGCCAGCCACTGGTGCAACGACATGGTAGTGGACAGCCGCGGCTACGCTTACATTGGCAACTTCGGCGCCCCACTGGAAACGCCCTGCGCAAAGCTGGCGGAAATCATTCTGGTGAAACCGGATGGCAGCGCGTCCGTCGTTGCTCGCGACATGGCCTTTCCAAACGGGCCAGTGATTACCCCCGACGAAAAAACGCTGATCGTCGGGGAAACCTATGCGGCCCGACTCACCGCCTTCGACATCGCTGAAGACGGCACGCTGTCGAATCGCCGCGTGTGGGCGCAGTTCGACGATCTCGGCGTGGTTCGTGAGCGCAAGGAGCTTCGCAAACGTGTGCTGCCGGACGGCATTTGTCTCGACGCGGAAGGTGCGATCTGGGTTGCCTCTCCCAATGAGCGCTCGGAGGTTCTGCGTGTTCGCGAAGGCGGCGAAGTCATCGACCGCGTGACTGTGGAGACTGTTCCTTACGCCTGCATGCTCGGCGGTCCCGACGGCCGCACGCTGTTTGTGCTGACTTCGGATCTTTCGAAAGAAGGAAAGGTTGGCAAGATAGAAACGGTCGAGGTGGATGTTCCTGGTGCGGGATTTCCGTGATCGCAACGCAAGCGGGTCATTGGCGAGGCGCAACTGTGCGCCTCGAGCGAACTATCTCATCCTCACCCGTAAAGAATCCCGTATTCCTGGCAATATGTGTTGACTTGTCAGCTGAACCCCTATACCGTGGCTGCAGCTTGAAGAATCAACTTCCCTTTCTAGACTTCCACTTCGTCGATGCTTTTCTTGTAGTTCCTCGTCCTGAAGTATAAAAGATCAGTTTATTTTCCTGCTACCCCGGCCCGAAGGGCTTTTACCTTTTATCTCAGGATACGATTATGTCTAATACAGTTACCGGAACCGTGAAGTGGTTTAACGAATCGAAAGGCTTCGGCTTCATTCAGCAGGAATCCGGCCCTGACGTGTTTGCTCACTTCAGTGCAATCAGCGGCTCCGGCTTCAAGACACTGGTTGAAGGCCAGCAGGTACAATTCACAGTAAGCCAGGGTGCCAAAGGCCCGCAGGCCGAGAACATCGTTCCGGCGTAAGCTTTACTGTCAGAATTTCTGACCGAAAGGGCGGGCTCATTGAGTCCGCCCTTTTTGTTTGTCCCCGCCACGCGTGTGGCTCTCGTTTCGACCTCTAGCCCGCGATAACTCCGCCCTCTTCCGAACACGAGCTATCCTTCCGCGAAACGCTCCGACGGCAATGATCTGTTACAGCTTACTGATCAGCCGCTCTCTACATGAAGGTGCCATGCAAGCTGCCACAGCGCTTTTTACTGCTCTCATCGGTTATCCTAAAGGACCATACCGTCACAACTGAAGACGCAAGCCTATGAAAACCGCCATCATTATCGGCGCCTCGTCCGGCATCGGACGGGAGATTGCCAAGATACTTTCCGCCGAGGGCTATGCACTTGGGCTGACCGCCCGCCGTCGCGAGCTGCTCGAAGAGCTTCAAGCCGAGCTGCCGGGGCCGTCCCAAGTGAAGGTCATGGATGTGGCGAAACCAGCAGAGGCCATGCCGCTGCTGGAAGAGCTGATCGCTGATTTGAAGCAAGTGGATCTGTTCGTAATCAACGCCGGCGTGGGGTCGTTGAACTTCGAACTGGACTGGCGTAAGGAAGCGGAGACCGTCGACGTGAACGTCACCGGCTTCGCAGCCATGGCGAACGTCGCGGTAAAGCACCTGGAGCAAAGGGGCTCCGGGCATCTGGTGGGCATCTCCTCGGTTGCGGCCATTCGGGGCGGAGCCGGGTCGCCCGCTTACGGCGCCTCCAAGGCTTTTGTATCCAACTACCTCGAGGGTTTGCGACAGCGCTTCAGCAAACGCAAGCTGCAGGTCAAGGTCACCGACGTAAAGCCCGGCTTTGTCGACACGCCGATGGCGCAGGGCGAAGGCCGTTTCTGGCAAGCCCCCGCCTCAACCGCAGCCCGGCAGATTGTTGACGCTATCCACGCGGGCCGCCGCCATGTTTATATTACCCGTCGCTGGCGCCTGATCGGCTGGTTGCTGAAGGCCATGCCCGACTCAGTCTACAACCGGATGTAAATCGATGCATTCAAGCAATCCCCACTTTCGAAGGGCGACCCAACAGGACCTTCCCATTCTTCGCCAGATCATCTATCCCACGCTCAAAGAGTATGGCCTCGAGCCGGACCCGTCATCCACCGACGCGGATGTCGAAAACGTGGAGCGAGACTACGGCGGCACGGGCGGATACTTCTGCATCATGGAAGTAGACGGCGAGCCCATCGCCACTGGCGGCATCCGCCCGATGACGGAGAGCCGATGCGAACTCAGAAAGATGTACATGCTCAAGCAAGCCCGGGGGAAGGGCTACGGTAAGCAACTCCTCACCCACCTTCTGAAGCAAGCCGAAAGCCTGGGCTATGAGGAAGTGATGCTCGAAACCGCATCGGTCCTAAAAGAAGCCATTGCGCTGTACCGTGCCTTCGGTTTTCGCGACGCGAATGCTTTGCTGGAGACTGCGCGCTGCGATCAGGCGATGATTCGTTCACTGGGAAGCGAACAGTAGCGAGTGGACGGAAGCCCCCTTTGCCAGGTACCGAAGCACACATCTGGTCCAAATTCGAGCGGAGATGGCGGGTCCGATACTCAAGGGCTGCGCCGCGATAGAGCGCAGCGTCGCCGACTCGGCTACGAGAAGATATCCGTCTCTCAACCTCAATCGCTGGCACCACCGATTGCATATCGCATGCGTCCGAGCGTTCTCACGTAACTTTTGAGTGCGCTCGTAGGAAACTCGCGGCAGATGCAAGAGTCCATGGTCGACCTCCCCTACTGATTCCCCGCCATTCGGCGCGGCCTATGCTATTCCAAAGGAATCGATGAACGACAGATTTTCCCACGAGAGCTCGGCTCGAGCCGGACAGGATCCTTTGCTGGAGCTCGCGCAGATTTTGCGGAACGATTGCGCTTCTATTGCACAGAGATGGCTCAATTTATCAAAACCCGTCTCTTTCCGAGGAGATCTGACGCCAGAGCAGGCGGAAGAATTCCTCGCCCTGTTCACGAGGGCTGTGGCGGCCGGCACCCGACCGAACAAACGGGCCAAGGAGTGGGCGCTTGCGAGTGAATCTCTAATTAGGTCTGTGGGGGGGGCGGGTTTGGCCCCATCCGAGGCAATTCAGCCGCTTGTGCGGCTAAAAGAATCGCTATTCATCGCCATTCGGCATACCTACCCGGGCGCAGACGCTCAGATCGAAGTCATCCTGCAGGCTGCATCAACAATCGATGAGCTCTCGCTGCTGATCGCCGACTCAGCTCATTTCGACGCGATGCATCAGGCGCAGACGAGCCATCAGCTCGTTGAGGCAGAGCTGATCAATACAAGAGAGTTTAAGGAGCGCATCGTCGAGAGCAGCCCTGACTGCCTGAAAGTGCTGGATGCCGACGCGCGCCTGATGTGGATGAGCGAGAATGGCAAGCAGCTGATGGAGGTCTGCGAATTTGGTCAACTCCGCGGCGCGAGTTGGTTGGAGTTCTGGGACGGTGCGGCACAGGAATGCGCACGAGAAGCAGTCGCCCAAGCCAAAGCTGGAAAAATTGGTCGCTTCGAAGGCCCATGCGCAACGATTTGCGGAACACCGAAGTGGTGGAACGTCGTCGTTGCGCCTATCTTCGATGAGAGAGGTGAAGTCGCACAACTCTTGTCGGTTTCTCGCGACATCACAGAGCAGAAGCGCGTAGAGACAGCGCTGCGCGAGCGAGAGATCGAGCTGGAAAACGCTATTGGGTTTCGAGAGAATTTGTTGGCGGTTGTCTCTCATGACCTTCGCAATCCGCTCTCGGCGATTGATATGAATATCGCCTTACTTCAGAAAACAACTAATGACGAATGGTCCTCCAGCCGGCTTGCCGCCGTCGAGCATGCCTCCGACAGGATGGTGCATCTAATCGACGATCTAGTCGACATGGCCGGCATTCAGGCCGGCCGCTTGAATGTCGCAGCGGAACCACAGGATATCGGCGCCTTGCTGCGTGAGGCGGTGGAAATGCAGCAGCCACTTGCTCGGAGTAAAGGCATCGAACTTGAGCTGTCTGCGGAACGATCGGCAAAGGTGAACTGCGATCGCGAGCGAATGCTGCAAGTGGCGGGCAATCTAATCGGAAACGCGATTAAGTTCTGTGGAACAGGTGGCGCAATCACCGTCGGCGTTGGCGCGAATGATCAGCATGTTCAATTTGCAGTGGCAGATACCGGACCGGGCATTGCCTCCGCCGATATACCCCACGTGTTCGATCTTTATTGGTCGGCGCAGAAGGACCGAACCGGCGCTGGCCTCGGACTTTACATCTGCAAAGGGATCATTGAGGCGCACGGTGGCCGCATTTGGGCCGAGAGTCCGCCAGGCGCCGGCGCCAAGTTTTCTGTTGAGCTGCCACGCCAGTAATAATCGCGAGTGCTGCTGGCATCTTTCGCGGCAAACGCTGCCAAAATCCACGCGCAGCGTTCAGGCGATGATGCTAAGAGCGAAAACGATTCGACACTCGAAGCAACCCTGATCGATGGCGCTTACCGCATCGGCCGCTTAGAGGGATACTAAACCTGCAATACATGCACGTAACACACCGCTCCAACCCCCACCATGTGAGCCAGGCCAGTCCGCGCACCAGAATGTTGGCGCTCGCCGGCTTCGCCGCGTAGTTGCCGAGTAATTTCCGCGATCTGCCCGATGCCCGTAGGTCCGATGGGGTGGCCCATGCCAATCAATCCTCCGGAGGCGTTCACAGCACAACGGCCGCCGATGTCGAAAACCCCTTCCTTCAGCTGGGGAATTGCTTCTCCAGGCCCGCACAAACCCATTCGCTCGACGTATTCCAATTCTTCGATGGTAAACGCATCGTGCAACTCCACGAGGTCGAGGTCCTGTGGTGCGAGCTTGGCTTGTTGAAGAGCAAGCCGGGTAGTTTCCTCGGTGAGGTTGGCATCGAAGCTGGTGGCATTTTCATACAGACTTTGGCTGCGCGCGGCGGATGCCGTGACTCGTATTGCACGATCGCCGTCGATATAGAGACGGCGGATGCCTTCCTCCGAGGCGACGAGCACGGCCGCCGCGCCTTCGCCGACGGGCGTACATTGCAGGGAGGTAAACGAACCGGAGATTTGTTTGCCGTTGAGGATTTCTTCGAGACTGCGTTCCTTTCTGCGCTGGGCGTAGGGGTTCAACGCGGCATTGCGGTGGTTTTTCATCGCCACCCGTGCCATGTCATCGAGTTCTATCCCATGTTTGTGGGCGTATTCGTCGGCCAGCAGGGCGAAGTGAGTAAAAGGCACGATGGCATCGTTGGCCAGGTAGGGAATTCCAGTGAGCGTCTCCGCTCTAGTGACCTTGGTCGGCTTATCAACGCCGACCGCCAGCGAGAGGTCCGCCATGCCGGCCGCCACCTCGATGCATGCAAGGCGAAACGCGCTGGAGCCGGATGCGGAGGCATTCTCCACGTGCACGATGGGTAGGCCATGGGAGCCCAGGTGTCGCAACATGGGACGTCCGGGGGCCATCGGCAGCATCGCCTTGGCCACATAGGCGCTGTCTACCATGGGCCATTCCACTTTCGCATCGGCCAGTGCTTCACGGACTGCAGTCAGGCCCAACTCGACATAAGGGGTTTCACTCAGATACTGGTAGGGATGCATGCCGATGCCGACCACGAAAACCGGCCGCAGCTCGTTCAATTGTCTGCTCATTCCGGCGCCCCCAACCCTGTCGGCGAAGTCCGAAGCCTGAATCTTAGGTCCAAGCTGCTGCTTTCGGCGGTGTTTTCCGAGCTCGCCAGAAAAGCCTCGACGCGGCTTCCCGGCTCCGGCACCGGCTGCTCAGGCGAGTGCTCCAGCAGCGTTCTCACAACCGGCCCCTCGTCCAGCTTGACCGAGACCACCACGAACGGCGCTCGCCGGTTCTCCCCCTTGTGCATGTGGACCATGGCCGCAGCGACGAGGGTACCTGTGCCCCGGAGCTCGTAGCTTTCCAACCATTCTCCGTCGGCCCCACACTGTTCGCAGCCATAGCGCTGCATAGGGAAGAAGATGAAGCCGCACCGACAACACCCCCCTTTCAAGAAACATCGGGCTCCGGCTTCGGCGTGCCCGTCGTGAGCGGAATACAGCTCCGGCTTAAGTAGCGCGTTTGTAGTAGACATGAGCTCTTTTCTACTCCACCTGCAAACATCGAGAGACCAAGGTAAGTGACACGCGAGGATTATGGGATTAACATACTTGCTGGTCAACAAATAAGTATCTAAGATAACCGGGTCAACCAGGCAGTTTTCTGGCGAATAGCCGCCACACAACAGACAACGGCCCCGCACCAGTCACCGACACAAGAGCACAAACATGAGCCAGCAGCTCGAGGGGAAGGACAAGTCAGCCGGACACCGCCCGACGCGAGCACGTCGCACGCAGGCGGAACGCCGCCAAGCGGCGGAGAAGCAGATCATTCTTTCCGCCATCCGGATCATCTCGGAAAAAGGTCTTGGCGGACTCACCCTCGCCGCAGCGGGCGAAGGCGCGGGATACAGCCGCGGAATCGCCAGCCACCACTTTGGACGTAAAGACGATCTGCTGATCGCCATCGTTCGCTACATTACGTCCAGCTTCGTCAGGTACCTGGACGACATGCCGGCAAAAAATCCCGGGCTCCCTGTGTTACTGGAAACGGTTTACCAGTACTTTCAAGGTGTGAAGAACGATTCAGTCCGGATGCGAGCTCTTCATTTGATTCTCACGGAAGCAGTCAGCAATACCGCGCTGAAAGATGCGCTGACCGAAGCCAACCTCAAGAGCATCGCGGGGCTCGAAGAAGATATCCGTAGTGGTATCGCCCTGGGCGAGATTCGCGAGGACATCGATCCTCACGCGCAGGCAACCCTGATACTCGCGGGTCTGCGCGGAGTGATGGCTCAGTGGTTGATTAACAGCGAGATGGTGAATCTTGATCGGGTACGGGATGAATATATCGCGGCCATCAAGCGCAACTTGCAAGCATGACGTCAAAAACCCCCGAGCCCCTGAGGACCATTCCGTGAGCGAAGCAATCGAGAACAAGCCTGCTGCTCCAGTAAAGAACCGCCTCGAAGATTGGGCGGCACGCCAGGGAGACCGCATCGCCATTGTTGATGATGCGGACTCGATTACCTGGCGGGAATGGAACGAGCGCTCCGATCGACTCGCTCAAGCGATGCGTAAGGCGGGAATCGTGGAAGATGATGTGGTGGTGGCTCGAATGCACAACCGCATTGGATGGGCCATTCTGTACGGGGCGCTGGCCAAACTGTCCTGCACCATGCTGGGTATGAACTGGCGGCTTACTGCGCCGGAGGTTCACTACCTCTTGAGAAACAGCAAGGCACGCGCCTTTTTCTGCGACGACGCCGATCCTTCGCTGCTCCTGCCCACCTTGGACAGTTGCGACCTCCTCCTGAAGGTGTCGGTCGATCAAGCAAACGGCTTCGAACACTTGCCCGATTTGCTTGAGCAGCCAGCAGAAGCGCTGTATTCGCGCCACGACCCTCAGCTGATTATTTATACCTCGGGGACCACCGGCTTTCCGAAAGGCGTTCTCGTGAATCGCCATAAACGTGGCGAGAACAACACGCAGCTCACGGAATATCTGCAGAGTATCCGGGGCGAGGCTCCAGCGGGGGACAACACGGTGCTGGTAACGATGCCCATGCACCACGCGGCGGGTCCGTCCATTGTCCGGACCGCCATTTCGCGCGGCAACACCATGATATTCATGGGACGCTTCGACCCCGAACGCAGCTTGCAGCTGATTCAGGAACAAAAAATAACGACCTGGAACGGCGTGCCCACCATGTTCAAGCGCATCGCCGCACTGCCCGGTGAGGTATTGAGGCGCTACGACGTTTCGTCGATTCGTTCGCTGAGCGTGGGGGCGGCGCCAGTAGGTCATGATCTGAAGATGTGGATTATCGACTACTTCGGCGACTGCCTGAAGGAAAACTACGGCTCGACGGAAGCAAGCATGGTCGCCGGACTGACACCGGACATGCAACGACGTAAACCCGGCTCCAGCGGCCTGCCCTTCAAGCACGTGGAAATCAGCGTCCGGGATCAGGACGGCAATGAGCTTCCCAGGGGCGAAGTGGGAGACATCTGGGTACGCACACCCGCCCTGGTCGACCGCTACGTCAACAGCCCGCGCATGGAAGAAGACGTGCTCGACAAGAACGGGTTTTTCCGAATGGGTGACGTGGGTCGGCTGGACGAAGACGGCTATCTCTATATTACCGATCGCAGTAAGGACATGATCATTTCCGGTGGCGTCAACATCTATCCGGCGGAAGTCGAAGTCGTCCTACTGAGCCACCCCGCGATTCAGGACGCAGCCATCATCGGTATTCCCGATGATGAGTTCGGCGAGCGGGTGAAAGCTTTCTGCGAAATGAAAGCGGGGAGTACCGTCACCGAAGCGGATCTGTTGGCTTTCGCGGAACCCCGGCTCGCTTCATACAAGCGCCCCAAAAGCGTCGAGTTCGTTGCGGAGCTCCCTCGCAATACCATGGGCAAGGTCCTCAAGCGGGAGTTACGCGAGCCCTACTGGCAGGATCGCGAGCGCAAAGTCTGATTCAAGCAAGATAAATAAGGAAGAACAGCATGCAAGACATACATGACCTCAGCGGGCAGGTGGCCCTGGTGACCGGGGCCGGTCAGGGCATCGGCCGACAAATCGCATTGCACTTCGCCGCCCACAATGCGGCGGGTATCGTGGTGAACGACTATTTTCTCGATCGAGCCGAAGCGGTCGCCGAGGAAGTGAAAGCCGCGGGCGGCAAAGCCATCGCCGTGCAAGCGGACGTCACCGATCTCGAGGCGATGAAAGCAGCGGTGGCGCAAGCGGAAGAAGCTTTCGGCAAGGTGGATGTGCTGGTCAACAACGCTGGCAGTGCCGGCGCCGAACCCGACGCCAATGCCCGCAAGCCGTTTTGGGAACACGGTCCCGAGGCCTGGAACAGTTTCATTCAGGTTAATTTCTATGGCGTGATCAATGCCTGCACGGCCGTCATCCCCGGCATGATCGAGCGCAACCACGGACGCATTGTCACCGTGATTTCGGACGCGGGTCGCGTCGGCGAAACCGGTCTGGAAGTCTACTCCGGTGCAAAGGCAGGTGCGGCCGGATTCAGCCGCGCTATTGCCCGCAGCCTCGGTCGCTATCAGATCACTGCCAACTGCGTTGCCATCGCCGCGACGCTGACTCCGGCAATCAAAAAGCGGCTGGAAGCTGACCCCGAGCGCTACAAAAAGATTATGTCGAAATATGTGATTCGCCGCCCCGGCGCACCGGAAGACGTGGCCAATATGGTGCTGTTCCTTTCCTCCGGCGCCAGCTCCTGGATCACCGGCCAAACCTACCCGGTAAACGGCGGTTTCTCTTTCAACCTCTGATGACGCGCCGGTGCGCCGGCTCGTCCGACTATTCGGGAATTGTATGAGCGACGTAGAACAGCGCAACATTCTGACGGAGCGACATGGCTCCATTTTGTTGATCACCATCAACCGGCCCAATGCCAGGAATGCATTCGACAATCTGACTTCCCGGCAGATGAACGAAGCTATGGACTTGCTTGAAGAAGACGACAGCTTGTTCATGGGCGTTATCACCGGTGCCGGTGGCACCTTCTCCGCCGGGGCGGATCTGATTGAAGCCGGCAGCGGCGTAAAAAGAGAACGACCACCCCGCGGCGGATTCGGTGTGTTCGCCAAGCCGCCTCGCAAACCGCTGATCGCAGCCGTCGAAGGTTATGCAGTGGGGGGTGGCTTCGAGCTGTGTCTGACTTGCGACATCATCATTGCCGCCGAAACGGCAAGGCTCGGGCTTCCCGAGGTGCGCCACAGTGTGGTGGCTATTGGCGGCGGTCTGTTTCGCTTGCCCAAGCGCATGCCCTACCACCTGGCCATGGAACTGGCGCTTACCGGAGAATTGCGGGAGGCCGAGTTTTTTCACCGCGTGGGCGTGGTGAATCGATTGGTGAAAGAAGGCGAAGCGCTGGACGAGGCGCTGGCCTTTGCCGAGAAGCTACTCAAGAACGGTCCGACGGCGCTGGCCGCCAGCAAGCAGATAATGCGGCAGGCCTTCGATTGGCGGGATGAAGACGCCTGGACTGAGCAGATGCTCTACGCGCGTGTTGCCCTGGAGTCGGAGGATCGCAAGGAGGGCTTGCAGGCTTTTAAGGACAAGCGCAAGCCCGCCTGGAAAGGACGCTAATCGAGCGTGCCACAAAGCATCGGCAGACGAAAGCTTTTCCAAACGCCCGACCTTCACAGGTGGCCTGTGAACGGACTTGGTTCTTCCTGAAACACAACGAAAGCGAAATAAAAGAGATAAGTATGATCGCGAGTCCCATTCCGATTCTCCGCCGCTTTGCTCTCGCCGTCGCACAGCAGGCGAAGGCATCATCCATTTAAATGTTTTCAGTTTAGTTATCCAACGAATCCGCACTAGACGAGGAGAATGATCATGACAAGCTATGCAATGCTCATCGATGGAAAATTGGTAGCAGGCAGCGAGGAGTTCGACGTAATCAATCCTGCCGACGAAACCGTGGTGGCGAAAGCGCCTAACGCTACGGACGCTCAACTGGACGAGGCGGTGGCAGCGGCAGAGCGGGCCTTCAAGTCCTGGCGCAAAACCACTGCCGCAGAGCGAGGGGAAGTGCTGTTGCGCATTGCGGATGTCATCGAAGAAAACGCCGAGGAGTTGATCGATTTACTGGTGTCGGAACAGGGCAAGTCGCGCAAGCAGGCTGAGCGGGAAGTGTTGCAACAGGGCGCAGCCGGTCTGAAGTTGCGCTCCAAACTGGCGCTCGAGCCGAAGGTCGTCCAGGACGACGAGCAGGGCCGGGTGGAACTCCATTACCGCCCATTGGGCGTAGCGGCGGCTATTGTGCCCTGGAATTTCCCCTTCGGAATCGCCATCGGCAAACTGGCCACGGCCTTGGCGGCGGGCTGCACATTGATCCTGAAGCCTTCTCCTTTTACCCCCTTGTCCACCCTGCGACTCGGTGAGTTGATCAAGGATATCGTGCCGGCGGGTGTACTGAACATTCTCTCGGGCGACGACAGCTTCGGTCCCAAACTGACGGCGCATCCGGGTATCAGGAAGATCTCCTTTACCGGCTCCATCGCGACGGGGAAAAAGGTGATGGAAAGCGCAGCCCGTGATCTGAAGCGGGTGACGCTTGAACTAGGCGGTAACGACGCAGCGATTGTGCTGGACGATGTCGACGCGGAGAAGATTGCCCTGCCCTTGTTCATGGGTGCCTTTATCAACTCCGGGCAAACCTGTGTTGCAATCAAACGAATCTATGCACACGAGTCTGTCTACGAACCTCTGGTGCAGGCGGTGGGCGCGATTGCCCGACAAGCCAAGGTAGGGCCGGGCAAGGATCCCGAGTCGGCGTTGGGACCGGTGCAGAATCGCCTGCAATACGAGCGCGTGCTCAAAGTTCTGGATACCGTGAAATCGGGACAGGGCCGCATCGTCGCAGGTGGCGAAATTGCGGCAGGGAAAGGCTACTTTGTTCCTCCCACTATCGTGGCGGACGTGCAGGAAGGCTGTCCCCTCGTGGATGAGGAAACCTTCGGCCCTATATTGCCCATCATCAAGTACAGTGAGGTGGACGATGCGATTCACCGAGCCAATGCGAGCGGTTATGGCCTGGGCGGATCGGTCTGGAGCACTAATGAAGAACGAGCTGCCGAAATTGCACGACAACTGGATACGGGTTCCGCCTGGGTCAATCAGCATCCGTCACTGAGCCCGTTAGTGCCCTTCGGTGGTGCCAAACAATCGGGGCTTGGAACAGAATCGGGTATCGAAGGATTGAAAGGATTCTGCCAGTTACACGTGGTGAACATTCGTAGATAGCGCTGGTAGTCAGATGCTGATTCGATCTACAAATACTAAAAGCCAAAAAAACGAGGGCTGGATATGTACAAAGGTACCGGCAACAAATCTGTTTTCACTGCACTGGCCGTCATGCTCCTTGGGCTGGCGGCATGCGGCTCCGAATCCGAAGAGGTGATGGGCGCGCAAGGAGATCGTATCAGCCAGGCGAAGGTGCATCAGGTGAAAACGCGGGGGCAGGAAAGAGGAGGTTTTTCCGAACGACCCCAGACGCCGCGCATCGAACCCACCAGCAAAAGCAATCCCGCACTGACCGAGGCCCAGCGGGCAATGCTCGACAGCCGCCCGGATTACAACCTCTACAAGACGCTGGTCCACCACGTGGAGTTGTATAACCACTGGAGCCCTCTCGGTCGCGTGCTACTCAACGCTTCCACCCTGCCCGCTCGGGATCGGGAAATCATCATGTTGAGGATGGGCTGGCTCTGTCAGTCGGAGTATGAATGGGCGCAGCACGCACGTATCGCGACAGCGGAAAACATCGGCATGACCGCCGAGGAAATCCACCGCATTGCCGCCGCACCGGATGCGAAAGAGTGGACTCCGTTCGAGCGCACGCTGATGGATATGGTGGACGAACTGCGTTACGAGGCGATGATCAGCGATGAAACCTGGCTGGCTTTGCGTGCGCGGTACTCGGAACAGGAAGTCATGGACGCTCTGTTTACAGCCGCGCAGTACCAGTTGGTTTCCGTGGTCTTGAATAGTACCGGTATCCAGCTGGACCCAGTGCTCGAGTTTCGCCTGCCCACTGACTTGCCACAGCCGATGCTTGCGTCCAGGCCTGACAACGAAAAGCTGAAGCAGCCGCGAATCCAGCCAATGTCGTTGGACGCGATGAGCCCAAGGCAGCGTGAGTTGGTACAGCCGCATCTGGATGAGAAAGGCGGTCTTTTGAATCTCTACGCCACGATGGCCAATCATCCGGATTTGTATGGCCCTCGAGCCACTTTTGGCCGTTATTTGATGCGCGGCACCAGCTTGCCGGCAAGTAGCCGGGAACTGCTGATCTTGCGCACCGCCTGGTTGATTAATTCGGCCTACGAATGGGGCCACCACGTGCCGATCGCTCGCGAGGCTGGCGTGAGCGACGCCCAGATCGACGCCATTGTTGCAGGCCCGGATGCAAGGTTATGGAACGAAGAGCAGCGCGCCCTTTTACAGGCAGCCGATCAGTTGCGTCGCGAGGCTTTCATCCATGATGAAACCTGGCAGACACTGACGCAGTACTACGATCCCCAGGCCTTGGTGGAAATCGTCTTCACCGTGGGCGGCTACACGATGACAGGTCTGGCTATCAACTCCTTTGGCATTCAGTTGGAGCCGGGCTATCCGGCCTTTCCCAAGCAGTAAGCCAGCCAGAAAAACGCGAAGAGGACGATGAAAATGGGACGAAGAACCAGCATCGCGATGGCTGTAGCCTTACTGGGGACGGCTCAGGCGAGCGCCCAGTACGGTGCGCCTGACGGCGAATGGCATACCTGGGGTGGCGATGCGGGCTTCACCCGCTATTCCGCTCTGGAACAAATCAACAAGAGCAACGCGGATCAGCTGCAAGTGGTGTGGCGCTGGCAGTCACTGCCGCACGGCGAGCGCCCCGACGGCAATCTCAAAGCCACGCCATTGATGGTGGACGGCGTTCTCTATACGCCCACCGGACTTCATCAGGCGGCGGCCATCGATCCGGCGACCGGTGAGACTTTGTGGCTGTTTTCGCCGGAGCCCGCCGATCTTGGCGGGCGCAGCGCGGCGCTCAGCAGCCGCTCATTGGCCTACTGGAGCGACGGCAAGCAAAAGCGTTTGTTTCACAACACCCTGGACGGGCGCTTGATTTCGATCGACGCCAAGACCGGCAAGGCCGATCCCGACTTCGGGACAAATGGTGCTGTTTACCTGAAGGAAAACCTCACCGACCGCGATGTGCCTTTCGTCGGCTCCTCCTCGCCCCCAACGGTAGTTGGCGATGTGGTGGTTGCCCAGGTGGTTACCTATATCACCGCACCGAACAAGGAGGCGCCGCCCGGCCATATCCGCGGATACGACGCGAGAAGCGGCGAACTGCTGTGGACCTTCCATACCATTCCGCAGAAAGGCGAATTCGGCAACCATACCTGGGAAAACGACTCCTGGCGCTACACCGGGAATACTGGCGTCTGGAGCATGATGAGTGCGGATCTGGAAAACGGCTACATTTACTTGCCGGTGGAAGCGCCTACTCACGATTTCTACGGCGGACACCGTCTCGGGGACAACCTGTTTGCACAAAGCCTGATTTGCCTGGATGCAAAGACCGGCAAGCGGGTTTGGCATTTCCAGACGGTCCACCACCCGCTATGGGACTACGATCCACCAGCGGCACCGATCCTTGGCGACATCACCGTCAACGGCGAACGCATCAAGGCGGTGACACAACTCACGAAGCAGGGCCTCTCGTTCGTGTTCAACCGGCTGACGGGTGAACCTGTGTGGCCCATCGAGGAACGTCCCGTCCCCAAATCGCCAGTGCCCGGAGAGCGCAGTGCGCCCACCCAGCCATTTCCAACCAAACCCGCGCCCTATGAGCCACTGGGCTACGACGAGGACCACCTGATCGACTTCACCCCGCAACTGCGGGCAGAGGCCATTGCCATCGCCAAACAATATGTTCGTGGTCTCTTGTACACTCCGCCGACGCGAGTGAAGGAAAACGGCACACAAGGTACCTGGGTTAATCCCGGCTATGGTGGCGGCGCCAACTGGAACGGCGGCGCCTTCGATCCGGAAACCGGGATGATGTTTGTCCCCACCCGCAACAACCCCATGATTGCCCGTCTCACCGAGGCGGACCCCGACCTCACCGACTGGGATTACATTCGTGCGACCACGATGAGCGCACCCAGCGTTCGTGGGCTGCCCATTGCCAAACCACCCTGGAGCAAAATTACCGCGACGGACATGAACAAAGGCGAGCATGTCTGGTGGCGTTCCATCGGACCGGCGCCGGACTATGTGCGCAACCATCCGGACTTGAAGAACCTCGGTCTGGATTTTGAAAACATGGGCTACCCCAGCGTTCGGCCCCCGGTGCTGGCCACCAAATCCCTGCTGTTTTCGGCCGAAAGCGGCAATCTCAGCGGCGATCCCGGTGGCCGCTTATTTCGGGCCTACGACAAAACGACCGGGGCAACCGTCGCGGAAATCGAGCTGCCCGCCAAAGCCTCCGGCGGCCCCATGACTTATCTGCATGACGGCAGACAGTACATCGTGGTGGCGGTGGCCACTGCCGAACATCCGGCGGAGCTGGTCGCTTTGGCGCTTCCCGACGAGAACGACCGCGACGAGGTCAACATCGTTAGAAATACCGCCAAGACATCTTCCAGCGAGTCGACCATCCAAGTGAGCCAGGCCGAACGGGATCAAGGAAAAGCGGTGTTCGCTGGCTACTGCGCCAGCTGCCACGGCAGTGATGGTCAGGGGCTTCCTGGTGGAGCGCCGGACCTGTCCGGGCTTTCCAATCTGCAACGAATTATTCGCGCCGTGAGCCAGGGAGGCGTTGAAATGCCTCCAATGCAGACCATGCTCACGGAACAGGAGATCGAGGCTGTGAGCAAGTTCATCGCCACACAGTTCGCCGACTGACAACCTCACTGGAGAACAATAATGTTGAATAAAGCCGCTAAACGGTTGTGGGGCACACTCTGTCTCGTCATGGTTGCCATCACCGCTCACGGAGAAACCCAGCAGGCCCATGCCATCGGAATGGCGAAGCTGATCGTCGATGACCTGCAAAGCAATCAGGCCTTTTACGAAAAGTTCTTCGGACTGGAGGAAACCCGTCGTTTCGATTATGCGCCGGATGTTTTTGTGGAAAGCATCATGGGCTTTGCCGATAGCGACGCAAAACTCGCGCTTCTGGAGCCCCGCTCCGAAGAGCCCTTGCCCAAAAGCCAATTTCCGGTGGTACTGATCTACACGCCCGAGTTCGATGCAGTAACCGAACGGTTGAAGGAGGCCGGCCACGGTGTGCGCGTTCTTCCGACAGGCCCTGACATGCGGATTGCGATTACGCGTGACCCCAGTGGCAATACGGTGGAAATATACGGCCGGGAGGGCGTTTATGAGGTGGGCGGCGCGAAGTTGATCGTCGACAGTCGCGAGAAAGCGGAAGCTTTCTACAGTGACCTGCTCGGAGCCGAAGCGGGTCAGCGCTTTGTCACCGACCGTTATGACGAGGTACTGATGGGATTCGGGAGTGGGCCATTCCTGGCCCTATTCGAACCGAAAGCCGAAGCGCCGCTTAGGAAAAGTCGCTTCCCGGTTGTCGCCATTTACACCAATACCTTCGATCAGGTCATTGGTCGGCTCGAGGAAAACGGCGTTTCGTTTCAGCGTATCGCAACGGGTGATTCCGGCTTGCGCATCGTCATTTTCCGGGATCCCGCTGGCAATGGTGTCGAGCTAATCAGTCGCTAAACGTCCAATGACGTCGGAGCGACTCCAGGCCGAGGCGGATACTCCTTCCTCCTCGACCGCTACATGCAATTTTTGAATGCCCCAAGCCTCCCCGTTTTTAGTGCAGTCGCACTTGGACCAACTCAGAAATAAGTAGTATGGTTCGTCAGTACAGTCCATCGCGGTGGATCGACAGACAACAACGGGGGAATAGAATAATGAGGCATATCAGTAGGTTAGCGCTACCATTACTAACAGCCACGCTGTTGGGCGCCTGCGACAGCGGCGACGAAGTGGTCAAGGCCAGTCGCGCGACGTCCACTACGCCGGCTACATCCGCTTACTCCGCCGAGATCCGCTGGACCAAACACGGCATTCCTCACATCAAAGCGGACAGCTGGGGCGATCTCGGTTTTGGCTACGCCTATGCAGTGGCTACCAATGGCGTTTGCGTGCTCGCGGAAGAGTACGCCACCGTCAAAGGCGAGCGGGCCAAATACTTCGGTGCCGATGACAAGAATATCCACAGCGATGCCTTCCACCGGGCGCTGCTGAACGACGCCAAGGTCGCCGAATACCAGGCCGCAACATCTGCAGCCAGCGGCGCCATGGATCGCGGTTACGTGGCTGGCTACAACCACTTCATTGAACAGAATCGCGATAAGCTGCCCGCCCGCTGCAAGGGCAAGCCCTGGGTGAAGCCGATCGAAGAGGGCGACATTGCCCGCATCACCATCGGGGTGAGCATCCGCTATGGGCTGGGACGGGTGACGGATGCCATCGTCACCGCCACACCCAACCGCGAGCAGGTCGCCGCGCGCCTGGAGCCTGTGCCAGCCAGCATGGGCAGTAATGCCCTCGCCTTCGGCAGCGAGCTGACGGAAAACGGTCGCGGCCTGCTGCTGGGAAATCCCCATTATCCCTGGCACGGTGGATCCCGCTTTCACATCGCGCATCTGACCATCCCCGGCGAGATGGACGTGATGGGCGCAGGGCTGCTGACCACACCGAGACTGGGCATCGGCTTTACCGAAGACATCGCCTGGACTCATACGGTCTCCACCGCATTGCGCTTCACGATGTTCCGTCTGAATCTGGTCGACGGCAACCCGATGGCTTACAAGCTGGGCAAAGAAACTCGCCCGATCGAGGCTATCGAGGTGGAGGTCGATACAGATAAGGGTAAAGAGAAGCGCACCATCTATATGACCCACCTCGGCCCGGTACTGTCCACCGATGACGCCGCCTGGACGGACCAACATGCCTACGTGATGCGCGATGTGAATTACGAAAATTACCGCGCCGGCGATCTGTACAAGGCGATCGCTCAGGCGAACAGCGTGCAGGAGCTAAAGCAGGCCCTGGGTAAGTACCAGGGTGCGGCCTTCGTCAACACCATCGCCGCCGACAAGAAAGGCGGCGCACTATACGCCGACATGTCTGCCATCCCCAACGTATCGGCGGAACTGATCGAGCGATGCTCCACCGGTCCCGACCGCGTGAACGGCCAGCGCGTCATTGTGCTCAACGGTTCCGATCCCAGCTGCAACTGGCAAGTGGATGACAGTGCAGCGGCATCGGGGCTGATGCCGCCGTCCCGGCAGCCGAATCTGATAACCGCCAGCTTCGTGAGCAACAGCAACGATTCCCACTGGCTGTCCAATCCCAACCACCCGCTGGAAGGCTATTCGCCCATCATCGGCGACGAAGGCACGCAGCGAACCTTGCGCACCCGTGCGGGTTTGCGGTTTGTAGAGGAAGTCATTGCGCAGGACCGCAAGTTCACCCAGCCGATCGTACAGAATATTCTGTTCAGTCACCGCAACTTCGGCGCGGAGTTGTTTCTCGATGACGTGCTGACCGTCTGCAAGCAAGACGCGGATCTGGCAAAAGCCTGCGAAGTACTTTCAAAGTGGGATCGTCGTCAAACGGTGAATAGCATCGGTGCACACGTCTACACCGAGTTCTGGCTGGCAGCGATGGAAGGGATCAAGGATCACTACAAAGTGCCCTTCGATCCCGAGCAGCCAACCACCACGCCGCGCGGCCTGACCATCGATAAAGAGGGAACCCGGGAATATCTGCTCAGCGCAATGCACAAGGCTGTCGAGAAGCTCAGTAAGGCTGGGATTGCGCTGGATGCCCGCTGGGGTGACGTGCAGTTTGCAATCCGCAACGAGGAAAAGATCGGCGTCCCCGGCGGTCTCGCCGAGACGGGTATGTACAGTATGATCATTCCCGAGTTCGACGAAGAGATGGGTGCTTACAATCCCATTGTCCACGGCAACAGCTACATTCAGGTGGTCACCTGGAATGACAAGGGCCAACCGGATGCGAACGCCATCCTCACCTACTCTCAATCGCCAGAGCCCGATTCTCCTTATTACGCCGACATGACCAGGCTCTATGAGAAAGGAGCCTGGGTTGACATGCCATTTACCAACGAAGAAATCGAAGCGCAGCTGGTCAGCAAGGAAACGGTTTCACGCTGACCGCTGACACCAAAAACACCTCGGCCGGGATTTCTTCCCGGCCTTTTTGGTCCGCTTCTGAACCACTTCTTTCCTGTTCACATGCACGAGTCCCATTGAGGAAAAGCCGCCCGCCATGAGCGAAACGAAACAGAAAATCGCGTTGTTTATCGACGCCGACAATGCACCCGCAAGCAAATTCGAGGACGTACTCAGCGAGGTGGCGAAATATGGCGTCGTCACCATTCGCAAAGCTTACGGCAACTGGAAAAGCGCTTTCCTGAAGCCGTGGGAAGATCTCTTGCATGAGTATGCCATCCAGCCGATTCAGCAGTACGACCTCACCAAGGGGAAGAATGCCTCGGACATTGCGCTGGTAATCGACGCCATGGATGTAATGTACACCAAGGATATCGACGTAATGTGCTTCGTGTCCTCGGACTGCGACTTTACGCCGATGGTGACCCGTGCGCTGGCTGAAGGCAAGGTTGTTCTCGGATTTGGCGAGCGCAAAACGCCCTCGCCTTTCGTCAACGCCTGCTCGAAATTTCTGTTTCTGGACGAAGAAGTCAAACAGAATGGTGCGGCTCCGGAGAAGCCAAAAAACATCAAGTCTGATACCAAGCTTATCAATCTGCTTCGTACCGCGATCGAAGCAACTGAAGACGAGGATACCGGCTGGGCCACGCTCGGCGCCGTGGGCTCGCATATTTCCAACAAGACCTCCTTTGACACCCGCAACTACGGCTACCGAAACCTCAGCAGTCTGGTCAGCGCCATCGATTTGTTCGAACTTAAGCGCGGACCGGGGAATTCGTATCTGGTGAGGGACAAAAGAAAGAAGAAGGCGCATTAGCGAAAAGCTGAATTCAGTCGCTGCGAATCCACCGAACTCACTCCGCCACCGTGATGACCACATTGCCGAACTTTTTGCCCGAGTCCACATAGCGGTGCGCCTCGGCGACATCCGCAAGCCTGTACTCGCGATCGATGACCACCTCCAGTTTTCCGCTCGCCACCAATCCCAGCAGATATTCCAGATCCTCGCGACGGAAGGGCGCAATACCGGAAAGCACTGACTTGCGGCCGGTCCGGGACGCCCAAAAGCCACGGACCAGCTGCCAGAAGAAGACATTCATCAGGAGCAGCCTGCCGCCTTCGCGCAGGAGACGCAGGCCCGCCGAATAACTACTGTATCGGGAGATGTTGAAAACTGCATCGTACCTGTCCGCATACTCGCACAGGTCTTCATGTTGGAAGTCGATGACATGGTCAGCCCCAAGGTCGCGCAGTCGGGCAAGTTTCTCGCCCGTATCGACGACGGTAAGGTCAGCACCATCCATCTTTGCCAACTGGAGCAGAATGGTCCCTATGCTTCCCCCGGCCCCCACCAGCAGGACCTTGTCACCTTTCCTGACCCGGGCTTTCCGATAGAAGTATAAGGCGTTTGAGCCGCCCACGATCAGCGCAGCGGCTTGTGCGTGACTGACCTGCGGGGGCTTTCGCGCTATTGCCGCTTTGGCGGACACGCGGAGGTATTCGCTGTTTCCGCCGAATCTCATGGGAGCCACTGCGATCTCATCTCCGGTGGCGTAGTCACTCACCTGCTCCCCAACGACTTCGATGACCCCCGAAACCTCCTGGCCGAGCACCTTGATGCGGTCGGGCCGTTTCCAGCCGATCCATAGCCGTACCGGCCAGGAAAACATCGGCAGTGTGTCGAGCTTGCGCAGTTCGCAGTCGCCCGCAAAAACCGTGGTGGCGTGAACCCGAACAAGTACTTCATCGGCAGCGGGAACAGGCTTTTCAATTTCCCGAAGTTCCAGCACTTCGGGCCCTCCGTAGGCCGTCCAGATGACTGTCTGCATGTCTAAATCTTCCCTGGCTGATCGTGTATGAGGCGGGACTGCGATGTCGCTTGCCGCATATATCCTGCCCCGCATTTAGGGCCCTGGTGAACTGTTCAGAAACAGCGTGAATGTCCGCGACCAGCCCCGCGTCGAATGCGCGGTTAGTTCGCGCAACTTGATGAATACCACGACTTCCGTGCGTGCATCCACCACGCTGAGGCACTCGATTCGGTGGCATGCTGTCATACCCGCACACCACTCTTCCGGAAAATAATCGCAAGAACGCAGGTGGATGCGGGAAAGGTGATGGCCCACAACGAGGCTATCCATATCAGCGAATGGAAGTACATCTGTAGTGCAAGGAAGGGAAGTAACAAGCCATTCGCCAAAAGGAAGTAGCGCGCGAGCCGCTCGATGCCAGAACCGGTGAAAACTGCAGCCGCGAACAGTGTCGCCACGCTCATGAAACTGTAGCCGAGAATGTCCACCGCGTAGAGAAATGAATCGAAGGGCACGAACAAAAAGGCTTCGATGCCCTCCTCCCGCCCCGCTGCCATTCGCGGAGCCACCAGAGTGAGTTGGACGAAATAGACGATACTGATCAGCGTTGCGTAGGCGGTCGCGAAAACCACCGCAGCGTGGCTCCAGACTTTTCTTGCCGGCGATGCGAGCTGGTGCACACTGACCATCAGCACCAAAAAAGCCGAGCCCAACAGTAGTGAAGGAGTGAGCAAAACTGCCAAACCCAGGACCGTGCTTCGGCTTTCCGGACCACCAAGGGAACCCAGCAGTCCGGCCCATTCAGCCATCTGAGCGATCACGTAGGCGACACTGCATAGGGTTGCCGCTACAGCGGACCAAAAGCCGGCGGATTTGGTTGAGTGCGAAAGTTCACTGATCATAACGCCCCGCTCCCCACAGGTAAGCTTATCGGGTCGCCGCCCCCACCACTTGCCGGCGCCAGCCAACCAGTACCACCAGCGCGGCGCAGGCAATGCCGGTTGCCGCCGGAAACAGCACCGTTGCAAGCGAATACTGTTCCAGCGCCAGCAGGGCCACCGCGTTGCGCGCGGTGAAAGCAACGAAGAAGAACGTGCCCTCCTCGTGGGGGCGGTGATAGGCCTTTCTGATCGTCGGCCCGAAGCCGAGCACGTCGACAGTGGTCAGTATCACCACTGCCCAAAGGGGGTCAGCGGTGAAATACCACAGCGGCAAGGAACTGAAAGCAGCGGTAAAGAAAAACCAGTCGGCCCTGGTAATCGCATCTTTGTGGTTGCGCGATTTCGAAAAGGCGAGGACTGCAATGGATAAGCTCAGCAGCCCGGAAACGCCGTTGGTCCAGGCACCGGCTCCACCACCGGCCTGTAGCTGAGCGGTAAAGACGATGAAGGTAACGGCGCCCCAGATCATCCATGACAGCGCGTGGGGTTTGATTCGGCTGCGAAGGATTGCAGTCACGTAAGGCAGAAACCCGGTGACCGTCAGAGCAATCGCTATCAGGCCAAGCATCTCTTTGTTCATTCTCTGTCGACCACCTGAATGAGCGCTTTTACGAGTCCACTGTTATCGATCAACTGCTCTCCACGACTTAGCCCGAGTCTTTCAGCTTCTGGCATGGTAATCAACGAATCGGCGCGCGGACTATGGATTCACGTCCCGCGGGCGGATCGCCGCGAGATCGTACATGTGGCGCGACGATATAATCTTCCGTCGCCAGCGCTCGATGTACGCAGCACCGCCTGGCCGGGACCGTCCGGATATCAGGGAGTGGGATAAAAAAGTGTATTCGATTCTGCCTTCCATTGTTGCCATTCTTTTTCTTGCTTACAGCGTTTACGTCCTCCATGCCAAAGGGCTTACCCGGGTAACGACTGCTTTCGCCATTCTGTGCATCACTACGTTCTTTTGGCAGGCAACCTGGGCGGTCTTGTTCCAGGTAGAAGATCCGGAACTCGCCGCGGTCCTGACAAAAGTCGGCTGGCTTTTGATTCTCTTCCTGCCAACCAGCCTCTACCAATTCCTGGTGGAGGTGACCGGTCGGCAGGGCGAATGGAAGATGGTCTATGGCTCCTACGGTTTCGCCGCGCTGCTAGCCGCCTTTCTGGTGACGACAAATCTCGTGGTGGACGGCTACTACGACTATTTTTGGGGCTACTACCCCCGGGCGGGACTGCTTCACCCGCTGCATGTGCTGCAGACGGTGGTGGTGGTATTGCGAGGTTTGTACCTCACCTATCAAAAACAAGCGGTCGTCAAAGGGGGTGAGAAAATCAAGCTGCGTTATTGCGCGGCGAGCTTGTTGATCTACTTTTTTGGCGCAGCAGATTACCTTTGTAACTATGGGGTAGTGTTCTATCCGCCCGGTGTAGTATTTATCGCCATTTCTCTCGGCCTGATGGCCGTGGCGACCAGCCGATATCACGTGATGGATGACTCCAGAATGCTGGCCGCGAGTGTGGCCCACGAGATGCGTACTCCTCTGGCCACGATCCGTCTCCAGTCCCAGGCGCTCGGGAATTATTTGCCGGTCCTGGTCCAGGGTTATCAGCAAGCCGCAAACCACAACTTGGTGAAAGAGCCGATACCGCAGGAAGCCTTCAACCAGCTGGCGGATCTCTCGAACAGGATTCAGAGCCAGGTATCCCTTGCCACGCAGGCGATCGACACGCTCCTGGCGCTGGTATCGGCTCAGAACCTTTCTGAAAAGGACTTCCGGCCTTGTTCGGCCCAAGCCGCTGTGGAGCTGGCCGCGCAGCAGGTCGGCGATCAGAAACCAAATGCGCGCATCGAGCTGGATGTGCGATCGGACTTCATGGTCTCCGCTTCCCCGGACTTCTTGGTCTTTGTGCTGATCAACCTCATGAAAAATTCCCTCGAAGCATTGAATGCCCGGGACGATGGACACATCGTCGTGGTTGTGAACAACGACTCTCGCGGTCGCCGTATCGAAGTCATCGACAACGGGCCGGGAATCGATGGCAAGGTCCTCCCCCACATCTTCGATCACTTCTTTACCACCAAAACTCGCGGCACCAATACTGGCGTGGGCCTCGCCTTCTGCCGTAATGTAATGCAGGCATTTGGCGGCACAATCAAGTGCAATTCGGTGGTGGGGCAATTTACCCAGTTCACGCTGGCTTTTTAGCTTTCCCTAAAAGAAGTAAGCCAGGCCCATGGAGGACCTGGCCTTCTTTCACGACTTGGCAGCAATCAGACTTCGATTTCGTAACGTTTTATTTTTTCCAGAGTCTCGTCGTCAAGTCGCGCGATCTTCTTCTGGTGATTGGCGAATACGATCTGCTGGTAGCCCGATGATGCGAGCTCTTCTTCCACATAGAATCTAAACGACAGGAAGAACGAACAACGCTGAATCTGGTAGCTATTCAAAACACAGCGCAGCGTCTGAAAAGGAAAAGCCTCCTTGAAGTAGTCGTTGTGCGCTTGCTTGGTAACAAACACTCCCTTGTCCTGCAGCATGTCCCGGGAGATACACTCGAAGAACCAGCGCTCCCGTACAGCGCCCTGCCACTCAAAGTAGTTTGAGAAGTACACGTTTTGAGTGGCATTGGAATGTTTCAATGATGTATCGAATTCGTAGGTGAAACTTTTTCGAACCGACGGCAGCACCGAAACATTGGTGGGGGCCTGAGTGGCTTTGTCGAAGTGCGGATGAGTGGTAGTGGCGATATGGTGCGTGGCTTTCATGAGAATATCCTCGTTGTTCCAACGATGTAGAGAGCCTTGCCATCGAGCCGGCCTGAATGCGCCGGTGGATGGCGCGGCTTTCATCCTTTCATTAACCTCCAGGAGCAGAATGGAAACTGCTTTTGGAAGTTCAGCCAACATATCAAGCCACTCGCTGGGCGCGCGGGTTATCCGGCTACAAAATGAGCCCGGTCGTCTCCCTGCTTGACGTTCCGCACACCGGCAGCACCGGCGTTGATCTGTGTCCTGCCAAGCAGTCTTTTGGTATCCTCCGCGCCCTTGCCGTCCACCTGTCTCGACCAGTCTTGCCATGCCCTCCTCAGATCTCAATCAAATCGTCCAATCGCTATTACCAGGCGCTCGTGTCGAACCCTTCGCCCTTCCCGAGCTTTCCATTGAGCTCCAGCTGATCAATGCCGATTTTCCACGCGAGCAAATCCCGCAGGAAGTGGCGATGCGCTTGATGGAGGAGCCCTTTTACTGGGCCTTCTGTTGGGCGTCTGGCGCGGTGCTGGCCCGCTATCTCCTGGATCATCCGGCGCTGGTCGCCGGCAAGCGAGTCATGGACTTTGGGAGCGGCTCTGGGGTCGTCGCGATCGCCGCCGCCAAAGCGGGGGCGGCCGAGGTAGTCGCCTGTGATATCGATCCGGCTGCGCTGATCGCCACGGAAACGAATGCCGAACTGAACCAGGTGCAGCTGACGCTGAGCGGCGATTTCGACCGGGTGGAAGGTGAGCTCGATCTGATTGTGGCCGCGGATGTTCTCTACGATCGGGCGAACCTGCCCTGGCTGCGCCGTTTTCAGGAGCGGGCCGCCAGCGTTCTGATTGGGGATTCGCGGATCAGGCAGTTTGATTTTCCGGGCTATCGCAAGCTGGATGAAGTAGATGCTTGCACTCTGCCTGATCTGGACGAGAGTGCCGAATTCAGGAGGGTCAGTATCTACGGGGCGGGGGCTTGGCCGCGACCCGGTACGGTATAAAAAGAAAGGGCGCCACGAAGGCGCCCTTGATTTGCATTTATTTTTCTCGCTGCTTACTTGCGTGCAACTTCTTTTTTGTCATCGACTATGGCGTAGGAGAAATAGCCGATAAACATTTCATCCCAGGTTTGCAGGCCGAAGGTCAGCTCTTTGCTGGGGTCCGGGTTGGCCGGGTTGTACTTGGAGTTGTCGAAAGCACCTGACACTGTCACCTCGGTACCTGCTGGCAGATAAATCGGTTCCTCCAGGGCAAAGGTGGGCTGCCAGTTGTAGCTGTAGTCGGGCACGTTCATCAGTACCTTGGTGCTGCCGTCCGGGAGTTTCGCAGTGAACTTCATCTCCTTGCCGCGGAAGTGCATGTGCGGGCGCAGGCCATAGAGCATGATCGCCTTGTCGAACACGTGACTTGCCTTGGCAGGGTGGTCGAGCGCATTCGGCGGAATGGTGAACTGAGTGGCAACGGCCGTATTCAGATACTCATCCTTCGGCTCCTCGCCCTTGTCGTAGAACCACACACCCAGCAGGGTTTCGTCTTCGGTGGCCTTGCCGTTGGTGGTGTAGTGGAATTGCGCAGCCAGGTGGTAGCCCTTGGGCACGAACACGCCGGTGCCTTTCGGGAAGGTCATCGCCTCTACCTTGCCGGGAGCGTAGCCTTCAAGGAACTTGCGGGAGTTCAGGCCGGATGCGGGTCCGTTACCACGGCGCGGGGGCGGCGGCGCTTCGCCGATGTCTCCATCCACTTCCTGGCCGGGAACAAATCCTTCCGTTGGCGCGACCACGTAGGTGAGCAGGTGATGCAACACCGCGGGATCGCCGGGAATGAACTGCACGGCCTTGATCCACTTGTCTTCGCCGAATTCCAGCGCAACGGTGGTGTTGATGTAGTCCAGCACACCGGTAGCGGGCACATCGTGTTTCGGCATTTTCACCACAGCATCGGGCTCACCCAGCTGCCACGCGCGCAGATCCGCCTGCTTGATCTGGGTCAGCGGGTCTTCGGCGGATTTGCCGCGGGGGGCGCCAGCGTCAATCCAGTGCACCAGGGTCTGCAGCTCTTCGTCAGACAGGTAATTGGCGTTGGTGAAGTGATTAAAGTGCGGATCCACCTGCATCGGCGGCATGCGCTTGGTCAGCAGCACTTCTTTGATCATCGGGCCGAAACCTTTGACGATCATGTGGTTGTTCATCGGGAATGGGCCGATGCCGCCTTCGCGGTGACAGTAGGCGCAGTTCTTTTCGATGACCGGGGCAACCTCGCTCGCGTAGTCAGGAACTGACTTCTCGTGCGCCATTTTCGCCGGGAACTTGATATCGCAACCTTGCTTGACGGCAACTTCCGTCATTCCCGCAGGCGATCCTGCCACGATGTTTTTCAGCGTGCTGCTGAGCTGGCTGTCCACCGGGCCGCGGTAGTTGATGGTCATCTGCTCGGGGTCAAGCACCACGACCTGGCCGGCCTTGGTGATGCCCAGCTTCTCGGCGATCAACTGTGAGGAGTCGTCGAGGATCGGAAAATCGATGGACTTGGCCTGTGCCGTCTTGATGAGGGAGGCGCGGTCCTGATCGGCCACAGAATTCATCATGAAGAAGGCCACGTCCTTGCCCTGCCACTGCTCGCGCAGCTTGCGCAGCTCGGCAACCTGCGCATCAGCTGATCTGCAGTCATTGGCCTGGGAGAAAATGACCAGGGCCTTGTTGAAACGCTGGCGACTGATTTTCACGAAGTCGCCCTGATGGTCGATCAGGGCGAAATCGCCTATTTTTTGCGGCTTATCGGCGCCAGTCATGCTGGGGGTGGCAAGTACGGCAGAACTCACCAGCGCGGCACCGAAAGCCAGGATCATATTGCGCGCATTGATCATGGTCTTACTCCGTTCCAGTAAAAGCGTGGGCCGATTCTATCTTTTCCGTACGGGGAGTTGGGTTAAGTTGGTTAAAGCAGTGTCGTTACCGAGTAATAGCCGAGGGTCTTTATGGCCGAAAGGCTCTGGGCGGCGCTGTTTTCTTCGCTTTTCGTGCGAATTTCAGTAGGGTTCACCTACAAATGATGAACTGATTCCGCCCTCGAGATGCCGGGCACGCCATGAAGCTTTGCCTAAGGAGAGGTCAGGCCGATGCTCAGCAAAGGCCAAGCTGCGCGCCGGGTCAGCAGTTCGGCTAATTTTGCACTTGTTATCGGCACGGCCTGCGGGTAATAGTTCGTCCTTCAGTAGCGTCGAGGTGCAGTAGCGTCGAGGTGCAGTCGGGGAAAAGAACAACTCAGCCCAGCGTCGTAGCGAGCTTGTCTCGACCATTCCTGTCATCTCCAGCGCTCCAGCATTAGATTTGGGGCTCCGGGCCGCGGAGCGCATCCCCACAATACGGGAGAAAACGTATGAGTTCAGCCAATGCAAGGAGTGGAACCGCTCAGGATGCCGATACAGATGTTGTTGTCGTAGGCGCCGGGTTTTCGGGACTTTACCTGCTCCACCGCTTGCGTGAGCTCGGCTTTTCCGCGCGAGTGATCGAAGCCGCCGCGGACGTGGGTGGCACCTGGTACTGGAACCGCTACCCCGGTGCCCGCTGCGATATTCCCACCACCGATTACACCTTCAGCTTCGACCCTGAGCTTGAGAAGGCCTGGACCTGGTCGGAGAAATACGCCACCCAGCCCGAAATCCTGCGCTACGCGCAGTTCATCGCGGACCGATATGATCTGCGCCGCGATATCGCCTTCGAAACCCGCGTCGAGGCAGCGAGCTGGGACGAGAATGCGAGGTTGTGGCGGCTGCGGACCGACAGCGGGGAGGTAATCACCTGTCGCTTTTACGTGATGGCCTCGGGCTGCCTCTCAGTGCCGAAGGCTCCCGATATCGAGGGCGCTGACCGCTTTGCAGGCGAGGTCTACTTCACGAGCCGCTGGCCCCACGAGGGAGTGGATTTCACTGGCAAGCGGGTCGCAGTCATCGGCACCGGGTCGTCGGGAATCCAGTCCATTCCCCTCATTGCCGAACAGGCCGCGCAGGTCACCGTCTTCCAGCGCACACCGAACTTCTCGATCCCGGCCCACAATGGACCGGTGAACGCGGCGACCAAGGCAAGCCTCGAGTCCGACCGCGACGCCTATCGCGAGAGCGCGAAATGGTCACGCGGCGGCGTGCCCGAGGAGCGCACCGAACTGGTGGGCTTCCTCACACCGGAGGAAGTCCGCCGGGAGCGGTTCGAAGCCGCCTGGGAGTCAGGAGAGATGTTCCAGATGCTGGGGATCTTCTCCGATCAGTCGGTCAACTCGGCTTCCAACGAGATCATTGGCGAAATGGTTCGCGAAAAAATCCGATCCATTGTGAGCGATCCTGAGACCGCCGAGATGCTCTGCCCGAAGGATCACTACTTCGGGACCAAACGGCTCTGCCTCGACACCAATTATTTCGCCACCTTCAACAAGCCGAATGTCCGGCTGGTCGATTTGCGGCAAACGCCGATTGCCACCATCACTGAAAACGGCATCGACACGACGGCGGAGTCCCTGGACTTCGATGCTATCGTTTATGCCACCGGCTTCGACGCCATGACCGGTGCGCTCGTGGCGGTTGATATCGAAGGCCGCGACGGCGTGACCCTCAAGGAAAAATGGGTGAACGGTCCGACAAGCTATCTGGGGCTCACGACCGCTGGTTTCCCCAACTTCTTCACCATCACCGGCCCGGGCAGTCCCTCGGTGCTGTCGAACATGATGGTGTCCATTGAACAGCATGTGGACTGGCTGACCGATACCCTGGACTACATGCGTGCGAAGGGCTTCGAGACTATCGAACCCACTGCGACGGCGGAAAGCGGCTGGGTACAGCACGTCAACGATTGCGCCGATATCACGCTGCTGCCCAGCGCCAACTCCTGGTACATGGGCGCGAACGTGCCAGGCAAGCCGCGGGTGTTTCTTCCCTACCTCGGCGGCGTCGATGTTTACCGGCAGACCTGCAACGAAGTGGTAGAGCGGGATTATCTGGGCTTTCAGTTCCACGGGGCTGATAAGTCGCAATGCCGCGACGGCATCATTAATCGCCTGCAGCCCGACGTGGCAATCCTGTTGGAAACCATGGCGGCGCTTGAACTACCGCCAATGGAAAGCATGAGCGCCGAGCAGGCCCGCGCCTTCTATGAAGCCTCGCTTGTCCAGCGTCCACCCGGCCCCGAAGTCGGGGAGATAGTTGATGGTGTGCTGCCGGGCGCAGCCGGTGAGCTCGACTACCGGCTTTACCGTCCGGCGAGTCCGGGACCGCACCCGATCATCGCCTACTTCCATGGCGGCGGCTGGGTGCTCGGTAGCCACACCTCCGACGATCCCTTCTGCCGTGACCTCTGCCTGCGATCGGACGCGATTGTCGTGTCGGTGAACTATCGCCATGCGCCCGAACACCGCTTCCCCGCCGCAGCGGACGACGGCTTTGCCGCGCTGCAGTGGATTGCGAAACATGCCGGGGAGCTTGGCGGTATTCCCGGACAACTGGCCGTGGCTGGCTGGAGTGCCGGGGGCAACATCGCCGCCGTGGTTTGTCAGCTGGCCCGCGATGCGGCCGGACCGAAGATCAGCGGGCAATTACTGCTGACGCTGGTAACGGACTGCGAGGCCCGCCCTTCGCACGTGGAGAATGCGGACGGCTATATTCTTACCACCTCACTGATGAACTGGTTCTGGGATCATTACGCCGACCCGGCCGATCGCAGCAATCCCAAGGCGTCGCCGCTGCGCGCTGCCAGTCTGGCAAACCTCCCGCCCGCCTTCATCATCACCGGCGAGTTCGATCCGCTTCGCGACGAGGGCATCGCTTATGCCGAGGCGCTGGCCGCGGCCGGAGTACCTGTTCGTCAGGTTACCGCCCGCGGGCATCTGCACGCGTCGCTGACGATGGTGGACGTGGTTCTGTCCGGTGCAGACTACCGGGCGCAGATGGGCGAAGCGCTCAAAGGCTTCTTCGAAGTGCCGGTTCCCATTTCCGCCTGAACCGCCGTGCTTGGCTAAAGCGCGGCGATATCTGCAAACCCGCTTCCTGGGGATCTATTCCTCAGGAGCGAGGGTTCAGCTTCCTGCAAGCCGGGTCAATTGGCTTGTCCAGTAACACGGCTCGAGCTCCCGCAAGGGCTTCAAGTGACCCCGGACTCGATGCAAATACTGAAAACGACCGACGGTTGTTTACACCTGCTCGACTTCTGACCTAGACTCAGTCTTATTCGGATTGCGAACAAGCCCGTAATTTTTATTCCAAATGTGCCGGGGTGTTCCGCTGCCTGAATATCGACAATAAAAATCAGAGCCAACAAAAATCAGGCCAGCGGATGGTCGCAACAGGGAGATCATCCGTGTCCAGTGTCATCATTGTAGATTCCGCCTGCGACCTTCCGGAACGTGTCATCAATTCGAATGCCGTCCGGGTCCTTCCGCTCAACCTTCTCCTCGGCGATAAGCAGATTCCCGATATTCACACGGCCGAGGAACGCCTCCAGATGCTCAGGGACGGCACGCTCGACATTAAAAACGAAGTGAATACCGCTCCCGCTTCCCGCGAACAAATCATCGATTTTTTAGTCACGCAAATTCTTCCCAACTACGACTTCGCCATTGTGCAAACGATTTCGCGTGCGCGCAGCCCCCAGTATGAGATGTGGCAGGAGGTCAATACCACGTTCGCTGCTCAGTACCGCCGCTATCGTACCTCGGACAGAAACTTCACCCTGCGCATCATGAACTCCGGATCCGTATTTACGGGCCAGGGCCTGATGGCTCTCAACACACTTCATCTGGCTCAGCAGGGTGCATCGCGGCGGGCGTTGCTGGAAGGCAGCAAGAAAGCGGCTGACCATCTGCAGACCTACGCTGCGCCTATGGACGTGCATTACCTGCGCGAGCGGGCGCGGCGCAAAGGCGACCGGTCGATCGGTTTCCTCTCAGCGCACCTCGGAAAAGCGCTGAACATCTGCCCCATTGTCTACGGCGGACAGGATGTCACTGAAAGCATTGGAACGGTCAAGGGACATGAGAACGCAGTGAATCGAATCGTGAGCCATGCAATGGAAGCCATCGAAAAGGGCCTGTACACACCCCTGATCAGTATTGGCTATGGAGGAGCGCTGGACGAACTGGAACGGTTCAGCGCCGTCCGCGATTTGAAGGGCATGGCAGGCGACTACGGCGTAAAGGTGGCAACCAGTGTCCACACGGTGACGCCGATCATCAACCTGGGCCCTGGCACTTTTTCACTGGCAATCGCACCCGCTGACCAGAATTTCAAATTACGTGTCGGATAGGCGAATGCACCAGGCGCGGAACTAACCGGTACTCGATGCTTCAACTAGTCTCTTCATGTTCGGCGCGTACTTTCTGTCGAGCGGAGCTCCTGTGCTCAAATCCCGCCGTCTTTATGCGATGGCTTTCGATGGCTCGTCGAGCCTGGCGGTAGCCGAGGTCGATCATGTCCCGGGCGCGGTGAAAATCCAGCAGCCCGCAGGCATCGACCGAAATTTCAATAAGTGTGTCCGGCCGGTAGGCCGCCATCTGGTAGCGGGCAATCAGATCCTGCATCGCTTCCAGCGACTTGGCCATGATGTCGATCGCCGAATCGGTCGACGCGTTGGGGGGATGCTGGCCCAGCAGCGCTTTCAGGTTCTGATAAGTTCGTCGGGCGATGCTCGCCTCTCTTCGCCCCTCGACCGGCAGGCGTTCGCTGATGGAGGGCCCGCGGTTGATATCAGCCGTATCCTGCCCGTTGAGCGAGACAACCACCATCTGCTCTGTGCCGCTGCGCTGCACCGGAGGGATTGGCAAGGGACTCAGCAAACCGCCGTCCACCAGGGTACAGCCGTTGACATCCACCGGGGTAAAGAAGCCGGGGATGGCGATAGAGGCTCTGATCGCTTCGAACAAGGGCCCCTGTTCCAGCCAGACTTCCCGCCGACGCTCGATGTCCGAAGCAACGGCAGTGAATTCGATAGCAAGATCCTCGATATTAATATCGCCCACCAGCTCGCGAAGCGTACGGATAAGGCGCTCACCCTTGAACAGCCCGTTGCGGGTGTAGGAGAAGTCGAGCAGCGCCCAGACGTCCGAGGCGGAGAGCCCCAGCACCCATTCTTCGTAGATATCCAGCTTGCCCGCGGCATAAAGTCCGCCGACCAAGGCGCCAATGGACGAGCCGCTGACTGAGCCGATCTTGTAGCGCCCGTCTTCGGTCAAGGCCTTGATCACGCCGATATGGGCAAGACCGCGGGCGCCGCCGCTGCCAAGCACGAGAGAGACGGGTATGGAATCTGCGCTCACTGCTATTGCTCCGTTGTGCCAGTGTTCGGCACCGAAGTATACAGGGCGTTTGCGTCAGCGCGAGCCCGTAACAGCGGGTCAGCTGCTCTTGACCAGGGCGCCGCTTTTGTCAGAAACGGTGACCGCCACGGGTATGCCGTTACGCACGCTCTGAGTCACCACGCAAAAATCCTCAAACTGCTCCAGCGCGCGCTCCAGATGGGAGAGATCTTCAGCATCGGCCCCGAGCTGGATGGCGACATTCATCCGCTCTATTCGCCAGCGTCTGTCCACCCTCCCAAGATTACCGCTCACCGAGGCCGTGACCTGACCCGGATCCTCCTTGAATTTCCGTAGCGCAAACAACAGGCTTGCGCATAGGCAATTGGCCACGGAGGCCGCCAGCAGGCGCGCCGGGTTGGGCCCTTCTCCCTTGCCGAGCGGCTCGGGTTCATCGGTCATGAAGTTGCCGAAATCACCGAAGTCGATTTCGAATAGATAGTTTTCGATCAGGCGGATATCGACTTTGAAGCTGGGTTCAGACATAGGCGCTGGCTCAGGAAGATTGAACGATCCGGCATTTTCGTCCCATGCTAACGTTAGGCCGACTGACCGGAGACGATCCACATCAAGATATGAACTTTTCCAGGGGAGTGCTGGACCATGGCAATACTCGCCGGAGCTGATGGCTGCAAGAAGGGCTGGATAGTTGCCACCCTCGACACGGTTAGCGAGGTGACCACCTGCCAATACCTGTCCGCCGTGGAAGATATCGCTGACAGCTTCAGCGAACTCGAAGTCCTCGCCATCGACATTCCGATCGGCTTGCCTGACAAAGGTCCGAGAGCTTGCGACATTGCCGCTCGGGCAAGGCTTGGCCGACCGCGCGGGAGTTCGGTGTTTCCAGCACCGATCCGCCCAATGTTATCGGCCAGCAGTCATGCCCACGCCTCAGCGATCGGCCGCCAAATGGATGGACGCGGGCTGACCGTGCAGTGCTGGCACATCCTCGAGAAAATTGCCGAGGTCGACGACTTTCTGAGAACACAGTCTTCTTCAAGAACGCGCGTCAGAGAAGTGCATCCGGAACTTTCGTTTTCCCTTCTTGCGGGCCACGCAATGAGGCACCCAAAGCGAAAAAGCGCTGGCCGACAGGAAAGGCTGGCTCTGCTAAAACCGGTATTCGGCTGCATTGTGGAAGAGGCAGCGGCAGCGGCCCCGAGCATGGGAGCAAACGCCGACGATGTGCTGGATGCCTTTGTGGCTTTGTGGAGCGCAAAGCGAATCTATGCAGGCGAGGAAATCGTCCTGCCAGATGACGACCGACAATTCGACTCCATGGGCCTGCCCATGGAAATCATGGCCTGAAGCTCCACCGTTCTTTTCCATGCATCTGCTGGTGGCGGGCATTAAACTTGCGCGCTGCACAAGAGAGGTTGCGCATGGACATGAGAGTCAAAACGGCCGAGCCGTCGCTTGAAGAGCGGCGCTTGCGGTCGCTGGATCCGGCACGAGCACCGCAGGGTCGGGGCTTCCTCGCCTGGATGCGGTTTGCCATTTACCCCTACCGGCTGACCTTCTGGCTGGTGGCGACCGTGATGACAATGCGTCACACGCTGGCCGCCGCCATCCCGCTGTTCTTTTCCTATTTCATCGGTCTGGTGGCGGCAGGCGGAATGGGCTTCGCCGACGCGATAATGCTCGCCACTCCGTATCTGGTAATTTTTGCGCTCTTTCTGATCGGGGTCGCGGTGCTCTACCCCCAACTGATCATGGTGGACCTGGCAACGCGCGGGCTGGGGATGTACGCACTGGATCGCATGATAGCCATGGACACCGCCTGGCATGAAGACAAGGCCAGCGGGGCAAAGGGGCAGAAGATCAACAAGGGGCGTGAATCGTTCAAGATCCTGCTCGACAGTTTCTTTTGGGCGCTGCTGGCGCAGGTGGGGCTTTTTGTCTCCCTGGGGGCGTCGATCGCGGTACTTGATGTGCCGCCGCTGTTCTATCTGCTCTACCTGCTGTTCGGCCTGAGCTACTCCGCCATCGCCATCGCCACCCTGCCCGCTTTGCGCCGCCGCTTCGACCGCTTTTATGCGGCGGTGGAAGAATTGTTCGGCAACGTGTACGACTTCCTTTCTTCCGTTACCACGATAAAGATTTTTACCCTGGAAAAACCGATTCTGCGTCGGGCCCGCAACGTGGAGCTGGCGGGACATCGAACGGCCCGCCGGCTGTTCCGTTATCAGGGCATCCGCTGGGTGCTTCTGAACTTCACCGCCGGTTCCTGGATCGTGGCGATCTTCATTGTTGCACTTTATCTGGCTACCACCGGCGCAATGCCGCTCGAAGCCTTCACCCTGGTGCTGATGTTTACCGTGAGCGCCTGGATGCGTTTCGAGTGGCTCGCCTATGAGCTCAACTCCATGGTGGAAGCCTATGCCGGCTTCCGCCGACTGACCGATGTGCTGGCCGGCGCCCGCGATGCGTCTGAAGCGCCAGACGCCCAGACCGGTGATGCTTTTACGCCGCGGCGGGGAGAAATCTCACTCGGCGACATCAGTTTCGCCTATCGGGCTTCTTCCGACCCGGTCGTGCAGGGACTCACATTGCAGATTCCAGCGGGACAGAAAGTGGGACTGGTGGGACCATCGGGAGCGGGCAAGTCCACCCTGCTGAAACTGCTGCTTGCGCTTTACAAGCCGGCCAGCGGCTGCCTGGCCGTGGATGGTCGCACCGTGACGGAGCTGGACATTCACGCCTACCGCCGGGCTTTCGCCGTCATTCCGCAGGAGCCGGCGATCTTCAACATGTCGCTTCGGGACAATATCCGCTTCGCCCGCCCGGAAGCCACGGACGCCGAAGTGGAAGCCGCTGCGCGCGCCGCCCACGCCCATGAATTCATAACCGCCTATCCGCAAGGCTACGACACCATTGCCGGCGAGCGCGGCGTCATGCTCTCCGGGGGGCAGCGTCAGCGCCTGGCCATTGCCCGCGCGGTGCTGCGCGATGCCCCCATCGTCATTCTCGACGAAGCCACCAGCGCACTGGATTCGGAAACCGAACGCCTGGTGCAGGACAGTCTCGACAATCTTTTTGCCGGCCGCACGGTCATCGCCATCGCTCACCGCCTCTCGACGCTGGCGAGATTCGAGCGCATCGTCGTGATGGAGAAGGGCCGGATCGTCGAAGATGGACCCCATGATGCATTGATTGAAAAAGCCGGTCTGTACGCGAGGCTTTGGGGATTGCAGGCGGGTACAGTGGATTGAAATTGCCGGACATGCGGTCTTTGGGGCGTAGGACGGACAGAACGGAGGGAATACAGTCTTGCCACTGCACCAGTTGATCAACCTCATTGCGGCCCTGACGCTGGCTTTCCTGCACCAGTGGGCAGCGTACGTGCACCCGGGCAAGTACATAGACAGGCGATACTGGCTCGCCTTCGCCGACGGGATTTCGATCACCTACATATTCATAGGCCTGCTGCCAGAAATACTCCACCAGGCCGAGGCTAGCTCGGCCCCACCTGGAAGCTCATTCGCGCAGCTGCTGATCACATCGATCGAACAGTATCCGTTTCTTCCTCTTCTGGCTGGATTTACGGTTTTCTTCGGGCTCGAAAAAGGCATCGGGCGAAAAAATGGTTTCACAGACCAGCGCGCCGAGGGCTCGGTCCATTTCTGGGTTCACATGGTGGGAGTGTCTCTCTACAAGATTATCCTCGGCTACTTGCTGGCGAATATGACCAATGTCGCAGCCATTGCGAGCTTCGCTGTCGCCATGCTGATGCACTTTCTGGTGATCGACTTTCATTTGGTCGAGATGCATCATGCCGCCTACCAACGAATTGGACGCTGGCTGCTGACGCTGTCATTCATGGCCGGATGGATTCTCGGTTTACTGCTATCCATATCCCCCGGCATTCTTGCCGTGATGATTTCCTTCGTAGCCGGGGGAGCGGTCCTGATGATCATTCAGGATGAGTTCTCCGAAGCACATGGAAACTCTTATGCGGCCTTCGTCACTGCAGTCGTTGTCTACACCGCACTTCTTATTGTGCTGTGATGCGACGAGCTGATCCGGATTGCCTGCTATCGGGACCGAAGCTCCGGCAAGAAAACCGTTGAGCGAGAGCCCGGCTAATGCGCCGCACTCTCGACTTGAAAAGCCTGCCAGATGGGGGTCACGCTCTCAGGCAGAGGGGCGACTCGCCCCAACTCGACCCACTGGTTTGTCGGGCTGTGGAAATCGCTGCCCCGGGACGCCATGAGCTCAAACTTTTCGCATAACGAGGCGAAGTAGTCGATCGTCTCCGCGTTCAAACCGGAGACGCAAACTTCAATCCCTTCACCGCCACAGGCCTTGAAGTCAGTCAGCAATTTTCCCAGCTTGCGATTGGTCATCTTGTAATGCTGTGGGTGCGCAAGCACGGCGTGGCCGCCTGCCCTGGTGATGTCCGCCACCACGGTCTGGATGTCTGGCCAGCTGGTTTTGACGTCGCCGGCTTTGCCCGCGCCCAGCCATTTCCTGAAGGCCTCAGCTTCGGACTCGAAGTGACCTTCCGCGACCAGGTATTTGGCAAAGTGAGGGCGGCCTACGGCAGCGTCGTCGGAGGCAAAACGCCTCGCGCCTTCCAGCGCATTTTTCACGCCCTTCTTTTCAAGCCGCTGCGCAATTTTCAGAGTGCGCTCCTCTCTTGAGGCCTTCTGCCGCTGAACCGCGCCCTGCAGCAGAGCGGGGTCGAAGTTCAAACCGACGATGTGAATCGTAATGCCCTGCCATACCGCGCTGAACTCGATACCGGTCACCAGGCGAATGCGGTCGCCGGCGGCTTCTTTGGCTTCCTGATAATTGTCGAAATTATCGTGATCGGTTATCGCCAGCAACTCCACACCTTTTTCGATTGCACGGGCAACGAGTTCGGCGGGCTTGAGAGTCCCATCGGAAGCGGTGGTATGGCAATGCAGGTCTGCGTTCAAGCTGGGATCGGTGAACATCTGAACGGAAGTGGCGTGAGCCGGACCAGCCGGCTCAACAGTTCTCTTTCACTTTATCGCTGAACGCTCCACCCTCGGGAACGAAATCCAGTGCGATGGAATTGATGCAGTAGCGCAGGCCGGTAGGCGCCGGGCCGTCCGGGAAGACATGTCCCTGGTGGCTGTCGCAGCGGGCGCAGCGGGTTTCGGTTCGAAGCATACCGTGACTGCGGTCTTCGATTTCGCGAATGTGCGCATCCTTGAAAGGTCGCATAAAGCTCGGCCAACCTGTGCCTGAGTTGAACTTGTCTTCGGCGCGAAACAGCGGCAAACCGCAGAGTTTGCAGCAATAGGTACCTGCGTCCTTGTTATCGAGCAGGCCGCCGCAAAATGGCCGCTCGGTGCCTTGCTGAATAAGCACTTCGCGCTCTTCGGGCGTCAGCTGCGCTTCCAGTCGCTGTCGGCACTCGTCACTTGGGGGCGTAAGATCGAAATCAATGTCAGCCATCAAATTAAACCTCTCAGGCAAGTAGTTGTGGAAACGCTTCCTTGAGTTTCTTCACTTTGGGATCGGACACAGCGCAGATATAAGGCTGGTTCGGATTGCGTTCCGCATAGTTGTGGTGGTATTCCTCGGCGGGATAAAAGGCTTCCAGGGGTTCAAGGCTGGTGACAATAGGTTCATTGAACACCTGGGCACTGTTCAATTGCCGAATGTAGGCTTCCGCGAACGCCTTCTCCTGCTCGCTGGCGTAGAAGATTGCCGACCGATACTGGGTACCCACGTCCGCACCCTGCCGATTCAGTTGGGTGGGATCGTGGGCTACGCCAAAGAAGACCTTGAGCAACTGCCCCCAGGAAAGGGCGGCGGGATCGAAGCGGACTTCGATTACTTCCGCGTGACCGGTCGTACCGGTGCAAACGGTGCGGTAATCCGCCGTCTTTGCCGAGCCTCCTGCGTAGCCGGGAGTCACTGATTCGACGCCTTTCAGCCGCCCGTAAACGGCTTCGGTACACCAAAAGCAGCCACCCGCCAGCACGGCTTTGCCGGTCTGGGGCTCGGGCATTTCCGCTGCAGGGTCGGGAAATTTCGCTGGATCTATTTTGATCGCCATACTCCACTCCGTTTCAAAAAGGACAACCCTCCCGGAGTCAAAGTCCACTCGGATGGTCGATTCAGTCAATGTTGGAATCCTACCACCTTAGCGTCCGGGATATCAGTGAACTCGGCGAGATCATTGGACCCGTCAGCGTTGTACTTTCCGTCCCGGTTGGGTATAACCCGGAAAACCGGTATTGCAATCCGGCCGCGACCGTTCCCGATCCAACCGTCAGATCAACAATAACAAGGGGAGGTTCACCGTGACCCATGCAGTCTCACCCGAAGATCAGCGCTTTCGTGCCGAATTCGAAGCGGGCACGCTTCGGGCCGAGGATTTCGACCAGCGCTCCCATGTCCGTCTTGCCTACGTCTACCTGGTGGACAACAGTACAGCCACTGCCCTCGCCTTGTTGCGTCAGGCTCTGCAGTCTTACCTGAACCACAAGGGTATTGAGCTCTCGCGACATCACGAAACCATGAGCCGCGCCTGGATTCTTGCGGTTCGCGAGTTCATGGATGGTTCGCCACCGGCTCGCTCCGCGGACGAGTTCATGCAACGAAATCCGTCCCTCCTCGATGCGGAGACCATGTCCTCTCAATATTCCACGGGTAACTTGCTGCACCCCCAATAACGGAGGAATGCTGACTTCTCCACAAAGCCGCATCTGGTTCAGTATTTGCGTTGAATTACGGAATTTTTCGGCAGCTGGAGGACAGATATGGCGACTGATGCAAAGCGACGAGGGAACGCGCAGGCCATGAGCTTCATGAACGTGATAGCGGGCATCTGGCTGGTGGTTGCGCCTTGGATACTCGGATACTCCGATGTCAGCGCCGCATTGTGGAACGATGTCGTGGTAGGTATCGCAGTGGTTGTGCTGGCCGGGATCAGGGCGGCCTCACCCGCCCGCTTCATCCCGATCAGCTGGGCGAATGTGTTGCTCGGGATCTGGCTCATCCTCGCGCCTTTTATCCTGCAGTACGGTGAACTGACCGCGGCAGCGGTGGTTGGCTCGGTAGCGCTATGGAACGACATCGTAGTCGGGCTCGTGGTGATCACGCTGGCCGTGTTCAGCGCAAGCAGTTCGGAACGATCAGTGTAAACCAACGGTATCGCCGGAAGGCCAGCCTCAGGATTTCGTCGCGCCGAATTTTCCGCGCCGGACGTCCGGGTTGCTTGTGATCCCCTCTGGGACAACATCCGACGTCGAGGGCGAGCCTAACAGTTATTTACATAACTTTGGCTTGTTTGTAGGACTGAGGCTGATTAGGCTTCAAAGAAATATGGGCGCTTTGTGGCGTAGTTCGCAAAGCAAGTTGCTAGTTTTTTGACTGCGAAGTCAGGCCAACGGACGGTCATCTTTGAAGGAGATTGTCCGTGTCCAGTGTCATCATCGTTGACTCCGCCTGCGATCTGCCGGAACGGGTCGTAAACTCCAAGTCCGTACAGGTTCTTCCACTCAACCTGCTGCTCGGCGATCGGCAAGTAGTTGACATCTACAGTGCTGAAGAGCGCTTAAAGATGCTCCACGACGGCACTCTGGACATCAAGAAGGATGTCAACACCGCCCCCGCCACCCGCGAGCAGATCATTGACTTTCTGGTCTCAAAGATTCTCCCAAACTATGATTTCGCGATCGTGCAGACGGTTACCCGTGCCCGAAGTCCGCAGTACGAAATGTGGCAGGAGGTAAATACCACGTTTGCTGCATCCTACCGGCGCTACCGGAACACGGACAAGAACTTCACTCTGCGGATCATGAACTCCGGCGCCATGTTCACTGGTCAGGGCCTGATGGCTCTCAACACGATTCACCTTGGACAGCAGGGAGTTTCGCGGCGGGAATTACTCGAGAAAAGCAAAAGCATGGCCGACTACATCCAGTCCTATGCCGCGCCGATGGATCTGCACTATCTGCGGGAACGGGCACGGCGCAAGGGGGATCGCTCCATCGGTTTCCTCTCAGCACATCTCGGTAAGGCCATGAACATCTGCCCCATTGTTTACGGCGGACAGGATGCAACGGAAAACATGGGAACGGTGAAAGGGCAAGAAAACGCGATCAACCAGATCGCGATGCACGCCATGCGCTCCATCGAAAAAGGCCTGAGATCTCCCCTGATCAGCATTGCCTATGCGGGTCCACTCGAGGACCTCGAACGATACAGCGCCCTGAATGATCTGAAAGGGATGGCAAAAGAGTACGGCGTGCGTATCGCGACCAGTGTCCACATGGTCACGGCTATGATCAACATGGGCCCCGGGGCATTTTCACTGGCGGTTGCTCCCTCGGATCCGGATTTCAAGCTTCGCATCAAGTAGAGGCCATAGAAAAAGTAGGCGAGGCAGCCAGCTTCGCCGGAAATTGCTCCTGCATTTCCAGCATTCGGGCCGCCCATGGCCCTTGCTGGAGGGCGCTGCTCGTTTAACTACCGACGGCTGCGTCCGATCCATTTTCCCGCCCCTTTCTCGTGCGAGTCCGGCTGCGCTTTACTTGAGGTGATGCGCGATTATCCATTCACAAACACGGCGCATTGCTCGGTTCGGAACGCCAGGATGCGCGACGATCGAGCGCTTCGAAGATTTACAAAAATAAGCGCCGACGGGGCCTTGCCTCGCTCATAATACCCCCCGACCGATTGTCTCTGTTCTACTCCGAGGAGTTTGCCCAATGAAGTGCGGCATTATGCGCGTGGTTTTTTTATTCGCGATGACCTTGGCGGCAGCGAGCTCAGCCGCGGGCGAGAATTTGCTAGTCGTGGAAGCGTTGAGCGACTCCTCCGGAAAACCTCTGCTGCAGACGACCCCCGATGGCCGGGCGATTCCCGTCGTCCAGCGCGCGGCAGATAATCAGTTCAGCGATTCGGTAAAAGCCGCCTTATCCGATGGTTTTGGGGCGGAGATGCTTAGGCTGCAGCAGGTGGTCGACGAACGCTATCAACTCGACAACCCGGTGTGGCTGATGCTGTCACTGGAAGACGGCGGCTACGCGCGGCGCGGCTTCTATCTGCAAGAAGACGGCGAACGCATTCTGCACGACGTGTGGTACGTGGATATGCTGGTGGACCCGGAGTCGGTCGCCTCCGGGCAATTCGAAGAGATCTGGACCCACGAAACAGCGCATGTCCTGCTGGGGCTGGTCATGGCAGAGCTGCCGCGAACCGCCAACACGATGCATCAAAGCATGGCGCTGACGGACGATGTGGTTGCGGTAGACGAAGGGCTGGCGATAGCCATGCAGCCACTGGCGCGGCAGCGTTCGACTAACGCAATCCTGCGGGCAACCGACCGCGGCCTGCGCGGCGCAGGCTACACGGAATACTGGCTCAGCAAGCACGACCAGCATCTGCGCCACTATGGGGTCAAGCACAACCTGTTTGCACATTCCGTGGTTGAACCACCCGGTGGCGATAGCTTGTTTGAGCGCTACCGCCGAACGCAGTCCTCGTCACTCTTCAATCGTTATGAGTTGCGTACAGCCAGCCAGCTGCTGGCCAGTGAGGGCTACCTTGCCACGGTTTTTTACCGCTTGCTTCAACAGCCGGAGATCGCCGCAAGCGTCCGCCACGAGCTGCCCACGCTTAAGCAACTGAGCGACTGGCAACTGGTAACGCTTCGTCTGCTGTCGGTGGTAAAGCAAAGTGAACTCGATGGCGATACGGGGAAGCTTGCCGCGCAGATCTTTGAAGGCTGGCGCAGACTTTACCCGCGGGACTGGCCTTTGGTGGTTGATGTGGTACTGGAAACGAGTTTCGGAGCAACTGCGGATATCTCGGCGCACCAACAGTTCGAAGCCGTTGCCGAAGCCGGTTTGCAGGGGGACATGCAGGCGCTGATTGCGCAACTTCCCTCGGCGCGTACCTGGCTGGCCGGATTGAAGGCAAAGATAGTTTCGGGAGAGCTTGCGCTGTTCGGCGCTGCGGGTGAGCCACTGTGGATAGAAAACCCTTCCTTCCTTGTCGGCAATGCACTGTGGTCCACCGAAAGGAATCAGCCCCTGCGAGTCAATCTCAACACGGCCATGGAAGTCGAACTGGAAACGCTGCCGATGATCGGTGCCGAGCAGGCCGCGATCATTGTGGACGACCGGCGACGCAACGGCGACTATCGCAGCCTTGCCGATGTGTGCGGGCGAGCTGAGCTTACCCGCGACGATTGTGACACCCTGCGAAAGATGCAATCGGGCCTTTCGCGATGAGATTCCCGACGTGAATCACGTCTAGCCGCGGCCCGAAATGCGCCTGTGACCATAGCGGCATCCATGGTTTTCGAAGATTTTTAGAAGAACTTCGAATTAGGCGGGGGGAAAACTCTCTCTATACTGAATTTAGAGGCCCCTAAACCAAGAAACCATCCATGCGCTTCATTCCCATCCTTCTGGCAGCTCTGGCAGTCGGCACGCTTGCCTCGCCTGACGACTCCATGCTTGCGCCATCTTCGGACCGCGGCGAGTCCATCCGCAAGACTCACCTCCAGTATCTACTGACTCCCAGTAGCGTCGGCTGGGAACAATTCGACGAGATTCGTCGACGTCAGGACTGGCAATCACCCGAAGTGAACACGCTGAATTTGCTGGATAGCGGTGCTGTATGGGTGAAGCTTCCGCTCAAGCCGCCGCCGGCTGGTGAAGCAGACTGGCGACTTGAGGTGCAGCGGCCGGATACGCCCCGCGTAGAGCTGGCAACCTGGTCTCCCGACAGAGGGCTCGGCGAGGTGCAGAAGGCGGGCAGGGATTTGCCCCTGGGCGAATCCGCGTCCGTGCACAAAAACATCGTTCTCCCAATCCATCTGCCACAAGGCAGTTCGACCACCGTGTACCTGCGGATCGAGAGCGGCGGCTTCATCCATTTACCGATGGTCCTGTTTTCAGCCGACACCCACCAACGCTACAGCATTATCCGGCTGGTCGTGTTCAGCATGGTCTTCGGCGTAATGGCCGTGATGATTCTCTACAACCTGTCGCTGTACCTGGCGGTGCGCGACCGGATGTACCTTTTCTACAGCAATGCGGTTTTCAGCAGTCTGCTGTATCTGCTGGCTGTCAGCGGCTACGGCAGAATCGTGTTCTGGGCCGGCAACGAATGGTTGGAGGGGCGTGCGTCGGCAATATTCGCTGCTTACTGCTTCCTGTCGGTTACCTACTTCTTCAGGATTTTTCTCGATCTGCCCCGCTATGGCGGCTGGGTTTCGAAGACCAACACCGCGTTTCTGTTGGGCTTTGCCGGCGTCCTGGTGGGCACTCTCACCCCGCTTGCCGGCTGGGCTGTGGCATTGCTCGGCCCCATTTCCATCATTTCTTCCTTTGTGGGCTTTGCCGCGACCGTCTCGGTGTGGCGACGAGGAAGTGCCTCGGCCAAATACTTCATGCTCGCCTGGACCGGAGTCAGCATCAGCACCGGTTTCGTGGTCGCAAATCTCATGGGCATCGTCGAGTACTTCCCGGCACTGGAGTATTCGCAGGCAATCAGCTTTCTGGCGGAAATCGTTTTGCTGTCGCTTGCACTCGCCGACCGCATTCGCCGGCAGCGCCTCGCCAAGGAACAGGCTCAGGCCGAACTCCTGCAAATGCAGGAGCAGGCCAACAGCAAGCTTGAGGCGCAAGTGGCGCTGAGAACCCGGGAGCTGGAAGCAGCCATGGTGGATTTGAAGAGCGCCAACCGCGAGCTCTCAAAGCTGACCAAGGCCGACCCCCTTACGAAGGTGAGTAACCGCCGCCACTTCGACGAGATTGGCGAAATGGAAGTCGCCCGCGCGAAGCGCACCGGACAGCCCGTAGCGGTGGTGATGGTGGACATCGACCACTTCAAATCCATCAATGATGCTCACGGTCACGTGGTTGGTGACAAGTGCCTGAAGCTGGTGGCGCAATGCATATCGCAGAACGTGGGCCGCGTAGCGGACGTGGTGGCTCGTTACGGCGGCGAGGAATTCGCTTTGATACTGCCGGACACCGACCAATCGGACGCCTGTATTCTGGCGGACCGGATTCGCAAGGCAATTGCCAACCTCACACTGACTTACGACGGCAAAACCGTCCGGATGACCGCCAGCCTCGGAGTAAGCGGCCGAGTGCCGGACCCGGGGGACACGCTCACAACCCTCGTCAAGGATGCGGACAAAGCGTTGTATCGAGCAAAGGAAAGCGGCCGCAACCGGGTCATGACCGAAGCAGCCATGTTGCCCGCGCTTTAGCGGGTCGTTTCAGGCAACAGCATCCAGCAAGCTGACCAGTCCTCGGTGGTAATAGCACCTGCTCCCCGGACTGGCGATGCATTCGTACCTCGCAGAACAGAAAACCCAGTCTTTGCTGACCTGGCTGATACGACCGAACACCGTGGCCGTTTGCAGCCGGCGCTGCGGTGGCGCTGCGGAACCGCCGCTAGATGAGCTGATCAGACGATCGCCGGAACCGGACCTGGGGCCGACGGCGAGCGTGTCGCCGTCGAAGGTGGTCGCAAACAACAGTTCGGCCTTGGTGTTGATCACCATGCCTCCCGCGCCGCCATTATGGCGCGGATACAGATAGGCCTTGAAAGCATCCGCGTCACCGGGGTTTGTTCGAACCAGCGCGTAAACTGAACAGGGCGCGCCGTTGCGGATGCCGCGCACAATGACTCCCCCCCGCCCCGACTGATCGAGTCGTTCAAGTCCCAGACAATGAACATCGTCGGAGGCGCCGACCACCGGTGTCGAACCGCCAGGCTGCCTGTTTGCCGCCCGCTCGAGTTCGAGCGGTGTAATCACAATGTTTCGCTCCAGAAATGACATGGGCCGGCGCAAGAAAATGGCCGTGGGCGACATGGCGATCCTCCTGATCGGCTTTGGTTGCGGTGCGAGGTCGTAACCGATACCAGCCGCCTGTCAATGCTCAGATCGGCTCGATCGGTGTATTTCGTTTGTGTTCGGTGTTGTTATAGGCGCGAAATATGGTCTCGAAGGCATGGTCGCTGACCGGTTTGCCTTCCAGGAAATCATCGATTTCCCGATAGCTCACCCCGAGTGCATCTTCATCCGACTTACCTGGGTTCAAGGATTCGAGGTCTGCCGTCGGCTGTTTTTCGACGAGGCCGTGTGGTGCTCCCAATTCACGTCCGACTTCGCGCACCTGCCGCTTGTTCAGCCCGGTCAGCGGCGCCACGTCACAGGCTCCGTCGCCATACTTGGTGAAAAATCCCATGAGCGCCTCTGCCGCGTGGTCGGTGCCAATGACCAGCCCCTTGCGCGCACCGGCCACCGCGTACTGTGCGATCATCCGCTGCCGCGCCTTGATGTTACCCATCACGAAGTCGCGGTGAAAAGCATCGCGAAAACGCAGTCCGCCCGCCTCGAGCATCGCCAGCATTTCATCACTGCCGGACTTGATATTGACCGTCATCACTTCGTCTGGCGCGATGAAATCCAGCGCGCGCTGGGCATCGGCCTCATCGCGTTGCTCGCCGTAGGGCAGACGCATAGCGATGAAACGCACCTGACTCATCCCTTGCTGTCGGGCGCGCTCGGCCGCCTTCTGGGCCAATCGGCCGGCAACGGTTGAGTCGACCCCGCCGCTGATTCCCAATACAAGCGCGTGTTGATCGGATGATTCCATTTGCTCGTGCAAGAAGGCCACACGCCGGTCTACCTCCACGCCGGCATCGATCGCGGGCACTGCATTCAGTGCACTGATGATTTCCTGCTGGACCTGTTTGTTGGAACGCGCGTCCATCGTTAACCTCCTTCTTCGGTGGACTGATATTGCTTTTGAGCCTGCTGATGATAATGCGGCAGCTGCTCGAGGGAGTAATGCGCCGCAGCCAAGCGAATGTCGTTGCGTTCACCGTCGAAGCAGCGGGTTTCGCTGTAGGTGTGGGCTGCATCTCCACTGCTGATTGCCCAGGCAAAGCAGACGGTTCCCGCGGGTGTGCCATCATCGCCCGGGCCCGGGCCAGCCAAGCCGGTATTGGAGACGGCTATGCCGGCGCCGTTCCTGTTTAGCGCGCCGACTGCCATCTCGACCGCTACCTCTTCACTGGTGAGTCCGAATTTTTCGATCGTCTCAAAGCTGACCTTGAGGTAGCGGTTTTTTGATTCGGGGGAGTACAGTGTCAGGCCGCAGTCGAGACAGCCGCCACTCCCTGGAACACGGGCCAACTCCGAGGTCACCAGGCCAGCCGTACAGGATTCTGCGGTGGCGAGGCTGAGCTCGTGTTCTTTCAGATAGGCGACGACTTCTTCCAACATTTCCATCGTGATTCCTCACAGGGCTGCGTCTTGTTAGGACCGACATATCAGCTGGAGGTTTTGGAAGAGGAGGATGGGAGGTGATCGAAGCGCGAGCACAGCCGAGCAAAGAAAGATGAACAGGGCGCAGTCGCTGCACCCTGTCCGCAGCGGCTATCACTTCGCCCGGATCAGCCCTTCCTGAGCAACACTCGCCAGCAGGCGACCATCGCGGGAGAAGATGCTGCCGCGGTTCATACCTCGCGCATTGCCGGCCCAGGGCGTGTCCATCACGTAGGCCATCCATTCACTCGCCTGGATGTTGTTGTCGTGAATCCAGAGCGCGTGATCGATGCTGGCCGAAATCAGTTTGCCGGTCGCCCAGCTCAGTCCGTGGGGACGCGTGCAGGTGCTCAGCAGCACGCTATCGGAAGCGTAAGCCAATGCGGCGCGATGGAGCTTCTGGTCCTCCGGCAGTGAACCTCGCACGCGGAACCAGATGGCCTGCTGGTGCTTTCTCGGAGTGACACGAAAATGCGCCGACTCGTCCACTGACCTGACTTCGACCGGACGTTGTTTTGTGAGCAAGGGAAAAATCTCGGGACTGACCTCATCCTTGTACTTTTCCGCAAGTTCCTCGTCGGGAAGCAGAGTCTCGGGATCCGGCAGTTGAGGGGCGTCCTGGAAATGCTCGAGACCTGGCTCAATGCCCTGGAACGAAGCCGTCAGGTTGAGGATCGGCTTGTCATTCTGCAAGGCCACCACGCGGCGGTTGCTGAAACTGCGCCCATCCAGATCGAGGAACACCTGGTAGGTGACGGGAAGCTCGGCGTCGCCGGGCCGGACGAAATAGTTGTGGCTTGAATGAACGAGCTTGTCGGTGTCCACCGTTTTGGCCGCCGCCATCAGAGCCTGCCCGAGCACCTGCCCGCCGAACAGGCGCCCCTTCTCACCGGCGAGCGGTTGACCTAGAAAGCGGTTTTCGTCCACTTCCTGAACGTCCAGAACGTCCTTCAAAATCGATTCTTTCATTCTGATCCTAACTGAGTGTAATCGGCCAACCGGACTCTCGCACTCACGTGCAGGTCCGGCGCGGACGGGCATTTTACAAGCGTCAGGGCTTTCTTCAACTCATTGCCAAATGGAAGAGACGTTCGCAAAGGACAAGCGAGGCGGTCGGTGGAAGCAAAACGGCCAGATGGGGGGGAGAAAGAGCCGGCGAGCGCAAACCTTCACGGCTTCGTTGCCCCCGGGAAGTCCTGACGCGCCCAAGCGTCCCATTTCCGCGGCAGCTGGTAAGCCGCGAATTTCACGCGCTGAATCGACCTGCGTGAAATCTTTTCCCAAAGAGTGATCCAGCCGCCAACCTCAACCGTAAAAGGCCATTCAGAAAGTAAAAGCGCTACGTGATTACGGCCGGAGCAGGCACCTGTGCTCCGCTCGGCCGACATCATGAGGCTTAGCGAGGGGCAATGGCGGCAACCACACAATCCGAAACCTTGGCATCGGCAGGCATGCACGCCGACGCGCAACAACAAGCCTGTGAGGCCTTGCTGGAAAGGCTCATCGACAGGCAGCCCTGCGGCATCTTCGCCTCGCTCACAACCATTGATGGGCGTTCGTTCGCCTTTGCCACAAAGCACGGCGAGATACAGGGACAAAGGGTGGCGGCTGTTTCCAGCTCCCTGCTGGCGCTGAGCGAGGCGTTTGGGCGCGAGATTCTCAAAGGCGAATGTTCCTACACCGCCATTGCGACGACACACGGTTTCATCGTTACCGTTCGCGTGCCGAGTCGGCTCAAGCAGCACGCGCTTTCCTTTTGCACGGACACGTCGGAAAACATGGCTATTGCCATGCGACTGACTTTCGACACCGCTGAAGGACTGGCGAAAATCCTTGACCAGGCGACGTAAGGACGTGGAAGCCGGTTTCCTAAACAGCAAAATACAAAAGGTAGAAGATATGGCAAAGATCGATCTCTCCCCCCTGCATGCGATCGACGGCTACGTTGCGTCGGCGCTGGTGGACATGGACAGCGGCATGCTGATGGCGGGCGACGGCAGCGGCATTGATCTGGAGCTTGCTGCCGCAGGCAATTCCGAGGTGGTGCGCGCTAAGCGAAAAGTGGCCAACGGCCTGAAGCTGAACGATACCATTGAAGATATCCTGATCAGCCTGACGAAGCAGTATCACATTCTGCGTCCATTGGAAACCAATCAGAAACTGTTCTTTTATCTGGTGCTTGACCGGGCCAAGTCTAATCTGGCGATGGCCCGTCACGAGCTGCGCTCGTTCGAGAAACAGCAGGACTTTTCCTGATCTCTTTCGATAATCAATGATCGATCGAACATACCGGGCAGGCGCAGCCGCCCGGTTTCCAATTACGGGAGCGAAACCAGTTGAAACGAAACGTGCGCTTCGCCGGCGTCAGTGAGCCGATAAAAAAGCGGCTGAGACTTGCCACCAATCTGTTGGAAGCCTACGACCTGCGAGTTGCCATGCAGGAGTGGGATGGCACTCGCTGCGATCTGCTGCTGGTACAGGACGGCGACTCCTATGGGCAACATGCGATGCTCAGTGCCCAACGCAGGCACATCCCCGTGCTCGTTTTTACGTCTGATCTGCGACCCGACGATGCTGGGCTGAGCTGGCTCCCGGAAAGTTTTCAGTTGCCCCAGTTGGTCCGCACCCTGGCCCGTCTACTGGGCAGCGAACCATCTCCCGGAAGAATCGAAAGCACTGGACTGCTCTGCGTCGCCGGAGATCAACATCTTCGCGGGCAGAACTTCGAAGCCAGACTGGGACCGCATGTCATCCGCGTCGGGGCAGAGTCCGGACGGGTCACAGCCAATACGCTCAGTGATCTGCTGGCCGCGCGGGAGCGGATTGCCAGTGGTGGATGGTCGTTTACCACCGACAGGGCGCCTGGTCTCGCAGGGGAGGTATCCAGCAGCCTCGATGTGTTTTTTATCCGCGGTGCACTGCAACTTGCCGACGAACTGCCCCGCTTCCCCGCCGGCCTTTATCGGCTTCGCGGCTGGCCAGACCTTGGAAGCGCACCGGATTTAGTGAATGTTTTACAGCTCGCCGGTGGATTGCTGCGGAGAGCATCGAGAGCGGAAGAGCTCGCCTCGCGTTCCCGCATGGGTATCGCGGAGGTTCACGCGTGCTTATGGGCATTTCGCGCGGCCAATTTGCTCATCGCTGTCGATGAGCGTGGAAGTCACCTACCGCACGAAGCTCCCCCAGCACCGGATGCTCACAAAAACGGATTACTGGCCAGGCTGGCAGCTCGCTTCGGCCTGCAAAGTTCATGAACATCCTGCATGAATCGTGAATAGTCGCAATACCCGGAGTTAGTCAGCCGATGGATAACAACAGACTGAATACACTGAAACTGGTGATCGCCGGGCCGGTCGGCGCGGGCAAGACGACCGCAATCCGGTCGCTCGCAGACATGGAGCCGGTCTCGACCGAAATGGCGCTGACCGATGGAGCCATGGGCGAAAAAACCACGACCACGGTCGCCCTCGACTTCTCTACCGTGCTGCTTGACGATGGCACTCCGTTGTTGGTCTACGGTCTGCCCGGCCAGGAGCGTTTTGATCACATGCGGCCCATCGTCATCAGCGGAGCCGTCGGCGTGATCGTTTTGCTGGATGGCAGTGATGCGAAGGTGACTACCGATTGCGAACACTGGCTGGATGCAGTGCGGAGCATCGATCCCACCTTGCCCGTGGTAGTGGGCGTAACCAAAACCGACACGACCGCCAATTTTCACATGGGGCAATTGCGGGAGGTGGTTCAGCGTAGCGGCTTGCCCATCCCCGTATTCACGGTGGATGCGCGCGATCGGGAGCAGACGGCTCACCTGGTGCGTGCGCTACTCGTCTCGCTCGGCTAGCTTGCGAATACGGTGGCAGCATGAGCCATGAACTCTGCGAAGCGTTCGAGACGGTGAGCCTGCCGCTTTGCCGCCCGCTGGTGGACATGCTGCATGAACACTCGAGCCATCGCACCGAACGCCGCGGCTGTGGCTTTACGCAGGCAAGTCGCTTTCTCGCCGCACTGGTGAATCAGCCCGCGGACCCCGTGAACGCCTGGGATCTGGCGGTTTTCTCAGGCTGGCCTCAGCGCTCAGTAAGACAGTTGGCCCGCAGCCTGGTCAATCACGGCTGGTCGCAGGGCTGGCGTAACTTGCACCTGTTACCGCAGCCTTTGACGAGGCAGTTCCAGAGTTCGGCGCTGTTCAACCAACTTCATTCACTGCTGCCGCGGCTGGAGATGGTCAGCGGACAATTGGTGCTGCCCGAAAGCCGGCTTTTTTTACGCTTGCTGTCGAGCGTATTGCAGCGCAACTGCAACAGAGCAGCCGTGGTAAATGGCATGCGGGAAAAGCCGCGCATTGGCAGTTGTTCGCAGGCGGAAGAGTTTTTCCTCGAAATTGCTCATGGCCGCATCCGCCGCGGTGGGCAGGTGAACATCATCGCCGCCGGGGACGGGCGTCCTGCCATGGTGGAAAAGATCAATCTCGGGGAGTCCCATTCCGCGGTGGTACTGGAGCCGCTGAACATCTTCGGTGTCGAAATCCCGGCGGGCAGCCTGTGTGCCCTCGACTACCCTGCGGCGGCAGAGCACCGCCCGACTCCCTCGGGCCAGCTCGTTTGGCTGAGCGATATCTCTGAAGCGCGATTCTTGCGTTTCACAACCCTGGCCGTCGATCCCGCGGACAGACACCGAGCCTTTTCACAGCAGGTGGACACCCAGATTCGTGCACAGATGATGTCTCCCACAACCACCACCATCGAACAACTGCGCTCCTTTGCTCACCGCGAACTGCTTTGATGTCCTTGCTGCGGGTCTATTACTCTCCAAGCTATGCGCCGTCAGAGTCACCACAGCTGGCACGCCTTGCGCTCGCCGCAGAGGCAATTGAACGGAGCAGTCAGGTGGAACTGGTAGAACCGCCAGCCTTCGACGTTGGTCGTCTCGACGGGCTTCATTGCGCCGGTTATGTCTCCGCCTTTCGCCGGGGCATCGAGCCACTCGCGTCCAGTCAGGGCATCGCCTGGTCACCGGCAGTGCGCGATGCGACCTTTGCGATGCTCAGCGGGCAACTGGCTGCCGCCAGTCACGCTCTGCAGTATGGGGTCGCGATGAACCTCGCGCGCGGCTTTCACCACGCAGTGCGCGAGCGGGGTATGGGATTTTGTGCTCTCAACGGCCTGGCGCTGGTCGCGCACTGCTTTCCCGACAAACGCATCTTTGTGCTCGATTGCGATGAGCACGGTGGCAATGGCACGGAGGAGTTCGCGGCCGAGCTGAACAACCTGTTTACCTATTCCATTTTCGGTACCCGCTTCGGCTGTCGCGGAGGACTTCGCTCATGGGCCGTACAGGTGTATGTACAACGACAGGGATTTGTTGCCTACGAAACCGCATTGCGAGATGCGCAACGCGTAGTCGCCCGAGAAAAGATCGATTTGATTCTGTACCAGGCGGGCGCGGACTGCCATTGGCGAGATCCCAAGGGCCGGGCGGGACTGACTACCAGGCAGCTTTACCAACGTGACCTGGCGGTATTCCGCATCGCACGTGATTTGCAGATCCCGGTGCTATTCAACGTTGCGGGTGGCTATCAGAATCCACTTACTATCGCGCGGCTCAACGCGAACACTGTTCGTGCGGCCTGTAAGATTTTCGATTTTGCTGGAGCGCGTTGAGTCAGGACTGTCGCCCTCTCCGGCAATGACCAGAATCTGGGCACCGACAATGAAGCTCACCAGCAACAACCAGCCGCCGTAAGTGAGGATCTTTCTGTCGAGCTTCCCGGCAGCCTCCAGCTTGAAGCCCCAGAAGATCAGTGCGGCCACCACGACCTGCATTGCCAACGCACCCAGCGCATGGGGGCCGGTGCCAATACCGAGATCAATGCCAAGCATCGTCGCGCCAAAGCCGACGATGCCGAAAGTGAGCAGAAACCAACTGAAGATTTTTAAAAAGCGCATAGCCGATGCCCATGCATTTTGCGGACCCGCGACAGCATGATCAGAAGCGATAAAGCGCCGCCAGTCGCTCTCCATGTTGGTCGACATCGGATAAGATCAGCGCTTGCCGGGCTTGGTTGATCGCACCGGCGTTGCTCTCCAAGGCCTGTCTTTGGAAGTCCAGTTCACGACGTCTTTGTTCGCTGATCGAGGCGTTCAATACAGCCTTGAATGCCTCGTCCAGTTCATCCCATCCCGTCTCGTAACCGGCCTTGGCAAAACGAGCCGTCTGCTGCGAGAGCTTGTCCAGCTTGGTCGCCAGTCCTGCCGGAGCCTCGCGCTTCAATGCGGCTGCAATATCGAGCGTATTGCTGGAGGCGTTGCGCACGGTGGCCAAGGCTCGCAGAAAGTCGGCGATCAGCCATTCCAATTCGCTGGCGGAAGTCAGCAGTTCCTCCACTGCCAAGGCAATGTCCGCGCTAGCCGATTGCGTCAGTCCGGCCGGGGGATGCGCCAGCGCGCGGGCGTGCCTGATCAGTTCGATGTGCTCGAATTGCAGGAAGTCGTAATGGGCAAGCTCGCCGAATTGCAGCCGCTCCATTTCCAGGGCGATGCGCGACTCGGCCTGCTTTACCTTTTCAAGCGCCTCCAGATAGTCGCGATGGTGGGCGAGATTCGTTTGCGCCAGAGCGTCGTGGCCAAGGGCAGAACACGCAAATACCGCGAGCGCGAACACGAATGTCGACATCAGTTTGCGCAAGGTAATCATCTCCATGCTCAGTGGCTCCCGTGCTCAGAGCCTGCGTGTGGCGACTCCGTGTGCCGGTGAGGCCCGTGTGCCTGCCCGGGACCCCCGTGCTGATGACGACCGGCATGCATTCCCCTTCCTGATCCACCGTGCCCACCGTGCATCCCTCCCGTCCCCTGCATGCCTCCCATTCCCTGCATACCTCTCATTCCCTGCATACCTCCCATCCCATGCATGCCGCGCCCGGACTGGGCGGTCAGTGTTTCCAGAAACGCGACGACGTCGGCTACGTCTTGCTCCTGCAGGTCGCGACCGGCGTACAGGATCCCCATCTGGCGAACCGCCTCCTCCAGGGTTCCCACACTGCCGTCGTGAAAATACGGGGGCGTGATTGCCACATTGTGCAGCGACGGAACCCGCAGCACCTGCCGATCCTGTTCACGGCCGCTGCGGGCGAACAGCCCCTCATCGGCAATGCCCCGGTCGAATCCAGACGTGCTGGCGAGTTGGTAGGAATTGCCACCCAGGTTGATGCCGTTGTGGCAGGAACTGCAGCCGAGCGCCTCGAAACGCCGCCAGCCCCTCATCGCCTGTTCGCCGAGCGCATTCGTGTGGTCCGACAGGTGGAGATTGAAGGCTGAATCAGTGAGCGTCATGTTCTTGGTGTGCTGGGCGAGCGCATCGCCGAGATTGGCGGCGGTAATGCCGTCCGGATACACCAGGGCAAACTGGCGAGCGTAGTAGGGATCTTTGCTCAACCGTTTCAAGACGATATCGAGATCATGTCCCATCTCCAGCGGGTTGGTAATCGGCCCCAGCGCCTGCTCGGCGAGATCGAAGGCGCGACCATCCCAGAACTGGCGGAAATTGAAGGCGGCATTGAAAATCGTCGGGGAATTGCGCCCACCCAGGGCGCCGCCAATCCCAACTGACAGCGGTCTTCGGTCTGCACCGCCGGCCCGGCCATGGTGACAGGAGCTGCAGACCACGGTGCCATCCGCGGAAAGCAAGGGTTCATGGAAGAGCGAGGTGCCCAGGCGGCTTTTTGCCGGATCCGAAGGAAAGCTTTCCGAGGGCGGAATTGGCCGAAATGCAGAATTGGCGAGTGGGTGATCAGCCCCGGCCCTGATCCAGGAGGCTTCGCCCCTCGCCTGCAGGAAAGCGCGGTACTGTGGGTATTCGGCGGTTTTAGCGGCATGCAGTACCGGCGCCAGAAGGGCAAGCGCCAGAAACAGTGACTTGAATGGCTTCATAAAGCGGTCGGATTTTCCTCATCAAAGCAGTTCGCAGCACTCAGTGCCGATGATGGGGGGCTCGGACCGCGCCGGCAATGTGACAAATTGTCGCAGGTCAGCTGAGTGGCAAAAAAATTTCCCGGCGCCCCAGCCTCTCGCCTTTTTGCTCAGGTTTTGTCCGGACTGCCATCCGAGACTGCCGCACAAACTCAAAACCAGCTATAGTGAAAAGAGTGCCAACCCCATCACAGACTGAATGATCATGGCTGAAAGCGTCGAGGCCGCAGCGGCGGAACAAACGGACAACAATCAGAAGAAAGCCAAGGTGCTGGTAGTGGACGATTCCAAACTAGTCCGCTCCACCGCCACCAAGATTCTTTCCGCCAAGTTCGACCTGGTACTGGCGGAAGACGGCGAAGAAGCCTGGGAGAAGATTTGCGCGGATGACAGCATTCAGGTGGTGTTCACCGATCTCGGCATGCCGAAGCTCGATGGCTACGGACTTATTCAGCGCATCCGCCAGTCGGAAAATGAAGGAATCCGCAACCAGCCCATCATCGTTCTGACCGGCGCGGCGGAAGAAGACACAGTCCGCCGCAAGGTGCTGGAACTGGGCGCGACGGATTTCATCACCAAGCCCTTCAGCTCCACGGAGATCATCGCCCGAGCGGAGGCCCATGCCAGTTATCATCGGGACAAGGCCAAGCTGGAAAAGAGCGTGGATGTGGACCTGCTGACCGGGGCGCTGAACAAGGCCGGCCTGGAAGCGCAGCTGGAAAAGGATGCATCCTTCGTCAACCGTCACGGCCAGACACTGTCGCTGATCGTGTTCGAGCTGGATGATTTCAAGACCACCTACGAGCGGATTGGGAAATCCGCCGCGGAGCAGCTCATCAAGCAGCTGGCGGCGACTATTCTGCGCACCATCCGCAAGGAAGACAGCATCGGCCGTAATGGCGTTGCCCGCTTCACCATCATCCTGCCAATGGCAAAGCCAGAAGGCGTGATCATGCTCGCCAAGCGTCTCTGCGAGCGGATCAACGGCTTCAAGATGAAACTGGGCGGGGAGTCCCTGTCCATCAGCATGTCCGCCGGCGTATCCACCGTCGCCAGAGGCAATCGGGTGGTCGCCCGGGATCTGTTGCGGGCCGCCGAGCAGGCACTGGCGAACGCGAAGAAAGTGGGACCGGGGCAGGTGCAGCTGCTGAAGCTGGACAGCGCTCCGGCAGCCAAGGCGGCGCCTTCGGCGATCTCGATCGATGGATTGCTCGAGGCGATCAGCCAAGGCAAGCTCGAGTCGGTGGAGAATCAGCTCGAGGGCGCCGTCGGCCGCTTGCGGGCGCTGGTGGCCCTAATGTCGGACGAGCAGAAGCGGCGCCTGCTCGGCTGAGCCACCTTCGAAAAAACTCAGCCGAGTTCGTCTAGCTCGGCGGTGACCACATATCCACATTGACCAGCGGGTAGTCTCCCTCCTCTCCTGCCGATACAATTCGCGCCCTGGCCAAACCCTTGTCCTTTGGGGAACCGGCCTCGTTCATTTCACACCGAAGCCTTCTTAGATCAACGACTGGGGTACACATGCGAGTTTTCAAAACCGCAAGCACCACATTTTTTCTCATGTTTCTTCTTGTCGGCTGCAGCACCGGCGGCGGCGAATCCGCTGCCGCCCGCAGCAACGCAAACAGCGAAAGCGAGCGACTCACCGAGTGGCTTGACCAGGAATTCGAGGAAGATCTGGCGTTCAGCCCGCAATGGCGCACACAGCTCGGCGACAAAACCGACTACGACAAACTGGACGATGTCTCCGAAGCGACAAGGGATCGCTATCTGCAATGGCGCCGCGACAGCGTTGCGGAAATGCGCGAGCGATTCGACTACGACAAGTTGAACGCGGAAGCCAAGACCTCCTACGACACCTGGGTGTATCTCCTCGAGCAGGCCGAAGCGGCCGAACCGTGGCGTCGCCATGACTATCTGCTGGGCGCAGGCGGACCGCACGCAGAGCTGCCGAACTTCATGATCAATTACCATGAAGTCGACAGCGTATCGGATCTGGAAGCCTACATCTCCCGTCTGCGACAGGTCGGTCCGGTGCTGGACACCTACCTCGGCCGGGCACAGGCTGCAGCGGAACAAGGCGTTCGTCAGCCGCGCTTCGATTACGATCTCGCGATCGAGGAAATCGAGCGGGTTCTGTCCGGAACCCCCTTCAGTGCGGAAGGCGAATCACCCCTGTGGGCAGACGCGCGAGCCAAGATTGCAAAGCTCCAAGAATCCGGAAAAATCTCTGCCGAGCAGGCAAGTGACTATCTCGGCCAGGTTCGCGAATCGCTGGTGACTGAAATGCGTCCCGCCTACAGCCGCGTGTTGTCCTGGCTGCGCAATGATCGGGAACTTGCCGCCGAACCGGGTCAGGGCGTCTGGGCACTGCCGGAAGGCGAGGACTACTACAACATGCGCCTGCAGCAGATGACCACCCTGGACATCAGCGCCGATGAAATTCACGAGTTCGGCCTCGCCGAAGTGAAGCGCCTTCGCGCTGAAATGGAAAAGATCAAGGAGCAGGTGGGCTTTGAAGGCAGCCTGCAGGAGTTCTTCGTGTTCCTGCGCGAAGACCCGCAGTTCTACTTCCCCAATACCGATGAAGGGCGCGAAGCCTATTTACAACTCGCCCGCGATTATCTCGACGGCGTTAACAAAAAACTGCCGGAGTACTTTGGCATTCTGCCCAAAGCGGATCTGATCGTTAAACGCGTGGAGCCCTTTCGTGAACAGCCCGGTGCGGCCCAGCACTACTTCCCCGGTACACCGGATGGAAGTCGCCCGGGAATCTTCTATGCACACCTGTCAGACATGTCGGCTATGGCCAAGTACCAGCTGGAGGTAATCGCCTACCACGAAGGGAACCCCGGCCACCACATGCAGATTTCCATTGCCCAGGAACTGCAGGACATCCCGCGCTTCCGAACCCAGTATGGCTATACCGCTTTTGTAGAAGGCTGGGCGCTCTACTCCGAATTGCTGGCGAAGGAAATGGGTTCTTATGAAGACCCCTATTCCGATTTCGGACGTCTTTCCACGGAGATGTGGCGCGCCATCCGGCTGGTAGTGGACACCGGCATGCACGCCAAGCAGTGGACGCAGGAGCAGGCGATCCAGTACTTCCTCGACAACTCACCGCAGCCGGAAGCCGCAGTACGTTCCGAGATTCAGCGCTACCTGCGCTGGCCCGCCCAGGCGACTGCCTACAAGATCGGCATGCAGAAAATACTCGATCTTCGCGAAGAAGCGCGCGATGCGCTGGGCGACAAATTCGACATCCGCGGCTTCCACGACACCGTTCTTGGTGGCGGCGCCCTCCCCTTGTCGGTATTGAAAAAGCGCGTTCAGGGATGGGTTGAGCAGGAGCTCGGCAGAGAAGACTAATCACCTTCGCAGCTGAGCCCTCCACAAAAACCATGCCTCCCGGGGCGTGGTTTTTTCGTTTCTGAAGTTTATCTCGAGCTTGTGTCCGCAACGGACATTCGGCCAATCGCTCGCTTGCACGGAAATTGCCTCACTTCCTGCCAAACCCCCGAACCGAGGAGGAATGGCAATGCCGACTTGTCCAAATTGCAAGACCGGGCACCTGGTTCGCTCGGAGCGTTCAGGCGCCAAAAGCAACTATTGCCCGGAATGCCGGAGCTGGATCGATGATGAGGCGCTTACCAAAGGAGCCGAGCGAGACACACAGGCGCAGCGCGATAAAGCGGCGAAGTCCGATACCCGTCCCCCGCCTCCGCCTGCGGAAGATGCCCAGGTCAAGAAGAATATGTAAGGACAACGGGGCCTCTCGGCAGTTAACGCCCAGCTTCACCCTGCATCGTAATCACCACGGTTCTGGCCCCGCCGTGGTTTCGGTGTTCGCAGAGATAGATGCCCTGCCAGGTGCCCAGATTCAGTTCGCCCCCCGTGATCGGGATCGTGACGCTCGCTCCCAGAATGCTGGCCTTCAAGTGAGCGGGAAGATCGTCGCTTCCTTCAAGGGTGTGCTGGTAATAGGGTTCGTCCTCTGGCACCGCGCGACTGAAGTAGCTTTCGAAATCGGCACGAACGGTCGGGTCGGCGTTTTCGTTGATGGTCAGCGAAGCGGAAGTGTGTTTGATGAATACATTCAGCATTCCTGTTTCAATCGCTGCAAGTTCTGGCAACCGCTCGCGAACCTCATCGGTAATGAGGTGAAATCCCCGTGGCCTCGCCTTTAGTCTGAGTTCTCGCTGCAACCACATACTCCGCTTTTCCTCATCTCTACATATCGTCTCGGCGATGTTAGAGCTTGCAAGCAACGGCCCGCAACCGCCCCGCCAAATGAACGCTCAGCCAAAAGAGTCGGGAGGCGTTCTGAATGGTCGCACGGTGATCAGCCGGCGCTGCTTTCCAATTGACGGCCATCGCGCTTTGAAATAATGTTTGCCGGCTGCCCTTGCGGCTGCCGGCGGCCCGGCCGTTTCCCGTGCCAGCTCTGAAGTCTTGATGGCCACCGGCATGGAACTTTCCCTCCCCGACACCCTGCATCTCAGCCCCGATCTGGTGGATTTCATGCTGGGGCCCGTCTCGATCAAGATCGGCTCCTGCAGCGCTGCCCGGCTGCCGTCGGTAGCCCAGGCCTTTGGCTGTCAGATCGCCGCCGACCGGCGCAAAGTCTGCGTTTTCGTTTCCGAGTCCCGCTGCGCTGCCGTGCTGCGCGACCTTCGTGCCGGTGGTGGCTTGGCTGTGGTGTTCAGCCGTCCGCAAACCCACAGGACCGTTCAACTGAAAGCATCGTCTGCCCGCATCGAGCCACTGTTGCCGGGAGACCAGGCGCTGATCGACACCCACGGCCAGCGCACGACTCGCGAGCTCACCTCACTCGGATATCCGCTTCACTTCGCTCAGGGAGTAATGACAATAGGCAGTTGCCAGGATGCGGTGCGCGTTTGCTTCGAGCCGGCCCTTGCTTTCGACCAGACACCGGGCGCAGGTGCCGGGATGCAGCTGGAGATAAAACAGTGAACCTGACGCTGAGCGCACTCCGGCGCTGTTTCGAGGGTGCGGTACCCGCCATCATCGGCACCTGTGATAGCGACGGTATGCCCAACGTGGCTTATCTGTCCCAGGTCCACTATGTGGACGATCAGCATGTGGCACTGTCGTTCCAGTTCTTCAACACTACCCGCCGCAACATCCTGGTCAATCCCGCGGCCACCATTCTGATTGCGGACCCCCTGACTGCGGAGCAGTACCACCTGCATCTGCATTATCTGCATACCATTTCGGAAGGACCGCTGTTCGAATCCATGAAGGCCCGGCTCGCGGGGATTGCTTCGCACAGCGGGATGAGCAATGTTTTCCGGCTCAAGGGCTCGGACATCTACCGCGTCCACCGTATCGAGGCGGTGCCCATCGGCATGCCGCCCCCGGCCTTGCCGCCAGAACCGAGTCTGCTGCCGGTTCTGCGACGCAGCGTTCAGCAGCTCGCCGCTTGCGACGACCTGGAGAGCCTGCTGAGCACCACCCTGACCTGCCTGGCCAACGAATTCGAGATGCATCACGCCATGCTGCTGATGTTCGATACGTCCCGCGACAAGCTCTATACCGTCGCCAGTTGCGGCTATCCCTTTTCGGGCGTGGGCTCAGAAGTGGGGCTCGGGGAGGGCATCATCGGTGTGGCAGCGCGCGAGCGGGTGCCGATTCGGATCGGCCACTGCGCAACCGAATACCTTTACGGCTGTGCGGTGCGAGAGAGCTACCTGCAAGCCAACGCGGCCATGGACATCGAAGTGACCATCCCGCTGCCGGGGCTCGCGCGGTCCGGCAGTCAGATCGCCGTGCCCGTTTCGCACGGAGAGCGACTTATCGGCGTGCTCTATGCCGAGAGTCCGCAGGAGATGCGTTTCAGCTGGGACGACGAGGATGCGCTGGTTGCGCTGACCGATTACGTGGCGCTGGCGATTGCCGCACTGGAACACTCCGTCGATTCGGTGCCGGAAGCGGCACCGGAGAAACCCACTGAGTCAGCTGCCGGTGGCAAGCCGGTCGAAGTACGGTTTTATCCCGCCGATCAGAGTGTGTTCGTCGGCAATGAATATCTGATCAAGGGCGTGGCCGGCGCAATTCTCTGGAAGTTGCTGCGCGATCATGTGGATCATGGGCGCAGCGATTTCACCAATAGAGAGCTGCGCCTGGACGCCAGCCTGCGTCTACCGGACGTGGTCAACAATCTCGAGGCGCGGCTCATTCTGCTGCAGCGACGACTGGCAGAACGCTGCGCGGTGCTCGCTATCGAAAAAGCCGGGCGCGGGCGATTTCGCCTTCAGGTCAGGCGCAAGCTGCACCTGCTGCTGGGCGATTGCCCGTAAGCGCCCCCAAAACAGCTTAGGAAGCTGACTGACTTCGATTGGCCAACAAGGTCTCCACTGAGCTCACCACGTCTCCGGCATTCGGCACTGCCGCCTGCTCCAGTACCCAGGACGACGCCGCCGGTGCATCCGGCCCGGTCAGTCTAACGACTGGTGCGCGCAAGGCGTCGAATGCCTTGCTAGCGGCCAGCGCGGCCAGCTCCGCCGCCATGCCGCAGAGTCCGCTGGCTTCATGGACAATCACCAGACGCCCGGTTTTTCTTACCGACTTCAGGACGGTCGCCTCATCGAGTGGCTTGAGGCTGCGCAGATCGATCACTTCGGCACTGATACCGCACTCGCTCAACTGCTCGGCCGCTTCCAGGCAGACCCGCACGGTTTTGCCGTAGCTCACCAGGGTTACGTCCTCGCCTTCGCGGCGCAGGTCCGCAAGCCCCAGCGGCACCAGGTGATCCGCACTCTCCGGAACTTCGCCTTGCTCGAAGAGCAACGCCAGGTCGGTAAAGAACAGCACCGGATTGTTGTCCCGCACCGCCGACTTGAGAAGCCCTTTGAAATCCGCCGGCGTTGACGGCATCACGACCTTGAGACCCGGGGCGTGAACGAACATGGCCTCGAGATTGTGATTGTGCTGTGCGCCCACACACCAGCCGCTGCCGGTCATGCACAAGGTCACCAAGGGAAACTCGTGCTGTCCGCCTGACAAATAGCGCAGCTTGCCGGCGCTGTTCACCAGCGCATCCATCGCATAGGTGAGAAAGGGCGCAAACAGAAGATCGATGACCGGGCGCAGTCCGCTGGCAGCGGCGCCAACGGCAGTGCCGGCAACAACGGCTTCCGCGAGCGGCGTGTTGCGCACCCGGGTTGCGCCGAATTCGCGCAGCAGCCAGGCGCGGGATTTGGCAACCCCTTCGCCCATCATCATCACCCGGGGATCGCGCTGCATTTCTTCGTACAGCGCCTGATTGATTGCTTGTTCAATGGTCAGGAAAGCCATGATTCATTCTCCAGATCAGGCGTAAACAAAGTCGAGCAGTTGCTTGGGGTCGGGCCAGGCGCTGGCCTGAGCGAAGGCATCAGCCGCATCGATGCGTTCGCCAACCTCGCTCTCGAGCGATGCGAGAGTCGATGCATCGAGATGCCCTTCAGCCATCAGCCTGTCGCGCATCAGGGCGATCGGGTCATGATTGAGCCAGCGATTGAGCTCCGCCTTATCTACATAAGCCTGGTCATCCGGCTCGAAGTGCCCGCGCTGTCTATAGGTAAGCAGTTCCAGAAAACGCGGCCTGCCGTCGGCGCGAATCGCGGCCACTGTTTGCCGTGCGACTTCCCCAACGGCATCGGCATCGTTGCCGTCGACACGCTCAGCTTCCAATCCGTGCCCGCGCGCCCAGTTGAAGATGGACTCGTCGGCCATGGTTTCCAGCCGGTGCACATAGGCCTGCCATTGGTTGTTTTCGCAAACGAAGAGAATCGGCAGCTCCCACTGGCGGGCAAGATTGAGTGACTCGTGGAGAATGCCTTCGCAGGCCGCACCGTCCCCGAAAAACACGGCGACGATTCCTCCCTTTTCGCCCTGTCCCATTATCTGGGCCAGCGCCACGCCGGGTGCGAGTGAGAGGCCGGCACCGACGATCGTGGAGGTCAACACCACGCCCAGTTCGCTTGCCGAGATGTGCAAGGTACCGCTGCGTCCACCACAGTAGCCGTCGACGCGGCCGAGCACTTCTGCCATCAGTCGCGGCGGTTCAGCGCCGCGTGCAATCAGGTGCGCGGCGCTGCGGTGGTTGGTGATGATGCGATCGCGGCTTTCCAGCGCGCCGATCACGCCAACAGCGCAGGCTTCCTGACCGACGCTGGTGCAGGTGCCCGGCGCGCCCTGTTGCTGGAGAATGGCCAGACGCTCCTCGTACGCGCGAATCAGCATCATGGTGTCCAGCCCACGAAGACGCGGGTGTCCGATCAATGAGTTCATAAGGCGGAATCCTGTCGATGGGCTTTACTGGGCCGAAGCCTGCTGCGGCAGGTTCTTGGGCACGAATTCGATGTACGGTGTCGCCACAACTTCGTCTGGTTGCGCAGCGGCCGGCGCCTGCTTCCCCGCGGGACCGAGCGAGCGGACGAAGTGGTAAATGGCACCGAGGTCGCTGTCACTCATGTCGCGCAAGGCGAACCAGGGCATGGGCGGAAGCATGGGCTGACGCGCACGGGCGACCCATTGCGCTTCAGTCATCCCATCCAACAGCAACCGCAGATTGGCGGGGTAACTGGTTCCCCATGGGCCCTGGAAGCCGACGGCGCTGCCGGTCAGCCACGCCGTGATGGGAATGTTTCCCGCAGCCTCGGGGTAGCCGTGGGTGTGGCAGTCGTTGCAGCCGGCGATTTGGACGAGGTACTTGCCGCGGGCAATCACGGCCTGGTTGTCGCTGGTCGCGGATGCGGAAGCGGCGAACAGAGAGGTCAATACAGCGAAGTAAATAGCACGGGTGATCATAAGCACATCCTTGAAGTGTGGTTTTCGGGATGCGCGCACAATACCGACGCTGGACGTGGATCGTTGTTAAATCTTGGCTAAGTGAATACTAAGAAAATGCTAAAAGCTGACTAAACGCTATAAGCTGCGGCTCGGCCGCCGCTCGGCATGAGCCGGCCCGAACGCTTCGGGCCGGTCGCCAAAGGCTTATTGTTCCAGTCGACCGATGACCTGGTCGCGCTCTTCGCGATTGATGTCCTCAAGCTGATTAACCACCTCGGGGCTCACGCCAGCTGTGACCAGTTCGTCAGCCTGCTGACGGGAGAGATCGAAGACCGCATCGGTAGCCCGCAGGCGGGACATGATTTCATCGTCGCTCAAGCCTGCTTCTTCCATCGCGATCAATTCGTCCATGGTGACGAAACCATCGTCGTCTACGTCAGCGGTATTCGAAGCCAGCACCTGGTCAACGGTGGCGGGGTTTTGCTGCGCCTCTTCGATGGCTTGCTCAGCCTGTGCGGATGCGGTTTCCCGATCATCCAGTATGTCGGTCTTGGCGCCCAGCAGATAGCCGCCACCGGCGCCGAGTGCACCACCCAGCAGTGCGCCCATCAGCTGGTTATCCTCGTCGGCCAGTACGGCGCCAACTGCCGCCCCCGCCGCGGTGCCTGCGGCCGTGGCCTGCTGGTCCCTCGTGCCCGGCAGCTGTTCGCAGCCGACGGTCACGACCAGGAACGCCAGAATTGTGAGATAAAAACTCGTCTTCATGGTGATACCTCCCTGATTCCCTATGAAAAGCGGGTTAGCAAAATAAGCAAGAAGCCCGACTCGCGAATATGAAGCAAGAATGCTGCCCTATGCGGCAAACGCTGATCACAATTCCGTACAGGGCTCTGGCGGTTTGCTTCCGGGGCAAGGTCCGGTAGCATCCGTCTTTCATGAGAGTCTCTCTTCCACAACAATTAGAAAGGTGAGTCGATATGCCCTCCATCAGCCGGAAGATCTGGGCCGCAGCCGCGGCTTTGGCACTTTTGACCCCGGCTGCCTTTACGGCAGCTGAGGAGCAGTGGCCCAGCACGCCGCCCAAGGAAGCTCCCGAAGACTGGGGTCCCGTGTCCGCCAATTTCGAAGAGATTCCCTACCCCTACCCGGTCCATTTTCTCGAGCTGAACCGTTTCAAGCAGGACATGCGTATGGCCTATATGGACGTGCCGCCCACGGGTAAGGCGAACGGGCAAACGGTGTTCTGGCAGCACGGGATGAACTTCTATTCGGAAGCTTACACCGATACCATCAAAGCCCTCGCTGAAGCCGGCTTCCGGGTGATCGCCGTAGACCGGATTGGTTACGGCAAATCCTCAAAGCCGATCATCCCGTACGACTTCAACTTCGTTGCCGCGAATATGAAAGATCTGCTGGATAAGCTGGGCATCGATAAGGTGGCGATCGTCGGCCATTCCATGGGCGGCATGGTGGTCAGCCGCTTTGCGATGCTCTATCCAGAGCTGGTCAGCCACGTGGTCATGGTGAATCAGATCGGCCTGACCGATCAGCGTCAGGGCCGACCCTGGCGCGACCCCTATGCGGGCGACCTGGGCGTGGCCAGCTACCAGTCCATCCTGGCCGGACACCGCCGCTACTTCCCCGACGAGTGGCCGCCCGAGCACCTGCGCTTCGTGAAGCGACAGTACGGACAGACCATGAGCGGAGAATGGCCTCGCCTTGCCATGGTGCGCCGTCTGCAGGGACAAATGCTCTATGAAGATCCGGTCGTTTACGACTGGCAGCATATCGCCACCAAGGCACTGGTAATCGGTGGTGAAAAAGACGGGCTCGTGGCGGACTTTCCGAAACTGGCCCGCAATGTGGCCGATCAACTGCAAAACGCGGCACTGATTCTGTATCCCGACGTGGGGCACGCACCGCAGATCGAGATTCCAGACCGGTTCCACCGCGACCTGATCCGCTTCCTGCGTTCCGATCCGGATCAGCCTGCCAGTGAATGGAAATAAGCGATAGCGCTCTGATCTGATCATGGGCGATAGCGATCTGATCAGGGCGATAGCAAACCGATCATGGGCGGCCGCTTTTTGGGGCTGCCGCCCGCGTCTTTTCATCTCAACCGGCTATGTGAACCAATGAGCGAGTCAAAAAACTCCGGTGTCCATATTGTGCACCCCGAACCAGACAGCGCGACCTACAGGACTCTGCTGGAGTCCACCAAAGCCATTCCGTGGAAGATTACCTGGGCGACGCTGGAGTTCAGCTACATCGGCCCGCAGATCGAGGAGTTGCTCGGCTGGGAGCGGGAAAGCTGGGTCGGGATCAATGATTGGGCCGAGCGGATGCATCCCGAAGACCGTGATCGCGTAGTAAATTTCTGCGTGGCGCAATCCAAGTCCGGCACGGACCATGAAGCGGACTATCGCGCTTTGACCAAAAATGGCGATTACGTGTGGATCCGTGATGTGGTGCACGTGGTGCGCGATGAGAAAACCGGCGAAGTGGATTCGCTGATTGGCTTCATGTTCGACATCACCGAGCGCAAGCGCATCGAGGAAAAGTTGGTCGCGCTGCAGAAAGAACTGGAAGAGCTCTCCTACAAGGACGGACTCACCGGAGTGGCGAATCGCCGGATGTTCGACTCGGTCGTCGACGTGGAGTGGGCGAGTGCGCGCCGCAACAGTCAGGCACTGTCCGTCGCGCTCGTGGATATCGATCATTTCAAGGAATACAACGACCACTACGGCCATGTCCAGGGGGACGACTGCCTGAAACAGGTGGCCAGGCTCCTGGAATCGGCCGCGAGCCGGCCACGGGATTTCCTCGGTCGCTACGGCGGCGAGGAATTCGTCCTGGTACTGCCGGAGACCGGTCCCGATGCAGCCCTGGCCGTCGCTGAGCGATGCCGACAAATCGTGCGAGAAGCCGCCATTCCTCACGCGGCCTCGGACGCAGCATCGGTGGTCACGGTAAGCGTGGGTGTGGGCACCATCGTTCCGCGCAGCAACGATGACCTGACTGCATTCATCGAATCTGTAGACCGGCAGCTATATGCAGCGAAACTGAGTGGGCGAAATACGACGGTCGCAGACGCCCAGCCAGCTGAATCCTGATCGGGTTGAAACACTCCTATGCAGAATTACTCTGACATTCTCCGCCTCATGGTCTTAGCCGGAGTCATTTTCATGTCCACCAGCAAAGTACACGCGAGCCAATCCCCCGGCCTGGCCGATGGCGAACTCCGCCCGTGCCCGGATTCACCGAACTGCATCAGTACCGAACATCCACAGGACCAGGCGCACTATCTCGAGCCGGTCGAGATGACATTAGACGGGGACACCTCCGCTCTCATCAAGCGCGTGGTGCAGCAGATGGGCGGAACACTTGTGAGTAGTCGGGAGAACTACCTCGCTTTCACCTTCACTTCGAAAGTTTTCCGCTTCGTCGACGATTTCGAAGTCCGCCTCGATCCGGAAAACGATCGCGTCCACATCCGGTCGGCTTCCCGCGTAGGCTATAGCGACTTCGGCGTGAACCGTAAAAGAGTGGAACGCTTCAAGGCTGCTTTAGAGGCCGCTAAATAGCGGCGCCACCGTGCCAGACGCCAGTGACTTTGCCGGCCATTACAGACCCGCGAAATTCTTCATCATCGATTTCATTCTCACTTGGGGTCCCTTGTGGACCGCGGTGGCCGGCATTCACAGTGGCTGGCTCGAATTCGATGTTCCCTTCATGATCGTTGCCGGGATCAGTGCAATTCCGGCCGCGCTCTACATGTTCTACACCTCCCGAAGCCGGGCGCTGATCCGCGACTTCTGGTTGCGGGTAGTCAGGTTCGATCTGATTCCCTTTCGCTGGTGGCTCGTCCTGCTGGGCTCGGTTCCTCTTGTCATGGGCTCGGCGGTATTGATCTCGCTGTTCTTCGGCGGCTCACTGGATCAACTCACGCCCAGCGACCGGATGGCCTCCGCACCGCTGGTGCTTGCAGCGCTGGTTCTGGTGTTCGGGCCCTTGCCGGAAGAGCTCGGCTGGCACGGCTACGGCATCGACAGCTTGCGAAGCCGCATGAATGGATTCTGGACATCCCTGGCTTTCGGCATCATCTGGCCCGTCTGGCATGTTCCCTTGTTCTTTATTCCGGATTCATACCAGCAGCAGTTGCTAGCGATGCCCGTTCCGCTGTTCTTCTACCTGTTCGGGATGATCCCTCAGGCGATCATCATGAACTGGATCTACTGGCACACAAACCGCAGTATTGCCAGCGCAATTATTTTTCACTTCATGATCAACTTCATTGGCGAGGCCTTTCAGATTACCCAGCAAAGCAAGTCCGTCGCGGGACTGCTTTTTGTGATCATCGCGATCATGCTGCTATTCGCCGACCGGCAGATATTCTGGAAGAAGCCCTATGTTTTTCACCTGCAACAATAGCGTCCCTTGATTCAGGAGTTGTCGATGATCGACTGGCAGTGGCGCCGCTTCAACCAACTCACTCCCGATCAGCTCTACGAAATCATCGCAGTCCGGGAAGCGGTTTTCATCGTAGAGCAGAATTGTCCTTATCAGGATGCGGATGGCATTGACCAACATGCTCAACACCTGATGGGCTGGAACGACGGCAAGCTGGCCGCCTACTGCCGGGTGGTAGAACCCGGGGTGAAGTATGCCGAGCCTTCTATCGGTCGGGTACTGACCGCGGCAGAGTTTCGCGGAGAGGGCTTCGGGCGAGGCTTGATGGGCGAGGCGATCAGCGGCGTCGAGCGGAATCTTCCAGGACGCGGAATTCGGATTTCAGCGCAGCTTTACCTCAAACGATTCTACAAGGACTTCGGGTTTGAGCAGGTTTCCGACACCTACCTGGAAGACGACATTCCGCACATCGAAATGTTGCGAGCCGGCGACTGAAGGCGCGCCGGCCCGCGGCAAATGGAGGAACTGCATTCCGGAGTTCAGCGTTCTGAATGGTAACTTCGGTCGTCCGCGATGGGAACTAGTCTTGCACCTCCCAGGTAAACACACTCGGAGGAGCAGCCGAGGCTTGCGGTGGCGTTACCGTGAGAGTCAAAGTGCCGACAGAAGAAGTTCCATCCGAAGAGATGGTCACATCGGGAAGCCGGGTTGCATAGTATGCCGGGTCGGTCACCGTCCAGGAGGCTGGTTCCGACAGCTTCCCGTTGTCGGTTGCAAATTCAATGGTCGTTCCGCTTGGCATCGGATTGCCGAGAATGTGACAGGGCAACGCTCCGCGCGGTGTACCGTCGGCCACGAAGAAGTTACTGAGTGTTGCTGAATTTGCGCCTGCAGCGCCCGGTATATTTAAGATCCCCACCCGACTACCTGCACCGTACTCCTGACTTCTCTGAATCGGAGTGGTGCAGTTCTGGGGGCTCGCTCCAGCACCAGCATAGGAAAACAAGACCGCTCGGGGATCAGAGATGATAATGGTCCTGTTGCGCCAGATGGTTACGGAGTCTCTCGCCTCGTCCGGACAGTTGCCGCTGAGGCAAGGGCCATCCCAAACGTCGGGAAGATTGGCGGCAGAGTCCCAGGAGTTCACCACTCCTCGAGTTGGATTGCCCGCCGGCACATCGACAAAGAATTCCATTCGGCCAGTTTCATCGCTGCCATATACGCCATCCTCATTGCTATCGGCGAATGCTTCCGAAAGGTTGACCCACGCTTCACCCTCGTCGAATATGCCGTTTGAATTGTCGTCCTCGAAGTATTCAGCACCACTCGTGTAGGCGATAATTGTTGCTCGGCCACTTGCCGGACGAGGATCAGCGCTACGCCAGGTTACGGTACACCGACCGTCTTGAAGGGTGCAGAAGGGATCGATACTGCCGGATTCCGGTGCGCCAAAAGAAACGCGAGTGCCGTCGAAAACGGGATTTCCGAACTGGTCGCTGGCAATCACCGAAACGTCGACCTCGATTCCGTCAGTGCTGTACGCTCCCGCAGGCGCCTGGGGTCCGAACGAAATCGAAAACCTGTGATCGATCGGGACACCGGTGGAGATCACCAGCGCCTGCGATACGCCCTGGATGCCCGTGCTGTTGTGAGTGGCGGTGACGCTGGTGTTGGTTGCCACTGTTCCACTTCTCACCACTACGCTGGCGATCCCGTCATTGTCGGAAACAACCGTTTCCCGGACGGGATCTCCATCGGCATTGGGCGCCAGCGAAATACCACCGGCGGTATCCCCCAGAACAAAAGTGATCAGCTCGTTTCTGATTGGTGCGCCCTGTTCCCCCACAAGTCTGAAGGTGACACGGCTGGTTTCATTGCCGCCCATGCCCTTCAAAGCCAAGGCTTCCCGTTCGGCAGAGACAAAATTGAGGGCTAAAGCCTGGTCAACCGCAATGGTGAGGTCGAGCGTTGCCTGAATGATTGTCCCACCCACATCTGCGCGCGCCGTGACGGTGTCCGTTCCTGAACAGCCTCGGGCCGTGTAGACAACCGAGGCGCGTCCCGCGGAAGTGGTTATGCTCTCGTCGCTGAGATCTGCCAGCGCATTTGCCACGCAGTCTGAGCTGAATGTCACGTCGAGGTCATCCGATATCGCGGTATTGTCGGCATTGACGAGATTGACAACGATGTCAGTCGACGCACCCGGCTGCAGGCTGGTAGTGGTTGCAGAGAGCGCGCCTTCCGCGAAGGCGGAGCCAGTACCATTACCAATCTTTATGATGGTGCTGCCATTACCGCCGCTGCCGCTACCGCCATCCGCGCCCCCTGTGTCACCATTTCCAATCGGCGAACTGGGACTATCCCCACCACAGGCGGTGAGCAAGGAAACGCAAAAAATTACCGCCAGCTTGCTTGACGACGTGCTGAACATTCGGCTGTACCCCTTTCGATCTACCCTTTTTATAGAAACGGGCCCGGCCATCCAGTTGATTCCCTGGCCCGTACTGAAACGCACTAACCTGGCAATTACAGGGAGAGAGCGGACATGGTGCAATGCAGCACAGCGTGAATTCAGATGATCGGTCCGAACGAAGGACCAGATGCCAGGAAAGTGCATGCGAAAGACCACAAACCCTCGCCTTCACAACAACTTGCGGGTGAATCCGGAAGTAAAGTGTGGGTCTCGACCATAGTCCCGCGCCATTGAGGCCATGGTAGAGTGACACCCCCGAGATAACCACGGCGGAGGGTTCTTTGAAAATACGCAGAAATCTTGCAGGCTTGCTGCTCGCCGGACTGACGGCTTGTTCGAGTACACGGGTTCACCTGTTCACCCAGGGCGTGGAGCCGGATGAGTTGATTCGGGTTCAGTCGGCGCTCGAAGATGAAGGCTTCGCAACCGAGCTGAATTCGCTGAGAATCCCCGATGTCCTCTCGGGTCCGACACTGCTGTATTCCCCTAGCCATGACGCTCTGCAGGAGGTCGAAGCATTGGGTAATCTGCTGATGTCACTTGGCTATGATGTCAGCCTCGAAGCCGTGGCAAGAGGCAATCACTTCTATACCGGGGAGAACATCGGCCTGTACCTTGCCCCCCTTCAGACAAACCAGCCCGGGCGAGCGACCTTGTCGGGAATGGAATTTAATGGCGACTGCCCGAGTGAGGACGCCTACCTCACCTTCGAGTCTGCGCATCGCTTTTCGGCCGAATTTATCAGCTGGGACGACTCCGCAGCGAAAGAAACCGTGAAACGCTTGTCCGGCACTTGGTACCGAAGTGGCGATTCGGTGCACCTGCAATGGGAGGGCAATGCCGTCGAGCTGAGTTTCATACCTCTGCATGCCGAGCGGGAATACGGGGACGTGACAGGATATCGGCTGCTGAACCCCAGCGATCGACTCAGCGACTGCGATTTTGTATTCCGCGAAGTGAAGCCAAACTAATCCTTAGTCGTAAACCTCACGCTTGACTGTAAAGCCTTCTGATCCAAACGTATTCGCTACCTCGTCGACCATCGCCGAATGCCCACAAGCGTAAAGGCAGGTTGATGTTGGATCGAGACCCAGTGCCTGAATGGCGGGTTGAACGAGTGTTCCAACGCGGCCCTGTTCGCCGGTCCATCCGGCGTTTCTCGCCTCGACGGGACGGCTGATGGTGGGCACATAATCGAATTGCTCGTGGGAATCCGCGAGCCGTTCCAGTTCCGCGTCGTAGCCGAATTCGTCCTGGTAACTGGCGCCGTGGAGAAGTACAAAACGATCGCTTGGTGCTGCCTTACCCGCGAGTATGTCACGGAGCATGCTGACGAAGGGGCTGACGCCGGTGACAGTAGCGATCATGAGGTGAGTAGAAAATTCTTTATCGAGCAGGAAGCTGCCCTTCGGCATTTCCAGCGTGACCTGCTCACCCCCGGTAAGCTTCTGCAGATGCTGCGACATCTCGCCGCCGGGCACCAGTTCGATAAAAAACTCAAGGAAGGCTTCATGAGGAGCGGAGACGATCGAATAGCGGCGACTTATCCCCGCGAGTCCGAGTTTGGTGGATTGCCCGGGAAGAAAATCGAAACCGGCCGGTTTTTGAACTTTGAGTTGTATCAGGTCGTCTGTGATTTTCCTGTTTTCAAGAATCTGAACGCGCTGATCGCCATGGTCCGCATTGTCTTTTGGCAAGCTTTGAGAATCGCTGACCGTCTCTGCCGCTGAGTACTGGCGCGCTTCACCTTCCGAGTCCGCCGCCGCGCCCAAACGCAACCAACTCGACAGCGCCGCGCTTTGTCCGGCTTTGCGGCGCCCGATAGTGCGCAGAGTCTCGCCGAGCGTGGCATCGCTGCAGGTTCGCAGATTATCTTCAAGCGAATCGAGGCCGCGCAGTGTTTTTTCCAGTCCACTGCGCGCTCGCTGTCGATCAGTGTCGGCCAGCATGCAGACGAATCAGACCTGAGCGCCGCCGAGCGTCAGTGTGCAGATCGCCTCCGGCTCCTCCACCCGCATCACCAGACTCTCACTGGCAAAGAGTTGATAGTGAATGCCATCGTTGCTGGAATATCCGGTCATCAGGTCCTGGCCGATGATGATGCGACCCACATGAGCGTCCACCAGCACTGCGCCCTCGATTTGCGCTTTGTACACGCCCAGTTCGCAGAGACGCTTGAGGTGCTCCAGCTGCAGCATGTCGGTGCCTTCATAGCGCCGAAACAGGCGATTGTACCAGGTGGGCGACAGCGCCAGGGCGTAGGGGCCATGGAAGCCGTTGCTGTCGAGCTTGTCCACCGCGCTGAGCACGTCATTCAGGCCCTGTTCGATCTTGTTCCAGTCTTCACACTGAACTTCATTGCGACCCTTGGCGGTAAGCAGACCCTCGATGCCGAAGTCGGGCTGGCCGTAGTAGATGAATTCCTCTTCGCGTCGCGCCACCGCTTCCGCCGCATCCTCTGCAGCGCGCAGATCCAGCGGCTGACCCATCTGGCGATAGCCCTCGATGCGACGCACGCTCAAACCGAAACCTTTGCGCAGCATCGGCAGTGCAATCGCGCGGCTCAGTACTGCGCCTGCTTCGTCTTTGGCCGGCTGGCGGCAGTAATCATCCTCACCCACTTCCACCGAGGTGAGACCGACCCCGTATGGGCCGTCCACATCGATGAAGCGCCGTCCGGTCAACAGCTGCTTGGCGGCGTCCACCACCGCTTCATCGATCTTGTTCCATACATCTTCGGAGAACTGTGCGTTTTCTCTGTTGAGATAACTCATGTCGTTAGCGCCCCTTCAAATCGCCGATGGTGAATTTGCGCGTGATCTCACTGCTACTCCTGCGATCTCCACCAGCCTCCTCCTCTTCCGCCTCTTCCTCCACCTGCAACAGCGGTTTGCCGGTGAACAGATAGGTGCTTAGCTGTTCGTCGAAGTCGGAACTGTTGCGGCGCAACCATTCCAGCACCATGGCGGCATGCTCGATTTCCTCGCGCATGTTATGCAGCAGGATGTCCTTGAGCTCCTTGTCCGCGGTGGCATCCGCCCGTTGGCGATACCAGTCCACCGCCTCCAGCTCCTCCTGCAGGGATACCAGAGCGCGGTGCATGTTCCTGGTTTCTTCCGTGAGCTGATCCAGGGGTTCGTGATAACTCTCGCTTGCACCGGCCATTTCAATCTCCAAACGAACTGCGGCCTGAGACGACAAAACCAGCCCCGGCGCAGTAATTAGGGTTGCCAAGATGATGCTCATTTATCACGACAGGGGCGAACTCAAATAGTTCGCCTCGCGCTGAGCTTTGGTCGCGCAGTATCGAGCGATCACACTGGCAAGAATCTGACCGTTTGCAACGGCCGAGAGGAGGGAAACGCCGAAAACAATGCAGGTACTGCCTTCGGCGAAAGACCAGTTCAGAACCGTAGTCCGAGTATTTCGATGATTCCATAGGCGATCAGAAACACTGCCACGACGTAGTGCAGCAATTTCGGCTTGACGAGTATTACGATTCCTGCGGTGATTGCGAGCAGCGGGATAAGGTCGATGTGTAGAGTCATAGCTGAAGATCTATTGTTGGGTGAGTGCGGCGATGACATCTTATCAGGACGCTCGACCGTTTTGACGCGGGCTCGATCACACTCGCGGAGTTGATCATGCTGAAGAAGCTGAAGGACTGCTTTGTTTCGAACACAGTTAGTGGCCTGCTGACACCTCCCTGGCGGGCACCGTTGAAGAGCTGGGCGCTTTTACCCGTATTCGCCGCCTGCGCATTGCCTTTGGGTTTGGTCGAGGGCGTCCTTCAGCTTGATCCGGCAAAGCCCGACTGGCCCTTGTTCTTTGCCATCTCCGTATTCGTTTCTCCGGCTTTCCTGGAGGAATTCGTCTTCCGGGGACTGCTCATCCCCCGCGACATCGCCCGGCGTGGCCGCCGGTCAGCCTGGCTGGCGATTGCGGCTAGCACCAGCGTTTATACACTGGCTCACCCCCTCGGGGCGCTCACCACCAGCCCCGCGGCGAAGAGTTTTTTTCTGGAGCCCGCTTTTCTCTCCATCGTCGCCCTGCTCGGCATCACTTGCAGCTATAGCTATGTGGTTTCCCGCTCGTTATGGGTTCCCGTCATCATCCATTGGGCCGTGGTCCTTGTCTGGGTGCTGTTGTTTGGCGGTCACCAACTGGTGATCGCTCTGGAAGGCCATGCCTGGGCATTTCAGTGATCACAGCAGGCTTGATCTGAACCACCCGAGAACTGGTGCGGTCCGAACCGTCACAGTGAACGAGAGACTCAAAACTCAATGGAATATCTTGACTGGGTACAGTGGCCTGCCATGGTCATCACCATACTGGCGGCCTGGCTGGTGGGTTCGCAGCAGGAGCGGCGTCGCAAGGCGGGCTTCTGGTTTTTTCTGCTCAGCAATGTGCTGTGGATTATCTGGGGAGCTTACGACGACGCCTGGGCGCTCATCATCCTGCAATTGGGCCTCGCTGTCATGAATGTGCGCGGCACAATCAAGAATGCACAGGCACAGAGCGCCGCTTCGCGTTGACTCCTATTGCGCCCTTGTCATTACTTGTGCAGGGGCTGAATGTCCAGCTCGGCGCAGGCAACCGGCAAAGTGGCATGAGCCGGAACTCCGGGCAGCGAGCGCACACTCTCGGGCAGCTTTGTATCTGTCGCAACACCGTGGACATACACCACCATTCGACCAAGGTCCACGGTCTCCAAGTCCATGTCGTATTTTTCCGCCATCGCGCGCTGCAGTCGCTCCCAGTTTACTGTTGCCTCATAAACGTAAGCACCGGCGCGATTGCTCACCGGGTAGGTATCAGTTTTGATTTCCAGGGACGCAGGGTCATCGTGCAGCGGGATCAGCGTGATGCCCGAATACTGACGCGTATCCAGCAGATCGGTGATTTCGTCCTGCGGTGTCTTCAGCGCCATAGGGGCGCATTCCGCATCCATTCCATCGCGCGAACCGTGCAGGTGCTGCAGATGCATCATCTCAGGAGCAAGCCCATCGGCTTCGACGCGAATGGAAAGCTCGTCACCAAGTACCCTGATCTGCACCTCTCCGGTGAGTCCGGGCTCGGTAAGTTGCGGATTCATCGGCTGCAAGGGAGCCCGATAGTCCAGGGATTGCGATAGCGCGGTGTTTGACAGAGACAAAAACAACGAAGCCATCACGATTGCACTCGAATATCTACGCACGGAACCTCCCTCACCACGACTTGATCTCCTTTCGACTTGCAGCGAGGCCGCTTGATCCCTGGCACGGGGAAAGCGCCGAACAGATCGCTCGCCACCGGATAAAAGGACAGCTCGGGTTGTCATACATTGCCCACCATTATCGTCAAATCGACAGGTTCAAACGACAGGTAGTACTTCAATGAAATTCTTTGTAAGCGGCGCAGCGCTTCTGCTGAGTCTGAGCTTCTCCGCATCGGCGGACAATGAACAACAAGCCCAACGGGAGATTTCACATCTTCTGAATTATCTGCAAGCTTCGGACTGCGAGTTCTATCGCAACGGCGACTGGCACGACTCTGCTCGCGCGGTAACACACCTGAACCGCAAGTACCGGTGGCTCGACAAGCGCGACCTCGTCCCGTCGACTGAAGCTTTCATCGAACGAGCCGCCACAGAGAGCAGCAGGAGCGGCAAAGCCTACCTGGTGCGCTGCCCTGGGGAAGCTGAAGTGGAAAGCGCACAGTGGCTTCACGAGGAACTCGCCGAATTCCGTACTGCTGAGAAGACCCCGGAGTCCGACAACTAAGCAGGCGCGTCGGCTAGCGGCAGATGGAACGCTTCCTGCGTGGAAAAGAGGTATTTCCCGCAGGAGCGATGAAGCGCGATGACCGGCGCCTACCTGAACCGAATTGCTACGGCAGTCCCCGACTTCGATGTCCATTCCAAGTTCGTTGACTTCGTTCCCCGGCTCTTGCACGACCGCCGCGACCGAATGCTGTTTCGTCGCATGGCGGGACGCTCCCAGATCAATCACCGTTACTCCTTTCTGGAACCGGACCCCGACCCGGATCGAATGGACACGGCGGGCTTTTACCGTGAGAACGACTTCCCCGATACCCAAGCACGGATGGCTTTTTTCGAACGGCACGCCTTCACGCTGGCCCGCCGGGCGCTCGACCAGCTGGAGAATGAATCGGGGCTGCGCGCCACTACGCACCTGATTATCACCACTTGCACCGGTTTCTATGCGCCCGGTGTCGATCACCAGATCATTCAACACTATGGCATGTCGCCGAACGTAGAGAGAACGACCGTGGGCTTCATGGGCTGCTACGCGGCCATCAATGCGCTGAAGCTTGCCCGGCACATCGTCCGGTCTGAACCGCAATCGCAAGTGCTGGTACTCAATCTTGAGCTATGCACGCTCCATCTTCAGCCCAGCGACAGTCTCGAGGAGATGCTTTCCTTTCTGATCTTTTCAGACGGTTGCGCCGCCAGCATCGTCTCCGCCGAAACGAAGGGAATGGAACTGCTCGGATTCAACTCGACAGTGGTGCCGGAAACTGCCGATCAGATTACCTGGCGCATCGGCCAGACCGCCTTCGACATGAACCTTTCCGGCCGGGTGCCGGCCACCATCGCCGCCAACCTGCCCGGCGCGCTGGACCAGATACTGGGCGACTGCACCCGCGCGGACATCCGCCATTGGGCGATCCATCCGGGCGGTCGAACCGTCTTGGACGCCGTGCGTGAGGGCGCGCAACTGGATGAAGAACAACTCAGCGCCTCGAGGGAAGTGCTGCGCCGCTACGGCAATATGTCTTCAGCCACCATCATGTTTGTGCTGCAGCGAATCATGGCTGAGCAAAGGGAACCGGGCGCCGGCTGCGCGATGGCATTCGGTCCCGGCGTTACCGTGGAGAGCTGCCGCTTCGCACTGTCGTAAGGGGTTCTGTCGAGCGATGGTGGACCTGAGACGGCGCAGCAGCGAATCCGAGCTGATGGACGAAGAGGATATCTCCTTTCCCGAATTCCACGACTGCCTGCAAGGGCTGGAAACAATCAACCACCTGACGCTGGCCTACCGCCCGACCTTGAAGTGGCTGCAACCCTGGCTGAAATCTTCCGAGCGGGTTTCCATTCTGGACGCTGGCTGCGGCAGCGGCGACATGTTGCGACAAATCGAAAAGGCCGCGCACAAAGGTGAGCTCGACCTGATCGGTGTCGACCTGAACCCCTGGTCGAAGCGATCGGCGCAGCTTCTGGGCGGAAAGAGCGCGGCACGCTACGCCACTGCGGATATTTTTCATTTCCAACCGGAGCGGCAGATCGATCTGATCATCTGCTCGCTGTTTACCCACCATCTCACCGATCCACAGCTCGTGCAGTTTCTGCGCTGGATTGACCGTCGGGCAAGCAAAGGGTGGTTCATCAATGATTTGCACCGGCACCCTCTGCCATACCACTTCATCAAGGCGGCAACGCGCCTGCTCAGTCACAATCGTCTGATTCGTCACGACGCGGCAGTATCTGTCGCCAGATCCTTCACCCGGGCTGACTGGCAACGCCTGCTCGATCAGGCGGGCATTGGCGAACGCGCGCGCATCCGGTGGCATTTTCCCTTTCGCCTTTGTATCTCATGCGAGAAGTAATCGAGAACCTGGTGATTGGCGGTGGTCCGGCGGGTGCCGCCTCGTCGATCGATCTCGCCAGGTCGGGCCGAGCGGTCACCTTACTGGAGCGAAAGCAGCTTCCCCACCACAAAGTATGCGGCGAATTCATCAGCGTCGAAGCAGCGCAACAGCTGGAGAGTCTCGGCATCGACCTGGAGGGCCTGGGCGCGCAGGCAGTCAACAAACTCCGACTCATCAGTGGGAAGTCCATTCTCGATGTACCGCTTCCTTTTACCGCCTGGAGCCTTTCGCGCCGAGTTCTCGACGCGGCCCTGCTAGAGCAGGCCAGCAGCGAAGGAGTGCGCGTTGAGTACGGCACAACCGCCAATGCGCTTCAACGAGATCGGGACCACTGGGCCGTGACGGCGCAGGTGAGCAGCGGAGAGACGGTAAATATCGCGGCTGATTGCGTTTTTCTCGCGACCGGCAAGCATGACCTGCGGCAATGGCGGCGGCGCCGGACTCAAGGCGCCGGCGATTACATTGGCTTCAAGCTACACCTGAAAGCAGAACAGGAGCAACTTAGCCGATTGCGCAATACCGTCGAGCTGCATTTTTTCGATGAGGGCTATGCTGGCATTGAACCGGTGGAGAATGGCGATCTGAACCTGTGCTTTTTGGTCAAGCGCAAGACCTTCCATGATTGCGGGAAGAACTGGCAGGCGCTGTTCGCCTGGCTGGCTGAGACTTCGCCGCATATGCAGAGCCGCCTTGCGGGGGCGGTTCCGGTTTGGTCTCGGCCATTGGCGGTGTATGGGACGCCTTACGGTTACCTTTGTGCTCCGCAGCCGGAGGCGCCTGGATTGTTCCGACTTGGCGATCAGGCAGCTGTGATACCGTCGCTGGCGGGTGATGGGATTGCGATCGCCTTGCACTCCGGCATGCTCGCCGCGCAGTGCTGCGCCCGGGAGCAAAGCGCCAGCGAGTATCACGAGCAGGCTTTGAAAGTGTTTTCCAGGCCGGTTCGCAATGCACAGCGCATAGGCAAAGTACTGTCGTCGTCCATGGGCCGAGAGATCGCCTTGCGATGCGGTCGCCACTGGCCCGGGGCACTGCATCTCGCTATTGCCACCAGCCGTCTTCCTCAGGGCTGAGCAAGGTCATCCGGCCACTGTCGTGCCTGGGTTCTTGTTCGCGCCCAAGTCAGCCGGTAGCATTGCCTACTTCCAATTGGCCGAAGAGTGAGTGAAAAATCGATGTCTTCCTACACGATCTACGGAGCCCTGGGCTCGCCCTACTCCATAAAAATGCGTGCAATATTCCGCTATCGACGCATTCCGGTTATTTGGCGTCAGCTGGAAGCCGGAGACGAAGCGATTTTTCAACACGTCAGGGCGCCTGTGATTCCTGTCATTCGCTACCCGGATGAAAGCTGGCATAACGATTCGACCCCGATGATCTTCGATCTGGAGCAACGGCACGCTGAGCGCTCCATTGTGCCCGATGACGAGGGGCTTGCCTTTTTGGCCTGGCTGCTCGAGGACTTCGCCGATGAGTGGGGCACCAAGGCCATGTTCCACTACCGTTGGTATCGCGAACGCGATCAACAGCAGATGTCCGAGTGGCTGCTGTTCGATCGTCTGCACGGTTCCGGTCGAGAGGAAATCCTGCGTGCGGCGAAGCAGTTTCGTGACAGGCAGGTGAGCCGCATGGCTTTGGTGGGCTGCACGCCGGAGAATGCGCCGATCATCGAGGAAACTGCCCGCCGCATACTGACGCTGTTCGAAGCCCACGTAACCGAAAAGAAATACCTGTTTGGTTCACGCCCCTCGATTGCCGATTTCGGATGGCTTGGGCAGCTCTCCCAGCTCGCGACCGATCCGACGCCACAGGAACTGATGCGCTCTGATTACCCCTTCACCTACCGCTGGCTTGCGAACCTGGACGACGCCTCGGGCGTGGAAGGCGAGTGGCAGTCGGCGGATGCGCCCGTACCGGATGCAGTGCTCGGTCTGCTGCGACTGTGTGGTGAGATCTACTTTCCATTCCTGAAAGCAAATGCGCAGGCGGTGGCGAATGGCGACGAGGAGTTCACGGTCAACTTGCTGGGGCGGCATTACTCACAGGCGCCTTTCAAATATCAGGTGAAATGTCTCAAGGAATTGCGAAGCGGTTTTGCCCGGCTGCAGCCCAAAGCGCGGGAGTCGATCGAAGCCTTGCTTGCTCGATCCGGATGTCTTCATCCCCTCACGGAGGAAGTCAGTTGAAAATCGTCGGAGAAACTGCGTCCTGACGTCCGCGCCACGATACGGGCTGCACCGAAATAGAGCTCAGCCTCAAATTCGTCATGGCTCGAGAAAGCCGGCTCAAAAGAGCCGGTTGCAAAAGCGGGACCGGCAGCAGCCCGCTTGTTTTTCGTAAAGCAACAATTGCCAGCAATTGGGAATCCTGTCTCCTTGTAAGCAAAAAACGCGAAAACCAGCCGGTTAAAACGCCAGTAATCTTTGCGCGGCGTTGAACAACGACTCTCTTTTGTTACCATGCGGCCGCGAAAACACTTCGACTCATGGACGGAGTCGCCTTCCCATGAATGGTTTGTTCCGACCTTATGCCTCGCGCTACTATCGCAGTGATATCCAGGGCATCCGCGCGGTTGGCGCCCTGCTGATTCTCGCCTACCACATCTGGGGGAAGAGCGTTTCCGGTGGAGTCGACGTTTTCTTCGTCGTTTCCGGTTTTCTGATGACCTCCTTGTTGTTGCGACGCTGCGCCGAGAGCGGCGCCATCGCCCCCTTGCAGTTCTGGAGCGGCATCGTCCGGCGTGTTGCGCCGAGCGCCTATCTGGTTCTTCTTGGCACGCTGGTGTGCGGCTATTTTTTCCTCCCGCCTCAATTCTGGCTGGTTACCGTCAACGAGCTACTGTTCAGCGCCGCGCACCTGGAAAATTTTCAACTAATGCGCCTGTCGGTGGACTATCTGGCCAACGATCAGCCGGCAAGTCCCTACCAGCAGTTCTGGGCGTTATCGGTTCAGGTGCAGTTTTATTTTTTGCTGCCGTTGATCATCGGACTCGGGCTGTTCTTCTCCAGAAGGCGCAAGTCCCTGGTGCCACTCATTGTCACGGTTGCGGTTTTCCTGCTCGCTTCCTTCGCCTACTCGCTGGTCGCCACCGGTCAGCAAGCCGTCAGTGCCTAGTTCAATACCGCCGCGCGACTGTGGGAATTCATGGCCGGCGCGCTGGTGGCCTTGGTTCTGCCCTGGCTCAGGCCGGGCGACAGATCAGCGGGCCTTGCTTCCGCAGCCGGATTGTCGGTGCTGCTGACAACCGGGCTTGTCATTCCCAACTCCTTCGATTACCCGGGCTATATCGCCGCACTGCCGGTGGCTGCCGCGGCCTTGCTGCTGGTGTCAGGGAGTGTGGAGCGAAAGCCGCTGCCCACACGGCTGCTATCGAATCGCTATCTGGTCGCACTTGGTGGCATATCCTTCACGATCTATCTTTGGCATTGGCCCATTCTTGTCTACACACAACACAGCCTGGCCACCACCGATCTGTCCCTGCTGCAGGGACTCGCCATCATTGCGGCGGCCGTTATTCTCGCAGCGCTGACTACCGCCGTCCTCGAGAATCCAAGCAGGCGATTTAAGCCGGCCAAGCTCTGGCCATCTTATGCACTCGGTGCGCTGTTTTTCACGGCGGTCGCCCTGCCCGGCTTCGGCGCGAGGGAGCGGGTATTGTCAATTTACGACCGGATCGAAAATAGTACGCAGGCGCCGTTCAGCGGCGAGATGATCGATATCCAGAGCAGTGCGGCGGGAGTGCGCTTCGAGCAGTTCGTCACCGTCGGTTCCGACAAATCCTTCCCCATCCTCTACTGTCTCGAGGACAGCCGGGCCTGTGAGTCAGGGGACGCGGAATCGGACCGGATCGTGGCCCTGGTCGGCGGCTCCCATGCGGCCCAGTGGGAGCCGCTGTTTGCAATGCTGGGCGAGCGCTATGGCTTCAAGCTGGTGACCATGGTGCAAATGAGCTGCGCGCTCGGTTACCAGTGGCACATGGATCAGGCTTGCCGGCGTTATAACGAGCGCATCGTCGAACGGCTGCGCGAGTTGAATCCGATCTTCGTGATCACCAACTCCACAAGGCTCGAGCGCTCGCTGGAATCGCCGCAAGTCGAATCGGTGCCGGAGAGCTACGCTGCCCAGTGGCGGCGAATCACCTCGCTGGGATTTCCCGTCCTCGGCATACGCGACAATCCCTGGTTTGGCGATGATCCCAATCTTTGCGTGTGGAACCGACGACACGCTGCCGATCAATGCGCGCGTCCTGTTCGTGAGCTCTATCTGCCCGAAGATCCCTCCCTGGTCTTCGAAGGAGCGATCCAGTCCTTTCACAGAGCCGATTTCGGATCCATTTATTGCACCCGGGACCGGTGCCCTGCGGTGTTCCAGGACAGGCTAATGTACTTCGACACCCACCACCTGACTCGCAGCTACGTGATCTACATGGCCAACAGACTGGAACATCTATTAAGAGCACAGGTGCCGGAGTTCTTTGCGGTCATCGAGTGGAATGGGAGGAAAATGCCTGGTGAAGGTGACAACAGCACGCTTTGGCGCCTGGGCACAACGACAGAGGTGGAGTGAGCCGTAGGGAAGATTGCTAAGGCTTTTCCGCTCGCGGCTCCAGCAGTTCGATCTTGCCGCTCTCGCGAACCCGCAAGGTGGGGCGCGCACCCAGCAGGTCGATCTTGGCCAGCAATTCGTAGTCGAGTGTCTCCTGCGGCTTGCCGATCATCGAGTTCATCAGCCTCAACACAGAGACCAGGTCGGCACTGCCCTCGACCATGACGCTCGTTTCGGTATAAGGGGGCAGCGCAGGAACGTCACCGGCCAGCCCGGTGATGACGCGGTAGCCATTGAGGCTGACGGTGTAAGTCATCCCCGCAATCGGCAAGGCGATCGAGTTGGGGTTGCTCAACAGCAGTCCGATCCTGAACCGCTGACTCAGTCCTTCCGATGGAAGAAGTTGCAGTGAGTCGATCTTCACTTCCGGCTTCTCGAATCCGGGCCTGAAAACCGCACAGGCCTGCAAGGCAACGATCGAGACGACAATCAGAAACCGCAGCACAAAACGACTGCTGATCGAAGACAACATTCTCACTCCCCTGCCCGCTACTGTTTACTGCCACGTACCTGTTAGTAAGCTGGCAGCCCGAATAATTCAGCCGCTCAGCGCAACTTAGGGCGCTCAGTTACTTGTGCGGCTCTCTTCGAGTCTGGCTCCCCGGAGCATGTTCTCCATGGCGTAATTACCTTCGTGACAGGCGTATTCGTAGATAGGGCCTCGGGTTGCATGGAAGCTCAGCTCGGCAGTCCATGGCTTGGTGTAAAGTGCGTCATCTTCGACGGTGAAACTGTAGAAAATCTCTGAATCGGAATAGCGCTCGAAACGCTCGAGAATGCGGCCATTTTCGGTGATAGGGATCGAACTGGAGCGCGCCTGCAGCGGATGGAGGTTGATGGTCTCCACCATCAATGCACCATCCTCATACCAGCCCACCGAATCACCCAGCCAGGGTTTGATGGCGTCGGGCCGATGATTTGCACGCGCCTGCTTCTCACTGCCAAAGGTCGGGATGATGCGCGCATCGTGCACCATCTCCACCAGGATCATCACGTGATCGTCGGTCTGCACGATCTGGTAGTTGTTGTTGTACATAACACTCAACATGCCGGGACCGCCGGTATTGCCAAAGCCGATCAGACAGCGTTCGGAAATGGGCAGCGCTTCCGGACCGTCGGCGCTGCCTACGCCGGTGAGGTAGCGGCTGGGTCCCTGGCGGTCCCGCGCGGTTTGTGGACGTCGCGGAATCTGCCCGTTGTCGGGTTCGACGATGTAAGAGGATCGAAACTCCCCTTTTACCAGAGCCAGGCTGTCGCCCGGGTCCATCCAGAAGGCGTTATACGCACGCACCCCGAAATCTTCGCTCCCCGCATCCGGCGCCTCATCTTCGGACACACCGGATTTCTCGGCCTCCAGCGCGTCACGAGGGATGCCATACACGGGCAGACCTTTCACCACGTTGTCCGCCTGCTGGGCAGTCAACACCAGACGGTCCACGCCGGCGGGCCGGCTCAGAGGAGTGGCGGAAACATTGGTCCAGATTCCGGTGAGTTCCGGACGCTGTTCGGCGACAGTCATTCCCGGAAAAGCAAGGGCGGCGAGTGCGATGGATCCAACCCGGATAACACAGGATGACCAAAACGTCATACGACATCTCCTGGACGCAAGCTATTGTTGTTGTGATGTGGTTTTTATTGAAGAGGGATCAAACCACTTCTCTTTGGCCAAGTCCAGCCTGTCAGAAATTGAGGTAAACCGGATTGGACAAGAGCAGGACCTCTCCGGACTCGGAGAGTACTTCCGCGCGGATCCATTCCCGCTCGCCACTCGCTTCCAGTTCGGCTCGGGCGATGGATGAATCTCCATCGCCCTCATACTCCGCCTTCACTGACAGGGCCTCGCCGTTGCGAACCAGAAGTAGCCGGGGTTTGATTACGCCGTCGATGCGCGCCGTGAGCGTCACCGAACTTCCTTGTGGAGCACGCAGCGTGTCGCCCATGAGGGCCTTCTGTTCCGACGCTGAGCCACTCTCGGCCGTCACCTCCAGGTCGACCGAACGTTTGCCGCTGCCTTGTAAATCGATGAACACCCGGCCGCTTCTGATGCCCTCCAACAGGCCGGCTTGCGACAAGTCCCGAGCGAAGACGACCGTTTCGATTCGCCCGATCACCACACCTTTGTCGCCCTCCAGGTCCGCATTGTGATTGTCGCTTCCTGCGATACCGGTTACCCGATGCCCCGCATTCAGTAGCGATTCCCAGAAAGGAATACCGGAGAGCGGATTTTTCAACACGCCCCTCGCGTTGTCGAGCACACTGCCGTTGACGATTTCCACTGCATCCACCAGAGCGCCTTCTACTTCGCCGGTCCAGCCGCAGCCCATACAGATTTCCCCCGATGGCAGCCCGGGATGGTTGATGGAAACGACGGCGCCCGCGCGCTTCGCGTCCTCGAGAACTCGCCTGGTTTGCGCTGGTGTAGTGGCCCGAAAGTCGATGAATTCACTGGATCCGAACACGTTGGCATGGCCGTAAAAGGTGGTGATCTCGCGACCGCTCATCAGCACCATTTGGTCGAACACAGGCTGAAGTTCACGCAGTGATTGGTAGTGGGACGTGGCGTTGTGTTCGGTAAGCGCAAGAAAGTCCAGGTTCTCGGCCGCGGCCGCCTCCACGCTGCGGTAGGCCGGACAAGGGACCCGAGTGCCGCTTTGGGAGGCGCAACTGCCGTCGCTGTGGCCGGAGTGTGCATGTAGTTCGCCGCGATACCAGCCCGCTTGCTCGCTCAGCGCTTGGTCTGCAAAGCCCTGCGTCTGGGCGGCGGCACCGTAGCCCAGTGTGATCTGGACTTGGTATTCAGCCGTGGTACCCGAGCGGAGGTTGGGGACGCCCACGATCAGTTTCCACTCGCCCGCGGGCAGTGGTCCAGGCAGATAGGAGGGTGTGGCGTCCGCTTCTGAAACCGTGAAGCTCGCCTTGTTGCCACCGCTCCAGTCGCGGAAGCGTTCAGAATCGAATAAACCGAGATCCACCACGGTTTTGTTTTCCCTTTCGTAATCGACTGTGACAGTCAGCCGCTTCACGCCTTCGGGCACTGTAAAGGGAACTTCACGATAGGTCTGATGATCCTCCCGGGTCAGCGTTCCTGACAGCGACAGGGTTTCGCTGCGTTCTGCAGCAACTCCCAGTTGCGCGGCAAGTAAAAGGATCGACAGAAAGCTCCAGTTGATTATTTGCATTTTCATGATTGTGAACTCACGTGAGCTGATGAGCAGGCCGCAAAAGAAAAGTAAGAGGAACATACCACATGGCGGCGGGCGCACTCAGCTTGTAGATGCGGATCAGCCGGACCGGAAGACTTTTGCGCTTGTCATACGCATTTAACACTGACAGGCTTAGCTCCAAAACTGACTTTCTTTACGCGGGATCCAAACATGCGAATCACCGGCCTGATGCTCTTACTTTGTTTTTCCCTGACTGCCCGGTCTGGCCCCGACTGCGAGACAATCACCCGCGAGAACTCGGACCAATGTATCCGACTCAACCAGATACAGGTGCTCGGCACTCACAACAGCTACAAGCTGGCGCCCTCACAGGAGCTGGTCGCTTTTTTTGACCAGCATCGCCCCGGCTGGTCGAAAGATCTCGAGTACGGACACCGGCCGCTCCAGGAGCAATTGAACAGAGGGATTCGGCAGCTAGAACTGGATGTTTTCGCCGATCCCGAGGGCGGTCTGTACGCGAAGCCTGCGGGTGCCGTTCTGGCTGCCGACAAGGACTCGCTCCAGCGCCGCGAGATGCTGAACCCCGGCTTCAAGGTGCTCCACGTTCAGGACATCGATTTCCGTGCGAACTGCCTTACCCTGATCGCCTGCCTCGAGGAAATCAAAAGCTGGTCCGACCGCCATCCGCAACATCTGCCCATCATGATTCTGCTGGAAGTGAAGGATCGCGTGATGCCGGATTTCGGACCTCTGCGCTACACGCGTCCGATCCCGGTAAGCGCCGCCAACCTCGGCGAAATCGATCGGGAGATTCGCAGTGTCTTCGCTGACTCGCGCATCATCACGCCGGATTTCGTGAGAGGCGATTACGATTCACTGCAAGCCTCGATCAACAACAAGGGCTGGCCGACCCTTGCGGAAAGTCGCGGCAAAGTGCTGTTTGCGCTGGATAACACCGATACAAAGCGCAGCGACTATCTTGCCGATGCGCCGATGCTCCAGAAGCGGGTGATGTTCGTCAGCAGCGATCCGGAGCAGGACACCGCGGGATTCATCAAGATGAATGATGCCGTCAAGGATCACGAGCTGATCGAACAATACGTATCCGCCGGCTTCCTGGTTCGCACCCGCTCGGACGTCCCCACGCAGGAAGCTCGTTCCGGTTCAACCGAGCGTCGCGACCGGGCGCTAAAAAGCGGAGCGCAATACATCAGCACCGACTATTACGAGGAATCGCCCTTCGACTCTGGCTACAGGGTCGATCTCCCGGATACCGACGGGGCTGCCCGTTGCAATCCGGTCAGCGCTCCGGCGGGATGCCGGGACGAGTTCCTGAGCGAATAAACCATCAGTCAAAGGCAAGAAGCTGTCCGGGAAAATCGATGGTAACGCTGGAGTTTTTCAGCGCCTGAGCCCCTATTCCTGCGTAGTTGGCGGGAGCAGGTATCAATGCACTTCTCTCCTGGAAGCAGTAACCTGCTACGCAAGCCGGTTGTGGCAGCTGGACAATCTTCAGCGTGAAGGGGCCGCTGGCGATCTGTGCCGTGATTTCTCGCCCGGGCAGCTGGTCCAGTCCGGTCTCCCGGGCAAAATCTTCCGGCAAGGCGAAGCCGCTGATGTTACCTGAATCGAGATGAGCAGCGACCTCCTGTTGATCGATACTGAGCGGCACCGTGATATGCCCTTCTGTATAGGTGAAGGGAATATATGAATCTTTATCGCTCGTTCGATCGTCTTCCGAATAACTGAGTGTATTCCCGGGGAAATCCAGTACCAGAGTGCCTTTTTTGAAGAGATCTTTGCCGAGGATGCCATCCACTCCATCCGGCAACGGCGCTTCGGCAGGGACCGCCAGGGCAGTCACATCACGAAATGTTTGATGCGCAATTTGCAATTGCGGGATTTCGTACTCGTTGACCTCGAGACGATTGCCGAGCATATCGCTGGTATGCGTCGTTCGCGTCAGCGGCAGGTCAAGTTTGTCGGCCAGCGTACGGCTAACATTGATTGCCCCCGGCGCGCCGGTGTCGAAAAAAAAGCGATAGGTTCGGTCTTCAATCTGGACCGGCACAATCATCGCGTTCCTGAAATCTTCCACCGGGATACTCCAGCTCACTGGCTCAGATTTTTGTGCAACAGCGCAGGAAAGCAGGCTGGAGGAGAGAAATAGGCTCAGGATGTGATGAATACGCATAGAGTCTCTTCCAATCAGGATGGTCGAAATTCACAAGAGGCGACCGACAAAAAAGAAAAAGGCCGCGCACTGTCGTGCGCGGCCTTGATAACGTAATTATTGATTTTTTGCCGCCATTTCCTGTTCTTTTAGGCGAGCACCGCGGAGGATGTTTTCCATCGCGTAGTTGCCTTCATGGCAGGCGTATTCGTAGACCGGACCTTCGGTGGCGTGAAAGCTCAACTCACCTTTCCATGGCTGGGTGTAGAGCTTGTCATCGTAAACGGTGAAGGTGTAGAAGATTTCCGAATCTGAATAGCGCTCGAAGGTTTCGACGATGCGACCGCCTTCGGAAATAGGTATCTGACTTTCGCGCATCTGCTGTGGATGGATGTTGACGGTCTCCACCACCAGCTTGCCGTCTTCGTACCAGCCCACTGAATCACCGAACCAGGGCTGCATTTCTTCCGGTCGGTGATTGGCCTGTGCTTCCTTCTTGCTGTCGAAGGTGGGGATGATGCGCGCATCATGCACCATTTCCACCAGTATCATGACGTGGTCATCGGTCTGCACGAACTGATAGTTGTTGTTGTACAGCACGCTGAGCATCCCCGGACCGGCTGTATTGCCGAAGCCAATCAGGCAGCGCTCGGATAAGGGCATCGCCTCAGGACCTTCGTTGCCGCCGATGCCGGTGACGTAGCGTCCCGGTCCGCTGTCACGACTTCGCTTCGATTGCGCTCGACGCGGAATCTGGCCATTCTTCGGCTCCACGATGTAGGACGAGCGGAACTCGCCTTTGACCAGGGCCAGACTTTCACCGGGGTCGGTCCAGAACGCGTTATAGCCGCGCACCCCGAAGTCAACACTGCCCGCCTCCGGCGCTCCCGCATTCGGGTCGGTGAAGTCATCAGACTCGATCACATCGCGGGGAATACCAGCGATGGGCAGTCCATTGGCGATGTTCTCGGCCTCCTGCGGGGTAAGGACCAGTTTGTCGATGCCCTTGGGGCGGGTCAGATCGGTCATCGAGATGTTGGTCCAGATGCCGGTCAATTCCGGGCGCTTCTCTTTTGCGACCGCCACAGCCGAAACGCCTGCCAGCGTGACTGCCAGCACCATCGATTGGATACAGGGAAGAACTGCTGACTTGGAAGTCATCTTGAATAGCCTCCTGAGAAAAAGTAGACAGGAAGCCTCTGAATAACTCTGATGCGCCTCAGGTCACACCCTTTGGGCCGGCCTGGAAGCCAGAGGCATGTCAGAGTTGCTAGAAGCTCCCTAACTTATCGTTGTTGTGGAGAAGCATTTTCCAGGTCGAGTCTACCGATGGCTGCACGCGTGTAAACCGCGATTTATGCTCGAACTTTGTAAAGATTTATCAGTGCGCCGATGAACGGGCGAAGGGTCGGGAGTGACTTTTCAGTCGAGAACGAGATTGACGTGTAAATGGCGGGGAAAGCCCCCGCTTGTATCTGCGGGGGCTGAAGAGGAAAAAGCTTACTTCGCGGGGCGATCCGAATTGACGACACGCTTGACGAATCGCCAGCCTTCATCGGTTTTCACCAGTTCATCGGCGTAGCTGGCGCTGCTGATGATAGCGGCAGGCTGCTGGCTCTTGTCGATCAACAGCAGGTATACCTTGCCTTGCGCGGTTTTGCCGTCGCCAGTGACGTGCAGGTTGCTGTTCCAGTGCTTGCGGCTCAAACCGTTCATTTCGCTAACCCAGCGGTTGATGAAGCCTTTGAGCTGCTCTTTGCCTTTGAAGGCGTTGTTGAAGTTACCATCGTCCACGAAGGTGTCCGCCCAAGCCTGCGCTTCCCCGGAGTCGATGGCCCAGTTGTATTGGGCATACAGCTGTTCGATTTCCATATAATCCTTGGGCGTAAGGCCACTCATCTTTTTGCCGCTGTGGCCACCGCCGTGGTGATCCGCAAAGCTGCTGAAGGACAGGAGAGCGACTGTACAGGCGACGAGCGCGAGAATTGATTTTTTCAAAGCAAGCTCCTTGGTGGTTTTTTAATAGACTGATTATTGGTATGTCGAATCTGATGTTCTGGTGATGCAGCACGACCCGTCAAGGACCACTGCAATCGTATTATTTTTGACTTACATTGTGCACACGCGGCCCTATCATACACAGTCTCGGGGCAAAGTGACTGGCCTATACAAAGATTAACCGCACCAGCACACCGATGCCGTCCCTACCCTCTTCCTGGAGATCTTCGATGCGTGTTTTTTCATTGGCTCTGATAATGACCCTGGCTGCCAGCCCCCAGGCGGGCGAACTGACTGAGGTGGCCGATCCGCTGGTTGGCAAGGTGGAGGACAAGGTAGTGGCCTGGCGCCGCGACCTTCACCAGCATCCCGAGTTGGGTAATCGCGAATTCCGGACCGCCGAACTGGTCGCCGATCACCTGCGCTCGCTGGGGATGGAAGTGCAGACCGGCGTAGCTCACACCGGTGTCGTGGGCATTCTGCGCGGCCGCGCCGACTCTCCTGTAGTGGCGTTGCGGGCCGACATGGACGCGCTGCCGGTGAAGGAAATGGTTGACCTGCCATTTGCATCGAAGGCGAAAGGCACTTACATGGGCAAGGAAGTGGACGTGATGCACGCCTGCGGTCACGACAATCATGTTGCGATCTTGATGGGCGCCGCCGAAGTGCTGGCCGGCATGCGCGATCAGATTCCCGGCACCATCAAGTTCATCTTCCAGCCGGCCGAGGAAGGCGCTCCTCCCGGTGAAGAAGGCGGTGCGGAGCTGATGGTGCGCGAAGGGGTGATGAAGAACGTGGACGCGGTCTTCGGTTTGCACGTGGGGCCGTCGCCGCTTGGCAGCATTGCCTACCGACCGGGCCAGTTCATGGCATCATCGGATCGCTTTCAAATCACCGTGGACGGCAAACAGACGCACGGAGCTCAGCCGTGGGGCGGCGTGGATCCGGTGGTAGTCAGCTCGCAGATCGTGCTGGGTCTGCAAACCATCATCAGTCGTCAGCTGGATGCTACCCTCACTCCCTCGATCATTTCCGTGGGGCGCATCAGTGGCGGAGTACGCAACAACATCATTCCGAGCCAGGTCGAAATGGAAGGCACGATTCGAACCTTTGATGAAAAAACCCGCGCCGACATTCACCGTCGCATCGAGCAAACCGCCACCAGCATCGCCGAAAGTGCCGGCGCAAGCGCCACGGTACTGATCGATCACGGCTATCCGGTGACCGCAAATAATGCAGAGCTGACTCAGATGATGGTGCCCACGTTGAAGCGAGTGGCAAGGAACAATATGGCGGTGGAAACCTCGCGCGTAACGACGGCGGAGGACTTTTCCTATTACCAGCTGGAAGTGCCGGGACTGTTCTTCTTTCTCGGCGTGGCGAACCCGAAAGACGAAAATCCGGCGCCCAACCACTCGCCCTATTTCTATGCCGACGAACGCGCTCTGCCTATCGGCGTTCGCGCATTGACGCATCTGGCATTGGATTACCTCGAGCAATCCACGAAGGATTAGCAGTCCGGGGGCTCACGCCGGTCGCATTTCCTGCAATTGAGCGGGGTGCCCAGCATCGCCGCTCTGCCCATCGGCGTCGTTACCCAGGGCCGTTCCTGCCACGGCGGCCTGTGGCGCACATGTTGGAAGTGCCCGCAGGCCAGCTCCGCGACCCAATGGCCTTCTTCGTCCAGGTGATATCCGACGATCGCCTGCGCAGTCATGCGTTTCCCCCGAGGTTTGAACATGCCCGCAGCTTACACTGCACCGGGTCGAACCTGGCAATGGCAGGGCTGTCCCAGAAGGTGACAAGCTGTGCGGAGCGCGGCCCAAGTCACCAGGAATAAGGGCACCAGGAACAAGGGCATCAGGAACAAGGGCACCACAAACAAGGGCACCAGGGACGAGGGTTGCATGGATTGGGAAGAACTTCCGGCGGAAGCCTGGCGCGGCTACCAGAGGCCGGGATTTCCAGCAGAGAGCTGGGACGACGACAACGGCGTTCTGCGCGCCCGGGGCGAGTCGGAGCGCATCGATCTGATTTCCCGCAATACTTACCGCAATTTTGTGCTCTCGCTTGAGTGGCGTCTGCCGGCGAAAGGCAATTCAGGCATTCTCTACCACGTCTCGGAAGCATCGGACGCCGCCTGGCAAAGCGGCCCGGAGATGCAGCTACTGGATGACCGGGAACACCCGGACTGCAAACGACCGGAAACACGTTGCGGTGCGCTCTACGACCTGCTTGCTCCCGAGCAGGGGTTTTTCCCCGCCGACCCCACCTTCAAAACCGCCCAGCTTATTGTGAAAGACGATAGGGTCGAGCACTGGCTGAACGGAATGCGCGTTCTCAGCTACAGCTGGTCGGATCCCGCCTTGCGTAGCAAAGTGGCTGGCAGCAAGTTCAGGGATCTGCCCGCCTTCGCTCAGTGTCGGGACGGGCATCTGGTCCTGCAACACCACGGCAGCGATGCCTGGTTCCGCAATGTCCGAATACAGAAATTGAGCTGAGCTGACACGCGCGCACGCGCGTCAGCGCTGGATGATCAGAACTTGTATGCAAAGCCGAGCATGTAAACGAGTGGATCGATGTCTACATCCACCTCGACGAGCGAACCGGAGTTCAGCTTGATTTCCGCCGTGGTATCGATATCCGCTTTCCAGACCGCCGCACTCAGCATCAGCCGGTCCGTCAAACTGAAGTCGGCACCCAGCTGCGCGGCCAGACCGAATGAGTTTTCCAGTTCCATGTCACCATCGCCGAGGACAGCGACCAGTTCTGAGCTCAACTTTTCGCTGAAGAAGACGGTGTAGTTAAGGCCGAGGCCAAGGTAGGGCTTGAAGGCATTCGAGGAACCGACGGGAAAAAACTGCAGACTCAGTGTCGGCGGTAGCTGTTTGGCCTCACCCACTTCGATCCCGAGTCCTTCGGCATCGATGACATGAGTAAAGGGACTTGCCGCCAGCAGCTCCACGGCCAGGTTGTTCCTGAGCATATAGGTGAAGGTCAGCCCCAGCTGAGTTTCGTTCTCCACCGAGGCGCCGGTTCCGGCCAGTGGCGTACCATCCAGGGACAAAGTGGAACTGTCGTCCTGAGGGGAAACCAGAGCGGGCCCGATGCGCACAAAAGTATCGCCAGCCTCGTAAGCGAATGCGGGGACGGCAAGTAGCGAAGCGGCCAACACAGTCAGGGCGGAGCATTTCAGGGTAGTCATGAGAGAGTTTTCCTTCTCGCAAACAATGGGATGGTTCGCGGAAGAGTTTAAGTAAGGCGGACAGGCGGCACCGATGATTTGCATCAAGCATTTCGCACGGCGGAAAGCCGCCTGGGCAAAGGCATGATTCACATCAAAGGCAAGCACGAGCACCAAACAGCTCGGTCACCGGGCTCTTGACTTTCGCTGTTCCGGACCCATGTAGAATCGACTGCAAAAATCTTATTCAGGTACAGCCTATGTCCAGTGCAAACAGCAGCCGCAATGTAGAACAGATCGTCAACGGCATTCCCACCTCAGACGGCGCCGGCGTTTCTCTGCTGCGGGTGTTGACCCAAAATCTGCAGCGGCGACTGGATCCTTTTCTGATGCTGGATGAATTCCGTTCCGACGACCCGCGCGACTACATCGCCGGCTTTCCCACTCACCCGCATCGCGGCTTTCAGACGGTTACCTACATGCTGGCCGGACGCATGCGTCACCGCGACAGCGCCGGCAACGAGGGCTTGCTCAGCTCCGGCGGTGTTCAGTGGATGAACGCGGGTCGCGGTCTCGTGCATTCCGAACTGCCGGAGCAGGAAGAGGGCCTGATGCACGGCTTTCAGCTGTGGATCAATCTGCCCTCCACCCGCAAGATGAGCGAACCCGGTTATCGCGACATCCCCTCTTCCGAGATCCCCGAGATCACCACCGAAAGCGGCGTGGGCGTCAGGGTGATCGCCGGCGAAACCAACGGTGTCAAAGGCGCCGTTGACGAACCGGACACCCAACCTCTTTATCTCGACCTCCATTTCGCCCCCGGTCAGTCCTATTCCTTCCCCATTCCCGCAGGCCATAACGCCTTCCTGTACGTCTATGAAGGCTCATTCCTGGTGGGCGAAAAAAATACGCGGGTCAATGCCCAGCAAATGGCAGTTCTGAGCAATGAAGCACATGCGACGGGACTAAGCCTTCATGCCAAAGAACACGCAAGCGCGCTGTTGCTCGCCGGGAAACCGCTGAGGGAAGATATCGTCCAGTGGGGACCTTTCGTGATGAACACGCGGGAAGAAGTGGAACAGGCTTTAGCGGACTATCGCGAGGGGCGTTTCAGCTAAGGTGCCGTACTTCGGCATCGAACTTTCGATCCGCGATTGCGTCGGTTGGGGTTCTTGCCTCGCTCAGCACGAATGACGGGGCGACGTTGAGACGAACCTCCTGCTCGCACGTGACGACCGCGCCTGCGGGCGCTTCGAGCGGCTCCGCGGCCAAAGTCGAGGCGCTCCGTCTGATGTGCAGGAAGATCTCGATCGCACCGGGAGTTGATTGGCGGCTTCCCTGTCAAACAACATCATTGCAGCCCTTCCGTTCCCAGGAGAATCTCATGAAGGAATCGTATCCCCCGCCCTTCCGTCGATATCTGGTGCTCTGCCTGAGCGTGCTCAGCCTTGTCGTATTTGCCGCGCCCAGCTGGTCACAACCTGAGCCCTACCGCGACAAGGTCGCGATTATTACGGGAACCAGCAGTGGTCTCGGCCTTGAGCTGGCGAAGATCGGCGCCGAGAAAGGTATGAAGCTGGTACTGGTGGATATCGATCCGCCACGCTCGGTGGAGCTGGCCGATCGCATCAATGCAGAAGGGGGCGAAGCGATTTTTGTCCAAGCCGATCTGGTCAAACCCGAAGACAGAGTCAAGGTAATAAAGGCCACACGCGACCGCTTCGACCGTATCGATTTTTTGATGAACAACGCCGGCTACATCTATTCAGGGCGGCTCGATCAGATGGATCTGGACGAGGCGCATCGCCTCTTCGAAGTCAATTACTGGGCTTCTGTCGATCTGGCCAATCAGGTGATCCCGCTGATGCAGGAGCAAGGCAGCGGCACCATTCTGAACGTCGCCTCAATTCTCGGCCTGATTCCCGGATCCGTGGGCCAAGGTCATTACGCCGCCACCAAGCACGCGCTGATCGGCATGTTCCAGACCGCGGCGAAAGAACTGGCTCCGCATGGGATCAAGGTCTTTGTGGCGGCCCCGGGCGGCATGCGCACGAACATTGCGAAGAATGCGGTGGGCCCTCTCGCGGATGAGCGGCGCGACCTCGCGCAAGACTGGCAGGACCCGGCGATTCCCGCGCGGGACATTTTCGACGCCATGCAGAAAGACGACGTGGTGTTCCGCCCCGGCTACATTGGAGACATACCGCTCGAGCAACTGCGACGATGACGCGAGTGCAGTTTTGGCTCACGCTGATCCGATCGGCACGCAAAGTCGCTGCAAGCTCAGCAGCTTTTGAGATTCGCCGTTGTCCAAAGCCCTTGTCCGACGCCGTTGTCGAAGAGCATATTAAGGGAGAGTTGAATGATACGCCCCAGCCCAACGCTGATAACCTCCGCTCCCCTGCCCTATCTGGTTTCACAACCGCTACCCGAAACAGGAGAAGAACGCTGGCCGGTGCTTTGCTTCCTGCATGGATACGATGAAGGCCAGCCCACCCCGATCGAACGGGGCCTTACCCGTCACGGTCCGCTCAAGGCGTCCAGTTCGCCAGTGGCGACAACCGAGTTCATCGTGGTTGCGCCGCAGCTGCAAACCAGCGGTGACTTTTGGCATCGCCATGCACAGCAGGTCAGAGAGATCGTCGCCCACGTACAGGCCGAATATCGCGGCGACCCGGACCGCACCTTTCTGACCGGATTCAGCTTCGGCGGCAATGGCGTGTTCGATCTTGGGCAGGAGCAAGCGGACTTCTGGCGCGCTCTATGGCCGGTGGACCCGACCCGGGTCCCGGCCCGGGATCTGCAGCAGCCGATCTGGCTATCCTCCGGCGCGGTTTCGCGTCGGATGGAAAACCGCTTCGTCGAGCGTCTGCATCTCGAGCATCTGCGCCCGCAGCAGGCGGACCAACTGGTCCCCGGAGACCGCATCTACTCCGATCAGATGCAGGATCACGTGGGCACTGCGTTACTCGCCTACCAGAACGACCGCATTTACCGCTGGCTTTTGTCGAGATGAAAACGGAATCGCCACGAACAGAAAAGGAGGACGATTATGGAAAAAGTTGGCAGTGCACATTGGGAAGGCCTGATCAAGGAAGGCGAAGGCAGCATTTCAACCGAGAGCGGCGCCTTGAAGAACCAGCCTTACGGCTTCAACACCCGGTTTGAAAACGTACCCGGCAGCAATCCGGAAGAACTGATCGGCGCCGCCCACGCGGCCTGCTTCTCGATGGCTCTGTCGCTCAAGCTGGAAGAAGCGGGAATGGAGCCGGAAAGTATTGACACCAGGGCGACGGTGAAGCTGGAAAAAGACGGTGAGGATTTTTCCATCCCTTCGATCCACCTGGATTTGAAAGCACGCGTGCCGGGCGCAGACCAAAGCAAGTTCGAGGAAGTAGCCAACGCAGTGAAGGAAGGTTGCCCCGTTTCGAAATTGGTGAACGCCAAAATCACCCTGAGCTCTCATCTGCAAGCCTGAGCCAGATTTTACGGATACACCCTTGGGAGACCAATGGCTGCACAAGAGGAAATCCGAACTGTAAGCCCTTACAAACGCCACGAATACGCACTGGCTCTGATCATTCTCGGTCTGGGAATCGCTCTTGCCATCGTCGGCAACGTGCTGGACTGGAATCAGAGCTTCAACTGGTTCGATGAAACGCTGCACTTCCTCCTGCCCTTTGCCGCTGCGCTCGCCGGCTGCATGGCACTATATGGCAAGTCCATCATGGGAGCACGCAGCCATCCGGTCCCGATGGTGTTGATGATCATGCTGCTGGGCGTTGGTCTCGGCGGAATCTGGGAAATCGGCGAGTGGTTGTATGCGCAAGCCTTTCTGCCGGCTGACATGTTGAGCAGCAAACAGGACACCATGATCGATTTGATGCTTGACGGCCTGGGAGCGCTGCTGGCCGGCATCCTGGCGGTGCGCCTGGCGGCTCGCTAGGCCAAAATCTACTGCCGCAGCGCTAATTGAGTCGCAATCGGCGCGCGGGAATCATGGGATCCACTCACATCTTTTTGACCTCCACCAAACCCCTGATCAAAGACTTCCTCTCTCAGTGAAAATTTGGCGCAGACAGCATGTCTTTTGCTCTTGCAAATGCCCTCGTATTCAGCACCACTAAGGCATTTCCCTATTGATTTACTCAAGTTTCCGCCACCAATGACGATATCTTTGTTGCCACCCGGCAGCTCCGGCCTGCGGAAGTCCGCCCATACCGGGGCACGGAAAAGACGATATAACCTTTGAGGAAAGTCCCTGTGCGCAACAACGGTCCGGTCACCAACAAGAATTTTCCGCTTTCAGCCGATGATGTCCTCATCTCGAAGACGGACACCGAAAGCTACATTACCTACGCCAACCAGCGTTTTATCGAAATCAGCGGCTTCAGCTACGAGGATCTGCTGCATTCCCCCCACAATCTTGTTCGCCATCCCGACATGCCACCGATCGTGTTCAAGGACATGTGGGATACGCTGAAAAGCGGCAAGTCCTGGAGCGGTCTGGTCAAGAACCGACGCAAGAACGGCGATCACTACTGGGTGCGAGCCAACGTGGTTCCGTTGCGCGATGGCAGTGTCATCACCGGATTTGCATCGATTCGCGCAAAGCCTGAAGAAGGCGAAGTGGCGATGGCGGAGAAGGTCTATCGGGATATTCGCGAAGGCGGCGGCAATTACGTCGTGCATCGGGGCATGTGGTATCCGAGCGGCATTCTCGGGCGAATCAAGCGCTGGAATCCCTACAGTATCGGAGCTCGCCTGGGCTTGCAGGGGGGACTGGTCGCTGTGCTCGTGGCTATTATTTCGGTCAGCACATTCAGCTCAGTGGATGGCCAGACTGCCTTGTTGATGGAGATAGCCGCCATTCTCTGCGGCAGCACCGCGATTGCTCTCAGCTGGCGACTTGGTCGCTACCTGAAGAAGGCACTCACCGACGCCAACGATTTTACCCTGCAAGTGGCGGCCGGCAACCTCAAGGCCGACATGCCTGCCGGTGGACGTGACGAAGTAGGACAGATGCTCCGCTCGCTCGGCTTCATGCGCAAATCGCTGGGCTTCCTGATTGGCGAAGTGAATGAACGGGTTGGCGTGGTACGGCCATCCGTGAACGAGTTGTTCGACAACAACTCCGCAATGGCGGCACGAATCGAGCAGCAGGCAAGTGCGATCCAGGAAACTGCGGCAAGCACCGAGCAATTATCCGCGACTGTCTCCCAGAACGCCCAGCATGCGAGGCAAGCCAGCGAAACCTCGGCGGGTAATATGCAGGAGGTGGACGCCGCCAACCAGGTCATGGAACCGCTCGGACAATCCATGCAGGACATCACCGCCCAGGCCGAAAACATGGCGAGCATCGTGGGCACCATCGACTCCATTGCCTTCCAGACCAACATTCTCGCACTCAATGCCTCGGTGGAAGCGGCGCGCGCAGGCGAACACGGACGCGGATTCGCGGTGGTGGCTCAGGAGGTGCGAAAGCTGGCGAGTCAGTCCGCCGACGCGGCGCAGCAGGTGCAGCAGTTAATCGAGAAGGCGCGAGCCGGAATCGGTCAGGGCGAGAAGCACACGACAAAAGCGCAGGAGGCGATGGGGCGAATCCGTCAGACCAGTCAGCAAGTGACCCAACTGGTGGAAGAAATCAGTGGCGCCACAGCCGAGCAGGACAACGGCATTCGCCAGATTAGCGTCGCCATTACCGAAATCGACAAGGCCGTTCAGGAAAGCTCGGCGGCAATGCAGAGTTATAATGCTTCCACCGAGTCGCTGCGCCACGAAGTATTCTCACTCTCTCACAGCGCACAAGCGTTTTTGTCGGAGCAGGAAATCACCCAGGCCGCCGGCAAACTCTCACACCACCAAGCGGATGCCGCGCAGCTGAAGACGGCAAAAAAGAATGTAGACCAAATCCTTCGCAAATATACCAGAACCTCTGCCTGAGTCCGCCCCAACAAAAACCCCGGCGCAAGGCCGGGGTTTTTGTTTAGGAGTCTTTTGCCTTTCTCGTCAGACCTCACAGCGCGAAGTCATTATCGGCCGCGAAGCCCTTGCCGCCTTTCGACTTCTCCGGATCCACGAAGCGGTAGCGCAAGGCACCGAACAGCATTTCTTCCCAGCTCTGCTCACCCCAGGTTACCTGGATGCTCGGGTCCGGGTTGGCGGGATTCTGTGAGGAGTTGTCCCAGGCCATTCGCTGGATCACCTTGGTCCCGGCGGGCAGCGTTTTCGGCTCCTTCAGGAAGTAGGTGGTTTGCCAGTTGAAGTCGTAGGCGGGAACCGACAGCAACAGCTCTCGTCGGCCGTCCGGATACTCGGCGACAAAATCAGCCGCCTTTCCGCGGAAGTGCGCATGAGGCAGGATGCTGTAAAGGATGATGTCGTCCTTGAAGGTAAAGGCCGCCTTTTCCCAGTGCTCCTTGGTATTCGGCGGAATCTTCAGGAATGGGTTGGCGATGTACTGGGTTTCCAGATTGTACTTGGGCTTTTCCTGATGCAGGTAAAGACCCAGCTTGGAGGCGTCGGTGCGCGCCTTACCGTAGGTGGTGTAATGCAACTGGAACTGGAAAGTGGCGCCCGCCGGGATGTAGACGCCGGTACCTTCCGGGAATTCAAAGCCAGCATCGCCGGGTACATAACCGGGCAGGCTGGCGCCGCGGCCACGGCCGCCCTTTTCACTCACCGAGATGATCGCGTGGTGGAGCACTTCGTGAGCGCCGGGCAGGATCTGCACCGCGCGCACCCAGACGCCTTTGTCCAGCGGACTGGTTACGTTCACGTACTTGTAATCCACCACGCCGGTAGCGGGCACATCGGTGGGCGGAATGTCGACGATCACGTCCGGCTCGCCCAGTGACCAGGTGGGGAATTCCTTGCTCATTTGCGCCAATGGATCCGGGCCTTCGCCGCGGGGCGCGCCGGCTTCGATCCAATGCACCAGCGTTTGCTTCTGCTCGATGCTCAGGGAGCGGTCGTTGGCGAACTCACCGACATGCGGGTCAGCGTGCCAGGGCGGCATGCGTTTGGTTCGCACCACTTCCCGAATCATCGGCGCGAAGCCTTTGATCATGTTGTAGCTGTTCATGGCAAAGGGGCCGATGCCGCCCTCGCGGTGACAGTCGACACATTTGTCCTTGAGGATCGGGGCGATCTCGTCGGCGTAGGAAATCTTCGCGTGAGCGTCCCGTTGCTCCAGCCCTGGGACAGCGACCAGACAGCCTTTGGCTTCCACCGATTTCACAGCCACTTCCTTACCGGCCAGCATGGCGTCCAGCGCATCGGCGACATGATTTTCGGTCGCCTGCTGGCGCTGGGTTTCGTAACCCAGGCGATCATCCAGAGCCCCGCGATAAACCACTTTCCAGGTCTTCGGGTCGATCACGAAGGAGTCGGCGGTGCGCTCGACACCCAGAGACTCGATGATCAGCTGCGATTCATCCACGAGGATAGGCGCCTCGATGCCAAACTCTTCGGCCTCCTTGGCGATGGATTGCCGAGTGTCCTGCAGATTGCCATTCAGCATCAGAAAGGCCACGTTCTTCGGGCCGTATTTTTCCTGCAGATCATGGAAGGTGTGAATGGCGTTCCGTGCGATCGGGCAACCGTTGCCCTGGATCATCAGCACCACCGCATCCATGTCGGACAGGTAGTACAGCTCGTGAGACTTGCCGGTGTGGTCCAGCAGCTTGAAATTGTCCACCTTGTCACCCGGCTGAACGGCGTGGGCGCATACCGACAGCGCAACGGACGAAAGGAAGAGTAAGAAGCCTCGCATGGGAGATCCTCCATTAGCGTTCCCTGAGGGGGGGGATATAGAACGCTGATCTTCCTAAGAATGCCCGACCAGTTCAAGGCGAGCGGTGTAAAGAAATATTCACGTTATGAAGATCTGGCTTGCGCTTGATCTGGCGCAAGAAAGAATCGGGCGAACACGAGGTTCGCCCGGGGTGGATTGATCAGCGGTGCCGATCCGGGACGTGAATTCTCAGCGGCCCACGAATTTGCCCGGACGCCGTTCCTCTACCGAGCGAATACCTTCCTGGAAATCCTCGGTCTTGCGCTGCCAGTCCTGCTCACGCCCTTCGTGATCGGTCTGCTGTTGAAGGCGTTCCACCAGGCCCTGGCGCAGGGTGGCACGGACCGACTGCACCGCCAGCGGTGCGTTCTCCGCGATCTCCCGAGCGAGCTTCAGAGCTTCATCCCGCACCTTGTCCTGGGTGGTGAAGATGTCCGCCAAGCCCCACTCCAGCGCGTCTTCGCCTTTTATCCGGCAACCGGTGTAGAACATCCGGGCTGCCTTCTGCTGACCGGTCAGCGCTGGCAACGTGTAGGTCAGCCCAAAGCCGGGATGGAAGCCGAGTTTGACGAAGTTGGCGGCGAAGCGCGCTTCGGCACAGGTCACGCGGAAGTCAGGCACCATGGCGACCCCAAGACCGCCGCCGATGGCCGGGCCGTGAATGGCGCCGACGATCGGCTTCTTGCAGCCGAACAGCTTGACCGCCTCCACATAGAGCGGATTGCGACCGTCATCCTGCTGCTGTTCGAGCACCGAAGGCCCGGAATGAAAGTTGGCACCCGCGCAGAAAGACTTGCCCTGAGCGCAGAGCACGGAAGCGCGGCACTCGGCATTCTCGTCCAGCGCCTGAAAGGCTTCCACGAGACTGCGGATCAGCGCCACATCGAAGAAGTTGTGGGGCGGTCGCTGGATTTCCACGATCGCCACATGGCCGTCCATTGTTACGTTTACGTCACCGTATTGTTGATTCATCGTTTTCCTCTATCTTCAGTAAAATTCTTTACAGCCCGAGTCTTCTGCGGGCGATGACCCACCGATGTACCTCGGAAGGGCCGTCATAAATTCGCATGGCCCGGATGCGGTTAGCCAGCAACTGCAAAGGCATCTCCTTGGTCATGCCCATGGCGCCGAAGCATTGCATCGCGTTATCCACGACTTCCTGAGCCATCTCGGTGCCGAAGACTTTCACCATGGAGATTTCGGTGCGCACGTCCTGCCCCTGGTCCAGCTTCCAGGCGGCGTGCTGACACATCAGCCGGCAGGCGTGGATCTTGGTCTCGGCATCGGCAATCCACCATTGCACCGTTTGCCGGTCCGCCAGCGGCGCGCCGAAAGTGACCCGCTGCCTGGCATGTTCGCACATCATCTCCACCGCGCGCCGGGCCATGCCGATGCACCAGGATGCCATCTGCAGTCGCCGCACGGAAAGACGCAACTGCATCGGCGCGAAGCCCCTGCCCCGCTCGCCGAGCAGCTGGGATTCGGGCAAGCGGCAATTGTCGATGACGATCTCATAGGTGCGATGGCCGCCGATCATGGGGATTTCCCGCTCGACGATGAAGCCCGATGTATCCCGGTCCACCAGGAAGGCGGAGATACCGTTGCGCCCTTTCTCCGGATCAGTCACCGCCATCAGGATGGTGAAATCCGCTTCCGCCATCTTGCTGACCCATATCTTGCGACCGTTGATCACCCATTCATTGCCGTCCTTCACGGCTCGGGTACTCATATTGGCGGGATCGGAGCCCGCACCGGGCTCGGAAATGCCAATCGCGGAGATCGTCTCGCCGCGCGCATAGGGCTCGAGATATTTCTTGCGCTGCTGTTCATTCACAGTCGCGCGCAGCATGTGCAGATTGGGCGAGTCCGGCGGGAAGTGAAAGGGTACCGCGGTGCGACCCACTTCTTCATTGACAGCGACCAGCGCCATGGCCGGCAAATCGGCTCCGCCAAACTCTTCCGGCGAATCGAGCCCCCACAGCCCGGCCTGCCGACAGATCTCGTCCAGTTTTTGCATTTCCTCAGGCGTGGGCTCAGGGTTTCCGCCAATCGCTTCGCGCTTGAGAACCTGAGGTTCCAGCGGAATCAGGTGCTGGTTGACGAACTTCGCCACCAGATCCTGCAACATACGATGCTCTTCAGTCAGTTCAAAATGCATAAATCGTCTTCCGGCATGAATCATTGCCGCTCAAAGCCTACAGGGACTTTGGAGTCGTCGCTACAATCTCGGATAAAGAAAGGAGAAGACCATGCAAGGGTTAGCGGAACAACGAATCGACTGTCCTTATTGCGGCGAGGCGATCGAGGTGCTGATCGATTGCTCCGAAGAACAGCAGGAGTATATCGAGGACTGCCAAGTCTGCTGCCGCCCTATCCGCTTCCAGGTGAGCGTTGCGCCGGGCGGGAGCCCTGAGGTGGAGGTCTTCCACGAGAACGAATGAACCACGGTTGAAGCCACAAATCCACCGGCACCCGCACCCAAATCGTTTTCCGGTATTTCTTTTGACTTGACCGTCAAGCGTGTTTGCGCGGGGTACGCCCCGCGCTTTGAAAGCACTCCAATCTGGTCCTTAACAATCTTTTCAGTAGATTTGAGATCCGGAGCCACTCATCTGCGCGCGGCGGAGGCATAATGCCGTCCGCAGATTCAAGAAAAAGAAGGGCTATTAAATGAAAAGACTATTTGCGCTGACCATCTGTTCATTGCTGCTTGCGAGCCCGGTGCTGGCGAAGGGCGATGATGGCCGGGGGCTGCCGCCGGGATTGGCCAAGAAACAGCAGAGCGGCCAGGCTCTGCCTCCGGGCTGGCAAAAGAAACTAAGCAAGGGCGATGTTCTCGAGGAATCCATCTACATGCAGGGTCGGGTCGTCGTGCCCCTCGGTCGCGACGGCAGCATCTCCATCGAAGTGGATGGCACCCTGCTGCGACTGCACGAGAAAACCCGAGAGATTCTCGACATTCTCAGTTGATCGTACCGGCCACCGCCGACTTGTCGTTGCGCAGGCGCGCCTTCCCGAGCTGGCGCTTGCGCAGCCACATGTAAAGACCGGTTCCGAAGAACAGCGCCGGCAGCAAACCCGTCACGAACACTAACCAACGCCCGACAATCCCCAAGGCATCGCCGTTGTGCAATGGAAATTGCCACTGCATGAAGTTACTGCCCGCCGCGAGCCTGGTCGCATCCCAGATATCGAGCACTTCGCCACTGTACTGGTCCACCCAGAGCGCCGTGGCGGCGTGGTTGGACCAGGCTTCGCCAGCCTGATTGAAGGCGAGATGGTAGCTGCCCTCCTCGCCCCGGGGCATGTACACGCGTTTCAGGCTCGCTTCGGGAAACACCTGCTGGCCGATAGCTACTGCGCGATCGATGCTGATGCCTTGCCCCTGCCCGACGGATTTCGGTCCAGGCCTTTTGTCCATCGGCATGACGGTGGAAACCATCTTTTCCACCGGTGCATGGAAAACCAGTGCAACGCCGGAGAACGAAACAGCCAGCAACAGCGGCAGAAAATAGATGCCGGCGGTTTTGTGCAGATCGTAGTTGAAACGGAAGGCACCGCCGTTGGGCTTGATAGTCAAGGCCCGCCGCCACCTTCCTGCTCGAGAGGGTCCGGACCGTGGCCACCAGATCACCACGCCGCTGATGCAGAAGAATATCAATAGCAATCCGAATACACCGACGATCGTCTTGCCGGTATCACCGGCCAGCAGGGTGTAGTGCAGGCGATAAAGCCAGCTCATGGGGTAGTCGCCCCAGGTACGTACGGCGAGCACTTCCGCTGTGGTCGGCGCGACGCTTACTTCGACAGGGCCGGGTGCGCCGGGCGGCCCCGGGAAACGCACCACATGAGCACTACCTTCCTTGCGCGGCAGATAGATGCGCTCAGCATCGGCTTCGCCACCAAGCGCTGCGCGCGCCGAGTCAACCACCGATTGCAGACTCGCCTGCTCGCCGTTAGGGGCGAATGCCACCGTTTCGGGCGCGACCAGCTCGTCGAGCGCATGATCGAACACCAGCGCGCTGCCGGTGAGCCCGGTGAGACTAAGCAGCAGACCCGCGAGCAGGCCTGCGTACTTGTGCAATGCAATCAGTATGGGGCGCATTTAAAACTGCACGTGATAAGACAGATTGAAGCTGCGGCCAATTCCCGCGAAGTAGCGGTTATCGCGGCCGACAGTCTGGGCGTAATAGGTGAAGTAGTCCCTGTCCGTCAGGTTCTGCACGCTCAGATTGAATGCTCCACCCAGAGCCAGCAGCTCGAGGTTCAGATCCACGGTAGTATAGCCATCGAACTCAGCGGTGGTTGCACCCACCGCATTCTCGAAGTCACGGTCGAGGAAACGATTCACCTGCAAGCGCGAGTTGACGCGCTCGCTCCAGTCCCGATCCCAGCTCAGATTGAATCGGTCCGGAGCTACGTTAGCGCCGTCCAGATCCGAATCCACCCTGCCGTCGTCGTTGGAATCGTACTCAGCGTCGGTCTGGGCGTAGCGGATACCGAACACGTCGGCCTGAGTGGCAAACCAGTCGGCGCGCGCCTCGATACCGCCGATCTCGGTTTTTTCACGCTGCACGCTGTATATGCCATCGGCATTGGCCTGCAGCCGCTGACCGAAATCGGACTCGGAGGTGTAGTAGCTCAACTGCGCGGCCAGTATCTCGCCCCGATACTCCACACCCAGTTCCTGGTTTTCAGTAACGATCGGATCGAGCCCCAGGAATGTCTCGACGCTCTGATCGGCTTCATTGATTCCGCGGAGTACACGGCCCACGTCGGGCATGGAGAAGCCTTCGGAGTAGTTGGCAAACACGCGAATCGCATCAGTCGCCCGGAAGGTTGCCCCGGCATTGTACAAGGTCTCGGAAAATTCCGGATTACCGCCTTCAACGAACTGGCTGCCGTAAGAGGCGAGAGTGACGAAGTCATCCACCTCAAGCGCGGAATTTTCGTAGCGAACACCAGCGGTCAGCGTCAAACGATCAATGCCGTTAAACTCGGCCTGGGCATAAGGCGCGATATTTTCGTATTCGGTTTCCGGTACCCAGTTACGCCCAGTCTGAATCAGTTCCTGGTAGGTGTTGTCAGTGAGGACGTCCACCCCGTAAACGAGCTGGATCGGCAAGCCGGCGAGACCTTCTTTCACCAGCGTCAGCTTCATGCCTCGTTTTTCAGAGTTGTTCTGTGACTGGTCGAACAGATCGGGGCCATAGACGGGATCCTGGAAAGTGCCGTAGGTGCCGCCGCCGTATGTGCCGGCGAAGTCTTGACTGAAAGCCTGAAGCCGCAGCTCATGGCCGAGGATTTCCGCGTTGCTGTAGGCGAGACTCAGCATGGTGACTTCATTGCTCGGTGCATCACCGGGCACATCACCTTCTACTGCGGTGGCGGGCAGACCCAAGCCCTTGTCGCCATCGACAGCGACCCAGTTATTTTTGCCGGCAAGATCAAAATGATTGACCGTCAACTCCAGACGCTGGTCGTCCCAGTTGTAGCCGGTTTTGACGAAGGCATTCACCATGTCAGAGTCCATGGTATCGCCCTGGGTATTATCGAAGCCGATGACCCGGCCGTCCGCGTCGTAGCTGACGCCGTTGTTGCGATAGCCGACGCTGGCGAGTACATCGAATTGATCCTGACCTGCGGAGACGCTGTAGTTGAAACCGTAGCCAAGGCTTTCGCCGGTATCTTCCGTCTGAGTGTAGGAGTCGACACGCAGACTTTGGCGCAGACCTTCCGCCGGCTTGCGGGTGATGAGGTTGATGATGCCGCCGGATGCGCCGAGACCGTGAATGGCGTTGGCGCCATGGATGACTTCCACCCGTTCCAGCATCAGAGGATCAATGGTATGGCCGTCGCGGGAGCCGTCGCGCAGCGGATTGGACTGCGGCACGCCGTCGACCATGTACAGCGGACTGCGACCGCGCAGACTTTCCCCAGCACTGGTCAGCTTCTGGCGGCTCGGCGAGAAGCTCGGAACAAGATTGCCAAGCACCGTGGAGAGGTCGTGATTGATACTCAGTTGCTGGTCCAGATCCTTGGCATCGATTACCGTGACTGTGTTAGGAATGGTGCTCAGGGGTTTTTCGGAGCGACTCGCAGTGACGACTATCTCCTCGGTGATCTGTCGGTCGGCGGCCTGGACGTTGACGGAAGCGGCCAGGGCGATGGCCAGTGCCAGTGGAGATTTGGCAAGTCGCATGGTGAATTCCCCTAAAAGATTCGTCGGCAAATGTAGCTGCGAATTCTATGGTAAATGATAATTGTTATCAATATCAGTTTTGCCGGATGATCCGGCGACAAACGGTGTTGGAGGGTACGACACGATGGAAACAAGCGATCTGGCCAGAAAGATTCATTGGGGACTGGTCGGGGTGCTACATCTCGCCATGGCGGGCGAGTTGGTGGCGGCCGTTTATTACGGCTACTGGATGAGCGTGTTTCTGATCGCGGCGATCATGTCGGTGATGCTGGTGCCGCTACTGCTCGGTGGCCGCTTCCAATTACAGGTACCTTCGGAATTTCAGATCCTTGCAGTTATCTTTGTTTTCGCCGCGCTGTTCCTTGGAGAGATCCGTCAGTATTACGAGCGCCTCTGGTGGTGGGACATCGCCCTGCATTCGGCATCCGGCCTACTGCTGGGGATCTTCGGCTTTCTGCTCGTCTACGTGCTGAACGAAAACGAGCGGGCCGATCTGCACATGCGGCCCCGCTTCGTTGCCTTCTTTGCTTTTCTCTTCGCGGTGGCCATTGGCGCGTTGTGGGAAATCTTCGAATTCTCGATGGATCAGTTTTTCGGCATGAACATGCAAAAACCCATGTTGGGCGACCCGTCGGGATTGACGGACACCATGTGGGATCTGATCGTGGATACGCTGGGAGCGCTGGTAATCAGCGTTTTCGGCTGGTGGTACATGGTCCGGGAGGAACACTCGTTCATCGAGCGCTGGATCAAAAAGTTCGTCCAGCACAATCCGCATCTGTTCAGGCGTATCGAGGAGCGCTAACCGCGGGCCTCAATAACTCACAGATCGATCACGATCGCCAAGGTCGCTCCGTTGCGGCTGCGCTCTCCACCGAGCCCCTGATATCGTTGCACATCCAGCTGCGCCCGCCAGCCGGGCTTGATCAGGCGCGCGAGACCCGCTTTTGCGGTGATCGTATGCGGATCTTCGATTACCCGGTCCATATTGTTGGCAAACTCATAGTCGTACATCAGCTCCACGAAGGGAGACCATTGTTGCCTCTCACCCGCTCGCCAGGAGTAATAAGCGCCGGTGCGCAGCAGACCCAAACGTTCGATCTCGCCGAACGGTTCCTGCACCACCTGCCCGAGGCTATTCAGGACCCGGTCGTTGTTGTTGCGCAGGTAGTGGATGCCGGAGCGCCAGCGCAGTTGACCGGCGACAGGCAGGCTGACGTCGTAGCGACCAATCACTTCCATGGTCAGGTAACTGCGCTCGAACTCCGTGTCCTGAGCCAGCACCAATGTGCCCGCCGGTGTGGGAATGTGGGTAAGCCCGTCGCCGTCCCACCAGGCGTGTTCAAGCCGGCCTGAGACGGCCCAGGTGTCGTCGAGAATGCGGCCGTAGTCGAATCGCAGGCCCAGGCCGTCGGCATCGCGGTGACCCTTGACGGAGCCCAGTTCGGCGGCACTTTGCTCCACCATCAGACTCAGCCCAAGATAGCCGGACATGGAGGCGTCAAACAGGCCCAATTCCACGCGATCGGCTGTCGCATCCACCCGATCATCCTCGTAGCGCTGTGCACGACGAATGGAGCCGCGAAAGAGCAGATCGGAATTGCTGGCAAACAGCGGCACCAATGAATCGTGCTGTACCACCCAGGCGTCGGTCTCCGAGTCGAAATCGACCGGGGGCAGGGGCGCGCCGGCAGCCGCCTGGCGCTGGCGGGCGGCCTGAACCTGGGCAGCCATCTTGTAGGAGGTCGTTCGGTTGATCAGTTCGCCGAGGTCACTGCCGTTTGCGAGCGATCGCCGCAGCCCACTTCCGCCCATGGCCCCGAGCCAGCGGCCGTAAACAAAGTCCTGTTCGCCGGCGAGTGTGGGAGCTTGCTGGGCCTGAGCCGTCAAACTGAATGAGAGAAGTGCCAGCGCCAACGCCTGTTTCATGTGTTGCCTCATCGTTATCGTTTTTTTCGGGTCGGTTGCCAGTTTATGCGCTTTGGGGAAGTTTTTGCCAAATCACTTGCAAAAGAAAAGTTAAGGCGCCGCAGCCCTTTCCGACAGGACGGAAATCGTACAGTTGCGTTGCCTCGTGCAGCTCCCTAGAATGCGGGTTCGCGCCGATTTGAAGCACCAGCTTGCGGGCGCGTTAAAAATTCAGCTAAAGCGGCCCGCACAGCAAGCGCGCATACGGGGAACCCGCTTTGGAGTTGTGAAACAACTGGCGGGTTTTTTTATGCCCGCGGACAGAAGGAGAACCATCAGTCATGGCCAAGCCCGGCTTTACGTCAACCATCCTGCACGCTGATCGCCGCAGCGAGATCGAGCACGGCTCCGTTCACAAGCCTATCCATACCTCGGTGATGTATGGCTATGAGGACGCCCGTGATCTGGCGGCGGTGTTTCAGGGCAAGCAGGCCGGTTACTCCTACGGGCGGCAGGTAAACCCCACGGTCACCGCACTGCAGGACAAGGTGACTTTGATGGAGGACGGGCTGGCCACCGTCGCCTTTGCCACGGGTATGGCGGCGCTTGGCTCGACGCTGTTTGCAATGCTGCGTCAAGGAGATCATATCGTCTCCAGCACTTATCTGTTCGGCAATACCAACAGCCTGTTCAACTCCTGCATCCAGCACGGAGTGGATGTGAGCTTTGTAGACGCCACCTCCGTGTCAGCGGTCGAAGAAGCACTTCGGGAGAACACCCGTCTGGTGTTTGTAGAGACCATCGCCAATCCTCGCACCCAAATTGCGGATCTGGAGAAAATCGGCGAACTTTGCCGCGAGCGCAATCTGCTCTACGTTGTCGACAACACCATGACCTCGCCCTACCTGTTTCGCCCCAAAAGCGTGAACGCGGGCCTGGTGATCAACTCCCTGACCAAATACATCGGCGGCCACGGCAATGCTCTTGGCGGTGCGGTCACCGATACGGGATTGTTCGACTGGTCGGCTTTTCCGCACATCTACGAGAATTACCGCAAGGGCGACCCGAGCGGCTGGGGCATTCAGCAGATCAAAAAGAAAGGCCTACGGGATTTTGGCGCGACCTTGGGACCGGAAGCTGCTCATCACATTTCCGTTGGCGCCGATACGCTGGCGCTGCGCATGGAACGCGCCTGCGAGAACGCCTTCAAACTCACGGAGTTCCTGTCACGACATCCGGCGGTGAAGGCGGTTTACTATCCGGGCTTGCCCGATCACCCACAGCATGAACTCGCCGGTCGGCTGTTTCGCAGTTTCGGTGCACTGTTCAGTATCGAACTGATGGATGGGGTTGATTGCTTTGAGGTGCTCAATCGACTTCAACTGGTGATCCGCTCGAGCCATCTTGGTGACACCCGCTCATTGGGTATTCCGGTGGCTCACACGATCTTCCATGAGATGGGTCCAGAGCGGCGCGCAGCCATGGGAATCGATGATTCCCTGCTGCGCTTCTCGATCGGCATCGAGGATGCAGACGATCTGCTCGAGGACTTCGATCAAGCGTTGCAGCGGTAAGCGCGCCGCCGATTATTCGTATCGATATGCCTCGCGCAGACTCGCCTTACCTGTTGGCGTAATCACTGTCAGTTCCACCCGGCCGGGCTTGCCCGCCGGGGCGGTGAAGTAGAGAAGTTTTTCATCGACAACTTCCACATCTGCAGCCTTCGCTGAACCGAGCCGTACTTCGGTTTCACCCGCGACAAAGTTGTCTCCCAACAAGGCGATCCGGTTGCCGCCGGCCGCGCTGCCCCGCTCCGGCTCAAGCGCACGGTACTGAATACCCAAGGGACCGTAAGGCACTCCGTTCAGAAGCTGACTGCCGCCGAGGATTTCCTCGACCTGCGAGCCATCCAGATTCGCGCGATGAATCTTGTGCGTGCTCATGTCCGTCCAGTACATCTGTCGATTTACCAGATCAAGGGACATGCCGATCGGATCTTTTATCGCGATTCTTCCCGGATCAACCAGCACTTCGATCTCGGAGCCGTCCAGATCCGCCCGCAGCACCTGATGGACACCGCGGTCGGTCCAGTACATATGTCCTTGCTCGAGATCCAGATCGATATCAATGGGACGATCATCTTTTGAGCGAGGCTGCACCAGAATCTCGACATCACTGCGGTTCAGGTAATGCTCGCCCGCCGGCGCGTCCATGCCAAAGCGCAGCACCGTGCCCATGAAGCGGTCGGTGATATAGATCTGCCGTCGCTCGGAATCAAGCGCAATGCCCACGGGGTTTTCCAGTGACTTTACCGCTCCTTTGTACATGAAGGCGTGCAGTACCGGCTCGACCTGCGATCCGTCCGCATTCGCGCGCATGACGTGACGCCCGTCGCGATCGGCCCAGTAGAGCTTGCCGGTTTGTGAGTCCAGTTCGATCTCCTTGCCAACTTGGAAGCTGCCGGGGGGTACCAGATAGGATTCGCCTTTCTCGACCGGGGAGCCGTCGAGTCGTGCCCGCTGAAGGCTCCCTCCCGGGCCGCCGAAACTCATGTTGGTCCAGTAAACGAGATTGTTGAGCGGGTCCGTCACCAGGCCATCCGGTTCGTCGAGGTCGGTGAGCAAGACCTCGAACTCGCTGCCATCCACGTTGGCGCGACTCAACTGATTGCCGCCAACCCAGTACAGAAGCCCGATGCGCGGCGGCACCTCGGTCGCGACTGCCTGCGAGATGACCAAAAACGAAAGGATCGCGGTCACGCTCGTGCGGCGAACTGCTCCGGCAGGAATGGCAAGAAAGGAATCCATCGCGAAATCACCTCTTTAGTAGTTTTTATAAAGGACTGTATGGGCGTGCTTCACGTGATACGAATTGCGAGGTGGGACTATAACCCAGGCGAGCTGAAAGGTGGAGTTGCCGCCGATTCAGATCAATGCTGAGCGAGCAGTATATCGAGCGTTTCCAGATTTACCGGCTTTGTGATGTGTTCATCAAAGCCCGCCTCCATACTGCGCTTGCGATCCTCGGGCTGTCCGTAGCCCGTCACCGCCACCAGCCGGGTGTTTTTCAGCTGGCCGCTGCTGCGCAGGCTCCGGGCGAAATCGAAACCGCTGATGCCGGGCAGGCCGATATCGCAGAGAATCAGATCGAAGGTCTCCGCCTGCAGCACCTGACTCGCTTCACCGGCGCTTCTGGCAGTGCTGACCAGATGCCCCTTGAGCTCCAGCAGGCTTGCCAGCGTGTCCGCCGCGTCCACGTTATCCTCCACGATCAGGACCCGCTTCTGCACGCCTTTGGCCGGCTCGGCACTTTCTGGCAACTTGCCATGAGTGCGGCTCAGGGGCAGCCAGACCAGAAATTCCGCGCCCTGGCCCGCGCCTTCGCTGCGTGCTTCGATGTAACCGCCGTGGAGTTCCGTCAGGCTTTTCGCCAGCGCCAGGCCGAGCCCCAGCCCCCCGGTCGCACGCGCCACGTCCTGAGCTTCCTGCAAGAAGGGCTCGAAAATACGCGACAGCATTTCCTGACGGATTCCCACACCGGTGTCGATGACTTTAACGAGCGCAAAGCCTTCGCAGGCTTCGGTAACGACGGTCACGGTGCCCGACGCTTCGGTGAACTTGATGGCGTTGCCGAGCAGGTTGTCGAAGATCTGCACCAGACGGACCCAGTCGCCTGCGACCCACAGGTCCTCATCACTGTAGCTCTGTACGAGATTCAGTTTGCGTTTTTCGAGATGAGGAATGCGATCCTGCAGCACACTCCTGAGCACATCGCGGATTCGCAGCGGCTTGAGACCCAGCTCGATCTTTCCACGCGCGATTCGCGAAACTTCGAGTAGTCCATCGACGATCTGAGTGACGTGCTTCGATTGTCGTTCCAGTACCTGGATCGCATGCTGCAATCTCGGGTCCTCGCTTTGGCTGATCTTGGCGAGCGCAGTGGCGGCTGTGATCGCCGCCAAGGGATTGCGTAGCTCATGCCCCAGCATGGCCAGATATTCGTCCTTGCGCTGGTCGGATTCACGCAACAGCTGTTCGACCTGAAGTTGTTGGGTGACATCGGTGTTGGTGCCGAGCCAGCGAACGATTTCTCCGGACGCATCGCGCACTGGCAGCGCGCGGGACAGGAACCAGCGATACTGCCCGTCTTTGCCGCGCATCGGGAAGGTGTCTTCCCAGGGTTCGCCGGACTTGATACAGCCGAGGTATTTCGCCTTGACCTGTTGCAGAAAGTCAGGGTGGGGAACGCCTTCCCAACCCATGCCCAGCATCTGCTCCGGGGTGGTGCCTGTGAAATCAAACCAGCGCTGGTTGTACCAGAAAATATGGCCGTGCTTGTCTGCCATCCAGGCAAGCTGCGCAATGTTGTCGGCGAGAATACGAAATCGTTCCTCGCTCTCCCGCAGGGCGGCTTCGGTTTCCTTTTGTTCGGTAACGTCGGTACTGGATCCGACAAAGCCTTTGAATTCACCACTTGCGGTGAAGCGCGGTTTGCCCCAGGAATCGAACCAACGCCACTGACCATCGGCCCGCTTGACTCGCGCCTGTGCGTGGAAAGGTTCACGGCGGGCGACCGCCTTCATGAAATTGCGGACGTAGCCATCCATATCTTCGGGGTGCACGAGTTTACGCCAGCGTTCGCCAGTCATTTCTTCGCGGCCGACGCCAAAGAAGTTACAGAAGGTCTCGTTCACCAGCTCCTGCTGTCCTTCGATGTCGTGCACCCATACCGCCTGCGGGAGCCCGTCGGCCATCTCCCTGAAACGCGCCTCGCTTTCGCGCAACGCGTCTTCAGTGTTCTTGAGATCGGTGATGTCCACAAGGGTGACAACAATCCCCTCCACGCTGAGGCTGTCCGTACGGTACGGCAGCACCCGCCGGGTGAACCAGCGACCGTCGCTGCCGTGAATATTACGCCAACGCGGAACGTGATCGTCCAGCACGCCGCGCGCGTCGTCGACCATGCCGTTGTGCAGTAATTCGTGCTCGATTTTGCTGACGTGCAGGCCTCGGTGGGCGGGAGTGATCTCGAGAATCTCCTCAACGATCGGGGTGAAGCGTTTGATTCGAAGTTCCTCATCGAGGAAAAGCGTCGCCACCTCGGTGCTGGCGAAAAAATTCACCAGGTCATCATGGGCAACCTTGAGCTGTTCGACTTTTTCCTCGAGACGGCGGTTGAGAAAGCGCAGTTCCGAGGTGCTGTGCTCCAGCTCGCGGTTGGACAGCTGCAGTTCCTCGTTCATCGCCAACGTGGCGTCGTGAGACTCGCGCAAGTCGTGGTTGGCGGCGCTGAGTTTTTCCTCGGTGACATAGAGCGCGTGGCGCGCCTCGTCCAATTCCCGCTCCAGCTCCGCGATTCTGGCCGCATCCGGGCCGTTGCGGCGCACACCGGCCTGATCTCGCCGGCCGATTCTCTCGAGCGGCTCGAAGCAGACGATCACCGCGCCTTCACCAAGGTCGAGCGCCGGTTGGGCCGTAATTCTGGACATGTGGTTGTCGGTCGTTCTCTCCACATCATAGGTAACCACTTTCCGACGCTCGGCACGACAGCGTTCGATCGCGTTGCGAAGCGGACAAGAGAGCTCTGAGGGCGATAGCTTGCGCAGGCCAAAAACGGCCGAGTGTTCGTCTGCAGTTTGGAGGTAGGGGGAAAGATCGCCATGGACAAACAGCACGCGATCATCGGCGCTGATGGCAAAAGTAGGTGGCAAGATGGCGTCGAACACTGCCCGGCAGGACAGTCTCTCGTGATCAGCCAGATTGTCGGTTATCGATGAATGCGCCATTATACGTCACCACCCATTGCTTACGGTGGACACGGGCGTCTCCATCTTTTTCCGTCACATAAACTGCAATCAGCACCTCTGTTATCAAGGGGAAGAGGATGGACTGCGCTGCCCGTGCACCGCGGGACCCGCCACGCTGTGGCTCGGGTCGGTCTGTGCGGGTCATTGCAAATATTGGTCCCGAACCAAGCGCGGGAGAGAAGTGCACTGTACATACGTCCCAGTGATCATCGGGTTTGAAAGCGCGCGTTAACCGGAAAAACAGGAGGCTGAGAAATGAAGATCTGGGTGGATGCCGATGCATGTCCTGTTGTCATCAGGGAGATCCTTTTCCGTGCCGCGGCACGTACCGAGACACAGCTGACCCTGGTGGCCAATCAGGCTCTGCAGACCCCCGCTTCGCCCTTCATTCGCAGCGTGCAGGTAGCCGGCGGCTTCGATGTAGCGGACAACGAAATTGTTCAGCGCGTGCAATCAGGCGATCTGGTCATCACCAGCGACATTCCGTTGGCGGCGGAAGTGATCGAAAAAGGAGCGCTGGCGCTGAATCCCCGTGGCGAACTCTACACCCGGGAGAACATTCGTTCACGCCTCAACATGCGCGACTTCCTGGACACCCTGCGTGCAAGTGGCATCCAGACCGGCGGCTCAGCCGCAATGAGCGCCAGCGACAAGCAACGTTTTGCCAATCAGCTGGACAAGATTCTGGGCAAAGCCGCACGAAAAGAATGACTGCTCTTCAGGAACGATCCAGATCTCCTGCCCTCCTCTCCTTCTTCCGCCTTTTTGTCGAGCTCGCCAAATAGCTCAACCGTGTTGCACAGAAATTGCATCGGCTGGTCTCCCCGCCGACGATGCGATGTCCGCACGCGATGCGTGCCTGCCGCGGAACATCCGAAGGGCGACATCTTTCCACCAGAGGCGAGCGATGCACCATCGAGCTCAAACAGCCTCAATCGGCGTCGGGCGCATTACAAAGGGCCGGTAAAACTTACAGGCTCAAAAAATTCTCGATGGATTAGCCGTGACATGACGGCATGATGGGGAGCAACCGATGCGACAAGGATTGGAACGACTGTTCTGGGTGATCGGTGGACTACTTGTGTTGCCTTTTATCCTGCAGCAGGGACTGGTGTTGAGTCGCAACAGCGACGCGGCGGCGGCGCCACAGCTTTATTCCGCGCCGGTCGCACATCCCGCGATTGCGACATCGCTGAGACCCGCGGAAATCGCCACCACCCGCGATGCAACTGACGAACGAGAGTCGCTGCACACGTCGGCGCCAAAACAACCGGCGGCGAACAGAGCCGATGCAGGCAGCGCCCGGATACGCGAAGGCCTCGCCTTCGCCAAGCTGCACGAGCCAGATACCTCCTCCTGGTCCAAAAGCAGGCTCAGCACCTGGCGCGAGCTGGCGGAGCGGGTCACCGGTCGCCCGGTGGGCAGCCTGCTGATACCGTCAGTGGAACTGGAAATTCCGGTATTCCCGGACGCGGACGAACTGGCTTTTACGCTCGGTGCCGGCATCATCCCCGGAACCGGCAGCCTGGAAGGCGACAGCAACATTGGCATGGCCAGCCACCGCGACGGTCATTTTCGGCAGCTCAAAAATGTCTCCGTGGGCGATCTCATTCTGGTGAAAACACCCACACGCCTGCGCCAGTTCAGGGTTGTGCAGACGCAAGTTGTCGAGCCATCGGATACCTGGGTTCTCGACCCCACAGATCAGGCCCAGATCACCTTGGTGACCTGCTATCCCTTTCACTTCGTGGGCAGCGCCCCACAGCGTTACATCGTCAGCGCACAGGAAGTGCATTCGGAGCTGACCTCGGTTCGCCCCAGCCACACTGTCATTGGAGGATATCATGAGACGCTCAAGTTCTAGGGCCGCAGTGCTCATCATCATGCTCGTTGGCGCGGTCAGCGCCTTTGCCCAGGTGAGCGACGATCCCGTTAACGTCGAAGAAGACGAGCTGCGTGGAATGGTGATCAACGTGGATGAGGAAGCGAATACGCTCACCATCCGCCCCGTCGAGGTGGGGGAGAATCTCAATATTCCCGTGGGCACGAACCAGACCTTCGATGTGGACGAACAGACCATCATTCGCGATGACGTCTACGCCACGCAACTGGATGGACTGGAGAACATCCACGAGAACGACATGGTGCGGATCGATTTCGAGGAAGCGGGCGGCCGCATGCGGGCTCGCAACGTAACCCGTGATCAGGAAGCAGCGGACCAGCAAGTCGCTCAGCTGGACCAGCCTGACCAGTTGCCGGCGACCGCGTCTTTCCTTCCCTTGCTGGCCCTGTTCGGTGCCGCAAGCTGGGGACTCGCCCTGCTCCTTCGACTCGGGCGCGGACGGACATAGCTCCAGAGAAAAAAGTGATCCACTTCGGTCGCCTGCGCTTCGCGCGCGGGCGACGTCGCTGCTCCCTTGCCTGAGAGCTCTTTGTTGGTGCCGGAGCTTGCTCTACGCGCCTGGAGAGCAAGTATATTTAGTCGCCCGGTTTATGGCGGCCATTCACAAAAACTATGTCAACTGGCGCATCAATAGATAGCTTGAATCGCTTCCGAGAGCAGTGACATAATAGCGGCCCTTGCACCACGGGGCACATCGCTCCAATTACACGGGCACCATCGACATAGGGACCGCAGGAACAAGGAAATTCCGGGTAACCATCCCTGCGCCCATGCCCTGGCCTCCCCTTTTTCCGCTGCCTTTCGCGGCACGCGATGAATGATTCAGGCATTCGAGTTCCGGCGACTGCCTCCAGATATCGCGATTCCAGACCAAGAGGTATGACTATGGCTTCCAGGAACACTGCGAGCAAAAATAAAGCATTACTCGGGTGGGTTGATGACATGGCTGCGCTCTGTCAGCCCGCCGAGGTGGTGTGGTGCGATGGCTCCACAGAAGAATACAACGCGATGTGGGACATCATGCTGGCCAATGGCACAGCAGTAAAGCTCAACGAAGAAAAGCGTCCCAACAGCTACTATGTTCGCTCCGTTCCGGAAGACGTGGCGCGGGTAGAAGACCGCACTTTCATTTGCTCGCAGTCCGAAGCCGACGCCGGCCCCACCAACAACTGGTGTGACCCGAGCGAAATGCGCGGCACCCTGCAAGGCCTTTTCGAAGGCAGCATGAAGGGCCGCACCATGTACGTCATCCCCTTCAGCATGGGCCCGATTGGCTCACCCATCGCGCACATCGGCGTGCAGTTGAGCGATTCACCTTACGTGGTGACCAACATGCATATCATGACCCGTGTCGGCACCGCCGTGCTCGAACAGCTGGGTGAAAACGGCAAATTCGTTCCCTGTGTCCATTCGGTTGGCGCACCGCTGGAAGCCGGTGAGGAAGACGTGGCATGGCCCTGCAACCCGGACAACCGCTATATCGTTCATTTCCCGGAGAGCCGTGAGATCTGGTCCTACGGCTCCGGCTACGGCGGCAACGCCCTGCTCGGCAAAAAATGTTTCGCCCTGCGCATCGCCTCCGCGATGGCGCGCGACGAAGGCTGGCTCGCCGAGCACATGCTGATTCTGAAGCTCACCAGCCCCGAGGGCGAAGTGAAGTACGTGGCGGGCGCCTTCCCCAGCGCCTGCGGCAAGACCAATCTGGCCATGCTCACTCCCACCCTTCCCGGCTGGAAGGTGGAGACCATTGGAGACGATATTTGCTGGATGAAGTTCGGCGAGGATGGCCAGCTCTACGCGATCAACCCCGAAGCGGGTTTCTTTGGCGTAGCGCCCGGTACCAGCATGGACTCCAATCCCAACGCCATGCTCGCCCTGAAGGAAAACGTGATCTTCACCAATGTCGCCCTGACCGATGATGGCGACGTGTGGTGGGAAGACATGAGCGAGCCGCCAGCCCATCTTACCGACTGGAAAGGCAACGACTGGACTCCGGATTCGGAAACGCCCGCTGCGCATCCGAATGCACGGTTCACTGCTCCCGCCAACCAGTGCCCGGTGATTGCCGATGAGTGGGAAGATCCGAAAGGTGTACCGATCAGCGCGATTCTGTTCGGTGGCCGACGCGCCTCCGTCGTACCGCTGGTCAATGAAGCTCGCGACTGGACCCACGGCACATTCCTCGGCACCATCATCGCCAGCGAGATGACGGCAGCGGCTTTCGGCCAGATCGGTCAGCTGCGCCGCGATCCTATGGCCATGCTGCCGTTCTGCGGCTACAACATGGCTGATTACTGGGGACACTGGCTGAACGTGGGCCAGACCGAGGGCGCGAAGTTGCCGAAGATCTTCTACGTCAACTGGTTCCGCAAAGGCGAAGACGGCAAGTTCATGTGGCCGGGCTTTGGCGAAAACAGCCGCGTTCTGAAGTGGGTCTTCGAACGCTGCGCGGGCCGTGCGGAAGCGATCGAAACCCCCATCGGCAACCTGCCCGCTATCGACGGTTTGGATTTCAGCGGGCTCGGCCTCAGCGAAGACCAGATTGCTCGCCTGCTGCGAGTGGAAGTGCACGGCTGGCTGCAGGAGATACCGCTGATCAAGGAGTACTACGAGCAGTTCGGCGAGCGCCTGCCCAATGCACTGCTGGACGAAGTGGAAAAACTTGAGCAACGCTTGCAGCAGACGCAGGTCAACGTCGCCTGATCTGCATCGCAGTTTGGGATTCAGAAAGGCCGGAGAGCAACGCTCTCCGGCCTTTGTCGTTTAGACGTGGTCAGCCAACTGGGCTGGTAAGGACTCGAGTTCCGTGCCGGGCCAGCAGTCCGGTGTTCACTGCTGTGACACGCTGCGAGTACGTCCATGTAAGCTCTACGCCGGCGTCCGCGTGCATTTGCTCCCGGCAATGCGTGCACTTCCGCCATCCATGGCGGTCGTGCCGGCGAAGGTCACAGCAGCAAACACCGGATCGCTGACTGAAATTGGGTGCCGCCCCACCTTTGCCACGGCAGTCTAGCGTTTACTGCTGCGGCACCCCTCAACATTCTGCCTTCGGGGCTACTCGCCTCCGAATATTCCAATCAACTGCTTGCCCAGCGCCATCTGATGGACCTGATCGGGACCATCAGCCTGGCGGCACCAGCGTGCGTAGTTGAAGGCTTCGGCCATGCAGTAATCTTCCGTGAGTCCGCCAGCGCCGTGCATCTGCATGCAGCGGTCGATGACCTTCTGCATCATGATGGGCACGCTGATCTTGCTGGCGGCGATCATGTCGCGCGCGGCCGGTGGACCCACGTCGTCCATCTTGCTCGCGGTTTTCAAGACCAGCAACCGAGCCATTTCGATCTCGGAAAAACACTTGGCAATGTCTTCGCGTACGGATTGATGCTGGCTCAACTTGCGGCCGAAGGTTTCACGCCGTTGCACTCGCTGACAAGCCAGCTCGAGTGAGCGCTGTGCGGCGCCGATCAGGCGCATGCAATGGTGAATGCGACCCGGGCCAAGGCGCCCCTGCGCAATTTCGAAGCCTCGCCCTTCGCCGAGCAGAATGTTCTCCAATGGTACGCGGACGTTGTCGAAAACGATCTCCGCGTGGCCGATCGGCGCGTCGTCATAGCCAAGAGTCGTGAGTGGACGCACCAGCGCCACTCCTGGCGTGTTCTTCGGCACCAGGACTTGTGATTGCTGCTTGTGCCGGTTGGGGTTGTCCGGATCGGACTTGCCCATGACGATGAAAATCTTGGTGCGCTCGTACATGGCGTTGGTGATGAACCACTTGCGGCCATTGAGCACCCACTCGTTTCCGTCCTTTTCGATGCGCAGCTGAATGTTGGTGGCATCGCTGGACGCGACATCGGGTTCTGTCATCGCATAGGAGGAGCGGATTTCGCCGGCCAGCAAGGGCTTGAGCCAGCGCTCTTGCTGCTCCGCAGTGCCATACTTCATGAAGACTTCCATGTTGCCCGTGTCCGGCGCATTGCAGTTGAACACCTCCGGCGACCACAGCACGCGCCCCATCATTTCCGCCAAGGGCGCGTAATCGAAGTTGCTGAAACCTTCGTGACCGCAGAATTCCGCATGGGACGGCGGAACAAACAGGTTCCATAAACCGGCCGCTTGGGCCTTCTCTTTCAATTCATCCATCAAGGGCAGAGGCGCAAAACGATTGCTCGCATTGTGCAGCTGTTCTGCGTAGTTTTTCTCGTTGGGATAGATGTGCTCTTCCATGAACGCTTGCAGGCGCTGCTGATAGGCCAGGGACTTGTCACTGAAGCGATACACGAGCTTCTCCTCTCATTTTTCGGGGAAGCGCGAGTTTGGCATAAAGCGCGGGGGAAATGCAGCAGGAAAGAGTCGCCAGTCGCCAGTCGCCAGTCGCCAGTCGCCAGTCGCCAGTCGCCAGTCGCCAGAAAGTCTAACCCGGCGTCATTCCGGCGAAGGCCGGAATCCCAGTAACCACCAACGGTCCGTGCCTCCACCATGGATTCCGGCCTTCGCCGGAATGACGGAAAAAAGGGGCCGCTGGCCCCTTTTTTCGTCTCACGTCTCACGTCTCACGTCTCACGTCTCACGTCTCACGTCTCACGTCTCACGTCTCACGTTTCTTAAAGTCCAGCATGCGCTGCAGCGGAATCATCGCTTTGCGGGCCAGCTCCGGATCCACGTGAATTTCCTGACCACCGTGTTCGAGCACGCGGACCAGGCGCTCGAGGTCGTTCATTGCCATCCAGGGGCAGTTGGCGCAGCTGCGGCAGCTTGCTCCGCTGCCCGCCGTCGGCGCGATGTAGAACTCCTTGTCCGGACAGGTCTGCTGCATCTTGTAGAAGATGCCCTGGTCCGTGGCGACGATGAACTGCCGGTTGGGCAGCGTCTTGGCCGCATTGATGAGCTGCGATGTGGAACCCACCACGTCCGCGAGTTCCACCACGGAATCCGGGGATTCCGGATGCACCAGTACCGCCGCTTCCGGATAGAGCTGCTTCAGGTCCTCAACACCGCGGGCCTTGAATTCCTCGTGTACGATGCAGGCGCCATCCCACAACAGCATGTCGGCACCGGTCTGCTTCTGCACGTAGCTGCCGAGGTGCTTGTCCGGCGCCCAGATGATTTTCTCGCCCCGACTGTCCAGATAATCGACGACGTCGAGCGCGATACTCGACGTCACAACCCAATCGGCACGAGCTTTGACCGCAGCGGAGGTATTGGCGTAAACGACTACTGTGCGGTCCGGGTGCTGATCGCAGAACTCGGCAAACTGGTCTGCCGGGCAGCCAATGTCGAGTGAGCAGGTGGCCTCGAGAGTCGGCATCAGCACGCGCTTCTCGGGGCTGAGAATCTTGGCGGTTTCGCCCATGAATTTCACCCCCGCCACGATCAAGCTGGAGGCGGGATGCTCTTTGCCGAATCGCGCCATTTCCAGCGAATCGGAAACACAGCCGCCGGTTTCCTCCGCCAGAGCCTGAACCATGGGATCGGTGTAATAATGCGCCACCAGAACGGCGTTCTGGGCCTTTAACAAAGCCTTTATCCGCTCCTTGTAGGCTTGCACCTGTTCGGGCGTGAAGGTCGCCGCCGGCGAGGTCTGGTCGAGAAATGCCTGCACCAGCGCCTGAGGGCTTTGCTTCTGTTGGGGTTCTTTTACAAGCGTCATAGTCGTACTGCCATGCCAGGGGCACCGTTCCTGTCGTTTAGAGACGAACGGGCAATTTTAACACATGCAGCCCTGATCCCTGGCTACGATCCAGACAGGATTGATCCTCCTGAGCAAATTTCGAGCATATGGCAGCGAAATGGGCCCCGGGTTCCGTTGAGAAAGGCAAAGAACGTTCTGCTGGAGTGGGTGTTCTGGGCGACGCGGGGAGAAAATGGTGGGTCGTGCTGGATTCGAACCAGCGACCAATTGGTTAAAAGCCAACTGCTCTACCAACTGAGCTAACGACCCTTGGAGAGGCTTTTCGGGGCTTTGGAAGCTGCTGCTGTGCTCCGAAAAGAGGCGCATATAGTAATGATTTCAGCTGGAAAGACAAGTGCTTTTTCGCGCTCTCGTTATAAATTTAGAGGGTTTTTATAGGGCGGGAGAAATAAAAGAGCGGAATGCGCAGATTTTCGCCAACTTTCGCCCTTGTCGGGGCTTAGACGTCACTCCGGTAATGGGTGGGATCGGGTACACCTGCCGCCTGGAAACCCGCCCTCCTCAATCGGCAGCTGTCGCACTTACCACAGGCCCGGCCTTCTTCGTCGGCCTGGTAGCAAGATACTGTAAGGCTGTAGTCCACCCCCAGCTGGAGGCCGCGCTGGATGATCTCAGCCTTGCTCAGGTCGATCAATGGCGTGCGAATACGCAGCTGGTGGCCCTCTACGCCGGACTTGGTGGCGAGATTCGCCATGCGCTCGAAGGCCTCGATGAAGGTCGGACGGCAGTCCGGATAGCCGGAGTAATCGACGGCATTCACGCCAATGAAGATGTCCTGGGCGCCCAGAACTTCCGCCCAGCCAAGCGCTATGGACAGGAAAACCGTGTTGCGGGCGGGAACATAGGTGACGGGAATGCCTTCGCTTTCCTGCTCCGGCACGGCGATCTTGTCGTCAGTCAATGCGGAGCCACCAATCGATCGCAGATCCAGACCCACCACCTTGTGCTCGGCTGCCCCCAGATCGGCACTGCAGCGGGTTGCAGCGCGAAGTTCAGCGCGATGACGCTGTCCGTAGTCAAAGCTCAGGGAATAGCAGCGATAGCCTTCATCCTTGGCTATCGCCAGCAAGGTGGTGGAATCGAGACCGCCCGATGTGAGCACGACGGCTCGCTTGCCGGACTTTTCTCCCGACGGCCCTTCTCTGCCGGGCTGGCCAACGTCGCCCTCTTTGTTACGCGGCTGGTGCTTGCCAGACTGATCATTGCCGGACACGTGACTCCTCAATGGCCGCGCGGGGCCCGCTTGCAAAGGGCGCTATTGTACCGCCCCCGCGGCCTGAACGCGAAAGCCCGGTAGCGGCAGCGTGAAGGGATGGTCAACAAGGCGCTCCGATACTTCCCAGAGCTGCGCGGCCGCCTCCGGATCCCTCGCGTGGGCATGCACGCCTCTCGACTCGTTTCCATCGGTGGCCGGCTCGGCCAGTTGGCAGTCCTCACAGTAGGCGCCCCCCAGGTGCAGCAAATCCCGCGATGTAGCAGCCCATATCGCGGTAGCAGCGCCCTGAGCCGGGGTCTTGAAACCCTTGCGGGTCACGCCCTTGTCGTCGAGCCCGCCAAGGGCCTGCATTTCCTCTTGCCTCTTGTAGCACTGCAGATTGCTCAAGATCGCTCCCGGATGAACGGAAAAAGCGAGACCGCCGCAGGTCCGCAGTCGTTCATTGAGTGCAAAGGCAAACAGCGCGTTGGCCGATTTGGATTGCGCGTAGGCGACCCACTTATCGTAGGGGCGTGAATCGAAGTGGATGTCTTCGAAGTGAACCGGCGACAGGCGATGGGCAAGCGAGCTAAGTGTAACCACTCGGCAGCTGGCGCTGGCGGCGAGCGCCGGAGCCAGTGCTGCGGTGAGGAGAAAGTGACCGAGATGATTGACGGCAAAATGGAGCTCGTAACCCTGGACGGTGCGGGCGAGCGGGGATGCCATTATCCCGGCATTGTTGATCAAGATCTCGAGTCGGGGATACTCGGTCATGAAGTTGTCCGCGAAGCGACGAACACTATCGAAATCGGCCAGGTCCATCTCATATATACGGACTTTGGAATTCCCCGTGTCAGTAATCAGGTGATCGGCTATCGCCGATCCATATTCGATATTGCGCGTTGGCAGGATCACCTCGGCACCTGCAGCGGCGAGTGCGCGCGCCATTTCCTTGCCAATGCCTGAGGTGCCCCCGGTGACGATGGCCGTTTTACCCGACAGGTCCTGGTGCTTAATGATTTCCAGGGCAGTACTGCTGCGACCGAACTGTGACATAAGCGTTTCTCCTTAAAAGCTTATCCGGTCCGACGCAGCGATGCTGCTGCGACCGCTCGGACGTTGGCTTCAGTCGATCTCAATCTATCAAGCCTACTCTTGTGGTTCTCTATAGATGTGCAGATCCCGCTGCGGGAAAGGGATGCTGATCCCGTTGGCGTCGAAGGTAAGTTTCACCTTTTCGAGGATGTCGCAACGCGCCGCCAGCCAATCTTCTTTTTTAACCCAGGGTCTTGCGATCAGGTTCACACTGCTATCTGCAAGATCACCAAGGTGCACAAAAGGTTCCGGCTCGGCGAGTACGCGCGCATCATCCGCTAGTATTTTCCGGATAATGTCCTTGGCTAGTTTGATGTCATCCTGATAGCCGATACCAAACACCAGGTCGATGCGCCGTGTATCCAGCGCCGAATAGTTGGTGATGTTGTTCTCGTAAATCGATCCGTTGGGAATCGTCACCAATTTGTTGTCGGGCGTGTTCATGATGGTGCTGAAAATGCGGATCTCTCTGATTACCCCGGCAGTTCCGGCAGCCTCCACATAATCGCCCACCTTAAAGGGCTTGAAGAAAATCAACATGACACCGGCAGCGAAATTGCCCAAGGATTTTTGCAAGGCGAGACCGATGGCCAGACCGGCCGCACCAATTAGCGCCACCAGCGAGGTTGTGTCGACGCCCAGCTGATCGATGGCAGCGATGAACACAACCAGCACCAGCAGGCCAGTGAGGATCGAGCCAATGAAATTTATCAGCATCGGATCTGTTTTCGCTCTGCCCATCACCGCCCTGGCTATACGCACTACAATTCCCACCAGTATTCGGCCGAGAACCAATATGAGAATGGCGAGACCAATATTGATCAACCAAGGCAGTGCGTAAAGCTCAATCAACTCTTGAATGTCGATAGACATTAATCATTTCTCCCGGCATTGAAGTGAACATCTCAGAAGCGCGGCATTCTAGCAAACGCCACGAGCGATCACTTTTTCACCGTTTGTATCTAAAGCTGTGCGTAGAACGACAACACAAGCCCTGCTTTTCTCCCGGGCGCAGGCGCTTACGACTGAACCGAGCGAATGGACCATCAGTCAGAATGTGCTGAATGGAAAGCGGTACTGCGATAAGCTTGCTGGCCGGCAGACTGCCTCCTTCGCGCCAAAGGCTGCGCTGCTGGCCGCACCGAGAGAAAACCAAAACGAAAAGGATTCTTACAAAAGGGGGTTACATGAACGGAAAACTGAAACCGACTTTGCTGTCTCTGCTACTGTCCTCGCCCATGTCATTTCTGTCTGCAGCGGAAATGCCGATTCCCACAGCGGTGGTGGACACCACCAGCGGCCCCGTGCAGGGCCTTGTCGTGGACGACATTCATACCTTCAAGGGACTGCGCTATGCGGCTCCACCAATCGGCGAATTGCGATTTATGCCGCCACAGCGACCGAAGAAGTCCACCGCGCGTATCGACGCCACGGACTTTGGTGCCCCTTGCATGCAAATGGCTTCGGGCTCAACGGCGGTACCCACCAGCGACTTCGGACTGCAGCTGAAAACGGTGTTCCCGACCCCGACGGAAATGAAACGTGACAACGAAGACTGTCTGTTTCTGAACGTATGGACTCCCGCCACGGACAAGGGCAAACGCCCGGTCATGGTCTGGTTTCACGGCGGGGGCTACGCCTACGGTTCCGGAGCCTGGCCCGTTTACGATGGCGAAAACCTCGCCCGCCGAGGTGACGCGGTCGTGGTCACCGTCAACCACCGTCTGAATGTATTCGGCTATCTGCATTTGGCCGAACTGCTCGGTGAGGACTACGCCAGCTCCGGCAACGTCGGCATGATGGATTTGGTGATGTCACTGCAATGGGTTAAGGACAACATCGAACGATTCGGCGGCGATCCGAACAATGTGACCATCATGGGGGAATCTGGCGGCGGCTCGAAAGTCAGCCACTTGCTGGCGATGCCCTCGGCCGACGGGCTCTTCCACAAGGCTATCATTCAGAGCGGACCCGGGCTGACCAGTACGCCGCAAGAACAGGCTACCGCCAACGCCAAAAAAGTGCTGGCGCAACTGGACATCGAGGACGCGAAGAAGCAGCGGGAGAAATTGCAGCTGATTCCCGCCGAGGATTTGCTCGCGGCTGCTGCCACCGCCGATGCGATGCGATTCGGTCCGGTTGTCGACGGTAAAGTGCTGCCCCGCCATCCCTTCACTCCCGACGCGCCAGAACAGTCGGCGGAAATTCCCATTTTGATCGGCACCAACAAGGACGAAATGACCATCTTCCAGGCTTCTGAGCCGTGGTTCGGCAACTTCACCGAAGAGCAACTGATTGAGTATGCCGCCAAGGTGCCGAAGGGCAAGGCTTTGTTGTCGGAGCTGCGGCGCATTTACCCGGACTATTCGCCCACCCATCTGCGCAGTGCGATCGATTCGATTCGCTTCACCTTCGGATCGCAGATTCTGGCGGAACGAAAAGCTGCTCAGAAGGCGGCGCCGGTCTACATGTATTTCCTGACCTGGGAAACGCCGGTAAGCAACGGCATTTTCAAGTCTCCTCACACGCTGGATATGCCGTTAATGTTTGATAACGTCGAGAAGTCAGTCGCACTGGTAGGTACAGGACTGGAAGCACAGGAGATGGCTGACCTGATGAGCGAGGCGTGGATATCCTTCGCCCGGTCAGGAAATCCGAATACCAAGGATCTGCCGAAGTGGACGCCCTACTCCGCCGACGAGCGCGCGACCATGATTTTCGACTTGCCGCCGAAAATGGTTAAAGACCCCAACGGGGCGATTCGACGGATTATGATGGGAGGAGGTTAGGGCTTGTGCCCGCCGGACACGGATGTACCGGCGGGACAGCTCCTCGCACGGGAAGCCGGTGAGCGCATCAATGCCCCGGCTCGTCTCCCCATAGCAGCTTGTGCTGTTGCAGTTGGAAACGCACTGGCAAGTTGTCGGCGATAATCCACTCGGCGAGTTCTCTTGAGCTCTGCTGACCGAAGCTCGGAGAGAACAGGACCTCACCCGCTCGCGCGACCAACTGCAATTCCTCCATCTTGAAGCGCGCCCATTCGTAGTCTTCACGACTGCAGATCACAAACTTGACCTGATCATTGGAAGTAAGCAAGGGAATGTTGTCGTAGAGGTTCCGGGAGACTTCTCCGGAGCCCGGCGTTTTGAGGTCGAGAACCTTGCTCACGCGCACATCCACTTTATCCACGGGCATCGCCCCGCTGGTCTCGAGGCTGACCTGGTAGCCTGAGTCGCACAAGGCGCTGAGCAAGGGAATGCAGTTGGGCTGGGCAAGAGGCTCGCCGCCGGTCACACAGACGTAGCGCGGATTAGAACTGGCGACAACCTCCAGGATTTCCCCGAGGCCGCGAATCTCACCGCCATGGAAGGCATACTCGGTATCACAGTACTGGCAGCGAAGCGGACAGCCGGTGAGGCGCACGAAGACCGTAGGCAGGCCCACTGTGCGGGACTCGCCCTGGAGGGAGTAGAAAATCTCGGTGATTCGCAGAGTGGCGTCAGACATGGTTGGGGCTGTGCCCAATCTAAAGAGAAACGAAGGTGAAGCGAGTTACCGGTTTGACAACTCGCCTAGCGGAAATTCTGTTGGAGGAAATTTCGGGCCAGCGGCGCAACGTCGCTATTGCTGTTCGCGACTTTCTCCAGAAGGGTTCTGGCCCGCGCCTGATCGCCCAGCCGGAAGTACACCTGGCCGAGCTTGTAACGCGCTTCGGGGGCCTTGTTATGGTCGGGATAGCCCTCCACGACCCGAGTAAAAGCCTGACGCGCCTCTTCCATCTTGCCCTGGACGAAATAGATCTGACCGAGCCAGTAGTGCGCGTTGGCGGCGTAGCGCCCATCGGGATACTGCCGCAGGTGCTGATTCAATGCCGTAATAGCCTGGTCGAAGGCCTGCTGCTTGGTGGCGAGGTCCACCGCTGCGCTGTAACTGGCGAACTCGGAATCCGCAGCATTTCCAGCGGGAGCGGCCGGCGCTTGGGCGGTAGTCCCGATGTTGCCATTGGCGTTGGCACTGCCGCTGGCCGGTGCCGCCGAAGTAGCCGCGCTGCCGGACCTGCTCAGCTCGCTGATACGCCTATCGAGGTCTACGTAATCGTCCATCCGCTGCTGCTTGAGTTGCTGCAGTTGATAGGCTTGCTCTTCCACCTGTCCACGCAGGGTCTGCACTTCCTGCTGCAGGATCTGCAGCTGATAGAAGAGCTCGCCCATCATGTCGCTACTGCCGTTACCCGCCGTAGCAGCGTTCGGGTTGCGATCGTTGTTTGCGGTCGCGCGAGGCTGGCCGATGGCGCGGATCGGAGAGGATTCAATCACCTCGACCTGTGCCAGCTGTAGTTGCTCGGCACTCGCGGTGAGCGGGAGGAAAAGCACCGCCGCCAAACCGGCGGCGGTGATCAGAGGACATTTCATTGGCGTTTTAATCGGGCTTTATGGCCTTGTATGAAGCCGGAGTTTAGTCGAGCTCGACGCGGCGGTTTTGAGACCAGGCAGATTCATTGCTGCCCATGCGCGCCGGGCGCTCTTCGCCATAGCTTACAACTTCGATCCGAGCACGCGGTACACCTTGCAGGACCAGGAAATCCGCAACAGCGTTGGCTCGACGCTCACCTAGCGCCATGTTGTATTCGCGACTACCGCGCTCGTCAGCATGGCCTTCCAGACGAACGGCGTCGGAGTTGCTCTTGAATCGCTCTGCGTGGGCAGTAAGGGCAGCACGTGCTTCCGGCTTGAGGATTGAAGAATCGAAGTCGAAGTAGAATACGCGATCCAGCTGGACTTCTTCCTGCTGCTGCGAGGGGGTTACGCCGCGATTACCGGCTGCGCCGACTCGACCCTGATCCTGCTGCTGGGTAGTTTGATCTTGCTGATCAGCCATATCTTCTTCAGATGTGGTTGCACAACCAGCCATCAGCAATAGCGCACAAGCTAGGCCCGTAATTTGTTTGAACGAATTGTTGACCATTTCTAACTTTACTCCCACATGTGATTTAAACGTACAACACTAACTAAAAACTACCAAACAATCAAAAGCTTAGTTCCTGAAAGGAGACCAGGCAGGTTCCCTTACATCTCCTTGCTTGGAAGGCAGATCGAAAGTGGTAGCTGCATCCATAGATACCGCTGCCAGGATGCCCTTGCCCTGGCGATTCTTGGTCGCATACATGAGCATGGCCCCGTTGGGAGCAACTGTCGGTGATTCATCCAAGCCGACCTGTGTTTGTGTCAGCACTCGAATGTTGCCGGTCTTGAATTCCTGAAAAGCGATATGATCTCTACCGCCTTCATCCCGATGAATAAAGACGAAGCCTTTGCCATCTGGCGTAACCACTGGCTTGGCATTATATGGACCAACAAAGGTTAAGCGTTCCGGACGCCCGCTGGCAAGTGTTACTTGATAAATTTGTGGCTTTGCGCCGCGATTTGAGGTAAAGAGAATCGCTTTTCCATCCGCCGTCCAGCTCGGTTCATGATCAATCGCGTAGTGATCGGTTACCCTGCGCAACTCCTTCGTTTGTACGTCTACCGTATAAATCTCAGGGTTGCCGTCTTTCGACAATGTGATTGCCAACTTGCGGCCATCCGGTGACCAGGCGGGTGCACCGTTCAGGCCTTCGAAATTGGTGATCTGCTGGCGGCTGCCGGTGGCGACTTCCTGTACATAGATCGCCGGTCGGGTGGTTTCGAAAGAAACGTAGGCGATGTAACGCCCGTCTGGAGACCAGGAAGGCGAAAGAATAGGCTCACCCGGACGGGACTCCTTCAGCAGGCGGGGACGCGCGCCGTCAGCGTCCGCCATCATAAGCCGGTAGATTTCACCGAGCTGTTCCACATAGGCGATTCGCGTGGAGAAAACGCCCCTGATTCCGGTGATGCGCTGATAGATTTGATCGCTCATGTAATGAGCGAGATCGCGCAGTTGATCCCGCGCTCCGTCCACCGCCAAATCCAGCACCTTGCGCTCGTTGAAAACGTCGAACATCTCAAATTCGAGGTGATAGCCGCCTTGCGCATTCTGGCTCACATTGCTGATCACCAGATATTCAGCTTTCAGAATCCGCCAATCACGGTAGAACACTTCCGACGCTTTGGAGGGAGACGAGAGCATGTCCCGCTGCGGAATGGGCCGGAACTGCCCACTGCGCCGCAAGTCGGCCGCAACGATATCGTTGATGCTCTCCTCGAGCGCAGCCGTACCGTTCCAGCCGGTGGGGACGATGGCGATCGGCGTTGGGTTATCCACTCCAGAGGTGATTTCAATAATCAGCTCTGCGCGTAATGGGCTGCTGGCCAGCAGCAGAACCAGTATGAAGAGTATTCGTTTCATTGCCGTAAATCCTCGGGGCTGAACACCAATGTCAGTTGCCGGAAATATTGTTCGAATACCGGGCCGGGTACTTTCTGCAGCTCAGGGAACTGCTCCGCTTTCCAGACCGCCTGTTCGGCGGATCGATCGAATGCGCTGTTGCCGCTGCTCTTGACCACACTCACGCTCACGATGCGACCAGTTGGGACCAGTTGGATTTTCAACTCAGTCTTCATTCCGTTTCTCGCCGAAGGCGGACGGCTCCACTGGCTTTCGATACGATCAGAAATCAGGGCGGTATAGCTTTGGGCGATCGACGCATTCTCCTGCGCCTGCAGACGGGAGCGCTCGGCGTCCAGTTCCTGGGCCAAGGCTTCCTGCATCCGACGCTGCTCGGCTTCTCTTTGTTCCTGCGCCTTGCGCTCAGCCGCCTCCCGGGCCAGCCGCTCCTTCTCTTTGCGTTCGCGTTCTTTGCGCTCCTGCTCCTTGCGCTTGCGTTCCGCCTCCTGCTTTCGCTTCTGTTCGGCCACTCGCCGCGCCTCTTCTTCCCGGCGCTGCCTTTCGGCCTCGGCGCGGCGCGCCTGAACGTCGATAACCTTGGGTTCCGGCTCGGGCGGTGCCGCCTTGGGAGCCGCGGCTTCGATCTGGACGATCTTGGCTTCGATATAGCGCGGCTTGCTCACCCGCTTCTCTTCGGACGTCGCCTGCCAGCCCCAAAAGGCGACGATGGCCAGCACCAGATGCAAGCCGATGCTGATGATCGCGGGAAGCGTATAAGAGGTGGGACTCAGGAATTTCATGTTAGCCCGGGGGTTCGGTGACAAGTCCTACAGAGCCGGCGCCGGCGTTTTGCAGCTCGGTCATCATGGCTACCACCCTGCCATAGGGCACGTTGGTATCACCCCACACCAAAATCGGTGTTTGCGGCTGCTGGCGGAGCACCTTGGTGACGGTTTCCTTGATTTCGGCCAACGGTTTGGCGCTCTCGGGATCATCGCCGAGTTTGAGATAGTAGCTGCCGTCTGCCTTGATCGAGACAATCAGCGGCTCGTCATTTTCTTCGTCAATGGGTGCGGAAGGAGCTTGAGGCAGGTCCACACGCACACCCTGCATGATCAGCGGCGCGGTCACCATGAAAATAATGAGCAGCACCAACATGACGTCAATGTAGGGAACTACATTGATTTCCGCCATTGGCTTGCGCTTGCCTTTGCGTACTTGGGCCATGGGTGAACCTTATCTCCTGGAGAACAGGGCTGGGAGGGCTTAATCGGTGGACTTGGTATGGACCTGGCGGTGCAATATCGACGAAAACTCTTCAGCGAAGGTTTCGTAGTAGTTGGTCAGAGTCTCCGCCCGCGCCGAGTAGCGGTTGTAGAAAATTACCGCTGGAATAGCCGCGAACAACCCCATGGCGGTCGCGATCAGCGCTTCGGAGATACCGGGCGCAACCGCCGACAGCGTCGCTTGATGGACACCGGCGAGCGCGCGGAAGGAATTCATGATCCCCCAGACGGTGCCGAATAGACCGATATAGGGGCTGACCGATGCCACACTGGCGAGGAAGGGCAAATTGGTCTCCAGCTTCTCTTCTTCGCGGCGCAGCGCTACGCGCATTGCCCGCTCGGTACCTTGCATCACAGCCGGCGCGTCGACGCCGCCCTTCTGACGCAGGCGGGTGAATTCCTTGAAGCCGGCGCGGAAGATGTTTTCCACTCCGTCGGTCTTGCCCTTAGCGCTGCCTTGGCGGAACAGCTGATTGAGGTCGACGCCCGACCAGAATTCTTTCTCGAAATTCACAAAGGAGCGGTGCGCAGTTTTTTGGTAGATGCCACGTTGGATGATCATCATCCAGGACACGACGGAAGCGGCTACCAGCAGAAGCATGACCAGCTGCACCAGAACACTGGCGTTGGCGATCAAGCCCCACAAGGACAAGGTTTCGGTTGCTTCACCCATGGTGTTTTCGATCCACTATCTGCTTGTAATTCAATTGAGCCAGCCTGTTGAGGCTGAATGGGTTATTTCGTTTATGATTATGTCGCCAGGTGCTGTGTGGTTATGCTCTTCACCTGTCGCGATGGTCCGATTGCAATGCCTCCCGCAGACCGACGGGTATGGCCGTCGGCTTCATGCCGTCTCTGTTTACGCAGGCAACCTTGACATCTGCCCGGCACAGCGAGTCGCCCGACCGGCTGACGATTTGCTCAAATTCCACGTAGCTGCGCGCGATCTTGCGGACCTCCGTGGACACACTCAGCTCATCGCCGAGCACCGCCGCTCGCTGGAAGTCGATCCTCATGGAATGAACCACCAATAATAGACCATTCTCGAGAGTTGCGGGCTTGTCGTAGCCAAGGCGGGTGATGAACTCGGTGCGGGAGCGTTCCATGAATTTCAGGTAGTTGGCATGGTAGACGATGCCGCCGGCATCGGTATCCTCGATGTAGACTTTCACGGACAAGGAAAATTCCGCCACTTAGCTGGTTTCCTCAAATTATTTATTGAAATAAGTTGCTGGAATTGCAGTAAAAATCTGCTAATCGAACAGCGGCGACTGGCCGGGCTCGGTGCCCCGCTCATTCTTGTGGGCGGGCTTCAGCCCGAAGTGATCGTAAGCGTGCTGGGTCACTACCCGGCCGCGCGGCGTACGCGTGATAAATCCCTGTTGGATGAGGTAGGGCTCAAGAACGTCCTCGATCGTATCCCGCTCCTCGCTGATTGCCGCAGCCAGACTATCCACCCCCACCGGGCCGCCACCGAATTTTTCGATCATGGTCAGCAGCATGCGCCGGTCCATATGATCGAAGCCCTGATTGTCCACCTTCAGCATGTTCAAGGCCTGGTCAGCCACTTCGCCGGAAATGCGGCCGTCTCCTTTCACTTCCGCATAGTCCCTGACGCGGCGCAACAGGCGATTGGCGATCCTCGGCGTGCCTCGCGAGCGACGGGCGATTTCCTCAGCACCTTTGGTGTCCATCGTGATGCTCATCAGTTGGGCCGAGCGGCTGACGATCTGGGTCAGATCCCGCACATTATAGAACTCGAGACGCTGAACGATGCCGAAGCGATCGCGCAGCGGCGACGTGAGCAATCCGGCACGAGTGGTGGCGCCCACGAGGGTGAAAGGCGGCAGGTCGAGTTTGATGGAGCGAGCGGCGGGCCCCTCCCCGATCATGATGTCCAGCTGAAAATCTTCCATCGCCGGATAGATCACCTCCTCAACCACCGCGCTGAGGCGGTGAATCTCGTCGATGAACAGCACATCGCCCGGCTCAAGATTGGTCATTAGTGCAGCCAGATCACCAGCTTTTTCCAGCACCGGACCGGATGTGCTCTTCATATCCACGCCCATTTCCGCGGCGATGATGTTGGCGAGGGTTGTCTTGCCAAGGCCGGGCGGGCCGAAGATGAGCGTGTGGTCGAGGGCCTCACCGCGCTTTTTTGCCGCTTCGATGAAAATGCTCATCTGCTCGGCCACCGCAGGCTGACCGATATAGTCCTGCAGGCGCTTCGGGCGCACTGCACGGTCCTGCTGTTCTTCCTGGGGCTGGGCGGTGGGTTGGATAATCAAACGGTCTTTTTCGATCATAGATAGTCAGTCGCCAGTCGCCAGTCGCCAGCCGCCAGTCGTCCCGACGACATTCAACGAAAGAGACTTCAGTTAAACCGCCGCGAGGCTGCGCAGTGCCATGCGGATCAAGTCCTCGCAGCGCTCCAGCTGATGCTCTTTCTGGGTCGCCATTATCACGCGAGCTGCCTCGGCGGGCTTGTAGCCCAGTGCAATCAAAGCGCTCTCCGCTTCGTCGATCACGGATTGGCTCTGTGCCGGGACCGGCTCCACCGGCTTCGAGCCAGCGGGACCGCCGGCATGGGCGAGACCTTGATGCTGCCAGTCCTTCAGCCGATCGCGCAGCTCGATGATTAGTCGCTCGGCGGTTTTCTTGCCAACCCCGGGGACCTTCACCAGCGCTTTTGAGTCGTCGTCGCGGACGCAGCGGACGATGTCGTCGGCTTCCATCCCGGAGAGAATGGCCAGCCCCATCTTCGGACCCACGCCGTTGACCCGGATCAGGGTGCGAAACAGCTCACGGTCGCGCTTGTCGGCAAAGCCAAATAATTGTTGTGCGGTTTCACTGATCGCGAAGTGTGTATGAAGAACGACTTCGTTATCCACATCGGGCAGGCGGTAAATGCTGGTCATGGGCACCTGCACTTCGTAGAAAACGCCGTTTACATCCACCAGCAAGTCGGGGGGACGCTTCTCTACCAGGGTGCCGCGCAGTCTGCCAATCAAAAAACAGTCTCCAGTGTTCGGTCGCCAGTCGCCAGTGTTGAGAATCCGATGCCAGAAAAGACAACTTTCCGGTCTGGAGACTGGTGACTAGAGACTCGCGACTTTCAAATGATTCTGCCCCGCCGGAAGCTGCGGGCGCGGGCAAATTTTATCAGATGTTGTTGCGTGTTGGCGTGACACAGCGCCACCGCCAGCGCGTCCGCGGCGTCTTCCTGCGGCGTGCCCGGCAACTTCAGGAGCGTCTTGACCATGTGCTGCACCTGGAGCTTGTCCGCACCACCGGTGCCGACAACCGACTGCTTGATTTTTAGGGCTTCGTATTCGGAAACCGGCAGATCCTGGCTGGCTGCCGCCACGATCGCCGCTCCCCGAGCTTGTCCCAGCTTCAGTGCGGACGCAGCGCTTTTGGCCATGAACACCTGCTCAATGGCCATTTCCTGGGGGCAGTATTCCTGAACGATTTCGGTAACCGAGTCGAAGATGAGACGCAGGCGCGCGGCGAGTGGCAAATCCGGAATCCTTACAACACCGCTGGTGACGTATTCCGCCCGGGAGCCGAGGCTATTTATTATTCCGAACCCGGTTTTGCGGGAGCCGGGGTCGATGCCCAGGATTAACATCAGTCGCTAGTCTCTCGTCTCTCGCCGCTAGTCACCAGTCGTGGCGCTGCGCGCCATGGTGGACAAGTATCCAGTAATTGGGCACATCTTGCCAGTCCTTATCATCTGGACCGGTGGCTGGAATCCGGGGACCGAGGCGTTAGCGGCTGCCGGCTGCCTCGAGGACTTCGTCCGGAATCTCGGCATTGGTATAGACGTTCTGGACATCGTCCAGATCTTCGAGCATGTCGATCAGCCCGAGAATTTTTTCGGCGTTATCGCCATCCACTTCGACCTTGGTGGAAGGAACCATGGTGGTTTCGGCGTGAACAGGTTCCATACCAGCCGCGATCATGGCGTCTTTTACCCCGAGGAATTCTTCAAAGCTGGTGGTGATATCGATCGATCCATCATCATTGGTTTCGATGTCCTCAGCACCGGCCTCCAGCGCAACCTCCATCACCTGTTCTTCATCGGTGCCGGGAGGAAAACTGAGTTGCCCCTGACGGGAGAAGAGATAGGCCACCGAGCCGTCGGTACCCAGGTTGCCACCGCGCTTGGAAAAGGCGTGACGGACTTCGGCCACGGTGCGGTTGCGATTATCGGTCATCGCCTCGATCAGCACTGCCACACCGCCGACCCCGTAGCCTTCGTAAGTGACTTCCTCGTAATTGTCCCCTTCCGCCCCACCGGCGCCGCGGGCAATGGCTTTATCGATGGTGTCCCGCTTCATGTTGGCGCCGAGGGCCTTGTCGATGGCCGCACGCAGCCGCGGGTTGTCCTCGGGCGCGGCACCCTGCTTGGCGGCAACCGTCAGTTCACGAATGAGTTTGGTGAAGATTTTTCCGCGTTTGGCATCCTGGGCTGCTTTGCGATGCTTGATGTTCGCCCATTTGCTGTGGCCGGCCATAGGTGGACCTTTCCTCCGAATTTTCGCTGCTGGCTCGCCATTCCGGCGGTTGCAGGAATGGCGAGGCTGATTATCTGGCGCGAAGGAGCTGGAGACTCCGTCAGTCTTTGGGCTTTTCTTCCAGGCGTGTGCGGATATGCAGTTCGCGCAGCTGTTCGGGATCGACCCCGCCCGGAGCGTCGGTCATCAGGTCTGCGGCGGTCTGCGTCTTCGGGAACGCAATCACGTCGCGGATGGAGTGAGCGCCGGTCATCCACATGATCAGACGGTCAAGACCGAAGGCGAGACCGCCGTGAGGCGGCGCACCGTATTTGAGCGCATCCAGCAGGAAGCCGAACTTCTCGCGCTGCTCTTCGGCGCTGATGCTCAGCACATCGAAGACCGCCTGCTGCATTTTCTGGTCGTGGATCCGAACCGAACCGCCGCCCAGCTCGGTACCGTTGAGTACCAGGTCATAGGCGCGCGACAGAGCTGCCGGCGGGTTGGCCCGCAGTTCTTCCGCGCTGCAGGACGGTGCGGTAAAGGGGTGGTGCAGGGCGGACAGGCTGCCGTCGTCATCTTCCTCGAACATCGGGAAGTCCACTACCCACAGCGGCGCCCACTCGCAGGTGTAGAGATCGAGGTCCTCGCCCAGCTTGTTTCGCAGTGCGCCCAGCGCTTCGGAGACGATCTTGGCCTTGTCCGCGCCGAAGAACAGCAGATCGCCGTTTTCAGCTTCCACCCGCTCGAGGATCGCTTTGCGAACCTCAGTGGGCAAAAATTTAACGATCGGCGACTGCAGACCGTTTTCCAGATCCGACAGATCGTTGACCTTGATATAGGCCAGACCCTTGGCGCCATAGATGCTCACGAACTTGGTGTAGTCGTCGATCTGCTTGCGGGTAAGCTTGTCATTGCCGCCCGGCACCTTCATCACCGTGACACGGCCCTTGGGATCCTTGGCCGGGCCGGAAAATACCTTGAATTCCACTTCGGTCATCAGGTCCTTCACGTCCACCAGTTCCAGCGGGATGCGCAGGTCCGGTTTGTCGGAACCGTACTTGGCCATTGCCTCGGCATAGGTGATCCGCGGGAAGTCCCCGAACTGCACACCTTTGATCTCGGCAAAGAGGTGGCGAATCATGTCTTCGTTGATCGCCATGATCTGGTTTTCGTCGAGGAAGGAAGTCTCGATATCGATCTGGGTGAATTCCGGCTGACGATCCGCGCGCAGGTCTTCGTCGCGGAAGCACTTGGCGATCTGGTAATAGCGATCGAAACCGGAAACCATCAGCAGCTGCTTGAACAGCTGCGGTGACTGCGGCAGTGCGAAGAACTTGCCCGCATGAGTGCGCGAGGGGACCAGATAATCCCGGGCGCCTTCGGGCGTCGCACGGGTCAGAATCGGTGTTTCGATGTCGATAAAGCCCTGATTGTGCAGATAGTTGCGTACCGCGGTGGTCACCCGCGAGCGCAGACGCAAAATGCGCTGCATTTCCGAGCGCCGCAGATCCAGATAGCGGTAGCGCAGGCGTACGTCCTCTCCGACAGACTGATGCTCATCCAGTGGGAAGGGAGGCGTCTCGGCTACGTTGAGAATCTTCAGTGCGGTACCGTAGACCTCGATTTCCCCAGTAGGCATGTTCTTGTTGACGGTCTCGGGCGCCCGCGCGCGCACCTTGCCGGTTACCTGCAGGACGTACTCACTGCGCACCTTGTCCGCCCGCTCGAAATCCTCCTTGGCATCCGGGTCGAAAACCACCTGCACCACCCCCTCGCGATCGCGAAGGTCGATGAAGATCACACCGCCGTGGTCGCGGCGACGATCAACCCAGCCACACAGGGTGACTTCTTTATCAATGAAGGTGGAATCGAGGACACCACAGTAGCTGCTGCGCATAGAGAATCCCTAAACTTTGGCAGGCGATCGTCGCCGCCCGGATTTGGAGGTTTGATTCGAATCTGTCTGGTTGTGCTTGGGCCCGGCTCTCGCTGATCCGGGCTGAGCGACTCGGCCGGCACGCCCGCGCCTAACGAGCGGCAGCAGCGGACGTGTCAGGTGGCTGAGGCGGGGCTGGAGCTGCCGGTTTTGCTTTCGCTGCCGCTTTTGCTCTCCTTGCCGGCCTTGTCTCCGCCGCTGGATGCATCACCCGACTTTTCACCGGCCACATTCTTTTTCTTGCCGGTTTTGAAGTCCGTCTCGTACCAGCCACCGCCTTTCAGGCGGAAAGCCGCCGCGGAGACTTTTTTCCGCAGCGCCTGATCGTGGCAGGCCGGACATTCGGTCAGCAGCGGATCACTCATTTTCTGCAGTGCTTCGAACTCGTGTTCGCAGGACTGGCATTGATATTCATAGATTGGCATGAACACACCTCAAACCACTGAAACGGTTCCGATTCCCTCGGACAAAGGGCCGCGGGCGCAGGCACCCGACCCGGAAAGCCGCGCATTATACCCCAGGGGGGGAGATGCTGGGAGCCTTGGCTGAGCCCCGCACATCGCGCCGCGGGGCAGCACCCATCAGTTCGGATATAGGTTCGGTCAGAGCGAAATCAAGCTCTTCCGTTTCCAAAGACCGCTCGCGTCGACCGCCTCGCGACAGCTCACGATTTGGTCCGCTATCGGCTCGACCGCAGCAAAGCAATCGGCGGGGAGATGCTCCGAAAAAGGGCTCCTGTCGACCGGGCGCTTCGGAACGGCAATTTCCGGGTAAAAATCGCGGTAATCGCTCACATTTTGGTTGCCGGCGACGTTTTTATCCTTTATATATAGGCCCCAGCCGAACTCCGGTTATTTTGAGCCTGTAAAAACAGTGTTTTTTGACGATTCCGGTGCTCCGGCACCTTGGGGAAGATCGCACAAGGACACTGAGGCTTGAAAAGAAGCTCCACGCACCAAGCTGCTTTGGAACCACACATCCAACCAACAAAAGGATACACGCATGGCTGCTCGCAAGACTGCTGCTAAGAAGAAGGCTCCTGCCAAAAAGGCTGCCGCCAAGAAGAAGGCGCCGGCCGCTAAAAAAGCGGCGGCTAAGAAGGCTGCACCCGCCAAAACTCCAAAGACCATCAAAGAGCGCTACAGCAAGACTCAGCTCCTGAACCACCTGGCCGAGACCACCGAGCTGTCACGCAAGCAGGTTTCTTCCGTGATGGATGAGCTGACCAGCGTTATCGAAGCGCACATCAACAAGCGCGGCGCCGGCGAGTTCGTCATGCCCGGTCTGTTCAAGGTCGTGACCGTCAAGAAGCCGGCTCGCAAGGCTCGCAAAGGCATTAACCCCTTCACTGGTGAAGAGGTTACCTTCAAAGCCAAGCCCGCCAGCACTCAGGTGAAGATCCGCCCGCTGAAGAAAATGAAGGAAATGGCCGAATAAGGCTGTTTTTGCTTCCGCCCCGCCAGGCATCAGCCGGCGGGGCATCCGTCACCCCGCTCCGTCTTCTCGCCAAACCTTCTCGAAGTCCTCTCCCGCTAACGCGCTCTGAAGCCGGCCGACAAGCTCGTCGAGCTCACCCCGCGCATAACTCTTACCTTCCACGGCACCCCAGACCGGCCCCGGCCAGGCGGGATCGCTGGCAAAGCGCGCAACATGGTGCATGTGCAACTGCTCTACCCTGTTGCCCAGTACCGCCACGTTCATCTTGTCCGGCACAAAAAGATCCACCATAACTTCCGCCAAGTGGCAGGACTCTCTCATGAGTTGCATACGATCCTCGTCACCCAGGTGATGTATCTCGCGCATCGCCTCCCGGCGAGGCACCAGAATGCACCAGGGGTAATTGGCATCCCGGCTCAGTAGAACCAGAGACAAGGGGAATCGACCAAGCACAACGGTATCTTTTTCAAGCTGGGGGTGAAGTGAGAACATTACTGTCCCTCGTTTATTTTGCTGGATTGGGAGGGGCGGAAAGGAGCCGGTGAATACCGTAGAATACGCCCCTGATTCTTCCACAGACAACTCTGAGTACGGATATTATGCGAGCCACCCGCTATTTGATCGCCACCCTCAAAGAAACCCCCGCCGATGCGGAAGTGATCAGCCATAAGTTGATGCTGCGGGCGGGCATGATTCGCAAACTGGCTTCCGGGCTCTACAACTGGCTGCCGCTGGGCCTGCGGGTTCTGCAGAAAGTTGAAAACATCGTCCGCGAGGAGATGAACAAGTCCGGCGCCCTGGAAGTGCTGATGCCGGTCGTGCAGCCCGCGGAACTGTGGGAGGAGTCAGGCCGCTGGGGACAGTTCGGGCCGGAACTGCTGCGCATGCAGGACCGCCACGAGCGTCCTTTCTGCCTGGGGCCGACCCACGAGGAAGTGATCACCGAGATCGCCCGTAACGAGCTCAACAGCTACAAGCAGCTGCCGGTGAATTTCTATCAGATCCAGACCAAGTTCCGGGATGAACGCCGCCCCCGCTTTGGCGTCATGCGCGCCCGCGAATTCCTGATGAAGGACGCCTATTCTTTTCACCTGACTCCGGAGAGCCTGATCGAAACCTACGATCTGATGCACCAGACCTACTGCAATATCTTCGATCGCATCGGTCTGGAGTATCGCCCCGTACTGGCCGACACCGGGGCAATCGGCGGCACCGGATCTCACGAGTTCCACGTGCTCGCCGACAGCGGCGAAGACGCCATCGCCTTCAGTTCGGAAAGCGATTACGCAGCTAACGTGGAAAAGGCCGAAGCCTTGGCGCCGGCGATTACGCCCGAACCCACCCAAGCGCAGGAAGAAGTGGCGACGCCCGGTCAGCATACGATCGAGGAAGTCAGCGGATTCTTGAAGGTGAAGGCTGATACGGTGGTGAAGACCCTGATTGTGCTCGGCGAGGCCGATGACGAAGGCTATCAGGGCCTTGTTGCACTGGTACTTCGCGGCGATCACGAGCTGAATACCATCAAAGCCGAGAAACTTCCGGGTGTTGCCTCGCCACTGACCTTCGCCTCGGAGGATCGGGTCAAGAAAGTGCTCGGCTGCGGGGTCGGCTCTATCGGCCCGGTGAGCCTTCCCATTCCCGCCATCGTGGATCGTAGCGCGGCCGCGCTCAGCGACTTCGTCTGCGGTGCAAACAAAGACGGATTCCACCTGAAAGGTGTGAACTGGGGCCGCGACGTGGAAGCGAGCCGCGTGGAAGATATCCGCAATGTGGTGGCGGGCGACCCCAGTCCCGACGGTAAGGGAGTTCTGGAAATCAAGCGCGGCATCGAGGTGGGTCATATCTTCCAGCTTGGCCAGAAGTATAGCGAAGCCATGAACGCCCGGGTTCTGGATGAAAACGGCAAGGAACAGGCCATGACCATGGGCTGTTATGGCATCGGGGTGTCGCGCATCGTTGCCGCTGCCATCGAGCAGAATCATGACGATCGCGGCATAATCTGGCCGGAGTCCATCGCCCCCTTCCAGGTGGCGCTGGTGCCCGTGAACATGCAGAAATCGCCCGCCGTCGCCGAAGAATGTGAGCGCCTGTACGAGCAGCTGCAGTCAGCCGGTTATGAGGTGCTGTTCATGGACGACCCCAAGGCGCGCCTCGGGGCGACGCTGGCGGACATCGAACTGATGGGCATCCCGCACCGGATCGTCGTCGGCGATCGCGGCCTCGAAAAAGGCGTGGTGGAATACCAGCACCGCCGCGAAGGAGACAAGCAGGATGTGGCGCTTGGCGATTTGCTAGACTTGCTCGAGCGTTCTACCTCTGCCTGAAAGTAGCGAAACGAACAATAAAACAAATCGACTATGCCCAAACGCCTGGCCAGACTCGCCTCTCTTGTTGCTGCCCTCGGATTCCTGAGCGCAGGCAGCGGAGAGGCTTTTGCCAACAGCGCAGCTCCACCGGTGGACGCCGAACTGAGGCAACTGCTGAAGGAGACAATCGCCAACAGCGACAGCTTCGTCGATCGCTTCGAAGCGGAGGTTTGGCTGATGAGCAAGTCAAACCGGTTGTCGAGATTTGTAAAAGATCCTGAAAAGCGACTGCATCTTCTGCGCAGTGTGCACCGCGCGGCCACTCAGGCGGGACTCCAGCCGGAAGTGGTACTGGCGGTCATTGAAGTGGAAAGCGCTTTTGATCGCTTCGCCATCTCGCGCGCGGGCGCTCAGGGGATCATGCAGGTGATGCCTTTCTGGAAACACGAGATCGGCCGTCCGGAAGATAACCTCATCGACCTTGAAACCAACCTGCGCTATGGCTGCACCATTCTCAAGTATTATCTCGACAAAGCCGAAGGCCGAATCGCCGAAGCCCTGGCCCGCTACAACGGCAGCTATGGGGAGTACTGGTATCCGGAGCGGGTGATGGTCGCCTGGCAGAAGAACTGGCGATAAGTCAGTCTCCAGTCCCAGTGCAGGATGCTGGCGCATCAGCGAAGAACCACGCGGGCATTGCTGATATATGGCGACTGGAAACTCGCACTGGCGACTCTTATCCTTCGTAGGCCTTTCTAACCTCCTCCGCAATGATCTCCAGACCACGCCGTACGACCTTGCCGTCCTGACAGTAGGTGATGCGGATGCATTCGTGCTTGTGCTGCCAATCTTCCTGCAAGCCAACAAAGAAGTTCTCTCCCGCGAGCACTAACACCTCCCGCATTTTCAACCGCTGATAGAGCTCCTTGCTGGTAATGGGCAGACCTTCGAACCACAACCAGAGAAAGATCGCACCCTCTGCGTGGTGTATACGATAGGGCAGGCCCGCGAAACAATCGTGTGCCCACTGGGTGACCTGTCGCGCGGCGTTGAGGTAGAAGGGCTGAATGATGTCGTTGCTCAGTCGAAGAAGTTCGTTGTCACGAAGCATTTCCTTCGCAATGGTCGGCCCGAGATTGCCGCAAGCGAGACTGAGAATAGTGTTGGCTCGCACGAAAGCCTGAATGACGTCTTCGTTGGCCACTACGATGCCGGTGCGTGCTCCCGGCAAGCCCAACTTCGACAGGCTGAGGACCAGAACAGTGTTGGGCGACCAGTAGGGCTTCGCCTCGGTGAAAATGATGTTCGGGAAGGGTGTTCCGTAAGCGCCGTCGATGATAAAGGGAATATCCTGCTCCTCTGCCAGTGCAGCAAGCCGCTCCACTTCGCCGTCGGTAAGCACATTGCCGGTAGGATTGGTCGGCCGCGATACGCACAGAAGTCCCGTTTCCGCGTCGAGTTTGAGCTTCTCGAAATCAACGTGATATTTGAAGCTGTTCTTGCCTGCGTATTCGATGTAGGGAATGGTCGCGCGGAAGAAGTCAGCAGAAAAGCCCACGTCTTCATAGCCCACGTATTCGGGAACAAGAGGCAGTTGAACGCGCTTGCATGACCCATCGTCATACTCACCAGCAAAAAGGTTGAACAACACCGAAAAGGCCGACTGGCTGCCATTGGCCACGGCGATATTCTTTGGACTCACCTTCCAGCCAAAACGGTTGGACAGTAGTAGTGCAATGCCCTCGAGAAACTCCGGATCGCCTTGCGGCGATTGATAAACGCCGAGCATCTTGTGCACTTTATTCCCGTCGGCAAGCACATGATGCAATGCGTTTTGAAAAATTGCCTCCGCAGCCGGAATGCGAGCCGGGTTGCCGCCGCCCATGAAAAGCAGATTCGGGTTGACCGACAGCGCCTCGCCAAGATCGTCCATTAGCGACACCGTCGCGGATTCGCCGCAGAATTTGTTGCCGAACCTGGATAGCTGCATATCGGAACCTAAGTAGTTGATGACCTAAGTAGTTGATGACCTAAGTAGTTGATTTACCTAGAGTGCTTAGCACGCTAATTGCATCGCTGGCGTTGCAATTTGCCAAGAGGGAATTAAAATGCGCCGTCTTGAGGGGGGATGTCACAACAACCCTCATGTCCGCAAAATTCTATCATGTTGCCACCGGTACATTGTTGATTCAGACAACGGCCGCGCACATTCATCCGGGGGTTTGCAGCAGCGAGCTTCCGTCAAATGGGACTCGAGCGCCCCCGCGCCGGTACCGTCCAGATATGTCACACCGGTACCGCAGCGGGATCGGCAGTTTCAACAGTCTGCCAGACGCAGCTGGACCGCAAGGCGTCCGAGATCTCCACACCTGCAATGCAGGCATGCGCATGGCCGTTCAAATCAGACGAGGATAGTAGAGTTATGCAGTTGATTGACGATTACTACCCGACGCGACTTGAAGAGCCAAAGGAACGCTTCGAGAGACTGGACCCCATCGTTTACTCCGAGGGCGCGCAGCAGCGCAGTGGACCTCTGAGCGAGGCGCAACTTCGGGAGTACGAAGAAAAGGGCTTCCTGGTTTTCGATTCCTTTTTCTCCGAGCAGGAAACCCAGGAGTTTCTTCGCGACATGGAGGGCTACAGCAAGGATGCGGAGCTTAAGAAACTCGAGCAGGTGATCACCGAGCCGACGGGGCGCGATATTCGCTCGATATTCGGAGTACACAAAATTTCGGAGCGATTTGACAGACTAACGCGCAATCAACAGCTGCTGGACATAGCCGCGCAGCTGTTGGGCAGTGATGTGTATATTCACCAGTCGCGCATGAATGTAAAACCCGGCTTCACAGGTACCGGTTTCAACTGGCATTCAGATTTTGAAACCTGGCATAGCGAAGATGGCATGCCGCGCATGCGCTGCTTCAGTCTGTCCATATTGCTGACCGAAAACAATGAGTTCAACGGTCCACTACAACTTGTACCCGGATCGCACAAGTGGTTCATCCCGACCCAGGGCTCGACGCCGACGGATAACTGGAAGGAATCGCTGAAGGTGCAGACGCTGGGAGTTCCCGCCAAGGAAGATTTATTTGCGATGACTCGCGCTGGCGGTATCGAAGCGCCGAAAGGACCGCCGGGCACACTGGTGTTGTTCGAGTGCAACACCTTGCATTGTTCCGGCAACAACCTGTCACCATGGCCACGCAGCAACCTGTTCTTTGTCTACAACAGTGTCGAGAACCGACTGCATGCGCCCTATTGCGGTACCAGACCGCGCCCGGAGTTTATCGCCACCCGTGCACACCAGGGCTGGGAAGGGCTCGGAGCCAAACTCCCGGGAAAAGTGCAGAGAACAGCCTTCGGCTGATGTTGCTTTGCCGACTCGCCGGGTATCAGTTCGCCATGATACCTGCACTGATATCCGGGCGAGGGAGTTCAGAGGATATTCACGAGCTACTGGCTCGGGCCACAAAATCCAGTAACACGTCGAGATCGACGGGCTTTACGAAATGCGCATCGAAGCCGGCGGCGTGAGCCCGCTCACGGTCGCTCGGCTGACCATAACCCGTGAGCGCCGCCAAAACGGCGGACGCCGTGCGAGGCTGATCACGAAGCCTGCGGGCCACTTCATAGCCGTCCATTTCCGGCAGGCCAATGTCCAGCAAGATGACATCTGGCTGGAAGGCGGGCGCCATCGCCAGAGCTGCAGGACCGCTATGCACTCTCTCTACCCGGTGTCCGGCATGCTCCAGCAACAGGCTCAGTGTCTCAGCAATTTCCGGGTTGTCGTCCACCACCAGAATGCGGCGACTCTCGGACTTGGCAGACGGCATCGCTGTGGTATTCGGCAAGGCATGCTCGCTTGGCGAAGCGGGTAAACGCACGACAAAGCTCGCGCCCTTGCCCGGCCCCTCGCTGTGCGCCTCTATTTGCCCCGCATGTAATTCCACCAGCTTCTTGGCGATGGTCAGACCGATGCCGAGGCCGCCTTCGGAGCGGGCCAGTCCTCGTTCGGCCTGACCAAACAGATCGAATATACGTTCCAGTACTTCCCGATTCATCCCGATACCGGTGTCGGCCACGCGAATTTCCACCTCACCTTCCAGCTGTCGCAGGTGCAGGCTGATTTCCCCTTGCGGGTCGGTGTACTTGGCTGCGTTGGTAAGCAGATTGACCAAAATCTGCTCCAGTCGGACAGGATCACCCATGAGCGTCGGCGAGCGCTCGGGGAAGTCCACGGAAAGCCTGTGCTGCTTCTCCTGCATCAGCGATTGCACACTTTCCAATGCTTGCGTGGCGATTGCCGTCACGTCCACCGGTTGCTTAGACAGTTCTACAAGGCCGCGCGTGATCCTGGACACATCCAGCAAATCAGCCACCAGACCACGCAGCATGCTGGTTTGCCGGCTCAGCACTTGCACGAATCTCTGCTGACTTTGAGGCTGCTCCTCGAGCAGTCGCACGGTGTTGCCGATGACCGCCAGCGGATTGCGCAATTCGTGGGCGAGCATGGCGAGGAACTCGTCCTTTCGACGATCGCTTTCCCGTAATGCCAGATCAGAATAGGCCCGTCGCAGGGCGGCCCAGGTCCTGTCGGTAACGTCGCGCACGAAGCTGGCTTCGTCATCCACAAAGGCACGCGGCTCACGAAACTGGACATAAAAGATCGCCACCAACTGGTCATCCGCGACGAGCGGGATGTCCATCAGCGATCTCACGCTAAGTGCGGCAAAATTCTTCCGGCAGGATTCATCCGCTCGCGGATCGCGGCTCAAGTCCTCGAGTAGCACCGGCTCGCCGATCTGGAGCGCCTCACGGAAACCGCCCCAGAAGTCGTCCAGACGCCACTTACCCGCTGTGCTCACCACGCTGCCGTCGGTCCAGTCGCGAGTGACTTCGAGCCACTCACAGTTCTTGTCGACGGTCCCGTAGCCCGCTCGCAACGCATTGAGGGTGCTTCCCACGATGGCCGCTGCGGTGCCCATGATCTCCACTGGTGAAGACAGCACGCGCAAGCGGTCGCCAAGCTCAAGCAGTGCACTTTGCTGAGCCCGGGCGCGCACCCGGTCAGTAACATCACGGAAATAAACAGTGAGTCCACCATCATCGGTGGGGAAAACGCTGAGCTCCACCCAACGCCCGGTCACCGGCGAAAGGGTTTCGAAGCGAATCGTCCTTCGTTCGCTGAGCGCTTGCTGTTGTTTCAGCATAACCTCGTGGCCGCGCACGGCCGGCAATACATCCCAATACTTGCGGCCCAGCATTTCCTCTTTGGGGATGCCAAGGTAGGCTTCGGTTTGCGCGTTTACATAGGTGAACCGACGCTCGGCATCGAGTGCATAGAAGCAGTCGCCAATACTTTCCAGAATTCTGGTGTTGTGCTGCAGCGCATCTCGCAGGGCGATTTCGGCTCGCGCGCGCTCGACAGCGGCCCAGGTGCGGTCCGCTGTTTCCTCCATCAGCTTTATCTCGCGCCGGGTCCAGTCCCGCGACGTGGACTGATGGGCGATAAAGATCGCCACGACGCGACCCTCCTTGACCAGCGGGATACTCACGTAGGCACCGATCATGATGCCCAGCGTAACCTCCCGCTCTTTCGCACTCAGGCGAGGATCACTGGCCACATCGCTGACGACGAAGGTTCTGCCTGTGAGCATTTCGCTTTTGGCAGTGGGCCCGTAATCGGCGACCCGGTGACGACCCGCAATGCTCGGTACATCCTTGCGGTAATCATCAAAGACCAGGGCGTACTGTCCGTCCGGGGTCAGCTCGGCGTAGAGCACGCGGCTCGCGGACAGCTGTTCGCCCAACATGCGCGAGGCACAACGGAGAATTTCACCGGGCTTTTCCAGGGGCCGTAAAGCATCGGCCAACTTCACGCGGAAGCTGTCGGCACTCGCCAGGTGCTGCTGCAGCTCTTCGTTGTATTTGCGTTGGCTGATGTCGCTGAAGAGTACCGCCACGCGGCCGAGAGCTGGCTCATCGATGCGGAAGGCATAAACGTCGAACCACCGATCTTCCAGCGCCGCCGCCGGCATCTGGAAGCGCGTTGGCTCGCCAGTCTTGGCAACTCGGCCATAGATCTCGAACCAGTAATCCTCCATGTCGGGGGCGAGCGACCGCATCCTTCGGCCCACCGCATTTCTCAGGCCGGTATGCCGCTCGAAGGCCGGATTCACGTCCAGGTAGCGATAGTCGACAGCTCTGTCGTGTTCATTGAAGAGCATCTCGACAATGCAAAAGCCTTCGTCAATCGCATCGAACAGGAAGCGATACCGGGCCTCGCTCTTTTCAAGCGCGCGCATTGCCTCCCGTCGTTCGGTGATGTCGTTTGCGGTGCCGATCCACTCGGTGATATCGGCTTCGGAATCGAGCAATGGGACTGCGCGGGAGCACGTCCAGCTGAATTCGCCATCGGCTCGGCGAACGCGATGTTCCAGCTCAAAGGTGGACTTGTTGCGGATGGCCTCGTGGACCGCTGCCATCATCGCAGCGTGATCATCGGGGTGGATGTATTGCGACAGCCACGACCGGTTCGGGCGGGTGGTATCGGCCACAGTGCCACGGCCGTCCAGGGCCCGCATTTCCTGCCAGTCGGCGGACATCCGATAAACGACGTCGTTGGTAGCCGTGGCGAGCGCACGGAAGCGGGCTTCGCTTTCACTGCTCCGCCGCTCAGCGTCGGCGCGCATACTGGCTCCGGTAGTCTCGGAGACGGTGACGAGGACGCCAGCGATTTGGGTCAGGTCATCAAAAAGCGGGCTGAACGAGACATTGAAGAAAGCTTCTTCCAGACTGCCGTGCCGATTGGTCGGCAGCCGCTGGCTTTCGAGGCTGAAGCTCGCGCCTTCCTGTAAGACGCGCTCATAGAGATATGCATCGAATTCGAGACTTTCGGGGCAGTATTCGCGAGCTGGCTGGCCGAGACCGGCAGGATGCCTGTCTCCCATTATCCATCGGTAAGCGTCATTGTAGATTTGAACGAGCTCGGGGCCCCACAAGAGCGCCATCGGAACCGGCGAGTTAAGCACCAGGCCGGCCGTCGAGCAGAGACTCGCATCCCAGGCCCGCAAGGATCCCAGCGGCGTTCGCGACCAGTCTTTTTCACGACAAAGCCGGGCCACCTCGCTTTGGCCAGGAAAAGCCCGCTCCGAAATCTCTCTGGCTGTCGGTTGCGCTTCGATCTCTCGGTACTGACTCACGTCGATTCAGATGCTCCCACCACGACAACTTATGACACTGCCCGAAAACGTGTACGACTTTTCCGCTCGAAATGGACTCTGCAATAACGTTGAGGAAAACGCAAATGAAACCCCAGCCGGCTCTGTCTCTAAGAACAGTTCTGGCACCCTAGACATCATTGGCGTGAAAAAATTCGTCGGCGGCTCGCAGATCTGCCGGCAAACTGGAACATTGCCGCGGCGCTACTGAGTGTGGCGCGCTCTCAGCGGTGTACTTCTTTCAACCGTCTCCGGCGAAGGTGAGGTGTGCCAAAGGCGGTCCATGAAGCGATTACTCACGCCGAACCAGTAGCTATCGTTGTGAAAGTGGTGGCGCAAGTGGTCCTGCAAGGTTCTCTGCAACGGCCCCCAAGAGGGTTGCCAGGCCGCGTGGGCTGCATAGTGCATCCATTCATAGACCGTAAGCGAGGTCCAGTAACCCGCCAGATACCACAAACTCTCGGGCAGATAGCCGATCGCGTAGGCAATCGCAGGCACAATGATCAGGTTCGGCAGGGTCACCCACTCGGGCAAAAATAGCAGCCCCGGGTCCGTCGGTCTTTCATGGTGCGCATAGTGAAGACGCCGGACCAGGGAATGCAGGCGTTGGTTCTCGGGTACGGGCATGTGCAGGAAATAACGATGCACAGGAATTTCGATCAGATACCAGACGCAGAACCCCACAACAGCGACCAGGGGCGCCCACACGTCCCGGTTACCCCAGATGGATACCGCTGACCAGAGCCCAAGGAGAACCAGAAGCGTCACCCTCGCTTCCCTGCACTGGAGAAATCCCTGGCTTACCTGAGTGGCGCTGTGGGCACGGGGAATGTTTCGCTGCTGCTGTTTGGCTTGCGAGCCCACAGACTGACCTCCGCTAATCAGAACCAGAAGCGAATATACGCCGTTTTCGCACAGGGGAGCCAATCGAGATCTGACTGGCCGTCCGAGGTCACCCCCGGACCCCAGTTGTTCCAAAGAAAACCCGCGGAAGGAAGGAGCCTGATGGACCAGGCGAATCAACCCCGGACGCAGTCCGGGCTTGGAATAAAAAAGGCACTCCGCCGGAGTGCCTTCATAAGTATGGTGCCCACTAATTCGCCGGGAGCGAATTAGGACAGCGACGCAGGAGCTGCCCCGAAGGGGTGAGCCCCACGGACGGGGCGAATCAACCCCGGACGCAGTCCGGGCTTGGAATAAAAAAAGGCACTCCACTGGAGTGCCTTCATAAGTATGGTGCCCAAGCCCGGACTTGAACCGGGACGGCTTACGCCACTACCCCCTCAAGATAGCGTGTCTACCAATTCCACCACTTGGGCATTTGAGGTGCTAAT